>NZ_JBGOHB010000098.1:0-262 GCF_041521345.1 Virgibacillus oceani | reverse complement strand
AGAATAGACTGTGAAATCCGGAAGAATTGTCCGAGAGGGAATGTATCACGGTAGATTTGGATGTGAAATCCGGAAGAATTGTCCGAGAGGGAATGTATCACGGAAGATTTGGATGTGAAATCCGTAAAAATCGTCCGAGAGAGAACGTATCACGGAAGATTTGGATGTGAAATCCGGAAGAATTGTCCGAGAGGGAATGTATCACGATAGATTTGACTGGGGAATCCGTAAAAATCGCCCGAGAGGGAATGTATCACGGAAG
>NZ_JBGOHB010000097.1:0-263 GCF_041521345.1 Virgibacillus oceani | reverse complement strand
GGTAGCCGTATCGGAAGGTGCGGCTGGATCACCTCCTTTCTAAGGAAGATATAACGGAACGCCAGAGGCACTTACGTGCCTCTCGGTAAGGCATACTGTGTTGTTTGGTTCAGTTTTGAGAGAGCAACTCTCTCTATTTGTACCTTGAAAACTAAATAAGAGTAACAACGACATCAATAACATTTGATTGTAAGCGAAGGCTAATTTTATTAGTGACGCTTATTCATTGTAAAGCTTAGTTAAGTGAATAAGGGCGCACGGTG
>NZ_JBGOHB010000096.1:0-273 GCF_041521345.1 Virgibacillus oceani | reverse complement strand
CTGTATATAATGACACGAAGGGTACTCCTGTGTTCACTGGAAAACGAGTGAAACGTGGGCTTTATCGTACTTGTAAAGGATTACTGTTAAATGCCGATATTAACGGAGCGGCGAACATATTTAGAAAGTTTGTGGGCAAGTTACCCAAAAAGCAAGCGTTGACTGCAGACTCCGTAAATGTTTGGCAACCCAGAATTATTTAAAAGAAGTACCAAAGGCGAGACCGATGGTATAGAGGGGCTGGGTGTAAATAGTTCACCAATGTGACAGCTC
>NZ_JBGOHB010000095.1:0-282 GCF_041521345.1 Virgibacillus oceani | reverse complement strand
TTTATATCAGACAGGTTTTTACGGGATTAAAAGGTGAAAACACACTGCATCCGTTACAACAAGAAGTTTTGGAAACCATCCGTCAAAACTTAGAGCCAATGAACGAAAAACAGCAACAAGCTTATCAACGCAGGCTGGAAAAAGAAAGTAAAAATCCTGTTGAAAAGCAAAAAGAAGTCACATGCAACCTATTTGAAGCACCAACAAAAGAAAAACCATATCTTCATTATAACTTTCTAAACAGCTTATTTCATGTAATTAAACAACCAGATTATCTTTCCT
>NZ_JBGOHB010000094.1:0-288 GCF_041521345.1 Virgibacillus oceani | reverse complement strand
CAGAACAGCTTACTGGAAACATTGGGGATCCTTATGAAGCTCAACCGAAAGATATTGACGGATATGAGCTAGTAGAAGTACCAAGCAATGAAACTGGTGAATTTGGTGAAGAACCACAAACCGTAACTTATGTATATACACCAGTTGTGGAGCCTACACCAGGGGCACCTGTAGATGTAGAATATGTAGATGAAAATGGAAATCCTATTGCAGACCCAGAACAGCTTACTGGAAACATTGGGGATCCTTATGAAGCTCAACCGAAAGATATTGACGGATATGAGCTAG
>NZ_JBGOHB010000093.1:0-332 GCF_041521345.1 Virgibacillus oceani | reverse complement strand
GGTAGCCGTATCGGAAGGTGCGGCTGGATCACCTCCTTTCTAAGGAAGATATAACGGAACGCCAGAGGCACTTACGTGCCTCTCGGTAAGGCATACTGTGTTGTTTGGTTCAGTTTTGAGAGAGCAAAAAAGTCTCTCAAAGGATCTTCTGTTAAAACCCGCCACGTCCTGTGGCGAACACAGAAGTCACCACATCCTGTGGAAGCTATTTGTACCTTGAAAACTAAATAAGAGTAACAACGACATCAATAACATTTGATTGTAAGCGAAGGCTAATTTTATTAGTGACGCTTATTCATTGTAAAGCTTAGTTAAGTGAATAAGGGCGCACG
>NZ_JBGOHB010000092.1:0-338 GCF_041521345.1 Virgibacillus oceani | reverse complement strand
TAGCTTCAAAAATTGACCTCAGGAGGATAAGTCTTCCTCGTTCAGAACCTAGTCTGACTCAGACTTCTTACCTCTGACATCTTCATATTACATACTGGTTGTTTTGTTCAGTTTTCAAAGAGCAAATCTTTGGTGGAGCCTAGCGGGATCGAACCGCTGACCTCCTGCGTGCAAGGCAGGCGCTCTCCCAGCTGAGCTAAGGCCCCAAATAATGGTCGGGAAGACAGGATTTGAACCTGCGACCCCATGGTCCCAAACCATGTGCTCTACCAAGCTGAGCTACTTCCCGATTATGGCGCGCCCGAGAGGAGTCGAACCCCTAACCTCTTGATCCGTAG
>NZ_JBGOHB010000091.1:0-367 GCF_041521345.1 Virgibacillus oceani | reverse complement strand
TAGAAACGAGTGCACCGTTTGGGCACGAACTTGACGAGACGCCATTGCCTTTTGAGATTGAACTAGGCCAGCAGGATCGTGTGGAAGTAACGAAAGAAAATGAGCGCACCCCAGGCGGTGTGGAGCTCTTGAAAGTTGGTGAAGAAGAAGAACCTTTGGAAGGCGCGGAATTTGCGCTTCAAGATGCAGAGGGGAATGAACTTCAATCCGGCTTAACAACAGATGAAGACGGCTTGTTGATGGTAGATGGATTGGCACCTGGAAACTATCAATTTGTAGAAACGAGTGCACCGTTTGGGCACGAACTTGACGAGACGCCATTGCCATTTGAGATTGAACTAGGCCAGCAGGATCGTGTGGAAGTAAC
>NZ_JBGOHB010000090.1:0-380 GCF_041521345.1 Virgibacillus oceani | reverse complement strand
TAGTTGATTTCCTTCTTCATCGACGTGTTCAACTGTAACAGGTGCTGCATCACCTTCGTCAACAGGCGCATATACATATGTTACCGTTTGTGGTTCTTCTGTAAATTCACCAGTCGCATTTTCTGGCGTTTCGATTAATTCATAGCCACTAATCTCTTCTGGTTGTGATTCATAAGGTTCTCCTACATTTCCTGTAAGATCCTCGGAAGGGGCTAGTTGATTTCCTTCTTCATCGACGTGTTCAACTGTAACTGGTGCTGCATCACCTTCGTCAACAGGCGCATATACATATGTTACCGTTTGTGGTTCTTCTGTAAATTCACCAGTCGCATTTTCTGGCATTTCGATCAATTCATAGCCATCAATCTCTTCTGGTTGCG
>NZ_JBGOHB010000089.1:0-388 GCF_041521345.1 Virgibacillus oceani | reverse complement strand
ATGCTCGTCCATCGTTTCGATCGACGCGTGCTCGTCGCGTGCGCGGGTGCCGCGCTGATCGCGATGACCGCCGCCTGCGGTGACGGCGACACCTCTACCCCACCGACGTCCGGGCCGACGTCCGAGGAGACGTCGGTGACGACCACCACGACCACGGCGCCGTCCAGCGCCCCACCGGAGCCTGCCCCACCGGCACCCACCGAGAAGAGCATCGATCCCACGGGTGGCAATCTGTTCACCCCGGGAGTTCATGCCCCTGCGGCACCCACCGTTCCGCCGGGCCAACATCCAGGGCTGCACGGCATTCCGTGAGTGGTCCGCGGACTCATCCGAGTCGGCGGGTGGGCCACCGCGACAGATCCGCCTCAAGCACCTCGGGATCCCGTTC
>NZ_JBGOHB010000009.1:0-138219 GCF_041521345.1 Virgibacillus oceani | reverse complement strand
TCTGGTCGTATTGTTATTAACTATATCTCCATATTTTTCTAAATGAATACTTCTATTTCGTTTAGAAATTCATTTTCATGGTAGTTGGTGGCGATGCGTAGCATAGCCATGGTTGTTTCAGTGGGGGGACAAAATCCCTACTGAATGAAGTTTCACTTTATGTTGCATCGTTTTAGTTAATCGCCGCTTTCTGGAATTTTTCAATTCGTTTTAGTGCACCCGGTTCAATTTCTTCCACAGCCTTTGCTGCATGCTCCAGTGATAATTCATATTCATAGGAACGGAATAAGCGTTCAGCTTCCATTAATTTAGAAGCTAGCATCGGGTACTGGCTGCGATACCTGTTCGCATACTGGATAACCTGTTCTGTTAAATAAGCCTGGTCAAGCATAACATCTGCTTGGTCAATCATTTGATTTACTGCATTTTCTGCATCTCCAAGCGCTTGCTGGACTTCATTCATATCCAATGGCTGCTTTTCCAATGCTGATAAAACTTGGTGATTTTTGAAGGTTGCATTCTCCAATGAATCCCAAATAAAATTAGGTACACCCGGGATATTGCTTTTTTTTAATTTTCGCTGTGTATCATACAATTTGTTCCGGATTTCTGTTAATTTGGCTTTTGCTTCCCTTTCATCTTTTCTGAGGTTTTCAATCCGGGATTTAAATACTTTATGCGCTTCTTGTAATTCCTCTACTTGCTGAAAACCTTGTTCCATTTTTTCTCGCAGCTCTGAATGAGAAGCATCTTTATCCTCTATTTCATTGTCAAGCATATCCATATCTGCCTTAAGTCTTGTTACAGCTTTATCCAGAGACATAAACCGTTCCAAATCACTATCTTCAATATAATAAGCCTTCTGTAACTCCTCAACTTCAGACCTTGTATTATCAAAAATATGCTCTATGTTAGTGACGGTTTTTTTATAGCCAGGAATTTGATTCTCCAAATAATTTTTGGCCAAGGCTTCTTTCTCCAGGAGACGATACATTTCTTGGATTCTTTCTTCTATTTCAGGTATGATTTCCTTTGCCTGTGATGTATCCCCTTTTTCCATTTTTTCGAGACTATTTGAAAACTTTTCCTGATATGTCCGTATTTCCTTTTCAAAAGCAAGGTGATCTACGCGATACCCATCTTCTTTCATCTCTTTTAAACCGGCATGTAAATCGTCCAATTGTGATGGCAATTCCTGCTTGCACTTCTTGTAAATCTCAGGAAATTCTTCCATCTGATCTTCCAAATCGGTTAATCTTACTTTGAGCTCATCAATCAACTCTTTTGCCTGATAATAATTCCCGGACTGAATTTCATCATTATATCCGGCGAGTTTCTCTGCCAGCAGGTCTATTTCATTGTCAAAATAACTTTCTGCCTTGCCATATTGGTAACGCTGCTGGGATATTTTTTTTCGGAGTGCCCTGATGGCAGGATCAATTTCCTCTGCTTCTTTCCTGCCTGATTTCTCTGAATCCATCAAGCCGTCTACTTCTTTCAGTATTTTTTCAATATCGACTTCAATGGATTCCAGTACTTTTTCTGTTTCATTCAACGTCTTTCTGGCTGATCGAAACCGGTATCTGTCTGCCGCTTCCTCTGCATCAAATAAGTACTCTTCCATATCAGGCAATTCTTTTGTTACAATCTGATCCCAGCGTTCTTTCCAGGACTCAAATTTCGCCTGTGTTTCCCCGGATAAATTAAGTTGTTTAATTCGGGAAAGTTCTGCAGCAATATTCCTTCCCATAATGTCCATTTTCCAGGCTTCACAGCGATCCACCACGTCATACACTCTTTTTCTAAGTATTAATCCAATGATAATCAATGTAATAATAACTAAAATCGTTCCAATAATATATGCCATAAAATGCCTCCCCCAACACCTTCCTAAAAGAGGATAATTGATTTATATATAATTAAAATTAAAATTTATTATCGTTTTTATATTTTGCTTAGATGTATTGTAATAATAATACCATGTTACATGCATTTTTGGCTAAAAATATACAAATTAATTAATAAAACGACATGATTTTTCATCCAGCTCCGAGCAAAAGCCTATATTTATCGTTTAAAACACATAAATGCGCAATCCCAAATGTATTCGGCATGAAGAACATTTAGCGCATTTCCAGATATAGTTCTTACATCACTAAAAGGTCATTTTCACCTTAGTTATTTAAAGTTTACTTTTTCCTTTTCAGTTATAAAATCTAGCCACTGATGAATTGTTTTAGCATATTTTTTCATGAAAATTTCTCCGGAATAATCCCCGATTCGTTCATTTCTCCATTCATTATGCATAATGTACGGTGTGATCAGCATACCTTTCAGCTGCATAAATAAATAATGCTTTTCATCCGTGTTTATTTTCATGTTTTTTAACATGATATCAAATGTCTCCTGGAGAAAATGATTTTCCTTTGCCAGATAGGTAACTGCCATTTCCCTGACAAAAACGGAATCCAAGGACAGCTCCCGGTGAACAAAACAAGAAAATTGATGATTGCTTTGTTTATACTGTATAATAGTTGAAATTAATGTTTTCATCCGGTCGAGCGCTGTTAAGTTTTTCGTTTTTTCCAGCTCAGCTTCCATTACTTTCAAGTATTCTTCATAGTAATTAGTGACAGCATATTCCAATAAGCCTTGCTTTCCTTTAAAATAATAACTGATTAAGGAAACATTCACAGCAGCTTTTTCGGCAATATCACGGACGCTTGTACCATGAAAGCCTTTTTGGAAAAATAATGAGGATGCTGCTTCCATTACTTTTTGTTTTGATGGATTTGTTTTCACTATGTTTTCAACTCCTTACTTCAAGATTACGACAAAGAAGCAAATAATCCTTCATTTTTTTCTCGACAAATTTATTAGTATTATCGAAATTTGCTTGATTTTTAATGAAAGAGGGGATTTATATGTTCCAAACTACAATTTATTCAGGTTCCAAAGAAAAAGATTATGAGCTGGTCATCAGCCAGTTAAAAGCATTAAGTGAAGATGAATCAGATGAAACGGCCATACTTGCCAATGCTTCTGCACTCTTGAATCAGTTTTTGTCCAACATTAACTGGGTTGGCTTTTATCATTGGAAAGAAGATGAATTAGTGCTGGGACCATTCCAGGGACTCCCTGCATGTATTCGAATTGGTTATGGCAAGGGAGTCTGCGGCACGGCCGTGAAAGAAAGGGCGACACAGCGAATTGCAGACGTCCACGCTTTTCCGGGGCATATCGCATGTGATGCAAAAAGCCAATCGGAAATTGTCATTCCTATCATAAAGAATGAGAATGTTTACGGTGTACTTGATATTGATAGTCCGGTCAAAGATCGCTTTGATGCGGTGGATGAGGAATATCTTGAAAAATTTGTCCGTGAGTTGGAGAAGAACTTATAAATTAAAAAATAGCCCCGCCCCTTCTTTTTAGAAAGGGTATGGGGCTTTTCAATGAGCAGCAGGAAAAGATAAGCTACTCACTTCTTCACCACACTATTTTTTTCGCCATTTTTGCCTCATATAACTGCCCTGTCCGCCCGAATAAATAAATCACTGACAGAGTCATACTATTGTATGATCCCAGGATGACACCCCGGAAGACAGCGTGGTCGAAGGCGTTGTTTTTTCCTTTACATTTCTTAAAATAAGTCCAGCAATTTGAACACCTTGGTGAACCGAAATATTCGGGGCATAAAGCGCTAATTCCTCCCCTCCCCACCTTGCTGCAAAGTCCACTGCTTCCGAAAAGGAACGAATAAGTCCCGCCGCTTTTTTCAATACTTCATCTCCACTACATAAATATGCGTATTGAAATTTCAATTCGCGGTTGACTTACTGGCATAAACGTTATATACTATTCGTTGTGTAAAATATTAAAGTAGCTTATGTGTTTTTCTATTTGCACCCATTTTGTTCCTTGAATAGCGGAAAACTGCACGAGGTGTATCGCGTAACTCTTAGCTGCTGGAGCGATGGTACATGAAAACATAATGGACAGGTGGATAAATCACGCACTTTTATTTTATGCAAATAAAATAAAAAGGAGGAAATGTCTTATGGCACGTTATACTGGATCGGTTTGGAAAAAATCTCGCCGCCTTGGCATTTCATTAACAGGAACTGGGAAGGAATTAGACAAACGTCCTTACGCTCCTGGTCAGCACGGACCAACACAACGCAAGAAAATAACAGAATACGGATCGCAAATGCAGGAAAAGCAAAAGCTCCGTTTCATGTATGGATTAAATGAACGTCAATT
Source organism: Virgibacillus oceani (assembly GCF_041521345.1). GTDB lineage: Bacteria > Bacillota > Bacilli > Bacillales > Amphibacillaceae > Virgibacillus_N > Virgibacillus_N oceani_A. The sequence continues at coordinate 133,956 of NZ_JBGOHB010000009.1, read as the reverse complement.
CCGCACACTGTTTGATGCAGCTGGTAAAATGAAAGGAATCCATGGTGAAAACTTTATGATTCTACTGGAATCCCGTTTGGATAACCTTGTTTACCGCATGGGCTTGGCACGTACACGCCCTCAAGCCCGTCAGCTTGTGAACCATGGTCATGTAACTGTAGATGGACACCGCGTAGATATTCCATCCTACCGTGTGCAACCAGGACAGGAAATCGGATTACGTGAAAGATCACAAAAGCTTGATACTATTGAGGAAGCAATCGAAGTGAACAGCTTTGTTCCTGAATACATCACTTTTAACGCAGACAATAAAACTGGTACGTACAATCGTTACCCTGAGCGCGCTGAATTGCCAGCAGAAATTAATGAAGCGCTTATTGTTGAATTCTACTCTCGTTAATAGGATTAAGAGCCCCTTCCAATATAAGTTGGAGGGGTTTTGTTTATCCCTCTGGAAAATACATATGAAAACGCCATCGATTAAGAGCCTCGATGACTTTTCAACACTATTTGACTTCGATGACGTGTCTCTTTATAGTTAGAAAACGAATCTAGCTTATTGGTAAGTTTCTACTTCTCTTTATCCGTAGTATATCCAGCGATTTTCTCCTATCCTTTTATATTTTTTGTCCAGTACTCCTTTTATTCTCTTTCTAGAATGTATTACTTGGCACCAGTCAAGAATAGCAGAAGTAGTAATTTTATTATCCAGAAATAGAAGTTTAAACTCCTCAATACTGCAAGTGACTTCATCTGCAACTTTTTCTATATAACCACAATTTTTCATCCATATTTGGAGCCTTCCATAAGGTTAGAAAACGAGTTGCATTTCAAACACTTAACCCCTTTTTTAGTTTTTCATACTGGTATGATGGCAAATTATCGTAATTGGTATGTTGAATATGAAGGGAATTTAGCTTTTCTGCAAGTATTTTATGTCTCTTAGTTAATTTTCAGTTGTTTTAAATACTGATGAATCTGCATCGGGTAAATAATGGGATTGGTGAGGGGTGGCTGATATAAATTCAGGATGGATAAAAATTACTGAACCGTTAATAGGGAGATTGTACCCGAGTTTGAGAAGCAGCTGATGAAGTAAGGTTTCCTTTCTTTTCAGCTGGTGTAAAGGATTTATATTTTCAGTATTCGATTTATTATTATAAAATTTGCCTGAATCATAAAAGTAATCTCCATTATGATTTTTTACTTCAAAAAGGTAAATTGTATCCGTAGTGATAATGAGTGAATCGATTTGGGAAGGTATTGTTATTGGAGTTAAGGAGCAGGTCGTTTAATATAAAGCATTCACATTGGAGCCGTTCCGGATTTCTCCTTCATACCCTTCTTGAGACTAAAATAATATTGCTTGTCCTTCTTAGATAAATGCATGCGATTGTCTAAGTACTCTAATGCTTCTAATTCATAAGACTTCTTACGTTGCTTGTACAGCATCCACATTTTCCTTTCTTTTTTAATTAGGTTGAATGATTTATGCCGATCTAGCAAGATACTACAGGAAATCATCAGACTTAAATTAAAAATACAAACTGAGTTAAAAGAGGAGGCTGAGATAGAACCATTTTAGCATCCAAAAATCCGAACATCCTTAAATTTTAGACCCGCTCCGGAAATATACTTCGCTTTCACCCTCTGGGCACAAGTGCGACATCGGTTCAACTCACTTTGTTCGTATCACCGTGCCTTCTTTGCCGCTTGGCGGCTGGTGAGCCTCCTTGCCCCGACAAGGGGTATGCCAACGTTGCCCGCAAAGGGCGGTTTTAGTCGGCCTTCCTTATCAAAGCACTCCGGGGTCTCACTGATGCCAAAGCAAGCACAGGATGTGCGAGTGTTGGCGTTGGTCATAGGACGTGACCGAATTTAGCCGACCTCCCACAGGAGTCTACGTATATTTCCGGAGCTACCATTGTAGAGCTTTCGACTTTTCAATGTCTCCTCAGGTTTTTGCCCCAACCTTCTCTATCAGGCTATTTATAACGAATCAATGTATACTTCTTCTTCCCCCGCCGAATAATCGTAAATTTATCATCAATATGATCTTTCTCGTCTAAGCTGTATTTCAAGTCCTGCACACGCTCTCCATTAATATATATAGCCCCATTGGAGATATCTTCTCTCGCCTGCCTTTTGGATGAGGAAATAGATGCATTAACCAGTATTTCAATTAAACCAATGTTCTCTTTCCCCGTCTCATAGGATGGCACATCTTTAAAGCCCTGTTCAATCTCACTTGCAGACAGTTCTTTTAACTCCCCACTGAATAAGGAAGCAGAAATTTTCTTTGCCTGTTCTAAAGCTTCCTCACTGTGTACTACTTTTGTCATTTCTTCGGCCAGCCGTTTTTGTGCTGCACGTTTTTCCGGCTGGATTTTTACTTCTGTCTCCAACTCCTGCATTTCCTGGTCAGAAATAAATGTAAAATAGCGTAAAAACTTAATAACATCGCGATCATCGGTGTTCAGCCAGAATTGGTAAAATTCGTATGGACTTGTTTTCTCCGAATCAAGCCACACTGCTCCGCCTGCCGTTTTTCCGAATTTCGTTCCATCTGCTTTTGTTATTAATGGCACGGTAAAACCAAATACGTTCGTTTCTTCATCCAGATTTTCTCTGGAGCGGCGGATATATTCCATTCCAGCAGTGATGTTGCCCCACTGGTCACTTCCGCCAATTTGCAATGTACAACCTTCTTGTTCATATAATTTAAGAAAATCCATAGACTGTAAAACCATATAACTGAATTCGGTATACGTAATCCCTTGTTCGATCCTTGCCGATACTGACTCCTTTGCCAGCATATAGTTAATTCCGAAATGTTTACCGGCATCTCTCAAGAAATCGATGACAGTCATCTTTGAAAGCCAGTCATGGTTATTACGGGAAACAACCGGATTCTCATCTCCGTCAGACTCAACCAGCCGTGCAATCTGCCCACGGATCTTCTCTGTATACCCCTGCACAACTTCACTTTCATTTAAAGCTCGTTCTGTCGTACGGCCGCTTGGATCCCCAATCATGCCAGTACCTCCGCCCACAAGGGCGATAGGCTTATGCCCTGCTTTTTGAAATCTTTTCAGCATTGTTATCGGCAGTAAATGGCCAATGTGCAAGCTGTCTGCTGTAGGATCAAAACCACAATATAGCGTCACCTGATTTTGTTCCAGGTGTTTTTCTAAGCCTTCTCGATCTGTAACCTGATGAATTAATCCCCGTTTTTCTAAATCCTGTAAAATGTCCAATCTCTTCACACTCCAAAAATATTATATTTTCCCTAAATAAAAAAACCCTCCCTATCAAAAAAAGGGACGAGTTTACACGCGGTACCACCCTTGTTGCAATATATATTGCCAACTTCGGATTGTTAACGATGTTGCCACCGTCTCATGTGGACATACATTTTCTTGTACGTATATACCACAAAAAGAATGCTCCGGATACGTAATTCGCCTGCAAATATGGCTGCCTTTCACCTGCCGCCAGCTCTCTTAATCAGGGATTTGCATAACTACTTTCATCCATCTCAGCTTAACCTCACTTTTCAAGATCGGTTGATTTATTAATTTATCTATTCATAACATATCCATGAAATAAAAGCAAGGTTCAACCAAAATTTTTATACATGATAAACCTATCTATGCTATAATAAAATAGCTATTATAGGAGGTTTTTTCCATGGATTTTAAACAATTTTACCATAGATTCAGCCAAAAAGTGAAGGAATGGTGGAAAACAGGAAAACTTCAGCGTTCATCGAGAATTACCTATGATGTGTTCTGGAATGTGATTCTGTTTTTCCTTGTTGTTGGCTTTATTGGCATGTTTTTTGCAGGGGGACTTGGTGCAGGCTACTTTGCTTCTTTAGTGAAAGACGAGCCGGTACGCCCGTATGAAGTAATGGCAGATGACTTATACAATTATGAAGAAACGTCTATGTTATACTTTGCTGATGAAATTTATATCGGTAATGTGCAATCCGATCTTTTCAGGGAAGAAACAACTCTGGATGAAATTTCTCCGGTATTGATCGATGCAGTAATCGCAACCGAGGATGAATATTTTCATGAGCATGAAGGTATTGTGCCAAGTGCAATTGTTCGGGCAATGGTGCAAGAGGTGACGAATTCCGATACGAGAACGGGCGGCAGTACCTTAACCCAGCAGTTAATTAAGAATCAGATACTTACCGATGAAGTTTCTTTTGAACGAAAAGCAAAGGAAATTCTCCTTGCAATGAGGTTGGAACGTTTTTTTGAAAAGGATGAGATTCTGGAAGCCTATTTGAATATTGTTCCTTACGGCAGAAATGCGTCCGGAGATAACATTGCAGGAATACAAACAGCGGCTCAGGGTATTTTCGGCATGGATGCGGATGAAGTAAACCTTCCGCAAGCTGCCTATCTTGCAGGGCTTCCGCAAAGTCCGTCCGCATACACCCCCTTTACCAATCAAGGGGAACTAAAGGATGAAGATGGAATTCAGCCAGGAATCAACCGAATGAAATCGGTATTAAACCGAATGCTGGATTCGGAATACATTACCCGGGATGAATATGACGAAGCAATCGAGTATGACATAGCTGCCGACTTTACAGAAGCAACTGAATCGCCGATTGACTCCTATCCTTATCTGACTTATGAGCTGCAGAACAGGGCTAAAAATATTTTAAAAATCTATCTGGCTGAACAGGATGGATATACAGAAGAAGATCTTGAAGAAGACGGGGATTTAGACCAGGAATATGATGAATTGGCAAGACGTGATATGCGTGTTGGCGGCTATAACATCCATTCTACCATCGATAAAGAGATTTATGATGTGATGCAAAAAGTAGTCAGGGAATATCAATATTATGGACCTGACCGTACTTTTACAGAAGAAGACCCCGATACAGGAGAAATGGTGGAAAAAACAGACCCGCTTCAGACTGCTGCTATGTTGATTGAAAACAATACAGGAAAAATTATCAGCTTTGTTGGGGGAAGGGACCACAATGAGGACCAGCAATTTAATTATGCAACACAGGCTACCCGGCCAAATGGAAGTACCATGAAGCCATTCTTTTACGCAGCATCAATGGAAAAAGGCAGAATTCAACCTGGAACCCCTATTGCTGACTATGACAGAAATTATCCAAACTGGCCCTTAAGTAACTATGGAGGCGGGCATTACGGTATTGTTTCAGCCAGACAGGCTCTGGCCAGTTCCTATAACATTCCGGCTGCAGAGATTTATCTGGATATGATGGACGAAAGACCTTCTGAAGAATACCTGGAAAAGATGGGTATTACTACATTGGAACCGATGGATCATGAAAATCGTGCACTGTCCATTGGTGCAATGAGTCGTGGTACTTACATTGAAGAGAATATTAATGCCTTTGCAACCTTTGGCAATAACGGACAGTTTGCTGATGGGTACATGATTGAAAAAATTACTACAGAAGATGGGGATCTCATCTATGAACACGAAACTGAAACGGTTGATGTGTATTCCCCACAAACGAATTATTTAACGATTGATTTGATGCGAAGCGTGATCAGTCAAGGAACTGGTACGCATTTGAGCTCTCAATTACGATATGGCGGTGTGGACTGGGCAGGAAAAACAGGGACTTCCGATGAATACAAGGATGCCTGGTTTGTTGCAACAAATCCAAATGTGACCTTCGGGACCTGGATGGGATATGATGAGCCACATTCTATTTACAATACAGGCTCTCATTTAAGCTACAGCAACATGAATATACAACTTTGGTCGGAATTGATCAATGCAGCAACAGATATCAACTCTGACTTGCTGGCACCTTCCGATAGATTTACACGACCGGACGGGATTGTTGAAAGAAGCTACTGCGCAATTTCTGGCATGCTTCCATCAGAATTATGTGAGCAGGCAGGTCTCGTAAAATCGGATCTATTCAATGCAGAGCATGTGCCAACAGAGGAAGATAACAGCCTGATTTCCGGCAATATCACCATGGTTGATGGAAACGCAGTGGTCGCTGGACCTGACACACCTGGAGAATTTGTAGAAGGAGACGGACTGGCGTTTAACCCTGATTTTCTGGAACGTATGGGCTGGAATGAACTAAACGACCTGACGCAGCTGTATCCACGCACCGAAACAGAGAAATGGGAACAAATAAGTGTTTCCACTTCCAGTACAGGTGCAAGCAGCTCCATTGAAGATACTGGCAGTGCTCCACCAGCTCCGTCGGTTTCGTCATCAGACGTTTCCATATCCTGGGATAGAACAACCGGGCAAAATATTGTTGGATACCGAATTTACCGTGCTAGTGAGTCCGGCGAAAGCTTCTCAAGGGTTGGAAGCACTTCGGATACCGATTATTCCACCGGATCATCTGGTGTGTATCACGTGAAAGCCGTGAATTATTTTGGCCGGGAATCTTCTGCATCCAATGAAATTACTGTCGGAGAAGAGAATGAAAGTGATGATAACGAAGGCAGCAATGGCAATGATGATCAGGACAACGAGAATGATGAGGATAATGGAAATGATGAGAATGATAACGGAAATGAGGGTAACGGGAACGGCAACGGTGAGGATAATAACGGAAATGGGAATAACGGTAATAACGAGAATGATGACGAAGAAGATGAAGATGAGAACGATGGCGATGATGAAGAAGAGGATCAGGATGAGGACGACGAAAATGATGACTAACTTTAATAATAGCATTTAACAGGAAGAGGGGATATTTCCCCTCTTTTTTTCAGGTGAAAAATATAACATAATTATCTGTTATGGTAATTAAGCCTTCACAATTAATGCACACTGAAAAGCCTTGGTACTCGCTCTGATAACTATATTTACACTTTTTTAACTTATGACTAAAACTACATAGCCATATCCTGTATAATACAATGTAAGCGATTAAAATATTATGTAGGCGGTGATATGGATGGAGCATAAGAAGAGCTATCATGTGCAAACACGTGAAGCTTCTGGTGTAACAGTTACCATTGAAGGTCCTCTTCCTTCTGAGGAATTAAAAAAATATTATTTTCATGAATTATTAACAGCATTTCGCCCTGCTGAAAAACAATTCGAGGCACTTTTAAGTATTGCGGATTTTTCTGAAGGCAGAATAATTATAGCGAGAACAGAAGATACCATTGTCGGTTATGTTACATACCTGTATCCTGACCCAATGGAAAGATGGTCAGAATTCAACATGAAAGATTTGATTATGCTGGGCGCTATTGAGGTTATCCCTGATTACCGGGGAGCAGGCGTGGCTTCTGGCTTATTAAAAGTCTCCATGATGGATGATTACATGGAAAATTACATCACCATCTCTACGGAGTATTACTGGCATTGGGATTTGAATAGAACATCGTTAAGTATTTGGGACTACCGTAAAATGATGGAACAAATGATGGCCTCAGGTGGACTGATACCTGCACCAACAGATGATCCTGAAATCATTTCCCATCCGGCCAATTGTTTAATGGTCCGGATCGGCAAAAATGTTCCGGAGTCTTCGGTTAAAGCGTTTGATAAATTACGATTTTTACAGAGACATCGATATCGAAGTATTCGGGAGGGGTTATAGATGTTAGTTGAAGAAATTATGAAAACGGAAGTAGTGACACTTCCACCAACAGCTACTATTAAAGAAGCATTAGAAATACTCCAGAAGCATCGGATCAGGCATATACCGATCGTGGATGAGAACTTTTCCATCATTGGTATTGTTTCTGATCGCGACGTACGGGATGCCAGCCCATCCATTTTTGAAAAAGATGCTAACGCTCCTGAATTGGAAAATGAAATCCGTTCAATTATGAGTTCACCGGTGACTACGATTCACCCACTAGATTTTGTCGAGGAAATTGCGCGTATCTTTTATAAAAAAGAATGTGCAGCATTGCCTGTTGTTCGAAACAATAACGAACTCATTGGGATTGTTACAGAGAAAGATATGTTATACACATTCATTCAGTTAACAGGTACGCATGTACAAAGCTCGCATATCGAAGTGAAAGTACCGCACCGTCCCGGTATTTTACCAGAAGTGACAGCCATTTTTGGAAAAAGAAAAACAAATATAGTTTCCGTACTCATTTATCCTTTTAAGAATGATCCAGATTATAAAATACTCGTTTTCCGCGTGCAAACGATGAATCCGATGCCAATTATTCAAGATTTAAGAAATGCAGGGTATGAGCTTATGTGGCCAAATAATATTCCGGAGCCAAAAGTATGAGCTGCAATGCCTCCTTTGTGTTTTCCGATGAATTCCTGAAATACCGTTTTCATGAAGACCACCCTTTTAATCAAAAACGGGTTATTCTTTCCAAGGAATTATTGGAACAGTCAAACAAACTTAGTAAAGAGCAAATAATAGTACCTCGCATGGCAACGGAAGATGAACTGGCTCTTTTTCATGATCGCGCTTATATTGAAACAGTAAAGAAAGCAAGTAAAGGCAAGTTAACGGAAGCAGACGGATATGAGTATGGATTAGGAACCGAGGATACACCGATTTTTGATAATATGCATGAAGCGTCCAGTTACCTTGTAGGCGGTACTTTAACGGCGGTTGATGCCGTTTTGAGCGGTGCTGCCGAGCATGCACTTAATCTTGGTGGCGGTCTGCATCATGGATTTAAACGAAAGGCCGCCGGATTTTGTATTTATAATGATGGAGCGGTCGCCATTAAATATATTCGTAAAAAATACAATCTCCGGGTGCTGTACGTGGACACAGATGCACACCACGGAGACGGGGTTCAATGGGCATTTTATGATGATCCAAATGTTTGTACGTTTTCGATCCATGAGACAGGGAGATATCTTTTTCCGGGAACAGGCAACGTAAATGAACGCGGGATCAAAGAAGGTCACGGCTATTCCTTTAACCTGCCGATTGATGCATTTACCGAAGATGAATCTTTCCTTCAAGTGTATGAAGCCGCTTTAAGAGAAATCACGGAATTTTTTAAGCCTGATATGATTGTTACGCAAAATGGTGCAGACTCTCATTTTTATGATCCATTAACCCACCTTTCTGCCTCCATGAAAATTTATGAGCGTATCCCTGCACTTTCGCATGAATTGGCACATCAGTATTGCGGGGGGAAATGGATCGCACTTGGCGGCGGTGGTTATGATATTTGGCGGGTTGTCCCAAGAGCCTGGGCACAAATCTGGAATGTGATGTCTTCGGATGAGGTGGCTGCTGGCGAAACCCCATCAGCATGGCTAGAAAAATGGCAGCCCCAGGCTCCAGTGGAATTGCCGAAGTTTTGGCATGACCCGAAGGAATCCAGACCAACGATACCAAGAAAAGTGGAAATTACGGAAAAAAACGAAAAACTGCTTTTGCATTTATTAAAATATACAAAACCGGTGAAATGACGAAGCTGGTCCAGAACAATTTTAATAAACAGAAATCCGAACATCCTTAAATTTGTGCTTAAATCCCGCTCCAGAAATATACTTCGCTTTCCGCGGGCGGCTGGTGAGCCTCCTCGTGCTGACGCACTGCGGGGTCTCCCCGATGCCTTTGCTCCCACAGGAGTCTACGTATATTTCCGGAGCTAATGTGGTGGGTTGTTCGTCTTTTCAACGCTTACTCAGAGTTCTGTCCCAGCCTCGTTTCCTTTTAGCAGGTTAATAGTTATGCTCTACAAAGAGGTTTTATCGATAATTCTTAACATGATGTATAAAGACAGCTTTGAGTACTGTTCGTCGATAGGCAACTGTTCTTTAACTGTCTCTATGGTACATCATTTTCGATTTTTATAGCCTTCATGTACCATAGACGCTTTTTATGGTATGTCATTTTCGATTTTTAGAGCCTTCATGTACCATAGACGATTTTTATGGTATGTCATTTTCGATCTTTTAGGATTTCATGCACCATTAACGGATTCTATGGTACATCATTTTCGATTTTTAAAGCCTTCATGTACCATAGACGATTTTTATGGTATGTCATTTTCGATTTTTAGAGCCTTCATGTACCATAGACGATTTTTATGGTATGTCATTTTCGATTTTTAAAGCCTTCATATACCATAGACGCTTTATATGGTATGTCATTTTCGATTTTTAGAACCTTCATGTACCATAGATGCTTTATATGGTATGTCATTTTCGATTTTTAGAACCTTCATGTACCATAGATGCTTTATATGATACATTATATGAACTTTATGGCAGAAAAATGGTTTATAGACAAAAAAAATGAAACAGGAGAACTGCCCCCATGTTTCATTCTTCATCTTCATTATCTTCCATAATTACTATTTCTACTCGTCTGTTTTGACTCCAGTTTTGTGGTGAATCGTTTGGTACGGCCGGTCTTGTGTCTGCGTACCCGGCTGAAGTAAAGCGCGATTCATCAAATTCATTTTCTTCAATCAGGTAGCGGATTACACTGCTGGCACGTGCGCCGGACAATTCCCAATTGGAAGGATACCTGAAATTGGATATTGGTCTGCTGTCCGTATGTCCTTCAACCTTTACACTGTTTGGGATATCATGCAGCAATGAACCGATTCGATCTAAAAACGGCATTCCCGATTGAAGAATTTCCGCTTCTGCTGAATCAAACAGGATACTTTCCTGTAAAACCAGCACAACACCCTGTTCGGTCCTGTTTGCAGTTATTACATTATTTAAGTTATTTTCGTCCAGATAAGCTTCAATTTCTTCCAATAAAGTGCTTAATGAATCTTTATTATCTTCATCAACCTCTTCTGTTTTATCTCGGTCTGTATTATCTCTTAATTGTGTCGGTGTTTCAAATTCATTCGAGTTCTCTCCGCGCTCTTCAATACTTGCATGCTCTGTCGGATTTTCTGCCGGTATTGCAGAAGGATAGAAATCCAAAATCATCCGGTTTTGAAATGATTCCGATATCGCTTCAAATTTTACCAAGTCAATTTGAGACATGGAAAACAAAAGAATGAAAAAAACCAAAATAAGGGTAACCATATCTGAATATGTAACCATCCACTTAGGTGCACCGCTGTTTTTCCGCTTTTTGATTTCCCTACGCTTCATTTATGCTCTCCTCCACGAAACCGGATTCCTCTTCTTCTCCCTGTTTCTCCTTCGCCTCGTTGGAAAGGAAAGCACTTAATTTTTCTTCTAAAATTCTTGGATTTTGCCCTGACTGAACGCCGATGACACCTTCAATAATCACCTGTTTAATAAAAACTTCCTCTTCTGTTTTACTCTCCAGTTTACTCGCCATTGGGGCAAAAACCAAATTGGCCAGAACCGTTCCATACAAAGTTGTCAGTAGTGCAACGGCCATGCTTGGTCCAAGTGTCGCCGGGTCTTCAAGGCTATTTAACATCAGAACAAGCCCGACCAGCGTACCAATCATTCCCCAGGCCGGTGCGTATTCTGCCGCTTTTTCAATAAGCGCCCTTCCCCTGTAGTGACGCTCTTCCATTGCGGTAATTTCCGCATTCATGATGTCATTGATAACTTCTGGTTCAATTCCGTCCACAGCAAGAAGGATGCCTTTTCTTATAAAAGGATCATCCACTTCTTCCAATTCATTTTCCAATGCTAGAATGCCTTCCCTTCTCGCCCGTTCAGATAGTTGAATAAATAAGGCAATTAATTCAGGGAGGCGCTGTTCATTTTTATGAAAAGCCTCGTTCATAATCTTTCTTGTCAATTTAATTTGTTCCATTTTAAAATTAATTAACATGGAAGCAATCAGTCCGCCGATTACAATAAAAATCGATGCAATATCGAGAAACTGTGCAGCACCTTCTGATCCACCCCTGGAGGCTACTGCAAGCATAATCATGATAAAACCAAACGTAATGCCGATAGGAGTTAATATATCTCGTTTTCTCATAATCCCGCTCCTTAGAAAACTTGGCTAATCACCATAAATGATGGGAAAAGCACTCATTGCAATTAGGCAGATTTACATCTGCTTGAAATCATATCTACTCCTTATATCGGCAAATTATTTAATTAGTTGAATGTCTTTTTTCAATTCGGTGTGGCAAGATTACTTTTTGGTCCTCCACTTCTTCTTTGTTCATAAATTTAGTCAAAAGGCGCATCGCAACTGCACCAATATCATACATTGGCTGTACAACAGTAGATAATGTCGGGCGCACCATTGTGGCCAGCCTGGTATTGTCAAAGCCAACTACTTCCAAATCTTCAGGTACACGGTAGCCCTTATCTTGAGCACCATGGATCACACCAAGTGCCATTTCATCTGAGGCAACAAATACAGCTGTAGGTCTTTCATTCAGTTCTAACAGCTGTTGTACTGCTTCTGCGCCAGAATCATAGGAGTAATCCTCCCGAATAATATAGTCTTCATTAACGGAGCCGCTCAGTTCTTTTACCGCACGAGTATATCCGCTGTATTTCAGTTCATTAATATGCCCGTCATCCAGTCCGGAAATAAAAGCCGGTTGTTTATTACCACTATCAATTAAAAGCTTTGTAGCTTCATATGCAGCCTGCTCATAATCAATATTTACAGATGGTACCACACTATTTTCGTCATACGTTGCAGCCAAAACAACCGGAACCGGAGCGGTCTTGAACTGCTGTACATGCTCTTCAGAAATATGTCCACCCATAAAAATGAGCCCGTCCACCTGTTTTTCCAGCATCGTATCAATAAGTTGGAGTTCTTTGTCTTTATTCTGATCAGAGTTACTCAAAATCATATTGTATTTATACATGGTGGCAATATCTTCAATCCCTCTTGCCAGCTCGGCATAGAATATACTTGAGATATCCGGAATGATCGCACCCACTGTTGTAGTTCTTTTGCTTGCCAAACCTCTTGCCACCGCATTTGGCCGGTAGCCTAAATCTTCAATAACACCCAATACTTTTTTTCTAGTTGTTGGTTTTACATTCGGGTTCCCATTCACAACCCTTGATACGGTCGCCATGGAAACATTTGCCTCTCTTGCTACATCATAAATTGTTATGTTCACAATATCTACCTCCTGCAAAATCTATATCGATCCTGTATTTTCTTTATCATACTCCACATTGAAAAAAATTACAAAAAGAAACCCTATAGAGATACGGTTTTTACGTGCCATCATCTTTTTTGGAAAAACAAGTGAAGGCTGACCATATTTAAGATAGCCAGCCTTCATTTCATCCAATATGAATTACTTTTCCCAGTTAACGGCTTTCCACAGCTTTCATCCGCTTGTCCATTTCATGTACTTCATCCATGAACTCATTAAACGTGGGAATATCCATTTGCTGTGCAGAGTCGGACAGGGCAACAGCCGGATCCGGATGTACTTCCGCCATGACACCATCTGCCCCAATTGCAAGTGCTGCTTTAGCAGTTGGTAATAGCAAGTCTCTTCTCCCTGTTGAATGCGTTACATCTACCATGATCGGCAAGTGTGTTTCTTTTTTCAATACAGGCACTGCGGAAATATCCAGTGTATTTCTTGTTGCTTTTTCATACGTTCTGATACCTCTTTCACAAAGAATGATATTTCCATTCCCGCGTGAAATGATATACTCTGCAGCATTTATGAATTCAGATATGGTTGCAGACAGGCCGCGTTTTAACAGTACCGGCTTATCAACATCACCCGCTGCTTTCAAGAGTTCAAAGTTTTGCATATTTCTGGCACCAATTTGGATGACATCCACATAATCCAAAGCTTCCTCTATATGTGCCGGATTAATTATTTCACTTACTACTGCCAAATCATGTTTATCTGCAGCCTTTTTTAAAATCTGCAGTCCTTCAACACCAAGTCCCTGGAAATCATATGGCGAAGTTCTTGGCTTAAATGCACCGCCGCGCAGCAATTTTATTCCTTTATTTTTAACGGCTTCGGCCACCTGTTCCACTTGCTCATAGCTTTCTACCGCACAAGGCCCCATCACATATTGCGTATTTCCGTTTCCTACCTTCGCACCTTTTATATCAATGACGGTGTTATCCGGTTTCTTTTTCCTTGAGACAAGCAGTGCTTTGCGATGGTCGTCTTCCTGTAATTCAAGCCCTGCCTTAAATATCTCTTTAAATATATGTTCAATTGTCGCATTTTGAAAAGGTCCATCATTTTGTTCAGTGATCTGATCTAGCATATCTCTTTCACGTACAGGATCGAAGCGTTTCGTTCCCTGTTTGGATTTTATTTCACCAATTTGCTGAACAAGTGTTGCACGCTTATTAATGAGTGATAGCATGTCAGCATTCACTTCATCCAGCTCTTTTCGTAATTGATCTAAATTTGCCATGGCTCAACTCTCCTCATCTCAGTTGGTTTTTTTATAATTAGTCACCATTATAGCTAATTATTTTTGCTTTGTCGATAAAAAGTTAATAATTAATTTAAAAAGAATGAAAGGATTCATTTTATGGAGGACAACTGTATATTTGCCTTGGATATCGGCACCCGATCCGTCAGTGGTATCCTACTAGAGCAACATGGGGAAAATTTCTCGATTACCGACCACTATATGCTGGAACATCAGGAACGTTCCATGCGAGACGGTCAAATACATAATGTGCTGGCTGTTGCAGAGATTATTCGGAAGGTAAAGGAAAAACTAGAAAACAGACATGGTGAACTCAAAAAAGTTTGTGTAGCTGCTGCCGGCAGAGCTTTAAAAACAACAGAATCAACAGCTTCCATTGATCTTCATCATCAGCCTATTACAGAGATAGAAACAATGAAGCACTTGGAATTAAGTGCAGTTCAGTCTGCGCAAATGCAGCTGGTTGAAGGAGAAACACAGGATTACAGCTATTATTACTGTGTCGGTTATTCCGTACTTCACTATGCTATTGATGGTGAACAAATCGGCTCACTTATTGATCAAAGCGGAGAAAAAGCTTCGGTTAAGATTATTGCTACCTTTTTACCTAAAATTGTTGTCGAATCTCTCCTTGCCGCTTTGGATCGTGCCGGCCTTGAAATGGAAGCATTGACCCTGGAGCCGATTGCAGCGATTGATGTACTCATACCGGAATCCATGAGACGTCTCAATGTTGCACTGGTCGATAATGGTGCGGGTTCAAGCGATATTGCGATTACAAATAAAGGAACACACCAATCGGAATCGCTATCACAGCAAAACAAAATCCGTACATTACGTGAGTGTTTATGTGAACAGAAAAGTTATCCGACTTTTTGAAATGAAGAAATTAACTGTGGGAGACTATCTCGTGCAAGCCGGAATTGATATGAATAAAATGTATGGAAAACCCGAGATGGCATCGATAGTTTTAGTGAACTCCAATAGTATCACATTGCCGGGGGAAATTGGCGAAGCCCCTGCCATTCTGTTAAATAACGAAAAAACAAATGTCGATAGAGTAATTCAGCATGGTGATGAAATTACTATTCAGAAAGGAATGGATGGAAAAGATCTGAAAGTAAGTCTGGAAGAACTCCTCGGAATTCCACCTCTGAATATTACTTTTAATGGGGATTCTACCCCATTGCATGTTCACTATTATGTGAATGATGAAGCAAAAAAATCCGGATTATATTATCCGTGATAAAGACAAAATTTCTTTAAAACAAGTTAAAACAGTTCATGATTTTCTTATGTATGCAAAAACTGAAAAGCTAGCAAACACAAATGCATTTCCGGTATTTGTGAATAACCAGCAAGTAAACTTAGAAATAGGGGAAACACGAATATTTGTAAATGACAACAAAGTGGATAGCAGCTATAGATTAAAGCAGCATGATCGGCTACTAATGACACCTGCACAACCGCCGACAGTAGATGACCTGCTTCATCAGCTTGATAAAAGCTATTCCAATCACATCAAGGTCAAATTTCAAACAGAAACTGTTACGTTACATGAAAAGCAGCTCAAGGTTTTTCGAAATGAACAGGATGTACACGTCGATGCTAAACTGCATCGAAATGATGCAATAACGATTAAAAAACAATCGACCAATGGTTTTATTTTTCAAGATGTATTTCGCTATGTTGATATTGAATTATTAAACAAAAACGGTAACTTCTCGCTGTTGAAAAATAATGAACCAACCTCCTTTGATGCCGAAATACAACATGGGGATGACCTGGAAATTGTTTGGAAATAATTTGGTGCTACTTTTGGTTTTGAGAAGACCTTTTAAACCATGATCAATTTTTTCCCAGTGCAAATTTACCATCATAAGCATATTGAAATATATTTTCCATTAAAAAATGCACTTGAACATCTCGTTCAAGTGCATTAATCCATTATAATTTCACCAATTAAAAGGCAACTGGCTTTTCCTTATTGCATTTTTTCAACCTCTTCTGCTGCTTTCTCTGCTGCTTCTACTTTTTCCTGTGCTTCATTTGCAGCTTGATCTACTGTACTTTCTCCTTTTCGGCGTTGTTCTTCAATCTTTCCTTTCACCGAATTTGTCATTTCTTTTGTTTTTTCTGTCGCAGTTTTCGTCAGCTCAGAGCTTGTGTCCATCGCTTTTTTCTTCAGCTCGGCACCAGTAGTGTAAGCTTTCTCCTTCCACACAGCTCCTTTTTCCTGTGCTGTACTTCCCAGTTCAATCGCCCGGTCCTTCACCTGGCTGGCACCTTCGTTAATGTCGCCTCTTAGTTCTTTACCTGATTTAGGAGCAAATAATAATGCAGCAGCTGCACCTACCATTCCCCCGATTAATGTACCGATAATAAAATCCTTCGTGTTTATATTGTTATTGTCTGCCATACTCTATTCCTCCTCTTGATTATTATTTTTTCTTCCTTTTCCATAAATCAATAATAGCAGATCCCCATTTCACTGCTTGCGAAACCTTTTCAGGATCTTCGGTTGCTGTTTTTGATATGCTGTTTGAAAGTTGTTTCAATGACTGGTTAAATCCTTTCACCGAATTCCCGATACTTTTTGCACCATCAAACAGCCCGTCCACTTTCTCGGATTTCTGGTTTAGGTCTTCAGCTAACCGGTTTGTTTTATTCAGCAGCTGGGTTGCCTCAGTGGTAACACCCTGCATCTGCTTATCAAGACTATCCAGGGTTTCATGTACATTACTCATAGTCTTCTTGGCCTCTTTTAATGTAAATATTGCATATACGACCAGTACTACAAAAGCAACTGCAGCGATGAATGCTGCAATATACAACATGATTTCCATTTTGACTATCACTTCCTTTACTATGTCTAAATGAGAATGTACGGGATTTATGACAAATGAAGGCTGATGCGACAGAACTACGAAAATTTATATACAAGTAAGTATCATTCCTTGTTGTCGATCGTATCCTATCCCGTGAAAGCCTTTAGTACGTTGCCTACATAATTGTTACCCTTACTTTACTCTATTGAAACAAATATAAAGGTAAAAAAGCAAGCATAGCTTCCTTTCTTTATATTAACCATTCGACAAATATGTATGAAAACCCTTTAATTTTTAATAAAAAATAGTATAGCAAACCCATTAGATTCACTATACTATCCGACTATGCTGTGATCATACTTTCATATGCTTCTTGGAACTTTTGAATATCCCCTGCCCCCATAAATATAAGCACACTGTCTTCGTGCGATTCTAGTATCCGTGTATCCGATAACTCTAAGATCTGGCTGCCATCAATTAAATTTTGTAAATCATGTATGGACAAGACACCCGCATCTTCTCTTGCAGAACCAAAAATATCGCATAAATACACATGATCTGCTTCATTTAAACTATCAGCAAACTCCTGCAGAAATGTTTTTGTCCTCGTAAATGTATGAGGTTGAAAAATAGCAGCGATCTGTTTTTCAGGGTATTTTTTACGTGCAGATTCAATTGTCGCCGTGATTTCCCTAGGGTGATGGGCATAATCATCAATGACAATCTGATCATCAATTTTCTTTTCGGTAAAGCGGCGTTTTACTCCCTTAAAAGTACTTAATTGCTTAATATCATCCACACTCACATTTTCATAATGACAAATGGCAATTACAGCAAGTGCATTTAAAATGTGATGGTCTCCATACATCGGGAGGGTAAATGTGTCATAATACGTATTTCTGACAAACACATCAAATTCCGTACCATCCTTCGTTTCCTGCACATTTTGCGCCTGAAAATCATTGGTGGCATTAAAACCGTAATATACAATTGGCACCTTTGTCTGAATATGCTGCAGTTCTTCGTCATCCCCGCAGGCAATGATTCCTTTTTTCACCCTGTCAGCCATCGATTGAAATGCATCAAACACATCTTCAATACTTGTGAAGTAATCCGGATGATCAAAATCAATATTTGTCATAATGGCGTAATCCGGTTCATACTGCAAAAAGTGTCTGCGATATTCACATGCTTCGAAAACAAAATACTGACTGTCCATATGGCCTTTTCCTGTACCATCGCCAATCAAATACGAAATCGGAAAAGCTTCATGTAAAACATGGGATAAAAGCCCGGTTGTGGATGTTTTTCCATGGGCACCGGTAACAGCAATACTTGTGTATTGCTTTAGCCATTCACCCAGAAATTCATGATAACGATAAAATGTTACGCCTTGTTTTCTCGCTTCTTTTATTTCAATATGGTCATCTGCAAAGGCATTGCCTGCAATGACGGTAAAATCCTGTTGTATATTAGTTTCTGAAAAAGGGAGTATCGGAATTCCTTTCTCTTCCAATGCCTTCTGTGTAAAAAAACGTTTTTCTACATCTGAACCCTGCACCTTTTCGCCTGAATCACGAAGGATCTGTGCAAGAGAAGCCATTCCTGTCCCTTTTATACCAATAAAATGGTAAGTTGTCATAAAAAGAACCTCCAAAATATGCTGTAAGAAACGTGTTTCACATTCTCTAAATATCAATGGCTGCCGTCTTCTTAAAGTATCTATTTATCCATAATTCATTTTATTATTGATGAATATTTCCTTTATTGTTTGATTATTAAACCTTCTTCCTTACGACATGAGTTTGCTCACACTTATTTTCACATTATATCAAAATATAACAGGGTTGAAAATATTTTTCGCTTTTTCATACAAGACGATTTACCTTTGTATGACATTTTAAACGTATTCAAGGGATGCAAAGCTCTACTATAATATAACCTTTTCTAATTAAAGTAAAGTAACCTATTTTTTATCCATGTATCTCCAGCATTATTGTTTACTTTTGATGTTGATCTAATTCGCCGATAAACATAGTATATTTTATCTGGATGACTGGGTAAAATAGGTATGATTAACAACTTATACAATTGGTTTTTATTCGCCTAGGTTCGTGCTTCTTTTACCACATTGTATACATTTATGGTTATAGATGTTCATCCCGCTAACATAACACTGATGCTTACTCACTTTAATTCAACCTTCTTGCAAGGTGGATTACGCGAATTGAGTGACTGGTTTCAGACTGATTTCCACAAGTTGTTAATTTAATTAATATAAAGCCATATTTGTGATGAGTCAGCATCATTTTAACCTGAAAAATCATCATCAATAACCCTCTTGTAACTGAGTTTGTGTCACGAGTATTTCCCTTGGCTTACTGCCATTTTGGCCGGAAATGATTCCTTTATTCTCCAAAGTATCAATCAGTCTTGCTGCTCGATTATAGCCGATTTTATAGTGTCGTTGCAATAGCGATGTACTTGCACCTTGCTGGTTTAAGACAAAATGGATCACGTCCTGCAACAGTTCATCTTCTGTTTCTTCCGTGGATACTTCTTTAAGCAGATCCTCCTGTTCAAATAAATAATTTGGTTCTGCCAGCGTTCTGGCGTACCCGCTCACCCTTTCAATTTCCTCATCGGAAACAAAAGGGCCCTGTAGTCTTGTGCTCTTTCCTGTGCCATTTTCAATAAACAGCATATCCCCTTTGCCAAGCAGCTTCTCGGCACCCGCCGTATCCAAAATGGTACGTGAATCAACCTGGGAGGAGACACTGAAGGCGATTCTGGTTGGTATATTTGCTTTGATCAAACCTGTAATTACATCAACAGATGGCCGCTGTGTAGCCAAAAGTAGATGTATTCCGCATGCCCTTGCTTTTTGGGCAATTCGGCTGATCGCATCTTCCACATCCTGTGGTGCGACCATCATGAGATCGGCCAGTTCATCAATCACGATCACAATAAACGGCATTTTTTCATCCTGCCTGCCTTGCCCGGCTATTTTTTGATTAAACCTTTCTATATCCCGGACACCTTCTTCTACAAATTTCTCGTAACGCTCCTCCATTTCCCTTACAGCCCACTTGAGGGCTTGGGTCGCAGCTTTTACATCAGTAATAACCGGGGAAACAAGATGCGGAATGCCGTTGTACGGAGCAAGTTCTACCATTTTCGGGTCAATCAGAAGGAATTTCACATCCTCATAATTTGCTTTGTACAAAAGACTGACTAAGATGGTGTTAATACAGACACTTTTGCCAGAGCCTGTAGCACCTGCGATAAGTCCATGCGGCATTTTTTGGATATTGGTAATAAGCGGCGTTCCTTCAATATCCAATCCTAAAGCAATCGATAGCGGGGAGTCACTATTTTTAAAGGCATCCGTTTCAAAAATTCCTTGTAAACCAACTTTCTGTGCCTTTTTATTCGGAATTTCGATACCAATTGTCCGTTTACCGGGAATGGGTGCCTCAATCCGGATATCCTTCGCTGCCATATTCAATTTTAAATCATCGCTTAAATTCTTCACTTTACTGACCTTCACACCCATTTCAGGCTGAACTTCAAATCGGGTTACTGTTGGCCCTTGCGTAGCATTTACTACACGTGCCCGCACATTAAAATGCTTCAATGTTTCCTCCAGCAATTCTCTCTGCTGGCGAATCCACCTGTGATCCTCATTGGTTGACTCTTCTTTGTCATCAAGCAAATGGTAAGGGACCCGTTTGAATCTTTTCATCTCGATTGAAGTATCTTTTACCTGTTTTTCCCGCTCCAGCTGTCTTTTTTTGTCAGCTGGCGTCATCATGACATTGAAAGGTACTTTATTTTTCTCTTGCTGATTTCTTTTATCCTTTTGGCTGTGTTTCCGGTATGTAACAGGATTTTCTTTTGATTGATTTTTGATTGATTTTTGTTGTGAATCTGTAATTGATTCCGAACGCGAAGAATCCTTTCTCTCGCGAACAGGCATAGCTTTATTTTCCTGCTCGCTTGTTTGTCTTGGCTTTGCTGAGATGCTTT
This sequence comes from Virgibacillus oceani, assembly GCF_041521345.1. GTDB lineage: Bacteria > Bacillota > Bacilli > Bacillales > Amphibacillaceae > Virgibacillus_N > Virgibacillus_N oceani_A. The sequence goes on along the minus strand of NZ_JBGOHB010000009.1, from coordinate 112,813 downwards.
CCTCTGGATTTTGTACTTCATCCCCCGTATTCGTCATTGAACTTTCAGTGATAAATTTTCCTGTCTCTGTTTTTGTGGAAAAATTATCAACGGCATTTAGTTTATTATCGGTATTCGGGATGCCGCTCTCACTGCCAGCCCATCCCGCCTCTACTTCTTGCTCCGTTGTTTCCTCACTGACAGATGGATCCTGCTGAATATTTAGGTATTCCTGATTATTTTCATATTTATCGGGAGAGAACATTGCTGCTGTTTGCTGAATGCCTTCCTCCCCATCTTCAGTCTTAATTTCTTCCGCAAATTCTTGGTGCTTCTCTCTTTTTCGTTTATACGCGGGTACATTTTCAATCTCGTTTCTATTTCTTCGAGGCTGAAATCCGTAAATCGGCGAAGGAACTTCTGTTGGTTTAAATGGTGTATTCTGTTTCTTCTTATATATTTTACTTGTATCCTCTATTTTTCTATTCCCGGTTGGCTTTGTCTGCTTTGTATCAGGCTTTCTCCGTTCATAAGCAGGCTTATCTGCAACCTGTTTATGTTCTGGTTGCGCCGAATGCTGATCAGGGATGACAGGAAAACGAAAGGGTTTCTCTTTTGGATATTGATAGGTCATTTTTGCCTTTACATTCAGATTTCTGTTTTTCTGATCTATTTCCTGATGATTATTCGGTTCATTATCTGAAAAAAGCTTGCCTAATTTGTCTTTCCAACTTCCCCACATCATATTTCACTCATTTCTTTTCTTACAGTTAATACTATATTAGCATTATATCAATTATTTTGCCGATACATTTTTTAAACAAGATAAAAAGAATGACAATCCACCTTAAAAAAGATTGTCATTTACCTTTATATTAAAATTCGAATGGCTCCCCTATCCCGCAGGAGTTCTCAAGCACATAAATGCCTTTTTCTTTTGGTGCGTTTGGCAACCCTAATTCTTTTTGCGAACATATCATACCATTCGATGGCACCCCGCGCAATTCTGTCGGTTTAATTTTTAATCCGCTCGGCATGACAGCACCAACTTTCGCAACAACGACCTTCTGGGCTTTTTCCACGTTTGGAGCACCACAAACGATCTGCAGTATCTCATCACCGACATCGACCTGGCAGACACTTAGTTTATCCGCATTTTCATGGCTGCCTTTATCTGTGACATAACCAACTACAAATTTCGAGCTTAAATCTACATCCAGCTTATCCTTTATACCATTTTTTTCAAAGACCTGCTTTATCTGGTTTAAAAGGGCTTCTGTTAAAGTTATTTGTCCTGTCTCAGATAGTGAAAAATAATTCGATGCTTGAAATATATTGTAGCCGAGAAAGCCCCCTTCAAGATCCATTATTTTTACAACATCCCCATGTTTTTCATGTTTTATATTATAACGTTCACCCTCCTTCAAGGGAACGATGAGTACATCTCCTATTCCGTCCGGATTATAAAAAACTTCCATCACAATCTTCCTTCCTATTTGGTTTCTGGCCTGTTTTTTGCAAGGATAAAGATAGGCTCCAAATGTTTATCTTCATAAATAAATGGCAGCGATGTAATTGGAATCCGCCCTTCAGCGAAAAACTTCATCGTCATTTGCGCCAGAATATCATAGCCGGTTTTATTTTGAATATCCGCGATAATAAGCACATCCTGATGCGGAACCGCAACAGCCAGTTCCTCCCCTTTCGCATTGGCTTTCATTTCTTCAAGAAAAGCTTCATTTAAAATATGACTGGCATCATAACCATCCTGCTTCGCAACAAAATAAAAATCATTATCCGCTACGGTATCCTTTTTATAATCAATTTCTCGTGAACGCAGGTTGAATGAAGCAACTTCATCGACTCTTTCTTTCGTCCATCCCTCTTTTTCAAGCAGGGATTCATCAATTAACCGGTAAGACTTGCCTAAATCAAGGGCATAATAAACCCTCGTTTCCGCAGTATGCTCCTTATACACCATTTTTTGTTTTGACTTTGTTTCAGTAGGAAAAGAAGTGGCTCGAATAACAGGGAATATATTTTTTTCCATACCGGACAGATGGTGTTCCTCATTCATGATGCGAAGCGCTTCTCTCACATGCTCTGTTATATCGTCGAGGGCAACCTCGCCGCGCTCATTATATTTGGCGACGACGTTCGGGAGGGTAATCGTGATTCCCTTCTTAGCGTGCTTCCATTCGACACGAAATGTATCCTTATCCCTGTTATAGGAAGTTCGGTAATTTTCGTTATCAAAACGTTCTTTAAGTATATTTTTCAGTTTCACTGTCGTCATTTTCATACTTATTGCCTCCTCATTTAATTCAAGAGCTGGAAGCTTCTGTCAATTATACTGGAAGTTCTTTTAAAAATTGTGTGATCTCTTCCTTTGTCTTTCTATTTTTGCTTACAAATCTTCCAACTTCCTCTCCCTGGTGAAAAACCAAAAAACTTGGGATTCCAAATACGTCATAGTCCTGACAGATAGCTATAAATTCATCGCGGTCCACTTGTACGAAAGTGAAATCGGAGAATTCTTCCTCGATGGCCGGTAAAACAGGTTCAATAAATGTACAATCCGGACACCAGCCTGCAGTGAAATACATGATTATTTTGTTGTCTTTTATCTTTTGATTAAATTGATCTGTTGATTGAAGATTTTCCATTGCTGCATCCTCCTTCAAAAGCTTTTGACATTAATTATATAGACTTATTAAAAATGGATGTTCATGACCTTGTTATCATTATCCAAGATTCGAACCCGTTAGGCAAGAAAAAATGACTCGGCACATTTCCTTCAAATTGAACCTGCTGTAACAATTACTTTAAAAATACACGAATATTGTTTACTATAATAGATAGATTCATGAAAAATAACGGAGGGATATTATGGATTTAACAGTTTATTTAGCTGGACAAATTCACGATGACTGGCGTGAAGATGTTAAACAAATCGCCAAGGAAAAAGATCTGTCATTAACTTTTGTAGCTCCACAAACGAACCATTATCGTTCAGATGATATTGGGGAAGCGATTTTAGGAAAACAGCCGGATAATGTGTACCGCGATGACGCAGCATCCAGTGTCAATAACTTCCGCACACAGGTGCTTATGCAAAAATCAGACGTTGTCATTGCGTTATTCGGAGAAAAATATAAACAGTGGAACACAGCGATGGATGCAAGTGCCGCTATCACAATGGGCAAGCCAACCATTATCGTCCGTGACGAATCGCTTGTGCATCCATTAAAGGAATTATCCAACAAAGCAAACATTACAGTGGAAACGGTAGAACAGGCACTTGATGTGATTGCCTATATTTATGAATAGCAAGTGCAAAAGCAGCGGGGATTTACCGCTGCTTTTTCCTTTCCCAATATTCCATTTGTCCTCTCAAAAGCCATACAACATGTTCAAACATATACTTTCGAGAAATTCGGTCATTCGTAAAAATGCCGATAGCGCCTTCTTTATTTCTTACATCTTTCTTTTTTGCATAGCTGTCCATGACATTCCCAAGTTCAGCACCCTGCTGCAACTTTTCGGTGATCTCCTCCGGAAGTAAAATTCTTGCACCACTCGCTGTGAAAACATCTTTATCCGGTGCCACGAGTGCTCCCCAATTACATAAAAAGAGCTGATCATTCAGGTACATTACGCCGCCTTCCAATCCAATCCCTCTGGAAAAAGGGTCGTAATCCAAGCATTTCATCGCTCGGTTCATCGCTCCCTGCCTTGTTTCTTCATCGGAGAATGGCTGTGCAGCGACATCAGACGAAACTTTTACGCCAATTATATCTCTTTCCGGAAATACAGCTCGTACTGCTTCTATTTTAGCGGGGTTTTCAGAACCTAAAATGATATTCACATACGTTCATCCATTTCTAGTAACAATTTATGCTTTTCTAATTTGATCTACTGTATTTTGGTCCGTTTGTTTTACAAGCTTTACAAGCAGTTCTTTTGCAGCTGCATAGTCATCTACATGAATGATGGAAGCCGAAGTATGAATATAACGCGAACAAATACCTACAACAGCAGACGGCACGCCATCATTTGAGATATGTACACGTCCTGCATCCGTTCCACCCTGAGATACAAAAAACTGGTACGGAATATTATTGGATTCTGCTGTGTCCAGAATAAATTCTCTCATACCACGATGCGTTATCATCGTGCGGTCAAAAATTCTGAGCAAGGCACCTTTTCCAACATGACCGAATTCTTTTTCATCCCCTTTTGCATCATTGGCAGGGGAAGCATCGAGCGCATAGAAAATATCCGGCTTAATCATATTCGCTGCAACCTGTGCCCCGCGAAGGCCCACCTCTTCCTGAACTGTTGCCCCAGAATATAACTTGTTTGGCACCGTTTCACTTTGCAATTCTTTTAGTAATTCAATGGATAAACCACAGCCATAACGATTATCCCAAGCTTTAGCAAGGATTTTTTTCTCGTTAGCCATCGGCGTAAATGGTGTCAAAGGAACAATTTGCTGCCCAGGTATTACACCAATTTGTTCTGCATCCTCTTTGTCATCCGCCCCGATATCAATCAGCATATGTTTAATTTCCATCGGCTTTTTCCGCTGTTCAGGCGTCAAATTATGCGGCGGAATGGAACCAATCACACCAACCACAGGCCCATTATTTGTCATTACTTGTACGCGCTGAGCAAGTAATACCTGATTCCACCAGCCTCCTAACGTTTGAAAGCGAATCATTCCGTTTTTCGTAATTTGGGTGACCATAAAGCCTACTTCGTCCATGTGTCCGGCAACCATTACTTTCGGACCTTCCCCATTTTTCACACCGAATACACCACCGAGATTATCCTGGATCACTTCATCAGCGTATTTTTCTAATTCCTTTTCCATGTAGCCTCTGACTAACTGTTCATTCCCCGGGGCTCCTTGCAGTTCAGTTAGATTTTTAAATAAATCCTTCGTTTCCTGGTTCATGTAATCCCTCCATTAGATTCTATGTATAGTGTTAAGTATAACGGAAAGCGACAATTTGTTTCCACTTTCCAATTGTTTGCTTATTTAATTTTCTATTTTAATTGCTTTCCTGTATAATGAGGAGTATATATTATGTAATTTAAATTGCTTACAAGAGGTGAAAGAACAATGGGTGTAAAAAGAGTAGCACTTGCTGCAGGGATAGGAGTTGTAGTTGGTTACTTAGCTGGTCAACAAATGGAAAACTTTCAAAAAATAACCCCGGAAAGAGCATTGAATCGGGCAAAAGAAACATATAAAAAGAGCGGTCCAATAAGTGGCTCTTGGATTTATATGAAGCCGGAGGAAGTGGAAATGAACGGATTGTTGTATGATGCGTATAAAGGCGGCGTTACCCGTAATGTGGATGGAACTAATAAGCAATATGAATTTTATGTGGATCTTGAAACGGGAACGGTTATTGATTCGATTGAAACAACATAGAAATCAGTATTTATGACATAGGCCGGATAGATATCACGTTTAGTAAACCAAATACAACTGATCCATTTTGGGGAGAGAAATGCTAATAATAGTAGAGACAACTTACCAATTAGCATTATGAATATAATAAGCAAAACAACTCATAAAATGGTGTGTTTTTTACCTTTAATTCAGCTTTCTCATTTTACAGTAAGAAAGTTTTATACTTTCTTATCTGCCAAAAAAATAAGAAGCCCTTCTGTTACAGAAGGGCTTCTTATCAATTATAAATTATTATTTAACAACGTTAGTTGCTTGTGGTCCACGGTTACCTTCTTCGATATCAAAAGAAACTGTTTGACCTTCTTCTAATGTTTTGAAACCTTCGCCTTGAATTGCTGAGAAGTGTACGAATACATCGTCTCCACCTTCAACTTCGATAAATCCAAAACCTTTTTCTGCGTTAAACCATTTTACTGAACCTGTGTTCATGTGAAATTCCTCCATTGTGCATACTGCACGTTTATTACTTTAGTTGTTCTGATAATAATTCAAGACGATGATATACATTTTCAAGCTATGACATAGATCCTGTATTGCTAACACGAACAATTTAAGTTATTCATAGTATAACACGTATCATTTAAAAAAGATACCTTCTTCTGTCTGGTTTATACATATAATCTTCTTGTTCAATTATTGCACCAGTTACTTTCATATTCAAAATCGCTCTGCATAGGCTTTATACCAACGATATGGTTGTACTTCCTTTAGTGTTTTATAGTCCAGTTTATCAAATGATACCCTTACATATTCTCGTTTCTGCCACTCTGCTGCCCGCTTAAGTGCAAAATAGGGAGTGTGAAACGCTATGCGCTTTACACTCCCTGAATATAATGCTATTGAGTACCTTCTCCCCTGAAGCTGAACCCTTTAATTATTTTTATTAATATATTGTCGTTTATTATCTTCTATTCCTGCCAGGCAAATTACTGCAGGATCTTTTTCAACCTCAAGCTTCATAGTGGAACCATCCACAGGTAATGTTTCTTCAAAAATCTGTTCATACTCTTCAACTGATACTTCTTTCCGTGATTCAAACAATTCAGTGTGCTGCTTTATCCGTAAATGGTCTTGATATCCGGGTTGAAGAATCCCCGTGAAAAACTCACCGACTGCGCCTGAACCATAGCTAAACAGACCAATTCGCGCCCCTTCTTCCAGGCCCGGTTTATTTTCAAGTAAAGATATTAAACTCAAATATAAGGAACCCGTATAGATATTTCCGACAATCCGGTTATAGAGTGTGCTTTGTTGGTAATTATTCACTAATCGCTCGTTATCTTCCTCACTGCCTTCATCAAAAATGGTTCGCAGCGCTTTTAAACCCATTTTCGTATACGGCAAATGAAAACATAATGCTTCAAAATCTTTGATGCCAAGCCCTGTTTTTTCTTTATAGCCATTCCATACATTGGAAAAGAATGCAATATACTGCTCATTAGAAAACTTCCCGTCTACAAACGCGGTTTCCGAATAAATCGGACGCCAGAAGTCCATAATATCGCTCGTTAAATACGTACTATCACTTTCAAGGGCCATGATTTTTGGATCTTTGCTCATAAGTACGGCAACAGCCCCTGCACCTTGAGTAGACTCCCCGCCAGTGTTTAGACCGTATCTTGCTATATCTGATCCGAGCACAAGCACTTTGCTGTCAGGGTTTAGCGCTATATGACCTTTTGCCATTTGAACCCCTGCAGTTGCACCATAACATGCCTGCTTTACTTCAATTGTTCTTGCCTGCTCGTTTAGTCCGAGTAAATGATGAACATAAACGCCAGCTGCTTTTGAGTTGTCAATGCCAGTTTCGGTTCCAAATATCACAAAATCAATAGCTTGTTTATCTTCTTTGCTTAATATTTCCAAAGCAGCATTAGCAGCAAGTGTTACCGGATCCTGAGTAATCGGTGCAAGCGCCATTTCCTCCTGTCCAATCCCAATTGTAAATTTATCCGAATCAATGTTTCTTGCTGCAGCTAAATTTTTCATATCCAAATATAGATGAGGTGCGTAAAATCCTATTTTATCGATTCCTATTTTCAAACTGATTCTCCTCTCTAACGCCAAAAAACTGTATAATAATATGCTAGTGAAGTAATGAACAAGTCAATACACTGTTTTCATACAATAAATAATAATATATTACGTGGGGAAAAACAATGATTTAATCGCTGTCAATAACTGTATGCAGGAGAAAGAAATTTTGTTTTAATATTGAAGGCAATCCTTATCACTAAAATAGAGTACCCAAAAATAAATTCGAGTACTCCAAATTAATACAACCGCTTATTCCCTATTTGCCACCATACTCATAACGCTCACGTTCTACCTCGTCCAATCTCTCCCCATCCACATTAAACTTTATCGCACGATAGTAGGCATCATGATAAAATGTATACCAAGCTTGTTTTTTATAGCCAAAATCCATCCACTGCTCTTTCTGATGTACGGAAGTGACCGGATAATCGTCATAGGCTAATGCCCACAATTTATTCTGGTGGGCATGTGTCGGCATAATATCTGCCATGTGAATGAAGCAGTCTTCCCCCTCTTCAAATACGAGAATACAATGGCCATCACTGTGACCGCTCGTGTGGATCATTTTTAATCCATCAGCAATTTTTATTTCTTTCTCAAAAGTTTCTACTTGGCTAATAATTGGCTCCCAGTTCATCTTCCAATATGTATTTTGGGAGCGGATATTCGGATTTCTCATTTCATGCCATTCCACAGCAGAAGTGTAAATTTTAGCGTTTTCAAAAACTGGCCCAAACTCACCCTGTTCATCTTTTTTCGTGAGACCACAAGCATGGTCAAAATGTAAATGGGTCATGAGCACAATATCAATATCACCAACATTAAGTCCAACTTTCTCCAATGAAGCTACTATCGAAGATTCTTCCTTCACACCAAAATTCCGCAATTGCTTGTCCGTTAATTTATCGTTCCCCATTCCAGTGTCAATCAGATAATTTTTCCCGTCCAGCTGCAGTAAAATCGGATCTGTCCGCAGCTCGATTTGGTTTTTATCATTATGAGGATATTTTTTGCTCCATAAGGCTTTGGGCACTACACCAAACATAGCACCCCCATCAAGAAAATTAACTCCCCCGTTCAGCCATGTTAATTTTGCTCTTCCTACCTGCAATGTTTCCATTTTGCTTCTCCTCCTTGCAACACAAAGTTGAATCTCTTTACATCATACTTAATTAATTTTATCATAACAAATTTACTGGTTATAGTTACGCGAAAGGACTTTATTATTATAAAAATAAAACTTTAAACAATTTCAACAAATACTGCCTATTACAGTTAGTATCACTGATTATTTTACTTATTGTAAAAAAATCATTAATCTATAACTAGGTTCATTCGAAAACAGCAACCAAGTGTATTGCTGATGCAGGAAGGATGGAGAATTTGCAAAAACTTATAAACAGTGAAAGATGGAATGTTATCGTTAAATTATTGCCAGGGCTTATTCTTTGCCTGGGCGTAATGTTCATCGGCATTTACGGAGCTGAGTTTATTGGATATATCATGATTAATGCAGGGCTTTTATCACCGGAAAGTGAAACACCGGTTTCCGGGATCTTTGTGGCTATAATTATAGGAATCATTATTCGTAATACGATTAGCCTTTCAGATGTGTTTGCCAAGGGTATTTCTTTTTCCGTAAAATATGCCTTGCGTGCCGGAATTATTTTGCTCGGGCTTCGTTTAAGTTTAATGGAGGCAATAAAACTGGGAGCGTTCGGCATACCACTTATTGTGGCATGTATTGCTTCAGGGTTATTTATCACGCTGTATTTAACGAATAAGATGAAGCAGTCCTATCGCTTAGGAACCTTAATTGCTACCGGAACAGGGATCTGCGGCGTAACTGCGATTATGGCGACATCCCCTGTCATCAAGGCTAAGGAAAATGAAATTTCTTATGCGGTTGCTAATATTACTATTTTCGGGTTAACCGGTATGATGCTGTATCCGTTTTTAGCCAATTTTTTATTTGCGGATGACCCTATTAAAGCTGGGATGTTTCTCGGTACAGCCATTCATGATACAGCCCAAGTGACAGGTGCTGCATTAATTTATGACCAGTTCTTTCAAACGCAGACTGTCGTTGATGTCGCAACCGTTACAAAATTAACAAGGAATTTATTTATTATTGCTATTATACCGCTTGTTTCCTATTTATTTTTCAAAAATACGAACAAGAAAAATGCCGAGGAAAAGCAAATGCCGAAATGGTATACATTTATTCCGCTATTCGTGATTGGATTTTTGCTCCTCTCCTTCGTAAGGACGATCGGGGATGTGACACTTGAAAATACAGGTACAGCCTTTGGATTTCTCCAGCAGAGTACATGGGAAGGGATCTATAGTAATGCCAGTTCGTTCGGAACCACTTATCTTCTTGGAATTGCGATGGCGGGAGTCGGTTTATCTACTAACTTTGCTGCTTTTAAGGGAATTGGGATTAAACCATTTTATATCGGCTTTACAGCTGCAGTGTCAGTAGGTATTGTCAGTATAATTCTTATCTCGCTGTTCGGTCATTTTGTTGTCGTTTGATGTTTTTATGCGTTTAAAGCCTACTTAAAACATAAATAATGTTATAATTATTGGAAAAGTACATAGGGGGGCGTTTTTTTTGCTTGAGAATATTTTTCAGGACATAGATGAACATTACGAGGAGATGGTAGAAATTCGCAGGTACCTTCATCAATTCCCGGAACTTTCTTTTCATGAGACGAAAACCGCAGCATATATCGCTGATTTTTATGAGGAGTTGGGAATTCCGTATGTAACTAATATCGGCGGGAATGGCGTTGTTGCCACATTAAAAGGAGGAAAGTCGGGAAAAATCATTGCGCTTAGGGCTGATTTTGACGGGCTGCCGATTCAGGATGAAAAAGATGTGCCGTATAAATCCAAGGTGGATGGCGTTATGCATGCATGCGGACATGACGGGCACACAGCAACCCTTCTGACACTTGCTAAAGTAATGAAAGAATATAAAGAAGAGCTGACCGGGACGATAGTTTTTCTCCATCAGCATGCAGAGGAGTACGCTCCCGGCGGCGCTAAACCAATGATTGAAGCTGGCGCAATTGATAACGTGGAAGCAGTTTTCGGCACGCATTTATGGGTGACTACTCCCCTCGGTGTCATTCAAACATCTAAACGCGAGTTCATGGCTGGAGCAGACCGGTTTGAAATAACGATCCAAGGCCAAGGTGGTCATGGGGCGCTCCCCCACCAGACAAAAGATGCCATTGTTCTCGGTTCAGAGCTCGTAACACAACTTCAGCAGATTGTGAGCAGAAGGCTGGACCCACTTGAAACAGCGGTAGTAACAGTAGGCGAGTTTGTTGCAGGCCAGGCATTTAATATCATTGCCGATTCTGCCAAACTGGTGGGTACGGTTCGCTATTTTAATCCAGAAGTTCAGCATAGAATCATCGAAGAAATGGAAAAAATAATAAAAGGAATTACTGACACCAATGATGCCAGCTATACATTTAATTATTTGAAAGGCTATCCGCCTTTGGTTAACCATAAAGCAGAAGCGGAGTTGGTTCTCGAGGCAAGCAAAAATATTAAAGAAGTAAATGTAACAGAAGAAATTTTACCAGTCATGGGCGGAGAAGATTTTGCCTATTATATGATGGAAAAACCGGGAACCTATTTCTTCACCGGAGCGCATAAAGAAGGCAGTGATTACCCACATCACCATCCGAAATTTGATATTGACGAGCGGGCATTGCCGATTGCTGCCAAAGCATTAATTCAGGCTTATTTTGCTTATCAGGAGAGAACAAAATAAACCTATTCAAACGTCTAGATAAAATCTGGACGTTTTTTGGTAACCCTTCATATCCCTTTGCGTGTTGCGTCTCAAGACTATCGTTTAGTGGGCCTTAACGATGGTCTTTTCTTGCTGTGTAATACTGAGATTGTCAAATTCACCACTGCCGAGACCAATCCAACAATAGCCATGATAAAAGCAACTATTTCATATTCATCCACCACTATTACACCATTATTCAGTCAGCGAACATTTGTACTTATACACACTCTCTTTTTTCTACTCTATAGATCACACAAAATAAAACCAGAAGTTATTCCCAGACGAAAAGCACCACACTTATAGCGGTGCTTTTCTTTATACATATTCTCTAATAACTTTCTAAACAGATAACAAATCGCTCCCCGTTTCCTACACCTTTAAACTAACCTTAAATACCAACCTTACAACGATAAATCGGCTGTCCTTTTTCCGAAAATCGCTTTTCATATTCCGTCATCACATTATCCGGATCCTCTACTGCATGCAAATCCAGATTCACTTCCTCAAGCTTCATGCCAAATTGGGAAAAGCTAACCAGCGAATACTCAAAGAAGCCCTGATTATCTGTTTTCAAAATAACTTCTCCCTCTGGTTCAAGCACCTGCTCATACTGCTCCAAAAATGGATGATAGGTAAGTCTTCTCTTTTCATGGCGATTTTTCGGCCATGGATCGGAAAAATTTAAATAAAGCTGTGAAACTTCATTTTTTGCAAATATATCCAGAAGATCCTCTGCATTTACATGTAAAAGCTTTACATTCGGCAATGCTGCATCAGCCACCTTTTGTGCAGCGCGAACAATGATTGTTTTGGCTATTTCAATCCCAATGAAATTAATATTTGGAAACTTCCTGGCCATGCCGACAATAAATTGCCCCTTACCTGTCCCGATTTCTAAATGAACTGGATGATCATTTCCAAACATTGCCTTCCAATCACTCTTCTTTTCCATTGGTTCTGGTACAACTATATCTGTATGACTTTCTATAAATTCATCAGCCCACGGCTTATTCCGTTGACGCATTTCTATAACGCTCCTTGCAAATATTTTAACTGTATACAATAACTAAAAATAACAAAACTAACTGCGAGGTGATTTTTATGGGTTTAAGCGTAAATGACCAATTAACATTATTACTCGACCTGCTTGATGAACAATCGGGTGAGAACAGTGCAACGCATAGTGAATATCAGCAAATTGCCCGCTTGGTTACATCCATGCTCGATAATCAAACAATCCAAAATCATGAAGTACTGGATATGCTGCCACAAATATATGAATACGGCAAACAGGGCGAAAGTGCTTCAAATGTTACAGATCATATTACAAATAACAAGCAAAATATTGAAAGCTGGATTAGTGCCATTAATCACATTACCCTAAAATAAATGATTTCACATGCACATTTAATTCCTGCAAATCTCTGAGCCGCTCTGTTACCTTGAACGGCTCGTTTCTCTCACTGTGCCAGCTGACGTATTGAAGGGTATCCAACATTAAATACCAATACATTCGTTCATACAAATTTGTCTCATTGATCAAGCCGTATTTCTTTAACCAGTCATTCCATTCCTCTTTCGGGATATACCACTTTAACACCATGCCAAAATCAACGACTGGATCAGCAATCCGCGCATTGTCCCAGTCCACAAGATATAGATTATCTTCTTTTGCCATGAGCAGATTATTATGGTTTAAATCCCCATGACAAACAACCGGCGTTTGTTCCTCCGTTACCTGTAAAAGCTCCTCCAGATATAATAAAGCAGTATGAACTTCGTGATAGCCATTAATCAGGTTCGAGCTATCTAGTCGTTTTTTTACGAATTCAAATTGCGTATGAGCACTTAATGGCGTTTTTCCCAGCCTCATTAGCATGTAAAGCAGTTCCTGGGAATCATGGATTTTCCGGATAAGTTCTGCAACCTTTTGCTCTCTCATTTCACTTTGCTTTAACTCTCTTCCTTCCACCCATTCCTGTGCTGTAATGACGTCCCCGTTTTCCATCCGTTTTGTCCAAATCAGCTTGGGAACTATTTCTTCTGCGGACAGCACTGCAAGAAATGGCGAGGAATTCCGTTTCAGAAAAAGCCGTTCCTCATTCTTTGCCGCCAAATATGCGTCACCAGTCAGCCCGCCTGCCGGTGTTACATCCCAATCGTTTCCAAGAACTCGCTTCAGCCAGTCCACCATAGATCACTCACATCTTTCAATTTTAAGGTTCAATATTTTATTTTATAGTGACAGAAAAGAAAATACAAATAGTTTTTTCAAGAAACACTAAGATTATCTTTTTCGGTTGTCCCCAAAATGGAAATTCCTTTTCTCTCTTTCGTTATCTTACACGAATAACAGGTATCTGTCTGCCCGTCTACCTGGTAATCCATTTTCTGTTTGGAAGTAATTTTAAGCGATGTTGTTTCCATTACTTCCACTTCCCTGTAATGAATATGCTTCCCTGTAAAAACAGTCATAAATAAAGCTAAAACTTTCCATTTTGAAATGGAATGAATTACAAGAACCGAAAATGTATTAGATTGAATTTTGGCCGTGGGAATGATCTTCATACCGCCACCATAATATGGGTGATTTGTGATCGTAACCATCCAGCAATTTGAAAGCTCTCGAATCTTTCCATTTACATTCAATTCTACTTCCGTTGGTTTAAATGTAATTAATATCTGAATAAGTGCAATAGCATAACTAAGCTTGCCAACGTTTAAAAAATTCAATATCCGTTTGTAAAAGGAGTAATTCGCTTTCTTTGCAATCAATGCATCAAACCCGAAACCCATACTATTAACAAAATTGCGTTTTCCCGCGTCGTCCAAATGGTAATCACCCAAAAAATATGGCGTTTCTGCCTTTCCTTCCACGATGCTTTTCAATATTTCCAGCGGACTTTCATTTAATCCAATCCCTCTGGCAAAATCATTACCGGATCCGCCCGGAATAAAAGCAATCGGCATATAATGATAATCCACCCCATTGATCACCTCATGCAATGTGCCATCCCCGCCAACTACAATAATAGCAGAAATTCCCTGCTTATTTGGAAGTGATCGGACGATTTCTTCAGCATGTCCTTCGTATTCCGTATAATAAAACGAACTATTTATTTTTTGATAAAGCTCCGTCTCCTCCAGCTTTGAAAAAGTCCGCTTCGCCCTGCCGTTTCCTGCTTTTGTATTTACAATAAAAATATACATCGCATCTATTCCTTCTCTGTAAAACGAAAATCATCCGTGTCTTCTTCCCATTCCGGCCGTTTTACAGATGTAGTCTGGCAAAATTTGAGCAAGGCCTCGGATGCTTTCAACTGATTGCTTTTTAACGGAGAATCCAATTGACGTTTTTCCTGAAACCATTTCTCATATTGCTGCTTGCCAACTATCTTTGTTTGGTAAGGTTCTTGAGCAAAAACAATCGGATTCACTCTTGATAAAATCGTTTTTTGAATATCGAAATCATGCTTTTCGGCATGAAAAATACTGCGGATAATTTTTTCCGTTCGTTTTAAGGAGATTAATGGGTTTAATAATTTTCGCTGTTCCTTTTCTGTTTCGATTAACCACGTTCGCTCATCCCCTGCCATAATGGTAGCTTCTTCTTCTGCTTCTGCAAGGTAAATAATCTCGACACCAAGCGGACTTATCATGATTATTTCTCCATCCACAGGCGCATTTTTAATCGAAAAAATCGGATAGAACATAATAAGATAAGTATCCGGAAAGCGCTGCAGAAAATATTTTAAAACCGGATCCGTATAATAAGTTTTATCCATAAATGAAGCATCTGTTACCGTGGAAGTTGCCCATTTTAATTGAAAATGGAGCAGCTTATCCAGAAAATGCTGTTTTAACTCCTGTTCCGTCTCGGGGAGCTTTTCCTCGCTCTCCATCTCTTCTAGCGGAAAAGGACTTTCTTTATTTCTTTTAAATACTGATTTAATACGAGTTAAGGCTGACTCCTGTTCTGACTCCTCTTCCCTTTTTTCTGGTTCTTTTTCCGGATTTTCCCATAAATGATGCAGCTTTTCCCATTGATCTTTCTTTAGCCGAATATATTGGCTTGGATAACGGTACGCGTCCCATTCATACCGGGAAATATAATCCTGTAGCTTAATAAGCTGAGCCAGTGTTTCCACCTCCCTGCACTAGAATTTTGGCAACCGCTTCGTATTTCGGATTCTCCTTTGGATGAATCCGAAACAACACAATATCCTCTACGGGCAATGTTTGCTTTATCAGCGTCTTACTACCAAGTATTTGATTGATATTCTTTATTTCAGCTCCATCCCATTTTTTAGCTAAAGTTATATGTGGACGGTAATCACGTTTTTCTTTTTCAAATCCAACATCGGCGCAAATTTTTTCCACATTTCTTTGAAGCCTCATGAGAGCTTCTGTTTTTTTCACTCCAGCCCAAAGCACTCTCGGTTTCTTTGGATTTCCAAAAGTTCCAAGTTCTCCAGTCTCTAAAGAAAAATGATCAAACCGATTAATATCCTGTAATTTATTTTCCAATAGAGTTAATTTATTATCGTCCATGGCACCTAAATATTTTAGCGTAATGTGAAGATCCTCTTTATGCGGCCACTGTTTATACGGAAATTCTCGTTTTAAATCTTCCTGCCAGGTTGAAAAATACATCTGAAGTGTCTCCGGTAAATGTATCGCGATAAAATAATGGGATGACATGCAATCCAAACCCTTCCTATTTTTTCAATGCTTCCAAATAGCTTTGTTCTTCGTCAGTCAGTCTCCGGTAGGAACCAATTGGCAAATTTTCATCCAAACTGATACCGCCCATTGTCAGCCGCTTCAAGTAGACTACTTTTTTCCCAACTGCCTGGAACATCCGCTTGACCTGATGAAATTTCCCCTCGGTTATCGTGATTTCCACCTCGGACGCTTCTCCACTTCTCAAAATGTTGAGTCCAGCCGGTTTTGCCTGATAACCATCATCCAGTACAACGCCTTTTTCAAATTCTTGCACATCTTTTTCTGTAACATTTCCTTCTATTTTTGCATAGTATGTTTTTTCTACATCCTTTTTTGGAGAGGTGAGTTTATGTGCCAGCTCTCCGTCATTGGTAACCAATAGCAGCCCTTCAGTGTCTTTATCAAGCCTGCCAACTGTAAACGGCTTAAAACGCTGTTCAGCACTATCCAGCAGTTCGATCACGGTTTTATCCCTGGCATCCGTAGTAGCTGAAACAACACCCGGAGGCTTATGCAGCATAAAATAAATGTATTTTTCATAATGAACAGTCTCATCATCGAGTTTGACGACATCGGTTTCAGGATTTACTTGATATCCCCCATCCTTGACTGGCTTATCGTTGACAGTAATTTTTTTTTCTTCAGCATGCCTTTGACATCTTTTCTGCTGCCATAACCGGCATTGGAAACAAGTTTATCCAAGCGCATCCTTAAACCTCCTTTTACCTTCCAAAGATACGATCCAGAAATCTGATTCTGCTTCCCAAAACACGTTCCAGCAATGTGGAATGATAGGCAAACCATAAATAAATGAAAGCACCAACGGTTACGCCAATAGCAAGCATCACAATCGCCCCCATTTGTGTTTCTTCATATGGGATAAACAATCCGAAAATAAGTTTTAATAAGAGAACCGTTGCAGTCATGATCACCACAAATATCCCTACAAGCATTGTGCGTTTAAAAATCTGTCTAAATGAAAAGTCAATCGCAACTTTTATCCGCCATAAATTCAAGGTAACGGAGGTGATTACTGCAAGCGCTGTGCCAAAGATAGCACCTTTTGCACCAAACATATGAATGAGCTGGATATTCAGCGTGATTTTTAAAAATAATCCGGCAGCCAGACTGTATACCGCATATCGCTGTTCGTTAATCCCCTGCAGCACAGCGGACGACACGGTAAACAGAGCAAAAAACAAAGCAACTGGTGCATACCAGGCAAGCAAAGATCCTGTTATTTCAATATCCTCCATTCCGTACAGTGCGCCGTACGCTTCATGGGATAACAGTGACAATCCGACTACTGCCGGAATAATCAGCACCAGGATCACCTGGAATGCCTGGTTGATTTGCTGTGTCAAGAGTTTATCATCTTTTTCTACAAATGATTTCGTTAAAGCAGGCATGGTTGCAATGGATAAACCGGTTGCAAGTGTTATTGGAATAATTACAAGCTTATGCCCATAAAAGTTTATCACCCCATAGGATGTTTCCCATACATCCTGCAGTCCAATCGCAACCATGGCTCTTTCAAATGTGAATTGATCCGTTAATTGGTATAACGGGATTGCAAGACCTACTAATACAAATGGACCAGCATAGCGGAACAATTCTTTAAATAAATCGCTCGTTGGAATCTCATGTGTGTAGACCTGCTGCTGCCTCTGCCTGTCAATATGCGGCTTGCGTTTTCTCCAGTAAATATATAAAGCCGTACAGGAAGCCAGCGCTCCAAGAAATGCAGCAAACGTGGAAAAACCGACAGCAGCAGTTACCGTTCCACTTAAAAGATTAATGATAATAAAAGAACCGCCTAAAACAAAAGCAATCCGGACAATTTGCTCAATGACCTGAGAAACGGATGTAGGACCAAAAGACTGATGACCCTGAAAAAAACCTCTGACAATACTCATTGCAGGAATGACAAGTAATGCTACACTGACCGCTCGAATCACAAAGGTAACATCCGCTGCAGAAATGCTGTCCGGATCATCACTCGTAATCATCCGTTCGGCAAAGAATTCAGCACTAAAAAAAAGTGCCAAAAACGAAAGCATTCCTGTAATACTCATTAATACCATTCCGGCCTTAAACATCCGCATACCGGTCTCATAATCCCCGACAGAATTATACTTAGAAACAAATTTTGACACAGCCATCGGTACGCCGACGGTAGATAAACTGATGAAAATACTGTATGGCGTATAGCCGTAAGCAAATAGCGTACCACCTGCTGGGCCTACAAGCTGATAAAAAGGAATGACATAAATCATTCCCAGAAATTTAGATAAAAACGATGCACCCGTAAGTAACATGGTGCCTCTCATAATATTCGACATTATTTCACCCGCAATTTTTAAATAATAGCACGAGTTTGTTTCATTATGTATAAATATTAAACAGAAAAAACAAACACCTTGTTCTATTTTATCACATTTTATTTATTTGGAACACGTGAAACACAGGGACAATTCTTCTGTAGCATCTGCTCGGTGAAATTACCGCCATTTGGTAACACTTCAAGAAGATGAATGAACAAAAAAGCTCACCGGTGTTCGGTCTCTAATCTTTGCTATCAGTTACCGAAAGTAAAAGAACCACCGGCAATCGGGCTCCGTCGATATAATACGTCACAGTCAAATTATAAAGTGCTTACAGAGAGTTATCCATCAGTCAATCCATGCGGCCCGGTGTTAAGAAACTTGGCGAAAACCAAATCATACCCTCTTAATAATAGCCTCGCTTACAAGGAAATGATAAGATACAAAGACAATATCAGTTTCAAGCTTTCCAATAGGAGGAACAATGCATGAAATACGACGTAATTGTCATAGGCGGTGGACCGTCCGGACTAATGGCAGCCATTGCCGCAGCAGAACATGGTGCAAATACATTATTACTGGAAAAAGGAAAAAAGCTGGGAAAGAAACTTGCTATCTCCGGCGGTGGCAGGTGCAATGTGACAAACCGGCTCCCGGAAGATGAAATCATTAAACACATTCCCGGTAATGGCCGGTTTTTATACAGCGCTTTTTCCGTATTTAATAATGAAGATATCATTGCATTTTTTGAAAACCTGGGCGTAGCGTTAAAAGAAGAAGATCACGGCCGCATGTTTCCTGTCTCGAATTCGGCAAAATCTGTCGTTAATGCATTGATTAATCAATTGGAGAAGCTTCAAGTGACAGTGCAAATGAATACGAAAGTGGAAGCTGTTCATTATGATGAGTATCATCATAATGTTATTCTTTCCGATGGAGAAAAAATAAACACAAAAGCAATCGTCATCGCATCTGGTGGCAAAGCTGTGCCGCATACCGGTTCTACAGGCGACGGGTACGGATGGGCAAAAAAAGCCGGCCATACGATTACCGATTTATATCCGACGGAAGTGCCGCTAACATCAAAGGAGCCATTTATTCAAAACAGGGAGCTGCAGGGCCTGTCACTAAGGGATGTATCGTTATCCGTAATGAACCAAAAAAACAAGCCCATCATTACCCATCGCATGGATATGATCTTTACCCATTTTGGCATTTCTGGTCCGGCTGTATTGCGATGCTCCCAGTTTGTCGTAAAAGAGCTGATGAAAGGGAATGAAAAAGTAAATATGTTGCTGGATCTATTGCCTGATGACAATGAGGATCATCTGTACAGACAACTTCAAAACAGTATTTCCGAGCAACCAAAAAGAACACTGAAAAATTTGCTGAAAGGACTTGTTCCTGAAAGAATGCTCTTATATATACTACGAGCCAATAACGTTGAAGAAGAGGAAAAAGCAGGGACCATTTCCAAGGAAAAGCTTCGGTCTATTACCCATACCTTGAAAAAGTTCACCTTCTATGTTCACGGATCACAGCCGATGGAGAAGGCTTTTGTCACCGGGGGTGGCTTGTCAACGAAAGAAATTGTCCCTAACACGATGCAGTCAAAAATAATGGACGGCCTATTTTTTTGCGGAGAAATCCTCGACATACACGGCTACACAGGAGGTTACAACATCACCTCCGCCTTAGTAACAGGAAGACTCGCCGGCATGAATGCAGCTTGGACATGAAACAGCAGGACGGTTTTTTTGTTGCAAAGCGCGCTACTGTTATTGTGAACTTTGGCATTGACCAAAATAGAAGTGGGCAATTATCATTAATTCCATAAGGGTTGTTCAAAAAAACTTAAAATTTAGTCGCAAGTTCTGTTGCCAGATGATACCTGACATGTTTCATCCTTTTTGCAGCAAGCTATTACTGTCCAGGCACAAAATTTGGCTCATGGAAAGGATGGATTTGTATGCAAAATAATGGAGTATGGATACCACTCATTGCATCTGTAGGTGTTGGAGCAGCTACGTTTTACTCGATGACGAAACACAACCAGAATTTAGGGCAAACCATGCAGCAAATGATTCCATTGGTCTCCCAGATGAATGGCGGAGGAAATCAGCAATCCCAGATGAATACCAATTCAGATGGGGGACAACAGCAATCCCAATCCCAGCAGCTTGGACCCTATGGCATGAGCTAGCACTATAACCACGGCATTCGCTTTCCGAGCGAATGCCTATATAATCATTTTAAAATCAACATATTAATCTCAGGCGTATTAAACAAACGAAAATTCAAAAAAGAAATAGCATCACTGCTCCCAAGCCCCCTGCTGACATACTGCTTTGTTCCAGTATACTCCCAAAGACCACTTACACGGTCTCTTGGCGGAAAAAAGCTATTCGGCTTATACCAGGGTTCAGGGACAAAAAGGGCTCCGATAACTGGTAGCCGAATTTGCCCGCCATGATAATGGCCTGCAAGAATTAAATCATAATCAAGCCATTTTAAGTCAGGATTATTTTTTATATGGTCTATCCGCACATCAGGTACAGGATAATGGTTTAAAGCCACTACTACTCCTCTTTCAGGTAAAGTAATCTCTTCCCAAAGCGCTGCCTGGTGTTCATGATATTTGCTATCCTTATTATAATCAGGCCTTACAATGCCTTTTGTCTTTCCAATGTATTCCGGATTTGCTATAATAGATAATTCAAAATTAATAAAGTGAATGTTTTCGTCATTAACTGCTACACTATCCATTGTTTCCAGTAATTTTACCCCTCTTTCCTCCATCCCCAAAATAAAATCACTTTTCTCCACCGAAGACCCAATCTGATAACTGTCCGGATCCGTATTTCCCGGGACGAACCAGGCGTTCTCTTTATTATCAATACCTTCGATCAATGTATAGAAACTTACATAATCGGTACTTTCCTTATCATCCAGCATATCACCGGTAAAAACAATGGCATCATAATCTGCAGCATTAATCGCTTCAATCAATCCTGTTTGTTGATCGCCGAATTGATGTTCATGTAAATCTGAAATTTGGAGAATGCGAAAATCCTGCAGCTGTTCAGGCAAGTTATTGATAACTATTTCCTGCTCAATTACTACAAATCGATTATTATCCCAAAAAACATATAACACAAAAACTATTATGAAAAATAAAAACCCCATCAACATTTTCCCACCCGCTTTTTTCACGCTCGATCGCTCTCCAATATATTATTCAACGTATTGCTTCCAACTGGTTATCCAGCAAATGCCGGAACATGCTTTTCTTATCCCTGGAAAGCTGCTTAAAACCTCCCTGCTGTATAATTTTACCATCTTCCAACACGACAACCTGATCAGCATTTCGAATCGTGGATAAACGGTGGGCAATGACAATAAGCGTCATTTTTCCTTTTAACCGTTCCAGGGCTTCCTGGATTTTGGTCTCATTATCAATGTCAAGGGCACTGGTGGCTTCATCAAGAACGAGGATGGAAGGCTTCCTTAATATAGCACGGGCGAGCACGAGACGCTGTCGCTCTCCGCCGGACAATTTCACCCCGCGATCCCCAATCAATGTTTCCAGTCCTTCAGGCAACTTACGCACAAAATCGCCTGCGGAGGAAAATTCCAATGCTTCCCAAATCTCTTCCTCTGTGGCATTTGGTTTCACAAGAAGCAAATTCCCCCTAATACTTTCGTTGAATAAAAACGGATCCTGCGGTACATAGCCAATCGATTGCCTCAGAGACAAAAGAAGATCGTCAGACATTGGGCTGCCATCAATAAGCACCTGCCCTTCCCCCGGCTTATTCAGACCCATTAATAAATCAATTAACGTACTCTTCCCCGCACCGGATCTTCCGACAACAGCAGTCATCCGATTGGCTGGGACGGAAATATTAATATCCCGCAATGCATAAACCGGCTTTTCCTTATCATAACGGAAATAGATACCTTCGCATTGTATACTGTTCTTTATTTCAAGAGAATCAGCACCATCATCCAATCCAACATCAAATTCCCTTGCTGCCTCAGCCTCCTGCTGCAGCTCTTTTACCGCTTTAAAAGCAGGGATCGTCGACGCTATTTTTTCAAGGGACGCTTGAATTCCTGCAACCCGTGGCCACAGCCTGGAAAAGATTACAATAATAAGCATAAGCTGAACCGCGTAAGCATGAAACAGCGTTACCGAAATATAAATGAACAAAGCAATCAGGACCGCGGAAGCCACTTTATAGTAGAGCTGTGAAGTGGATTTCAACCTGGTGTAAGCAACTTGCTCCTTTTGCATTTCATTTGTGATAGAGGAATACCAGTTCATTCTCGAGGCTTCCAGCGTATTGCTTTTTATATCCTTGATGCCGTTTACCTGATCGGTAATCCCTCCCATATAATTTCTCCCCAGTTCAAAATTCCGCTGCCCGAGGGTGAGGGATTTCTTTAAAAATCTCCGGTTTAAAAAAATCAAAATTAACCCAAACGCTAAAACAAACAGAGTGATCGTCGGTGATAGCCAAAACGCCAATCCGATCTGGATGATGGTTAAAATAAGCGAGGCGACAAACTGTAAAAAAGAATGCGTCCCCACACTTGCCCGGGCAATCTCTGCGGTTAAGATATGGATCAGGTCAGATTTTCTTCGTTTAATAAAAAACTTCCAATCCGCATGCAATAAGCAGCGATAGGTTTCCAGCCGCATATGCCTTAAAAATCCATGCTGAAGCTCGGCGTTTTTCACTGTCAGCTGTCTGTTCACGATATTTTGCCCAATGACTACGATGACAAATATAGCCAGGACTGCAGGAAGTCCGAAAGAGACAGGGATATTTTCAATAAAACCAAAAAAGCTTTCAAGCGGAATTCCCGCTGTACCACCCATATCGACGATTCCGGTCAATGTAATCATAGGTATCAATAAAAGAATTCCAATCCCTTCCATTAAGCCGATCGCCATCATGGCGAACAGATTGATATAGAGGATTTTTCCCGAAAAGGCGTGTATTTGTTTTAAAAAGTATATAATATGCTTCATCTGTCATCCTCCTATATCATAGGCTGTTTTCTCAGCTTTCTCCATCCCCATAAAAATGGCCGCAGCGGAAAATAGAGAAAATGAAGTAGCTTTGGTAATGACAGGGTCTGTTGATCTTCCGGATAAGGATAAAGAAAGCTCATCATAAACATACATTTTTGCCGAAAGTCCATTAAAGCAAATAAATGGCGTTTATGAAAACGTGAGACAGCTTCTGGTACAGTATCAGCGTGCAAGTGAACGTTATGCTCAATATAATAGACCGCCTGCTGAGCCAACTGTTTTACAGACTTTCTGGCTGCCAAATGTTTCAATTCATACGGAACTTCTGTTTTAAACAGCAGGGATGCAAGCAGGATGCCCTGCCCTCCTGCCCGGTGATCATGATACTTGTGCAATCGCTTCCTGCACAGCTTCCAATCCACCCCCTGTTCCATCATCCGATCCACATCCAGCAGCCAGCGTAGCCGGGACCACCCGTGACGCGATCCATGGGAAACGAGAAATAAAAATAAATCCTCCATGCTTAACATATAGACAGGTGTGCTTGTCAGCCGGCTTGTTGTTCTCCTTTCCCACAGCGCTTGAAATTCAGGTTCTTTTGAGGGACCCGGATTCAATCGCCAGTGAACCTCAAGCTTAATACCTTTTTTGGGATGGTAAAATGTAATATGATGGTGCCGCCATTTCCAGTCATTTAACACAGTTTGGATGTAATCATTTTTTTCATAACCTTCTTTTTCAAGAAGTGTTTTCGCCCTTTCAAGCTGATTCAGGGGAATTAAAATATCCAGATCACTGGAAGTTCTGAAAGAAATATCTCCATACAATTCATGTGCCAGTGCAGGGCCTTTTAGAAAAAGAAGCGGCAAATCTTGATTTGAAAACAACTTGCTCACGTGCTCCATCTCCCCGCTTAAATGGAGCATTTTAAAGGTGTTTCTCTTATACTGTTGAGCTATTGCTTCCCTGACCTCCTCAGGAACGAGGTCATGCTTGATATGCTTCAGCCTCGAATAAAGAATAGGGTAGACCCGGTGGTGCAAGCTTAATTCAAGAAAGTAATCCCAGTCTATTCCTTCAAATAAATGGGGCTTTTGAGAGAATTTTCCACTTTCACTAGCAAGGATTTCCATCATCAGCTTTAATTCTTTAGGCACCTTCGTTAAATCAAGTTCAAATTTTTTCGAATCCATATGTTTGGCAAATTTGCTGACCACTGTAAATCGCTCCATCCCCTCCGCCCCAGTAATATAAAAAGGACCGCTCCGAAGCCAGGCATGGGCAATCATTTTTCCGGATTGATCCTTTGCAGTTCCCAAATATAGCGTACTTTCCATATTTCGTCTTTCCAGCATTTTCATCGCTGCAATTGCTTTCACCAGGCATTCACTTTCCCAAAAAGTATATTTACTGGCCAAGTGAATGGCTGAGGAAACTTGGCTTAACACACTTCTATCCGCAGAATCAGCTGATTCTGACGTTTCTGCCATTTGCTCGCCAAGGGAAGGTGCCACTCTTTCAAACTTAAAGCTTTTTAAAACACGAGCTAAACCAAGATAAAAATAAGACTCAATGAATAGCAATTTCTGCTTCGTGCTTAAACCTAAAAATAATTTGATTTTTCGCATGCTTCCTTCCCCCCCCACCTATTAATTATTAATTATTACCAAATCCTCTTCATATAAATGCGCTATAAATGCAAGCACCTGCTCTTTGCATTCCGTTTTATTCACATTATATCTGTCCGTCATCTCAAGGATGACTTCATGTACCGTGGCACCTTCTCTTATAAGTTCCCAGATTTCTCCACCGATCTCCCCAAGATTATAGTATTTTCCATTTTGAATGCTGAACATCACTTTTTCCCCGTCCATATCACTTACGATATGTCCTTCTCCCTGAAAAACAAGCTGCTCGATCGAAATATTTTTCATACTGCCCTCACTCCTCTTTTCACTTCTGACAGGATCATATCGGCGAGTTCTATCGCCGTGAAACATGATTCCGGACGTCTCAAGTGGTAAAATTTCACACTACTCATGATTCGTGCTGACGTTTTAAAGTGCCAATCCATTAAACCAAGGCGGTAAATCAGAAAATTACGGTATGTATGATGGAAAAACCTGTGAATGCTGTCAAGCCCCTGAACGGGTTTCATGTCCAACCCAGCCTTTTCCGTTATTATTAGTTCAAAAATACCGCCCAATGGCATTGGCTTATTAATAAATTGATCTTTTACAGGAACGGTAAATTTCGATTTCCTGTTAATGATAGGACGCAGCCCGACGGTTTCCATACCAAATTGGTCCAGGCTTTCCTGCCATAATTTTTGCTGCGGATAGGACGGTGTAACAATTGGGGTGTTGTTTCTTTCATTTAATATCACTGGAATGACATCATCGCTCAAAAGCTGATAACCCTGCCTTAAAAATTCCGCGGCAAGGGTTGATTTCCCCGCACCGGAATCACCGACAATGGCATAGGCTTTCCCATCAATGACAACTGCGCTGCCATGGAGAGGGATAATACTTCTTTGCATTAATAAAGCCCCCATGCATGTTCCGAGAATATAAAGCCTGATCCGGCCTTCTGGCGCGTCTTCTATAGGAGATACGGAAATGACATTTCCCTTTTCTATCTTGTAAATTGCTGCATCAGATACCTCAAACATGCAAAAATCTTTTTCCACGCTAAAATACCTGTCAGTTTCTGCTTTATTTCTCCACAAATCAGTCAAATCTGTTTTTTGCACCGTAATATCCGGGCCTTTTCTATTTAGATAACTCGGCAGTAATTCCGGAAGCTCAATATCACTCTGAATAGTGAACCCGAATGCCTTGTATGCAAACTTCCGTGCTGTCGCACTCATGAAATCCCCCCTACTTTTGGACTGCCCTCAAACTTCCGGAAAGGATGAGGGCAGCATTTAAGTACATGTACTAACTTTCATCCAAGCAGCTGGCATTTGATCTTCCGTCATGTGTTTCATCTTTTCCATCAGACACATCGAAACAATCGGCATTTGCATTTCCAGGCCCGTTCATCGTCATACTGACATCAAGCACTTCAAGCACAGGTCTTTTCCAAACTTTTTTCATTTCATCATCACCTCCATGTATGAAAATAAATATATATAGTTGATAAACAAGGGGTGAACCCTTGGCATATCCATGGTTCATTACACTATTAGGGTAATATGCATGTTACCCTTTCCTACTTAAATTGCTGAAGAAACCTGTAGAGAATTAAACTCCGGGTGAGTATTTTAAATTCATCCTTAAAAATTAAATCAGGCCTTGGTTCCTCGCCTATCCCGGTTAGGGCTTCTTTGAATACATTTTTATTTATAAATGAATGAATACTGCTGTCATTGTCATTATCAATTGCATGCAATTCATTTAAAAAACTTTTCCACTTGCCTTTCATTCGATGTATTACATCCGCACCCTGCAATCCTCGGCTTGTCTGGTTCAATCTTATTTTTTCCGGAAGAAATCCCTTCATCGCTCTACGTATCAAAGAACGCTCCATTCCATCTGTAACATACTGTTTTTCCGGAACTGAAAGACAAAAACGAATGACATTTATATCGTTTGTCGGATCGCGATCCCACATAGCATAACGCAGGGACATTTTGGTGTTGGCTACACCACTTTTATTCCAGGCAAAAAGCTGATTATAATATTTCCTTCTGTAGTCCGTAAGGTTATTAATGATAAGGCCATTTTGATCGATTCCGCAGTCATAAAGCTTTTCAAATACCTTTGTCTTCTCTGCAAATGAAGGATTAATCAAGACGGGAAATTTATTATCCTCGGACCCAGTATCAGAAAGACTTAAAAATGTTCTTTTTGCAATAAATGGGAGCATGACGGATTTTCCTGTCCTGAAATTTCTGCAGTAAGCATCCAGTTCTTGATATAACCTGATCCATCTTAATTGCTTCATTAGTTTTACGTAATAGTTATACGTCATGGTCATGGAGCCCCAGGAAATGGAATGATTGCCTCTGGAACCATTTAGCATGACTTTTATTCCTTTTTCGCTGGCAATTTCATTAATTCCTTTTAACCAAAATGTATTTTCAAAAAATTTATATGGCATTTCCATAAGGTCGATAAAACCATCTACTTCTGTTAGTGAATCTCTGCCACCAAAGCTTAGATAATTGTCTTCTATGTTACCTATATGACTCACAGTTTCTTTAATGAAGGATCTTTCATCCGCATCATAATAATTAGGCGTCCAGTCCTTGTAGGAATCTACTGGGACGTAGCTGAATGAATGCAGCTGTTTATTCTCTTTCTGCAGCATTCCTGCAGCAAAGCTGACAACAGAACCTGAATCAAGCCCTCCGCTTAAGTGGGAGCCAACTTCTCCATGTGTACGTATTCTCTGTTTTACCGCCTTTTGAAAAACATTCCTGAATGCTTCTTCATATTCCTTATTCGAATTCAGTTTCAGGTTGTCCTGGGTTTCGATCGTCATGTACCGTTTTAGTGATACTTTGCCATTCTCCACTGTAATGCTGTGTGCTGGAGGAAGCTGATAAACAGATTTATAAACGGTTCCCATCATATCCACCGCTTCCACCATAGTCGGGATCGCCAAATATTCAGCCAGCCAATGCTCATTAAGTGTTTTATTGATAGTTGGCAAAGTGAATAGTGGTTCAATTGTCGTAGAAAATACAAACCTGGATACATCCTGATGAAAATAAAGTGTCCTGGCACCGGAAAAGTCCCGTGCACCAAACATTTTTTTCTTCCTTTCATCCCATATCATAAAAGAATACTCGCCTTGTAAATACCTTGGGGCAGTTTCTTCCCATTTGCTATATGTCAACAGGATCAAGTGGCTGTCAGGCATGATTTTTCTATGGTCTTTATTGACTTGCAGAAGATCAAATAATTCTTCCCTGTTATCAATAATGGCGTCTGCCGTAATGACCAGCTGTCGCTCATAATCGTGGAATGGCAGCGATTCCCCGAGGGATTCCGGAGTGATCCACTGTGTATGGCATCCCAGAAATACCCGATTGTCTTCCCATGTATCAATACGATCTGCAGGGTAACGCTGAAAGGATGTCATTAAACTGTTACAGTCAACTGTTGAAATAGGTTGTTCATTGAAATGTACAATTCCGGTTATGGCACTCATGGTATGCCTCCAGTACTAAAATAGTTCATTATAAAGCACAATAAATTTAAAAATAATAGGAGCCCCTTCGTTCATCGTTCTTCGTTAGGAACAACCTAAGTAAAAAGTACCATTTTCCTGCTGTCATGTCAATCTTTTTCAGATAAAACAGGGGGATTCTCCGCTATGTTTTATATTCCTGCATTAGTCAGATCTGTTCTTTAAAACGCTCGTTATGAATGATTCGGATAGTCCGATTTCTCCATTTCATAAATCTTATCGTCAGTATTGGAATCCACCCGGACAATTGAGATTTGACAACCATTTCAAAATCAAATAGGAAGCCTTTCTTTGACCGTCAAAAGGAAGCCCCGTACGGCCGGTATTTACAACACATTCCCCCCCTATATATCTGATATATGGTCTGTGAACATGACTATAAATAAATACATCTGCCGTATCATTCATCAATTTTTCTTTAAGCGTTTCATCGCTTTCACCGGGTAGAACCACCTCAAACAAACTGTCAGGAGTTGCATGAAAAGCATGGATTTTCAAATCCCCGTATTACAGATTTAATTCTTCCGGAAGGTTTTCAAGATAATTTACATCTTCCTTATCTAATTTCGAATAAGTCCATTCCAGTTCTTCCCTTATGATCCCAAGTGCAATCTAAAGCACTTCTCCTTATTTATACCGCGCACTACCCACTTATCCGCATTACCTTTCATGAGATCGGTATCTAAAATTTCACCGAATCCAGTGATTGTTTGGGTTCTGGTCCGCTGTAGCATAAATCCCCGCCTTCCTAATTACAATTCTAATGTAAGTTATATTTTCTTCTCCGCATTAATTTATAAATTGCACTTGGAACAAGACCTACGATAATGGCTCTAAAAACGTATAGATAGGAAGTTTTCTTAAATTTTAATCGTCTATAACCATGAAATCGCACATATGCTTCATTAATCCTATACTTATATTTTCTTCTTTTGATTGCATTTCGATCGTCTCTTACCTCGTATAACGCAGCTTGAATATTATATCCTCGTGACCCATTCGCATACATTCGAAACCATAGGTCATAGTCCTCCGCCCGATATGTTCTTTTATTCGTGTTATAACCACCTACATTCAATAAAGCTTTTTTTCTCATCATGCTAGGCGCATGACAGAATGGGCTTTGTTTCATAAAGTCACTTGCTTGTGGGACTTCAACTGAGTTTATTTTGCCCCAATACCCATTTTCATCAAAAAGAATCATTCCACTACTAACAATATCAAACTCTGCGTGATTATCTAAAACCTGCACTTGCCTTTCAAGTCGATCTGTTTTTGAAAGATCATCCCCATCTTGACGTGCAATATACTCCCCCTTGGAAACCTCCATGCATTTATTCAAAGAATGAGCTAGCCCAAGATTTTTTTCATTCTGTATAAGAAATATGTTAGCATTCTTTTTTGCGTACTTTTTTGCAATAGTAAGCGTATCATCTGTTGAACCATCCTCGCACATGATAAGCTCCCAATTTGTATAGGTTTGGTTCAGCAATGAATCGATACTCTCATGAAGGGTTGCAGCACAATTGTATATTCCCATGATAATCGATATTTTTGGATTCATGTTATGCATTCATTTTCTCCTCTTTTGAAGAAATAAGTTGGTGATAAAGACGGTTTTTATCCTCAAGTATAAAGTTTAATAGTTTTGCTTGATCAAAATGACTTCTGGCAAAGCTGATTGCATTTTGACTCATTTCCTCTCGCAATTCGGGATCTAAAACCATCTTTTCCATTGCCTGAACTAATGGCTGTACTGCTTTTTTCGGAACAATTAATCCAGTTGCATTTGACCCTGATTGCATTGCATCGGTAGGACCGGGTATATCTGTAACAATTACTGGAATACCCATCGCTTCTGCTTCGATAACGACAGAGCCAAATCCTTCTCTATAACTTGGTTGTACAAGTATATCAATTGCGGACATATACTTTTCAATACCTTCAATAAATCCTGTAAATATAACTGATTCAGACTGTTTGGACCATGCTAATAATCCTTGATTTAGACCATCATCTTTATCACTGGGGCCAATCATAAGTAACTTTAACCCAGGATGTTTATGCAATATAATTTTAAAAGCTTCCAGCAGTTCATTGACTCCCTTATCCTTATCTAACCTACCAATAAAACCGAGAACCAGATCATTGGCACCTATGTTATACCTATTCCGGATACCAGTTCTCCACGCTTCTTTTTTCAAAATATCAAATTTATTTAGATCCACACCATTCGCACTGCCGTTCCATATGACATTACTTTTCTCGTGTATATACAGGCCTTCCTTATGACTATAGATTAAATTGCCTTTACTATCAGGTTGAATTCTTGTTGAAAGTGTACACACTAACCTTTCGAGTAGTTTAAATATTTTTCTTTTCCAGCCATTATATCCAACATAACGAATTCCCCATTGAGCATAGATTCGAATTGGGACGCCTGCTAATCGAGCAGCAATAGAAGCGTTAAAGGCAGCATTTGGAGTTGAATATTGTACAATATTAAAATTTCCATTCCGAAATACCTTATATAATGCAAGAATGCTTTTTGGTGTATTAAAATCAATGCCTCGCTTCATATTTACGGGAATATAATTAATATTTTTAGGCAAATGGTTCTTTAAACTATCGCAATAGTCGCAAATAACAGTAATATTATAACCGTTTTTACTTAAGTAATTTAATTGTCCCAATAAGAAGCTTTTAATTGTAATGGATGTCGTCGTTACAAAACATATATTTTTCATTTTATCACTCCAGAATTAATTTCTTTAATATGTATATAGAGCGACAATAATTATCATATAGAAAAAAGATGATTATTTTTATCTAATCATCTCTTCAGGTTTCGATTATTACTTTAGCTTATATTCATTGGTGTTTTTTCAATTGTTTCAAGCCATGCTGTTAATGCTAAACTTTCAGGTAACTCCACATCATCAAAAGTTACCATTTCCCCTTCTTTTACTTCTTTTTTCATCACCGCATTTACGAGCAGTCCTATTGGCACGTGGGATTCATTCGTAGCTATCTTTACAGATTTCCCCCTAACTTGAAAACTACCGATTCCCTTTTCCATTTTCTCTCCAGGTTGAAGTGTACTTTTGGCTATCGCTGCTACACTTATAGAAGGGGTTCCACCATTATTTAATAGAATACCCCCACCATTCATTACCCTTCTTATTGTTTTCATGATTTCTAAATGGCAAAGGTGATAGTTTTGTAAAATCGTATAATATGGGCCCTCGCCCATCTTGTAATAGCTTAATGCATCTTTTTGTCTGGGATCGTGTTCAGCTGTGATGAAAACACCTGCAGGAGCTTTTGGTGCTACGACAAATTCACTTATCGGATAGCCTAAACGCTTTGCCACTTCTGCCAATTCTACTCCTGTTTCATTTAAATCACTTGAACTTGGTGCAAGCAGTCCATCCATTGCAATCCCTGCACCAAGTCCATTTGCGACTAATGTTTGCTCGATTTGTACTTTCGTTCCATCAGTAAAAGATGTTGTCATATCAAGTCGCACACCGTTTTTCTGGGAGAAGATTTTCATATCCTCTAGATTAGGATCTAACTTAAGAAACCCTTTAATATTACCGTATACTAACGGTTTAAATCCCATCTGAACAACGTTTTCATGCAAAGCAGCCAAACAGCCTGGTTGGTCACCTTCTGCCTCTGTAATAAAACCTCTTCTAGCAAAATAGGAGCCAGTTGTCACTTGAAGCTCCGCATTCATGGTAATAACAGGTATTTTGGCTTTGATCGCCTGGTCTATTACTTCTGTTCCATAAATAACGTCTCCACTACACTCTACAACCAGATCACATTCCCCCAAAAATGCATCCACTGAATTAGTAAGCACTTCTCGAAATGGATAATCATGCATTTTCTCTATCTCGCGTCGGGAAAGCACCTTTGTTAGTTCTAATTCAGATTGTTTTTCAATTTCAAATGCTAAACCCTTACCGATTAAACCTGTACCAATAATGCCGACTCTTGTAATTTCTTCCAATTATTAGACCTCCTCGCACGTTCATAAATAGCGGTTTTAATCTACTTTATTTTCGGACGCATAGCATTATAGCTTTATAAATAAACTCTGTTATCTGCAATCTCTTAAAATGGATCAACATGAGATATATCTTTAGTTCAAATCATATTACATTCTCTATCATTTTCTCATCGTTTTTCACCTGACTATTTATTATGTTCTTCCACCACTGTTTATTATCTAAATACCATTTAATCGTTTCTTTTAAGCCCATATCCAAATGGTATGTTGGTTCCCAATCGAGTTCCTTCATCACTTTAGTTGAATCTATAGCATAACGGCGATCATGTCCTTTTCTATCTTCTACATGCTTGATCAATGCATTAGATTTTCCAAGATAGTTTATAATTTCCTTTACCATTGCGATATTAGGTCTTTCATTATGACTTCCTATATTATAAACTTCTCCTGGTAATCCTCTACGAAGAACTAAATCAATCGCATTACAGTGATCCTTCACATGCAGCCAGTCTCTGACATGTAACCCATCACCATAGACTGGTAAGTATTGGTTTTCCAATGCTCTCGTAACCATCAAAGGGATTAGCTTTTCCGGAAATTGGAATGGCCCATAATTATTTGAACAACGTAAAATGTTGACATTCATATGATAAGTTTCATAATAGGACCTGACTAATAAATCTGCAGCTGCTTTGCTTGCCGAATATGGACTGTTAGGTGCAAGCGGACTATTTTCCGTAAAATATCCTTCTCGACCAAGACTTCCATACACCTCATCTGTGGAGATTTGAATAAACTTACTTATATTATTTCGGTATCCCGCATCTAACAACGTCTGGGTTCCCAGTACATTTGTTTGAATAAAAATTGCTGGATCCTCAATGCTTCGGTCAACATGGGATTCAGCAGCGAAATTGACAATTATATTAATTTTATGCTTTTTTATTATTGAATTAACTAAAGACATGTCGCTAATATCACCTTGAACAAATTGGTAGTTAATACAGGCCTCTATATCTTTTAAATTGTCCAGATTCCCTGCATATGTTAACTTATCAATGTTTACTATTTTAACTTCTGGGTATTTTTCAAGCATATGTTTTATAAAGTTACTTCCAATAAATCCTGCTCCACCAGTTACTAATATATTCATTTTTATTCACTCCAAGCTATTAATTGACAATAACTTCTCACTCTTTTATTCTGTTCACCTTTACAATTTGAAGTAAATATTGACCGTGTTCACTAATCTTTAGTGGCTCGGCAAGCTCAAATAACTTGGATTCTTAAATATATCCTTTTAAACAGAAGAACGGGTTTTCGTGTATGAAACAGATAAATCTCATTTTATACCCCCGCTAAATGACTTATGCCATTCCTCTTTAACATTATATTTAAAATGAATTTCTGCTTCTCGGAGCAATGGCTGCTGACTATCTTTATCAGATAAAATAGGATTTGCTGTCGGCCAGTCAATGTGCAGATCCGGATCATTCCACATGATTCCTCTGTCATTTTCCGGGGAATAGTATTCATCCACTTTATACTGTACATGCGTATTCTCAGTTAATGTGCAAAATCCATGTGCAAAGCCCTTTGGAACAAGCAGCATCCGGTGATTATCCCCTGTCAATTCAGCACCGATCCATTTGCCAAATGTGGGAGAATTAATACGTATATCAACCGCCACATCATAAATGGCACCCGTGATCACCCTGATAAGCTTTGTTTGTGCCATTGGTTCCCGCTGATAATGTAATCCGCGAATCACACCTTTATCAACGGAAAGCGAATGGTTATCCTGGATAAAATTGAAATTTATACCTAGAGATTCATATTTTTGCAGGTTAAAACTCTCCATAAAATAACCACGGTTGTCTTTAAAAACCGTTGGTTCGATAATTTTTACATCTTCAAGCCATGTATCAATGATTTTCATCCTGGATCGCCCTCCAATCTTTTTAGTTAACTCAGGCGTTACTTTACGAGTTGTAATCCAACTTCTTCCTTATCCCGATTCATCTCCGCCAGTTTATACAGGTATTGACCATATTCGCTTTTCTTCAATGGCTCTGCCAATTCCAGTAATTTTTCTTCCGAAATATATCCTTTGTTGTAGGAAATCTCCTCTAAACATGCCACCTTCAAACGCTGCCGTTTTTCAATAATTTCAATGAACTGTGATGCTTCAAGGAGTGATTCATGGGTGCCCGTGTCAAGCCATGCAAACCCCCGCCCGAGCAGTTCCACCTGGAGTTGATCCCTTTTTACGTACTCTTTCAGGATATCGGTAATTTCTAACTCACCTCTTGCAGATGGTTTTACACGCTTTGCGATGTTCATCACCTGATCATCAAAGAAATATAAACCTGTAATGGCATAGTTGGATTTCGGTTTTTCCGGTTTTTCTTCAATAGACATCACCTTCCCGTTTCGATCAAACTCCACCACACCGAATCGCTCCGGATCTTTGACATTGTAGCCAAACACGGTGGCGCCTTTTAGTTCATTAGCCACTCTCTCCAGATGGAAAGTAAATTCATGTCCATGAAAAATGTTATCTCCTAAAATTAGTGAAACATTATCGTTTCCGATAAATTCTTCCCCGATGATAAATGCTTCTGCCAGTCCGTTTGGCTTTTCCTGGATCGCATAGTAAATTTCGATTCCTAGTTCCGAACCATCCCCAAGCAATTGTTCGAAACGTGGTGTATCCTCTGGCGTTGAAATAATAAGAATCTCTTTAATACCTGCTAGCATTAGTACGGAAATTGGGTAATAAATCATTGGTTTATCGTAAATCGGTAATAATTGTTTGGATATCGATCGTGTTAATGGATAGAGTCTCGTGCCACTTCCGCCTGCTAGAATAATTCCTTTCATGTAATCCCACCTCACTTGTTTTTAAGAAGAAAATAAAAGCACCTCATTGTGAGATGCTGCTTTTCATAGGGAAATATAGTCTGAAATCCCAGTTTATTGTCTCTTTACTGTGGTTTTTTTAATAATTTAAAAATAATAATTGATTGACACTAAACCCCTTAACATATTTTCTCTTTTAATTATTCATTTATTTTCATTTCCACCTGTTCAAAAGCTTTGATACATTCATTAATTTTCACTATACGATCCAGAATGTGGCTCCTATCAGTAAACATATTTAACCTTTTTTCAAAATCTAGCTGAACATATTCCAAGTAAAATAACAACCTATATAAATCTTTATTAATGCTTATTTTACTGAGTTTATTATTTATATCTTTGTTCTTGAATTTATAGCTTGTAATATTAATCGATCTATTTAAATGAAATATAAACCCCTCTAAATTTACGTCTTCTTTTCCAAAAATATTTTGAAAAAACATGTAAAAAAGATCGTGATATAATGACCTTTCTTTAAGAGTATCCCAATCAATGACTACCGCAGTTTTACGGCTAATCAAAATATTCCAAGGATGTAAATCTCCATGAGACAAGGAAATACTAATATTTGTTTGATTATGTTCATTTAAGATTTTATTTGTTAAACTTTCTATAAAAATACTTATACTAATTAATAGTTTATTATCATATGATTCTTTTTTAAGTTTCTCTATAATATTTAAAATATAAGACTTTTGATTTGTAACATATTCAAAAAGGTTTATTTTTCTACTAGGATATACTTCAATAATATTTTGCCATACAGGTAATATTACTTTATAAAAATATAGAGAAGTAGGATAAAACTGCCCTGCTTTGTAACTATTTATATACTGTTCATAGAGACATTTATTAACATTATCAACTGATCTAATTTTAGGTGAAATATTAAGTCCTTCAATGTATTTTATATTCTTAATTACACAGCTAAAAAGATCCTTTTTTATGTTTATGTCGTATTGGGTTGCAACCACATTTTCCTTAAGGTTAAATAATTTAAAACCATTTGAGGTTTTCAATAGTAAATGACCATCATATGGCACACTTATAACTCCATCTTCTATTCCATGTTTAGTATATTTTAGTATAAGGTACTGCAGTATAATCCTCAAAATTCTAAATATTTTTATGAATTTCCCTGGGATTATTTTCAAAAACCTGTTATTCGCTGGTAAATGTAAGTTAAATGGTCTAGTTTTTGTTAAAAGATACCATGCTTGAATAAAACTGTTCTTTTCAACACACAAAAATAACCCTTGTATTTTTATATATTCTAAATTATTTTGTAGTCGCAGCATTCATAGTCCCCTTTAATCTAAGACTGTTTTGGAATATTGATTAACAAAAAAGTAAAATTGATTGACTTTCCTTTATAAAATGTATATTTTTATGATGATTGTTCAAGTTCAGTATCTATTGAATCTAGTCTTCCATCATTAATATTAAATACCATATCGCAGTTTTCAATCGTACTTAACCGATGCGCAATAATTATCAATGTCTTTTCACCCTTAAGTCCATCAATTGCCTTCATAATCTCCTTTTCCGTTCCATTATCCAATGCTGAAGTTGCTTCATCCATGAACAATATTTCAGGATTATGGTATAAAGAACGAGCTATACCAATACGCTGCCGCTGCCCGCCAGAAAGCCTAACCCCTCTTTCTCCTACTGAAGCATCTAATTGTTCTGGAAGACCTTCAACAAATTCCTTCAGTTGTGCCTGCTCTAGAGCTCTCCATACTTCCGAATCATCTATTTGATTCATTTCAATACCAAAGGCAACATTACCACGGATTGTATCATCTGATAAGAAGATCGACTGTGGAATGTAACCTATTTTTTGCTGCCATAGTGATTTTTGGTTCTGAAGATCTTTGTTATCAACTAAAACGTCCCCTTTTTCTGGAGGAAACAATCCTAAAATAATATCAACAAGTGTCGTCTTACCAGCTCCCGATTCTCCGATAAGTGCTACTGATTTGCCAATTGGAATTTCCAAAGAAATATCCTTGATTGCGTATTCAATTTGATTCGGGTAACGAAACGATACTTTATTTAAATTTATTGAGTCAGTATAAGTTCTTTGCCCTCGATTAATCATTCCCAGTTTTGTGCGATTAACTTTTGATTGTTTTTCCTTATTCTTTATCAAATCCTCATATACCGCGTTTAATGCAGGCTGGCTATATCGAATAGTTGTAATCAATGTTACAACACGGGTGATTGATGGCATTAATCGAAACGCAGCCATTGCAAACAATGCCATAGTTGAAATAAGTTGAGTTGCACTTGTTTCCTGAAATACAATAATTAGCATTGTAATCAGAACAATGGATACTAACAACGTTTCAATAAATAGCCTTGGTGCAAGTTCTAACATTTTCATATATCTACTGTTGTTTGCTTTAATTTGGCTCTGACCAGTATAGGAACTTATAAAAAATCTTTCCTTTCCCGAAACCTTCACCTCTTTACTTGCGCCCAACCCCTGATTCACCCATTTAATCATCTTTCCACTTACTACGTGCTGCTCTTTGCCGAGTCTACTAATTTTCTTACGAAGGAATGCGAAAAATAAAAAAACACTTCCACCAAGTAAGATAGATGCTGTTATTGTTGCAACAGGTGATGTTATTAAAAGTAAGATTAAAATACAAAGAACTACTAATATTTCTGTTAATAATTGAAATCCAGACAGGATGATTCCTTGAAATACCCTTGAAACCTCTGTATTTACATTACGCAATAAATCTGCTGAATTTCTTTGTAAGTGAAAAGAATATGGCTTAATTAAATATTCTTTAAACAAATCACGCGATAATTTAACTTGCTGATTTAGGATGACCCTAAACTGTGCATAGTTGAATACAAGTAAATAGAGATTCTTCAAAACAAACACCAGTAATAAAAATATAACTGTTAAAATAATAAATGATGTTGCTGATTGGAAGTTCAACCAATCATACATTGCTGAAAGAGCGGCTTGATCGTGTATCATATCTGGATTTGTCACGATACCAACAAAAGGAACAATCAATCCAATACCTACAGTTTCAAATAACGCAGCAATGATCATCATGAAAAATAAAATTAATAACTTTTTTTTCTCCCTTTTGTTGAATAGGTAAAACAACTTTCTTATTGTTTCTTTCATGATTTCACACCTTTTAGACCTTAGGAATTAAATTCAAGCTATGCTAAACACTCGGTTCACCTATACGACTATTTATGAACAAGTCAATTCCATCAAATTATTTTTCAGCCCTAGACTTGATTTTTGTTAAATTAAAATCTTTGAAATTAGGAATAGTTACTTACGATTATATGTTCCTATATCCTTGATAAAGTAGCCGGTTCCATATTACTCCACTTTAAATTAACTGAGCAATTTTTTCCTCTTTTATAATAGTTTCATTTTGTTCCCTCAATAGTTTATTACTAAACTGCTGTCGAAGATGTGGGTTGTTAATTAATTCTTTTACTGCAAGATACAATTCATCTTCATTAAAACTAACAATTAATCCTGTGTCATTATTTACTATTTGTTCTTTTACTCCAGTAAAATCAGTAGTTACAATTGGTTTATTTAGACATCTGGCTTCAGCTAATGTTAAACAGTACCCCTCGTGTCTTGATGTTTGAACATAAATATCCGACTTTTTGATAAATGGATAAGGATTTGTTTTTGCACCTATTAGGAGAAAGTCCTTTTTCAATCCATACTGTTCTATTAAATTTTCATATTCTTTCCTGTGCTCCCCCTCACCGATGCAATACCACCTCACTTCATATCCATTATCCCGCAGTCTAGCTAGAATTTTTATAGCTAGATCCTGACCTTTTTCCTTTGTGAGTCTTCCAACCGTTACAATTTTTATCCCTTTATAGTTCTCCTCAAAATCTATTTCCACTTCAGACATTTTATTAATTAATTGTGTTGAGATAATATTCTTAAATACCGCCACTTTATTTCTGATACTAGGTATTCTTTCGTTCAGTTTTTCTTTACCCTCATGAGAAACCACAAAAATATTATCAAATTCCCTATATAACTTCGTGTATAACTTTCTATTAATTTGATGTTTTGACACATCAAAGTGAATCCAGGATATTTTCTTTTTAGCTTTAACTCTGTTAGCAATATAATAATCAATTGTTTCTGTTGGACCTTGATATGATATCGCAATATCATATGTATCTTCATGTTCTGGGATCACTTTAAATACATGTTTATAATAAATATGCCGATCTTTAAATAACTTCTCTGAAAGAATATATGAATAGATAAATGTTGGAATTTTGATAAACTCATGTTTCATTTTATAATCTAGAATCGTCTGTTGAGGTGGTTGCATAATAATCGGCTTTAATTCTTTAAACCATGTGGCTTCTTCAATTGTTACCCAATCAGGAATTAATTCTAAAAAGCCACCTTTTTTTTCAAGCAACAATAGCGTAATTTTATATTTATCTTTTGGTATCTTAGATAATAAAGATAAAAAGGACTTTTCCACCCCGCCTATATTCATACTACTTAGCATAAATAGTACTTTCTTCATTTTTTCCTCCTTCAACAATAAAGCTAAATCAAATCTACGCTTCAAACTATCATTAAATTTTTATCATCAATGTTAAACGGGTTATCAAGCTTTTCGGTTTTTAAATTTTTAGTTAAATCATTTCTGAGTTTAGTGTTTTCAATTAGTTGTTTTATGGCTTGGTAAATTTCCTTCGAATCAATATCTACAATTAATCCCGTCTCACCATGTCTTATTTGCTCCTTTGCACCTGCTGTAGCCGTCGTCACAATCGGTTTTTTTAATGCTCGGGCTTCTGCAATCGTTAAACAATAACCTTCATGCCTTGAAGGCTGTACATAAATATCACACTGCTCCATAAAAGAATAAGGGTTAGGGTTTGAGCCTAACAAAATAAATCTATCTTCAAGTTTATTTTCTTGAACTAATTTCTCATATTTATGTCGTGAGCTTCCTTCCCCTAAGCAATACCAATTAACATCAAATCCTTCATTCACTAGTCTTGTCAATGCTTCTATAGCCAAGTCCTGACCTTTTTCATTAGATAATCTGCCAACAGTAAATATTCTAAAGCCTTTGAAATAATCATCAAATCCTTTCCCCTTTTTGGACTCACGTTCTATGATTTCAGGTGAGACTATATTTAGAAATACTTCTGTTTTAATGTCAATGTTTGGTATTAAATTAATCAATTTATTTCTAGCCTCTTTAGAAACAATAAACAACTTATCGTATTGTTGATATATCCTTCTTGAAAAAACTTTATTAAAGCCAATCTTTGTAACATCAAAATGGATCCACTGAACTCTCTTTTTAGCTTTAATTTTATTCACAACGAAATAGCTTATGAAGTCCATTGGACCAGCATAAGCTAAAGCAATATCATATTCGGTTTTTAAATTCGGAATATTTTTTAAAACATATTTAAAAAATATTCCCTTATTTCTCGTTAACCTAGATAAAAATAATATTAACAATAGACTTAAACCTTTTATTACCTTACCATTTTTAAAGTTCTTCATAATTGTTTCTTTTGGTGGCCTATTCAATATCTTTTTGATATCTTGGTAACCATCAAGATACTGAACTTGAACATAAGATGGAATCGATTCTAAAAAACCCCCATACTTCTCAAGCATTAATATCGTAATATCAAATGTATCCTTAGGCATTTCTGCAATCATATTAAGCAGTGCTCTTTCAGTCCCACCAACATTCATATTAATAACCATAAATATTATATTTTTCTTCATAAACCTACTCTCTTCCATCCAATTAGAATGTACATACAAAATTAAAGTATTTTAATTACCTGGCAGTTAATTTTCTTTTTAATTTAAAATTTAAATACAAAAGTTTCACATTGTAATTTAATAAAGTAATTAAATATTTATATTTCAATGATAATCGGCTGGTTTTTAGGATCTCTTTATAATACTTTCTAATATATAGTTGTATATATAATATATACTTATCGCGCTCCACTGGATCTTCAACTTGATTTAAAATAGAATAAACATGATCCATACTGTAGTACACAAAACACGATATATATTCATTAGACAAATTTGGATAATTTTTATTCATAAAAGCAATAATTTCATCCCAACCTAAAAATATATCCAATTTTTTCTCATTATAAGGTGAGGTTAATATACTATTTTCTCTCAATAAATATATATAACCAGCATAGGTTGTATAGACTACTTTATTTGCATTGGAGAAAATTTTATACGTTGTCGGTAAATCATCAAGTCTTCTATCTTCAGGATATCGGATATTTTTAAAACAACACTTTTTATATAGTTTCGCCCACACTGCAAACCTGAAATATTTACCAGTAAAAAGTTGTTTCATTGCTTCCGTGTTATCCATTTCTTTTATTAACGCTTCCCTTTTAGTATCAATAACTTTTCCGTTTATTTCCCTATATATGCTACATATGGATATATCACTATTTGTTTCTTTACATAAATTATATAATTTGGAATACATATCTTTATATATCCAATCATCTGCATCAACAAAAGTAATAAATTCACCACTGGCTATATTTATTCCAGCATTTCTCGCAGAACTCACGCCTCCATTTTCTTTATGAACTATTTTAATCCTGCCATCTTGTTGAGCATATTGTTCGCAAATATGTCCACTCTGATCAGCCGATCCATCATTAACTAAAATCAGTTCGAATTTTCTAAAGGTTTGAGCTAGAATACTATCTATACACTTGCTAATATATGGGCTTGAATTATAGACAGGAACAATTATACTTATGTCTGGTTGTATCATAATTTCCCCTCCCCCTCAAGGCGTATAGATTCACATTGATATCTGTTATCCTATTAATTGATAAAATTTCTCGACTTCCTCTACATTCCCTTTCTTTTCATTCTCAAGATAGCAAACAATACGTTCTCTTAATTCCTTATCACTTATTAATTTTAAAACTGCATCACATACTGCGGCTGCATTCATATCAACTACAAGTCCGTTCTTCCCATCAACCATTTGATTGTAGACTGCATCAAATCTTGTTGTCACAACAGGAACATTCAACATTCTAGCCTCTGCAATCGCGAGTCCGAATCCTTCAAACCTGGAAGGTTGAACATATATATCCGCATTTTTTACAAATGGGTACGGATTGGTCTCCACACCGAGAAGAATGAAATGTTCTTGTAAATCATTCTCCGCTATATACTGTTCCACTTCTTGTTGAAACGGACCTTTACCCATTGCATACCAGCGGAAATGCAGTCCGGATTCCTTCAATTTTTTACATGCATCCAGTGCA
Source organism: Virgibacillus oceani (assembly GCF_041521345.1). GTDB lineage: Bacteria > Bacillota > Bacilli > Bacillales > Amphibacillaceae > Virgibacillus_N > Virgibacillus_N oceani_A. The sequence continues at coordinate 69,928 of NZ_JBGOHB010000009.1, read as the reverse complement.
ATATCATAGCCTTTTTGCTTGTTAAGTCTGCCAACCGTTAATATTCTTACCCCATCAAAATTATCTTTATAACCTATTCCTATTTCCGCCATTTTTGAAATTATATGTGGATTGTTAATATCATATACAACTGTCATTTTATCTTCGTATTCCGGAAATGTTTCCGTAAAAACTTCCTTGGCTGATTCGGATACAGCCACTACTTTATCGTATTGATCGTAATAGTATTTTTGAAATTGCTTTTCTTTTTCATTCAATCTATAACTGGCATTTACCCAGGCGTATTTTTGCTTTGCCTTCACTTTACCCGCCACATAAAATGTCGGAATTCCTTGTGCATAACTGATGGCAATGTCATATTTTTTCGGATTGGCTTCAATCACCTTTGAAATACTTTGCCAGAACAGCCTTGCTTTTTCTTTATTATCGTATTTTTTAACACGTAAAACTGAAGAATACTTGAATCTAGATAAAAGCATACTGTATTCAGATTTTTTGATTGCTTCAGCAACTGCCGTATTTAAAGGCAAATTGGAAAATGTCGTATAATTCAAGGGATCCAATATCGTTACTTCTTTCGGAACGTGTTGCTCCAATTTTTTACCATGGGCAAACAACATTAAATCCACGGAGAACTTATTATAATCTAGCAGTCCAAGCAATGTGACCAGACTTTTTTCAGCCCCGGCAATATCCAGTGAATCTATTACAAATAATAAATTCTTTTTCATTTCGTGAAAGTCTCCTCACTTTATTAAAAATCTTACTCTACTTCTGCATTTTTAATGAACTCAAATAAAGATGGACTGAAAACGACTTACATGCTCTTTTGTTTCTATGGAAAGGAATTTAACAACTGACGTTCGCTAAGGTTCACCCTGCCACCGCCCTTATGTATACATTTCTCCTTGACAATCGTCGAAGAGACACCTTTCGTATAAGGAAAATAAACAATCTCAACCCCAACTTCAGCAAACTTACCTTCTAATTCATTAAAAAACACATCACCCTTCCAATCATCACCGACAAACATGACATTAAAAAGCAAATGCTCCCATGCAGCAAACTTATCTCTATTTATTTGCGGAACTACCCGGTCTACATGCTTAATTCCTTCCACAATAGCTTTTCTCTCCTCAAATGGAATGACCGGCTCCCTTTGTTTATATTCCATTACCAGTTCATCGGTGCTGACACCAACAATAAGATAATCACACTGTTCCTTTGCTCTTCTTAAAATATTCAGATGCCCGACATGAAATAAATCAAAAACGCCTGTAGTGTATCCTATTTTATACCGCTTCATCCAATTCTCTCCTTTGCTCGCCGAAACAAATAGCTTCAATGCGTTCCATTAAAAATTCACTTGCCTTACCCTGTTCAAAAGATCCTGTTTTATCGAGAAAGTGTCTAATATTCTTTTCATATTTTCTTCTGTCAAATGTCTTTATTTCCCCAATAAGATTTTCTTCGCTCGTTGCAGAGATAAAAGGAAGCTCCCTAATATTGAAATACAGCTTTCTGTCCTGTTTTGTATAGGCTTCGACATCCGGTATGTAAAGAAAGCACGGACGTTTTGTAATAGCAAAATCAAACATCAGGGATGAGTAGTCTGTTATTAAAACATCGGAAATAAGCAGCAATTCCTGAATGTCATCGTAGGAAGTCACATCCATCACATTGTTTTCATAAATCAATTGAGAAGATTGATGTATTAAATGCGGATGCAGTTTCACCAATACCACCCAGTCGTTTCCAAATGATTTTTTTAGTCTTTCCGTAATCCTCTTCCAATTCAGCTCATAGACACTTACATCATTGTTTTTCCTGAAGGTCGGTGCATACAATAAAACCTTTGTATCCGGTTCTATATTCAGCTCTTTACGTATATTCACCCTGTGATTCGGCGTTGTTTTAAACAGCACATCATTTCTCGGTGTCCCGTGTTCAAAAATCTCCCCATCATACCAGAACGCGTTTCTGAATATAGCTGTACTATCCGCGCATCCGGACAGCAATAAGTCACATTTCCGTGAATCCTTCTTTGCTATTTCAATGTATTCCGTTCCCAGCACATTCGCTGCATCTTTTTCAATTTGCTTTAATCGCAATGAACTGTGCCATGTCTGGATGTAATACTGATTTTTCCTCTTCACAAATAAATCTGTCGTTCGGTAGTTTGTAATCACTATCCTGGCGGTGCATAATTCATAAAAATATTTTATCGACATCGTCTTCACTTTCCGTATGTGATTTAATTCCTGTTTTGCATCGGGATCATGGAAAGCCCAGACAACATCATAGTTATCATTTCGATCATGCTCAGCAATAAATTTAGAGATGTATTTCGGATTACATCCATAATTGCCGCCATAATAGCTGAATAGAAAAATTTTATTCGTTTTGATTGGAAATAAATGAAAAAAATAAATAAGAATTCGAGTTACCATTTGCTTCATTTTACACTAGACTCCTTCTCAGCATTTTGCTCTACTTTATGTAATCCTTTTGGCGTAGAAATTATTTTCATGGATCGCAGACCTTTTCTTACACCGAGAAAACCAAGTTGAAAAAATGGATGCAATGAAAATAAGTTTAATTGCCAACTCAATACACTATCATCACTCACTGCATTTTTTAATTCCCTGTAATTCTGCCTGAGATAGGATTGAAGTTCCTTCCTGTGCACCTTCTTCGGATCTTTTTTTCTGTTTAGCCATAACAGCTGATAATGAATGAGACACATTTTTAATATGAGCCTAAGCGATTCCTCTCTCAGTTTCGGGTAAAATGATTCCAGGAAACGGTGCCTTTCCTTTAACCCTTTGATCATATCCAAATTTCTTAGCGTATACGTGGCAACAATACTGTCCTCGCGCTGGTAATAATAATAAAAGGGCCGTGAAATGAGAATGAATTTCTCAACCCGGTCTATGACCTGGTGAGCCCAAAATACATCCTCAAATAAAACACCTTTTTTAAACGGAATGTCCCGGATTAACTCCGTTTTATAAAGCTTGCCCCAAGCGAAATTCTTCACTTTTTCATTCATTACAAGTTCTCTCATTGCTTCCTTTTTATTGAAAATCGCGAAATCTTTATTCTCTTTATAGATTCTATCATCAAAAAGCAGTTGATCATCATGGGCATAATAAAAGGCACCCTGCACCACATCCGCATTAAACTTCAGACAATTTTCAAGAAGGCATGCCACCATGTCCCTTTCAATCCAGTCATCACTGTCAATAAACATCGTATACTCTCCAGTAACCGGTCGCATACCGTAATTCCTGGCGTCGGATAAACCGCCATTTTCCTTATGAATCACCTTGATTCGGCTGTCTTTTTTTCTGTATTCTTCTGCTATTTCGCCGCAATTGTCCGGGGAACCATCATTGACCAGAATAATTTCCAGGTCCTCATAAGTTTGTTCTGTAATGCTATCAATACATCTGTGAATATATTTTTCTACTTTATATAATGGAACAATAATGCTAACCTTTCCTTTTTCCGGCATGTGATCCCCCCTTAAGCAAATTCATACAATTTTTCTAATTCTTCATCATTCTCATAGTTTGTTGCCGCACAGTTTACAGCAAGCTGATTTTTGAGAACAGCATCATTGTACAGTGCTTCCACGCCATCAGCGATTCCCTCTGCGGATAAGTCACAAATAACACCATCAAATCCATCTTTCACCTGACTCGGGGCAGTGGCATAATTCGTGATCAAAACCGGTTTGGCAAGAATTTGCGCTTCCCGAACAGTGACTGCTTTTCCCTCATATCGAGAAGGCTGGACGTATAGGTCTGCTGCTTTTATGAAAGTATATGGATTGATTTTTTTACCCAATAAAATAAATCTGTCATCCAACCCGAGATAGACAATCAGCTGTCGCAGTACCTCTTCATCTCCACCATAACCGACGACATACCATGCAATGTTGGTGTATCCCCTTTTTTTCAAAACATGTAATGCCTTGATTGCCTGATCAATTCCTTTTGCATGGGAAAGTCTTGCCACTGTAATTAATTTGAAACGGGAATCATCAGTCATCGGATTCACCTCATTTTCTCCGGCAAGATTGTGTATCAGTTGGGGAGATGAAATATTTTCCATAACCGTTACTTTCTGTTTCAGCTGTGGATATTTTTTTAAAAATGAAGCCTCACAAGCTTCCGATACAGCAATGATATGATCAAACTTCTCCCATATTTTCAGATCCAGCCTCACATTTGTATCCACTGAAGCGTAATCGGTATGAATCCAGGCTATTTTCGTCCTTGCCTCCACCTTTTCAGCAACAAAAAAATGCGGCCACAAATAACTGACAGCCACATCGTATTTTTTATACAGCTTTGGGAGAAAGGGCAATGCATATTTCCACATAAGCTGCATTTGGTAATAACCTGGTTCATCATTTTTTTTTAGCTTTCCTCTCATATCTGCATTCAACTTGGAAAAAATCCTGGAAAATCCAATCACATAATGTTTATCACTAAACACATCTTTAATCGACTTCCTGAAAGTGGCATATTGCGGTATTTCTTCCAGTAAAACTGGTTCATCCGAAAGCAAATTCATGAATTCCCCCTGATGCCTGTATAGCATGAGATCGACTTTGTAATTTGTATAGTCGAAATGATCCAGCATACTGATCAGGCTTCTTTCCACCCCTCCCACTTCCAAATCAAATGAGGCGATCAACATGTCTTTCATATGCTTCTCCTTTGTTCCCTTGGTAGATATTTATTAATGTCGAAACTCCTTCCGTTATGGAATATCCGCTTTGTTCAAAGGCTTCAGTTATTTTATTTATGTTTCTTTCTTTATTTGCAGCTACTTCCACTATTTTATCTGCCCATACATCCGGGGAATCATCCAGAGAAAGCGTTGATACCAATTCAACTCCGACATCTGCCTCAGGCTGTATCGCTTCAGATACGACACAAGGAACATCGCTTGCCTGTGCTTCCAGCAAAACAAGCCCCAGCCCTTCATAAATGGAAGGAAAAACGAATACATCCATACTATGAAGCATCGTATTTATATCATTCCGGATACCGGCAAAAGTGATATTTTTATAGATTCCTTCTTTTTTCGCACGTTTCTCGATTAACTTCCTTAATTCACCATCTCCCACAAGGAGCAGTTTCACGGTAGAATCCTTCTCCACAAGCTTTTTAAATATGTTCAATAAAAATAGATGATTCTTTGCTTCAATGAATCTGCCTATATGGCCAATAACTACGCTGTTTCCCAGTCCCTTTTCCAATTTAAACTTTTTAACCTCTGTTTCCGGTGCTTGCAGAAATCCCGAATAATCAATCGTATTTGGAAAATAGGCGTATATTGCTTTCTTTATACCTCCTCGACCAAATAAGTACCTCCCTGCATCCTCACTGCAAGCCAATAGATTTGTTGAAAAACGAAGAATAATTAAACGCATAACGTGAATATACATTTTTCTAAACAATGTACTGCTGTCATCCCGGGTCGTATGTGCATGGGAAATTCTTACCTTTACACCGGCTAAAAAAGCAGCAACATTTGAAATGCCACTGTGGAATAATGTATGCGAATGCACCACATCATACGTGCCGTATTTTTTCATCACATCATACAAAGCTTTTACGGAATTTGTTTTTGAGAGTTTAATAATCTTCCCGCCAAAACGTCTAATTTCTTGATCGTAATGGGCCTCTTCTGAACTGTAGGAAACAAAATCAAACTGAATTTGATCACGGTCTATTTTTCTGTAAATATTCATCAGCATCGTTTCCGTCCCGCCCGCATTCATAGCTCCAACTATGTGCAAAACCTTGAAAGGCTTAGCATTTCCCATTTGTTTTCCCCTCTATGAATTTGAATTATTTTTCTTATGTTCATTCTGCCATTTAACAAATTCAATTACCTTTTTAAATTCCTGTAGCTGATCTTTTTTCACGCCTGACTTTTTTAATTCCTTGATAAATTCAATCCACTCATGATCAGAAAGAACACCACCTGAAGGTTCTGTGTCAATTAACCTGCGAAGATCCACCTCTAGGACTCTAGCAATTTTCTCCAGAACATGAATGGAAGGGTTCTGATTTAAATTTCGTTCAATATTGCTTAAATATGACTTTGATATATTTGCTCTGTGGGCACACTCTGATAATGTGATTCCTTTCTTTTTCCGAATCTTTTTTATATTTGTCCCAATCATGATTTATACCTCATGTTTTCCTAAGATTAGATAACCTCTACTACGAACAGTTTCTTCCATTGTTTCTCTTATACACTTAATAATTCTTATTTGCTCTTCAGCCTTCAGGTTCGACCCTGATGGGAGGCAAATACCTGTATTGAATAACCTCTCTGCCACATGATAATTGGTGCTGTGCGCAAAGTAAAGTGCTCCTTCAAAAAGCGGCTGCAGGTGAAGTGGTTTCCATACAGGACGGGCTTCAATGTTTTCCCTGTATAATGCATTCATTAGCCGTTTTACTGTCATGCCTGTTTTTACTTCATCCAGGTATAATACGGATAACCAGCGGTTCATTCTTGTGCCTGGCAATTCCGGCATGAATGCAATTCCTGGTAAATCTGATAATGCCTGATTGTAAATATTAAAAATACTTCTTTTTGCTGCAACACGTTCTTCCAGTACTTCAAGCTGAGCTCTGCCCATCCCTGCCAATATATTGCTGAGACGATAGTTATAACCGATTATGCTGTGCTGATAGTGTGGAGCTGGGTCACGTGATTGTGTTGCCAGAAATTTTGCCCGTTCAATTGCTGCGGTATCATCGGATACAAGCATGCCTCCACCGGAAGTGGAAATAATTTTATTCCCATTAAAGGAAAAAATACCAAACTTCCCAAACGAACCTGATGCGTTTCCTTTATAAGTTGTTCCCAGGGATTCTGCAGCATCTTCAATCATCGGCACTTCATATTGATTACATAGAGCAATAATTTCGTCCATTTTGGCACTCTGACCATACAAATTAACGATAATAACCGCTTTTGGCAGTTTTCCTTCCTGTACTGCAAACTGAAATGCTTTTTTTAGTGCTCTAGGAGACATATTCCATGACTCGGGTTCTGAATCAATAAATACAGGTTCTGCCCCCTGATAAAGAATCGGATTGGCACTTGCAACAAATGTTAAAGTGGAACAGAACACTATATCTCCTTTTCCCACTCCCAATAATTCAAGTGACAGATGAATTGCAGCCGTTCCGGAGTTCGTTGCAACTGCACTTTTTACGCCAATAAAGTTTGCAATCTCTTCTTCAAAAGCATCAACATTTGGCCCAAGTGGAGCGATCCAATTAGATGCAAATGCTTCTTTTATATACCTTTCCTCCTTTCCACTCATATGTGGAGGAGAAAGAAAAATCCTCGATTTTTTCAAATAACCACCACCTTTTTTATTTCGATTTTTGATGCTTACGAGCGATTTGATGCCCCTTTCGATCGATTTTTCATACTTCTCGGTCGGTTTTATGCGAGCTCGAATATTCTCACGGTCGTATCTCATTACTTCATCACTTTAATAAACTTATCAAATAATTTGATGAACTGGCTGGCTTTGATATTTCCCTCATTTTCCCCAAGTATTACTTTATCAGTATCCGTTCAATAATCCTCGTTGGACTTCCAACTGCCTTGCTATATGCCGGTATATGTTCAATGACTGTGGAACCTGCACCGACAACTGACCAGTTGCCGATATGTTTCCCGGGTATAACCGTTGCAGAGGAGCCAATATGCACCCCTTCACCGGTACTTACATTACCTGATAACGTGGCATTTGGTGAAATATGAGCATAGTCGGCAATTTCACTGTCATGCTCGACGATAGCAGCCGAATTGATAATACAGTGCATGCCGATATCCGCTTTTGCATTCACAACGGCATATGGCATAATTACCGTTCCGCATCCTATCTTTGAAGTAGTGCTGATGACTGCCGTGGGGTGAACTATAGCTACAAAACGCTCCGGCGGAAGATCCAGTTCTTTTACAGTTTTTTTTCTTACATCATTATTTCCAATGGCCACCACTACTTTAGTATCTTTACGAAGCAGTCTCCATATAAAGGAAATAGGCGCATGGATCATCCCGTTCAACTGGAATCCTTGTTCATACTTATCATCCAGCACGGCAGCAATATCGTACCCCGCCTTTGAATAAACCATTTCCTGTATAACCCTGCTATGTCCGCCGTCTCCCAATAAAATTATCTTCATTTGAACACTTCTTTCGTGCCGTTAAATTTCTCCATTGTCGCGGCTTCCTGCTGGTTAATGCCTTCTCTTTTCAGTACTTTAAAAACGGTCATCCAGAGAATTCTGCAGTCCAGGAGCAGGCTTTGATTTTCCACGTACCATTTATCAAATTGAAATTTTTCATCCCACGAAATATTGTTTCTTCCATTCACTTGTGCCCAGCCGGTAATCCCCGGTTTTACATCATGCCGTCTTGACTGCTCCTCGTTATAAAGGGGTAAGTATTCCATCAGTAATGGCCTAGGGCCGATCAGACTCATATCGCCTTTCACTACATTAATCAGCTGGGGAAGTTCATCAAGACTGTATTTTCGCAGCTTTTTTCCCAGTTCTGTTAAGCGATTTTCATCATCCTCTCTATCATTTTTTTGATTCAAGTTTTTCATCGTTCTGAATTTAAAAAGTAAAAAAGGCTTTCCATCCAATCCCGGCCGCTTCTGTTTAAATAGTATTGGTGACCCCATTACAGCTTTAATACATAGAGCAATGATTAACATGAGCGGAGATAATATAGTGATTAAGGGTATTGAGATAAAAAGATCCATACATCGTTTCACTTATAACTCCCTCCCCATTCAGGCATTAAAAAAACTCCGGTGCCTCTTGCAGCGGAGCTTTCTCATTTTAATTCGGGTATATGGTCAATGCGACTTTCGGTTTTCGGTAACCTGAAGGATGATGAAACTGCCAGCGCCAGGTATCCAAACACATAGCATCTACTTCCCTTACTGCCTGCCACCCCAAGTCTGCTCTTGCTTTGTTCGGATTTGCATAACAAATGGCTACATCTCCCGGCCGAGGGTTTGTATATCGAAATGGGATTTTCTTTTTCGATGCTCTTTCAAAAGCTTTTACCATTTCCAGCACACTATAGCCCTTTCCCGTGCCAAGATTATAGGCATCAATCCCTTTTGTCGTCCTTACTTTTTCCAGTGCTTTCAAATGACCTTCTGCCAAATCAACGACATGGATATAATCCCTTACCCCAGTGCCATCTTTTGTATTGAAATCGTTACCGAATATATGGAGTTCTTCTCTTTCGCCAACCGCCACCTGGGAAATAAAAGGCATTAAATTATTAGGTACACCTTGGGGATCCTCTCCTATCAGACCGCTTTCATGCGCCCCAACCGGATTGAAATACCTTAACAACGCGATACTCCATGCCGGGTCTGCAAACGCAATATCCCTTAGTATCTCTTCTATCATCAGTTTTGTTCTGCCGTACGGATTCGTTGCCTCAAGTGGTGTATCCTCGATGATGGGAACTTCCGCTCTAGCACCATAAACGGTTGCGGATGAACTGAATACAAGATTCTTCACATTATACTCCTGCATCACTTCACATAAATGAAGTGTGCCTATAATATTATTTTTATAATAGGAAACCGGAACGGAAACAGATTCGCCTACTGCCTTTAATCCCGCAAAATGAATCACGGCATCAATATCATTATTTTCCACAAAGATTTCTCTTAAACCTACTTTGTCTTGCAGGTCTTTATGATAGATTCGAAATGTTTTTCCCGTTATTTCTGCTACCCTGTTTAAGCTTTCCGGATTGCTGTTGGAAAAATTATCAAGTACGATAATGTCATTGTTGCTATTCAAAAGCTCCACACAAGTATGGGTCCCGATATAGCCGGCACCGCCTGTAATAAGAATTGCCACGCTTTCTCCCCCCTTTTCTTATCTGCCCAGGAAATCACTCTCATAAATTATATTCAGCGTGATCACATTTTCGTAAAAATAATAACCAAAGTAACAACCAAGTATGGCCAGATAAACAAATTTCTGGTCTTTCTCCCGAAATAATACTGGAAGCCAGGAGATTAAAATTAATTGATACAGTTGAAAATAGATGGCCAACCTGGCAAAAATCCATTCCTGGGTAGAAATCACCATGAAAACAAAACCAATTAACGCCATATTTATAATAAAATCACTGTTCGGAAAAATACTTCTCAGCTTTTCTCTACCCAGATATGCAATAAAAAGGGGTGCTGCCTCGACAGCCACCCGGAGAATATTGGCTCCCCCCTCGGCAAAGCTGTCATAGTTTGCATATTGGGTGTCCTCAATCGCACTGAATAATAATGTGGTGAACGCTTCATACCCTATGACAACAAGTACGGAAAGCAGGATTAATACTACCGTAGCTTTGGACCATGCTTTAAACCTTACGAGAAAATATACAGGTAGCAGAATTAATGCACTTTGATGAAATAACGAAGCCAGGACAACAATTGCTGCATATTTAAAGAAATTCCCATTCATTAAATATCGGATGGCTAGAAAGGCGATGGCTGCTGCCAGCAATTGTCTGATGCCATTCATGGATACAAGAAACAACCCGCCTGTAATGTAAACGTATAGACTAAGCTCCACCATTCTGGAATAATTGTATAAAACCGCAACAATCAGTATATTAGTGATGAGTGCCGCCGTAAAAATCATAATTTGCGGATCTTCGGAAATATAATTTTTTAACACCATCTGCATTACGCCAAACCCGATGTCTTTCTCCGATAAAACATATTCCCATGTAAATTCGTTGCTAGTATAAATTAGTTTATAAAAAAATGTATCACCGATATTGGAGCGAAGGCCGGCAATCATGATAAGTACCGACATTGAACCAAGTATCAGCAGTTTATTTGGTCTTATAGTATGGCTGAAGCCGCCCGCATAGGCTGGAGCAGCAAAATACCTGGCGAAAAAGGCAAAAGCAAATACCAGTATCAGGTTGATCCAAAGTAAAGTCATAAGCGATACCCTTTCAATTAAACATGTACATCTCTTGTTTTGGATGTGATGTATAGAAGCAGCAATGTTCCGAGTGGCAATGCCAGAATGGTAAGCCAGTTTATTCGGTGTTTCCTGCAGAAATTTGCTATTTCTCTCCACATGCTGCTGGATACGTAATGAATGGCCTGCCTGAATTTAAACATCCCATTTCCAAATGGCAGTTTCATCAATTCCGGTAAAAAGAAAAACCTCTCGGGTTCCTTCGATATTGCTTCAGCATATTACGTGAAGAACCATCCGGGAGATATTCTACATACCATAAGACTTCATTCATTAACAGCATTACATAATCTCTGTCGATCATGTAATACTTATAGGCCAGGCCCAACATATTTTTCTTCTGCAAAGGTTGGATAGGGATATTTTTTTGTTAATTCACTTCGATAGACAAGTTTTTTATCCCCTTTTAAACGGTATTTGTTATAAAGATCGAACAGTGTGGATGATTTCAGATTGGCTGGGAACCCGGTACCGGTGATCTCATCTCCGTTTGTTGCATCCAAGCCCATAATGCCGCTCACCTGATCGTTTCCATGTTTCAACCAGAAATCAAGAATTTTTTCCACTGCATCCGCCGACATATAATCATCGGAATCATACATACATTTAACTCCGTCTCAATTAATTCATATGCTTTGTTATGCGCGCCATGCATTCGCTGATTTTCCTGGTAACGATATTGGATATCGATAACATTTTCCTCTTTCCAGGCTTCTATGATTTCCCTTGTGCTGTCTGTTGATCCATCATCAATAATCAGCCATGCAAAGTCGCTGCAAGTCTGGCTTTTCAGGCTTTCATAGCACCGGTAAAGACCATATGCTCTGTTGTAGGCCGGTGTAAATAAGCAACATCAACTTCTCCTCACCCCTGTTCCTTATACCATTTTATACAGCAGATGAAATGCTTTAAAATGGTAATCTACAGTGGGGCACAATATAATACTTTATTTGTCATGCATTCTCCCTTCCTTCCTTTATTTATTCGGTCTCATAAATTTTTCACTCTTTTTTCTATATCGATATGGCCGTTGTTGCCTCCTGGACAACTACTTCATTATTTGCCAGCTTTAGTAACTGTTCTCTCAGCCGTTCCATATCATAATGGTGATAGTTTGCGATAATTTCATTGATTTCATCGATGTAGAGTTCTGTTGTTTTCCCTACATATATTTTTGGAAAAACATGATGATTATGCACTTCGCTTTCTTGCAAAAGTTCTTCAAAAAGCTTCTCTCCTGGCCGGATGCCGGTGAACTCAATTCCGATGGCTTCGACGGAATTTCCCGATAATTTGATGAGGTTTTTGGCAAGGTCGACAATCCTCACCGGATCCCCCATATCCAGCACAAATATTTCCCCTCCTGCTGCGAGAGACCCTGCCTGAATGACGAGTCTGGAGCTTTCAGGAATTGTCATAAAATAGCGGACCATATCCGGGTGGGTCACCGTAACCGGACCGCCCTGCTCTATCTGTTTTTTAAATAAAGGAATGACGCTGCCAGTGCTCCCCAGCACATTACCGAAACGGACAGCGACAAATTTTGTACCGCTTTTGGTGTGCATATCCTGCACGATCATTTCTGCCAGCCGTTTGGTAGCTCCCATCACACTTGTCGGATTCACCGCTTTATCGGTGGAAACCATGACAAAGGTTCCTGCATTATTTCTGTGAGCGGCCATGGCTGCATTTCTCGTACCAATGATATTGTTCTTCACCGCCTCTTCCGGATTTCTTTCCATTAAAGGCACATGCTTATGGGCTGCGGCATGATAAACCACATCCGGTTTATACCGGCGCATGATGGTCATCATTTTCTTCGCATCCTGCACATCGGCAATTTCAGTGATGATTGCTATTTCGCTATGTTTGTATTTTTCCATCAGTTCCATTTCAATGGCGTAAATATCATTTTCCGCATGGCCCAGTAATATGATTTTTCGTGGTTGAAACGAAGCAATTTGTCTTGAAATCTCTGAACCTATGGAACCTCCTGCCCCGGTAACGAGAATTACTTTATTCGTTATATTTTCGGAGATGCTTTCCATATCCATATGAACCGGATCCCTTCCCAGCAAATCTTCCACCTGCACGTCCCGGAACGCATTGATCGACACCTTGCCGGTAATTAAATCCTCCAGCAAAGGAAGGATTTTCGTTTGTGCGCTTGTTTTGGTGCATTCCTGAAATATGGTATTCAGCTCTTTTTTGCTTAAGGAAGGGATGGAAATAATAATATGGTCAATCTGTAGTGCTTTAACATTCCTTTCTATGTCCTTCACCCCACCGATTACTGGCAGTCCGTATATATCCAGACGTTGCTTTGTCTTGTCATCATCAATAAAAGCAATAGGCAGCAGCTCACTCTCTTTATTTTTCAGCATTTGTCTAGCAATCATCGTCCCAGCAGCCCCTGCACCTATAATCAATGTTCTTATTTTATCCTCGGATTTATTCATAACAGTATCCCGGTAAACCCGCCAGACAAACCGAGATCCTCCGATTAAAAACAAATGGAGCAGCCAGGTTACTGCGATAAGTTTGAATTGGATTGCCTGAATGAATACAAGCTGAAGTACAATTGCTGTCAAAACGGAAAAGGAAACAACCTTTAAAATAATTAATAATTCCTGAATGCTGGCGTATTCCCATACCTTTTTATACAGCTTATATTTTATCGCAAACAGGTGATGACAGATAACAATGGCTAGTGAGCTGATAAGCAAAGGGACAGCAAATACCAATATATTTATGCTTAACAGAAAAGTACTTAAAAAAATGGCGCTTAATACAATAAGTGAGTCAACAAATATAAATAAAGAAAGCCGTTGCCGATAGGTCACTGCCATCTCCTCCTTTCTGAATAACTTTTGGTAAATTTATATGTGAGTTTTGGGTATTTACCCAGCTTCAGCAACATTTCCAATTGCAAAGATCCAGATAAATATGTATGTAACTTGGGCATCTAACCCGCCCTCACATCACACTACCGACAACTAATGCGTCTAAGGTTTCAAAGAAAACCCACAGCATGACCGAGTGCCTGCCTTGATAAAGGTTAGCAGACATCACCTAGACTTTATTGAGATTATTTTATTCTTTTTTAAGAACGATAAAGATAAAAAAATATACACTTATCTGTTGTTAAAAATAACACCCATCAATTTGGCATGAGCCAGCTTTAATATTCTTTTTGCTTCAACCACCTTTTCCATTCCGGTTTTCCCGCGATTTACTACCAGAATTACACCTGAACACTGATTGGCCAGCACTCTTGTTTCCGTAGATTTTAATATGGTTGGCGCATCTATTAACACCATATTATAATGGGCTTTTGCTGCCTCCAGCAGTTTTGCCATGACATCACTGCCGAGTAATTCTGTTGGATTCTGTACTTCCAGTCCACTTGTCAGTACATCCAAATTTTCGACGTCTGTGCGACTGATTGCATCTTTTAATGTGGTTATTCCTTTTAATACATTAGCCAAACCCACATTATTAGGTAAAAAAAATGTACTGTGCATAACCGATTCTCTTAAATTCGCATCTATTAAAAGAACCTTTTCCTTTTGAGTCGCGATGGAGACAGCAAGGTTTGCTATCATCGTTGATTTACCTTCCCCATCTCCTGGTGACGTAACGAGAATGACGTTTTTTTCTTTTTCATTCGCTAAAAAACGGATATTCGTGCGTATTGTTCTAAACTGATCCGATATGATCGAATTCGGATTTGAATAAGTGACAAGACGTGTTTTTTTATTACTCATTGTAGGCATTGTCTTTAATTGCAGCGGACTCACCTCTTCCTCTTGCTTCCTTTCTGTTTGATGCTTCGGTGATATATTTCTTTTTATTCATATTGGCGACAATTCCGATTACCGGTACCCCCAACACTTCTTCCAATTCACGCTGTTTTCTTACTTTGTCATCCATGGAATCCAATAAGAACGCCAGACCGATTCCCATAATGACACCTAATACGACGGATATGATACCAATACTGCTGCTTTGTGTTTCATTAATGGGCATCGGGTTTTCTTTTGCCTCGGATAATAATTGAACTTCGGTAAATCCAAGAATGTCAGCAATTTCACTTTTAAAGGAAGCAGCAGTGGCATTGGCTATATCTGCTGCAGTTTTTGCATGCTCATCAATGACGGATATTTGAACGACCTGGGAATCATCGATCCTTGATACTTCAATTTGACTGGCGATTGTATCAGTGGTTCTCGTCAACTGAAGTTCCTCCCTGACCAATTCCATGATAATCGGGTCTTTGATCATAACCATCAGTGTATTCATATCTTCCGTATCGGAACCAAAAATCATTCTTGTCGATGTTTGATAAAGGGAGGTATTGGTAAGTGCACTGTAATAATTATAGAAATAACCTGCAGCGGATATAATCATTGCTACCAGGATAATAATCCAAAAACGTCTTTTGAGTACCTCAAAATATTCCCTTAAATTAATTTCTTTCGGATGTTCATTCTTCTGATAAGATTCCTGATATCCACTATTCATTGAATCACCTTTATTCTATTGAAATATAGTCCAATATATTTATATTTAATTATATTATTCTTTATAAAGAACATTCAGTTTAAAAAAATTTGTTTTGTTTAAAGGTAAATTTTATAGTTATTAGTATAGTTCTTTATAAAGAACATGTCAATAGGCATTTTAGGAAAATGAAATTTTTTAATGAATGTTTAGAAATAGGCGGTTGCCATTTCAGTGCGGGCTTTATGAGAGTACTTTTTGGGATGGTGGTTTTGGATCTTCCAGTGAAAAAATATCACACGTAAATGAATTTCCTATAATAAGCCGACTCTATCGAATGTCTTAGTTTTATGTTCAAAATAATCCTTTCAGGGACAGCGTACCTTTCCCTAATCAGAGTGGGGGCGCTCCGCCCACATAGGAATCTCTCAAAACAGCCCTTCATGAAAGTTATGAAGACCCTTATCGCCTATTTCCCCAACAAAATGGCTGTCCTGAATACTATGATGGTCTTTTTTCAGCGATTTCTTCAACGAAAAGTCCTTCTTAGGAAACAACTCGAAAACGAGGGAATATTCATTTCGCTTACAATAATAAAAACTTCCAAATTAGCCTCATCCGTAACACAAAAAAGGACTCTCTAGCCAATCCGCAGCCAAAAAAGTCCTTACCTTTCTTCAACCATAATTCGTAATAATCTCCATTAACCTGTCTTCTATTTCCTTTCCTTCCTCTTCCAAATCTTCCAGCATATTATTAATCATAATTGAGAAAATCAGCTTTTTACCGTGGTGCGTTTGCAGGTAGCCGGATAATGTGGTCACCCCGTTGATCGTGCCTGTTTTCGCCTGGACAGATAAATGACCCATTCTTTCATGCAGTGTGCCGCCAATCATCCGTTCTTTTCTGCCGGCGTTAGGTAATGTATTGAGATATACACTGAACCAATCTTTATGTTGAATAGTATATAATAGACTGGAAATTTCATTGGCTGGGATCAGATTAGCGTGGGATATCCCGGAACCATCCTTTAACGAAAGGGTATCCGTATTTATTCCTTGCTCTGTCAGCACTTCTCTCATCACTTCTAGCCCCTTTTCCCAGCTGCCTTCTCCATGAACCTGCTTGCCCATTTCCTTGACCAAAATTTCTCCAATTCCATTATTGCTTAATTTCATAAAAGGAATGAGCATCTTTTTCAATGGAATGGAGGAGTGCTCTAACAGGATTTCGGTTTGTTCAGAGGCGGTTCCTGCAGATACTTCTCCATGAACAGTTATTCCATTCCTTTCCAGTGCCTGTTTGAAAAGATCCAATGCATAACCAGTTGGTTCCCAGACACTTATGCGTTCTTCCACATCTTCGGAACCGACTGGAATCGTACCCTCCACTATAATTGTATTTTCTGCATGCACCCGGGTAACGGTAATATCTTCTTCTATATCTTCCGAACTGGTAACTGCTTCATTTACAACGGTTACATAATTTGTTTTAGGATGGGTAAAAACATGGGGTGCCTCACCTTCAGCAGCTGGTTCAACTTCTATAATAACAGAGCCGGAATCATACTCGTAATCTGCAGAAGCTGTTAGCGCTGACACTTGAGCGCCGTAATGATACTGCTCATCACTCCAGATCATGTCGGTTGATAAGCGAACATGGTCATACCAGCTATCATCTCCAATAACATTTCCTTCAATCGAAGCTATTCCCTGCATATTCAGTTTTTCAGCAAATGTATCAAAATTCTCCGGCAGTAATGTTGGGTCACCTTTTCCAACGAGATAAAGATTTCCACGGAGCGTTTGTCCATCTTGCTTGCCATCAGTGCAAATTTCTGTTTTGAATGAATATCCCCCCCCTAACACATCCAAAGCTGCAGCTCCTGTCAACAGTTTCATATTGGACGCAGGCCGCAACCGCACATCTCCCATATGGTCATACAGCAGCTCATTTGTTTTTGCATCCCTGATACTTATGCCGATTAACGCTCCCTGCAATAAAGGTTCATTATTTATATACACATCCAATTGATCTTTCAATACGTCCCTCTCCCCTGTTTCGTTTGCTTCAATAAGCGGAGGAAAAAATAAAGTGAGCGTGAGGATAAGTAATAGCAGAAAAAAGGATGGATGGATTTGTTGAAAAATACGACATACCTCCTTAGCGCTTTTTCAGTATGTCCACAAAGCAGCCTTACATTCACTTCTCAGGGCATTCCTAACCATCCAGTTTTTTCTTTAACTTACTATCTGTAATATACGTAGCCTTGTTCACTCATCTCCCGCTCACATTCTCCTTTGCAGCGTAAATATTCCAAATGGGCAAGTGTTTCCCCAATTGCAAATCTTGTTTCATGTACCGTTAATGCTTTCGGGAACAACTTTTGACAGACCTCATAAACGGTTCCTCCTTTACTCACCGAATCCAGCGTTACATTCAGCCTGTCATCATGATGGGATTTTATTTCCCTGATCCGGTCGTTCACTCCGTAAAAAGGGTTGCCGTGGGAAGGAACGGCGAACGCTGCATCCAGTTCACTCAGTTTGTCCAGGGATTCCAAATAAGACTTCAGCGGATTAGGATTACCGTGGAACCAATAGGAAATATTTGGCGTTATTTTCGGCAATATCTGATCAGCCGAAAGCAGCACATTATTTTCTTTATTGTAAAAAACAACCATCCCATCCGAGTGGCCCGGTGCTGAAATAATTTCATATTCATTTTTACCGAGTACAATGGTCTCCTTTTCTTTCAAGTGTTGATTGACCACCGGGTATGGCGTGACCCTCGGAATAAACTCCATCGTATTATTTTTCATCTGGCCTGAAATATCCTGTGGAATTCCTGCCTGCCGGTAATTTTCCGCCAGTCCTTCAATGGACTCCACTTCCCAGGAAATTTTTCCATTCTTTTCATCCGTCTCTGTCATCCATACATCAGCACCGGTCTTTTTCTGTAATGCCCCGGCATACCCATAATGATCCGGATGATAATGCGTTAGAATAATATCCGTTACTTCCTTCCCCTTCAATTCCTGTTCCCACCGATCAATCGTTTCCTGATTATGAAGCCCGGTATCAATGATCTTCCAGCCATTTTCACCTTCAGCCATAAAGCAATTGACGTGGTTTAGGCGAAATGGAAGATTCAGTTTTATCAGTTGCAAACCTAAATTTTCCAGCAAGCTGTATTCACTTCCTTTCTATTTCTCCAAACACATTTTGATCGATTAGCGTATTTACTTTTTCTTCATCCCATCCAAGGTTTTTCAAAATTTCCGTGGTGTGTTCGCCGCGCTTAGTGCCTACGTGCTTATATTTCTGCTGATACTCCGAAAACTTAAACGGAGAACTGATTTGCTGCTGTGCGCTCCCGTCTTTCCTTGGAACCTCCGTTATCATGTTCCGCGCTTGGATTTGCGGATGATTGACAGCCTCGGAAAAACGGAGCACCGGCTCCACACATGCATCCACTTCCTGAAAAACAGTCAACCATTCGTCATATGTTTTCGTTCGGAAGACTTCTCTGATGGCCGCTTTAAATGCCGCAATATTCTCTGGTCTGTTGCTTAGTGCCAATTCTTTCATATGTTCCAAACCCAGTGCTTCACATAAGTTGATGCGAAACGGGGCTTCCAGACTGCCAACAGAAAAATAACGCCCATCCTTTGTTTCATAATAATCATAATGGGTCCCACCATTTAATAGTGTCTCTTCTGTTTTCGGCTGGAGGCCTTTTGTTATGTATCCGGGACCAAACATGGCATTCAGTGCAAAAGAAGCATCCGTCATAGAAAGGTCGATGTATTGCCCTTCCCCTGTTTCCTGCCGGTGAATAACTGCTGTTAAAATTGCAATCACACTATGTAAAGAACCACCCGCCAAGTCAGCAATTTGAACCCCCATCGGGACAGGGGCTTCCTGCTTACGCCCGGAATAACTGTTGATTCCTGCGATGGAAAGGTAATTATTATCATGACCTGGTCGGTCGCGGTACGGGCCGGTTTGTCCATATCCGGAAAGGGAGCAGTAAATAATATTTGGATTTACCTGTTTTAATGTTTCATAATCCAGGCCGAGCCGTTCCATTACCCCAGGCCGGAATTGCTCCAGCACAACATCATATTCCTGAATCAGCTGTTTTACAATGTCCACAGCTTCTCTCTTTTTCAAATCAACGGTGAGTGATTTTTTCGAACGGTTTAAATGCTGATGCGCAGCGGACGACTCCTCATCCAAAGGTTCTAAATCCCTGACTAGGTCAGGAAGGCTAGGCGATTCCACCCGCAAAATTTCTGCACCTAGATCAGCCAGCATCATTGTGGCATATGGACCGGGCAGTAATTTGGAAAAATCAAGTACCTTTATATTTTGTAACACTTTTTTCCCCTTTCTATCTCTATAGTGTACTTTATAGCCTCTATTGTAGACATTTTTCGGTAAATTCCTTCTCTCCATCAATTACCATCTTTTTTTGCGGGTAATATTTTACTGCTCTTTGTTTCCAGCCCAGTGTGTTAATGGTGAAAACAGTCTGTCCATCTCCTTTTTTGGTGTAGTTGTTTAAAGAATTTTTAATATGCAATAATTACAATAAATGATAATATACTTATTTTTATCTTACAAGCGGAATGATTAATATCTGAAAATCTGATCATTCAGTAATTGCATTTATTACCATTGCTAAAATTTTATCCTCTGCATATAATAAGAACAAATGTTCTTTTTAGGTGGTGGTTTTCTTGGATTATTCCACTTACCCGCGAAATGATGTACTTTGTATTGATATGCGCTCGTTTTATGCGAGTGTAGAAGCGGTGAAATTGGGACTTGATCCGATGAAAGTGATGCTGGCTGTTGTTGGTGACCCAAATAGGTCGGGAAGCATTGTGCTGGCGGCATCCCCGGAATTAAAACGAAAGCATGGCATCAGTAATGTAAGCCGTTTTTTTGAATTGCCGGACGATCCGGACATTCACATTGTCCCGGCACATATGGCTGACTATTTGCGTGTATCGGTGGAAATAACCAGGCTTATTAATCAATACGTACCGAAAGAAGCGATTCACCAGTATTCCGTTGATGAAGTTTGGGTCACGGTCAATGGATTACAAAAACTGTTCGGGAACCGCTGGGAAGTTGCCAGAAAAATAAAGGCGGATATTTTTGACAGCTTCGGGATTACGTCATCGGTTGGTATTGGAGACAATAAATTTCTTGCCAAGGTCGTCATGGATCTGCATGCAAAAAAAGAAGGCATTGCCGAATGCAAATATGAAGATGTGAAGGAAAGACTTTGGCCTTTTCCCGTGGAGGATATTTGGGGAATCGGCGGCAGAATGAAGCGGAACCTGAACCGGATGGGGATTGTTACACTTGGTCAGCTTGCCCGGTTTGATATGAATCGCTTGAAAAAACGATTCGGCGTGATGGGCGAGCAGCTGTATTGGCATGCATGGGGCATTGACTTGAGTCCTGTTTATGGTAATTTTACAAAAACCGAGCAAAAAGGATTTGGCCACGGGATTTCATTGTTGCGCGACTATACAAAAGAAGAGGTTTCGGTTTGTATTCTTGACCTTTGTGAAGAAGTTTGCCGCCGGGCCAGAACAGCAAATCAGGTCGGAAAAACCATTCATCTCGGCATTGGCTATGCAAAAGAAACAGGCGGCGGCTTTTCGCGTTCCCGCTCTGTCCAAATTCCCACCAATGTGACGATGGATATGTACGAGATGTGCATGCAGCTATTCCGTGAATTTTATGATGGAGAAAGCAATATACGGCGCGTGTACGTCACCCTGGATCATCTTTTTGAAAAAGGAGAAACCCAGCTAAGCCTATTTGAGGATCGCTCCAAAAAAACGGATATAGGTTATGTCATGGATGCGATTCGGGCCAAGCACGGTTCCACCGCCATCTTGCGGGCAACGAGCTATACAGACGCCGGGATTACCCTTGACCGGAGTAAGAAAATCGGCGGACATTTTGCTTAGGAAAAGGGGACTTTTTGCCGTTTTCTTCCGTTAAAAGAACATGCTATACTTGATGCAGTCTTATTTTTTAGCAAGGAGAGGAAAACGACGTGCGAGCAAAACAAAAAATCATATTATTTATGGCGATCGGCCTCTTATTCCTGCTGGCGGCTTGTGGCCAGGAAGAGGAAGAGCAGGCAGACGAAACCGCAGAGCAACCAGAGGAAGAAACAAACGAACAAGCCAATTATCCGGAAGATGTAGAAGAAAACCCGGTTGTCACCATCACGATGGAAAATGACGAACAAATAACGGTGGAGCTTTATCCGGAGATAGCACCAAACACGGTAGCCAATTTCGTATCTCTCGTGGAAGACGGATTTTATGATGGGTTAATCTTTCACCGGGTCATCCCAGGCTTCATGATTCAAGGCGGGGATCCGGAAGGCAATGGCACCGGAAATCCAGGCTATGGCATTCCGGGTGAGTTTAGTTCCAACGGCTTTGAAAATGATCTGGAACATGAGCGGGGCATTCTTTCGATGGCAAGATCACAAGATCCAGACTCAGCCGGCTCCCAATTTTTCATTATAACAGAACTTTCCCCGCATCTTGATGGAGATTACGCTGCGTTTGGAGAAGTCACGGAAGGTATGGAAGTAGCAGACGAGATCGTTTCAGCAGAGCGGGACGATATGGACAAACCGCTTGAAGATCAGCAAATGAAGGAAGTAACGGTGGATACAAAAGGATATGATTATGCGGAGCCGGAAATAGTGGATTAAGCCGGGAAACGTAAAAGAGGAGCAATTAGCTTCTCTTTTTCAATTAAATATATAACCTGTACAGCATCTTTGTGGTATTGGGAAGGACTGATATCACTTTTCTAATTGAATTCGAAGGTATAGCAATTTTTTTCAACAGAAACCTTTAATAACACCCCAACTCAACCACTTACTCATTCGTTCCTTTACTTGATCATGAGTAAGGTACTTCCCTTTATCAAGTTGCTTTAATCCGGCGTCAATTTTTGATTGAATATATATTTCCTCCATAACCTCCTCATAAGTTACATCGTTGGGGAGTTCTTTAATTAATTTTATAACATTACCTTTTACACTCATTTTTTCACCCCGGTCATTTATCAGTTCTTATTGATAATTATAACGGAACTCCTTATGATCGCCAACAAACTGCTGCCCCTTTCATATAACAAAGGACTGCCCCTTATCCCAGTACTCACTTACATAAGGTACTCAACGAATACCACCCGTCAGCTTTCTATTTTAGCAAATCAAAAAGTGCTTCGGGAACCAGGCGCAATTGAAACTCTGTTAACGGCTTCAAAGTTAAGTTATGTGTCTTTCAAATATCCTCTTTTGTGAGCAACGAATCTTTGGTATAAAGGGGGCAGCAAGACCCCACTCTGCCTACTCCTTTTTTATAACAGGAACCCATATTTCTGTTTTATCATCATCGGTTCCTTTAACAAATTCAGGCGCTTCAGCTAATTCATAACCCGAGGTCGGGAACCACTCCGTATACACCCGCTCCCATGTCGTTAATAATGCATCCGGCATTTCTCCCTTTGCTTCAAATACCGCCCATGTATGGGAAGGGAACTCCAATTGATAAAAATCCTTTGGGCATGACTTGGTAGTCGCTGCAGCAATATAGTAATCAACATCTCCATTCTCTTTGGTCAATGAGACATGTAATAGACCGGAAAATGAGGTATTATCGTATGGCTTCACAATTTCCTCAATCTCTTCAAGATGCTCCCATATTTCCGGATTAAACTCCGACCCACCAGACGCTACAGTTTCTTTTTTCCCTACTACGGTAAAAGCTTCTTTCTCTACAAATCTGTAATTCATTTCAACATCTCCCTTAATGACGATTTGGAAGGTCATCCGAGGATAAGCTTTTAATGGAACGTCAGTATTTTTGACTGAACTGGGAGTTACCCCATGCAACACTTGAAATGCCCTTGAAAAAGAATCAGCTGAATTGTAGCCATACTTCACTGCAGCATCGATGACTTTCATGTCACTTTCTATTAAATCAAAAGCAGCCAAGGTCAAACGCCTTCTCCGTACATATTCGCTTAAAGATATACCTGCTATGAACGAAAACATTCGTTTGAAATGGTGTTCAGAGAAGCATGCGATCTGTGCAGCCTCGCCATAATTGATCTCTTCATCCAAATGCTTTTCGATATAATTTATTACAGCGTTCATATTTTCAAACAAATCCACTTGAATAACCTCCCTTCGCTTTTAAGGATAACAAGAAGATCATTCAATGTTCCGATGTAATCTGTTCAGATTTGCAGGGTGTGTATCAAGGCAAAGCAAATGTAAATTTTCTTAAAAGAGTTGCACCGTTTTTCCCTTTGGATCTTTCATTACCGTATATGCTTTATTAATGTAATCACTCTATCAATCCTTTTTTTCAAGTGGTTTCTTTTGTCTGGTAAAAGGGTCACATTACTCCTTTTGGCGATTTCTTCAACAACGAAATCAACACTTTTGTTGTCTGTTATGATTTTTTCTTCCGTAATTTCTGTATTAAAAGCATGGATACAACGATCAATTTGAGACTTTGTCCAAGTTTCACCTCGTTCAAGCCGTTTATTCAAACGTTTTAATATGGCGCTCTTATCAGCATAGAGAATATAATGCCTTAAAGGAATACCATCATCAATAAGTTTTTGAATTATTTCCTCGTAGTATTGGGGATTAAATATGGTCATTGGTACAATAACGGTACCATCATATGTATAAGAAATGTATTTTAACATTTCATAATTAAAAGTTCTCCATTGTTCATGATCTTGAAAATTAGACTTATGTAATTCTTTTGGTATGTTTTCACGAATGAAAAAACCTATATTTTCTGGATCGTAAACAAAGGAATTGGGCCCCAGTCTTCGTTTTAATTCAAATGCGCTAGTCGTTTTACCTGACCCAAATGCACCATTTA
Organism: Virgibacillus oceani; assembly: GCF_041521345.1. Lineage (GTDB taxonomy): Bacteria > Bacillota > Bacilli > Bacillales > Amphibacillaceae > Virgibacillus_N > Virgibacillus_N oceani_A. The sequence goes on along the minus strand of NZ_JBGOHB010000009.1, from coordinate 45,379 downwards.
ACCAAATAATCATTTATATGTCTCCTCTGTTCGACTATTTATATTTGATATGAAGGGTACTAGCGTATCGATACCTTAGCCGCTGTGCTGTTCCTAGCCATCACGGCTTAAAGAATGATTATAAAGCTTACTTTTTTAATTGTTGTTATGATGCACTTTCCATTCCACACCCTTTTCTTTCAAAAACCCATCAATTTGCTGCTTATGATGATTATCATGCCATATGAATGCGGCAATATAATTAAAAATGGAATGCGGGTAACCTGAATACTGATCCACTTCTTCTCCATTCAATGTGAATGTTGCAAAAAATGCATCCTCGCTTTTTTTCCTTAAATCAGCTACAAGCTGTGCTCTTTCTTCCAGTTATTTTTGAAGCAACTCTTGATGGGATACTCCAGACAATGCATAATCCGCTGCTTGTTTGTTTAGTGTTTCAATATCAATACTTTCGATAACGGCATCTAATTTCATTTGCGGTAACATTTCTTCACGTATGTATTTATCCCAGCATGACATATGGCTGATAATCTCAGCTGTTGCCCATTTCCCTTTAGCAATCGGCTGAAAGAAAAGGGGTTCCTCCATTGTTTTTAACGAACTCACAAAGTGGTTAAATTTCTCAAAGTCATTTATTAGATCTTGTGTTGTATACATTACTACCCCCCCTGATCGTATATTATCTTTCCGACAGTTTACGCCTGCATTTTTTATCAAAGATTATTAATTTAGCACTTACCACAATGCTTCCTCCCGATTCGATAATTCAATAAGGAAGGGATAAGTAAAACTAAACAAAATTACATAACCTGCATAAATACTTAGCGTGGCTAGAAGGGAGAAATCAAAAAAATTCGGAACAAAAATAAGGAATGGTATTAAAAGTATTCCTAACGTGCTCCGTTTTCTCGATTTAGAAGTAAGAAATTGCTTTTCTCCACAGTACGGACATGGTATCCCTGTATCCAATGTGAACGACTTTCGAAAAGTCTGTTTCCAACTCCATTTATTATGGCAGTTCTGACAAGTCGGCATGATTTCACCTTCTTTCCTTGAAAAAATCAATCAGTAGACAACGCAGGAAAACGCGGGACGACTCCCTCCCCAAGTTCCTGAATCATTTCATCCACCGGACGTGCTGCGGCTTTGAAATTGAAAGCAACATGATTCACACCAATCTCCTTCAATTCATCCAGGTAGGAAATCAAATAATTACGCCCACTCCGGAAGCCCAGCTGCATAAATGTCGGGTCTTCATTTGGATCATCTGAAAGATCCAAAGATAAAGACTGGGCAAAAGGTTTGAACACGCTCGTGAATGAACGCCACTCCTTAATCCTCAACGCCTGCAGATCCACATTCCTCTGATAAAAAAACCAGCCATCCCCATGTTTTGCTATCCAATCAGGTGTCTGGGAAGCACTCCCGGTTATCAAAACCGGAATATCATTCAGCTCCGGTTTCGGCAGTAAATCTGCTTCTATTAAATTTATATTCGTTGATTGAATCTCGGGGAATTCGTCCTTCCACACGCTTCTCATCACATGAAGAGACTCTTGGAATAGTTGACTGCGCTTTTCTCTTTCTACGGAAAATGCGGTAAATTCGATAGGCCGGTCACCTGTAGCAATGCCCAGCACAAGCCTGTTTCCCGAAATACGATCAACAGAAGCCGCTGATTTTGCTATATGCAATGGGTGACGTAGCGGTGTAACAATACTCCCGGTTCCCAAAGCAATCTTTTCTGTATGAGCCGCCAAATACCCAAGAAAAACCCATGGATCATAGATTTGCCCCGTATCGCCGAACTCCAGGTCGTGTAATGGTACATCCCTAACAAATAATGAAGCAAAACCCGCTTCTTCTGTCAGTTTTGCCCGTTTCATTTGCTCCTCTAAATCCATCTCCGGAATACTTTCCTTGTAGGATTCGATCGGAAAAAATAATCCCAAAGTCAATTGATTCTCTTTGAACATTTTCGAATAGCCTTGATGTGCGTTAAACTTATGCGACACTGAAATCACCCAAACTATGTTTAAATCACCGAAAGACTTCTTTCAAATCAACATGAAACCCTTTTATCACCGTCGATTTTATCTTTCCTTCATTCTTTAATATTTCCACCTGCTGATACACTTGTTCATCATTTAAAGCATATACTTGAATTGCGTTAAGCATTGGATTGACTACCCAATATTCCTTTACACCATATTTCATATACGATTCCATTTTTGTTATAAGATCATAACTTTGGTTAGATGGACTAAGTATTTCAACAATCATTTCAGGCACGCCGACAAACTTGTTTTCTTCCAGTCCTTCCTCATCACAAATAACAGATAAATCGGGTATAAATATTTTCGTATCATTCAGATCGTCTCTGTATAAATGAATATCATATGGAGCGCTGAACACCTGGCACTTTCCGCCATCGAGAAAATTAAACAACTTTGCCTGCAGTCTGGCTGATACTTGCTGGTGTCTTGTAGAAGGAGAAGGTGACATAAAAACATTCCCATCCACATATTCCAATAATTGTTCTGTTTCTTCTCTCATTTTATAAAATGTTTCAACACTTACTTTCTTTTCTTCGGGAAGACTCATGAAAATCTCCTCCATTAATATACTTGTGATGTTATTATAACATAGGGAGAAGCTCTCATTACATAAGGAATTCGCTCCTCTTGCTTACACCCACTTTTGATGTTTGGAGTGTACCCAGGTAAAAAAGCGACTGTTTATTGAACAATCACTTTTTTACAGTTATGAACCTTGCTCCATAGAATTCTTATAATAAATAAGATTATCTGTCCATTCCCCGAACTCGAATATAAATCCTTTTCTTATGCATTCATACACCATTCCAACTTTTTCAGCTAAATTAATGGACGCCGTATTGTCAAGATTGATATGGGCCTCAATGCGATGGAATTTCAAATCGGTAAAAGCAATATTCAGCGCCTCGGTTACCGCTTCTTTACCATACCCTTTTCGCCAATACTGATTATGTATGGTATAGCCTATTCTTCCCCACTGAAATTCATCTCGAAATAAAGTCGAAAAATCAATCATGCCTATATGTTGGTTGTCCTCTTTTCTAAAGACACCAAAAATAAATTCGGTATCTGTACGTGCTAATTCCTGATGTTTATCTACCAAATCATCAAACCATTCACGCGTGCAATCACTCATATCTAATTTCCCTCGATCATGACGATGTTGCGATGAATATCGAGCTTTGTACGCATTTAACCAATTTTCATAGTCGGCTTTCTGTAAAGGTCTTATAATTAACCGTTCTGTTTCAGAAAAAACAGCAAATTTTTCTTCTTTTATTTCCAACGTGACATCTCCTTAGCATAAATTCTTTCGTACATACTGAACCATCTCTTAACACCGTAATTAATTTTATATGCCATAAGACATCACACCTTTCTATTTGTAATATAGGTATAATACTAACCTATCTTAATTTAAACAAATTTGTTGCTTTACTTTCAGGATATATTTATACCTCCAACGTTAGCGTTTTATAAAATTACTCCCAACTAGCCAACCCCTCTTCATTGGAAGTTAGACTCCCCTTCATCCTTCAATACCTTTGTAAACATTTCAACGTCTTCTTTTGTAAAAGTTCGTTCAAATTTTATGATGTCTCCTAGTTGTAATTGGGAATCTTAACTCTCCCTTGATTTATTCTAGTAAGTAAAAATTTCACTTGTTAACAACAGCTTCAAACGTAATAATTTGACTTGCATTAATCGGATATTCTCCGTAGTTATAATCAGCCGATATTACAATAACCTGAAATCCGATCTGCTCCAGCATCATCTTAAATTCTTCCACTCCATACCAGCGCAGTGGAAATTGTTCCAGCTCTGTCTGTACCAGTTTGCCGCCTTCCCATTTCTCATAACGATGATGGGATATAGTATATTGGTTGATATAGTCTACTTCCACTAATTTAGTTTCCAAAGTGATCATTTCACCAGCCCTAGTTTGCCATATCCTTGTTGACATCTTGTCCGTCGATAAATCAGTTTGTAAAGGTATAGAAGATATATCCAAAATCAACTTCCCGCCATCAGCGAGATGATGATGAAAATTTTTTAATGCTTTGATAGACTCTTCTCTTCTGTGTAAAAGCAGGAATGTTCCAGTTGGTATGATGATAGCTTCATATTTTTCACTGGAGGAAAATGACTCCATTTGGTCTTTTAATAACTTTGGATTTAACCCTCTTGAGTCACAGTTTCTACGGCATATTTTTAACATTTCATCTGAAACATCGAATCCATCAACTTTTAATCCTTTTTCCAAAAGTGGAATGAGAATCCTGCCGGTACCAACTCCTGGTTCTAGAATAGGACCCGTACAGGAATCCAGCCTTTCACTGTAAAATTCCACGTCTCCAAATGAGAGGCCAATATGTTTGTCAATATCATATACTTCTGAAGAGAGTTTGCTATAGTAACTAAGCATGTATTCAGCTCCTGTTTTATATGTCATCAATCCTGGTAGTTAGCTATTTTTAAGTATGCTTAAAATAGTCCATTCCTTATCCTTTATCTGTTTTCCTATGTATAAAATTTGGCCTAAATGATAACTAAGATGGGCAATTTCAGTTTGTATTGCTTGGAAAACTGTTATTGGCTGCTGTCTTAAGGTTACCGTTTTGTGTAAATCCTCTGGTTCAAGGCTCTTTATTGTATCAGAGTAGCTTTCATCCACTATCCCAATCTTCCATAAGTTCCTCTTTCGATTCATTATAATCAATAAATTCCGAGTCTCTATCTCTATATGTCTTTTCTCCATCAGCAGTTAAGAAATCAACCCACCGGGAATGCATATTCCCGCTGATATGCTTAATAATTATTGCAATATTATTTGATTCTGTTCTTGGCTTCCAATGTAATTCTTTCTCAGACAATTGCTCAATACCTTTTCTCCACGTCCTTTAATGTGCTCCAATTGCCCTTCTACAATTATAAGATATTCCTTTTCAAAATTAATAAAAATTCCTCCCTAATTCTCTAAATACAACCGAAATCGATATAAGGGTGAAGCCTTTACTTAATAGCTTTGAAGAAACTGTTTCTTTTCATTTAAATTCATCCATAACTAACGTAAAAATTCCCTAGAAGCCTTCACCCACTCGACATCCACAAATAAAAAGTAGCATAAGCCTCCCAGCCCCTCCAATTGGCTGCCATCTCCTTAATTTCTTCTACAGTCGGTTTTCTATCCCAGTCAAGCTGTGCCTTCAGCGCATTATGCAGACCGACATCTGCTACTGGAAATGCATCAGGCTGCTGGAAACATTTCATACGAACATAATCCGCTGACCAGTTTCCCACTCCCCGGATTGCCATTAACTCTTTTTTTAGTGAGACTGGATCATAATGCTGTAATTTTTCTTTAGAAAGTTCTTCATCCTTGATTAATTTTGCTATATCAATGATGTATTCTGCTTTTCTCATGCTGAATTGCAGTTCCCTGAGCTCTGCCGGATCCAATTTTGCAACCCTCTCTGGACTGGGAAAAAGCCAATAGCGTCTTCCTTTAAAGGTAATGTGCTCTCCATACCGCTCGATAAACTGGCGTTTTACTTTATACGCAAAAGTAAGATTGATTTGTTGCCCAATAATCGCCCAGGTTAAAGCTTCGAACAAATCCGGGATCCCCACAACCCGCATACCCTTAAATTCCGGGATTAATGGCTTTAAAATAGGATCTTGTTCCACAAGCTGATAAAAAGGAAGAATATCTTTGTCCATATCAAACCATTCATTAACAAACCATGCTATTTGTGCTTTACTTGCCGTAGTTAGTTTTGCTCCAGGAAAGGTCACCTTTACACCATCCGACGCTGCCTCTAAACTGCTCAGCACAGCTCCTTCCTCAGTTGGAATCAGAATAAAAACACACTCCCCAACCACTTCATACATTATCTCCTGGTTTCTTCTTTCCAGCCATTTCAAACATGCCTCAAATCGGAATGGCTTCCTGGCAGTCACCGTTATATAACTTTCATAATCACCCCAATTCATTACATCACCCTTTGAAGAAATTAGTAGCCCCGTGTATAGTTCACCACATTTATATTTGGCGTCTTGCCCAGAACATATCGTCTCAGATTCGGAATAAAAATATCCTCCATCACTCTTTTCGTATAATGCGCTGTTGCTCCTGCCGTATGCGGAGTCACAATGACATTTTCCATTTCCCATAGCGGACTGTTCTCCGGCAATGGCTCTGTGGCAAAAACATCCAGCCCGGCACCGGCAATCTCGTTATTTTGCAGTGCATGGATTAAATCTTCTTCCTCAATAATAGGGCCACGTCCTATGTTAATAATAAATGCAGTATCCTTCATTTGACGGAACTGCTCCTTTGAAAACAGGCCGATAGTTTCTTTCGTGAGCGGCAATGTGATCACCACATAATCACATTGCACCAGCAGCTCATCAAGCTGATCGGGCGTATACATCCGGTCCACATTGTCTGTCATTTCCCCGGAATACCGCATGCCAAGTACCTTCATGCCAAAAGCCTTTGCAATTTTTGCCGTTTCATGACCAATGGCACCGACCCCAATAATGCCGATGGTTTTTTCGTGCATTTCCAGGTTTAATTCAGCATCATCCCATTTCTTCTCCTGCTGCTGACGAATATATGTATGTAGTTTCCTTGTCAGCCCCAGCATATGAGCGAAAACAGTTTCTGAAATTGGATAAGCATGTACACCGTTTGCACTTGTTGCTACCACACCTCTATTTTCAAGCTCCTCTAATGGCAGGTTATTTACCCCGGCACTCCAGTTTTGCACCCACCGAAGCTTTTTATTATGCTCCAATATAATTGGTTCTATCGACTTTTTCCAGCGTACTATAACTTCCGCTTCTTTCAAATGTGGCTGTAATTCATCCAAGTCTTCTCCTGCAACGATTTCAAAACCAAGTGCAGCTTCTTTAATTTTTGTCAGGTAAGCCTCTTCCAGTTCTAAATTGACTACTATTTTTCTATTTTCCATAGTTCTTCCCCATTGAGTTATCTTCTGCTAAACATCCAATTTTTTTGTTGATTTGCTGTAAATGGTATACGTCATGCTTTACAAAAATTTTGATGAAGCTTTCAGCTGAGAACTTCCGCTTTCCTTTTCCGATAGTAAACCGGGTATTATCCTCCACTTTTGAGATACTTTCTATCAGTTCTTTTCGCATTGCAATAAAAGAATTTATAATAGCATTTACCGATTCACCATTTAAATAGGCAATTGCTTCTTCATTTTGTTGGTCATGATCAGGAAACGGCGGCAAGTTTGCTCCGTCTGTCATTTTGGCAACCATCGATTCGAGGTTATGTTTATCCCAGTAATACAAATGCCCAACAATTTCCCTGATTGACCATTTCCCTTCTTGAATTGGATCCAGCAATCTGTCATTTTCCACATTTTTTAATTTTGAAATCTCTCCAATAGTTTTTTCAAATTCATTCAAAGTTTTATTCATAGTTGCCTTCCTTTTCAGTCGATCTCTATCTTGTTCCTTATATTCTCTGATAATATGTTCCATATATTACCTCCTCATCTACTAATCCATTTCCATTGTACCATAAATACAATATTCAGAATTGAATTTGAAAAAATTCTATTAATTTTTTTCAAATAAATAGGGCAAACAAAGATTGCTTGCCCTATTACATATTATACGTTGACTTTTTTCAGTAGTATTCTATTCCAAAAACCCATTCTCTTCCAAGTACTCTCTTGCCACATCATTTACAGAGCTTTCTTCAATGTCTACTTGGTAATTTAGCTCACGCATGATCTCACTATCCAGTTCATCCGTCAACGGCTGCAACAGCTCCCGGATTTCAGGATGATTTTCATACGTAGCTTCCGTCATGGCAAGTGCCGCATTATAAGAAGGGAAGAATTCTTCCGGATCTTCGAGATTGACAAGATTTAATTCCCGAATACGGCTGTCTGTTTCAAATCCCACTGCTACATCCACTTCATCAGTATCCAAAGCATCATACTGTAAGCCATAGGTCATTTCTGAAATATTGTCACTGCCAAACGCAAAACCATATGTCTCTTCCACTCCTGGAAGCCCATCTGGCCGATTTCCGAATTCCGCATCAGTACCAAAATGTAAATCACTAGGATTTTCATTCACGTAATCTGCCAGATCAGTCAAACTTACAATACCGAGTTCATCCGCTACTTCCTCTTTCATCGCAACTGTGTATGTGTTATTTACCTCCATGAGGTTGGTCCAGTAAATATCATTTCTTTCCTGGTCCAATTTGTTTACCGTCTCAAAAGCTTCATCTTTATCAGCTATCGGATCCTCGCCCATATAAGTGACTAGCCCTGTTCCGGTATAATCAAATGTGATATCCACCTGTTCATTTTCCAGTGCTTGGCGTAAAGCCGTACTTCCTAAGTTGCTTCGTTCTTCCACATTAAATCCATTTTCCTCAAGAATAATGGTACCCATTTGTGCAAGTAAAAATTGCTCCGTAAAGTTTTTTGCACCAAAGGTAATATCTTTATTTTCTTCATCATCAGAACCACCGCATGCTGTTAAAAATGCAGAAATTAAAAGTACTGTAATTAAAATTAAAAATCTATTCTTCATCCTGTAAATCTCTCCTTATAATTTTTAATCTGTAACTGCTTTTGTTGCCAGTCTGTTTCCTTTAGGCACCAGCACATGCTGAAGTCCCCGGAATATAAAATCGACTAACACAGCCATCAGGGTAACCGGTATCGCACCTGAAATTAATGTTTGATTATCATATAGCTGAATACCTGTAAAAATCCACACACCTAGGCCCCCGCCTCCAATTAAATAAGCAAGCGCTGCAGTTCCAATATTTAGCACTACAGCCGTTCTTATGCCGGCAAGGATGGAGGATGATGCGTTTGGCAGTTCAATACGAAACAATATTTGCAATGGTGTCATGCCCATCCCCTTTGCAGCATCCTTCATTTCCGGCTGCACAGAATCCAATCCCGCAATCGTATTTTGCAGAACCGGCAGCAAGGAATAAACATATAGCGCCACAATTGCTGTCGTCATTCCTATTCCTAAAAAACTCATCGCAAGCGCCAATATAGCTAAACTAGGAATGGTTTGTCCCAGATTCGCAATATTGACGATCAGCCATTCTGATTTACGAAAACGCGGTCTGGTAATAAAAATACCGAGCGGCACGGAAGTCAATATCGCCAGCCCCGCTGAAATGGCAGTGAGCTGAATATGTGTCGTCAGCAGCCCTTTAAATGTATCCGGTTCATTAAAGATTTTATCGAACATATTCTGGCTGATTGCCCACCAGAAAAAAGCAATTACCAGTGCCCACAGCGTTATTCGAACAATATAAGCAATGATTTTTTTTGAGTTCATATCCCCTGCTAGGCTCCTTTTACTTCCTGATTAATAAATTTCTCAATGAGTTCAAATGTCAGGCTGCCGTGGGCTTCACCCTGATCATCTGTTATCGATAATTGGTCTGCTTCCTTGTTCAGTAGCATTGACAATGCAACACGAAGGGATGTGTCAATTGTAATCACCTTTGTGTTCTCTAAATTATCTTCTTTGCTTTTAAGGCCTAGCGCATTTACAAGGTCATTTACCGTATACAATGACATACTTCTTAACACACGGTCTTTGCCAATGAATTCTGAAACAAAATCATTTTTTGGACGGTGCAGCATTTCAGTCGGAGAGTCATATTGCATAATATGTCCTTGCCTGAGCAGGGAAATTTTATCGCCCATTTTAACAGCCTCATCAATATCATGACTGACAAAAAGGATTGTTTTCTTTACTTCTTTTTGAATCGTTAGGAATTCATCCTGCACTTTTTCTCTAATAATCGGATCCAGTGCCCCGAACGGCTCGTCCATCAGCATAACCGGTGGATCCGAAGCCATGGCTCTCGCAACACCAATACGCTGCTGTTGACCGCCTGATAGTTCATGCGGATACCTTTTCCGAAACTCATCCGGATTCAACCCGATTAAATCCATCAAATAGTTAAATCGATCCCTTTTTTTCTTGCGGTCCCAGCCAAGCAGATCCGGCACAATCATCGTATTCTTTTCAATGTTCATATTGGGAAAAAGGCCATTACTTTGAATAACATAGCCAATGTTCCGCCGCATCTTAATTTTATCCATCTCTTTTACATTTTGACCGTTAACATTAATTTCACCGTTCGTTATTGATTCAAGCTGGTTAACCATACGTAGCAATGTCGTTTTACCACAGCCGGAGGGACCGAGAAGGATAACAAATTCTCCTTCATTCACCGACATTGTGATGTCATCAACAGCTTTGACATCTCCTCCATAAATCTTTGTTACATTATTAAAATCAATCACAAATTATCACCTGCTTTCGTCTAAATTTATTATTTAATACCTGGAGACGTAACCCTTTTTTGAATGAATTTTAAAATAAAATCTGCAATTAAAGCTAATAACGATACGAATACAGCACCGGCAAGCACCATGTTACTGTTCCCCCGGCTTATACCAGAGTTTATTAGAACACCGAGCCCGCCGGAACCGATAAATGCAGCGATCGCACCAATTCCGATATTTAATACCGTAGCCGTACGAACTCCGGCCATAATTAAAGGCAATCCGTTAGGGATTTCTACCCTGATAAGCCGCTGAAAAGTAGTCATGCCGATTCCTTTTGCAGCATCTCTTATGTTGGGGTCCACATTCTGAATAGCAGTATACGTATTTCTAATGATTGGCAGTTGCGAATACAGAACGAGCGCAATTAAAGCCGGCAGAAATCCAATCCCCTGATTGATAATGGAGAGGACTGGAATCATGATCCCGAACAAGGCAATGCTGGGTATGGTCAAAATGATGGAAGCCACTTGCAATACCGTTTCGGCAAGATATTTATTTGTAGTCAGGTATATACCCAGCGGAACGCCAATCAGTATCGCAATCACAATTGCTAAACTGACCAACTCAATATGCTCTATGGTATAGGCATAAATGCTGTTCCAGTCATTTTGAACATAATTAAAAAAATCAACCATTTTGTCACCACCTTCTCAATTAAATAAAAAAACATCAGTCTTATTTACTGTTCACTCCCTGGATAGATCGTTCCCTTATTCATAATTCCATTTGGATCAAATGCTTCTTTCAAGGTTTCTAAGATATAGTAGGATGATCCGTATTCATCTTTAATCCAAGGGGTACGATGTTTCCCAACCCCATGATGATGGACCATGGAGCCATCTGCTTTTAGTGTTTCCTCTACAATGATTTTATTAATTGGATAATGATATTTACTTATCTCTTCCTCTGGTTTTATATTTACAAGATCGTAATAGTAAACAAAATACATGTTTGTTCCATTCAAGTAACTGTGCGAAGAGTGACCGCCCAGCATTGTAATATCAGGGATTTCCATTCTGATACGCTGAATACAGTTTTCATATATTTCATGAATATTGCTCCACGTCCCGGAAACCTCAGTAGTGAAACCCATATTATTTGTTTCTTTTATTTCTTTTCGTTCTTCCTCTACTTTGGCAGGATCCCAATTTAGATTTTCGAACCAGTACTGTATCTTGCTGCTGTCCACTTGTTCAGAAGGGTTATGTTTCGCGACAATCTCCTCAATAGCCTCTCCTGTTGCCTGTACAATTGATTTTGGACCTTCTGCCATAAAAATCAGCACACATTTGCCTTTGGAAAAATCGAAATGATCTGCGGCATCCTCTGGGTCATAAAGTCTTGCAACGGATGGTTTATAACCTTTTACCATTACTTCTCTGAGGATTTCAAAACCTGTTTTCATATCTTCCAATAGATATCCGTAAAATTGGTTGTTTTCCGGCTGGTATTGGAATATTTTTATCGTTACTTCCGTGATATAGCTGAGCGCACCTTCATTACCAATGATCACATGACGGATATCCGGTCCTGCTGCCCGTCTTGGAACATTTTTAATTTTTGAGATGTTTCCGTTTGGAAATACTGCTTCCAGTCCAACTACCATATCTTCAATTCCACCATATAGGGTGGACAGCTGGCCAATGCTACGTGTTGCAACTAATCCACCCATTTGAGCAAGCGGTTTCGACTGTGGTGAGTGTCCTGTAGTAAGCCCCTGTTCTCGAAGCTTATTCTCTAACTCCTCCAAAGGAACACCACATTGAACTGTGGCAAGCATATTATACGGATCAATATTAATAATTTCATTCATCTCTGAACCATCAATCACAAGGGAATTTTCAACTGTAGTTTCCAGCCCGCCCTCTGTGGCTGAACCGCCGGTTTTTGGTACTGCATTAATTTTATTTTTATTCATATAAGATAATAGTTCGGAAATTTCCTGCGCTGTTTTCACCTTCACGACCGCTGCAGGGATCGGCTGTGTATAAACCCCGTGAATCGTTTCATATTTACGGAAACGATCGACACTGTTATCCTTCAGCACCTGTTCATTTGTTATAATTCGTTTTTCCGGTAAAACACTTGTTATGTCTTTCACAATTTGTTCTCTTGTCAGTCCCATTTTACTAAGCTCCTTTAATCGTGTTTTCATATAATTTTATAAAGAATACATCTTCTTTAATAAACCATCCAAATAATTTGCTGTCTGGCTGTAAATTTCAGCATTTAATTTATTATAAAAACCATATTTGTCTGCATCCGGTGAAAAACAATCCTTCTCACGCACCATATTTTCAATCGCTACAGTGTAGCTGGTATATTCATTCAGGGCAACAGCTGTATTGATGGCGGCCCCGAGACTTGCTGAACCGTTTACTTCATTTCGTATTGCCGGAACACCAAAAACATTGGCCATCATTTGCATCATGATATCTCCGTTGGATCCGCCACCTGAAATAATAATTTCTTTCATTTCCATGTTTCTTTCAGCAAACAGTGCATCCAAGTAATTCTTCATCGTCATAGCGATTCCCTCTAAAATGGAATGATACATATGCGCCCTTGTATGCCGTTCGTCAAAACCGATCATCATACCTTTTCGGAATGCTTTATCAGCTGGTGCCAGCCAGTCCAGGATTGTTATGAGGCCATCACTTCCAGCAGGCACATTTTGTCCAGCCTCCTGATTTAAAATTTCTTCCGGGGACATTTGCTGTGCCTCAGCCTGACTAATTAAGTCTTTTCCAAAAAGATCAGTGAACCAACTGACCATCCACATGCCTCGACGAATTCCATTGCTTTCCAGCAAGTAATTTCCGGGAACAGATGCAAAATTTGTCCAGAAATCAGACGGTTCTTTTATATTTATTTGACTTGGAACCATTCCCGCTATATAAGTACCAAGCGAAATTAACGCCCTATTTTCTTCCAGCAGACCTGCTCCCAATGCCTCCACTGCTTTGTCATTTGCTGTAGCTACAACAGGGATATTGACCGGAATACCTGTTGCCTCAGAAGCAGCTTTAGTTATAGACCCTAAAATACTGCCGGGCGGCTGAAGTTCAAATAACATTTCACGCGGGATATTATAATGTTCCAAGATGGATGGTTCTTTACTCCAGTTCCAAGTATCAGTATTGATTGGCCACATCCCCTGATAGTTGGCAGAAGTATCCCTGAACTCTCCGGTTAATCTGTGTGTAATATAACCTGAAGACGCGGTAACATAAGCAGCATCTGGGTTATTATGTTCATAAGGCTTAGATACGCGATCATCCATCCAGCTCATCACAGGGGCAGCAAGTTCACCATTTTTCTTTAATAAACAACGGCAAAAACGAATGGTACAAAGGCCTACCCCAATAATTTCCTCCTTTTCACCTGGAAAACCGGCAAGTGCTTGCTCACTTGCTTTTATCAAGGAAGCCCATAGATCATCATCCGGGTGTTCTACTATTCCATCTCCCGGTGTTTGCATTGGCCGGAGGTTTTGCTTACCTAGGCTGATCACGTTCCCGGACAAATCATAAATAACCACCTTCGTACTTTGAGAACCGCCATCTATACCAACGACATATTTGTTCCGCTTCAAAACCACTCATCCCCCTCTCCATAACTATCGAACAAGATAGCCTCCATCCACAGCTAGAATATGTCCATTTACATAGTTTGCTGCCTGACTTGCCAGAAACACGACTGCTCCCATTAAATCGACTGGTTCTCCCCAGCGATTGGCAGGTGTGTGATTCAGTATTTTTTGGTTTGACTCTGGATCATTTCTTGTCTCCTTTGTCAGTTCTGTCGCATAGTAGCCCGGTGCAATTCCATTAACCTGTATGTTATAGCCAGCGAGCTCATCAGCAAATGACTTTGTTAAACCCGCTAATCCATGCTTACTCGCTGCATAGGCTGGTGAACCCATCCCGCCTAGATAGGAAAACATTGAACAAATATTAATTATTTTTCCCTCTCGCTGTTCCATCATCCATTTAGCGGCCTCATGGCTTACTTCAAAAGCAGCTGTTAAATTCACCTGCAGCATTGAATCCCACATGCCTCTGTTAAAATTCTTAAATGCTGCAATTCTATTTAACCCTGCACTATTGATCAGAATGTCCACTGCTCCATATGTTTCTAAGCATTTTTCTATAATCTGTTTTGGTGCTCCTTCTTTTGTAATATCAACCTGTAAAAAATCCATTTTCGCACCTTCATTTTCAATTAGATGTTTCGTTGCACCGCCATCTTCGGTGAGACTTGGGATAAACAGGTTTGCCCCTGCTTTTGCCAACGCCAGGGAGAATGCCTGCCCTAAGCCCGAATTTCCTCCGGTAACGATTGCTGTTTTACCTTTCAATGAAAAATAATTCATAGAAAAGTCCGTTATGTTCATATTCTCACCCCCTTGATCTAATTATTCACAATTATCCACATATTATCTTTCGCCAAAATAAAAAGAGAGAAAAGCATACTCCCCCCAAGGGGAAGTTACTTTTCTCTCGGCTCTAGTAACTTCATTTACATTTATGCAACTGTTTTATATTATATGGTTCCATTTTCATTATGTCAAATTAAGCTGGCTAAATTTCGGTTTTATTCGACAAATTGAAACGCTTCTCTTTACTACTTATCAGGTTGTTGTATAATAATAGTTGAGTAACTTTTCGTAAGTAAGGAGCTTGTTCAATGCGTAATAAAGTAATCAAAACATTGGAGGAAAACCCTGTCATTGCTTCGGTAAAAAATGATCAAGGACTGGAAGAAGCGATTCAGACTGATTGTAATGTTATTTTTGTCCTTTACAGCACGATTATTAATGTCGGTCAAATAGTAGATAAGATAAAGAAAAAGGGCAAGCTTGCCTTTGTTCACGTCGATCTCCTTGAAGGAGCTTCCAATGAGGAAGTAGCGCTTCAATTTCTGAATGAAAATACAAATGCAGATGGAATTATCAGTACAAAAGCCCAGATGGTGCACGCTGCGCAAAAATATGGATTTTATACCATCCACCGACTCTTCCTAATAGATTCTTTTTCTTTCCATAACATTGACAAACAAATCGCTCAATCACAACCCAATTTCATCGAAGTCCTCCCCGGTGGTATGCCCCAGGCGATCGGCTGGGTTAAAGACAAAATTGACACACCAATTATAGCGAGTGGCCTCGTTTGTGAAAAAGAAATCGTGGTTACCGCACTGCAGGCTGGAGCAGTTGCGATTTCATCTACAAATAATGAAGTATGGTATATGTGAAATATCGCATTTAAGAAAGTAGGAACTTTTAAGAGCTGAACAAATAACTATTTTTATCATAAATTAAGTGCTATCCTAAACCACTCCAATATACAAAAAGAGACTAATCTCAAAGGAAACAGATTACAAGCGTATTCAATAGCTGAACCGAATGAATCATTCCTTTGAGACAGCCTCTTTTTCAACTAAATTTCAGCTTCCTTTACGGATTCATTATTTCTTGCTCACACTGCTGGCAAAGCTGCTGAATTTGCTGTAATTGCTGTGCTGCATTCTGTTCCGTTTGAGCCATTTGCTGAGAGCCCATATTGCCTGCTTGCTGCTGGGCTCCAGGCTGTTGTGCCTGCTGTTGAAGCTGTTGTGCATTTTGCTGCTCCTGCTGCTCCAATTGCTGAGCGATTTGACCAATTTGCTGAAGTGTTTGCTGTGCTTGTTGCTGTGACATGAAAATCTCTCCTTTTTACTAAAGTTTCTGTTGTATTATGTATCAGTTTTGTTATTTCATACTGAATTTAGACAGAAATACAAATATAAGTAAAAGAGATTATTGCCAAGCAGGTGGATGACATGCAGCCCAAAAGTCGATCAATCTTCAAAAATATACGCTATATCAACCCGAAAATCCGCAAGAAATTGATTTAATATAAATTTTATCGCTTCATCATTTTATGTTCCTCAGTATACGCTCCCAATGAATGATGATCGATTAGAATTCGAATGAATCTGATACACTTTTCCGCAGCGTTCAGCTACGCGAGCCAAGGCTATTTGTTTTGCCGTAAATAAATATGTAGCCAGTGACAAATTAACTGCTTCTTCACGCCCAGTCGAATAAGGTTAAATTCAGGGTTTATCTCCACTTTTGGCTTTTCCATCCCCATGCATATCAGCCCCCTCTTTTTCACTATTCTAATTATAGAAATAGAGCTGGTTCCTGTATAAAATAAAAAACCACCCGGCATGCATTCCCACACCAGGTGATTATCAAAATCATTTATTCAGTTAAAAGCGGGTAATACCCTTCTTCATTATGTGTTTCCGTTCCAACTAGCGGCGGGTTGAACACACATACCATTCGCATTTGTGTGCGTGCACGAAGACGGTGTTTATCATGATCATCTAAAAGATACATTGTTCCAGGCTTAATCTGGTAAACGTCACCGGTTGCCACCTTTTCAATTTCTCCTTCACCTTCAATGCAGTAAACCGCTTCGATATGGTTCTTATACCAGAAGAAATTATCTGTGCCTGCTTTGATTATTGTGTCATTCATGCTAAAGCCTACACCGTCTTTCTTCAAAATAAAACGGCGGCTTTCCCAGTTCTCGGATTTTGTGTGGTCTTCTGTTCCCATTAAATCTTCCAGCGATTTTACAATCATTTATATTTTCCCCTCTCTGTCTGCTCCTGAATATATTCTTGCTGCTTACTACTTTATTTTCCAAGTACGTGTTTTATACTATCTTCCAGTAGCTCAAGTCCTTTTTCCAAGCCTTCCTGATCAATAATCAGCGGCGGCAGGAATTTTACAACCTCATCATCTGGACCGGAAGTTTCCACAATCAAACCGCGGTTAAATGCTTCGGCACATATTTCTCCAGCCAATTCTGCTTTTTCTATGGCAATACCTTGCATTAAACCTCTGCCTCTGGCTTCTCCGTTTAATTCCGGATATGTTTCAATCAGCATATCTACTGCTTTCCTTAAAAATTTCCCTTTTTCTTTTACTGCATTACTGAAATCATCATTCTCCCAATTTTTCAGTGCTTCAGTGGCAGCAATAAATGCCATATTGTTACCCCGGAACGTACCGTTGTGCTCACCCGGTCCCCATTGGTCATGCTCCGGCTTAATCAATGTAATTGCCATAGGCAGGCCAATTCCCCCAATGGATTTGGAAAGGCATACGATATCCGGATCAATCCCTGCTGGTTCAAAGCTGAAGAATGTACCCGTACGACCATTTCCGGCTTGCACATCGTCAATGATGAGGAGAATATCCCAGCGTTTGCAAAGCTCCTCCACTTTTTTCAACCATTCCATACTCGCAGCATTAATGCCGCCTTCTCCTTGAACAGTTTCCAGAATAATGGCAGCTGGCAGCGCAACTCCACTTCCACTATCTTCTAAAAATCGCTCGAGGTATGCTAGTGAGTTAGAATTCTCCACAAAGTTATCAAACGGCATGGAAACTGAGTGATGCAGTGGAACGCCGGCACCATGGCGTTTGAAGGAGTTTCCTGTAACAGAAAGTGAACCAATCGTCATTCCATGAAAGGCATTGGTAAAGCTTATTACCGTTTCGCGTCCAGTTATTTTTCTGGCAAGTTTCAACGCACTTTCCACTGTATTTGTACCAGTAGGTCCAGGGAACATAATTTTATAATCAAGATTTCGTGGTGACAATATTACATCTTTAAAACGTTCGAGAAACTCTTTTCTTGGGGGCGTGCCCATATCGAGGCTATGAATAACGCCATCATTTTTAATATATTCAATTAATTTTTCCTGCATGGCATCATCATTATGTCCATAATTTAAAGTGCCTGCTCCAGCAAAAAAATCAATGTACTCCTTGCCATCTGTATCCCATAACATATAGCCTTTTGACTTTTCGAAAACTGTCGGCCAGCCCCGGCTATAACTTCTTACTTCAGATTCCAGCTTTTCAAACGTTTCCATTTTCTTATCGTTCAATACTGCCGTTGTCAAGTCAATCATCCTTTTGATTATTTATTTTCTTCCTCAATTGGCCCAATCTTAAACAGTAATTCGTCTTCATGGTCCTCCCCTTCATCCGGGAAATCTTCAGAAGTAAAGTAATCACTGATATCACAATTGGTATCGAGCTTCTTCGCAAGACCTTTAAATAATGATTGTGACGGTTTATTTGATGGAGAGACCGTAGCTTCTACATATTCAACTTCCTCTGGTGTACGGTTTAGCAATTGACGCAACATCTTGGTTGCCAATCCTCTTCCACGCTCGGATGCATTTACAGCTACCTGCCAGATGAATAGTGTATCTGGACTATTCGGATTGATAAACCCAGAAATAAAGCCAACCGTATTCCCTTCCCTTTCTGCTACAATAGATGTATCAGAAAAGATTTCACACCACATCAAATAACTGTAAGAAGAATTCAGATCCAGTACCTTCATATCTTTAATCAGCTGCCAAACAGCTGCTCCATCTTCTTTTGTCGGTTTACGAAAATGAAAATCCGTTTCTATATCGGTAGTTAATGTCATTTCACTAGTTCCGCTTGTATTGATGCGCTCACCTCCTGAATGGAATTGTTTTATTTTAGTTACGTATATAAGACTAACATACGCACAAATAAGGTCAAAACGCATTAAGCGGAGTATATAGTGATTATTCATGATGAGAAGGAGTGAGTACTAAATGATCGCCATTGTCTATAAATAGCTGTAAAATATAAAAAAATAGACCAGTTTATTCGATATTCAATAAAAACTGCAGAAAACTTAAGGAATAAATTTGATATGTAAAAAATGTAAGCGTCAAATAAACAAAATAATCTCATCCACTTCCTGGGGAAACGGCTATGAATATAAAATGATTGATGGCCCGGATTTTGGCTTATATTGAAGAAAATGCGGATTATTTTGAAAGCTGGAGAAATTATACGCTTAACGGTAAAGTAAATGACGGAAACAGTTATTACGCCAACGATGGAATTGCAGGACATGCAGGACTCTTTTCCACCGCACGAGATTTGGGAGGGCTTGGAGACATCATGCTGAATAATAATCAGTATGGAAATGTACCATTTTGTATAATGAAGAAACGGTTCAAACCTTTATAGGTGCGCAGCATTCCGGATAAGATTTCGGATGGGAACAAAATCAATCATGGTATACGGGAAATGTCCATCCCTTGGAAGCTTACAGACATACCAGATTTACCGGTCACCGGATTATTTTTGACCCTGTATATAATTTACAAATTATTGTTCTGACAAATATGCAAAATAATGGACCATTGGATAGTGGATCGTGCCCGGTAACTGGAGGGGTGCCCAGTGATATTGCGGATAGTTTATGAAACTATGAATGAGTAATCGGATTTATCAGAATTTAAGTGTGGAATTTTCCCCATCTATCGGGCAAATTCGGTGGTTCTTTTGTGCTTATACGCGCTTGTTATCTCTTTTCAACACACTAAAAGAAATTGAACCAGGGAGATGATAACATAGAGATCTCCCTGGTTATTAAAAACTGCTCAGGTTGTTTCGGCCGTTCTTTTTTTATGTGCTAAAAATATTTTTTTGGATATTAGTGTCTGTCCTATAATGAATAGTCCACCGACTGCCCAATATAACGGCAATGCTGCCGGTGCATTCAGGGAGATAATACCTATCATGATCGGGGACAAGAGTCCAAGTATAGCAAATTGTTTTTTCTGTTGTGGATCAAGACCAATTTGTGAGACTTGGAACTGAATAAAATAGATGACAACTGCTAGTATTGTCAGCAAAATATCAGCTTGTCCAAGGTCAAACCATAAAAATTGATGTTCCGCAATTTCCGGCGTCCGGCGAATTGCATAATAAAAAGCGATTAATATCGGCATTTGGATAATAAGCGGCAAACATCCGGCAAATGATGCAAGCGGGTTGAAATTATGCTTTTGGTACACCTGCATTAATTCCTGTTGCATTTTCATTTTTGAATCACTATCATTTTTATCCTTGTATTTTTTTTGGATTTCGTCCATTTCCGGTTTGAGTTCTTTCATTTTATCCTGCATATCCATACTGTTACGTGTCTGCTTCAGCATGAATGGCATGACAGCAAGACGAATAATGAGTGTAATAATGATAATTGACAACCCATAGCTCCCGTTTAATATGCCTGCCAATCCCTTGATCAGGAGGGAGAAATTATAGACAAAGTAATGATTGAAAAAGCCTTCTGTATCGGTGTTTATAGGTTCATCAAGTAATCCGCAGCCTGCCAGGAAAATAACAAGTATCAGCCCGATCAGGCTATATTTTTTTGTGTAAGTGAATACAGATTTTCGCCCCATCGTTGTCCTCCTCTTTTTTTATCATCATTTAAGAAAAAAGAGATGGTATGAGCGTCGGCATTATCATCATCTGGTGACTCAATTCGTTTAGCTTTTCTTACAATCCAATTCATGATGTCTGTTGCCTCTCCGATTGAATTCTGGATGGGGGCAGACTGGATCTGGACGGCATGGGATTTTCTAATAGATACATGTGTATTCCCGATGAATTTATGCAAACCAAATTGGGTAAGTTTAAACATACCCATGCCAGAAAAGAAAATGCTGAAATAGAAATAAATAGATGAAGAATCAGCAAATAACTCATTCAACATTTCAACCATCATCTGCATTCACCTCCTTTTACTGATAAAATACTGTACGAAAAATATATTACTACAAATTTATGAAAATAGTAAGAGGAATGGTTTCACACCTGAATTGAAGATGGATAAAATGCAGAAGCAGGTAAAGCAGAGCCAGATCTTTTACCTTCGTACCTTCCTATTAATTATTTAATAAAAAATTCCACACAAACCAAAAATACTCTATTTACAAATCACAACTTGTAAAAAATTAAATTCGCCCACTACACATATAACTCATTTGCATATTTTATGGTATAAGCAACATAAACAAGAGGTGAAGCCTATGGCATCGAATAAAGATAATCTTCCACGATTCAATAAATCAGGAGTTCAAGGTTTATTCAATAACATGGATTCATTTTTGAATGACTCCATTCGTAATTTCGATTCATTTTTCAATTTAAAGTCATTTGAGGTAAATATGCATGAAACGAACAAGGCAATTATTGTGGAAGCATATTTACCTGGATTAAAGCGAGACCAAATTGAACTGGAAATTGTCGGTAACCAGCTGCGGATTGCTGCAGAAGACATGACTGTTTTGGAGGAGAAAAATGATAAGACAAAATATAATGACACCAGACAGTCCTTTCAAAAAATAGAGCGTCTGATTACCCTCCCATTTCACATTTCCGAAAAAGATACGAAAGCATCCTTTGAAAAAGATATACTGAAAATTACTATTCCAAAACAAAATTCAGGAAGAAAGTTTATTGATATTGACACTTGAATAGAACAAAGCCAGCATTCCGTTTGAACTGGAATACTGGCTTTACTTTTTACTTGATGCATTTAAAAATGCGAAATCCCAATATATTTTTATATGACTCTATCATTTCCTCATGCTCTTTCATGATATCAAAATAGGCAGGATCCATCAGTTCGGTAAGTGAAAAATCAGGAACAGAATCCACATCTTCGGGATCAAACCGAACTTCCGTTTTTTCCACCTGTACATCCTGAAAACCAGCATGATTAAATGCCTGCCTCCACGCTCCCTCTGAGCGAAAGATCGCATCTTCATAAAATGCTTTTAATACACCCAGTTCCTTATCATTCATCTCTTTCTCCATCACCATTTCAATAGCAAGCAATTTTCCATTTGGCTTCAACACTCTTTTAAACTCAGGAATCGACCTGGCAACATCTGTAAAGAGCATGACAGATTCAGACAAAACAATATCAAAAGAAGCTTCCGCAAATGGCAAATCTTCCACCGAACCTTCAACAGCTTTGATCTGTAATTTTTCCGTTAAAAATCGGTCGTTTGCTTTTTCCACCATGATTTCATTATTGTCCAACGCTGTGACATGACAGCCATATTCTTTAGCAATATAAGCGGCAGTCTGTCCGGTACCGCAGCCTGCATCCAGAACGCTCGTGGACACATCCAGCTTTTCATGTGCTAATAGTTCCTTTGTAAGCTTCAGACCGCCAGGATGTGCCCCGCCAACACCAAGCATTGCCAGACAATCAAGATAGGAATAATTCATCAGCATCCCACTTTCTGTTTAGACTATGACAGTTTATGAATGTGGGGCCAATATGGTCACCGTACAAAAAGAAACCCAGGAACTCGTTATAAAGTCACTGGGTAAATATTCACATCGTATTTATTCCCACTTAGTGATGATAGACTGCGTATCTGTTTTTAAAATAGTATACGCTTTTTCAGAAATCAGTTCATGAGCATAATGTGCTTCAAGCAATTGGTCAAAACCTCCCATATGCCTGATCACTTTCTCAGCCTCGTCCTGTTTTACATATTGATTAACTGCTTCTAAATGTATTTGGAGCGACCTTATTACTTGTGCATCTTCCACTTCCCCTTCTTCCTCATAACGTTCAACTCGCTCTTGCATCCCGTTTATGGTTGTCAGGATCGTTTCTTCACCAGGATAAATAGCATTTGAAAGCAGTCTGAATAAATTTTCCGGATGAGCTCGAAAGCCTGCTTCCAGTCCCAGTAATGTTACACTCGG
The DNA here is from genome assembly GCF_041521345.1 of Virgibacillus oceani. GTDB lineage: Bacteria > Bacillota > Bacilli > Bacillales > Amphibacillaceae > Virgibacillus_N > Virgibacillus_N oceani_A. The sequence continues at coordinate 22,301 of NZ_JBGOHB010000009.1, read as the reverse complement.
ATGATGCCCTTTTATAATGACTGGCTGGCCCTGTGCAACTTGACTATCTTTCCAAAACCCTGCTCTAAAGAAATCTTGTTCAGTATATGATGCTACAACTCTATCATTTTCCAAATTGGTATACCATACAGGCTGGTACACAAAGCCAAAATCATTTGCAGCATACCCTGCAGTTAAAGAAGTATCTTTAAAATCAACAGCAACAATACCATTGCTGTTTCTGCCTCCGGTATTTATTGTCACATCTACCAGCCCGAGTTCAGCTGCTGCATTGGAAGCTTGAGCTCCTATTGCAATATACTTCCCTCCATTATCAATAAATTCATCAATATGCTGTTTATATTCATTACTGTCATGGCTCGATGATCCGTTAGCAACTAAAACATCAAAACCATTTAACCCATTCTCTGCAATCTCTTCCGGCTCAATATCATTGATTTGAAAACCAAGTTGTTGAAGTGCCATTCGGGTCCCGTGCATATTAAAGTCATTTAATAAAGCTATATTCACCTCATTTAATAAGCTGGACTCATTTGGAATTGCCTTTGTTTCTAAAGTAATACCAGACGTTTCTCGCACAAATTCACTTAATAATTCCCTGTTCTCTGGCTCAACATAAAAATGTCCATTTTTACCTTTATATACAGGGAACTCATTTTCTATCAATTTATTAACTAACGCTACAGAATCAATAGAACTATTTGTAATTTCATACGGGCCATTCCCTACTAAATTACCATCCAGCTCTACTTGCTCTACTTCACTGATTTCTACATCGATACTGGAATAGGTGGCAATGGCATCAAATCCCCATAATTCCGGCAAGCTCCATCCGGAAATGTCATACATTGCATTTACCTGGTCACTTATATCTTCACCATCCCAAAGTAATGTGTTGGCTAAACCTGCCCTGGCCTGCTTCATGTTTACAATATATGTGCCTTCATCATATTGATTTCCATCCACTGTAAATGCACTTTGAGATTCCTGGATTTTAATGCCGCTTTTCAATAAATGATTTACAGCTTTTGCCGTAACAGAGGGATCTATTTCATCTACAGGCAATAAATAAGCTTCTGGAAAAAATCCATCTTCATAATTAGGGTGATCATTTTCCATCCCACGCTCGAAAACTTCTATTTGGTCACGAAGCATACCTTCTTTGTTTTCAGCAGCAAACTTCAATGCTCCCATCACAGCGTGGTAATGCCAATCAGCGCCATCAACACTATTTGTTGGTGCCTCCAGTGTCGAAACATAAGTTCCGTGATACATCGTGTATCCAGGTGTAAATATAGGCGGATAATCATCCCAGCCATCTTCTGCATCACGATATGGGATGTGGGTTCCTTCCATATTTCTATACATATCTGTTTCAAAGTCATCTTTATTTGCTACTAATTCATCTTCCATCGCTACTGCCTGATCCAATGCCCATTTAATATACAAATCATGTTCGATATTCGGGTTATGTGGTGCGGTTGTCGGTTCGATAAGGCCAGGCGCATCTGTCGAACGGATAACATAACCATGCAAGTCCAGATGAACAAGCGGCAACCAATCAACAATTAAATCAATATTTGCATCCGTCTCCGGCTGTGCTATCGTAACGAAATCACGGTTAAGATCAAATCCGTTACTATTTTGTCTGGTACCTATAATACGACCATCCGGGTTTGCTACTACATTAAAAACCAATATATTTTGTTCAAGAATTTCTTCTGTTGCCTCATCGTCTTCATATGCAAATCTATCAATTAATTTTAAAACAGCGTCAGTACCAACATATTCATTACCATGTACAGAACCATTAATCATGAAAGGTGCTTTGACATCCGGGTTTTCATCGAGAAAGTTTTGGGCTTCTTCCGGATCTTCAATCATTAGCTCTCTTAATGTTTCGGATTTTTCCATTGCTTCCCCATTTTGAGGATCGACAATGGTAACAGCATATATGTCATTCCCTAGTACGGATTGTCCGATAACCTCCAAAGAAACACGTTCACTTTCTTCTTCATGCTGTTCTAATATAGGACCTATTTCTTCATAAGGAACAGGGTCGTAAGTTGTTTCTGCAAGGATTGGTTTAATTCCGGTTACAAGGGAAAACATAACTACTACAAAAAATATAGCAAAAGTAAACCTAAAGTGATTTTTCATTATTATCCACTCCTTTTTATAACATCTAATACCAGAATCCTGGAGAAAAAGAATTAATAAAAACAATAATTAAAGCGCTTTCAATACGGTTAAGCAATTCACCCCCAAAGTTTATCCTTTATCATTTGTAAAATCTTATGATGACACTAATAGATTAAAGTTATGTTGCAATACTTTGTCAGATTTTATCTATTAATAAAACAGTACATAGGATATCAGAAAATTACAATAGGGAATAATACACAAAATCATCCTGCTCTAAAACAGCTAATTTTCTTATTTAAAGATTAGTAGTATCTACTTATGGATGGTTATTCATGTTAATAAATGCCCATATCATTTAATGGGGAATAATATTCAAATATTGTTATTAAAACCTGGACTTACTATTTTCAGTCATCCCACTGGAACTGTTCATATGTAAAGCTAAAGCAATATAAATTGTACCCTCTTTTTAAAGTATTTCCGTATTTCATTTTACTCAGCTAAATTTCACACAAAATTAACATTGGCTTAATATTCCATTGCTATAATCTAGTTATCATGAATAGTCCAAAAGAACTATTTCATAGAAAAAGAGGTATTTCATATGAAAAAAACATCAGAAATCTACTTAAAAAAACTACTTTGCGTACACGATACCTATCCTGTCATTGATCATTTTATAAACCGTTGCTGTAGGGGCTACCTCCTACATAAATGCAAAGGATTTAACAATGACATCGATAGAAGAAAGGTTAAATCATGAAACCCAGCTAATGAAGTACATTGCCCAAAACTTACACTTTACATATGTCAATGACGAAGGTTATTTTATGCAGCAGCTCAATTTTAACATTCGCTCACAGCAAAACCAGCTTGCCGGAGATGGAATTGCATCCGAGTATTTTTACATCACGGAGAATGAAGTGATTCCTTTCCAGTCAGTGATGAAGCTTTAGCTAATATTTCGGAAAGTCTGGTTACTGAAAATAACAGAAACGCAGAGTGGACAATTTCACACAGCCATCGCCGGGGAAGATTATACTGTTTCTTTTCAGCAAATGGATGAAATAGATGGTCTATATGTGCTGCTTGTTCCAACGGATTCATATATGGAACCTTTTAAAAACATGGGCTATTTAACTATTGCTATTATCACTGCAAGTATCCTCAGTTCAATGATTACCATTATCTTTTTCGTTAGAACACTGACAAATCCTCTCAATGTATTAAGAAATACAATGAGAAAGGTGCGCAAAGGAAATTTGCAGCCAGCAGGGGAACCGAAAACCACCCTGCCGGAACTTGTATCTTTACATAAAAGCTACGATGCGATGATTAACCATATGAGGACAATGTTAAGTGAAGTTAAAAATACCACCTCTGCGTTGGATCAAAATGGGGAGGAGCTGAAGCCTTCTTCTGATGATGCGCTGTAATCAAGTGAGGATCTGATTGAATCCATAAACGTCGTTAAAACAGGAGCGGAACAATCAGCCTCCACATCTGAAAATAGTACGGTGATTTTCATTGATATGAAAAACAAAATAGAAACGATGATAAAAAATATGGATCTCGTTTTCTGCAGTTCGGAAAAGATGGGCGATTCGGCAAACAAAGGAGATACAAATATATCCGAATTAATTACCACTACCAAAACACTGGAAACAGACTTTAATCAGTTTTCGGACACGATTAAAAAAGTAAACCGTCATTCATAATCTGTAACAAAGCTTGTTGGACTGGTTAATGGAATAACAGATCAAACCAAGCTATTATCACTTAATGCCACCATTGAAGCCGCTCGTGCCGGAGAAGCGGGAAAAGGTTTTTCCGTAGTAGCGAATGAAGTTGGAAAGCTTGCCGAACAGGCATCTAACGCAACAGAAGAGATTGCTTCCACTATAGCAGATATGCAGGATATAACTGTAAGTGCAAGCCGTGAATTTAAACAATTGCTTCAGAAAATGAATGCAAATATAGACATTGCAAATGATTCCAAAGTTTCATTTGATGATTTAATGAAAGAAATCTCTGAGGTTAACAGCAAACTTCGCGGTATTCAGCACGAACTGGGGAATTTGGAACAAGTACTTCCTAAATTAGAACTGTCCGCGGAGGACTTTGCTCCCGTTTCACAGGAAACATTGGCAAGTGCGGAAGAAATGCTTGCCAGCAGCGAACAGCAGCATATTCAAACAAAAAACGCCCATGCCGTAGGTTTAAAATTAATTGGTCTTTCCAAAGATTTATCCGGTGCTACGGAAAGATTTAAGGTTGCCCAAAATATAATATAAGGAGTGGGACTTGACATTTTCGTTCATATCAGTATATTTCCGGAGCAAATTATTCTCACAAACTTTATTAAAGTTCGGGTTTTCTTTTGGTTAAAGTTCTTTTGTCTCAGCCTCTGAAATGTTTTTACATAATTGATCAACCGAATATCTTTATTCAGGTGTGGAAGCACCAAGAAAAGAAAAAAGTTCCCCACTTTATTTTCTGCCAAAAAATGAAGTGGAGAACTAACATATCGAATCCAATTGTTAGTGTTGATCACTCTGATGAGCTAATTCAATGTAAGATAAAATTTCCCAAAACAGCTTTCTTTATCTGGTAATCATTCCTTACTAATTATATCATCTACATTTTCTAAGCTAATGCGATACACACTGCCTCCACGCGTACCAACGAATAACTCTCTTTCGTTTGGTGAAAGTTCGAGTGATGTTGTATCCAGGTTGTTCAAACCATTCGAGAAGCTATGCCATGATTTACCGCCATCTGTACTGCGCAGTACACCACGACCACGTTTGGTTAAATCTGCTTCTTGGAATGTATCTGTTGCAGCATACACGATATTTGAATCATTCAATTGAAATACCAGATCACTTACAGATAGTCTTATGTCTAAGTAATCACTCTGTTCCAATGTCTTACCTCCATCACCACTTACAAACAAAGCTTCACCGCCAACAACTAAGTGATTCGGATTGTCAGGGTTAACAGCAATCGATTGCACTGGCTCTTCAGACAAATTAGTGAAAGTAGTTCCACCGTCTGTGGTTAAAAACAATCCTCCCTCTGTTCCAACCCAGAATTTATTTGCATCATTTGGGTCACCTGCGACTGCCATTGGTACATCCGCAAAAGAAATGGTGCTCCATGTTTCACCAGCATCCTCGCTGACATAAATTCCTCTGCCTGTCAAAGACCAATAAGGAACAAATAGCTTGCTTGAATCTGCGGGATGAATATATAAATCATATGGTACCTCTGATGCCTGCAGTTTTCTAGTCCAAGTCTCTCCATAGTCCACACTTTTATAAATGTAGAAGTAGCTCTGCGCACTTTCAATCACCTTATATACGATCGAATGATCTTCAGGGTCAACTGCAACATGTCGTGCAGTTGCCCCCATCGTAGACTCGTAACCGGATTTTCCCCATTCCAGTTCTGGCTGCCTTACACTGTCCTCTTGTGACAATTCAGACTCATATATTTCCCATTGAGTTCCTGCCAGTAAATAGTCTGTACCATTTCTGTTTGTTACTGCCAGATCATATACATTCAGTGAGGGAATACCCATTCTTTCATAGTCATCTCCACTATTTTCAGTCTTATAGATGCCATCCAATTCAGAAGCTAAATAGGCCGTTTCATTCTTTGCTCCAGAGGAGTGATTTGAAAATACAATATCGTAAACTATAGAACCCTTTTGAGGTAACTCCCATTCCTCCCATGATTCACCTAAATCAGAGCTCACCTTCATATCATTGAGTGTAATAACTGTAATTTTCTTATTCTCATAGATTACTTGAAAAGGTCTTGAGCTTAACTCATTAGCATGCTCCCAAGTATCTCCATAATCAGTTGATACATACAAATGATTCGGGTAATTAGTAACAAACACCAGTTTACCATCCTCGCCAGTAATTACGGATCCAGAGCCGTCTTTGGCAGAAAATAACAATTCAGCTTCAAGATTACCAGCGACTGCATTGCGTACAACATAAACACTATCTGATTGAACGAAAAACAAATCATCCCCATCCATATGCATATCTGAAAGCTGATTCCAAGCACCAGGAACCTTCTTCCAGCTTTTTCCGTTATCAGCAGATATATGAATTTCCTGATTTGTCAAAGCAACTAATGAGCTTCCATCATGACTAATGATCAAATCATCAATTTGTATATCAGGGAACGGCAGTGTTGACCAAGATTTTCCATCATCAGTCGTAGCCAGTAATTTACCTTCATAGGTAGGATCATTTCTTCCATTAATGGCAACATACATATGATTACTATTTAACGGATTCGTCACAGCAGCAGAAGGCCAACCAGTTGGGACAGGAAGATTACGTAACTCTTTCCAGCTCTGCATATCATCATCAGATTGAAACAAAGTTGGTGAAACAGGGCTTGACACTGTCCATTGATCCTTAGACGGATTTAATAATTGTGTACTGCCTGCTCCATATGGTCCTGTTGCCTGCCATTTAACCTGGTCATAACTTCCTTCCACTGATAAGGATTCTAATACTGTATTGCCCCTTAATGTTTTTCCTGAGGTACTTGCTCCTTCTGCCTCTATTTTATATGCACCAATTTCATCCAGTACAACTGGAATTCTCCACCAATAATCATGGCTGAACTCAGCTTCCAGTTCCATTGTCTTACCACTTGGAGCAGTAATGGATAACACCGGAGCCTCCTCAAGATGAAGCGGACTATAAATAAATGCTTCTGTTGCACCATATGCCGGTTCAGGCGTAAGATGAATTTGCATATACTGAACTCCAAGATAAAAAGGAATATGAATCGTTTCATCAACATTGTCATCAACAGGTGTTGCTTCAATCCAACCCATAACATCCAAGTCAGCATGTGGCTGGTCCATCGAAATGCTGACCTCAATTTCACTGGTTTCTCCCCGTTCTAGGGTTACTGTTTCCGGTTCTACACTAACTGTAACTCCGTACTCCTCCAATTCATCTTTACTATACATTTGATGGGATAATTGATACGTTCGTTGTTCGTCTCCTTTATTCACAAGTTTAAATTGCTGCTGTTCATTGACTTCTTCTTGATGCAAATCAGCAGTTTGAAAGGATAGTTGATCAGGCATAGAAAACAATTCTGTCTCTGATGCCTGATTTACATCTAATCTTCCCGCTCCCTGTGTAATAGGGTCAGCATCAGGAAGTTGATGTGCCGATGAGACAAGTGCACTCTGTATCTCTCCTGCATTCCATTCAGAATGTTGCTGTGCCAAAATTGCGGCAGCCCCAGCAACATGCGGTGCTGCCATGCTTGTCCCGGAATAACGATAATAGCCGCCCTCAAATAAATCTTCCGGCATTGTAGATAAAATTTCAACACCTGGTGCTACTATCTCCGGCTTCATATGGAAATTTTCGGTCGGTCCCCGCGAACTGAAGTCCGCCATTAAATCCGTTCCTTCAGTTTCTGTTAATTCAAGATTTACGACTTGATCATCTGCAAGGTTTCTTTTTATTAATTCTCCGGATTGCTGATCTATCTCAAGAGCAATAATATTTAACCTTCCATCAAATTTTGGACCAATTGAAAATTGATGCTGGCCATTCTTTTCATACTCATTTTCACTAGAATTCTCAAACGGGAAGCCAGGTCCATTTCCTCCTATTGATTCATAATAAAATAATATCCCCGATGCACCATGTTCTTCTGCAAGCGATGCGATATTAAAATTTCCTGGACTATTCAAGGAAAGTACCATTTTTCCTGTAACATCTTTTCCTTCAAACTCCTCTGGTGTGCCTCTGCCCACATCAACAACTTCAACCTCTGACAGATCTGAATCAATACTTGCAGAAAAACTCAATCTATTAGATTGGATAAAATGATTAACAGGACTAACTATTCTTGCCTCAGGGATATTTACCCCACTCATACTCGCTCCAACCGTTAATACATCTGTTGCATTTCCTGGAGCAGTAACGGTGTGCTTACCCGGACCGCTATTTCCTGATGATACTATCACAACAACACCTGATTGTACTGCTAGATTAGAAGCCTGAGATAGTGGACTGTTTTCATCACCAGGCCCCCCTAAGCTCATATTAATGACATCAGCCCGGTGCGGATTCTCTGGATCTGCAGCACGCTCAATGGCTGCAATAATATCGGACGTGTTCCCTCTTCCGCTACTATTCATCACCTTATATGCTGTTAGATTGGCATCTGGAGCAACACCTGTCATCTCCCCATTTCCTGCAACAATTCCGGCAACATGTGTACCATGTCCATTATCATCCATTGGATCATTACTATCATTAATAAAATTGTAGCCATCGACTACTTTATAGTCAGAACCAAAACCATTACCGAGATCCGGGTGGTTATAATCGATACCCGAATCAATAATCGCAACCGTCATTCCTTCTCCTGTCAAAGATTGGCCATCTTCATCCTCTTTCTCCCATACCTCTGGAGCCCCTATTAGTGGCACGCTATCTTCTAGATTAATATAAAATGTCTCATCTTTATGTATTGCTTCCACACCAGGGACTTTCTCCAATCTGGTAATATCATCGGAACTAACTTCTGAAGCTAAACCATTAAAGGTAAAAGCATATTCATGTGAGATTTCAATATGTATACTGGCTTCTTCTATGTCGTTTAAAACGGCCTGCTGCTTATGTTGCAAGGTCTGTTTTGTACTTTGTATTACTTCTTTGTCCATCGTTTTCAGTTGTTTCTCATCATCTTCTATTAACTGGGCAAAAATGGCAGGCTCACTCAACTCTATGACAACACGCTCCTTCTCGGATTCCACAACTGCAGATTCCGGTTCCGCATGAAAATTACCGCTTACAAGTATTCCGCCCCCCACTAAAACAAATAACAGTAATACCATTGCCCCTATATGTATGAAAATACCTCGTTTTAACATACTGAAGATCACACCCCTTTGATAGATTTATACTGCTAACAAGGCGATTTTACTTAATTCACATAATTAATACAATAGGGATAATTATGGATTTTTCGTCAAATAAAAATAGCTTTGTATTTAATTAGTCCTAGATGAATTGCCCCTGTATTAATGAACAACAGGAAAGGTTCTCGCACTATCGGCATCTTGTGCAGATCTTCAAGTATGAAATGTGTCCAGGAAATATGTAGGAGAGATGAAAGGTTTAATATTACTATTGAAAAAATCCTGCATGATGCTGCAGGATTTTTTCTCACACTATACAAATACCAGTTGCCATGACTTCTTAAGCCATTACATTTGCTTCATCAAATTCTTCAACCATAAAGGGATGTGGTTCTATTCGATTATTCACCTCACGTCTAATCTTCATTAACTTGAATGTAACTTCAACCATGTCACCAGTAAACCCTTCAGCAACAACGGCAATGTCAATATCACTGTCATCTCTATAAGTACCAATAACATGAGAACCGTATACATAAAGACTGTGGAGATTGACATGTTCTTTTAGAAGGTTGGCATATTTTGCAGCTATGTCGGTTATTGACTTTCGAGAATGGACAGTAGCCATAGTCTCAATTCCCTTATCTTATCAATATTATCTGCTGTATATGAAGCTGTGCATTTTTTATAAAAACTTTTTTTGACAGGTAAGAAAGCATAAAACATTCCTACCTGCATAAGTTCAACTAAGGCTTTCTCCATTAGGACTTGGCGATAAGCCAAGTTTCCTAATAATCAGGATATCTTGCACTAATATTGAATGTCGTTATTAAATATAAGGTATCTTTTGCTGTTCAGTTGTTTCAAGGCCCGATTTCTCCGATAACAATAATAAATCATGGGATCTTGGTGGGTTATTAGAACCAGATTGATGAATATAAACTGCTTTCACAATTCTCTAACACTAAGTGGCCAATGAAGAGACTGCAGTGGTAATCCTTACTCCGATATAAGTTTTTCATTGTTTTAAAGTCGCTATCGGATGAACTGATCCAATAATTGATAAGTTCTTCCTTATCCACCTAATCACCACCTTCAACTGTCTATTATTATACCCATATTTTTGCATGATTGCTACATACACTAATTATAAAATATTAAGATTTTTAATTTTCGAATGTGTTAAATTCTACAATATTTACCTTTAAAAATACTACTTCAATTTATCTTTCATTACGTCTGCTACCTGCTGAGCATTTAAATCATTTTCCTCATACAATTTATCAATGATATTTTGATAATCCTCTTCTGTTCTGTTTTGACTCAATTCATTGATTTTAATATTAGAACCAACGATCCCTCTTATTTGTTTTAACGTCTCGGGAGAAAGATTTTCCACAAGGCTGCATGCTTACGACGGATTTCATAATTTTCCAAAAGTAATATAATGTCTTCCTTCAGTTCTTCTTCACTCATAATCTTGCTGTTCCGTAAACATGTACTGATTGATAATTCCATGTAGGTACATCCTCCTCTTTATACCAGGAAGAGGGTACATAGGCGTGTGATCCCTGGAACATTATTAGTACATCGTTATTCTCGTTCCCGAACGTTTTCCATTGCGGGTTTACTTTAGCGATATGTCCGGTTAAATAAATATCATCATCCATTTTACGCAACATCAAAGGTATATGCGTTGCAATCGGTTTACCTTCTTCCGTAATTACAACAGTGCCAAAACCATTCCGCTTAATGAATTCTTTGATTTTCTTCATATCTGTTTCTTTGTAATGTTTGGGTATGTATATTGTGCAGATCCTTTCCAGGCTGGGCAACAACTTTATTTGGGGTTTTGTAATATTGCACTGTAATCTCTTATTCCAGCAGGTTTTTAAACATATTATACCACTGTACACCAGCGTGCTCGGACTCCGATCTTCCATGATTTACAAAGCCATGCTTTTCATAAAACGGGACTAATTCCTCTCTGCAGGTTAAAGTGATAGCATCCCTTCTTTTTTCTTTTGCGAGTTCTGTCAGTTTTTCAATAAGCATGGTTGCTATACCCCTGTTTCTCTCATTTTTTGAAATAACAACACCCAAAATGCTCTGCACTCCGCCTTTATCGAGGTTTTTGGTTATTCGTTTAAAGAGATCATCGGTGATATATGGCTGCTGAATTACCGGACCATTGATAAATCCTACAATGTCTCCTTCTATTTCTGCCACCAGGAAGGTGTCCGGTATAAGGTTCATTCTATTAATAAAAACCTCTTTTGTGGCAGCTTCTGCTTCGATAAAACTGTCTTGTTCGATTTTCAAAATCTGATCTAAATCTTTAGGTTGTACATCTCTTATTCTGACCATAGTATCACTCCCATTAAATCCTGCTTTCTTTTTTATCTCCCTATTTCTGATGATGCCCCAGATGACCAGCCCGACCAGGAAGAGAAACAAAACTGAAAATATAACGCCATTGCCCGTTTCCTGATTTGCAAAATTACGATAGGCATACATAGCCATGGCGATTGAATTGATGCATAGAGCAAGGAGTATAAGCGGATGAATCTTCACTTTTTCCAACCATACTCATTCCTTTCAAACTAAATAATTTACATAAAACTATTTCAAGCGAAAATATGGTCTAAATAATCCCCATGCCCTCGAACCAGTTCAACTTCATTCCTGGAAGACATCCAGAAAAAACGGAAGGTCAACCCCACTTCAGCCCCTCCCCCTGTTGGCTGATAAGCCCACTCATCGGGAGGATTTTTCACACTAATCTCATAAAAAAATCTATGATGTATTTCACCGTCATCGTTTTTCCAAACATCTTCAGCTATTAATCTAACGACATCGAATTCCATTAATCCTGTTTCCTCTTCCACTTCTCTAATCACTGCTTGATAAGTGTTTTCCTTTTCTTCAACCGTCCCTTTAGGTATTTGGATACCTGCCTCAGGTATTGGATGTTTCAAAATCAATACCTGCACCTGACAATGTATGATCCTTGTTATGTAGGCATATACTTTCTTCATTCCCAATCAATCTTTTTTTTCATTGTACTATAAATCCTGCGACAACCGAATCATATCTTTACACTGGATGCCGTTTTCAAATATTTCTTCTGAATAATATCTGGTGAAAAAATCTTTATCAATGCCGCTTATTCTAAATCCACATTTTTGGTATAAAGCAAGCTGACCAATGCTAGAGTTGCCAGTACCGATTTCCATTGTTTTATAGCCTTTATCTTTTACTTTTTTAATAGCATCCATTACTAATTGTTTACCTATACCTCTTCCATGTTGTTCTTCTGCTACAGCAACATTTATTAATTCGATAGTTTCAGGTCTGGTGGGGAGCAGTACATAAACGCCGACAACTTCTTCGCTGGTTTCAGCAACGTAGCATTCTCCCCTTTTTAAATATTCCTCCACTATTTTTCGGGATGGATCAGCCAACAACAACAAATTCATTGGCGCCTGTTCGTGTTTTTTTAGTTTACGAATTTCCATTTTGCATCTCCTTTTGCAAAAAGTAAGCACAGGGACAAAAATGCCCATGTGCTTTCATTCATTATTTTTTAATCGGAATCCATATCTCACTGTAATAATCCTCAGCTGAAGGGTCGTCATCTGAAGGATAAACCTCCATCTCAGGTCCGGCAGCATGCTCATAACCTGTTGCCGGAAACCATTCGGTGAAGATTCTTTTCCATACTTTCGGCATGGCATCAGGCATAGCTCCATGTACCGGAAAAACTGCCCAAGCTGCACCTGGGATTTGATGTTCTTCCCAATCAGTCGGCAGATTCACGATGTTATTTTCCGCTCCAATCAAGTAGGTTACATTTTCCTGGGTACTATCAAAATCACTGCAAATACCGAGCAATCCAAGCGTTCCTGCATGTTCAGCAAGCTTCTTCACAAAACCATTTTGATTGGACTCCACCCAAAACTCAGCAATCTTCTGGTGGTTTTCTCCACCGTTTGTCGTCGTTCGAATACTTTTTCCAACAACTGAAAAAGCATCCTTTTCCACAATTTTGTAATCCATCTCCACATCACCCTTTATTTGAATTTGAAAGGAGAGTTTTGGATAGGCCTTTAGTGACTTACTATGCTTTCTCGCCTCACTTGGACTGACACCATGAATACGTCGAAATGCTTTCGTGAAAGATTCAGGTGTTTCATAACCATATGTTAAAGCAACATCAATCACTTTCTTTTTGGAATGAACGATTTCCTGAGCAGCTACAGTGATACGGCGATTTCGGATATATTCACTGACGGTATATCCGGTTAGCATGCTAAACATTCGCTGGAAATGAAATTTGGACATACAAGCTATTGCAGCAATATCTTCGATGGGAAGATCACTGTCCAAATTATTTTCGATATGTTCAATGCTATCCACCATTTTCTGAAAGCCATCCATGTATCTCTCTCCCTTCTAAATTCAGTTTAGCAGCACTGTGACGGTTGTTCCTGTTCTTGAATGCTCTTTGATGACAGGGTCTGATATTCTTAATTTTTCACCCAGTATTCAGTACAATCCTTGCTTCTTTCCATAAAACCAAAATCTATCAAATATCTTCTAATTGCAGCAAAATCACTGTATATTTCCTTTAATATATCATTAATTTCTTATTCGGTGTATATTCTAGTCGATTCAAAATGTTTGATAATATTTTCCAGAGCAATCCATTTTCGTTTTTCCTTACTTGGAATAGTATCTAATTTACCATCAATACCTTGTTTAAAATAGGTTAATAAGACCTTCTCCCTTTCTTCTGTGATCGCATAGCGTTTATCCATCATTTTCTCCCACCTGTTCTTTTTAGTGTTCTGTCAATACGGCGTACTTTCTCGAAGCAGTCAATCAAACGCCGAGACAAAACTTAGTACACTAACTAATTAAAAAACTCCATATGTCCTTTTTCCTCTTTGTAATAATCCAGTCTATCTTGCAAAGTGCCTGTATGAAATTCAAACTTATGACCGTCAGGATCTGTAAAGTAAATGGATTTTTTGTCTCTCTCATCTCTTTTCCGCCCGGACAGTATGTTTACATTTAACTCCTTCAACTTTCTGAACATATTGTCAAAATCCGCTTTGTCTATGGAAAAAGCGATATGTGTGTAGGACTGTGCTATTTCATTGCGGGGAATTTCTCTTTCCTCATTGAGGGCAAGCCACATTCCATTTAAGTCAAAATAAGCAGTGCTTTTGCCTTTCACCAGCAGCTTTGAATCGAATACGTTTTGATAGAATGCTATGGAGTTCTCTAAATCTGAAACAGAAAATAATAAATGATTCAATCCTTTTATGGTCATCCTTTCACCTCATAACTATAGTCTTTTTCCCATGATCACTTGTAAATTGTCTTCGGAGATCACTGGTGCTTTACTATTAATCACCTGCCAGCCCTTTGTCCTGTATAAGTTTATTGCAGGGTCATTTTCCACAACTGTTGTTAACACAGAAGTCTTATGGTAAAGGTTTTCAAGGAGCAAACCATGCAGCTTGCTTGCAATACCAAGACGTCTATTATCAGGATCTACAGCTAGTTCTACAAATTCAAAGCAGTTGTCCAGCCAAGTATTGATTTCGTCTGCGGATAACTGGTTTGCAATTTTTTGATGGTAAAACTGTTCAGGCATACTTGTATAACCATAGGTAAAACCTGTTATATTCCCGTCACTATCTATTGCTTTTAGGCCTTTAAAACCTTCATAACCTGCGTGATTGTTCAGATTTTTTAAGGCGTTTTCTTTATCTTTAAGCGAAAAATTATCTAAAAATATTTTACAGTATAGCTCTCCTATTTCATTCAAATCAGGGTCGTTTTTATAGAATGGAATGAATTTCAGGTTTGCTCTCACTAACTATTCCCCCTGGGTGTTGATTGATCTGCTTTAAGAACGGTTGGGTAAGATTTTTTTTTAAAAAGATTAAAATTTCATAGTTTCATACCATCTAGGCTGTACTTGACTAAAGTAATCATGATCATCCAAAAACAAATACATTCTATCCAGCATGTCATTTATATTATCCGGATCAAATTTCAAACTCCATACCACGGTTGAGAAAACACACATTGCCAGGTAAAGGGAATACAGCCGCCAAAAATATTTATTCGGTTCCTCATGATTGAAATATCCTCTGATTTGCCCTATGGAAAAAGGAATACTAATTTCCCGGCTAAAGATGCCAATTTTAAGAAATTCATGATAAGGATCTCCCCAGTCGTATCTGTTAAAGTCAATAACACCGGCAAATTTCTTATCCTTCACTATGATGTTTCCAAGATGAAAGTCATCATGTTGAAACAGATTGGGGCGTTGTTTCATGAGATGAATATTTTTCTCAATATACTCCATTATTTTTTGGTCGTTTTTAACTTTCACTCCACTTTCCAAGTATGCATCTATATAATTTTTATGCTTTTTCACTTTCCGAGAATACCATGAGGTTACATGATTTGGTGCAGCGAGTTGGTGCATTTTTTTCAGTTCTTTCCCGGCAGTAAAACCAATATCAAATTGATTTTTTTCTGTGTATTTATTAATTTCTTCCTCAGCATCTATACCATCAATGTATGTTGTGAGCATATAGCCACAATCTCCCACTTCACCTACAGAAACAGGGCGTGAACAATTGATGTGTAAATCTCTCATCTTTTCCTGAATGCAATATTCCTGTTTTTTTTGTTTTAAATCATCCGGCTTAAACATTCGAAGAAGCAACCTCTTATCATTCATATGTATCAAATATTTTTCATCAGATGAAAATCCTTTTCTAATTCGAATAATGTCTTTACAATTGTTTAATTCAGGAATTTGATTTATTAACGTTTTGATTGCTTTCACCGCCTTTTACCTATCCAATATGCTTGAAGAATATATGGTTTAAAACTAATAAAGTACACGAACAATTTCACTAGTTTTAAAATATAAAACTTTACTTATTCATTCATCAGCTGTAATCTTTATATATTTTTTTCGTGTCATCTAAACGCTTAATAAACGCTAAAATAAGTTCTTTAGGGTAAATAATACGAACTTTATTTCCAAAACGAATAATTTGCGTAATAGCTTTATCAATACTGTAATAATTTTTATTTACAATAATTGTTCCGCCTGGATTATTCACTATTTCATCTTCCTGGAAGTTATCTAATACCTGCGCCCGCATCTCTTGGCTAAATTGGAGGCAAACCGTGAATGGCCTTATGCTGCTTCCCAAATTTTCATCTTCTTTTTCGTAAATATCTTCCATCGTATATGGACGTCTGGTAAAATCGCGATTTGTGTTATAAGTTTCAGTTATCCGGGTTAATTTAAATACTCTGAGTTCATTTCGCAGTAAACAATATGCCCAAGTGTACCAGTGGTAATCTTTCAAAAAAATTCCCATGGGTTCAATGTCCCGCTCTGTTTCATTTCCTATATGATCTACATAGTGAATCTTAATTATACTGCAATTCTGAATAGATTTGTATATTATTTGAATATGCTGCGAACTATTATTCGAATGTGAAATTTGTAATTGGATGTTTTTATCTTGCGTTGGTACTGAGTCAATCAACTGATTAATTTTCGAAATCAAATCATTGATACTTTCGAACCCAGTAGCCTTTTCAATGCTTTTCAATGCCCACTGTATAGAGAGCAGTTCATCTAAAGTAAGATACTTTTTTTCCAATTTGAACCCATCCATTAATTCATAACCGCCTTCTTGTCCAGGAAGTGATATTATGGGAATTCCTGCACGATGCAGAGAATCGATATCTCTATATATCGTCCTCTCCGATACTTCAAAGTATCTCGATAATTCAACAGCCTTTATTCTTTTTCTGTGAATCAGTAACACAATAATTCCTAATAAGCGTTCGATTTTCAAGGTTAGTCCCCCTGTATATCATTTCTTAGATATTGTGCAGTTAGTGAGTTACTCCTTGTCACTAAATCATGTGGTGTACCAGTGAACATGATTTCTCCTCCTTTATTTCCTCCATCAGGTCCAAGATCAATAATCCAGTCTGCTTGTTTCATTATATCCAGATTGTGTTCAATTACAATAACGGTGCTGCCGTTATCAACTAAACGATTTAGAATGGATAATAAATGTTTAACATCAGCCATGTGAAGTCCAGTTGTCGGCTCGTCCAGAACGTAGATATTACCAGAACGGTACAGCTCGCCAGCTAATTTAATTCTTTGACATTCTCCACCCGATAATGTATTCAACGGCTGACCTAATGTCATATAGTCTAATCCTACTTCTGATAAAGCTTTTAAAATGGAAAGCCCTTCTTTCCCCTGAAAAAATTGAAGTGCCTCTAGTACTGACAAGTCTAATACATCTGAAATAGATTTCCCATCTAGCTTATACTGTAGCACTTCATCTTTGAACCGCTTCCCATTACATGTTTCACAAGTCGTTCTAATACGCTCAAGAAATGCAAGATCTGTATTAATAAATCCGTTCCCCTGGCATTCCGGGCAAGCACCTTTTGAGTTAAAACTAAAAAGTGATTTACTTACATTATTGGCAGAGGCAAAGGAATCTCGGATTGCATCCATAATGCCTGTATATGTCGCTGGCGTTGACCGAATCGAGGTACTCACTGACTTTTGGTCGATAACAATGGCTTCTGGATGCTGTTCTAAAAACGCCTCAAAAATCATTGTACTTTTCCCCGAACCGGCTACACCAGTAATTACAGTGTGAACACCACAAGGAATATGAACTGTAACATTTTTCAGGTTGTGTTTTGAGGCATCGACAATGGAAAGATATCCGTTATATTTACGAAGTTCTTTTTTTAATGATTGTTTCGCCCTCATATATTTTCCAGTTAGAGTATCAGCGTCGTATAACCCCCGAAGATTACCTTCATAGACAATTTCTCCGCCATTTGTACCTGCACCTGGTCCAATATCGACTATATGATCACCAATTTTAATAACATCCTTGTCATGCTCAACTACTATAACAGTGTTTCCTTTGTCCCGAAGTTTTTGGAGCATCCGATTAAGGCTGTGTACATCATGGGGATGCAGTCCAATACTCGGTTCATCAAAAATATACATCATATCCGTTAAACTACTATTAAGATGCCTTATCATTTTCACACGCTGTGATTCTCCTCCAGACAAGGTTGATGTTTCTCGGTTCAGCGTAAGATAATAAAGCCCCATATCCACGAGATGATGTAATCGATTTAAAATGTTGGAAATGATCGGTTTTGCGATTGGAGCATGTATTGTTTCAATTACCTTTATCAATTCTCCTGCTTCCATAGCAGCGAACTGAGCAATGTTATCACCATCTATTTTGCAATTTAATACCTCTTGGCTTAACCGAGTTCCATTACAAGCTGTGCAATGTGTTATAGTGATAAAATTCTTCACATTATTCGATAATTGATTGATCTCTTTTTTCAAGTACATGCGTCTAAACCTGTCTGCAACGCCTTCAAAATACTTGACGGGTTCGTTTTTTAAGGGTAATACGATTTTCTTGTCTTTTCCATGCAGCAACGTTTGCCACTCTGCATCCGTGTAATCCATTAACTTTTTATCCGTATTGAATATGCCTGAGATTAAATGTTTCTGCCAATACCAAGTCCCCGCGGAGAATGTGGAAAACAAAATTGCTCCTTCATTTAATGATTTTGTTTTATCGATTAGTTTCTCTATATCAGGCTCAACCTTTCGACCAATTCCCTGACACTTTGAACACATCCCTTTCGGATTGTTGAAGGAAAAAACATCAGATTCGCCAATAAAGGGCTTTCCAATACGGGAAAATAATAATCGCAATAAGGCGTAAATATCTGTGACTGTACCAAGTGTTGAACGTATATTTCCTCCTAATCGTCGTTGATCAATCATCACGGCGGGGGAAAGATTCTCGATGGATAATGCGTCTGGTTGACTGTATGATGGTAACCGATTTTGAATATACGTCGTAAAAGTCTGATTCAACTGGCGTTGGGCTTCCTTACTTATTGTGTCGAAAATGACTGATGATTTTCCAGAACCAGAAACGCCCGTAAATACAGTGATCTTCCTTTTTGGAATAGTTAGCGAAACATTTTTTAAGTTATTTTCCTTTAAGCCAACAAGTTTAATAAATTGATTTTCAATCATATTAACCACTCCTGTAAAGATAACATTATATAAGTCATTATACAGAAGTACCCTGACAACATTATGTCTGGGATGAAAAATAGATTTCTTAGGATGTATACCATGGTTCAATACTGTAGAAGGAGGCTGATCGCTGGAAGTATAGAGAATATTAATATTTGACTTCTTTTCATGTTACAAGCATTTTTTGATATCTTTTACTTCTTTAAAATATCAAGTTTTTAAAGAAGATTATCCCATATTTTATACTCCATTCTTACCACCCCTTGTATGATCAAGCTTTTGGAATTGAGGACTGTGCATAATTTTATAAATAAAAGCATCTTTGGCTTCCCTATAATATTCCATTCCTTTTCCTTGCCATGTCCTTTTTAACTCATCATACTCCAGCCTGTATTGATCATTCTGCAATAGAACATCACGGAACTACCAAAAGAAATCAAATTCAGAATTCATTACAGTCAGTTGCACCCCCAAAAGAGGACTCATAGAGTCATCTTTAAGTGCCCGGGAACGCCTCTGTTTTGATACTGCCTTCGTTGATTTCATATAATAATGAAAGTGCCTTAACCGCTTCTGGAAATTGTTCAGCAGTAACCCGAACCTGTATATCCAAATCTCCTTTTGTTAAGCTGTTTGGAATGGCTGTACTGCCGACGTGTTGAATATCAGCCTCCGGAATGTATTCTTTAATTAGTTCCATTTGGGATAAAAAAGCCTGCTCCGCATCGGCTTTGAATAAGCTGGTGCTATTAAAATTCACTTTTTTCTCCATCTACGTTTTTGCAAAGTTTTTCGTTATGTAATCAATAAGAAGTTCCCTATCTTCTGGAAAAGATAAATCTATAGTTTTTATTTCGTTTATGGTTTTCCAGGCAATATCATATATAAGTTGATCCGGGTCTTGAAAATTTCTATTCCCACCAACGATTTGCACAAGGAAATAATGCACTTCAGCTACTGTATTCCAATAGTCATAACGCGCTCTTTTCAATTTGATCTTTTCAACAACTTTAACTATGTATCCTGTTTCTTCCTCTACCTCTCTAATACAGCATTCCTCAAACGTTTCTCCCTTTTCTCTTCCACCAGAAGGAATAGACCATTTTTTCTTCTCTTCGGGTTTTCCCTGTAGAATCATTAGTAATTCAGCATTTTCATTCACACATACTCCCGCAGAACCAGACCACTGTTTCATAGACATCAACACCCCTTTATGTGAACTGTATTATAAAAACTTATATAGATTCAGCAATCCGAACAATTCTCTCAATACTCAATCGGCATCCTCATTCTTTTTAAGCGTGCGTTGTCCAGTTCTTTTTCTAAAGCTTGGACAAATGTTGTTTTCCTGCTATGTATTTTGCCAACTGTTATAACCACTAATCTTTTCACCATTCTACCGCCTTTACAACATATCTTAATTTTCCTTCTCTGCAGATAATGAACTCATTAATTTTTACTATGAAGGTTTACGATAAAATTTAAGCTGATATAAACCAGTAACTAAAAAGATAAATGCAGCCAGTTCAATCGTTTTTGGGACCAATGAAAACCAGGCAACCAGTTGTGCAATAGTCATGTCAAACCATAATTCTATATTTTCGGATACCACCCTGTCTACATAACTTTCTATGAAGCGCGGCGCTGCATAGGAATAGAGTTTATGAATGATCAGTAAAGCAAAAAAATAAACGCCTGCTTTAAATGCATGTTTTCTACTAATCAACAGCCCAATTATTAATAAGGTGAAAATGAGAATTGAAATTATTATCCCAAGTATTCCTCCTATGTTTCCTATCAGAAAAAACACCACCTTTGCATCTAAATTAAAACTTTGCTCCTTTTTTCACGGCCTTAATATCCTTTCATAAATCCTATCAGTAACCTCAGAGACTGATAAAGTTCCGTCGACAATCAAGTCCGAATTTGGCTTAATCGTTTTAAGCATCTCAAGATATCCGCGCCTTCCTTGTGAGATGTAATTTTCCATATCTGCAAGGATATCTTTACTGGAGCTATGCTTAAAATCTCTCATCATTCGGTGCACCATGGCAATATCCAATGGCGTATCAATAAAGACGGCAAAATCAATGAATTTACTTGTTCTAGAATGCTTATAAGCAAACGGAAAATCAATGACATTATAATCCAATGGTTCATGATTCAATTTTTCCAGGTCCCGAATTAATGGAGTTAAGTTCCAAAGGTCATAATTTGCTCCCTTGTCAACCCAATCAACGATGTCGGGCCCCTCAAAATCGTAGTCATCAAAAAATAATGCTTTAGAATTATGTAATCTGTTATTTAACTGTTTTGTGATTGTTGTTTTCCCTGCACCTGAAACTCCGGCTATGGCAATGACAAGTGCTTTTTTCTTTTCCATCGTAACTCTGCCCCCTGGGACTTCTTCTGTCATTAATTTATTTCCTTTCATAAACATGGAAATAATAATCATAAGGGTTTTCCTCATTCTTCATTCCTTTTTCAACTGATACTTCTTTCCAATCATCGTCATTTACTTCAGGAAAATACGTATCTCCCTCAAATTCATGATGAATTTTCGTAATATGCATTTTCTCTACATAGGGCATGAACAATTTATAGACCTGTTCGCCCCCGAAAATGAATATTTCCTCTTCATTTTTGCACAGCTTAAATACTTCTTCGATGGAGTTGGCAATCTCACAATCTTTAAAGCTAAAGCTCCTATCTCTAGTTAGAACGATATTCCTTCTATGAGGCAATGCCCTTCCTATGGATTCGAGATTTTTTCTACCCAATATGATTGGATGACCTTTTGTTGTATTTTTAACATAATCCCAATCGTTTGGAATACGCCAAGGGATATCATTGTTCTTGCCAATTACACTATTTTCATCCTTGGCAACGATTAAAGATACTTTCATATGCAACACGGCCTTTCTTTTTCAAAATTTTGTATTGGTTCATTGTAAAATGAAATGCAACAGCTAAATAAATAGAAAGCCATCGTGAAACCACGTATAATTAAGGTTGACAAAAACACAAACCATACGGAGGTAATTCACGATGACTCAAAACCATTCTAAC
>NZ_JBGOHB010000088.1:0-389 GCF_041521345.1 Virgibacillus oceani | reverse complement strand
CTATCTGCGTAAATTAAAAAATGCAACAAAACCAAAACTATATTCATAGAAATTAAAGTCTTTGTCCGCAAAGGCTTTTTTTGTTGGTGTAAAAATGTCTTGCATATTCATAAATCCTAAAAAAACAATATCTTAAAATATTACCGCATCCTTTTTATCATTTTTCCGTCTATAATGGGGAAGAGAGGAATTGGGGGATACAAATGGAAGATCGTGAGCTCATTAAACGCATTCAAGAGGGGGATAATCAAGCAATAATAACGTAAGCGTCAAATAAAACACACATAGAATCAGAAAGTCATCCATGCGATAATCTTCTTAGAAATGAATTCAGGAGGTTATGCGATGACTCTAAAAGACAAAAGAATAGAATGGGAAGCGCGGTATGA
>NZ_JBGOHB010000087.1:0-392 GCF_041521345.1 Virgibacillus oceani | reverse complement strand
TATGCGCCTGTTGTGGAGCCTACACCGGGGGCACCTGTAGATGTAGAATATGTAGATGAAAATGGAAATCCTATTGCAGACCCAGAACAGCTTACTGGAAACATTGGGGATCCTTATGAAGCTCAACTGAAAGATATTGACGGATATGAGCTAGTAGAAGTACCAAGCAATGAAACTGGTGAATTTGGTGAAGAACCACAAACCGTAACTTATGTATATACACCAGTTGTGGAGCCTACACCAGGGGCACCTGTAGATGTAGAATATGTAGATGAAAATGGAAATCCTATTGCAGACCCAGAACAGCTTACTGGAAACATTGGGGATCCTTATGAAGCTCAACCGAAAGATATTGACGGATATGAGCTAGTAGAAGTACCAAGCAATGAAAC
>NZ_JBGOHB010000086.1:0-405 GCF_041521345.1 Virgibacillus oceani | reverse complement strand
CAGTTGACTCGACTTCTGCCGTGGTCCGCTACACTCCCTGATGAATGCCGCGTTCCTAATAAATCTAAATAAATTATAACAGTAGTCCACATCTGAAAAACAGGTGTGGACTATTTTACGCTTACCTTAAAAACCGCTCCGGAAATATACTACGCATTTCCGCGGGCGGCTGGTGAGCCTCCTTGCCCCGACAAGGGGTATGCCGACGTTGCCCGTAAAGGGCGGTTTTAGTCGGCCTTCATTTGTCGCACTCCGGGGTCTCACCGATGCCTTTTCTCCCGCAGTCAACCATGTATCACAAAAAAGCTATACACCACGGAGAATGAAAATAGTTATTGGTTGGCGATACTGATGCTACGGCTGGATGAGGAAGGTCGAAACTCCTTGGTGCGTGAGAGCCCTTTC
>NZ_JBGOHB010000085.1:0-440 GCF_041521345.1 Virgibacillus oceani | reverse complement strand
CACCGTGCGCCCTTATTCACTTAACTAAGCTTTACAATGAATAAGCGTCACTAATAAAATTAGCCTTCGCTTACAATCAAATGTTATTGATGTCGTTGTTACTCTTATTTAGTTTTCAAGGTACAAAAATGGAGCCTAGCGGGATCGAACCGCTGACCTCCTGCGTGCAAGGCAGGCGCTCTCCCAGCTGAGCTAAGGCCCCAAATGAAATAGATGGTGGGCCTGAGTGGACTTGAACCACCGACCTCACGCTTATCAGGCGTGCGCTCTAACCAGCTGAGCTACAGGCCCATCTATTTTAAATTATGAGAAATTGCTCTCTCAAAACTGAACCAAACAACACAGTATGCCTTACCGAGAGGCACGTAAGTGCCTCTGGCGTTCCATTATATCTTCCTTAGAAAGGAGGTGATCCAGCCGCACCTTCCGATACGGCTACC
>NZ_JBGOHB010000084.1:0-441 GCF_041521345.1 Virgibacillus oceani | reverse complement strand
CCAATGAGTACCGCAAGATCCACGCCCCGCAAAAGAATGCCCAATGACTGCTGCATGAGCCCTCCAAAAGGTTAGCTAAATGACCTGATATGCGCAGCGAGTTCAGCCAGCCCCTGATCATCAGCCCGTACCGAATCGTGAGACGATATATACCCCTCATACGTCTCAAAGTACTTATCCACCTTCGAGCTGCGAGGTTTGAACGCACTGTCCTGCCCCGTTCCGTGCATGGGAAACAGCTTCGCATGCAGATGATCCACGCCATACCCTGCCAGAATCATCCCCGTGCGCGCCACATCGGGAAACGCCCGGTCAATCTGCAACGCAGTCTTTTTGGCCGCCACAGCCAGATCAGCCAGCACCGAATCCGACTGCGCGAACGCATAACTGCCGTAGTGCTGCTTGGGGATCACCACACTGAAACCTGGCGTGTTTGGGAAG
>NZ_JBGOHB010000083.1:0-449 GCF_041521345.1 Virgibacillus oceani | reverse complement strand
CCACATCCGCACCTGCGACAATAACCTTCTCGACCTCCTCGCCCAGACGGGCAAAATCTGCCGACAAAATCGAAGGCGCAATCAAAAATTGGCTATTATTAGTTGGATGGGCAAATTTATTAGGGGCTTGTTTAGGTGAGTCTTCAAGAATTTCAGACTGGTTCATCGTCATTGTCCGTCAGCTTTGATTAAAAATTGCGGATATTTTAGCAAAGATTATTTTAAAAAACTTAGACTATTTGGTGACAGTGACGATTAACAGCGACTATTTAACAGCGACCATTGGATGTCCGTGAAAATAAATACCGTCACAAGCCTTGCAGAATTTACATTTAAGTAGTCAAAACAAGCAAAAAACAAGGTAGCTAGACTATGCTAGATTATAATTGATAAATACCAAAAAAGATAAAACCCAAGTCTTAGGGCAATAGAATTGGGTTTTAGGGCAC
>NZ_JBGOHB010000082.1:0-449 GCF_041521345.1 Virgibacillus oceani | reverse complement strand
TTATTTTCTCAAAAAATCAAATTTGAGAGAGCTGCTTTCCTGTTGTCTTTTTAGAGCAATTTTCATAAGTGTTTTCATACAAATGTTAGTTGAACGAATCGGGCCGTTACTGGCTGTTGGATCTCCCACTTAGCATTTTCATGTTTCCTTCATGCTTGAAGTGGGAGTCATACAGCCAGTTACACTGCGATAAATCTCGACTTATTTCAGGTTGATGAATTAGTACCAATTGTGAATTAGGTAATAAGCATGATTGTTAATTGATAATTGGCTCTATCACAGCTTTAAAAGAACAGTTTTAAAAAAAGATTGGTGATAAAAATATAAAGTGAAACTTCATTCAGTGGGGGTTTTCTTTTCATCCCCCACTGAAACAACCATGGCTATGCTACGCATCGCCACCAACTACCATGAAAATGAATTTCTAAACGAAATAGAAGTATTCATTT
>NZ_JBGOHB010000081.1:0-464 GCF_041521345.1 Virgibacillus oceani | reverse complement strand
GTGGTAAGTCATGCGGTGCAAAATCGTTATCTGGGTTTGATAGACGCCTATTAGGCTTCAGGTTACGGGGAGGGGGTCGCAGGGCCGCGCGCGAGCTAACCAGCTCAGCAAGATAGCTAAGATTGGTTTCCTGTGAGGTGTTAAACTCTTGATAGGTATAACAAAATACCGCAATTTGTACCAAAATGCCAATCGATAGTAACGTGCCAAGGATCCAGACCAGCAACTGTTTTTGTAGTGATTTTTGCAACGATTTTTGCAAGGGTAGGGCGGTTTTTGTAGGGTTAGCCATGGTCATTTTCGTGGGTACTTGGCGGTCATTGTCTGGATATTTTTGAGCCTTTTTTCTATCGCTTTTTGTTAGTCTTGGGATTCGGCGCTGATATACCAGCCCAAACCACGGATGTTTTTAATCCGTTTTTGACCAATTTTTTTGCGCAGTCCATAGATTAAAAATTCAATGG
>NZ_JBGOHB010000080.1:0-471 GCF_041521345.1 Virgibacillus oceani | reverse complement strand
ACCCAGACACCGGGCTCATAGCGCGCCAGCATGGAGAGCCCGAACAGCAGCGCCCACCAGGTCATTAGTGGGCTCAGAGTCGAGCCCCCGACCCTCGGCCGCATCCAGCGTTGGCCGGTAAGCGGGTCGGTCGGCGCCACGCGCTCCAGCGTCGCCCGCCATCCAGGGACATCGGCCGACTCGTTCGGCCATGCGACAGTCGCGCGCGAGCGTGAAGACCAGAGGATCGTCGCGCCCGCCGCACCGACATACCGCGACAGCTCCGTCGTCACCGATTCCGCGGCCTCGCCCCGGACTCCCCCGACGTCTGCGCGTAGATGCGTGAAGTCGAAGAGGTTGCTAGCCATGTCGGTGTCGTCGGGATTGACGACGAGCGGTTGAGGCCATTGCTCCCCTTCGAGTAGGTCGCAGACGCCAGGTAGCGAGCTCCAGAGTTCGCCGATTGAGACAGGCTCCTCAAGCGGTCCGGAT
>NZ_JBGOHB010000008.1:0-149831 GCF_041521345.1 Virgibacillus oceani | reverse complement strand
TTAGTGGATTTGGACGGGTTACCACCTGACTATATCCATTATAAAGGACTTTTTCTTTGGATAACAGTAAATTAACGAAAATTTTGCCCATTCCTAATTTTTAGTTTTAATTAATGCAATGCTAGTGATGTTATTTATATAAAGCTATTGGAATTTGGAACTTCTTTAATTTATAGTTTAAATTTTGTCTGGAAATACCTAACCTTTCACTCGCATTTGTTACATTCCCTTGAAACTCCTCTAGTGCCTTTTTAATTAAATGTTGTTCCAATGTTTCCAGTTGTTCATTCAACGTACCTGAATGGATATTAATTTCTTTCCCTTCTGGCTCTTCTTCTTTTACTTCATTCAAAATTAATTCCTGAAATGGTAACGATAAATGATCGAAAGTAATTAGCTTTTCATCTTGGATTAAATTTAACGCTCCTTCAATCGCATGCTCCAATTGTCTTACATTTCCCGGCCAAGTATAATTGAGAAAAAAATTCATCACTTGATCATCGACTCTATCTACTTGAATCCCCATAGACTTTGTATGTTTTTTTATAAAATAATCAATCAGATTTTGAATATCAATTTTTCTTTTTCGTAAAGGTTGAATGTAAAGGTGGACGACACTTAAACGGTAATATAAATCTTCTCGTAATCTTCCATTTTTAATCGCCTCTTCCGGATCTTCATTTAATGTTGTTATGATTCGAACATCTACCGCTTTTTCTTTTGAGGAACCCAATCTCATCACTTTCTTTTCTTGAATGACGCGAAGAAGTTTTACTTGTAAATTAATACTCATTGAATTAATTTCATCAAGTAATAATGTGCCTCCATGAGCTTGCTCAAAAATACCAGCTTTTTCTAATGCACCGGTAAAGCTCCCTGCAGTCGTACCAAATAATAATCCCTCCAACAAGCTCTCAGGTAAGGCGGCACAATTTTGTGCGATGAATTTTTTTCTTTTGCGTGGGCTTACATTATGAATACTTTGGGCAAATAGTTCTTTGCCTGTTCCTGTTTCCCCTGTCAAAAGAATATTGGATGAAGATCTCGCAGATCTTTTTGCAATTTCTACTATTCTACCCATTTCTCTGCTTTGGAAAATAATATTCTCAAATTTAAAGCGTGTATTATTAGTAGGATCACCTTTATCCATCGATTTATCATATGTTAGTCGGTCATTTTGGAATTGTCTAATCGCTTGTTCTAACTCTTTTTCTTTCGTGATATCCTTTAATACTTCAACTGCTCCAATCCTTCGTTTTCCGACTACTAATGGAAAAGTGTTCGATAATATTGTAATTTCTTTTCCATTTGTCGAAAAATGTGTCTCACGGTGATTTAAATTTCTCCCTAATTTCAATGATTTCAAAAGTTTACTGTTTTCTTCCTCTAGTTGAGGAAAAGCGTCAAAAAGTTGTCTGTTTTTAATAGTTGCCGGTTCACGCGTGTTTATTTCTCCCATTTTTTTATTGTAAAACAGAAGTTTTTGCTCTTCATTAATGACACAAATTCCTACTTCCAACTGATCCAATAACATATCAAATGTTGTCATTTTTTCTTTTAAACTATCTAATTTATATTTTCCACGATGGATCTTCGTCATATTTTTAAAGATTAACAGAAATACACCTTTTTCCGGCTTTATGGTCAACAGCAACTCCTCTGTTCCAAAGTCAACAGGAATACCAGTTGACTCTTTTGCTCCGTTAAAGTATTTTTTCAAGTTTGGAGGAATTAATTCAAATACAGATGTTTGATAAAAATTAAAATCATTAAGAGAAAAAAGGCGCATAGCAGGGCGATTCAATTGCAATATTTCTCCTTTTGCGTCTGTAATGATTATACATTCAAAAAGGTTATTCCATACATCTTTTAAATAAATATTATCCATCTCTACTCCTCCTTTTAAAAATTCTACATCTTTTAAACAATTGTAACATAAGGAAAACAATTTTCCGAAATTTTTTTTGCCTTAGAAAAATATTTTTCGGTATTTTTGTCTGATATCGTTACTTTTTTGAATGATACTGCTTCTTTAATGTTTGGCATAAGAATTGCATCTTAATAATAGCAAATCTATATAAGGAGGAAAAAAGTTGAGTGTATCACTAAAAAATACAAAGGCAATCGATATTCATTGTCATCCTTTTCGAGAAGACAATAAATTTTTAACGGAAGTGGAATTATTAGAGCAACTATCCTTATCTGTTTTACCAAATATGTTTAGCGAGGAAAAAGTTACAGATAACCTTTATCCTGGAATGAATATGTATATGCAAATTACAATTCAAAGGCTCGCAAAATTTGTTTCAAGTGCCCCCACTGTGGAAGCAGTCGTTAAAAAAAGAAATGAACTTGCGAAAGACTTTCCATCTTATACTAAATCTTTATTCCAAGATGTAAACTTGGAAGGACTTATTGTTGACTACGGGTATCCTACTCCACGGATTCCGAGGAAAGACTTCAATCGTACGGTAGGAATTCCTACATGGGAAATATACCGAATTGAACCGTTAATGGACTCTTTACGAGAAGAATGTGATACTTTCGAAGAATTTATTGAAAAGTATCGTGATGCTTTAAGAAATGAATTACAAAAAGACCATATAATCGGACTTAAATCAATTATTGCCTATAGAAGTGGTTTAGAAATAGGTGAAATGGATAAAGATATCGCTTTTAGGGAATATGAGGAATTTCTTACTCATAAGCGTCCTATAGTAAAAGCATTACGAGATTACTGTCTTCATATCGCAATGGAAGAATGTAATGAAACAAGAAAAGTCATGCATATTCATACCGGTGTCGGTGATGGAGAAGTTATATTATCAAAAGCTAATCCCAGCCTGATGATTGATATGCTCCGAAGTTCAAAATATGAAAATACGAAAGTACATCTCGTTCACGGGGGATACCCTTGGATGGATGAAGCTGCATTTATTACAAGTGTGCTTCCAAATGTCTACATGGATATTAGTCTTCAAAATCCGTTCATCGGTCACGGTGTAAAGAGAATTATTTCTCAAGTCTTTGAATTTGCACCATTCAATAAAGTAATGTACGGTTCTGATGCTTTTACTGTTCCAGAAATGAATTGGTTAGGAGTATTGTTATTTAAGGAATGCTTTGAAGAAGTGTTAAATGAATGGATAGGTAAAGATTATATGAATACGGAGACAGCTCAAATGATCGGGGAAATGGTTCTTCACCGTAATTTTGAAACCGTATACAAAAATCATTTGGATTGAAAGGACGAAAATAACGTGCAGACTATTACAATGCAAGAAGATGTGTTACAACTTGTTGAAAAATATGATATTGAATTTATTCGAATAGAGTTTTTAGATTATTCTGGTATAACACGAGGGAGAACGATCCGTCGTGACAACCTTAGATCTGCAATGGAAAAGGGCGTAAATTTCAGTACAGCGATAATGAGCTTTGATGTATTTGATGAGTATATTCCTGATCCAATGTACGGTGCAGAAGATGGAGATTTCTTTGCGCTTCCTGATCCAACTACATTTGCAATTCTTCCCCATAGGAAAAATACAGCAAGAATGTTATGTGATTTGGTTGATATAAACGGAAACCCTTGGGAAGGATGTCCACGGTTTGCGCTGAAAAAATTACTCGAAAAATTGGAAGTGTTATTAAACGGAAGGCTCCATATGGCATATGAACAAGAAGCTTATTTACTTAAAGAAAAAGATGGGAAATTAATATCTGCAGATAATAGCCATTGTTTTTCAACTACGGGGATAGATATACAAGAAGATTTTATCCGTGATTTTGTCAATGCAATGGACAGTATGAATGTTAAAACCGAACAAATTTCAAGTGAATACGGACCAGGACAGGTAGAAGTAAATTTACGGTATACAGATGTTCTTAAAGCTACCGATGATCAAGTGACATTTATGCATGTATTTAAACAAATTGCTCGCAATCATGACATGATCGGGACGCTCATGCCAAAACCTTTTCAACATCTAGCTGGAAGCGGTTTGCATGTTCATATTAGCTTATACAATGAAGAAGGGGAGAATCTATTTGAAGATCTGACAGATCCAAAAGCTTTGGATCTGTCGCAAGAGGCTTATTATTTTATAGGTGGTTTGTTAAAACATGGTAAATCACTTGTTGCTGTTGGAGCACCGAGCTACAACTCGTATAAAAGAATGCAGCCAGGTTCTTGGGCACCAGCACATGTTTGTTATGGATCTGCTAACAGATCTGTACTCGTACGTATACCGGAAAAAAGAAGAGATAGAAGATTTGAATTCAGAGGGGCGGATGGCACATGTAACCCTTATCTATTAACGACTTGTATCCTTGCAGCAGGATTAGACGGAATTCAAAATAAAATTGATCCAGGCGAACCAATCAATAAAGATGTCAGTCAAATGGATGAGTTTCAATTAAAAGAAAAAGGAATCAGTTGGGTTCCAAGATCATTAGAAGAAGCGTTACAAAATTTTGCAGAAGATACTATTTTAGCAGATACTATCGGACGTGATATATGGATGGAGTTTATTAAAGTAAAAAGAAATGAATGGAACAAATTTAATGAATATGTCACTGATCGTGAGCAGCGTCTATATTCCAATATGTTCTGAAACGAAGAGATTTCTTAATAGACCATTATAAGAGAAAGAATTTTCCATTCATTTAGAAGCAAAAGTAATAGAATTGCTGAAACGATCGACAATCTTTGAAAAAACAGTTTCATCCACGGATCCCTCAGCGTGGCAAATACGCTAAACAGGAAAGTTAAGGTGAAATCACTAGAAAGTGGGCATAAGATTAAACCTTATTAGACTTCCCTTTTTACTTAAAGATGTAAGAAGATGATTATTTCCTGTCTGTTTTTAAAAAGAATGTAAGTAAGTTAAAAAGGGGGGAGAAAAATGAGAATTCACGCACTAATTAACTATTCTATTGCAGATTTAGGTATGATCAATAATTGGGCAGTGGAGAAGGGCCACATAGTTACCACAACAGAGGTCTATGAAAATAACCAATTCCCTAATATGGACAAATTTGATTTACTCATCATTCTCGGTGGCATAGTGGGGGCTTATGAAGAAGATGAACATCCATGGTTGAAAGATGAAAAAAAATTTATTAGGGAAGCAATAGAAAGTAATAAGGCTATTCTTGGAATTTGTCTCGGCTCTCAATTAATAGCTGAAGTACTTGGAGGTAAAGTATACCCGCACGAACAAACTGTTATTGGTTGGTGGCCAATCAGATTCTTAAAAGAAGTGGAGAATATTCCATTATTCAGTGGATTAAAAAGAGAATTAACACTTTTTCAGTATCATGGGGATACATTTCAATTGCCTGAAAAATCACAGGATATCGTGCGACTTGCTGAAAATGACGCAACCAAAAACCAGGCCTATATATTCAAGGATCGCGTAGTAGGTCTCCAGTTTCATCCTGAATTTAGCGAAGAAAAATTACATGAAATCGTATCATTACATGGACATGAAATTCATCCTGGACCTTACACGCAGCTAGCAAAAGACTTTTTAGGTCAACTCGACCATCTTAATGAAGCAAAGACATTTTTATTTACGTTGTTAGATAACTTTGAGAAAAAAGTAAATATAACAAGGAGGAAAAATAATAATGCAAAATAATATGCAAACGATTGTTGAAAACTGGATGAATGATAACAAGGATAGTTTATTAGACTTATTAAAGAAGTTAGTGAATTTTAAAAGTGTTAATTCGAAATTCATGAAAAATCCATCGGACAGTGAGGTTGATAAACTTCAAGATTTTTTAGAAGACTATTTAAAAAATCTTGGATTAGACACCGATAAATGGGATGTTTATGAAAATCAACCAAACCTTGTGGGAGTTTTAAAGGGGAATGGAAAAGAAGAAAACACCTTAATATTGAATGGACATATTGATATAGTTCCATCAGGTGACTTATCTAGCTGGTCCTATGATCCATGGAAAGCTGAGATAGATGCAGGAAAAATGTATGGAAGAGGTACTTGTGATATGAAAGCAGGAGTGGTTAGTAATATTATGGTAGCCAAGTTTTTAAAAGATATGGGGATTGAGTTAGATTCAGACTTGCAACTTCACATAGTTACTGATGAAGAAGCAGGAGGTGGGGGAACCAAATCAGCAATTGAAAGGGGTTATACTGGGAAAGGAGTAATTGTTACCGAACCTACGGATGGAATTATAAATCCAGTAGAAGGTGGATTGGAATGGGTAAGAATTATTGTTAAAGGTTCTACCGGCCATGCAGGATACAGATACAGTCATATCTACCCTGGTTACAATGAAAGTGCGGTAAATGTGATTGAAAAATCTCAAGTAATCCTAAATGGAGTATCTAATTTAGAAAAGGAATGGAGTAAGAAAAAATTTAATAATTTGCTGCCACCTGGTATTACAACGATTAGTCCTGGAGTAATGCTTGCAGGAGCCGGAGAAAATAATGGTTATCCAGCTACAACTACAAACCCTGCAATGGTACCGGATCATTGTATTATTGATTTTGATCTAAAATACCTTCCTACCGAGAACAGTTCAGATGTTCGAAAAGAATTTGAAGAACATATTCATAATGTATGTCAAAGTGATGAATGGTTGAAAGCTAACCCTCCAAAGATAGAATGGGAACTTTATGATTTACATTTTCCTGCAGTTAACACAAGTCTTGATCATAAATTAGTTAAATTTATTGAGGATAGTCAAAGTCAATTGAATGTTAAAACAAATTTTGGTGGGTTTGTCGCGGTATCCGATGCTGCATTTTATTCTGGAAACAATATACCCGCTGTTATTTACGGGCCAATTGGAGAAAGATTACACGGTCCTGATGAAAATGTAGATGTTGAATCCATTTTTGAGGTTACAAAAGTATTGATTTTAACTGTATTACAATGGTATGGAGTTTATTCTTTAAATAAAAATAAATACGAGACCCTATAAATTTTGTTCAATTTTTATTGTTGAAATCAGGGCACATTTCAATAGAGTTAATAGACTAATGATTGTGCCCCTTTTAATAATTTATTGGGAATTTTCATACTAATAATTAAGCATATTGAATTATAATTTCATTTAAAAGGAATGAATAAAATGAGTCTTCTAAAGGAATATGGTATTAAAGAGGATCCAAGATTTAAACAGGCTAGAAAAGAGAGTCTAAGAATTATGTATCTAGTAATTTTTGAATTTATTTGGGTCTTTACGTTTGCATACATTGGTACTTTATCAAACCCAAATAATTATTCTTATATACTAGGTTTTCCAATATGGTTCTTTTGGGCATTTGTAGGTGCTGGGATTGTATTTCCACTAATAGCTATTGTACTTTCAATGAAAACAAAGGACTGTAGTCTAACTGATAATGCAGAAATACCAGATGTTAAAAACGAGGATTTAAAAGTAAATGATAAAAATACTAAAACAGGAGCAGGCTATTAATTTTCTTGGGGTATAAAAATTTAAGTTTATTATCCCCGTATGAACTATCAGTAAAATGTAATTGATGTATCAAAAGCCTAACCTTAAAATATGAGAGGTGTTTAAAATGACAATAGCTGTTTTTGTCACTTACTTTATTGCTGTGATTTTTCTTACTTTTTACACTAGCAGGAAATTATCTAATAAATCAACAGATAATTTTTCAGAGGAGTTTTTTGTAGGTGGACGTAACCTCGGCCCCATAGCTCTTGCAATACTTGTAGCAGCTGGCGTAATGAGTACAGGTACTTTTGTAGGAACACCGGGGCTGAGTTCACAATATGGACCTGGTTATATTGTGCTTTTTGCAATGGGACAAATACCACTGACCTTATTTGTATTAGGAATATTCGGTAAGAAAATAAATATAGTCGGACGTAGAACGAATTCTGAAACATATATAGATATATTTAGACATCGATATGAAAACTGGAAACCATTAATAATGATTCTCGTGTTGGCAATATTAGTTGCTTTAATATCAAGTGCAGTTGCTGAATTTATTGGTGGCTCCAGGGTGATACAGTCAATGACTGGAATTCCTTTTGAATACTCCCTCATAGCTTTTGGAGTAATCATTACACTTTATACTGCTCTTGGGGGGTTAAAAGGAGTTGGCGTCGTAGGTATCTTACAAGGGTTCGTTATGACTGTTGCTTCATTAATACTTATCGTCGGTTATATTAGTTATAACAATGGTCTCACTCCGATTTTTCATGGATTACAAGATATAGATCCAAAATTGCTAACACCTACCTATGGTGGAGCTTTTCCGCTAATAGAAATGGCAGCCCTCTGGTTTACTTACAGTATTCTCCTTATAGGTTTACCATGGGGGGTCCAATCTGCTCTCGGGTATAATTCCACAAAAACAATGAAACGTGCAATGATTATTGGAGTAGTATTTGTAGGCATGTGGACTATTTTTATTAGTACATTTGGAGGTGCGGCAGCCCGAATATTTTCACCTGATTTAGCTGTTGCTGATTCAGCCATCCCTACTTTAGCGCAAGGTATTTTACCGGATTCTTTAGCTGGTCTTGTTTTAGCAGGAATAGCAGGTGCTGGGCAATCCACTATCGCTGCTTTATTTATTTTAGCAAGTGGGAGTATCGTAGTAAATATATATAAAGCATTTGTTAATCCTCAAGCTTCAGGTAACCGTATAAAGAGCATGTCTATCACAGTCACTGTACTTATAGGCATGTTAACTATATTACTTGCATTAAATCCACCCGAGTCTTTACAAGTAATTCTAACATTTTCAATAGGTGGTGCTGCATCATCTTTAATTGCACCTTTGATTTTAGGATTATTTTGGCCAAGAGCTAATAAATATGGTGCGTTAGCAGGGATTGTGGGGGGATTATTATGCTATCTCTTCCTTAATCAAATTTACTTAGGGATAGAAGTATTACAACAAGCTACAATATTATTTGCAGTACCATTTTCCTTTATATTAACAGCTCTTGTAAGCTTGCTAACTACTAAGCCTTCTAAAGAAACCATTCAAACATTTTTCGGGGAAGCATCATAGAGGTTATAAATTAGGCTATATAAATAAATTTATTAGATGAAATTTTATATAAGGAGTAATGTTATGAAATTACAAGAGTTAGGACAGCAACTTGTAAATGACTCGAAAGAAATAGAAGAAGAACTTATTTCGATACGAAGACATTTACATAAATATCCTGAACTCTCCTTCAAAGAGTTCGAAACAAGTAATTACATTGAACAAAAATTAAAAGAAATAGGGTTGCCACACAAACGAATAGGTGACACAGGGATTGTTGCCTGGATTGATGGTGAAAAAGAAACTGGGTCTTCCTCCTCTTTTACAATAGGGTTAAGGGCAGATATTGATGCCCTCCCTATCAAAGAGCAAACTGGACTTCCTTTCTCATCTGAGAATGAAGGTGTTATGCATGCGTGTGGCCATGATGGTCACACCACAATTCTTCTTGGTGCTGCACGCCTCTTATATCAAAATAAAGAACATTTCAAGGGTAAAGTAGTATGTGTTTTTCAACCAGGTGAAGAAGAAGATGGTGCAGCTAAAGAAATGATTCGCCTCGGGGTTCTCGAACATCCAAAAGTGAATGCAATGGTCGGTTTGCATCTCTGGCCATATATCCCTTTTGGAACGGTAGGAATAAGAAGTGGAAGTATGACAGCTTCATGTGATGATTTTACCATCAAGATTAAAGGGAAAAGTGGGCATGGCGCTAGGCCATACGAAGGAGTGGATGCCATCGCTGTTTCCCAATATATTATGCAAGCATTTCAGCACCTCGTTGTTAAAACGACGAGTCCACTTGATCCTATTGTTGTCCATGTCGGGAAAATTAATGGTGGATCCGCAAGAAATGTAATTGCGGACGAAGTAGTTTTAGAAGGTACAACGCGTACACTTACAAATGAATACAGGGAAATGATTGAAAAAGAAGTGAAACGATTAGCAGAAAATATTGCACATAATTATAACGCAAATATAGAGGTAGACTATGTGTGGGGCCACTCTCCAATCACAAATGACGAAGAAATAACAAATATTGTCAATGAATCTGTCCGTGAACAGTGGGGTTATGAGAAGGTTGTTGAGTTGGGGGAACCTTCTCTTGGAGCAGACGACTTCGGTGATTTCTCGCAAGTTGTCCCATGTTGCTACTTTCGGTTAGGTATTAAAAAAGGAGATGAAAAGGCGCACAGTCTTCACCATCCTAAGTTTTCATTTGATGACACGATCCTATTAAGAGGGGCAGCAACTTTTGCATATATTGCAATAAAAGCGATCAACAAAATGGGGGACTAAACATGTTAACAAAAGAAAAAGTCAAAGAACTGATCAAAGAGCATAATATTGAATTTCTGGATATTGGATATATGGATTATGCGGCACTGTCACGTATTCGTACTGTACGAGTTGATCAACTTGACAGTCTGTTTGAAGAAGGGCTTAACTTCTTTGGAGGCATGATGAGTTTTAACTCGTTTGATGAGTATATTCCAGAACCGGCATATGGAGTCGAAGGTGGCGACTTTTTCGGAATCCCTGACCCTTCCACTTTTGCAATCTTACCTCATCGCCAAAATACAGCCCGCATGTACTGTGATTTAGTAGATGAAAACGGTGAACCATGGGCAGGGTGTCCACGCCAAGCATTAAAGAGGGTCACTAATGATGCAGAAGAATTATTAGGTGGAAAAATGAATATGGCATTTGAACAAGAAGCCTATCTGTTAAAAGAGGAAAACGGGCGACTTACAACAGCAGATGAATCACACTGTTTTTCTATCGAAGGAATTCAATTACATGAAAACTTTCTGCACGATTTCGTAAATGCGATGGAAGTTGCTGGTATTACAGTCGAAAAAATCTCCAGTGAATACGGCCCGGGCCAATATGAAATAAACTTAAAATATGCACCAGCCGTAAGAGCAGCAGATGAACAAGTTTCATTTATGCAATTATTTAAGCAAATTGCATTAGTTAAAGGGCTTGTAGGGACGCTTATGCCGAAGCCTTTCGACCATCTGTCGGGAAGCGGATTACACGTTCATATTAGTATGTTTGATAAGGATGGAAAAAACACTTTTGAGGATCATTCCAACCCACTCGGAATGACTAAAGAAGCCTATCATTTTGTTGGCGGATTAACAAAACATGCACGTTCACTGGTTGCCATCGGAGCACCGAGTATTAATTCTTACAAACGATTATACCCAGGCTCTTTTGCTCCGTCTCATGTTAGTTACGGAATAGGTAACCGCTCTGTTTTAGTCCGGGTAACTGAAAAAAGACGTGGCAGCCGTTTTGAGTTCCGAGGTGCTGATGGGACATGTAATCCATATATGTTAGCAACTTCTCTAGTGGCTGCTGGAATAGACGGTATAAAAAATAAAATCGATCCGGGCAAACCGATTGATTTTGATGTAGGAACAATTAGTCTAGAAGAAATGAAAAAGCGAAATATTGAACTTGTCCCAGGTTCATTAGAAGAAGCAATGGACGAATTGGAAAGGAATGAAACGATGGCAGAAGCTCTTGGTCCAATTTGGAAAGAATTTATTAATGTAAAAAGAACTGAAGCTGCAAAAGCGAAAAGACATGTTACCGATTGGGAAAGAGATTTATTAAGTCGTCGTTATTAAGCAATTAATTGTTGATGTACAAGGGAAAGGAATAGATTATTAGAATGGAATTGGTAGAAAATCGCATAACCATACAACCAGCTGATGAAAAATAGCAGTCTGTTGCTACTGTATATGCGGCCTTGAATTACCCGTCTTTTAAGTCAGTATTCATGGAAATGTAATCGAGATCACGCCGCCACTTATTATTGCGAAAGAAGAAATGGACAAGGTGGTGGCGATTCTCGACCAATCTATCAAGGATGTAAAAGAAAGTAAATGTCAACATGGGTAAACTAAATATTCTGTTATGGGAGCTCAACCTGGATTCCGGGGGGTTTATAACGAAGTAGTCTACAATTGCCGATACAACAAAACTCCTGCCTCGTTATACAAAATATATATGTAACGAGAACTTATATATCTACATCCCTTTATAATCACATTCCTCATGGGAATCCAGGGCACAATAGTGGCTACATTATTGATGGCTAGATCAAGGAAGATTCTATGACCATCAGAGAATGTAACAGCACAGTGTGATTTCCATTCTATTCTTTTGTGATGTTGGTCATCGCATAACCTCTCGAATGGTTTTTCTAAGAAAATTATCGCATGGATGAGCACCGTTTCCTATATGTATCTTATTTGACGCTTACAGACTACTTATGTAACCTGAGCGACTGATAGAAATACTACCTGCAGAAGTTGTCCCCAATTAAGTTTTCAATATCGGGAACAATAACCTGGAGGAATTCCCGAAGGAGGGGTACTGGAAACATACGCTTCTACAGATTCATTACATAAAGCTGTTGGATTCAAACTAGAGACTTCCATAGAAGAAGGTTTGTAGAAGTTTGCGGCTTAGTATGTGCGGAACTATATTATATCTTTGAATGAATCATATTAATAAATGAATCCATACGCAGGGATGTTGTTTTTTATTAAATACGGCCTGGAATCCACAACCTATTTGAGTAAAAAGAATTGTTTTTTGGGTTATCTTATCGTTATTTGAGGTAACAAAAACCATGTGGTCATTAGAAACTTTTGATATATATAAATTGTCATACTCCTTTTCTTCGTAATCTGATAATAATGCCATATCTACTTCACCATAATGTAATAAGCTTCTTAACTTATCACTATCCCCTGATTTTAGTTTAACATCTACCAGAGGATATTTTTCTATATATTCATTAATAAAAGGAAGAAGTTTGTGGATAGCCAATGATTCTGTGGTACCAATCACAAGTGTACCTTTTGGGATACCTGAGTATTTAACTTCTTCAATAGATAGAGAATATAGATTTATCATTTCAATGGCATATTGCAAAAATGACTTTCCGATTTCTGTTAATATGTTTTTATTTCCCATGCGTTCAAAAACCGGAACCCCTAATTCATTCTCAATAGCTTTAATATGCGAAGTTATATAACCAAGGCGAGCTGCAGATCGATTAAATCCTTTTAGTTCTACAATTGTTTTAAGGATTTTAAGTGACGAATTTCCATATGAATTCCTCAAATCAGCATTTTAATTGACTGAACTCTGTTATATATTAGAATCAGTTAAAAATCAAGAGAAGATTGCTTCATTAAGCCACAATATAAATCGTAAGGATATCATTATAATTAGGGCTATCATTTTCAAAAATTAATATGGTAGCCTTGGCCAAATTATATTTCTATGATTTTTAGGCTTTACATCAAAATCCATGGTTGACATGTTACTTCGGAATGCTGAATCATATATTCTTCATTACATTCAACAAGAATCCGTTATTGATAGACATTCGGGTTTCTTGTGAAAAAATGGAGTCGTTGTAAAGTTTTAATCTTGTTTTGCCGGCCCTCAACTACCGCATTTGTGTAGCGTAAACGGTGATAGTAACGATCTCATCTTCCCAGTTTTTCAGGGTTTTCAGACATTCCTCAATCGCTTTGTGCTTGATAGCATGTCCTTGACTGTATCATTATCATATTGCCATATAAAGTAGAAGTCACAGCTCTGGCATTGCAAGGTAATGCACGTATGTATAAGAAATACCCATGGATAAATGACGGACACAAAGGTGGTAAGGTGTTCCATTTCTATCTCTTACCACAAAAACTATTACATAGAATCAGTTCACATGTCCCAAGAATGATTATCGTCCTTTTTGTACTAAAATTTCTACTTCCCCTCCTTCGTCCGAGGCAACGGACTCAACAAGAAAAGCATCTTTACCCCGCACATAATAGATTCCACTTCTATTTTATTTTCCATATACGGCTACATTATAAATGAACAATTTATAAATAAAATAAAAAAATCAAAATTTATGGTTGAATTATAATACTACATTTGATAAATTATAGTTAATCGATTTCAGAAACCGATTTCAGAAATCGGTTTCAAGTATTACAATTACTTCCTAACAGAGGGGAGAAGGTTTAGTTGAAAGTTACCATGGAAGATGTGGCAAAAGCGGCTGGTGTGTCAAAAACTACCGTTTCAAGAATCATAAACGGCAATTATCAATACGTTACGGAAGACACTAAGCTGAAAGTTTTAAAAATAATTAAGGAGCTTGATTATAGGCCGAATGCTATTGCCAAAGGGCTAAAGCAAATGAAGACTAACGTCATTGGTATCGTGTTATCAAACTTGCAAAACCCATTTTGGAGTAGCGTTCTTGATGGTGTAGAAGATAGATGTCAATCATTAAACTACAACTTAATGATTTGTAACTCGAAAGAAGATGCAAAATTAGAAGCTGAACATATTAAGGGTTTACGAGTTCGACAGGTAGACGGTCTCATCATGAACCCCACTATGAAAAATGAAGAATTATATAAAGAGATTGCTGAAAATAACGACCCGTTTGTTAGTATCAATCGTAAAATCCCAGGATTAAACATAAAAACAATAACAATTAACAATGTTCAGGGTGCGAAGTTAGCAGTTGACCATCTATTAAAGATTGGAAGAAATAAAATAGCAATATTAGTTTATCCATACAA
The DNA here is from genome assembly GCF_041521345.1 of Virgibacillus oceani. Classification (GTDB taxonomy): domain Bacteria; phylum Bacillota; class Bacilli; order Bacillales; family Amphibacillaceae; genus Virgibacillus_N; species Virgibacillus_N oceani_A. Next base: position 135,191 of record NZ_JBGOHB010000008.1, on the reverse strand, counting down.
TAATATTAGTCCCCGTCTAGAAAGAATTGAAGGATACAAAAAGGCGATAAAGAACTTCCATGAGCCAGTTGAATATTCATATGTTCATGAAATTGAGGAAACAAAAGGAGTTGCTAAAGAACAAGTAAAAAAACTACTAAAAGAAGATATGGCACCTAATGCTATTCTATCTACAAATAATATGATGACGTTAGAAATTTTAGAAGGAATTAAAGAGTCAGGGTTAAAAGTTCCAGATGACATTTCAGTAATTGGATATGATGAAACAGTTTGGTCAATGCATTTAAACCCACCTCTAACAACTGTATCGCAACCAGCTTACGAAATGGGAGGGCTTGCAGCAGAGCAACTAATTGATTTAATAGAAAACAAAAAACATAATCAGGCAAACACTGTTGAATTAGAACCGAAACTGATTAAAAGAGTCTCTTGCGGACATGCGTCAGAGAAATTATGAACGAATTGTACAAGGAGGAATTACTTATAAAATGAGTTTAAAACTAAACATTTATCCGTTAAAAGAAAGACTTCCAAAAAAACTTATTCAAAGATATGAAAACGCTGTTTCTCCCCACATCAGTGACAATATGAATAGACTTTATAGCTTTCCGTATTATTTACGACCATATCATAAAGAAGGCAAGTTATTAGGATCTGCATTGACTGTGAAAACAAGACCAGGTGATAATTTATTGATCCATAAAGCTATTGATATGGCTGAGCCAGGAGATGTAATTATAGTAGAAGGAGGTGGAGATAGCACTAATGCAGTTTTTGGTGAAATAATGTTGCGACTGTGTCAAAAGAAAAGAATTGCTGGCGCGGTAGTAGATGGATGTATTAGAGATATTGAAGCTTTTAGAAAACACGATTTCCCAATATACGCAAAAGGTGTAACCCACAGAGGTCCATACAAAGAGGGACCTGGAGAAGTTAATGTACCAATCAGCATAGGAGGGTTGGTAATTAACCCTGGAGATTTGTTAATTGGGGATGAAGACGGTGTTGTCTCCATTCCTTTTGAGAGGGCAGAAGAAATGATCGAATTAGTAGAGGAACAACAAGAAAAAGAGCAGATTATCATGAACGACATAGAAAAAGGAACGATTGATCGTAGTTGGATCGACGAGACGTTAGCAAAAAAAGGATGTGAATTTCATGACACTCCTTTCAAGGTATGATTGGAAAGAATTACGGGATTTTTGTATTAAATTGTTTAAAAAAAGGGGGGTTAATGATGAAAACGCTTCAATAATAGCTGATGCTCTCATTGAAGCAGACTTAAGAGGAGTATATTCCCATGGGATTGTTCGGACAGCAATATACCTAAAGCGTATCGAAGAAGGTATGGTAGATCCGTCATCTTGCATTGAGATTATTAATGATAACGAAATAACAACCCTTATAGATGGAAATAATAATTTGGGAGCGGTAGTAGGTAAACAGGCCTTGAATTTAGCTTTAAAAAAATCAGACAAAAAAGGTGCTGCTATTGTAGGAGTGAAAGGCTCAAATCATTTTGGAACCGGTGCTTTCTATGCTGCAAAATCAATAAGTCAGGATAAAATTTTGCTGGTTATGTCGAATGCTTCTCAAACAATGCCTCCAACTGGGGGAATAAGACCATTTATTGGTACAAACCCTTTATCCATCGGAGTGCCAACTGATAAAGAAATTCCATTTATCTTGGATATGGCTACAAGTGTTGTTGCAAGAGGGAAAATTATAGTAGCTAGTCAAAAAAATGAAGAGATTCCATTAGGATGGGCCGTTGATAGACACGGGAAACCTACTACGGATCCAAATGAAGCCCTGGAGGGATCAGTACTTCCAATGGGGGGGCCAAAAGGATATGCAATTTCTATGATGATTGATATTCTTTCCGGTGTACTTACTGGTGCTGGTTTTGGGAAACACATAAATAATATGTATGAAAATTGGGGACAGCCTCAAAACGTTGGTCATTTTTTTATAGTAATTGATATAAAACAGTTTATTCCTATTGAAGAATTTAAGCAGCGAATGGATCAATATATACGTGATATTAAATCAGAGCCAAAAGCAGAGGGTGTTAAAGAAATTCTTATACCAGGGGAAATTGAATATAAGAAGTCAGAAGAGCAAAAAAAATATGGAATTGAATTGCCGGACAGCGTAGTAGAAGAACTCAAAGATCTAAGTCAAAAGTATGGTGTAGAATTCGTTTCTAAGAAAGTAACGTCTTCTATAAAATAGATAGGAGGAATAAAGTATGGGCGCATTGTCTACTTTTAGTTATGCCATTCCCACAGCTATTGAATTTGGTAATGGCGCAATAGAAAAACTTTCTGAATTAGTGAATAATCTAAATGGTTCAAAAGCTATTATTGTAGCGGATCCAGGGGTCGTAAAGGCAGGTATTGTTGATAGGGTAATAGATTCCTTACAGAAGAATATTCCATACATTGTTTTTTCAGAAATTGAATCAGATCCTGAGGTTCAATCCGTTGAAAAAGGTTTGGAAATTGCCAAAGAGGAATCCTGTGATATTGTTATTGGAGTTGGGGGAGGAAGCTCCTTAGATACTGCAAAAACAATTGGATTATTAATGAATAATGACGGAGGCGTAAGAGATTACGTGGGGTTAGATAAGGTACCCAATCCAAGTTGCCCTACCATAGCCATTCCCACTACAGCTGGAACAGGTAGTGAACTCACTATTTTCTCTGTGCTTTCTGATAAAGAGAATAAGGTTAAAATCAGCATTGGTTCTTATTATAACTGTCCGGATATCGCTTTATGTGATCCCGAGCTTACATTATCTTTGCCACCTTCTATAACGGCAGCAACGGGTATGGATGCTCTAACGCATGCGTTAGAATCATTTGTTAACAAAACTACTCAGCCAATTTCAGAAGGAATGGCTAAACAATCAATGAGATTAGTCAGTGAAAATCTTCGTTTAGCTGTTGTACAGGGAGAAAACAAAGAAGCCAGATACAATATGCTTCTTGCAAGTACCATGGCCGCGATGGCATTTAACGTTACTAGATTGGGACTTGCTCATGCTTTAGCAATTCCACTAGGAGCTCGTTTTAATATTCCACATGGTACAGTGAATGCCATGTTACTACCGGAAGTGATGGAATATAACTTGATTGGTGCTGAAGATAAATTTGTAATCATAGCTGAAATCTTTGGAGAGCAAACAGAATTATTATCTAAACGAGGAGCTGCTGAAAAGGCTGTAACTGCAGTAAGACGATTAAAAGAAGATGTCGGTATTACGCATAAATTACAAGACTTCGGCGTTCAAGAGGAAGACTTAGATATTATAGCAGAAGAAGCAATGCAGTCTGGAAATGTACCTGTAAATCCTCGTAAACCTTCTCTTGAAGATTTAAAAAATATTTGCCGAGCAATTATGTGAATTTAAGTATAAATAAATAAAAGCAAGGATGGGATATAATGTCTACACTTAATATGGTTGAATGGATCAAAGAGAATAAAGGAAGAACATATGGTAACTACATTAATGGAGAATGGGTTTCCAGTTTAGAACACTTCAATGTTACTAATCCAGCGAATAAAGAGATTTTAGGCTCTTTTGCTAGTTCAGGAGAAGCAGAGGTGAATAAAGCAGTAGAGAGTGCTCATCAAGCTTTCCCAAAATGGAGTGCCATGACTTCTCCTGAAAGAGGAGAAATCTTACTGAAAGTAGCGAACCTACTAGAAGAAAATAAAGAAGAACTCGCTTTTATGCTTTCTGCTGAACAAGGAAAGTCATTGGAAGAGTCGCTGGGTGAAGTATCTAGATCCATAAAGGAAACAAGATTCACAGCAACTGAGACATTTCGGATTAATGGAAGCACATTTCCAAGTGAAAAAGATAACGCTGTTAGCTCTTCTACAAGACATCCAATTGGGGTGGTTGCGGCGATTGCTCCTTGGAATTTTCCGCTTATTACTCCTATAAGAAAAATCATTCCTGCATTAGCTTATGGGTGTACAGTAGTGTTTAAACCTGCATCTGAAACTCCTTGGGTCGCTGCTAGACTAATGGAAATATTATCAGAAGCAGGCGTAATAAATGGAGGAGTAAATTATATTACCGGAAAGGGATCCAAGGTAGGTACGCCCTTAATCAAACATAAATTTGTTAAAGGAATTACTTTCACTGGTTCGACGCAAGTAGGAATTGGCGTTAATGAAATCGCTTCAAGGAAGTTAGCAAAAACTCAATTAGAGCTCGGAGGGAAAAACCCGGCTATTATTCTCAATTATCATAATTTAAAGTTTGCGGCAAAAGAAATTGTAGGAGCAGCATTTGCTTGTTCTGGCCAAAGATGTACTTCTATTAGTCGAGTAATTGTATTGGAGGAACAAAAAGAAGACCTTCTTTCTGCTCTTACTAATGAAATGGAAAATATTAAAATTGGTCCTGCTTGGAAAGAAGGGGTTGGTATGGGTCCTCTTACTTCAAATGAGCAATTAAATACGACTCTTTCTTATATTGAAACCGGAAAGCAGGAAGGAGCGGAATTGCTATCAGGAGGAGAATTATTGACTGAAGGGGATTATGCTGATGGTTATTATATTACTCCTGCTCTTTTTTCAGAGGTAACAGAAGATATGAAAATAGCTACGGAGGAGATATTTGGTCCCGTCTTAAGTGTTATATCGGTTAATAGTAAAGAAGAAGCTCTTAGAATTGCAAATGATGTTGATTATGGATTAGCTGCTTCTGTATTTACTGATAAATTGCAAGATGCGTATGAAAGCGTTAATAAACTGCAGGCAGGTATGGTTCATGTCAATCACGGAACTGCAAGTGAGCCTCATATTCCATTTGGGGGTTGGAAAGATTCTGGCCATGGGTCATTTTCCATCGGATCTACCAATCAAGAATTTTTCACTGAACTAAAAGTGAGCTATATTAAATATTTATAAAATGGGAGGAAGTAAAATGAATAAAAGTTTATTGTTAGCGTCCTTGTTAGTCCTTTCCACTTTATTAGCTGGTTGTGGTGATAGTGAGGATTCTTCTGCGGAAAACGAAGGCACCTCTGGTGAGGGTGATATCCAAGAATTAAGGCTTGGACATGTTTGGCCAAGTTCTGAACTTCACGCAGAAGCAGTTCAAAAATTTGCTGATGAAGTAGATGAGATAACAAATGGAGAATTGTCCATCGAAGTCTATGAAGATGGAACATTAGGAGATGATACCGAATTACTTGAAGGTTTGAGAATTGGCAGTGCAGATATATGGGTAGGAGGGGCTGGAGTTTTAACTAGTGCCTCTGATACAGCACAGATATTCACTGTTCCATTCATGTTTGATAGCCAGGAGCACGCAAACACTATCTACAACGGTCAAGTTGGACAGGAAATCACAGATACTATTATAGAAGATTCAGGTTATAACGTATTGTCGTACTGGCCAAGAGGAGCTAGATGGTTAACAGCCAATCAAGCAGTGGAAACACCTGAAGATTTGCAAGGATTGAGTATTAGAGTACCCGACAATCCAATGTTTAACAAGTCGTTTGAAAGAATGGGGGCGGCCCCTACTCCAATGAACTTTGGAGAAGTATTTACTTCTATTCAACAAGGTGTCATTGATGGACAAGAAAACCCATTATCCTTAATTTATAATTCACGGTTTCAAGAAGTGCAGGATTTTCTCATTGAAACAAAACACATTAGGGAACCTATTACCGTTGTTATGAGCGATGAAACACTCAGTTCTTTATCCGAAGAACATCAGGAAGTATTGCAGCAAGCTGCCAATGGCACAGCTAAAGAGTTTGCAGCAGAAGAAGTTTCAACTGGTGAAGAAGAGTATGCTGAAATGCTTCAAGATGAAGGTATGAAAATCATTGAACCAGAAATTATCGAGTTTCAAAACGAATTAGACGGCATTATCGAAGAGGAATTCTCGCATTTAACTGACCTCTATAACAAAATAAGAGACGCTGGCGAGTAATGAATACAACTAGGGAGAAGGAAGGATGGAATTCCTTTTTTCTTCCTACCACTAAATATTAAATTTAAGAGGGAGAATATGAGAAAATTAACCTTTATTACTGATGTGTTTAATAAATGGATTCTCAATATATTAGCTATATTATTTGGAATTGTTTCATTAATTACTTTATACCAAGTATTTGCGCGGTACGTGTTGGGAGATCCTCTAAGCTGGTCGGAGGCAGTGGTTCGTTATACTATTATTTGGATTGTATTACTTGGGACAGCAGTTGCTTTAAGAAAAGGTAGGCTTATCTCTGTAGAAACTTTACACTTTCTTGTTCCTAAAACAATCCAAAAAATATTAACAATTATTATCTTAATCATTAACATTGCTTTCTGTTTGTTTTTAATTCTTTATGGTTTTGACATTATGAGAAACTTGGCTAACCAAGAATCTGGTGCTTTAGGAATTTCTGTCAGCTGGTTTTATGCAGCTCTCCCGGTTGGTGGCGTTATTGCCTTGATTAATGCTGTAGTCTCTCTTATTGAACTGATTGTAGGGGCGGAACAGGAGGAAAAAGATGACAGCTCTATTGTTCATTAGTCTATTTGTACTGTTGCTTTTAGGAGTACCTGTTGCATTTTCAATGGGATTGGCATCAGTCTTTTCCATGATTTTAGGTGATATATCATTAGAAGTAGCTATACAGAGAATTTTTGCCGCCATGAATTCCTTTCCGCTGATGGCTATTCCCTTTTTTATTTTAGCCGGGAGTTTGATGGAATTTGGTGGAATCTCTCAACGACTTATTAACTTTGCAAATTCAATCGTCGGTAACATTACCGGAGGCTTAGGAATGGTAACGGTATTAACAGCTATGTTCTTTTCAGCTATTTCCGGTTCGGGTGCTGCTACAGTAGCGGCTTTAGGAAGTATATTAATACCAGCAATGGTCAGAAGAGGATTTCCTAAAAGTACTGCCACATCTATACAAGCAGTATCCGGGGAACTCGGTGTAGTCATACCTCCTTCGATCCCCTTGATAATTTTTGCTATATCTGCTGGGGTTTCCATATCCATTCGAGATTTATTCATGGCTGGTTTAGTGCCTGGTATTATAATTGGTTTTTTACTTATGATTACCGTTTATGTCGTCACGAAGGTGAAGGGGTTTAATACAAAGGATACTGCAAAAGAAGATGAAGTAGAACGCGAAGGATTTTTTACTTCTTTCAGAAAAGCTATTTTGCCATTGTTAATGCCAATTATTATTTTAGGGGGTATTTACGGAGGTATATTTACCCCAACTGAAGCAGCAGCTATTGCCGTTGGTTATGCTCTTGTACTGGGTATCTTTATTTACCGAACCTTGAACCTAAGTAATTTAATGGAAGTCTTTAGAAATTCCGTTATCTCTACATCTATTATTATGTTTATTATTGGGAATGCTGGCTTATTTGGCTGGGTGCTGACTTCGGAAAGGATGCCTACTCGTGTGACAGATTGGTTTCTAGCATTTTCTGAAAGTCCAATAGTATTTCTCCTATTAGTTAACTTAATTTTATTATTTGTCGGAATGTTTATCGAAACGGGAGCAGCTATTGTGATAATGGCTCCGATATTAACTCCAGTTGCAATGTCATTTGGTGTTGATCCTATCCATTTTGGGATTATTATGATTGTCAATTTGGCGATGGGTATGGTTACTCCGCCTATAGGAGTTAACCTGTTTGTTTCCAGTCAAATTGCAGGTATACGAATAGAACAAATGTTAAAACCATTGTTGCCTTTTTACGCTGTTTTAATTTTGAGCATTTTGTTAATAACTTACTTACCACAAATCTCTTTGTGGCTTCCAAACTTACTAAATAACTAAAATGGGAGGTTAATAATGAGACCTAAAATATACATTACAAGGAAAATACCAGAAAAAGCGCTTATTATTTTGGAACAACAGTTTGACATTGAGATGTGGCAAGAACAAGAAACTCCTGTACCTTATGATATTTTAAAGAAAAAAGTGGAGAATATAGATGGGTTATTTTGTTTGTTAACTGAAAATATTGACAAGGAGTTATTAGACCATGCAACAAAGTTAAAAATTGTAAGTAATATGGCAGTTGGATACAACAATATCGATGTGGATGCAGCATCGGAAAAAGAGATCATGGTTACCAATACTCCTGGTGTGTTGACAGAAACAACAGCAGATTTAACATTTGGGTTGTTGATGGCAACTTCCCGAAGATTAATCGAGGCTTCTAATTATTTAAAGGAAGATCTTTGGAAAACCTGGTCTCCGATGCAGTTAACTGGGCAGGATATTTATGGATCTACTCTTGGAATTGTTGGTTTAGGAAGAATTGGACAGGCAGTCGCTAAAAGAGCACAAGGGTTTAATATGAGAGTGATTTATCATAATCGGACTAGAAAAAGAGGCTTAGAGAAAGATTTACAAGTGGAATATGTTGAGTTAGATAATTTATTAAAACAATCAGATTTTGTTTGTGTGTTAACGCCATATACACCTAATACCCATCATCTTATCGGCAAAGAAGAATTAAAAAAAATGAAAGAGACGGCTATTTTAATTAATACTTCTCGAGGAGGAACTATTGACGAGAGCGCATTACAGCAAGCGTTAGAAAAAAACTGGATTTGGGGGGCGGGGCTAGATGTTTTCGAAAACGAGCCAATTGATTCTAATCATCCTTTAGTTGGGCTTTCAAACGTCGTTACTCTTCCTCACATCGGAAGTGCCAGTATAGCAACAAGAACAAAAATGGCTACTTTAGCAGCTGATAATTTAATGAAGGGGTTAAACGGTGAATTACCTGATTACTTGGTAAACAATGAAGTATTTCACCTAAAATAAAAGTGACTTATACATTTTAACCAAAAAGGGTGGGAAATATGAAGGTTGTATTAGCTCCAGATTCATTCAAAGGTAGTTTATCTTCATCAGATGTCTGTTTAGCGATGAAAAAAGGTATCGAAAAAGTAGTTCCTGAAGCTGATATTGCCATGAAGCCACTGGGAGATGGAGGGGAAGGTACCGTTCATGCTCTCGTTCATGGAACAGGAGGTTCTTTCCTGAAGACTACAGTAAAAGGTCCACTGGGGGATGATGTAGATGCCACTTGGGGAATACTTGGTGACGAAAAAACAGCTGTTATTGAAATGGCAGAAGCGTCTGGGTTGCCTTTGATTAAAAAAGATAATTTGGATCCATTAAGAGCTAGCTCTTATGGAACTGGACAATTAATTAAGGAAGCTCTTGACCTTGGGTGCACAAAAATAGTTCTTGGGATTGGTGGTAGTGCAACTAATGATGGGGGAGTTGGTATGGCTACTGCGTTAGGAGTCAAATTTTTAGATGAAAGTGGGAAAGAATTACCCCCCGGTGGAGGAAATTTGATTTGTTTATCCAAGGTTGAAACTGATAATCTGGATCCTCGGATTTTACATACAGAGATCCTGGTAGCGTGTGATGTAGTGAATCCTTTATGTGGGTCTAACGGAGCGTCCGCAATTTACGGCCCCCAAAAGGGAGCTACCTCTGAAATTATCAAAACACTAGATTCTGCTCTTTACCATTATGCTAAAGTATTAAAAAAGCAACTATCGATTAATATAATAGACGTCCCAGGAGCAGGGGCAGCAGGCGGTTTAGGAGCAGGACTTTTAGCGTTTCTACAGGGAAAATTACGTCCAGGAATTGAAGTTGTACTGGAGGCGATCGATTTAGAAAAGGAATTGCAAAATGCTGATCTAGTCATTACGGGAGAAGGAAAAACAGATGAACAAACGAGTTTTGGAAAAGCACCAATGGGTGTAGGTCAATTGGCTAAAGATAACTCTGTTCCAGTTATCTGTGTTTCAGGTAGTATAGTTTCTGGATATGAAAAACTAGAAGATTATGGGATTCATGCTTGTTTTAGTATTATGAATCAACCTATGACATTAGAAGAGTCAATGTTTCGGACAAGTAGCCTTATAGAAGATACAATAAGGAACATTATGAAAGTCTATCTTCTTTAGAATTTGTAAGGAAAGTGAAAGAATCTTTAACACTTCTGTTCTATTGGTTTTTTCATTGGTTTGTTATGGAGATTGGCTGAATAAGATAGCAGGATTAACTTCCATGAGGATGGGGCTTATTAGCAATTTATCTTTGGAATTCACCCAGTGTATTATATGAAATACGCATAGTTGTTCAAACCTTTATTACATTAATCAGTAAGAATCCTCAGGCAATAGTTCGTAGGCTATGTACTAAATTGTAAACTTTAAAATTCATTTATATAGTGCAAACTATTTGTAACCTGATTGACGACCAAATATTTACTTAAGAATGATGCAGTCTATACTTTGCTTAAATTTAGTGGTGTTAATTAAATTAGAGGAAAAGAAGAAGTTCGCCTTTATGAAGTGAAAGATAAATTAGTAATGCGATTTTACTGGGAATTATTTAATAAGAATTTAGATCGGGGGCAATAAGCCCCCATAATTGTATGTCTTGTTGCAGAAGTTTCTGAAATACATTAGTTCTCATAGGTTCCTAATTATTATTGTGTTTCTCATACAAAAAACTCTACTGATGCTCTCCCACCGGATGCATCGGATTCAACAACAAAAGCATCTCCAATCCAGTCAGTTCAGGCAGCCGGTCGACGAAAGCATTCAGCTCTCTTTTTGTACCGAAACTGAAAGCGGCTAAATCCTGGATGGGAAAGAAAGCGTCTTCATCCTGTGCCAATTCGAATACCCGTACTATAAACATGCTGTCCTTTTCCTCCGAGAGCACGGCAAATCCCAATTCTGGGTGTTCTTCTGAAAAAATGGTTGTTTCTACGTTCATTTCCTCCAGCATACTATCGTCAAAACGTACTTTCTTTTCCGAATGCATTACATCTCCCCTTTCATTTTTTATGATTGCTTGACGCTAATTCCTTGGTGCTCTGTAACCGGCATTCTCGGCTTCTTCCGTGGAACAGAACCACTGGACGACATTGGTTGTCCGGTCATAATAGGTGCTCCCAGGCACATGATAGATTCCACTTTCACTGCCTTTAATATCGCAAGCTGCATTTCCGGTTTGATTGCTGTCATCGTCGCTGGAAGCACTGACTTCCGTGCTGCTATTTGATGAAGTGTCATTGCCAGCGTCGCTTTCCGAAGTGGTGGAATTATCATCACTGCTTGAAGCGCTTGTCCCACTGTCGCTTGATTCAGTAGTAGAAGATGCCACCAGCTTTTCTGCCTCTTCTAATTCTACCACAAGATCTTCAAAATCGTCTGTTATTTTTTTATTTTCTTCCTCTAATTCGCTATATGATTCTTCGAGATCGTCATACTCCTCTGTTATCGATTCATAAGCTTCTGCTAGTTCGCCGTCCTCCTGTTCCGCCTCTTCCAATTGGGTCAACAGATCCGCATTCGCAGCTTTCAGGTCGGCAATTTCCAATAATAATTCCTCATTCTCTGTTTCCGCATCTGATAATTTCTGTGTTGTCTCAGCTGTAGGAGAGAGGTTTACGGCAGTGATGATGAATACAATGAAAGCTGAAAAGGTAATCAGGATCTTTTTCCAAAGAGCTGTCTCTTTTCGGTACTTCCAAATGTAGCCAATTGCAGCAATAAGTAAACATAATAAAATAACTAAAGCCATTGTTTCACCTCCTGTGGATCAGGATGCAATAGAGGTTCATAAGCTTCTGCGGTGTATATGTTGAAGTGGTATGCTGTGGTGTAAACGGTATAGGAAGGAACCTGCCAGTCAACCCGCTGTCCAGCAGGTAAGTAGGTCTACTGCACCGGGAAGGAAGATCATCTCTTCTTCCGGTGCATTACTTTTTCATCTTGAACCGGAAAATTATTTGTATGTGTTTTTTTCCAAGGGTTTCTCGGGCAGTAACCGTTGTAAATAAGAAAAGACGGTAGAGCTTTCCCTTTCCTTGGAAGTGGTGATATTGGTGCTGCTGGCTGCTTAACGATAAATCCCATTCACTTCAATCATGCAGGACAGTGTTCGCTCATATTGCTTTTTGAATATGTAAGGCGACAATGGCAGTGGCAGCTGTTTGTTATTTTTAAATGTGATCACTGTTTGATTCTGTTGTTTTTGAATGTGTGCAATATGATGGAAAAAGATCCAGTGGCAATCAAAATCTGAGGTGGCGTGGGTTGGGAATGTGAAGATGTTCTTTTCTAAGTTGATGGGAATGGGAACTTTCTTTCTGAATTTCGTATGATGGATGACCGCCTGACGTTTTCCTTCATAGGTGGACCAGTTGGCTATGCATGCTTCCTTGATCAGCTGCATCGGTGTTTTGCGTACCCGGTATGTCGCCGCTTGTTCCAGTACGATGGTGTCATGATCCAATTCTTTTGCGGGGCAAAGGGCGATGGTTTGTTCATTGATTTGGTAAGTTTCTCGTATCATTTGTCTTTGTCTCCTTTGTTGGACAGTGATATGACGAAACGAAAGAGGTGGAGTGAGGATTGGTGAAGGAGCGGGATGAAGCTGATAGATCTGGGGTGATGGTGATGTGGCAAATGCTGAATAGCGATGAAGTGGACTGCCTTCAATCTTCTTCTTCCCATTCTGCTTTCATTTGTTTGAACTCTTGCAAGTATTCATCTGAGCTGAAGTTTAATTCTATTTGGAGCAGAGCCAGTATGTAAGAGCCTACTTCCTTATGTCCGAGTTCGATATCATTGAGGTGTTTTGCATCGATGCCGATATCCCCTGCAAGTTCTTCCATCGTATCTCCCTGGAAGATTCTTCTTTTGCGAATAACTCTACCAACGGCAAGTTGAAATATTTTTTTGTCTCTATTCCTCATTCTCTTTCTCTCGTCCATCGTTACCCGTCCTTTTCTACATTATCTAAGGCAACGAGGAGAGCGTACACAGTCTGTAGACGGTATATTTCCATTAAATGTAAAATAAGAGAAAAATATTTTAGTAGATTTGTAAATAGAAGAGTTTTGCTTATGTAAATGGAAAGTGCGCTAACTTCAAGAGATGGTATGAAAATGGGATTTTTGCCAACGAAAATGAGTGGTTTTTCAATTTTAGGCGTGTAAATAGGTAAGTTAGCGGCGGGATAAATGAAAATAGTATGTAGGAATATTTCTCCGGAGCACATTATTATGTGGGGTGTGTAGTTGCGGAGTGGGAGGAGGCGTCGCGGTGCCCGCCGAAGTGCCCGGCGAAGTACCTCGTCGAAGTACCTGGGACTGCGCTAAAATGCTCGTCCCGTCGAAAAGAGGTGTCACTTCCCGGTTTTTGTCATATTATGTCGAACAGTGAATCTATGAAAAGGGAGGGGAAATGGAGATGAATCAGGATGAGCGAATGAGCTTTGAGGAGGTTTTTAAGCAGAATGAGAAAAGGATCTACTTCCATATGCAACGCTTGGGTATTTATGATACCCATCGTGAGTTTTATCTGGAAGGGCTGTATGCTATGTGGATGGCCTACAAGAAATACGAGCCGGATAAAGGGCCGCTTTCTACATTTTTTAACTACAACATCCGCAATCAATTAATTGATAAGCTCCGCAAGAAAGGAAGAGATCAATATAAAACGGAAATGTTTATCCATAATGAAAAGCTTCGATTGGAGAACGGTAACCGGTCCGGTCTCAAAAAAATGCCGGTGATCGATAGTTCAGGTATCGCGGTGAAGGATACAAAGATATGGGAAGAAGTAAAGGCAGCACTCACGGAAAATCAATGGAATTGGGTGTATTATTACATCATTGTAGGGATGCCGCTGAAGGAAATCGCGGCTTTAAAAGGTGTATCGGTCGATGCGGTAAAAAGCTGGGGGAGAGAAGCAAGGAGGAAACTGCGCGCAGAGCCAACTTTCTCCGCGGTCACGCAATTATTGGAGTTGTAGGGGAGTGGGGTGGTGAGTGCCTGGGGCTGCGCTAAATGCTCGCACCAGTTGCTCCCCGAATTTTGGCGGTAGTACGGAAACGGTTATTCAATAAGAAGGGATGAAAAGAATGAATTATATCAAAGAAATCAATGCATTTTACGATCAGGTGGAAAGAAATCCGTTGTCGGCTTCAGCGGTTACGTTATGGCATACATTAATGCACATTAATAATAAAGCAAGGTGGGTGGAAACCTTTACGGTCGCTGCCCCGGTCATTCGGATGAAGTCAGGTCTGAAGGAGAGTTCTTTTAAACGAGCCAGGACGGAGCTGAAGGAGAAGGGATATATTGATTTTCAATCACGGAGCAGGAATCAGGCGCCGGTTTATCGGATGGTGAGATTGAGTGGGGAAGAGGAGGTGTCTGTTGCTTCTCGGAATTTGTCGAATGAAGCAGGAGACAAGGTGGGAGCTGGCCGGTTAACTAACCAGGTTGAGGACGAGGGTATGGACCACCTTGCAGACCGGGATGCGGGCGCATTAATTAAACGAAAAGAAAACAAGAAAAAACAAGACAAGACAGTTGCAGCAGACAGCACCATCGTATTTTTTGAAGAAAATTTCGGCCTTGCGAGTCCCTATGTAAGCCGAGAACTCCTCCACTGGGTAAATAACATGGGAGAGCAGCTGGTGTTACATGCAATGAAACGAGCATTAGATCGCGGGAAAACAAGCTGGGGGTATGTACGCGCTATTTTGGAAAACTGGGAGAAGAAGGGTATTCGTAGTGTGGAAGAAGCACGGACAGAAGAAGAGCGTTTTCGCAGGAAAAGTCTGTCTAGGAAGGGAGGGTGTCCGTCTGGTGCTAGCCAGGCCAAAGAAGAAGTTATCCCGGGCTGGTTTTTGGAGCAAAAAAGAAAGAAGAAAGAGCAAGAGCATGCTCGGGAGACGGCCTTGCCAGGTGATGTTGATAAGGAAACGGATGAGATTAAACAGATGCTGGCGAATTTGGGATAGAGGGTGTTTTGAGATATGAATAAAAAGGCACATACACTTGAAGTGGGAAATATGAGTGAATGCTGGAAGTGAATATAGATGAAAAGTTTTGGGGAAAGTAAAATGGAGTTTAGTTTAACTAATAAAAAAATATATATAGAGGTTATTGGTATGGTTCTAATCAGTAATAGAAAAATAATTGTTACATTTTATTAGTGGTCGATCCTTTCCTGTTGATGGTGGTTGGTTGATATGCGGTAATAAAATAATCAAGCGTGGTATCTACCATCATAAAATGATAGAGGTACCACGCTTGATTTATGAGACAATCATAAACTGATCAAGTATCCCAGTCCATGATTATAATTAATTTTTTCAAATTATCGTTCTAAATAATTTTTCATTTTGGGTGGCATAGCATTAGCGATTAAAACGGATAATTCTTCTTCATCTATGATCATATTAGATTCAACCCATTCTTTCGTCATCGCCACCGCACCATAAGAATTAGATTTTATATAAAAAGTCATTTCATCTGAAATCACCTCTTTACCAGTCAATTCTCTTATCACCGTTGTAAAGATATCATTCGTATAAATCGTTCATTACTTTTTCAAGATTTTGTAAGATGTACTAGAGAAACCTTTTTGATAAAAATTTGAATATACTTGCACTAAATGTAAAACCCTGCAAACAGCACGGTTCACTTGCAAAATATTTATCCATAATGCTCCTTTTTTGCTCACCATAAATCCAGCTCATTAAATCATACTTGTCATGAAAATGATACTAAAAAGTTTCCCTGGAAACACTGCTTTTATTACATAGTTGACTAACCGAAACATTTTCTACACCTTAGTTACGAAAGAAATCATCAGAAGAGAAAGGAGGAGTTCAATTAATTGTAAAATATGTAGGTTTTTTTATTTTCAAATCGTGGTATACTTTTTATAGAAAAGCATGCCTCTCTCTTGTCTGGTGTTTTGTTTTCGCGAATAAATCATACCACAGGGAGGGCATGCTTTATTATTATAGGTGTGAATTCTTTTCGAATGTTTTTGCCTCGCGAAGGATTTCGTTCTTCTTCTTTTGGCAAAATGGGTTTTATAATGTGGAAAAGGTGTAGAGTTTTTTTGCTCTATGCCTTTTATTTTTATAAGGCTGATTTTAAGTGAAATAATTGAAGGTAGCTTATCAATTTCTTCACAAAACATCTCTATACCACCAAGCAAAAGTAGATATCTAACACTTAGAAAAACCATTTATATCTTTAATCATTGTATCTTTCACTAAAATAGTGTTAAATTTATGATGAAAAGTAGGGGGGATTCTAATTGAAAATAGTAATTGCACCAGATTCATTTAAAGGTAGTTTAGATGCAGTAAAAGTATCGGAAACAATGAAAAAAGCAATTTTAGATGTTAATGATACTTATTCCGTAACCATGAGGCCGATGGCAGATGGCGGGGAAGGTACTTTAGATGCCATGTCAGTGTCTAACTATGCTGAACTAATAAAGGTTAGATGTAAAGGACCATTAGGAAACTATATCGAGACGACTTACGCCATTACTGAAGATAATCAAGCAATAATTGAATTGGCATTAATCGCAGGACTAATACAAGTGCCCGAAAATAAAAGGAATATAGATAATACCACAACATTTGGCCTTGGTGAGGTAATAAAAGATGCATTGGATAAAGGGTGCTCATCCATTATTATTGGTATAGGGGGAAGCGCAACGAATGATGGCGGATTGGGAATGTTGATTGCTTTAGGAATGAAAGCCTGGGATGAGGGTGGTAACCAAGTAGAGGGGTTTGGGAAGGACTTGTTCCGCATTCGTGAAATAAGCTTTGAGGATTTAGATCATCGACTTCAAAATTTGAAAATAAATGTTGCATGTGATGTAGATAATCCATTATCTGGCATTAGAGGAGCGAGTGTCATTTTTGGTCCACAAAAAGGTGCAAGCCCCAATCAAGTAGAACAATATGATAAAGCTTTATATAATTTCGGGAGTTTAGTTGAGGAAGAATTTAACTCTTCGTTTAAAAATGTTCCTGGAGTTGGAGCAGCTGGCGGTTTAGGATTTGGATTATATGCATTGGGTGCTCAGTTAGTCTCAGGTGCTGAGTTATTAGCGAATGCTATGTTCTTGCAAGATTCCATTCGTAATGCTGATCTTGTCTTTACAGGTGAAGGGAAAAGTGATGAGCAAACCTTATACGGCAAGGCTCCCAGTTATGTGGCTTACCTAGCTGAAAAATATCATGTGCCAGTTGTGTTATTATCAGGCAGCTTAGACGGGGATTTAGATAAACTGAGAAGTAAATTTTCAGGATGTTTTTCTATTGTGAACAAACCCATGTCGTTAAGTGAATGCATGGAAAATGCAGAATCGTTACTGTATGAACAAACGAAGCAAATTATGCATTACACTACTTCGATGAAATGAAAATTTGCTCATTTTTAATAAAAAATGTACTATTTTTATTATAAGCATTTCTTGATTAGTAATGCAGTATTCTTGTTTATAAGAAATAATGAAAATGGTTTTCGAGTTTGTTTGAAAAATATATGATCACTAAAATTATAAAGATGGAGTGTATTGTATGGAAAAATTAAAAGTGAATAAAAACCCTGGTTTTTTTGCTCGAATAGAAGCTACTTTTCCAAAGCTCAGAGGTGCAGAGAAAAAAGTAGTGAGTTTCATAGAAGAGAATGCTGAAGAAATTATTCATCTTTCAATTACAGAGGTAGCAGAACGAAGTGAGACGAGTGAGTCCTCTGTTGTTCGTTTATGTAAGCGATTGGGCTATAAAGGATTCCAAGATTTAAAAATTCATTTAGCAAAAGATGTGATTTCCCCAGAGAAACAAATCCATGAAGTGATTGAAAAAGGGGATGATGTCCTTACTATTAAGAAAAAGATTTTTCAATCAAATATTCAGGCGCTATATGATTCAATAGAAGTTTGTAGTGATGAAGAAATTATTCTTGCGGTGGAAGCGATCACTAAAGCAAGAACAATTGAATTCTATGGAACAGGTGGATCTGGTGCAGTTGCGATAGATGCCCAGCATAAGTTATTAAAAATGGGATTAAAAGTTTTTGCTTATAGTGATGCAGTTTTGCAGTCAATGTCAGCAAGTGCATTAGGAAAAGAGGATGTCGTGATAGGTATTTCTCATACTGGGTCAAACAGGGACGTCCTTCATGCAATGAAGCTGGCGAAAAAAGCAGGAGCCACAGTAATCTGTATTACTAATTCCTCTAAGTCACCTATTACCCAGATCTCAGATATTTTATTACATACAGCCTCCAAGGAAACTTTATTCCGTACGGATGCTATTTCTTCAAGGATTGCTCAATTAACCATTATTGATGTATTAGTGGCTGTATTGGCAATGAATGATTATGAGAAATACTATGAGAATCTGCAAAAAACAAGAAATTCTACGATAGAGAAGAAAATGTAATAAGATGAAGAAAATGTTAACGAAAAAATATTTCTTCATTTTTTATTAATTAATCTTGAAGATAATTTCCATTAATGATATTATTAAAATGGCGAAGGAATTCTTCTTATCAACATAAAAAACCTTCCTGTTTTGTGTCGGAGGGTTTTTATTTGTAACTTGAAGAAAACGCTAACATTAAAAAATAACAACAAGGGGGTAATACAGGTGAGAAAAATTTTCATGGTATCACTATTTATTTCATTAATAATGATGTTAAGTGCGTGTGGAGAGGAGACTAGTGGAAGTGAAGGTAATGAGGGGGGAGATACTGTTTCTTTTAGGCTGGCTACACCAGATCCGGATACTTCACCTATCACAGAAGCTGCAAATGAGTTTGCAAATGTGGTAGAGGAGAAAAGTGAAGGCTCCATTGAAATCTCCGTTCATCCAAATGGGTCATTATATGGCGGAGATCCTTCAGCAGCTGTAAAACAGCTTGGGGAAGGCAGCTTGGATATGTTGGCGCTTTCTACATCACTTTACGCCAATTTTGAGCCAAAATTTAATGCGATCAGTATTCCTTATTTATTTGATGACACTGATCAATTCATTTCGTTCCTGAATAGTGACCTTGCGGGCGGGTTGTTGACAGAAATTCATGATGAATTAGGTATTAAGGGGATCGGTTACTGGTCTCGTGAGTTTAGACAAATTACCAATTCGGCACATCCGATTACAGGACCTGCAGATTTAAATGGTTTGCAGTTACGAGTTCCAAATAGCCCTCTATGGGTGGAGTTTTTTGAAGGTGCGGGAACTGTAACTACTCCGATGGACTTTAGTGAGGTGTATAATGCGCTTCAACTAGGTACGATAGACGGACAGGAAAATCCATTAGGTGTCGTTGTATCTTCGAATATGCATGAAGTTCAAGACTATCTGACTATTTCAAACCATATGGCTGAAGCTTGGGTTGTAGGTATTAATGATGATCAATTCAGTGCTTTAAATGAAGAACAACAACAAATTTTAGAAGAAGCAACACAAGAGGTACAACAATGGAAAGTAGAAAATGATGCATCAAATGCTGAAAGTATTATTGAAGAGGTTACATCCCAAGGTATGGAAGTTAACGAATTAACTCCTGAGCAGCAGGAAGAGTTTGTGGAAATTTCACAAGAAGCTTATCCAGCATTTAAGGAACTGATAGGTGATGATGAATTCTTTGAACAAATTCTCGAGTTTGCAGGTAAAAATGAGTAACTAAAATATCGCAGTAGTCTTCATGTATCAGTATGAAATGTTTCTATTATATGAAGACTACTCTTTTTATATTTCAAAAGATCGCACTGAAGTTTTAATTGTCCAGTTTACTGTTAAATAGAATCGTTTAGCACGAAGCTTTTAGTAAATGCCAATATGATTTCTTTCGAGAGGAGTTTAGAGATGCCTGGAGGTCAAGGGAAACAATATGCACCATTTTTTAAATACTTAAATAAAGCAACTGATTTTTTAGCTGGTTTAATCGCTGTAACACTATTTGTAGTCGTTATTTTACAGGTTTTTGGCAGGTTGATAGGAAGTCCTGCTCCATGGACAGAGGAAATGACTCGATATATTTTTATTTGGATGATTTTTCTCGGAATGGGGATAGGATTCCGTAAAGCAGAGTCTCCAAGGGTAACGTTTGTACTTAAATTGATGCCGACATCAATGCAACATGTAGGGAGATGGATTTATGCCATTGCAACTATTGGTTTTCTTGTATTCATGGTTATATATGGAATCGACCTTGTAATGCAACAAATCAATATGAACGAAATTAGTTCTGTACTATTAATTCCAATGTGGATTATTGGCATTAGTATTCCAATTTCAGCACTTCTTGGGATAATCAATACGGTCCAATCTTTAATTTATCATCGTGATTTAATTTAAGGGGTGAATACAGGTGTCTATCTTTTTATTAATATTGTTTTTTATTCTATTATTCATAGGAATACCAATTGCAGCATCTCTTGGTATTTCTGTTGTGTTAACTATTTTACTTTTTACCGATGTCCCCTTAAGCATTGTTATACAATCCATGTATAGTTCTATGAATAGTTTTGTAATGGTTGCCGTGCCGCTTTTCATTTTAGCTGGAATTATTATGGACGAGGGTGGAATTGCAAAACGGATTTTTGAATTTGCGAAAAGTGCTGTTGGCTGGATGCGTGGAGGACTTGGTCATGTAAACGTATTTGCAAGTTTAATATTTTCTGGTATGGCAGGGTCTTCGATTGCTGATGTGGCAAGTACTGGCCGTATGACAATCAATGCCATGGCGAGTAATGGTTATCCACTAAAATATTCAACAGGTTTAACCCTGATTTCTTCCATGCTAGCATCTGTTATACCACCTAGTATATTAATGGTAGTAGCTGCTTCTACAGCTGGAGTATCAGTAGGTACAGCTTTAATTGGCGGAATAATTCCCGGTATAATTTTAGCTGTCTTTTATATGATCTACAATTACTTTTACTGTAAAAAACATGATATAGGGGCACCGGTTAAGTTTGAACTAAGTGTACTGGGTAAACAGTTTGTGAAAGCGGTCCCGGCTTTACTTGCTCCAGTTATTTTAATTGGCGGTATTATGAGCGGAGTTTTCACACCTACAGAAGCTGCAGCAGTTGCGGTGCTTTATGCATTAATTGTGACATTATTTGTTTATAAGGATATTACCTTTAAACAGTTGCCTAACATGTTTTTCAGAACAACGAACATGACAGGTACGATTTTATTTATTGCAGTAACAGCACAACCCGCGAGCTGGGTATTTGAATATGATGGACTCCCGACTCGTATTGCTACATCAATTACAAACTTTAGTGAAAGTCCAATTATCATTTTATTGCTTCTGTTTGTTTTCTTAATTATTATTGGTATGTTTATGGATGCTACTGCAGCTATCTTTCTACTTGTTCCGATTTTAATGCCGACAGTAACCGCTGTAGGTATAGATCCAGTGTTTTTTGTGATTTTTATGGTTATGTTACTTTCCTTTGGATTAATAACACCGCCTGTCGGGGTAGTTTTATATACTGCTAGTAGTGTAACCGGGTTATCCGTAGAGGAAGTTTCCAAGACTACAATTCGATGGATTATTTTAACATTCTTGATTCTATTGATTTTTATTTTCTTCCCGCAATTAATCACAGTACCACTGGAATGGTTTAGTATATAGCGTGTATCATAAGAATCCAATAATTTATATACAAGTCAGTTTATGAATATAATTTTCGTATTTTGTTTTATAAATTTGAAGGAAATCACCAACAAGTGTATAATAAATTTGGTGAAGAAACTTTACAAAAAATGAGGGGTGAGATTAAAATGAAAGCAGCTGTATTTTATGGTCCGAATGACATGAGATTAGAAGAAATAGCGACACCAGAAATTACGGAAGATGAATTATTAGTTAAAGTAAATATAGCCGCTGTATGTGGCACTGATGTAAGGATATATCAAGGTAAGAAGACAAAAGGGGTTCGGACTCCATCAATTATTGGTCATGAATTGGCTGGAACCGTTGTTGAAGTTGGGAAGAATATAAACGATTTCACAGTTGGAGAACGCGTTGGTGTGGCACCAGTTATCCCTTGTGGTAATTGTTATTACTGTCAAAATGCAATGGAAAATGTTTGTGCAAATCGTACTGCCATAGGTTATGAATATGATGGTGGTTTTGCAGAATATGTTCGTATTCCAAAGACTGCACTTCAATCCAAAAATATTTTAAAGATTCCTGAGCATATTACATTTGATGATGCCGTTGTCACAGAACCATTAGCTTGTTGTTTAAACGGTATAGAAAAAGCAAATGTGAAGATAAATGATGTAGTGGTTATTATTGGAGGAGGTCCGATTGGTTTATTGCACGTACAGCTAGCAAAAATAGCAGGTGCAAAGACAGTTATTTTAAGTGAATTAGTAGAGCATCGCCGGGAAAAAGCAAAAATTGCCGGGGCAGATATTGTAGTAAATCCTAGTAAAGATTCCCTTGATGAAGTTGTATTAGATGCAACAGACCAACTTGGAGCAGACGTTGTAATTATGGCGATTGGTGTGCCGCAATTAATCAATGAAAATCTCGTTTTACTGAAAAAAGGCGGCACTTTGAATCTGTTTGCCGGGTTTACTAAAGGTGTCTTAGCTGAAATAGATCCAAATATTATTCATTACAATGAAATTAATGTTAATGGAACCTCTTCCTTAACACGTGCTTA
This sequence comes from Virgibacillus oceani, assembly GCF_041521345.1. Lineage (GTDB taxonomy): Bacteria > Bacillota > Bacilli > Bacillales > Amphibacillaceae > Virgibacillus_N > Virgibacillus_N oceani_A. The sequence goes on along the minus strand of NZ_JBGOHB010000008.1, from coordinate 112,621 downwards.
TTTTCAAGAGGCTTTATCTTTGATTGAATCCGGAAAGATCAATACGGAAGTAGTTACAACACCCGGTTTTACACTGGAAACAATTCAGGAAGCGATTGAATCCGTGCGTGATGGAATTGGAATGAAGTCAATTATCCAAATAAATTAATATACAAAAGGAGAGTTTTCACATGTTATTAGGTAAACAAGTTCGTTTAAATCGTTTGTTACATGAAGATGGTCGTCTGCTGGCCGTTGCGGTAGATCAAGCAACAGCTCGGGGTGTTTTTGATGAGTTAATGCCGATTGATAGAAAAATCAGCGAAATTGTTGCCGGTGGGCCTGATGCAATGACAATGCACAAAGGGATTGCAGATGCTTGTTTTCACCGTCATGCAGGCAAAACAGGCTTGATTTTTAAAGCATCAACATTTTCACCATACCAACCAAATTCAGATGTTCCTACTGCGACTGTCGAAGAAGCTCTTCGCTATGGTGCTGATGCTATTTCTATGGGGGCTATCGTTGGTGGAGAGGATCAACCGGAACAATTGTACAATCTGTCAAAACTTGCTGGTGATGCACATGCGCAAGGCCTGCCCGTGATTGCACATATATACCCTCGGGGAAATTTGATCCCTGAAGAGGAAAGAAATGATTGGAGAAATACTGCTTATGCTGTACGCACGGGAGCTGAATTAGGGGTAGATATTGTTAAAACAAAGTATACCGGAGATCCGGAAACTTTCCATAAAGTAGTTTCTTCTACCCCAGCACGTGTTGTGTGTGCAGGTGGAGATATTGGTGACAATATTGAGGATTATTTCCAGATGGTGTACGATGTCATTGATGCTGGCGGCACAGGTATTACTTTTGGCCGTATTGTATGGAATCGCCCAAATCCAACAGCTGTGGTAAAAGCATTTAAACATATTATCCATAATAATGGAACAGTGAAAGAAGCGGCAGAACTGCATGAACAATTATTAAATGAGTCCGGCACTGCTTCAGAAAAATAAAATACCAGCGAGCTGAATTATAAATGAAAAGGTGATACAACATGTCTCACATCATCGGAATTGATATAGGAACAAGCGGAATTAAAGTAGGGGCAATGGATCAAGAGGCTGACCTTGCTTTTATCACAAAACAATCGAATTCTCTCCTATATCCGAAAAATGGATGGGTAGAGATTGATTTTCAAGTTGTATGGAATAAAACAAAAAAGCTTATTGAAGAAACGATGAATAAGGTGAGTGAAATTGGCGGAGAAGTGGACGCTATTTCACTCTCCACTTTTTGTAATTCTTCCATTCATATGGATGAACAAGGCAATCCTTTAGGTAATGGTATTATCTATTTGGACAGGAGAAGTATTGACCAGGCGAAACAAATACGGGAAAATATTGGGGATGAGACGATCTACAATGTCACCCGCAATCGATTGGAGCCTGGGATGTATACGGTTACGTCACTTTTATGGATGAAAGAGACCCACCCTGAAATTTATGAGAACACTTATAAATGGGGAAATTTATCTACATATATATTATATAAACTTACAGGCGAATTTGTAATGGACTGGACACAAGCATCTTATACAGGGCTTTATGATGTCATTAATTATGAGTGGTCTGATGATATAGGTGAGACATTGGGAATAAATAAGCATATTTTACCTGAAGTAGTATCGCCATTTGAAGTTATTGGAAATTATAAAGGAATTTCTGTTGTTGCCGGGGCTGCGGATACGGCATGTTCCAGTTTTTCATTAAGTTTAGCACCAAATCAAATGTTTGAATCAGTAGGCACATCCAACGTGCTAACCTTATGCACAAGTAATCCGGATTTTTTAGATACGCGTTTTTTAAACCGCTGTTATGTTTGGCCGGGTCAATGGTTATCCCATGGTGCCATGTCTACGCCGGGGGCAGCCGTTAATTGGTTCTATAACAACTTTTTAGAAAATGAAGGATCAAAAGCTTTACTGGAAGCATTGCCGGATGACTCGGAAATTGGTGCGAATGGTGTTTTCTTTTTGCCCTATATGCTCGGGGAAAGAAGTCCAATTTGGGATCCTAATGCTCGCGGTGTCTTTGCCGGATTACAGCTTACTACATCAAAAGCAGATATGTTACGTGCCATCTTTGAAGGTACTGCCTTTGGATTAAGACAAATAGATGAAATCATTAAAAAAAATTATCAATTGCAGTTTAAAAAGTTTCAGTCCATTGGAGGCGGTTCAAAAAATAAGGCTTGGGCCCAAATAAAAGCGAATGTACTGAAGAAAGAAATTGAAATCAAAGAAGTTTCCGAGACCGGTGTGTATGGTTCTTGCTTAATTGCGGCACAGGCAATTAGTTATTTTGATAACGCGGACCATAACGGATCGATTATCAAGAATAAAACAATATCACAAGTACTGCCTGATGAGTCAACTTATGAGAAGTATGAAGATCTGTATAACAAATTTAATTTGTTATATCCATCGATGAAAGATTTCTTTCAAGCTGCAGCAAATAATTGAAATTAATAGAAAAGAGGTGTGTTGTCTTGTTACCTAAAGTATATGTTACGAGGAAATTGCCGGAATCTGTTATCAATAAATTAGAAGCTTCCTTTGAAGTAACTATGTGGGAGGAAGATTCGCCTGTTCCCCGTGAAATACTTTTAAAGGAAATAGAAGATGTGGAAGGATTGTTTTGCCTTTTAACAGAAAGTATTGATGAGGAAGTCTTTGCGCGCGCAAAAAACTTAAAAGTTGTTGCTAATATGGCAGTTGGTTATAACAATATTGAGGTAGAGGAAGCAGCCAAGCGGGGGATTCAAGTTACTAATACACCTGGGGTGCTTACAGAGACTACTGCTGACTTAACTTTTTCTTTATTAATGGCAACTGCCAGAAGAATTGTGGAGGCTTCAGATTATTTACGTCATGGCAAGTGGGAAACCTGGTCCCCGATGCAATTAACAGGACAGGACATTCATGGTGCAACTCTTGGAGTTATAGGAATGGGAAGAATTGCACAAGCTTTAGTGAAACGTGCAAAGGGTTTTGATATGAATGTGATTTATTATAACCGATCCCAAAAACCTGACCTTGAAACAGAATATGAAATGCAATTTACAGATTTGGATACATTGCTAAAAGAATCGGATTTTGTATGTATATTAATTCCATTTAGCCCAGAAGCATATCATCTTATTGGGAAAAAAGAATTATTAATGATGAAAAAATCTGCTATACTCATAAATACAGCCAGAGGTGGGATAGTAGATGAGGATGCACTTTTTTATGCATTAAAAAATAATCATATTTGGGCGGCCGGATTAGATGTATTTGAAGAAGAGCCCATAAGTCTAGATCACCCTTTGCTGGAATTGCCTAATGTGGTCACGCTGCCGCATATTGGCAGTGCAAGTAAAAATACACGATTAAAAATGGCGAATTTAGCAGTTGATAATCTGCAAAGTGTTTTAACGGGGAGAAACCCAATAACACCAGTGAATTAACTTAACTTTTGGAGGGTAAAAACGAATGAGTTATAATTCAAATCTGAGAATTTTTTCATTAAACTCAAATAGACAGCTTGCACAAGAGATTGCAGAGATACTTGGGGTGGAATTGGGTAAAAGCACTGTATCGCGTTTTAGTGATGGTGAAATTCAGATTAATATCGACGAAAGTGTTCGAGGCAGTGACGTTTATGTTGTTCAGTCCACTTCAGCACCTGCCAACGAGCATTTAATGGAATTAATTGTTATGATTGATGCATTAAAACGAGCATCAGCAAAAACGATTAATGTGTTAATTCCATATTATGGATATGCGCGTCAGGATCGGAAAGCACGATCCCGGGAGCCGATTACTTCCAAACTGATAGCGGACTTATTGGAAACATCCGGTGCTCACCGTGTCATTACACTGGATTTGCACGCTCCACAAATTCAAGGTTTCTTTGACATACCAGTTGATCAGCTGCTTGGGGTTACAATTCTATCAGAGTATTTTAAAGAAAAACAGATGGATGATGTGGTAATTGTTGCTCCTGATAACGGCGGAGTCATTCGTGCCCGGAAAATTGCTAGTATTTTAGATGTACCAATTGCCTTTATTGATAAGCGTCGTCCGGAACCAAATGTTTCAGAAGTGATGAATATTATAGGGGACATTGATGGGAAACGTGCTATTATTATTGATGATATCATCGATACTGCAGGCACATTAACATTGGCAGCCGATGCACTAATGGAGAATGGTAGTATAGAAGTATATGCATGTTGTACACATCCTGTACTATCAGGACGTGCAATTGAAAGGATAGAGAACTCTGTAATAAAAGAATTGGTCGTTACCAACTCTATCTTTTTGCCGGAAGAAAAAAGAATAGATAAAATTAAAGTACTATCAATTGCTTCCCTTCTAGCAGAAGCCTTACTACGCATTCATAACAATGTTTCAGTCAGTGAATTATTTGATTAAGCAGTGTTTAAAGCATGAGTCCAATATTAAATTGTGCTCATGCTTTTTTTACAGGGTTCTTTACAATAGAATTGCTGCAGTCGACCAGCTTGTTTGGCATGCGATGAAGCGGGCATTGGATCGTGGTAAAGCAAACTGGGGCTAAGATCTGGTTTAAACTGCAAATGGATTAGAGAAGGAGTGGATATCGTTGGGTCAAGTGGTATATAACGGAAACTTTAGCGAAGAAGGAAATATATATGTACTTGCTGCCGGTCAACTCACTACTGGCATCAATATGTGAGACTGCACCTGACGAAAAGAAGGTTATTTTTTCTCTAACTTCATCTAATAGATTATTTGCATAAATATGAATTGTAGTTCTTAGTTTGGAGAGGTATACAGGGAAGGCTGGCTTTTCAGTGGAGAAGGTTAATCGAGGTTTTATAAAAGTAGTAGAAGTTTGTTTCATTTCAATTGCCAGGTCATCAATAAAACGAGATCGTTTAATAGCTGATAATAAAAGAGGCTGAGTTAAAAGTAGTAACCTTTGACTTAGCCTCTTTTAGGTGTATTCATATTTAATCTTTCATCAGCTGCAAAAATTCATTCAGTTTTCTTCGAGCTTCTGGACTTAGCGTCTTTAAGGTATCAATCAGTTGAATTAAATCCTCCGGCAAATCCTCATCGCCTGCAAAGAAAGTCGATAAGTCTGTACCAAGTGCTGCGAGTATTCTTTCCAGTAAATCGATATCAGGAATCGCTCGGCCATTTTCAAAACGACTAATATACGACTGCGAGATACTTACTTTATCAGCCACTTCCTGTGTTGTCATTTTTTTAGATTTTCTATATGCCTTTAGTTGGTTGCCAATTCTATTACTGTTTACCATATGAGACTCCTTTGATATTGGTTGCTATAAGTCTAGTTTAGCTGGATTCGGGAAAAAGGATAGAAATAATTATAATTTAGAACTAATAGTTATAAAGTTATTGACAAATAGAACTATGTGTCATAAAATACTGATTAATAGCATTTTTACAAAATAATAATGCACTTATAGGCTTAATGAATCAAGTATATTTACGGGTTATTTTTTGCTTATTCATCAAAGTTGCAAAATAAAAATTTTAAATATTTATTTTAATCGAATTATTTTTAGGGAGGGGATAACTAAATAATTATATAGGCTCTCGGAACCTCTAAAGAGAAATTATTCGATTTTCTAAAATGAATGGAGATAGAGTGAATCTGATGGGGAGGTGATCATTTTCATAGTATTTTCAAAAAAGCATGCGAAATAAGCCTAACCTATTATTTTTATTAAAAGACAATTAGAAGACTGTACCTATAATATGGTCTTTCAAAAATGCAAAATCATCTATTTGAGGGCTATCCAAGTATCCATGATTGGCGTGCAATCACCGGCAACTTTGAGTTGTTCCGTGTTGCCAAGCAGTCCCAGATTAGCTGAGACATTACGAATCTTGCGTCTGAAAAAAATTGAATACACGATCGGATGGAAGTTCCATATTCTGATCCAGTTTAGGAATGGTAAAATCCATCAGTCGCTTAACGCGACCGGGTTTTATTGGTAACTTCTTGCCTCCTTTTCTTTTTTGGGGTTTACGTCGGGATTTTTTACTTTTCTTTTTATGGGTCACATTCTTTTTTTCGCTTGCCACTCAGAATAAAGAGGCACGTGATGAAGTTCATTTACTCATTCCGTAACTCCAATAGTTGGATTCGTTAAAATCATCAAGAGATAGGAACGAAGCATAAATTCAGGACCCCGTGGCAAAGATCCTCTTGCGTTGTACAAATCATTTAGCGTTACAGTGATTTGGGAAAGATCAGTGATCCCCAGTTTGGTGGTCACTGGCCTATCCTTGTTTTACCAGTTAGTACACCACCATAATAGAGGGTATGAAGTTGTTGTCATGAAATTTTGATATGATTCATGCGAAACAAAAACCGGTTCAATAAAAACACCTCAATCTTGGTTAGTAAGGAAAAAATCTCCCTTCAACCGCGATTATTGGGACATTTTTGAAATAATTTAAGGCGATTTTTCAACAATCTATTTCTAGTTTGAAGAATTGATCAAATAAAAACTTCTACAAAGTAGGAGGAAATTAAATGAATGGGTCAGGGAAACCCGTGTCCCGTATAACTCGGCGAATGCCGAGAGTTTATATAATTGAAAGGAGGATTATATGAGTTATGTAAAAAATGCTATTAATCATTTATCGACAATAATTGAAAAATTGTTGCTGTTATTATCAATTACCGTTTTAATTTTATTGATCACTTCGGTAAGCTTACAAGTTTTTGTTCGGTACATATTACAAGACTCGTTGCCATGGGTTCAGGAAGTTTCTAGTGGGTTGTTGATTTGGTTAACTTTTATAGGGTCTGCCTATTTAGTTAGAGGAAATCTGCATTTAAGCGTTGATATGTTTATAAAAAAAATACCTCAACGTATAAACCAGGTTATCACACGCATAATCTATTTACTTAACCTTGTGTTTGTCATTGTTCTTGCAGTGGTTTCGTTTCAGTTATTTAATACACAAGTCAACGCTCCGCTTGGGGTTTTGGGAATTCCGAGGGCTTATTACTTTGCACTTCCTATTTTGTTATTTTCCATTACAACTCCTATTTATTTGTTAGAGTCTATGCTGAATAAAAAATCTTAAAATCATTGGTGTGAATTTTGGTGAAATGATAAAAGGGGGAGTATATCGTTGGTCATATTAGTATTAATTGGTTCTTTCTTAATTCTCTTGTTACTAGGTTGTTCACTTGGCTTTGCAATGGGGATATCTACATTATTATATATGATTTTGTTTGATGGGACTGCTCTAATCATGTTGGCGCAGAGATTAACCGAGGGAGTTTATTCATTTCCTTTATTAGCAATTCCGTACTTTATTCTAGCAGGTGTACTCATGAATCATTTTGGGATAACCGATAGAATATTTACTTTTGCGAGAACTTTGGTAGGTCATATTACAGGAGGGTTAGGTCATGTAAATGTTTTGGCAAGCATGATGTTTGCCGGTATGTCGGGTTCTGCACTAGCTGACGCAGGAGGTTTGGGAGCGGTTGAGATAAGAGCTATGCGTGAAGCCGGGTACTCCAAACGGTTTAGTGCTGCCATTACTGCATCTTCTTCCTGTATTGGACCGATCATTCCTCCAAGTATTATTATGATTGTTTATGCCGTTTTGGCTGAGGTTTCTGTTGCAGATATGTTTGCTGGGGGAATTATTCCAGGCATTTTAATGGGATTGACTTTAATGGTCACGATTTATATAATGGCAAAATTCAATATAGAGACGTGCCCAAAGGATTCAAAATCAACGATGAAAAAGGTTTTAAAAGCGTTTAAGGGTGCTATCTTACCGCTTATGACACCGATGATACTTGTTTCAGGAATACTTTTTGGTGTTTTCACTCCTACGGAAGGTGGAGCAATTGCGATTCTTTATACGATAGTAGTTGGTATTTATTATAAAACGTTTACGTTGAAAGTGTTATTGAATTCAATGATTGAAACGATAAAAACGTCCGCTCAAGTGCTTTTTTTCATGGCATCAGCAAGTGCCTTTTTATGGGTGTTAACGATTGAACATGTTCCATCTATAATTGTTAATAGTTTATTATCCCTTTCTGAAAATAAATTTATCATCTTATTTTTATTAGTCATTGCCTTGATGGTCATTGGAATGTTTATGGCGATTGATGCTGCGCTTATATTGCTCGTCCCGGTTCTTTTAGCACTTGCCGAGGCACTGTCCCTTGACTTGGTTCATGTGGGGGTATTTGTAATTGTCGCGTTAATGATCGGTTTAATCAGTCCGCCAGTAGGCCCAGCATTATTTATTGTAAGTAGCATAGCAAAGATCGAATATGGAGAACTTGCAAAAGCATCTCTTCCATTTATCATTCCGTTAATTGTAGTTGTATTTTTAGTTGCTTACATTCCTGCTTTAGTAACATTTTTGCCTAGCATAATCCCTTAATAGTGTAGTTGCAAAGGGCGTAGAGAGGAAAAAGGTGCTATACAAGGGGGGATTATATAGATTCTATGGCAATGTGAGTGATGGTTTGAGTAATAAGCGAAAATATTAATAGGAGGGCTAAAAAATGAGAGAGTATATTTTAAAGGTTCCGTTAGTCATTTGTTTTATCTTGTTGATTTTATTTACAGTAGGATGTTCTTCGGATAGTGCGGCTGACAATGCTCAAAATGATTCGAATGAAGAAGGAAGTGGGGAAGAAAGCGGACAAGGAGAAGCGATTACGATGACAGCTGGTTCCATTAATAACCCGACTTCCGTTGCCTCGATCGTAGCAAATGAAATGGTAGATTCCATTGCGGAAGCGACAGATGGGAACGTTCAAATTGAATATTACGATTCAGAACAACTAGGTAATGGAGAGGCGCAATTAGAAAATTTAAGAACGGGTCTTCAAGATATGGCTGTTAGTGATCCTGGTTGGTTGTCAGCATTGGATAAGGATATTAACGTATTGGGTATGCCTTATGCTTTTAGAGACATAGATCATATGGAAGCGTTTTTAAACTCACCGTTATTTGATGAAATTAAAAATGGAATAATAGAAGAATGGGGAATAAGAATACTTGCGACAAACTGGTATCGTGCTCCAAGAGTTCTCCAGACTACAGAGTTAGTCGAAACTCCTGAGGATGTGGAAGGTTTGGCATGGAGAGTTCCGGATATACCTATATTTGTCGAGCACGCAAATCAAATGGGTGCTACACCAACCCCGATTGCCTATGGAGAAGTGTATATGGCTTTTCAACAAAATTTGGTAAAAGGGCATGATCCTACATTGGAAGAAGTATACCCTATGAAGTTTCATGAAGTAGCACCTTATATGTTGGAAACGGAAAGTACTTACGGGAATATCTTTATCTTAATAAGCGAAGAATCCTATCAAAAGCTTAGTAGTGAACAACAAGATATTCTTATCGAAGAAACTGAAAATGCTGGTGATCTGCATGTTGAACTCATTGAAGAACAACTAAATGAGCATAGAGAAATAATGATGGAAGAAGGAGCAACATTTACAGCGGGAGATCGCGATGCATTTCGTGAAAAAGTCATTCCTATGGTTGAGAAAATGGAAGAAGATGGATTATGGAGTGAAGGGCTTTTTGAAAAAATACAAGAAATTGAATAAATCTAGATTAACCTACGTTATTGTGGGAGAACAGAATTGGACGTGCCTTTAATAGGTAGCTATATAAAACTAGATAAATAATAAGGAGAAGAATACAGATGGGATATCGTTTAGGAATTGATACTGGAGGAACTTTTACAGATATTGCTTTATTGGATGAGAAAAGTGGGTCATTTTTCGTGGACAAGGTACCTTCTACACCACATAACCCATCAGAGGCAGTTATAAATGGCATACACCGTATTTTGAAAAAGCGAGGAATAGATGAAAAGGATATAGCCTATTTTATTCATGGATCCACAGTAGCTACAAATGCATTATTGGAGAAAAAAGGAGCAAAAACGGCTCTGATTACAACGAAAGGATTTCAGGATGTACTGGAAATTGGCAGACAATCACGCCCGAAGCTTTATGACATTAGGGCAAGAAATCCAGAGCCTTTAGTTTCGCGGCAATATCGTTTTGAAGTAGATGAAAGAGTATTGTTTAGTGGTGAAGTGTTAACTTCTTTGCAGGAAGAACAAGTGAGAGATATTGGAATAAAAATGCAAAATGAAGGTATAGAAGCAGTTGCTGTCTGTCTTATGAATTCTTATGTTAATGATACACATGAAAAAATGATCAAGGAAATACTTGAAGAATTTACTGGATTTTACGTAACCATTTCTAGTGAGGTTTTACCTGAGTATAAGGAATACGAACGAACAAGTACGATTGTTAGTAATGCTTACGTCATGCCAAAAATGCAAGGGTACATTAAACATTTAGAAGATTCATTGGAAGAGATGGAGATCCCGTCAGAACTATATGTTATGCAATCCAATGGTGGGATTATCAAGGCAGAGACCGCTCGTGAAGTACCTGTAAGAACACTTCTTTCCGGACCTGCGGGTGGATCTGTTACTGGTACTCTTTTAACGGAAATGACACAATTTGAAAATATAATAACGATTGACATGGGTGGAACAAGTCTTGATACGAGTTTAATAAAAGATGGAAAAGCACAACATACGACGTTATCTAAAGTTGGTGAATATCCGATAAAAATGCCAATGGTAGATATGCATACGATAGGTTCAGGTGGTGGAAGTCTAGCATGGATAGATTCTGGAGGTGCCTTACGTGTTGGTCCAGAAAGTGCTAGTTCAAACCCGGGACCCGTCTGTTATAACTTGGGAGGTACGGAATTAACAGTGACGGACGCCAATGTGATTCTAGGCAGGTTGAACCCGAAATATCTATTGGGTGGAGAAATGGAAATCAATTTAGATAAAGCCAGAAAACTAATGGAAGAAAAGATCGCCCAACCACTTGGCATGTCTATTGAAGAAGCGGCGATAGGTATTTTGAAGGTCGTAAATGCAAATATTGTTCGAGGAATTCGAGTTATTTCACTGGAAAAAGGACATGATCCAAGAGATTTTTCATTAGTAGCATTTGGAGGAGCAGGACCAGGTCATGCGGTAGATTTAGGAATGGAAATTGGCAGCAAACAAGTTATCATCCCTCGTCATCCAGGTGTTGCCTGTGCCGTAGGTATGTTAACAGCAGATGTAAGACATGACTATGTGCGGACGATGGTTACAACGATCGCAGCATTAGACTTGAATACTTTAAAAGCCGCTGTAGATGACCTTTGGACGGAATCTGTCGACCAATTACAGCATGAAGGATTTTCACTGGATGAAAATATTATTCTACAAGGTTATTTAGATTTACGGTATATCCACCAAGCCTATGAAATATCTGTTCCGGTAGACATTAACAATATTGGTATGAAGAACATTGAAGATTCAATTGTGAGATTTCACCAAATGCATGAGTCGATGTATGGGTTTAGTCGTGAGGAAGAAGAAGTGGAATTAGTAAATATTCGTTTAGTAGCTACCGGCAAATTTGAAAAAGTTAATTTTGAGGGAGAGAGCAATTTTTCAAAGGGACAAGCGGAGGCTGAATCGGACGAAAAACGAAAAGTATTTTTCGATGATCAATTTATTAGCACACCTGTTTACAAAAGAGAAAGTTTACTTGAAGGTGAAATGATTATAGGACCGGCAATTATCGAGCAATTGGATTCTACGATCGTTATTTACCCTTTACAAGAAGCTGCTCTGGATGCTTTTGGTAATTTAATTATTCATTTAAATAATGAGAATGAAGGAGTTTTATAAAATGATGTCGGAAAAAATTGATGCCGTAACGTTAGAAGTTATGAGGAATGCATTTCAATCCATTGCCGAGGAAATGGGTGTAACATTGGTTCGAACTGCGTTATCTACTAATATTAAAGACCGTATGGACTGTTCTACGGCTATATATACAGGGGATGGTAAGTTAATTGCACAGGCAGAACATGTCCCTTTGCATTTAGGTTTGATGCCTTCCGTAATAACTGAAACTCTAAAGATATTCCCTTCAGAACAATTGAAGGAAGGGGATGTAATTTTAATTAACGATCCATACATAAGTGGTTCTCACTTACCGGATATTTTTTTAATATCACCAATTTTTTACGAAGGAAGATTGGTCGCATTAGCCGCTAATATTGCTCACCATATTGATGTTGGCGGAATGGCACCTGGGAGCATGTCTGTTAAAGCAACCGAATTATACCAGGAAGGTTTGAGGTTGCCGGCAATTCGACTATGTAAGGAAGGGGTTATGGATGAAGAAATTTTACGTTTAATACAAAAGAATGTTCGAACGGATAAGGAAGTAATCGGTGATCTGTACGCTCAACTAGCAGCGAATAATGTTGGAGAAGATCGACTAAAAGAAATGTTTTCTCATTATTCCATGGACTATGTCATTGCATGTATTCATGAAGTGATGGACTATTCTGATCGCCGTCTTCGCTCAGCAATCAAGGATGTTAAAAACGGTGAGTATAAATTTGAAGATTTTCTTGAAGGAGATGGAATTACCGAAGAGTTCATTAAAATTGCAGTTACGGTGAAAGTGGATAACGAGAGCATGGAGGTTGATTTTACCGGAACGAATCCCCAAGTAAAAGGGCCGAATAATTCCACGCAAGGTGTAACACAGGCCTGTGTTTTTTATGCCATTAAGTCGTTGTTAGATCCTGAAATTCCATCCAATGATGGGACTTACCGATCCGTCTGTATTCATGCTCCTAGAGGAACGGTAGTAAATCCGAATCCACCGGCTCCTGTTTCAAATGCAAATGGAAACACGGCTCAAAGAATGGCAGATGTGATGATTGGTGCTCTTGCAAAAGTTTTACCAGAAAGAGCAATGGCCGCATGTACCGGATCAATGAACAGCTTTGTTATTGGAGGAATTGACCCACAAACAGAAAAATCTTTTTCCTATGTTGAAACGATGGGTGGAGGACAAGGCGCAACCAACGGACTAGATGGAATGGATGGCGTACACACAAATATGACAAACACAAAAAATACCCCTGTGGAGGTAATTGAGCAATCGTATCCATTGTTTATTAAATCTTATGCGTTAGTAGATGGTAGTGGTGGTTATGGTGAATACCGTGGTGGAATGGGAATAAGACGTGAAATTGAGATTTTAAGTGACAATTCAGTGGTTACATTAAGTACGGAACGCCAAAAAATTGCACCATGGGGATTATTTGCTGGAGGTAATGGAAAGACATCTCAGAGTCTTTTAATTACGGCGGATGGCAAGAAGACTCCGTTGTCATCAAAAGTGACAATGAATGTGGAAAAAGGGAGTACTGTTATATTAAAAACTGCCGGTGGCGGTGGTTATGGAGAAGTTGAAAAGCGACAGCAGGAATGTATCGAAGAAGATATTACTTCAAGAAAAATTGACCAAATGGAAGCTGCTGAAAATTATAATTATCAATAATGGGTAAAGGTGTAGGTACTAATGTGGAGGGGATAAATGGGAATCAACCCCTCTACTGGAGGTGAATCCAAAAAGTTGAAAAAATGCAGCAAGCATATTCAAAACAAGATATAGGTTCCAGGAACATTGATCAAACGAAAGCTATAGAATAATACAATTTTTTTATAGATAAATTGAAGAAAGGCGTGGATATTGCGTGGATAACAGAAATAAATTCCTATATTTAAAGGAAGAGGATATGATTAAAGCTGGTGTTTTGGATGTTGCAAATTGTGTTCGAGTGATTGACGAAACTTTTCGCTTGGTCGGTGAAGGGGACTATTTAATGGGAGGTCCCAGAGAAAATGAACATGGGATGATGATTTGGTTACCGGATTCACCAAGAACGGAGAGAATGCCCGTAACCGGGCCGGATAGGCGCTTTATGTCACTGATAGCTTATTTGGGGGGAAGGTTCCATGTGTTCGGTAATAAGTGGTATGGTTCAAATGTTGAAAATCGTAGTAAAAATTTACCCCGTTCCATTCATACGGTTACTTTGAATGACCCTGATACATCCGAGCCGTTATCCATTATGTCCGGAAACTTAATCAGTGCGATGAGAACTGGAGCTGTTCCTGGTGTAGCTGCTAAATATTTAGCACATGAAAATTCAAAGGTTGTTGGGATTATTGGAACCGGTGTTATTAATCGTTCCAGTTTGCTTTCCATATGTGAAACACAAAAACAATTGGAAAAGGTGAAAATATTTGACTTGAACATGGGGCGTGCAGAGAGTTTTAAAAGAGAAATAAGTGAACAACTTGCTGACATGGATATAGAGGTTTGCTCTTCCTTGGAAGATTGCATCGTTGGTTCTGACATTATAAATATTGCAACATCCGGGGTTGTAAAGCCTGAAATCCGTACAGAGTGGCTGAAAGAAGGTGTATTATTAACCTTAACAGGAGCCGCAAAGTTATCGGAGGATTGTTATATAAACAGCAAAATAGTCGCTGATAATTGGAACATGCATGAGGCGTGGCTGCAAGATGGAAAAGAACATCCAAAAGGTGTTAACAGTGTAGTTGATTGGGCACCAACAGGAGAGTTACTTCTACTGTATAATGAAGGGAAAATTAGAAAAGAAAGCATATCCAACTTGGGCGATATTGCTTTAACAGGAAACAGCCCTCGTACTGGTGATAAAGATAAAGTGATTTTTGTAACAGGTGGCTTGGCTGTCGAGGATGTTGCTTGGGCTTATGAGGTCTATCAAAATGCATTAAATAATGAGATAGGACAGACATTATCGTTATGGGATAGGCCGCATTGGGTGTAGGTTATTGTTTATTTGAAGAGGACCACAGGGACAGGCACCCTGGTCCACAATTTTAGTAGTACAGGCTGAGTGTTCTTATACTCGGTCTATTTTTTTTGGACTTTTAACTTTAATATCTTTTTAAATTGTACCAAAATTGTATTTTGGCTCTATTCGTAGTGCTAAAAACTCAATTTTCTCTCCAATAATATTGAAAATTACTCACTCTATACATATCTAATTTTAGATTTTGGGTTTTTGACATTGGTTCTGCGTTCGATTAATTTATACCTATCTAACTTACTTAAAAATAGGGGTTGAAAAAATGCAACAGTGATTTCCAGTATTGGCTTAAAAGGTATGGAGGGATACCGTGTTCAAGTGGAGGTGCAACTCGTTCCTGGAATAGAAAGTGTGAGTATTGTTGGTCTTCCAGATGCCTCGGTAAAAGAATCGAAGGACAGGCTGATTGCTGTATTGTATGTGAAATACGGGATAAGAAAATAGTTATTAATCTATCGCCTGGAGAACAGAAGAAGAATAGTCCGATTTTTGACTTGGCAATGGCGATTGGGGTGATGAAGGAGGCAGAAGAGATAACGGATGAAATTCCCGACAATGTTGCATTGTTAGGTGTGCTTTCGCTGGATGGATCAATTAAATCGGTAGAATGCTCCCGGCTATCATAGCTGCTAAAAAAGAAGGTTTCGATACGCTGTATCTGCCTAAGATGAAAGATATGCCCCTGGAATCCATTCATGGTATAGAGCTCAGGTTTGTTGAAACGCTCGAAGAAGTGATTGAATCTTTTTCCGGACAGTTGTCTGTTTTTACTATTACCCCAACTACCTTAAAAGCAACCTCTGAGATAAAGCTTCCTACCTATGATAAAGATTTCAAACATGTTTTAGGACATCAGAAAGCAAAACGAGCGTTGGAAATTGCGGCTGCTGGTGGGCACAATGTTCTGATGGTAAGTCTACCTGGTTGTGGGAAGAGCTTGCTTTCTGAAACATTCTCATCGATTTTACCGCCATTAAAACAAGAAAGTCGATTTGATATGATGGGCATTTATCAATTGGCTGGAATGAGACCATCAAATGCTTCTATTCCTCCGTATAGATCCCCACACATTTTCGCATCTGCTGTATCCCTTATAGGTGGTGGGACGTATCCAAAGCCTGGTGAAGTATCTCTTGCACATCGTGGTGTGCTTTTCCTGGATGAGATGGCCGAATTCTCCAAGCGAACATCAGATATGCTGCGCCAGCCAATGGAATCTGGAGTAGTTATGATTAGCCGGGTAGCATCCACTGTCACATACCCTGCCGATTTTTTTCTCATTGGTGTTATGAACCCTTGTCATTACGGATATTTAGGTTCTAAGTATCGCTACTGTACATGCAGTTCCAAGAAGATTACTGCGTATAATAACCGAATTTCCGGTCCCATTATGGATCGGATAGATATTTTACTCAGATTAGACACCGTTTCATTAGAGAATGAGTCTGCAGATAATGAAACTTCAAAAACTGTTCGTGGACGGGTGATATTAGCAAGAGAAAGGCAATATCAAAGATATAGAAAGGAGACATGCAATGCCACTGCAGATAATGAGGAATTAACGGAATGTACGAAAATGGAATTAACAAAAAGGCAGGAAAAGATGATGCGTAGCTGGGCAAGTAAATATAACTGAAGCACACGGGTTCAAATGAAAATAAGAAGGCTTGCCAGGACGATTTCTGATTTGAAGGGAAAGGAAAACATTGAAAATAAAGCAATATGGGAAGCGGTTACCATGAGGCGTGTGCAATCTATCCATACCCAAAAAGGGATGGTGAAATAGCAGCAAACCCCAAATGTTTTCCACCCGAGGTGATTTGTTAATGCCAAGAGGTCCTAGAAAAAAACCATAGTAGTATCTATCATATCATGCTAAGAGGTATTAATAGACAGGCGATCTTTGAAGATGATGAGGACAAGATTTTTAGAGACATTAAAAAAATACAAAACCATTAGTGAATATCAAATGTATGGCTTCTGCTTAATGGACAATCACATCCATTTATTATTAAAGGAGACGGGGGAAAGTCTTTCAGAAATCATCAAGCGAATTAGTTCCAGTTATGTGTATAGGTATAACATGAAATACGGTCGGTCTGGACATTTATTTCAAGAAAGGTTCAAATCGGAGAACGTAGGGTCAACTGCATATTCTTTAACCGTACTCAGGTACATTCATCAAAATCCAGTAAAAGCAGGACTAGTGAGAAATGTATTTGAAAGCAGGTGGACAAGTGTCAACGAATATATTCATCGAGTACAAATCGTGGATATAGATATGGGTTTGGATTTATTTTCACCTGATAGGAACAAAGCAATTGGATTATATATCGAATATATGAACCAACCAAATAATGATCAATGCCTGGAGGATATCGTCAAAATAAGAAGATCGGATGCTGAAGTGAGAGAACTTTTATATCAATTAGGAATTCAGAATAAGAGTACACTGCAGCAAGTGGATAAAGAAACCAGGGATGCGGTACTTGGAAAATTGAAGGCACTGAAAGGCGTATCACAAAGGCAATTTTCACGAATAACAGGAATATCTAAGACAGTAATTCAGCGTGCTGGGGGGTCATAGATTCGTACGTACAAGAATTCATAAGAGCATGGACCATAGGCCCAGGTGGACTGATTGGACTGGGGAACCTGTCCCTGTGGTCCCTTTTTCACGCAACCGGTGGCTCAAAATTACGCCTAAGTGGCTCATTTCATCCGCAATAAACAGATCTAAATTTATGGATCAAAAGGTAATTGAACTAGACTGTTTGCGTCCAACCGCTTTGCATTACCATATGAATTTTAAAAAAGCCGATATTCTTTGTGAACATAATATAATGAATGGACTCAAAGAATGCCGGCCTTAATCTTTTTTTAATCATTAAGAAAGAAAAATCTTAGTTGTCCTCTTACCCTGTTATTAGACGAGAATTTTTACTTCATAGCAGCACTTTAAATAGTAAAGTAAACCGTGTGGATTTGAACTAACTAGATTGTCCAACAGTAGGGTATGAATTAAATCAGGATTGGCTTAACCATCCTTTGTCGTAGACAATTTCCCTTTCATAAATTGCAGCATCACATAAGCCGCTACCCTGCTCGTCATATTACGAAAGTCAATCGTTGGATCAATCTCCACAATATCTATTGCTTTCACTTTTTCCTGTTTACCTGCAAATAAAATCCCATCCAATAAAGTTTTCGAATCCATGCCTCCCGGCCCAATCGCCGGACAACCCGGTGCAAAAGCCTGATCAAGCACATCCATATCAACTGATACATATAAACAATCGGTTTGTTCAGAAAGCCTTTGAATCTCCTTTTCCATTATTTTTATCAGGGTCATATCTTCAACATCTTTCATTGTATAAACCGTAACCCCTTGCGCTTTGGCATATTCATCATAAGCAAAAGCATTCATGAAATCACGGATTCCTATTTGCACTAGATGTTCTCCTTTAATCACCTGATCCTCCATCAGACGTCTAAATGGAGTCCCATTTGTCGGGCCTCCGTCCTCTGTATTACGCAGATCATGGTGAGCATCAAACTGAATAACACCTACTGTTTTTTCTTCTGCTAATGCTTTAATGGAGCCATAACTGATGGAGTGATCACCGCCCAGTATCATCCAATGATTAGCAGCTCCTGTAGCAAATACATCTGTTAAGCTATCCTCCACCCGTTTATGGTTTCCAATGACATCTGTTGGATCCATCATCATATCACCAAAATCCAAAATGCTGTCCGTTAGTTCCAAATTTTCTTCACCGGAATAGGTGGAATAGCTTTGCAATGCGGCACGGATCGTCTCCGGAGCAAAAGAGGCACCCGAATGGCTGATGGAAGGCTTGGAAAAGGGTACACCAACCAAGCCAAACTCTCCCATTTTCCCATTGTTCCAGTGTGTAAGTAGTTCTTTTGCTTTTGTTGTATAACGGTCTTTAAAAATCGCTTCACCGGCAGGTTTTAGATGGCGCAACTTCATGATCCAATCTCCTGCCTTTCATATAAAATAACCCCACTTTTTATAACTGTATTTGTATGGTTCACCCCATAATGATACGGAATATACATATGGTTTGGCGCATCCCAGATCACAATATCTGCATCACCGCTTTTACGGATGCTCCCAGCCTCATCTCCTTTGCCAATGGCGTGGGCTGCATTAACGGTAACTGAATGCCATATCTCGGCCGGGGACATTCTTAATTTCAGAGCGGCAAGCGTCATGATAAATTGCAGGTTTTCTGTTACGGAACTTCCCGGGTTAAAATCAGTAGAAATTGCAATGGCAGCACCAGCATCAATCATTTTCCGCGCTCTTGCATAGGTTTCTTTTCCGAGATAAAAACTTGTTCCCGGCAGGATAACCCCGATGGTATTCGATTCACTTAATTGTTTAATCCCTTCATCTGTTGCAACAGCCAAATGATCACCGCTTATGGCTCCCATTTCCACTGCCAGCTGCGTCCCTCCAAGCGGATCAATTTCATCTGCATGGATTTTCACATCAATTCCTTTATCCTTCGCCTTTTGTAAAAACTTTCTTGATTGTTCCACCGTAAACACACCGGTTTCTGTGAAAATATCTACAAATTCTGCTAGATTCTCCGCTTTGATTTCATCGAATAACGCAGCCATTTCATCCAAAAATGCATCCGGATCTTCTTTATATTCTTTTGGAATGGCATGGGCTCCTAAGTAAGTGGATACGATATCAAGTGCATGATTCTCTTTTGCCTCTTTAACTACCCGAAGCTGCTTCAGCTCAGTTTCTTTATTCAACCCGTAGCCGCTTTTGGCTTCCACTGTTGTTATCCCGTAAGTTGCCATGCGGTCAAGGTGGAACAGTGCTTTTTCCAGCAATTCTTCCTCTGTTGCTTCCCTTGTTGCTTCCACGGTAGATAAAATACCGCCGCCCTGCTTTAAAATCTCCAAATATGGAACACCCTGCTGTTTCAGTGCCATCTCGCCTTCGCGGGAACCGCCAAAAACAAGGTGGGTATGCGCTTCGACAAGTCCAGGCGTGACAAGTCTTCCTTTTGCGTCGATCGCTCTTTCTGCTTTCATACCAGCAGCATCTTCCGAGCGGCCAACCCACGCCACTTTTCCGTTCTTAATTGCAATGGCCATATTTTCATGCACCTGTAAGTCATTCATTTCCGTTCCTTTTACCGGCCCGATTTTATCCATTGTTAAAAGCTCTCCAATGTTCGTTATTAGTATATCAACTTGCATATTCCAATCTCCTTTCTATTTATCCTGCATTGGCAGTCGGATACTATTACTTTTGGCAAAATCTATGGCTGATTCATAGCCTGCATCCGCGTGACGGATTACTCCCATTCCGGGATCGGTTGTCAGCACGCGTTCCAGCCGCTCCCGGGCAAGATCCGTACCGTTTGCAACTGCAACCATTCCGGCATGGAGCGAATAGCCCATCCCAACACCCCCGCCATGATGAAAAGAAATCCAGGATCCGCCTGCTGCTGTGTTGACGAGCGCATTTAATACAGCCCAGTCGGCCACCGCATCACTGCCATCCTTCATCCCTTCTGTCTCCCTGTTGGGCGAGGCAACCGAACCACTGTCCAGGTGGTCACGGCCAATAACAATAGGTGCTTTGATTTCTCCTTTCCTCACCAATTCATTGATCGCCAGTCCCATTTTCATTCTTTCCCCGTAGCCTAGCCAGCAGATTCGTGATGGAAGCCCTTGAAAAGATATCTTTTCACTTGCCATATCAATCCAGCGGATCAGTGCCTTGTTTTCAGGAAAAAGTTCTTTAATCAGCTCATCGGTGCGATAAATGTCCTCCGGATCTCCGGATAATGCGGCCCAGCGGAATGGTCCTTTGCCCTCGGTGAATAACGGGCGTATAAATGCAGGTACAAAACCCGGAAAATCAAATGCTTCTTTCAAACCCTCATCGCTTGCCACCTGCCGGATATTATTTCCGTAGTCAAAAACAATCGAACCATTTTTCTGAAATTCCAACATAGCTTCTACATGTGTCTTCATGCTGTTTTTTGTTAATCTCATATAGTTTTCCGGATGATTTTCACGTAAATTTTCCGCCTCTTCCAACGAATAGCCAACAGGAATATAGCCGTTTAATGGATCATGCGCTGATGTTTGGTCTGTCACAATGTCAATTTGGATATCTTTTTCCAGTAGCTGATGATGGACTTCCGCAGCATTTCCTAACAGGGCAATGGACAACGCTTCCCCTTTTCTTTTTGCCTCCTTCGCCAAATTAACCGCTTCATCTACACTGTATGTCATCACATCACAGTATTTCGTTTTCAGTCTTTTTTCAATTCGGTTTTTATCAACTTCAACTCCAATAACAACCCCTTCATTCATAGTTACAGCTAATGGTTGTGCACCACCCATACCTCCAAGTCCAGCTGTCAATGTAATTGTGTGGCGTAATGTTCCATTAAAATGCTTCTTGGCAAGCGCAGAGAATGTTTCGTAGGTTCCTTGTAAGATTCCTTGTGAACCAATATAGATCCAACTCCCTGCTGTCATTTGCCCATACATCATTAACCCTTTCTGGTCGAGTTCATGGAAATGCTCCCATGTTGCCCAATTGGGAACTAGATTTGAATTAGCGAGTAACACTCTTGGTGCATGTTTATGTGTTTTAAATACTCCCACTGGTTTCCCGGATTGAACGAGCATCGTTTCATCATTTTCCAAGTTTCGTAGTGTTTTAACAATAGCCTCAAATGACTCCCAATTACGGGCAGCCTTCCCGATACCACCGTAAACAACAAGCTCTTCCGGGTTTTCAGCAACTTCTGGATCAAGATTGTTGTAAAGCATTCGCAATGCTGCCTCTTGCTCCCACCCCTTACATTCTAGTTCTAACCCCTTTTTTGCTTGGACTTTTATCCTATTCAAAAAAAACTCCTCCTTCTACACGATTTTGTTCAACACTACTTTCTTGTTCGTCCTTTAACCAATCGGATAACCTTTCAATATCTGTTGAAAATACACGATCCTTTGTAATCGATGGAACAATTTTTCTTGCTTTTTCATAAAAAGCTCTCGTTTGTGATGCCATTCGACCTACCCCACGATACTCTACCGCTTGCATAGAACAAATTAGTTCTATCGCAACAACCCGGCGTGTGTTTGACAACATTTGTAATGCATGTCTTGCAGCGATTGTTCCCATGCTCACATGATCTTCTTGATTTGCTGAGGACGGGATGGAGTCGACACTTGCCGGATGTGCTAGTGTTTTATTTTCCGAGACGAGGGACGCTGCACTATATTGCATAATCATCGCACCTGATTCAATCCCTGGATTTGGACTTAAAAATGCCGGCAAATCATTCAGCTGTGGATTAACTAATCGTTCGATACGCCGTTCTGCAATATTTGCGGTTTCAGCTATTCCCAGTTTGATAAAGTCCATCGCAAATGCAATTGGTTGACCGTGAAAATTACCACCGGATATCACCTTGTTTTCACCAGAAAAAATCAATGGATTATCTGTAACAGCATTGATTTCTGTTACCAGCTTTTCCCTAGCATAATAAACAGATTGCCAGCAAGCTCCCAGAACTTGGGGAATACATCGTAATGAATAGGCGTCCTGTACACGTAATTCTCCTTGGTTTGTCATAAGGCTACTATCCGATAAAAGTGATCTAATTCGTTGAGCCACCTCCATTTGTTCCTGATGGCCACGAACTTTGTGTAAGTCAGCGTCAAATGCAGTAATTATTGCGTGTAATCCTTCCAACGTCATTGCTGCAATGAGTTCACTTTGGCGTAGTAATTTTTCTACTTGTAAATACGTAATAATACCAACAGCAGTCATTGTCTGTGTTCCATTTATAAGTGCCAAACCTTCTTTTGCTTTTAGTTTTAAAGGGGTAATCCCTTCTTTCTTTAATGCCTTTAATGCGGGAATCCGATCACCTTTATAAAAAACCTCTCCTTCGCCTAACAAAGTTAAAGCAAGATGGGCTAGCGGAGCCAAGTCCCCACTCGCTCCCAATGATCCTTGTTCAGGAATCACAGGGTGGATGGATGCATTAACAAGATCTACAAGTTGCTCGACTAATGCTGTTCTAACCCCTGAAAATCCTTGCGATAAGGCATTTGCTCGTAATAACAGCATTGTACGGCTAATCTCCTCTGAAAAAGGTGAACCTACACCACAAGCATGTGAATGTATGAGATTAAGCTGTAGTTCATCCAAGTCTTCATCTGCAATGACAACATCGCTAAATTTTCCAAAACCTGTATTAATGCCATACATCGTGTTTCTTGAATCAATCATCTCATTTACCGTTCTTCGGTTACTTTTAATTTTGCGAATACTCGAGTCAGCAATAACTACTTTCTCATGGTTAAATACAACTCGATTTATTTCCTCAAATGTTAAAGCTTTTCCAGTTAACGTAACCATTTCTGTAAACCTCCAAAGTATGTCTTATTGTTTCTAATTTTAATTTATTGATCATGTCGTTGTGACTTAACAAATACAGGTTGACAGACTCTTAGTGTAAGCGTTATCTATCCGAAACATAAAAGGGCCACATAACACAAATGTGTTACGCGGCCCCCTAAATTACTAAACACTTTGGGCTATTTATTATATAAAGGATGTTAGCAACTTCAAATTTCTTAGTGCAGCAAAGGAACTTCTGTCAAACTTCCCAGAATCAGTAGGAAATATAGAATCCAGTCAGTTATTACAATTCCGATACTGAAAGCTGCGAAACCTTGAACTTTAAACATGCAACCCCTGTTAGTATCAGCATTGAACTTGTGGTATTGGTAAGACCAGTAATCGGAGTACGAAATGTTTTCGGTGGGACAAGTAATCCTCAGTCCTGGGCTGTTACGGCCCTAGCCTACGTGCCTCTTATTATCTTTTTTAAATTCGTACTTATATATGATTAATTCCAAGTCCAATTGCTTCATGCTCAAGACCTCTAACAGGTGCACCAATCGTACCATAGAAAGCAACAGCAATCCATTCTCCTTCTTTTTTGTCATCATACGGGTTACCACGAATAATTGCAAATTGCAATCCGACAGTCCGGAGTACCGTACCAATCTGATTATTGCCACGAGTTACACCGCTCAAAGCTTCCATAATTGCATGGTACATTGCATGTGCTTCCCTGTACAGCCCAGATTGAATAATCCCCTGATTTTTTGCTGCCGTTTCTACCGCTGCCACAACTTTCTGTCCATCCATTGACCCAACTTTTCCTTTGCAAAACTTCCAATCTAGTTTTTTTACATTGTTGGACAACTTATTATCATTATTAAGCAAAAGTAATATAGCCTCTTTGCCAATTAAATGGTTATGATCTAATGACATAAAAATTCACTCTTTTCTAATTACTAATAACTGATTTTAGTCTATTTCATTCTAATTAAAAAGTCAACTTACAATATTACTGCGGCAATCGTACCAAAAAAGATTAGTGGGATATTATAATGCAAAAAGGTCGGAACGACAGTATCCCAAATATGATGGTGTTTACCGTCAGCATTTAATCCAGCAGTAGGTCCAAGTGTACTATCTGATGCAGGAGAACCCGCATCACCTAATGCACCGGCAGTACCAATTAATGCAGCAGTGGCCATTGGTGAAAATCCGGCAGCTATACAAATCGGGACAAACAATGCAGCAATAATCGGAATAGTACCAAAAGATGTTCCGATTCCCATTGTCACAATAAGCCCAACCAAGAGCATGATGAAGGCAATAGTAACTTTACTGCCACCATCAATGATGCCAGTAGCAGAATTCACAAGAGCTTCAACGCCGCCAGTCTCTTGCAGAACGGTTGCATAACCGGAGGCTATTAACATAACAAAGGCAATCATACCCATCATAGTAATCCCGTCCGTAACCACCTTTTCTCCTTTATGAAATGGAACTACTGTAAACACGAACATGAGGATAATGCCTGAAAGCGCCCCCAAAACAAGAGAATCAGATATAAGCTGTACAGCCAAAGCAGCAATTATTGCTATAATTGTGAGTAAATGAAGCCTAGTAAATGGCACTACATCATCCTCGGATGCAGCTATTTCATTTATTGACTCCCGTTCATCATTGGATTGAGTTGCTACGCGATCTTTCCGGTAAGAAAATAAAATTGCAATCAATAATCCGAAAAGCATACCTAGTACAGGAATAATCATTGCGAGTGTTACTGAAGAGAGCCCAATTGCCATCCCATTTGCATTCATTTCATCAACGATAATACCCTGAAATATTAGCCCAAATCCTGCTGGAATGAGCATATATGGAGCCTTTAATCCAAATGTCAATGCAGCAGCAACCCCTCTACGATCAACCTTCATTTTATCAAATAAATAAAGTAAGGGTGGAATTAAAATTGGGATAAAAGCAATATGAACGGGTACCACATTTTGTGACAGGCAAGCGACTCCGGCAATTGTAAACAACATAATTGCACGTTTCCCTTTTATCACTTTTATAAGTCTTTTAACAAGAAATCCTGTAATACCAGAATAGCCAATCATGACAGCAAACATTCCAAGCAAAATATAACTAAGTGCTGTGTTTGCCTGTCCTCCCATTCCGGAAACGAGTATGTTCGTTGCTTCCACAAGGGATAACCCTTCCATTAAACCTGCAACACCCGCAGCAATTAAGATTGCGAAAATTACGTTGACACGTAAAAGACTCAATACTGCTAAGACAATGACTGAAACAACGACTGAACCAAACATCAAACCATCTCCCTTTATTAAACATTTTTTCTTGAGGTTCTTATGAAAAAATTATTAACAGATTAAATTTTATTATCTTTATCTGGTGAGATGTATTGATTGTAGCAGGAATAATATCAATGAATAGTTTAAAACAGAGTGTCCTATTTACGTTGAAAAATATACAAGTATTCTTATTCAAACAAATTTCCCCCCGCAAACAATCAATTTTCATTGGTGAATTTACTCTTAATCAAGTGCTAATTTTTATATTAAAATTTCATGACCCACCCCTTATCACCACATTTTTAACTTAGATTCTAGGGTTAGATTTTTCTGATATCTAAAATGAACATTAAAAAGAGCCATACTAAAAAAATTTTAATATCGCTCCCTATTCACTAAGTACTATAAGCTTTAAATTAACTAGCTAGTGTGAATCCTCCGCGCAGATTATGCACCGAAATTATGTGACCTTTTTTAAAGAAATAAATAACTTTTCCTAAAAATAACTAAAATTTATTCTAATAACTAATTAACTAGAATCTTGTTAGGTGGTTTCATTAGATTATATGTCAAATTTTCTAACATGTCAATATATTCTTTACTTTAAATTAACCTTTTAGTGAGATTAATTTTTTTGTTTTATGCATCCTTAAAGGTTTTATAATTTTTACTGCAGGAGGCAATTTCCAGCATAATAAACATAGCTCATTAATGCTTTTATTTAGATATTCTTTTCAAAACATGAATCTTTAGCTTTACGTGATACAGATTGACACAAGGATTTTTTGTATAGTTTCCAATTCCGATGAAAAAAGGAAATAGTTAATTTGATCATTTGCTTTAATATGGTTACTTGTTGAAATACACTGTGAAATTTATCTATTGGCACGGCAGTCAAAGGCAAGCAGAAATGCTGTCGCTTTTATTAAGCTCTAACTTATAAGTGGATCTCTAATGTCATAAGTGGTTCTATTTTATGGCATTAATGGATCAGTAAAATGGCAAAGGTGGATCAACTCCATGGCAATATTCATTGTGAATTTATTTGTTTATTTACTTCACTGCTTCTTCATGCAGAACGTATACTTCATATATTCGGAATCTAAAATTATTTTTGTTTTCTAGCAAATGAATTTAAGGGGTTTCCTAAATTCAGAATCTATAAATTAAGGGGAATAGTCCTAAAAGTGTAATTAAACTAGGTATTATTACTTAATTATATGAATTCTGTGAATTTTGTGTTGACATGTTTTGAAGAAGAACATATAATCATTATAAATTACATTTTACACTAAATCTTTTGAAAATTGTCTAGCGTTTAGAATATAAGTTTAGAACAGAGTATTATTAGTCGGCACTAGATATATAAAGAAACTAAAAATCAATTTATACTCAATACATAACCCATAGTTTTTAGTTGATAGGGGGTTATATTAAACTCATGTGTTGCGTGTGTTTAATATAACCCCCTTTATTATGCGATTAAATATGTGAGTATTAGAGCTACTTTATTTTAATAGAATGTGTTGTAAATATATAGAAAAGGGGGTGATATATGACGATGTGGCGAGTTATGAAGAAATTAATCAGTGGACTTACAAGTGTGATTTTGTTCATAACACTGATTGGTATGGGATTTGCCGTTATATTGAATCAGGTAGTTGAAGGGGAACCGAATTTTTTTGGTTATCAGATTAAAACTGTTTTATCTTGATCAATGTAGTCGGAATTCCAAACCGGATCTATCATCGTGACTAAACCACAAGAGGACATCACTCAGTTTCAACAAGGAGACGTTATCACTTTTCAGAGTTCCAAAGGTACGATCATTACCCATAGGATCCAAGAGGCCAAACAGGGGGGTGAGCAATATGTGACCAAAGAGGATAATAACAATGCAGTGGATACAGAACTCGCCCAGGCTAAAAAAGTAGTTGGGCAATATACCGGATTTACCGTTCAGTATGTGGGTTATATTGTTCTTCGTCAGAAGGCTCACTTTTTTTGCTAGTTTTGCCTGGTGTTTTGCTCATCGTCTATTCGATAATCTGCCGTGGGTTGAAACAATATGAAATACCGTATGAAAAAGAATCAGATAGTCAGTAGGTATCGGTGTCATCGTCATATCAGGTTGAACAAACCTGATGATGCGTTTACACACATAACAAATTTATTGGAGGAATCAAGATGGGAATCAAAAAACAATTAAGCATGGGTGTGATGTCAGCGGTGCTCGGGATCACATTAATTGGTGGAGGTACGTACGCTTATTTCAGTGACAGTGAAGAAGCAACCGGGTCATTTGCTGCAGGTACCCTGGATTTAACAGCAGAACCGACAGAGATTATCGATGTGGATAACATGGCACCTGGGGATTCAATGGTTCGTGATTTCGAACTGCATAACACTGGGACAATTGATATAGACACAGTGTTTTTGGAAACCGAATATACCGTGATTGACGCCCAAGGAGATAACAACGAAGATTTTGGTGAACATATTGAAGTGGAATTTCTCTATAACGTGGACAACTTGGATGAGGTCATTTATCAAACCACCCTGGCCGAATTACAGGATATGACACCGGAAGCAATCAGTGAACATATTTTTTATCCGGCAATTGGTGATGATGGTTTGCCAGCAGGAGAATCCCATGACTTCGTTGTTCAGTTTAACTTTATTGAAACCGGAGAAGATCAAAATCAATTCCAAGGTGATTCCTTGAACCTTACGTGGACTTTCATTTCAACACAGGGTGATGGAGAGGAAATATAAAAAGTAAAAAAAACGGTGAAGAAATATGAACTCCGTCGAATGGGGTACTTTAGTATCAAATAAAAGCAACTCGATCGATATAGTTTCTACCTTACGCTTGGAACAGCAATCTCAGCAGTATGTGTCCTTTTAAAAAATAATATTCGGAAGGACTCTAATTATTGATCCGTTGCATTTCGGG
The DNA here is from genome assembly GCF_041521345.1 of Virgibacillus oceani. Taxonomy (GTDB): domain Bacteria; phylum Bacillota; class Bacilli; order Bacillales; family Amphibacillaceae; genus Virgibacillus_N; species Virgibacillus_N oceani_A. The sequence continues at coordinate 84,063 of NZ_JBGOHB010000008.1, read as the reverse complement.
GTTGTTGTTTATGCTGAAAAGGGAGGTGATTATGATTGAAATAATTTTTTGAAAGTGTTTTCATAAACGCAGCATGAGATACGATAATGTACGTTTTGTAGTCTGGTAGCTACTATCTTTAGAAAGAAAAAGAATCAAAATATCAAAGGAGTGGGAGATATGTTTACTAAACGGTTATTTTACCTTGTATTTTTTGCTTTGGTGGTTTTCTCTACTACCGGAATAGTAAGTGCTGCAGCAGAAGAATCAGTTGTTAGTTCAGAAGTCATTTTATATGATGAAATGGTTGATACACTTCAAATACTGGAAGAAAGAAGCGATGGGGATCTTGAAGTTATTAATCTCAGGGAGTTCGGTAATGAGGGAGGAGTGAGTGAGGCAGGACGTGACCTTTATGTAGCAAAAATAGGTAATGGTGACAAGGATATATGGGTTCAAGGGCGAATTCACGGGAATGAGCCATATGGTACTAATGGAACGTTACGAATCATTGAAAATCTAATAGAAGAAAAAGATTCTTCTTACGAAGAAATGATGGAAGAGTTAACGATTCATTTTATTCCCATGTATAACCCAGATGGTGCTGAGAGAAATGAGAGAGGCACGAGAATATTAGATCCTGAAACTGGAGTATTTGGACCTCAACAAGATTTGAACAGAGACTGGCATGAAGATAGATTCAATATGGTGGAAACAGCCTCTTATTTTGAATATTGGGCAAGTATTCAGCCTGAATTTACAATGGACGTTCATCATCATGGTACTCCGAATTTTCACGAATCAGATATCCCTGTGACGATGTCACTTGGTATTGCTTTGGCTCCAGGAGGTCCTACCTTGCCTTATCTTACAAATGGAGAGGAGTACGAAACTGTTGCTAAGCAAGCGAATGTATTAATGTACGATGCCCTTGAAGCGTATCCACAGTTCACGGTAGATCATTACCGCGTGGGTCAAAATCGTACCGGTGAAATTGACCATCGAGGCGGTATTTCATCTGGGGCGATGCGTGGTGAACACATCAATTATAACGGACATAATCCTGATGGGCATAGCAATCCAGGAGTCTTCTTAGAAACCGCTGGTCAATTTTTGGATGGCGAAAGAGAGCCTTTGATAAAACAAAATATTGTTGCCCTACATGCGTTTCTATATGGTCTTGCTTCAGGAGAATTATATGATCAGGATCCTGACCGATTTTATGGAGAAATTCCTCATCCACCACTAGAATCGTACACCACAGATTGGGATGGAACTTTCCCAGTTGATAATCCAAGACCAGCTTTATATCTTGAAACATCTGCAGCAGATGTCAAAGAACTTTTTGAGTATTACGATGAAGCGGGCAAATTTGAAAATGATCAAGTCGCTCGTTCTCTAGATGTACATTTATCTGCGGTAAACCATTACGAACAAAATGAACAGATGGATAAGTTTCTTAAACACATGCCAGGACTTAATTTATTACTCGACCAACAGAGTGAGTTTATGACTGATGTGACGTATAGTACTCTAACTGCCTATACTGATTATTTAATTGAGCAGAATTAATCACCTTTAGTCAGGTAAAAACCCCTCTTGTGGTAGATTAATAGTTTACTACAAGGGGGAGCTAAATCTGAGACGAATCCGGAACAAGTTCGTTCAACGGTATATACTTGATATATAACTTAACAGCATTGGGGTCAGACCCCCGCCACGTTACAGTCTCCTTCTCAAAAAGAGGATTTTTATTACTGAAAGAGGGTTTTTGAATTACAGCATACCTATCTTTTTAATCCTATCTTTTTTGGGAAACGCTTTTACTTACTCTTGCACGATATAAACGTCAAACCCTGCATTACTTGCTTGATCAGCAAGTGCTTGAGCATTGCCTCTGTCGCTAAATGCACCGATTTGAACTTTATAAAGGCCGCCTTCGTGCACGATAAAGTTATCAAATCCTGCTTCTGTTGCTTGATCGGCTAATTGCGCGGCATTTTCGCGTTCACTAAATGCCCCAATTTGAACTTTATAAAGCGTGGGTGGACCTTGGTTTTCGATACCTGCTTTAAAATTATCCCATGTTGGCAATAGCTTTCTTGGACAATATTTACCACTCCAATGGCTATGGGAAACAACATTACCTAATGAAATATTATTCGTGCTCATCAACTGATTGATAAGCCATTGCGCATTTTCTGTCGCCCTATTGAAGTTACCATCACTATTCTCGCAAATTTCAATTCCAATAGACCTGGTATTACCACTGCCAGAGCCATCACCTGCATGCCAACCTTGCTGAAAGTCTTCAAGCGTTTGCCATATTTCCGTGTCATCTACAGTGTAATGCCAACTAGCTTGTCGGCCACCACTGCCATTATGCAGATAATTTTTATGCATTTCAGCATTTGCTCCATGTGACGTATTAGCCGTATTGTGAACGGTAATATAAAGTGGTGTCATTGTACGCCCCGGAACATTTGAAGCGTTTTGTGGCAGAATAGCTCTTCTAATTTGAACCATTATTGATCATCTCCTTCACAATATAATCTACGTTCTATAAAAATGCCTGTACATTATAAACAACCAAAAAATAGTAGACATATATAACCGTCAAGTGAAAATGATTTTTACGCACATTTGGTGAATAAACTAGTATCCATGAGTTTAAAAGTAAGTGTAAAATAATAGGAAACGGGGTTCGTCCATGCGATCAACTTCTTAGAAATCAAATCGGGGGGTTATGCGATGATCCTGAACAAAAATTGAAGGTGAGCATGGATGCTTGTTTATCATATTAGAGGGCAGTGTTTCGTCTGTTGAGTGATCAGCATTGAACGGTCATGCTACTGTGAGTAGACAGTTTGAGATCACAATGAAAGAAATAATTATGAACATTACCATGATTTCTTATTACATGATCTATTTTTTATGAAGCCGATTGACGGAGAAATGATGGTTAACGACGTTTATGAAGTACGTAATTTTCATGATGAAAAAGAGTGGAGGTTTATTCCCGAATTTAATACAGTAGATACCGAACTACCTATGGTTATTGATAAACTGCTTCTTAAAACCCACATTCGGCAGGTGAAAAAATAAATAAAAACAATTTTAAAAGAAAGAAGGTTTTCCCCTATTTTCCTCGAAATTAGTAGTAACAACTAAAAAACGGGGGAAACAGGATGAATCCAAAAGATGAGATTAAGATGCTCTCTTCAGGACCTTCTCAACTTATATCTGCCATTTGCGATGAAATAGGTTTTGAGAAGCTCATTAACAAACAGTTGGAGTGGGATGAAATTCGTTGTAATCTATCGCCTGGTGCGCGTTTAAAAGCACTGGTTATCAATATTCTCTCTGATCGGGAACCTTTGTACCAGGTGTCGCAATTTTTTGAAGATCAAGATGTGGAAATGTTGTTTGGTTCTGATGTAGAAGCCTCAGATATAAATGAATATGCACTTGGTCGTGCACTGGATGCCTTGCATAAGGCCAACCCTTGGAAGGTGTATATCAACCCTATCCATTTCATCTTGCCGTCAACTCGGCTTACCACTTGGCCCGTTGCATAATGATACGACATCCTACTCCCTTTACGGGGATTACAATACGAAAGAAAAGGTACCAGCATCAGAAAAATCACCGGAGGATTTGGATATCACTTATGGACACAGTAAACAACATCGGCCAGATTTAAAACAGATAGTACTTGGTATGAGCGTAACACCAGAACGTATCCCAATCCTGTCTACGGTTGAAAACGGAAATAAAGATGATAAAACGTGGAATGTGGAATTCATTAAAAAACTTCGTGGCATAATGTCAGAGGAAGAATGGGGACAACTGATTTATCAAGCTGATTCCGCCCTAATCACCACGAATAACCTGCGGGAAATACGAGATAATCTCCAGTTTATCTCCCGGCTCCCAGAAACGTTCAACTTAAGCTCTGAATTAAAAGAAAAGGCATGGCAAAAGGACAATTGGGAAGAAGTTGGTCAATTAAAGCCACAAAAGAAAGCTGCTTCCTATAATCTCCAGTCCTTTACAGAAAAGTTGGATGGTTATATGTACCGCTTCGTTGTAGTCTATTCGGATAAGCTCAATGAACGAAAGGAGAAAACTTTCCTGCGTAAATTGACAAAGGAACATACGAAACTTGAAAAATCAATAGCTGCATTTGAAAATACGGTTTATCATTGTGAGTCAGATGCCTTAGAAGCTTTAGAGAAGTTTAAAAAGGAAAATTCAAGTCATTATTTTCAGTATTCATTCCAGGTTAAGCCCGAGGAACAAATGGAAAAGCGCAAGAAACGGGGACGTCCGAAAAAAGGTGAGACTCCCAAAACCATCACCGTATATCGCGCTCACCTCCAACGGCTGGAGGAAATAGAGGAAGCAATCGAGGAAAAGAAACGTAAATTAAGTACCTTTACCCTCATCACGAACAAATGTGACGATCAAGAGATGACAGACTTGGATATTCTTCAAACCTATAAAGGTCAAGAAGCTGCAGAAACACGTTTTCGTATTTTAAAAAACCCACAGATGATTGATGGATTCTTCCTAAAAAAACCAAGCCGGGTGGCTGCGTTAGGAATCGTTTTTGTGATGGCGCTTCTCGTGTATGGCATTCTGGAAAATCGGGTTAGAGAAAAAATGAAAGAGGAGAAAAACCCGCTCGTCTTGGGTGGAAAACGAAAATTATTCAGACCAACAGGGCAAGTATTATTGAAAGAGCTGCAGAAAATTAAAATCATACACATCCGACAAAACGGAGAGATACTTCGCTTTCTGCCGGATAACATCAATGAACAATGTAAACGAATCCTTGAACTTGCGGGTTATGATATAACGATTTATCTGTCGAAGCAAGGAGAAAAAGTAGAACGTTAAGTGAGAAATGGGGGATTGTGAAAATGAATTGTCGAATATAATGGAATAATAAGGAGTAAAGTCGATTATTTAAGAGTATACAAGAGAAAGATACCATTTTTTAAAAACGCACCTGAAAATTAGGGGAAAGTTTACCCTTCAGGTGCGGAATGTGGAATTTATGGCTACTTCGACAATAATAAAAGTCTTATTCTTACCATTTATTGCTTTTTTTGCTTTGCATTTAATTGAGATGGACAGCACTATAGGGAAGATAATTATCTTGCAGGCAGGCATGCCAACTTTTTTGCTTGCAACAGTATTATTTAGCCGGTATACAAAATCTGATGATTTGGGAGTGGTAAATATAATTATAACTTCTGCCATATCCTTACTTTCCATACCACTGTTAATTATTGTATCTATTAATTATTTATAAAGAACCTCTCGGTAATAAGATGGAATATAAAGAAGAGGGGGTTCCCCTTACTAGGGGGCGGAGATGCCACCTTTATGTATGTCTTGCAGCACAAACTTCTACCCGTGTTCGACAGCCACTAGGTAAATATTAATCCCTCAATTCCTTGACATACAAGGGATTGAGGGATTAAAAGGGCATGCTTATCGTATTACTAGCTCTTCCAGGATTTCCGGCGGCAGATCTACCCCAACTTTTTGAAACACTTCCTTCTGCTTTAGCTGTTGGCGTTGTTGTGCGGTAGAGATCCCTGATTACCGCCATTGAAATGTGCCACCAGTGACATAGTTTTTACAATCAAAATCCAAAGATTTTATTCAATAATCACTTTGTATAAATAATGAGCACACCGCCGGGTGTGACATTATTTAGATGAAGGTGTTTTTTTATTATTCATTATCGAAAGATACTGGAATTATACGATGAGGGAATCAGTTTTAGAGGTATTAGTGCAAGTATGAGCAAAAGGGATATCATACGATTAGCTGACAAGCAGGGATTAGTCTGTACTGGCGGTATAACACCAATTATCGTACAGCATAATCTTAAAACGAGTGTGTAACAAAAACATAATATTGCTCTATTATAAATTATAAAAACATTAAAAATAGTAATAATTATGATTGACTTGAATATAATTATACTATATAATAAATTTTAAAATATTATATAATATTATATACAGACATAGTTAGTTTTGCTTTCAACACTACTATCTTACTCTAAAAAGTAAATATTAATAAAGGAGACACCAAAGTTAAAAAAGTCGGAAAAATTGAAAATCAATACATAACTACATCGAGAAACTTATATACAGAAATTGTAAACGTTATCAATGTAATCAACTAATATAATATCCAACAAAAAATTGAAACACGAGAAAGTGGAATTTTTTAAATTATTGATCATTTCATTTTACAGTAGGATGAATAAGCAAAACATTCACCGTTTCAATTTTTTATACTCAATCACATATCCTTGGAGGGGGTGGTCATTATATGCAGCATGGACGATATATAGTAAATTAGCATATTTTTATGCCACGCAAAATTGCCAAAAATGAAGACTAGACCGTATACCCTTTAAAAAAGAATACAACCACACATATGAAATGAAAATACGAGTCTTTATTAAGGTAACTATGACCTAAGTTACTTTTTGCAACAAATCAAAACGTATTGAGGAAAAAAGATAATTAACCTGAATATATTTAGCCACGAATGGAGGGAACGCTAAATGAAAGTGTATTTTAATAAATTATCAATTTTTTCATTAATAGCTTTACTATTTATTGTAGGTTGTAATACGGAAACCTCAGAGGGTAACACAAATGATGGAGCTGCAGATAATGACAATAGACTGATAATCGGTCAATCTTCGGATGTAGAAACTATGGATCCACAAGCTGTATCAAGTACTACTGCAGATAGACTGTTTAAGAATATGCACGCCTATATGTTTTATTGGGATGAAAATGTGGATTTAAAAAATGGTATCGTTGAAGAATACGAGCAAAAAGACGATGAAACGTGGGTGTTTACTTTAAAAGAAGGGGTAAAATTCCATAATGGTGATCCTTTAACAGCCGAGGATGTACAGTTCTCATTAGAACGAGTGATGGAGGATTCATCATTAAAACAATTTCTCTATTTTAATCAACTTGAAGAAGTAAATGTTTTAGATGAATATGAACTAGAAATTAAAACTGACGGTCCCATGACCACATTATTGACTTTACTGGCCAAAAGCGGATCAGAAATCCTCCCGAAAAACTATATAGATGAATTAGGGATGGATGAATACCAAAATAATCCTATTGGAGCTGGTCCTTATAAATTTGTTGAGTGGCAGAAGGATGCACAAGTTACGCTTGAACCTTATGAAGATTATTATGATGGAGACCCAGAGTGGGACGAAGTGATTTTAAGATCTATACCAGAAAATTCTACGCGCGTTGGTGAGTTAATTAGTGGTGATATTGATATTATTACAGATGTACCACCAAATGAATGGGAAAGGGTTAATGCCGAAACTGATAAAGAGGTAATAGAAGGAGCTACCACCCGTGTAATGCTTTTAATAGTACGTCTAACTGAAGGTATCGTTACATCAGATCCAAAAGTAAGAGAGGCTATTGAATTAGCTATAGATAATAAAGCGATAGTTGATAATCTATTTGACGGTAAAGCTGTACCCGTGCGTAGTAGGGTTCCTGAAAATGTATTTGGATCAGATCCAGATTTATATGACGATTATCTTTATGATGTAGAAAAAGCAAAAGAGTTATTAGAGGAAGCAGGTTATTCTGATGGTATTGAAATAACTATGACTGCTCCGAATGGAAACTATCCACTAGATGGAGAAGTGGCTGAGATGATAGCCGCCATGCTGGGAGAAGTAGGGATAAATGTGAATTTAGAACTACTTGAATCAAGTGCGTTTTCAGAAGTATATAACAATGGTACAAATGAAGAATTACTTATGATTGGTTTAGCTGATGGATTACTAGATGCATCTTACTCACTAACTCACTACACAGAAGATCGTGCTACAGGGCAAACTGATTTTTATAATGAAGAAGCTGAAGACCTTTATTATAGTGCTATAGGTAATAGTGATGAGGAAGAACGTATCGAACAATATCAACGAATTCAACAAATAGCAGCGGAAGAAAGGCCACACATATTCTTGTATCAATTACCAGCATTTTATGGTGTGGATTCCAATGTTGAATTTGAACCAGAAATTTATGAGTATTTTAGATTTGACGATATTACAAAAAAGTAATTTAAACATCATGTCTTAAAAATAAATCTTATAGATGAATTCACCTAACTTTAGAGACTCTCTGGATTTTTTAGAGAGTCTCTAAAAGCCAAATTCCTTTTTTGTAGAATACCTAATAAAGTTTACTTATAAACAGATTCATATGACATTATAACTATCGTAAACTATAGGTTTTGTGTTGTTGGTAATGTGAACACCCTTGCTGGCCAAAGATATTGGGCTAAATAAAGACCTTTCTTTTATTGGCGGATCCTTTATTTTAACTTTTTCTTACGATTCAGTTATTTACCTCCTTACTGGGTATTGCAGATATGGATAGAACAGTTTTAATTAAACGCTTTGTAAATAAAAGTGGTTTGTAAGTAATCAACCTAAAAAACAAGAAAAAATTGAAAATAATAAAAATACATAGCATCACCTAATAACTGAAAAAGCAATAACTATTATATTATGATATTTTCCCCATTCATTTTTTCATATTTCTGGGCACTTATATCATTTATATTAATAAATTGAAAATCGTTCAAAACACTCTACTTAGAATAGGAGGGAATATTTTGAGAAAGTATTTACTTAAAAGATTAATTCAAATGATCCCTGTTTTATTTATTATTACATTTGTTGTCTTTGTTTTAGTGTATATGGCTGGTGATCCTGTCTCATTAATGCTTTCAGAAGGAGCCACTGAAGAGGACCGTGAAGCCATGAGAGAAGCTTTAGGACTAAACCAACCATTTTATGTTCAGTATTTCAATTTTGTAAGCGGATTACTTCAAGGGGATTTTGGAACCTCTTTTCGTTATAATCAAGAGGCTTTGCCTATTGTATTGGAAAGATTGCCTGCTACCTTTCAATTAGCTGGTGTTTCTATGATATTTGCTACTATCATAGCTGTCCCTCTAGGAATCTTTTCTGCTAGGAAACAAAATAGCACATTAGATTTGTTTATTACAGGAGGATCAGTTTTAGGAAAAGCAATGCCAAATTTTTGGTTAGGAATTATTTTGATTTTGATATTTGCAGTAAACTTGCAAATATTTCCTATATCTGGGAAAGGAACGTTTATGCATTTAATATTACCTGCAATTACTTTAGGAACTGGAGTAGCTGCAGAAATGACAAGATTAATCAGATCTAGCATGCTGGAAGTTTTAAATCAAGACTATATTCGCACAGCAAAAAGTAAGGGGTTAAGTGATATTTCTTTAGTTTATAAACATGCATTTAGAAATACTTTAATACCTGTTATTACCATTATGGCATTACAGTTATCTTCGTTGGTAAGTGGCGCATTAATAACGGAGAGTATTTTTGCCTGGCCAGGTGTAGGTCAATTATTGGTACAGGCAATAAATGGGAAAGACATGGCAATTGTTCAAGCCTCCGTATTTGTAATAGCCATACTAGTTATTTTAGTGAACTTAATCACTGACTTGATTTATGTTTTAGTAGATCCAAAAATCGCTTTTAAATAGGGGGGGGGAGATGAGAGTGCCTTTGGAAGTAAACACGACAGAAAACGTAAAATCAAAAGAAACATTTGTTAAAAAGGGAAAATTACTTAGCCTAATGAAACGATTATTAAAAAGTACAACAGGTTTAACAGGAGTAATAATTACTTTAAGTGTGATTTTCATCGCCATATTTGCAAATATGCTTACTCCTTATGACCCAACTGAAATCAATGCAGTAAATGCACTTATACCTCCTGTATGGCAAGACGGCGGATCCTTCCAACATATATTAGGAACAGATAACTTAGGCAGGGATGTTCTAAGCCGGGTTTTGGTAGGATCGCGTATATCATTAATAGTTGGAGTTTTTTCAGTAGTACTGGCTGGTATTATCGGAATGATTATAGGGTTGATATCGGGTTATTATGGAGGCTTAATTGATAATATTTTAATGCGTATAGTCGACTCTTTTTTGTCAATCCCTAGTATTTTATTTGTTTTAGTTCTATTGGCAGTGTTTAATCCAAGTGTTGGCGGTCTTATTGTTGTAATAGGAATAACTAATTGGGTTATGTATGCAAGAATGGCTCGGGGAGAAGTATTGAGTATTAAAGAGCGAGACTTTGTAAAAGCGTCTAAATCAATAGGTACGAAGGATAGTATAATTATTATAAAACATATTTTACCAAATGCGATCCCTTCTTTCATAGTTATATCGGCATTAAGTGTTGCCACTACAATAATATTAGAGTCATCCTTAAGCTTTCTTGGACTGGGCATTCAGCCACCTGATATATCTTGGGGTTCGATGTTGACTGATGGAAGAGATTATATGACTACCCATTGGTGGTTATCTACATTTCCGGGTTTGGCAATTACGATAACAGTTCTTGGAATTATGTTCTTAGGAGATTGGCTCCGCGATGTTTTAGACCCAAAATCCTAATATATTAGTCTAGCTTTAAGATAAATGAGGGAGGAAAAAACATGACGGATAAACTTCTCGATATAAAGAATTTAAGCACCCATTTTTTCACCGAAGATAGTACGATAAAAGCAGTTAATGATGTCTCTATCCATGTAAAAAAAGGAGAAATATTAGGGGTGGTTGGTGAATCTGGCTGTGGGAAAAGTGTTACAACATTATCAGCGCTGCGTTTAATAAATAAACCAGGAAAAACTGTGGCTGGGAAGGCGTTATTTAATGGGGTAGATCTTCTTGAAATACCCGAAAAAGAAATTAGAGAAATAAGAGGCAATAAAATATCTATGATTTTTCAAGAACCTTTGACTTCTTTGAATCCGGTATTTACTATTGGTAACCAAATCTCTGAAACTATCCGTAAACATCAAAAGGTAAATAAGAAGGAAGCTAAAGAAATTAGTATTGAGATGCTTCGAAAAGTTGATATGCCTAACCCAGAAAGACAGTATAATTCTTTTCCTCATTTATTAAGTGGTGGAATGCGTCAAAGAGTTATGATAGCAATGGCTTTATCTTGTAATCCAGAATTGCTAATTGCAGATGAACCAACAACAGCTTTAGATGTCACTATTCAAGCTCAAATATTAAAGTTAATGAAACACTTGAGAAAAAAAATCCAAACTTCTATTATTCTTATCACCCATGACCTAGGTGTTGTTGCTGAAATGTGTGACCGTGTAGTTGTCATGTATGCTGGTGAAGTTGTAGAAGAAAATAATGTTATTAGTTTATTCGAAAACCCTAAACATCCTTATACACAAGGTTTATTAAACAGTACTCCAAAGATCCATCAATCTGATTATAAGTTAGAATCCATAAAAGGAAATGTTCCGCCATCTGATAAAATGCCAACAGGATGTAAATTTCATCCCAGGTGTCCATTCGCAATGGAGATATGTAAATCCAAACCTCCTTTACTAAAACAAAAAGGGGATTCAAAAGTAAGTTGTTGGCTTTATCAAGATAATAATGTAGAAAATAAGATTGGAGAAAAGGTTTAATATGGAAATTACAAAAAAAAACGATGTTTCTACAGATTATTTATTGGAGATTAAAAACTTGAAAGTTCATTTTCCACTTGAAACTAGTTTCATGGGAAAAACCATTCAGAGCTTAAAAGCTGTAGATACAGTAGATCTCCATGTTAAAAAAGGAGAAACACTTGGTATTGTGGGTGAGTCTGGAAGTGGAAAGTCAACAATTGCTAATTCAATTCTTCAATTAATTGAACTTACCGATGGAAAAATTATGTTTGCAGGTAAAAATTTAGCTGCCCTAAACAAAAAGGAAATGCAAAAGGTAAGACTTGATATTCAAATGATATTCCAGGATCCTTTTTCTTCTTTAAATCCTAGGATGAGAGTCTTTGACATCATTGCTGAACCTTTACGTACCCACAATAGGGTAAAGGGCAAAGAACTAACTGAAACGGTGTATGAATTAATTGAGACCGTGGGGCTTGATCGCTCTATTTCCATGAGATACCCGCATGAATTTAGTGGGGGGCAAAGACAAAGAATAGGAATTGCACGCGCCATAGCACTTAAGCCTAAACTGGTTATTTGTGATGAGCCAGTTTCTGCTTTAGATGTTTCTATACAAGCCCAAATTTTAAATTTATTAGTTGAATTGCAAGAAAAGTTTAATTTGACCTTTGTTTTTATAGGTCATGGGATTCCTAGTGTTAAATATGTAAGTGATAGAATAGCGGTGATGTACAGGGGAGAAATTGTAGAAACAACTACCACTGAAAAGTTATTTAATGAAACAAAACACCCTTATACTCAAGGTTTAATTGCAGCAGTGCCCGTACCAGATCCTAATCTTAGAAAAAAAGAGGATGACGTATTAATTGAAAATGACATCCCAGATCAAAGCAGATTACCTAAGGGTTGCAGGTTTTATTCCAGATGTCCATTTGGAACAGAAAAATGTAAAAATGAAAAGCCGTTCCTGAGAGAAATAAAGGATGATCATTTGGTGGCATGCCATTATCCACTAAAATAAATATTTAACTCTAGTTTTTTCGATATAATTTTAATCTTTAATTTTTTAATTGCCTTGCAGTGGATATATACCTCTGTATTAAAGGCAGCTATGATTTATACTACAATGGCTGTTGGCGTAGTATTTAATGATTATAACTAGTCATATGGGATATTCTTCTTCTGTTGCAATTTATATATTTACAAAATTGGTTTGCAAAGTCTGGAGAAAAGATTGGTCTAGGTCAAGATGTTTATAGTGCTCAAGAAGTTTACTTGCAAAAGTTAAATTGTGATCATTATGAAATTTAAATGATGGAAAATGTAAAGAAAATTATTCTGATAGTAAATTGTTTTTCTATTGTTAATCACAACAATTTGCTATTTGGTTGCCCGAAAAGGCACATCTCTTACATTATATATTTTAATATTGGAGGATTGAGATGTGAAAAATAGAAATATAGATTTAAGAAGTGACACTGTAACATTACCTAAGCCTGAAATGATAAAGGCAATAGCCCAAGCTGAGCTAGGTGATGACATTTTAAGAGAAGATCCAACAGTAAAAAAATTAGAAAAAAAGGCAGCCGAAATACTAGGAATGGAAGATGCATTGCTCGTTATTTCCGGAACAATGGCAAATCAGATTGCTTTGATGAGTCTATCTCAAAGAGGAGAAGAGGTTATAATGGGATATAACTCTCATATGTATAACCTGGAGGGAGCAGGAATTGCTACATTATCACAAGTACAAGTAAGACCAATTAATATTATTAATGGTTATTACAATCCGAAAGATATAGAAGATTCAATTTCGGTAGGTGATATTCAAAAACCTAAAACAGCACTAATCTGTATCGAAAATCCTTATAACTTAAATTCTGGAGTAAATATAACAGTAGAAAACATGCGCCAAGTTAAAGAAATAGCAAATAAATATAATATACCTGTTTATTTAGATGGCGCTCGAATTTTTAATGCAGCCGTAGCCATGGATGTAAAACCTGTCGATTTATGTAAACATGTAGATGCAATGCAATTTTGTTTGACAAAGGGACTTGGTTGCCCTCTGGGTTCAATTTTAGCTGGTAATAAAGATTTTATAGAGCAGGCTAGAGTAAATCGTCAGCGTTTAGGCGGGGGAATGAGACAGGCAGGAATAATTGCAGCTCCTGGAATATATGCATTAGATCAAATGATTGAGCGATTAGAACAGGACAATAAAGGTGCGAAGCAATTGGGAAAAGGTATAGCATCAATTCCTGGTATAGAACTTAATCTAGATAGCTTACAAACAAATATAATTTCTTTTTCACTTACAAGTGAGGAGTGGGATGCTGATAGATTAGTTAAATATTTGAATAATAAAAATATCCAAGTAAAGAAAATAGGATCCAGAGAAATACGAATGATTGTACATTATCAAATAACCGAGTCAGATATAGATTATGTTATTTCTATATTTAATCGTCTTTTTAATAACGAAAATTATATCATGATGCATAGCACATAATATGAATAGACCTAACCTAAATTGAATATCCCCATATAATTTAACTAGCTGTATAGAAAGGAAAAGATAGTTTTTTTGAAATGCATGTTATAAAGAATACCTAAAGGTATAAGGGTGGTGAAACGAACAATAAACTGCATATTTTTAATATTTATATATATGGCTTTGATTTTTATGTATATTTAAACAATACATGGTAAATTTCTGTAAATGCTTGACTTAAATAATAAGTAAGTAATTTAAAAGATGTTTCTATAAAATTCAAAAGGAGAGATAGAATGAATGCAGAAGTAGCAGTAATTGGCTTAGGAACAATGGGAAGTATGGCGGCATGGCAACTTTCATCCAGAGGTGTTTCCGTATTAGGCTTTGAGCAATTTGGTATTGGACATGATCGTTCTGCTCACGCTGGTGGGTCCAGGAGATTTACCGTTATTTCAAATGCTACAAAAGAAATTCCTCTAAAAAGAGAATCTTATCGTTTGTTTCGAAATTTAGAGCGAGAAACCGGGCAACAACTGCTATCTAATGGTGGTACTTTAACTATAGGACATCCTGATTCCCCTCGTATTAAAGAGGTCTTGTCAACCATTGAAAAATATAGTTTACCACATGAAATATTAGAAGAAAATGAAGCCATGGAAAGGTATCCAATGCATCGTTTATTACCAGGGGAAATCATGGTATTTGATAAGCTAGGAGGAGTCTTGCGACCAGAGCAAACAGTAATTACTGCTGTAAATAGAGCTCGAAAATTAGGAGCTAAAATCTATTCACATACACCAATAAAAGATATACAATCGGATTCTTCAGGAGTTACGATTGTTTCTGAGAACAACGAAACATTTAGGGTTAATAAAGTAGTAATTACAACTGGTCCATGGGCAAATAAGTTATTTCCTGATTTGAATAAGGTTTTTACTGTGCAAAGAAGGCTCATGACTTGGTTTATACCAGAAACACCTGCTTTGTTTCATGAAAGTAAATTCCCTAATTTCGGGAGAACAAGTGATGGCATCAGTTTGGTAGGTGCACCAAGCATCGATGGACGATTAGTTAGGGTCAATGATCGTACGACTACTCCCGAGAGTGTTGCTAAAGTAGAAATGAAAGATGCTGATGACCTATGTAAAAACGTATCTGTAGATGAACTTGTAAATGTAAAAGAAACAGTGAAAAGATTTCTTCCAAATCTAAATCCAGACCCAGTTAACGCTCAGGCATTTATGGATGGTTTCACAACTGATGGCTTACCAATCGTAGGGTCACTTAATGGAAAAAATAATGTTATTCTAGTTTGTGGTTTCTCCGCTCGAGGATTTTCACAATCCCCGGCTATGGGAGAAATAGCAGCTGATTTAGCTATGAATAATAAACCATCCTACTCCATTGATCACCTTTCGCCGAGAAGGTTCTCTTTATAAGAAGTTTGTTCGAGTATAATTAATCGAATAAACTAGGATAAAGAAGATACCAAGCAATCTGGATATGGTTTTAAGGATTGTAAGTAATATGTGGTCCATATAATCACTAATTATCATTTAACTTCAGTTAGATAAGAGGCTGTTGGGAAAGAATCGGTGCAGAATTATAAGTGGGATCCATATGAAAAGAGGATTAATTATGTAGATCTTCGTTATGATGAAGAAATTTGCAACGTATTTGAGCGTTACATCTAGTTATCTGAGAAATTAATGAAGTTTTCAACTAAACTAAAAATATGGTGTAATTGCGTTAAACTTATTTCAAGACACATATTATTAAAATAAGGCGGGATCAATAGTTTTATTTCTTTCCCGCCTCCCCCTTACCCTGAAAAAGTTAATGCCTCAATGTGGAGAGGTCAATGATCAATATAACTGCAAACTTATTATTGAAAGGAGCATGATGATCATTTTATTATGGAGTTTTAGGAATACTGCCTTTAATCTTTTTTGATTTGATTTTTTATATAAGGTACGAATGGAGTCTGTTTCATTAATGTTCAGGTCTATAGGCTTCCCTTCATACGCTATGTAATCCTCTTGACCAAGCAATTTCTTCCATTTATCGAAAATCGGAGCTCCTGGCAGTTTAAAATGACGCTCAAACTCCTCTTTATTTACTTCTAGATTGGTTCGTAGAGTCCTTTTATTCTTGTATTTACCGTCTTGAAGCACATTAGCTTCTTCATCTCGAGCAAGTTGACAGAAATTAAACAAAGCACTGACTCAGTAAATTTTTATCTTCCTTTGCAGTATAGGTGTGTCTTATAATAGATTATCTGTTCTGGTCGGTTCCCTTTTATTAGACGTTTATCAATTTCCAGAGAGTGCTAGGTGAATACGGAAACAGATAAGAGGAAACGAAACAGACTGGTATTTTGGTCACCATAGGTATAGAGTTCATTACGGAGTATGGTATATTGCAAGTAAGAGGATAATGAAAAAGAAAAGCTTTAAACACATCGAATTAATAATCAAATTATTAATTTAAGTGCGGTTCAGGTAAACATAATAAATATTGAAGAGAAACCATTTATGCGGTTGTTCGTAAATATCGGGATAAAATTAAGAGAGTTAATCATAATAGTTTTCAAATATTGACTTATATGAAGCTAATTTGGAAGGTAGTGATACATTTAAACAAATTGCAAATGAATATCAATTATATGCAAATATAAGGAGTTGAAGGTTCATGGAGATAACAAGGAATAATGCAACCCCTATGTATATTCAAATTGCGGATAATCTGAGGGAAAAGATTTTGACCAATGAGTTAAAACCAGGAGAAAGTTTAGGTACCCAAACCGAATTTGAAAAAACATATGGGGTAAGTACGATTACGATACGACAAGCTTTACAAATATTAACCGAAGAAGGACTGATCATTTCTAGACAAGGTAAGGGGACTTTTGTAAAGCCAAATAAAGTAGAGCAGGAATTAATAGAATTACGTAGCCTTTCAGATATTATAAAGAAAAGCGGTTTTTCACATCAAATCAATATTTTAAAGTTCGAAAAAGTTGATCACTCCATAAATATGAATGATTTAGAAGACAGCTGCTTATATATAGAAAGGTTACACACGGTTAATGAGAAAAATATAGCATTAGCAACTATTTATATACCGTATAAATTAGGTAGTAAATTTACTATTGGAGATTTTGAGAAACATTCTGTGTATCATTTATTAGAAAACCACTATGAGATCAAATTAGGAGAAGCAGTTCAAATTATAGAATCAATTCCGGCAGATTCATTTTTAGCAGATTCATTAAATATAGATGTTGGAACCCCAATTTTAAAAGCAGAAAGAACTACGTTTGATAAAGAAAAAGTACCAGTTGAAAAAATTACTTTTTATTATAGGTATGATGAATTTTCTTTTAAGATACAATTACCAGTAGCAGATCATGGTAATTTATGGATGCCTTGATTAATTGATTATTGTATGCAGCTTTATAGGTTAATGGTTTTTATCATTCTGGTATGTTCCAAGCAGCAGGGTAATAAAACATTGTACATTCCAATAAAAGAAAATGGTTATTGTTTTGGAGTTAATCAAAGAGTCAAAATGCAGGTTGTTTATATCTTTATTAAAGAGTGATCAAAATAATTTAAGAAGTTATCCGAAATATTGCTTATAATAATTACCTCCTGCCCGGATGATTCGCAAGTTAGGCTGAAACTCTGAATAGAAATCAATAATGCAGTATTATTTCTTCTTTGGACTAAGAGATTAGACTCTTTGAATTTATATACTTTTCCCGTGACCAATAAACATGTGACTATGTGATTAAAAAACTTCTTTAAAGGTTTTTTTGCATTAAAGCAGATGAAAATGAAATCCTCTAGACAGTTAGTACCTGTTATCAAAGAGGAAATTTTGAAAGGTTTTACTGAAAAAACATCGTTCGGTACTGCGATGAACAGTGATGTAACCGTTTTATTGAGTTTTATATGACGCTGGTTTTTATCATGAGTAGTAAGTACATAACAGTTAAAAGAACACCGGACCATTTGGTTGATTCTATACTATTATTTCTAATACCAAAGCCTTTTGAAAAAGGTACTTTTCAAGAATCTGATTCAAAATACCTTTAAGGCAGTCTTAAAAAGTTTTGTTTATCGCGATTTAACAGTCACAAGATGGGTGAGTGGGATAATCATTTTAATTTTTAATCTAGTATACTAGAACATCCTAATAAAATATAAAAAGTGAGGGAATTCAAATATGATGCAAAATCCAGATTTACTTAGAAGTCCTGGACCAACTCCTATTCCACATAGCGTACAACTTGCGATGCAGAAGCCAATGATAGGGCGTAGAGGTGAAGAAATAAAGCATTTGTTAAATGAATTAAAACATAAAATAAAATCTGTTTTTGGTACAAAAGAGGATGTCTTGTTTATCTCCGGAAGTGGAACATCCGGGATGGAAGCATCTGTAGTAAATACTTGCTCTAGTAATCAAGAAGTTTTAGTAATTGTTACTGGTGAATTTGGGGAGCGTATGGCTGAAGTTTGTGAGGCTAATCAATTGATTGTTCACCGAATGCATGTTGAATGGGGCAGTTCGGTAAATCCCAATAATGTAAAAGATTTTCTGAAAAAGAATCGACAAATTAAATCAGTCTTTGTTACTTTTTGTGAGACGTCAACTGGGGTATTAAATCCCATATCAGAGATTAGTTCCGTCGTACGTAACTATTCCGATGCGTTAGTTATTGTTGATGGTGTGTCAGCAATTGGCGGGGTGGAAGCTAAAATGGATGAGTGGGGGGTTGATATATTTTTCACAGCCTCCCAAAAAGCTATGATGCTGCCACCAGGGCTATGTTTTATTGCTGTAAGCAGTCGCGCATGGAAAGTAATAGAATCAAATAAACAACCTAGATATTATTTGGATTTAAAAAAATACCGAAATGATTTGATGGTAAACGCAACTCCTTTTACACCCGCAACCTCATTGCTATTTGGATTGAAAGAAGTATTGGCTTTATTTGAAAAGGAAGGATTACAGTATGTTTTTCAAAGACATAAAGTAATGACGGAAATGCTGAGGGGTGCAATAAGATTATTAGGAATGCCCTTACTCGCTACAGACCAGGATGCTTCTCCTACTATTACAACGATATTGACAGAAGGTTTTAATGGAGAGGAATTACGTAAACAATTAAAAGGAAATTTTGGATTAGAAGTAGCAAATGGAATAAATCATCTGAAGGACAAATCTATACGTATAGGGCATATGGGGTACTGTACACCTGCTGATATTTTACAAATTGTTGGCTTGATTGAGATTGAGTTACTTCATTTAGGAATAGAAATAACTCCAGGTCAAGGAGTAGAGGTA
This sequence comes from Virgibacillus oceani, assembly GCF_041521345.1. Taxonomy (GTDB): domain Bacteria; phylum Bacillota; class Bacilli; order Bacillales; family Amphibacillaceae; genus Virgibacillus_N; species Virgibacillus_N oceani_A. Next base: position 64,664 of record NZ_JBGOHB010000008.1, on the reverse strand, counting down.
GCACAAAAGATTTATTTGGAGCGGTTAAAGGAATATGGGAGGGGAAGTCAACTGGGTTAGGTAATGTTTAATGATATTTTTTGGGCAGGGGCTGCCGTCGATGATTTAACTTTTGTTTATGTTGTGGGTATAGCAGGTGTATTCCTGATTGAAGTTTTAAAAGCCTGGGTGAAGGACAATGGAAAAATAATTTATACAAGAGAGCGTTTGAACAGAAAACAAATAGTATTGTACGATGAAGCAGTTAATGTTTAACTTAAAAGGTAGCGGTATTACCTGGTCTAATAGGCTGATCCAAAAGTTATTATTTTTGGATCAGCCAGTTTTTGGTTGCGTAGCTACAGGTATTCTTTCAAGTAAATTAACATTAAGAATAGTTGAGCAATTTTTTAATAGCTGATATAGGACTGTGAGATATTGACCAGATCATCGGTGCTTTTGTCATGTTTTAGATTATTCTATAGCTTGAATCATAAAACAAAAATAAAATTACCCTGCAAATACTAGATTATAAGTAATTTGCAGGGTAATTTTATTTTACCTATTAAACTCCTGGTTTATAAATTCCCAATATCTAGCAAGCCGATCAACATTTCCTTTGGGCTGTTCACTTAACTCACTCAGTAATTCTACCTCTTTCATTTTCCGTACTGTAGCTATTTCCGATTCGCTCAAAGATAAGTCCTCTGAAACAGTAAATTGCACAGGATGAGTGGGAGTGTCAATGATGCCAAGTAAATAGTCTGTTGAAATTTGAAATGCCTCTGCAATTTTTCGAATGGTTTCCAAAGAAGGTTCATTTCTGCCTTGCTCATAATAGCCATACCCACTGGTAGTCACGTTTAATATTTTTGCCATTTCCTCTTGTTTGTAGCCATTCTCTATGCGTATATCTTTTAAGCGTTCTCTAAAAATCTCCATATTAATTCCCCTTAAAGACCCTCTTTTGAAAAATTATACAATCAGAAGTTGGTAAAACTTTATGATACAATTAATTGTTGTAAAATACATTGACACACAACATAACGTTGTTTATAATGAATGAAACTAGATGAAAGGAGAGAGGAAAGAACTAGATAATATTGTTGTTTAGGTCTAATGTAACGATTGTGTATGTAAGGGGGTTATATTTATTACAAACAATGAAAGCGCTTTATAAATAGTTAATTAAAACTTCGCTGGGCCACATAAACAGAAAAGGTTCAGGATTATAAGAAAATAATAAGTCTTTAGGGAGTAGAGTTAGAAAAAATAGAAAAAGAGGAGGAAAGCAATGAAAAATAAAAAACATATAGCGGTTTTATTATTTTTTGTATTAGGGTTTCTGGTTGGTTGTAATCAATCTGATACTTCTGGAGAGGCAGGTAGTGAGGGTGAAACTGTCAGTATTCAATTAGGCCACCATCATCCAGCAAATAGCCAGGTCGATCAGCTGGCAAATAAACTTTCAGAATTAACTGCGGAGATAAGTGATGGTGATATAGACATTAGTGTATATCCAGGAGGGCAGTTAGGGGAAGAATTAGAAGCTATTGAAAGCATTAATATGGGTTCGATGGATATGTCGATTATATCTCCGGGTTTAATGGATGATTATTCCGCCCTTTTCGGAATCGAAACAATGCCTTTTTTATTCGATGATTGGGATCATGCAGATCGTTCATTAAATGGGGAAGTAGGGGAATTCTTACGGGATAGTTTACTAGAAAGTAGTAGTATTCGTGTGATGGGATACATGCACTTAGGGTTTCGACATATGATAACTACTGAAAATCACCAGATTAATGGTTTAGATGATATGCAGGGCCTTTCAGTAAGATCACCAGAATCCTGGGTTTGGACAAGAATGTTTGAACTGTTAGAAGCAAATCCAACCCCTGTTACATGGGGGGAGGCATACACTGCTCTTCAAACTGGCGTAGTGGAAGGTATGGAGTCTCCCGCATCTGGAGTGATCGATATGAATTTCCATGAGGTTACCGATCACTTATTTCTTTCTCAACACATGTTCGGAACGATTAGTCTAGTAATTAATGAATCGGTATATGAGGGTTTATCAGAGCAACATAAAGATATAATGATTCAAGCAGCAGAAGAGGCGATAGATTATACAAATGAAGAGGTCACCCGCCCGGATGAAGAAAAATCTATTATTGAATTGGAAGAAGAGCACGATATGACAATAACTGAAATAGATGCAATTGAAAAATGGAGAGAGAAAGTTGAGCCGATGTACGATGAATTTATCGATCGTGTTCCTGAGTCAGAAGAAGTATTTAATATGGTTGAGAATGAAAGATAAGCATAATTGGGCAGGTGACGAGCTTTGAGAAAAGGGTTATCCATAATAGATTGGTGGTTTGAAAGTTTAGCAGTTTCTGCTTTTATGTTAGCAATTGGTGTAATGTTCATTCAAATTGTATCAAGGTATTTTTTCCAGTCCCCCTTTATGTGGGCTGAAGAGATAGCCAGGCTGTTATTTGTATGGATTGTATATCTTGGAGTTCCAGTAGCAATCAAAAGACATGCTAACATTGCAGTAGATTATTTTATACAGTATTTACCGGATAAATTTAATAAAAGGTTAAAAGTTACCCTTTACATTTTTGCTGCAGTTTTCTCACTCATTATTGCCTATTTCGGATTACTGATGATCCTGGAAAATATGCATATGTCCATTCGGACATTACCCATTTCACAAGCGATATGGTACATTCCTATCGTTTTAGGTTTCTTAATGATGGCTGTTAATTTTATTCGGGTTCTTCCAGATATATTAACAGGCCAAGATGAGTGATTACTGGTAAAGGGGGTTAAGCTATGACGCTAATTGTTTTATTTATTATTTTCGTACTATTAATGCTGTTGGGAATGCCAGTAGCTTTTGCAATGGGAATAGCGAGTTTAACAGCATTGATTGGAACAATGGATGTGCCATTATTAATTGTACCCCAACGCTTATTTGCATCTGTAAATTCATTTACATTAATGGCAGTACCTTTTTTTATTCTTGCAGGGTATCTCATGAACTCTAGCGGAATAACGAAAAGACTTGTTAATTTTGCTCGTACACTTGTTGGTCACTTAACAGGTGGATTAGCACAAACAAATGTCTTGACAAGTATGTTCTTTTCCGGAATTTCAGGTTCTGCCTCTGCGGATGCAGCAGCACTGGGTTCAACGTTAATCCCGGCAATGAAAAGAGATGGTTACAGTTCTTCTTTTAGCGCGGCTGTGACAGCTGCATCAGCTACAATTGGGCCCATTATACCTCCAAGTATCGTGTTGGTAATATACGGGTCAATGACTGAACTGTCGATTGGTGAATTATTTGTTGCAGGTATTATCCCGGGGATTTTAATTGGGTTAGCTCAAATGGGAACTGTGTATATTTATGCGAAAAAAAGAAATTACAAAAGTGAAAATAGAGTTCCTTTTTCTGAAGTAATACAAAAATTCAAAGAAGCTTTCTGGGCCTTAATAGCCCCGATTGTCATTCTAGGAGGAATTCTTGGAGGCATATTTACTGCTACAGAAGCAGGAGTTATTGCATGTGTGTATTGTTTTATCATTGGAGCTTTTGTATACAAGGAAATTCAACTAATAGACTTACGTAAAATTTTCCTTGATGCTACTGTGATGACATCAGTTCCCATCATAATTTTAGGAACAGCTTCTATTTTTGGCTGGATTTTAGCCAACCAACAATTTTCTAGTACACTTGTCAATTGGCTTACAAATTTAACTAGCCATCCAGACTTGATTCTATTGATTGTTATAGGCCTATTGCTTTTGGTAGGCCTGTTTATTGAAGCGATGGCAGCAATGATTATCTTTATACCGGTTTTAACACCCCTTGTAACTACTTTTGGGTGGGATCCTATTCACTTTGGGTTAATTTTTGTTATTGCCATGTTAATTGGAACAGTTACCCCACCAGTAGGAATTCAATTATACATTGCAGCATCAATTGCTAAAGTTCGAGTTTCTAAGATTAATGAAATTTGGGCGTTTGTTCTTGCTATGATAGTTATTCTACTACTTATAGCATATATCCCTGCACTGGCTACATTTTTGCCTAATTTGTTGTTTTGATGAGATTTGTGCTGATAGATGGAAGTATATTAAATTTTAAAATCGATATATGGCATTATGCCTAAACTTTGAGGAGGAAGAAAATGAATATTAAAAAACTTAATGAATTGATGGATAATTATGGAGTTGAAGCAGTAATTGGTTTGTCACCAGAAAATGTGTTATATTCCTCTGGAACAAATATTATTACACAGCAAATGGTAAGAGAGAGATTGGCTTTAACAGTATTCTCTCGTGGAGGAAAATCAGCTTTAATTGTATGTGGAATAGAAGAAAGTCTAGCCTCTGAAGAGTCATGGATAGAAGACATCCGTACTTATGTTGAGTTCAAGGAATCCCCAATTGATCCATTGGTTGAGGTATTAAAAGAGAATAACCTGGCACAATCGAGAATTGCAATTGAAGTTGATTATTTAACTTACAGATATGCAGAGGAACTAAAGAAACAGCTGCCGAATTTAGAAATACGTGCAGCAGAACCAATATTTAACCATTTACGTTCTATAAAAAGTGATAAAGAGGTTGAAATTTTAAGGCATGCATCCACTGTTACTACCAATGTAATGATGGAAGCTTTTAATGAGGCATCTCCCGGTATAACTGAGAAAGAACTTGCTTCAAATATGGTTAAAAAGCTTATTGATCAAGGGGCAGATAAACATGAATTTTTAGTTATAGGAACTGGGGAAAGAAGTCAAATCATTCATCCTTTAGCTGAGGATATATCAATAGAATCAGGGCATGTGTTAAAAGTTGACTTTGGAGGAAAGTTTGATGGGTACTATTCGGATGTCGCAAGAACTGTATTGGTTGGAGATTCAACTCCTCGACAGGAATATGTGTTGAGCCATTTAGCGGAAGTTCATCAAGAAATCATCCATTCTGTCAAGCCGGGGGTATACTTCCGTGATCTATATAATAAATGTAAGGATCTGTTCAAGAAGAAAGACCTTCCGTTTTTCATGCCGCATATTGGACATAATATGGGGGTCATGTTGCATGAAGAGCCAGTTATTAGCCCAGTTAACGATGAAGTTTTAGAAGAAAATATGGTTATTAATATTGAACCGATATGTATTGATGAAGAATCACTATCAGGCTACCACCTTGAAGATCTTGTTCGAGTTGGGAAAGATGGACCTGATATTCTTACGGGGTCTTCTTTGAAGGAACATCCGTTGAGGATTAGATAATAATATTTATTGAGAGTTTCGCTTTTAATAATATGAAGAGCTGTGAGCTATTTGAATGCATTCTAGTTCCAGCTCTTTTGTTTTTATATATGAACAAAAATGAAAACAGGTTAATGTAAGCATAAATAAATGCACACCTTTTGCTCGCGGGGGTGGTTTATGTTTGCAAAACATTTATAGCAGCTAAATCACGAATTCTAATATTTTTATAGAAGATGCTATTTATTATAAACTATCCCTTTTTACATAAATATTCATTTTTGTTAATTCCTCATATAGTATATCTGCTTTTTCTTCAACATGATTTAATTGAATATTAAACATTTTTATTATTTCTCCTCGCCTGTATCACTTATTAATATATTATACCTTGAGAGAGGCATTCACACTTTTAACGGCAGTGCGATAGTTTGAATATTTTTTCCAAGCTTGTGATCCATGTGTCGGGCATTATATTTACTTAGGTCTATCGTAATTTTTATTTTGTAAACTTTTTGGCAGATGATTTCATTATCCAACAGGTTCACTATCATTTTTCTAATTGTAAGCAAAAAGACATTGTTGCCCATTCAGTGCATTTTTCATGTATTGGATTATATTCATAACCGGAGTCCATGGCCTGTTAGTGTAACGATGGACGAGATAGTTAAAAGACTAATAACTAAATACGTTAAGTAAATAAACAGCAAAATTGAATTATTCATTATATTATTGACAGTTATATTTTGTCATGATAAGATGAAACCGATTTCAATATTCATCTGATGACCAGATGACAATGTTAAATATCAACTTAAACAAAGGGGAATGTGATTATGAATCAACTTAATGAATTGCAAATGGAGCGTTTGACATCACCACAAATTAAAAAATTAATTGATCAAGGTGTAAAAACAGCGATTGTACCAACAGGAGCCATCGAGCAACATGGTCCTCATCTTCCACTATTAATGGATTCTGCCCATGCTACTTACCAGGGAATAGAAGTAGCTAAGCTAATGGGCAATGTTTTAGTGGCTCCAACTATTAGAATTGGGTTTTCTGAACATCATATGAAATTTTCAGGAACTATTTCATATCGACGTTCAACCTTTAAATCTATATGTGAAGATTATTGTATTAGTCTTGCACAGCATGGCTTCAATACTATTTGTCTTTTTTCTTGCCACGGTGGTAATTTTCCAATTTTAAAAGAATTAGAATCCGAATTGAATTCTTTAGTAGGTGCTAAATGTCAAGTTATAGTTTTTTCAGAAATTAATTCTATGTACGATAGTTGGAGAGCAGTTGCAGAGGAATGGGGCGGACTTGGAGACAGAGTAGGCGGGCATGCTTGTATTGCTGAAACGTCTATTACTCTTGCTATTCACCCCGATTTAGTAAATCTAGATAAGGCCGAGTCGGGTTATTCCGGAGATATTTTCAAGCCGGGAGCTTATGAAAAAGTATTGAATGAAGGTTTACATGAGAAAGCATCAAATGGAGTTATAGGTGACCCAACAGGTAGTAATACGGAATTAGGTGAATTGTGTATTAATGCTTATACAAAAGAACTTTTTAAATATTTTCGTACAAGAATATCAAGATAATATTATTGTATCATTGCCATTAACTCTCTAAAAATAACATATTTCTTTAGCCAGACTAAACTTTATTATAAATAAAAAGGGGAGATTATTATCATAGAAGATTAAGATTATTGTTTTATCATGATTATAATTTTTCGACAATACGTAAAAAAATATAGAGGTGACAATATGAAAAAGATAATTATTTTCCTGTCAGTAATAATTACTACTTTATTTATAATATCAGGATGTAATTCAAATGAAAATTCTCTTAACAGTGAGGCTAAAATTTTACAGCTTGCAAATGTAACAACTGCTTCGGATGATATAGGAGTAACACTAGAAGACTTTGCAAAGAGTGTAGAGGAAGAAACTAATGGAGAAATTCAAGTAGAGGTCTATAATGATGGGGTTTTGGGTTCAGAATCTAAAACAACAGATCATGTTAGACAAGGACAAATTCAAATGCAACTCACACATAGTATTTCTATTTTAGAACAGTATGACCCGATATTTGGTATAGATGAGTTACCATATCTTTTTAAAAGTAGAGAAGATGCGCGTGCGGCTTATGATGGCGAAGTTGGAAATATTATAAATGAAAAGGCAGAAAATAATGGATTTAAGGTACTAGCTTATTGGGAGCATGGGGTCAGGCATATAACAAATAATGTCAAACCAATTAAAAATCTTGAAGATTTAGATGGAATTAAATTGCGTGTTACATCAGATACCAGAAGAGAAGTGTTTGAAAAACTAGGTGCATCACCTGTAACTATGGGTTTCACAGAGCTATATTCCGCTTTACAACAAGGAGTAATGGATGGGCAGGAAAATTCAATAAACAATATATATACTTCAAATATTTATGAAGTGCAAGATTACCTAAGCTTGTCATCCCACATGTATTCATCATCACCATTAATTATTAATCTTGATGTATGGAATAGTTTATCAGAAGATGAACGTAAGGTTCTTGAGGAGAATGCTGTAAAGTACCGTGATATACAGAGAGAAAGACATGTAGAACAAGAGGAAGAAAATATAAAAAGAATTGTAGATGAAGGTGTTGAGCTAAATGAAGTTGATATTGAGGAATTTGAACAAATTTCCGAACGAATTATGGATGAGTTAAGTGAGAGGTTTGGTGAAGAATTAATTAATGCCGTTGAAAAATATAGATGATTTCTTCTTACTAATAAGTACAGTGTTGAGGTTGGGGATAGTAATTAAGTATGAGGAGATGGCAATAAAAAAATATCAATATTAACTTTAGATTAGCATTTTTAAGGGGATGATAATATGAAATTACAAAGACTATTGACTATAATATTGGGGAATCTTACGAATATTTTACTTATAGCATTTACAGTTACAATTTTTTTTCAAGTGATTTTAAGGTATTTATTTGGTATAACTATTTTTTGGGGTGAAGAATTTACAAGATATTCATTGGTATTTCTGACTTTTTTGGGGATGGCCTTATCAACATCAGAAAAAACGAATATACGGATAACAGCTTTGATAGATATGTTTCCTCAGTATATCAGGCAATGGATTGAATTTACAGTGAATCTGTTATGTATTTCATTTGTTGTTATTGTTTCTGTTTATTCTTATGACTACCTATTAAATAACATGGACTTTAATTCTATATCTTTAAAAATCCCAATGACCATTATATACAGTATATTTCCTATATCTGGTTTATTTATTGTATACTTTATGCTTTTAGAAAATATAAATATAGTAAAAAATTTCAAAAGGAAAGTTAATTGAGGAAATTAAAACATCAGAAAAAACATCGTATTTTTAATCCTCTGAAATGAATGCTTTGTATATACTTATTCACAAAATTGGTTCTACTTTTTAGACGATTCAGGAGGAGAGTGGTTTTATATGATAATGTTACTTGGAAGTTTATTTTTCTTTTTGTTGATTGGTGTCCCTGTGGGTTTTGCCATTGGTCTCAGTGTTCTTTTGTTTATAGTGATTGACCCAATTCAGTCAGTTGATATAATTATACCAAGTATGGTGGCAGGTGTTGACTCTTTCCCATTAATGGCAATCCCTTTATTTATTTTTGCTGGTGTACTAATGGAAAAAGGTAGTACACCTAGGTTAACAAGATTAGCAGACAGTATAGTTGGTGCGATTAAAGGCGGATTTGGTGTGGTTGCCGTTGTTGCAAGTGCATTTTTTGGAGCAGTGTCAGGATCTGGCATAGCTAGTGCAGCAGCAATAGGCTCAATCATGGGACCGGAAATGACGAAACGTAATTATGAAAAAGGTTATTCTGCTTCTGTTATCACTGCTTCTAGTGGTTTAGGAACGCTGATCCCTCCGAGTATAACTTTAGTTGTATTTGGAGCTGTAAGTGGTACTTCAATTGGAAAACTACTAATAGCAGGAGTAGTACCAGGAATAATTACCACTATTTTATTAAGTATATGTACAATTTTATTAGCAAGAAAATTAAATTATCAAGGAAGTAGTAGTGATTTTAGCGTTAAGCAGTTTTTCATTTCTTTCAAGGAGGCTATTCTACCTTTACTAACTCCCATTATTATTATTGGAGGTATATTTACAGGTATATTTACTCCAACTGAATCTGCTGCTGTAGCTGTTGTTTACGCTTTTATTTTATCATTTTTTGTATATAAAGAATTGAGGATTAAAGACATTCCGAAGGTTTTAAAAAGCACAGTAATTACTAGTTCATCTATACTCTTTATTGTTGCTGCTACAGGTCCTTTTGGGTGGGTAATTACTACTGAAAATATACCACAAATGATTAGTAATACATTACTAACATTTTTTGAAAACCCTATCTTCATAACAATAATAATTTTGTTATTAATTGTAGTACTCGGAACTTTTATGGAGCCGACAGCAATCATTATTATTACAACTCCTATATTTTTTCCTATTTTAACTAGTATAGGAATGGATCCACTTGTATATGGTATTATTTTAACAATTTGTTTGATAATTGGTGGTATGACCCCTCCGGTTGCTATCAATCTTTTTGTTGCATCAAATGCGCTTGGTATACAAATACAAGAAACTTTTAGATATTTGTGGCCATTTATAATTACTGTAGTTTTATCATTAATTTTGCATTTAATGTTTCCTGTTTTTAGTACTTGGTTACCTAATCTACTATTATAATAATTTTAATTTTTTACCGAAACTTAAAGAAGATTAGTTGCAAAACGATTACTTTCCATTTATTTATCAAATCTTTCTGTTAACCAATCTAGTACAACTAAGCTAGGAGGTGCAATTTTAATCATTAATAGTTAAAGAAGGAGAAGTAATTCTAAACACCAGAGGATATATTAGAAATTGTTAATTAAGATGTGTCCTTTTTCAACAAAATATAATAAATAGGTGATAATTAAAGATGGAATATAAAAAAATACAAACAAAAAAAATTTATGAAGAGGTAGCAGAGTCTATTATAAGTATGTTAAAGAATGGAGATTTAAAACCAGGTGATAAATTAGAGTCAGTAGAACGATTGGCTGAACAATTTGATGTTGGCAAATCTACTGTTCGGGAAGCACTTAGTGGTTTACGTACAATGGGGATTGTTGAAATGAGACAAGGTGAGGGGACTTACATTCAACCTTTTGATTCTTCTAAATTTTCATTGCCAGTTACAACAGCCTTTCTTATGAAAAAAGATGACGTGAAAGAATTATACGAGCTTCGAAAAATTTTGGAAGGTGGTACAGCAGCACTTGCTTCTAAAGCTCATAAAGAAGAAGATTTAATACTAATTGAAGAGTCTCTTCAAAAAATGAAAAATGCACAGATAAATGAAAGTTTAGCATCAAGTGCCGATACAGATTTTCATATGGCTGTTGCCAATGCAACCCACAATGCATTAATCATAAACCTGATATCTAATGTTTCGAATCTAATTTCTGAAACGATACGAGAAACTAGGAAAGTCTTGTTATATTCCAACAATCAACCTGATAAACTATATTTGGCACACAAAGAAATATTTCAGGCAATTAAGAACAGAAAACCTGAACTTGCACGTGAATATATGTATAAACATCTTGATGAAGTAAATAAGGAATTATTTAGTCATCTAGACAAAATATAAGTATTCTTAAAAATAGTCTTTTATATTAATTTATTTTCTAGTGGTTTAAACACAAAATGAGTATTTTAAGTGTATTAAAATTTCTAAACTAATTACTTTATAGATAGGGTGAATCAAATGGATTATGCATCATCTGCGCCCAATGTGATTTTAATAGGTACAGGGATTGTTAGCGCAACTTTAGGCACTCTCCTAAATAAATTAGAACCAGACTGGCATATCACTATATTGGAGAAACTAGAAACAGCAGGAGAAGAAAGTTCTAATGAATGGAATAATGCTGGTACTGGACATGCAGCTTTTTGTGAATTAAATTATACTCCCGAAAATCAAGATGGTTCCATAGATATAGACAGGGCAGTAGAAATTAATGAACAATTTCATGTCTCACAACAATTCTGGTCTTATTTAGTAGAAGAGAATAAGATATACAATCCTGAAGAGTTTATACAGCCTTTACCGCATATAAGTTTTGTTTATGGGGAAAAAAATAAAGAATATTTGAAAAAGAGGTATGAAAAACTTTCTACTCATCCTCAGTTTCAAGGTATAGAGTTTTCCGATAATCATGGTCAATTAAAAGAATGGCTACCATTAATGATGAAAGGACGTACTACTGATGAAACCTTAGCAGCTACCAAAGTATCCCATGGCACCGATGTTAATTTTGGTGAATTAACACGTAAATTGTTAGGCAACTTAGAAAACCAAAATAATGTAGACATTCATTACAATCATAAGGTGACAGATATTAGTCAAACGAATAATAAATCATGGGAAGTCAATGTTCATGATTTCAAAAATAATATGTTAAAAGTTTACACTGCTGATTTTGTTTTTATTGGTGCTGGGGGCGGTGCTTTACCATTATTACAAAAAACAAGAATTCCAGAAAGTAAACGTATTGGTGGATTTCCAATAAGTGGCGAATTTTTAGTTTGTAATAATCCTGAAGTAATAAAACAACATGATTCGAAAGTGTATGGTAAAGAACCGCCAGGAACCCCACCTATGACTGTCCCGCACCTGGACAGACGACACATCAATGGCGAAGATACATTATTATATGGACCATTTGCAGGTTTTTCACCTAAATTTCTTAAGTCTGGTTCTTATACAGATTTATTGGCTTCTGTGAAACCAAATAATATTTTCACAATGTTGGCAGCTGCGGGGAAAAATATATCTATGATTAGATACCTAGCCCAACAGTTGATGATGTCTAAAGAACAAAAGATGAGAGAGTTACAGAAGTTTGTGCCGAATGCTAAAAGCAATGATTGGGAAATCTTAGTAGCAGGACAACGTGTTCAGGTTATTAAAGATACAGATACTCAAGGTAAAGGAGCCCTTCAATTTGGCACAGAATTAATTCATTCTGAAGATCTTTCATTAGCTGCGTTGTTAGGCGAATCACCTGGTGCCTCGGTTTCTGTTTCGATTATGTTGGAGGTCCTTGGAAAATGCTTCCCGCAATATTCTGATAAATGGAAACCGTATCTCAAAGAAATGATTCCTTCTTATGGTGAAAAATTAGCTGATAACCCTGAGCTTATTGAGAAAATCATACCTTCAACAATGAAAACTTTGAAATTGTATAACTGATGCTTGGCATTAAAAATATGGAGATTATAATTTTTAAAATTCCATTAATATGCCAATCTCAAAAACTTGTTTAATTTGGAGTACAACTTCTTGCTGCATATTTCTTGTTTTTTTTATACATTAATGGTTGCAGTTACTCCGCCTACAGGAAGTGCTGCTAATGTAGCAATGCTATCTGCGTCTTAAGTATTCTTCAATATCTATTGTTTTAGAAAGATACATGATTAATAAGTTGGCGGTTTGGGAAATGCTAGGATTATTTTTAGTTGTAATTCTAGCTTTTATTCACCCTTTCAAGAGATACCGCTAATTGGTAATGCTGTTTACTATAATATTTGATTATTGCAGATGAATTGAGCCACTTATATGGAGTTTTGAGTCAGAAAGTGCGAGAAAAGAACGCCTTCTGCGGACCGGAGAACCAGTGCTATTAATTGAATAACCTCTTGTATAATTAAAAATGTATGCAAACAAGCATCACAATATTATACAGGGGTTTTTTTATGGTTAATTGCCGTAAGATTCTGGAGTTGTATTTCAAAGGTGTCAGTCAAAGAATGCAGTCTCTGAGATTGTTCAGCATACCAAGAAAGTTGTTTTAGAAAGTTTGAACGAGACTATGATCAATTCTCGGGGAGCGTGTTACGCAGTGGAGTGAGTCCATGGGGGAATAATCATACAAAAAAAGAAGTGGTGCTAGCATGGTTTTTGTAGCAAAAAAGAAGAAAAATCAGGAACATGCTCCTAAGGTGATCCACGATTCTAAGAGAACGGATACTAAAGAATTTAGGGTAGTGAAAAGTGTAAGCTGCGAGATATCAGATTATTTAGTGTCTAAAACGTCTAAAGCAAACCATTAATAAAAAATTTCTAAAAAATTGGTTGACAATGACAACTAATTATTATAAGATTTACAACAAGTTGTTTGAAGCAACTATTTTATTTCTTTATAAAAGGATGGAAATGAATGGAGAAATCAATTGAAAATTACAGATTAGTCTCAACAGATGATTCAGCTGATAAAATTGAAAAAATTAAGAGATTCAACCGGTTCTATCTTAATATGATAGGTTTATATGCTCAATACACTGATGGAAGCCCTTACTCTATGTCAGAAGCGATGATCATGTTTGAAATTGATCAAATGAATAAGTGCACTGCGACTCATTTGTCGGAATATTTTTCATTTGATAAAGGTTATGTGAGCAGAATAATTAACAAACTTATTAAGGATAAAGTTATTGAAAGAGTATCGGCAGATGATGACAGGAGAATAAAATACTTACTTATAACAGAGCATGGAAAGAAAGAATTGCAATTATTATCAGACAGGGCAAGTGAAAATGTAAGGGGGATGATTGAGAAAGTTGATGAAAAAGAGATAGAGATGTTAATTAAATCAATGCAAAACATAGAAGCTATTTTATCAAAAAATGAGTGAAAAGGGAGATGGATTTCATGTTAAAGAAAAGTTTACTGGCAGTCCTTATGCTGCTGTTTCTAGCTGCCTGTACAGAAGGCACTGATGTAGAAAGTCAAAATGGAGGTGCAGACGAATCTGGGAATACTGATGGGGAACAACAAGAATCAATTGTTATTGGTTTTGAAGGGGATGCCGCTACAATGATGGCTAACCATGATGTGAATTATACAACAGACACATTAATTCGAAATATTTATGACCCGCTTATTGATCGGGATGGACAAACAGGTGAATTTGTCCCTGTTCTTGCAGAGGAATGGGAAAACATTGATGAAACAACTTGGTATTTTAAATTAAAAGAAGGGGTTGAATTCCATAATGGAGCAGAATTTAACGCCGAATCTGTGAAATATAGCATTGATTATATTTTAGATGAAAGCAATGGTTCTTATTACCGCTCAAGATGGGTTGACGTGGAAGAAGTTGTAGTTGTTTCCGACTATGAAGTGGAAATACATACATCCCGCCCTTTCCCGAGTATGATAGAACGTATTACAGAGGATCTGCTGATTATGGAACCAGGATATGTAGAAGAAGTAGGGGTTGATACAGCTTCTAATGAACCAATTGGAACAGGCCCATATACTTTTGTTGAATGGTCCAGGGATAATCACTTAAAACTAGAAGCATTTGATGATTATTGGCAAGGGGAGCCTTCTATTAAAAATGCGGAATTCAGAATTATCCCGGAGTTCAGTGCAAGAATGTCAGCTTTTATGGGTGGGGAAGTTCATCTTTTCAAAAATATTCCAGTAGATTCTGTTGAGGAAATAGGAGAAGACCGGGTGGGAGAGGTTCCTTCTTCCCGAATTAATTATTTGGCACTTTCTAACTTAGTTGATGGCCCATTAGAAGATGTAAATGTGAGGAAAGCTATTAACCACGCAATCAATGCAGATGAACTATTGGAAGCTGTTTTAAATGATTATGGTACAAGGATTACTGGTCCACTTTCCGAACTCAACTCTAATTACGTTGAGACAGAAGATTATGCTTATGATCCTGATTTAGCTGTTGAATTAATTGAAGAAGCAGGCTACACTCCTGAAGATTTAACGTTAACCCTTGATACACCTAGTGGACGTTATCCAATGGATTCACATATTGCCCAAGCAATTGCTTCACAGCTGCAAAGTATAGGAATTAATGTAGAGGTACAGGTAAATGAATGGGGTAATCACTTAGAAGGAGTTCAGAATAGAGAAACAGGAGATATGTTCATCTTAGGCTGGGGACCTGCTTTTGAGCCTCAATCAACAATTGAAAACTTGTTTACTGAAGATGCACCATATAGTAGTTTTTATGATGAAGAACTCGAAGAAAAGATATTTGAAACAAATGCATTATTTGATGAAGATGCACGTTTTGAGGGCTATGCTGAACTGCAGCATGACTTAGTAGAGCAGGCAGCTTGGGTACCGTTATGGCAGCAGGCAGATCTTTATGCTATTAATGAGTCTTTGAATTTCTCCCCTCGTGTGGATGAAAAGATAAATGTATTTGAAATTTCATGGGAATAAAAGAATGAATTTTTATTTAAAAAAATTATTTAGTATTTTCACCCATCTATCATTAAGAAACATAAGGGAAGGGATCGCATGCTAGATTTTATAGTAAAGAGATTTATACAAGTTATTATCGTCGTATTCTTGGCTCTTACCGTTGTATTCTTTTTAATTCGTCTTTCTGGCGATCCAACGACATTATTCCTGCCACCTGATGCGCCAAGGGAACAAATTGAGGAGTATCGGGAACAGCTGGGATTTAATCGGCCATTATACGCACAATATGGTGACTTCATGATTGATGCTGTACAAGGAGATTTTGGTGAATCTTTAAGAAGTGGGGAAGATGCCCTTGGCCTTGTATTGCAAAGAATGCCTGCAACATTTCAGTTAGCATTTGCAGCATTAATTGTTTCATTGTTAATTGCGATTCCTTTAGGTGTTCTTTCGGCGTATAAACGAAATACGCTATTTGACAGAATAGGTGTTGGCCTTTCCGTTGTAGGTCAGGCCATCCCCAACTTTTGGTTCGGGTTGATTTTAATTTTTATATTTGCTGCACAGTTGCAGTTTCTCCCATCAAGCGGTGGTGGTTCAATAAGTCATATGATTTTGCCTGTATTTACTTTAGCGTTATACAGCATTTCAAGGTTTGTACGTTTTACAAGGTCAGCCATGCTTGATGTGCTCAATAAGGATTATATCCGTACATCGAAGGCAGCAGGCGCACCCACCTCCAGTTTAGTAATGAAATATGCTTTAAGGAACTCATTGATACCAATTATCACGTTAGTGGCTCTTGATCTGGGTGTCTTATTAGGAGGAGCGGTAGTAACGGAAGTTGTTTTCTCCTGGCCGGGTGTAGGAAGGCTGCTGCATCAGTCATTATTAAACAGAGACTTTCCAATTGTACTGGCAGGAGTATTTATCATTGCTATTATCTATGCAGTAATTAATTTTATTGCTGATATTTTATACGCATATGTAAATCCTCAAATTAGAGTGAAGTAGGTGAAGTCGCGATTATGAATGCAACTGAGGTTATGGACAATCAGAAGGATAAAAAACCATCGAAAGTCAAAGATTTTTTCCGTAAGTTATCACGGAGCTGGACGGGTATGATTGGTTTCAGTATTATCGTTTTATTACTATTTCTAAGTGTTTTCGGAGAATGGATCGTACCATATGACCCTATGGATGCGCCCTTATCAAAAGGTTTATTGCCGCCAATGACAGATGGTCACCTTTTGGGCACGGATCAACTGGGCAGAGACATTTTATCAAGGATTATTGTCGGTGCCAGGGTTTCAGTCATTATTGGTTTAGCCACAGCATTATTGGCTGGAGTAGTTGGGACGATTGTTGGGGTCATTGCGGGCTTCTTCAGGGGCTGGATTGATGTAGTTCTCATGAGGATTGTTGATGTTCAACTAAGTTTTCCTTTTATTTTATTGGTACTTGTCATTAACGCGGTAATTGGAACCGGACTTACTAATATTGTTATTTCTCTGGCTGTTGCAGGCTGGGTGATTTTTGCCAGAGTCGTCCGCAGTGAGGTACTGGCTTTGCGGGAAAAGGAGTTTATTACTGCGGCTATTGCTACAGGTGTTTCAAAATTTGAGATTTTAGTACGGCATATTTTGCCAAATATATTTACGCCGATTATTATTTTAGCTTCATTGCAAATTGGTACTTATATAATTGCGGAGGCATCAGTAAGTTTTCTTGGCTTTGGTGTTCAACCACCAGAACCTGCATGGGGAAATATGCTTAATGAAGGTAAAGACTATATTTTCAGCTCATGGTGGCTGATTACTTTCCCTGGTATAGCTATTATCATTACAGCACTTGGCGTTAATTTGTTCGGGGACTGGTTGAGGGATACACTGGATCCTGATCTAAAAGGCGAATGATAGGAGAGAGATAACAAATGACTGATGTGCTTCTTGAAATCAAAAATTTAGGGATAGAATTTAATACAGGAGAAGGAACGGTTCAACCAATACGTGGTGTAGATTTCTCTTTGAAAAAAGGTGAAACGCTGGGTGTGGTTGGAGAATCCGGGAGCGGAAAAAGTGTTACTTCATTATCTATACTAGGACTTCTCCCGGAGAAAAAAAGTAAAATTGTGTCAGGAAGTATTCATTTCGATGAAGAAGACATTACAAATTATAGTGACCGGCAGTATAGAAAATTGCGCGGAAATGAAATATCGATGATCTTTCAGGAACCTATGACTTCACTTAACCCTGTTTTTACAATTGGAGAACAGTTAAGCGAGCCGTTAAAACGACATAAAAAGATGTCGAAAAAACAAAGGAAACAGGCAATCGTAGATGTTTTAAAACAAGTAGGCATACCGAGAGCAGAACAAATTATTGATGAATATCCGCACCAACTTTCTGGTGGGATGAGGCAGAGAGTGATGATTTCTCTTGCACTATTATGTGAGCCTAATTTATTGATTTGTGACGAGCCAACGACAGCTTTGGACGTTACAATCCAAGCCCAAATCCTAAAGTTAATGAAGCAAATAAAGCAGGATAAAAATATGAGTATGCTCTTTATTACCCATGATTTAGGTGTCGTTGCAGAAATGTGTGATCGAGTAGTTGTCATGTATGCCGGAGAAATCGTTGAGGTAGCAGAAATCAATGAGCTTTTCGACAACCCGCTCCATCCTTATACGAAAGGTCTATTATCTTCATTGCCAACGAATAATGACAGAAAAAGCAAGCTTTATTCCATTAAAGGCCAAGTACCTCGCCCCGAAGAAATAGGGGAAGGTTGTGCTTTTGCTAACCGCTGCCCTTTTGCATTTGACAAGTGTTTTGAAAAGACACCACCTGCTTTTACAGAAGGGGATCACTTAAGCAAATGCTGGCTGCAAGAGTCAGATGGGAGGTAAATGATGCTATGGAAGATAACGCGCTAGTAGAAGTTAAAAATTTAAAAAAGTATTATGAGATATCCCGGGGGTTATTTAAGCCAAAGCTAGTAGTAAAAGCTGTTGATGATATAAGTTTTTCCATAAAAACCGGTGAGACATTTGCGTTAGTGGGCGAGTCGGGATGTGGAAAGTCAACCACAGGAAAAACGCTTTTACGCTTAACAGATGCGACCTCAGGAGAAGTTCAATACAAAGGGGAAAACATATTATCTCTGCCTTATAATAAAATGCGTTCCCTGAGAAGTGAATTGCAAATGGTTTTTCAGGACCCATATGCTTCACTCAATCCAAAAATGACTATTAAGCAAATCCTTATGGAGCCCTTGAGAGTGCATAATAAATTTAGTTCGGAGGAACGCTTGCAGAAAATAGTGGATATTCTTGAAATAGTTGGTCTTTCCAAAATGCATTTAGGCAGGTATCCAAGTGAGTTTTCCGGAGGACAGAGGCAGCGGATTGGTATTGCACGGGCAGTTATCTTGAACCCGGACTTTATTATTGCAGACGAACCTGTCTCCGCACTTGATGTTTCCGTTCAATCGCAAGTAATTAATTTATTATTACAGCTGCAAAAGGAATTTGGGCCGACATATTTATTTATCTCCCACGATTTAAGTGTCGTTGAACATATGACAGATCGTGTGGCAGTAATGTATCTTGGGAAGATTGTTGAACTGGCGAATACAGAAGAATTATTTTCTGATCCAAAGCATCCTTACACCCAGGCACTGATTTCTGCCGTGCCAGTTTCTCACCCAAGTGAGGAAAGGGAACGGATAGTGCTGACAGGGGATGTGCCGAACCCGGCTAATCCGCCATCCGGGTGTTCCTTTCATACAAGATGCCCATTCGCAATGGATATATGTAAGAGAGTTGAGCCTGAATTAAAACAAGTTGGAAATGATCATATTGCAAGTTGTCATTTATATACAGAATACAAGGAGGAAAAAGAAGATGCTATTATCCATACCCAAGCATGAATTTAAAGAGAGGCAACAGAAGTTTATTAAAACTTACAAAGAAAAAGGTTGTGAGGCTGCTGTTCTATTTTCAGTAACAGATATCTTTTATTTAACAGGGTTTCACTTTCATTCTACAGAGAGGCCGATAGGTGCCATGATTGATCCTGAGGATAAGTTTCATTTATTTGTCCCGGAATTGGAGCATGAGCACGCAGAAGAATATAGTGTGATTGATCATGTACATTCTTATCCGGAATATCCAGGAATTAAACATCCAATGGAATATTTCAAAGAAGTTTTAATAGAGTTCAACTTTGAAAACAAGGTGATAGGATACGATGCTTTAGGTTATGGTTCACCAATGGGTTATAGAGGTCCATCGGTAGATGAGCTCATTGACGCTAAAGCGTTTACTTCCCTCCATGGTGTAGTGGAAGAAATGCGATTTATTAAGAGTCCAAACGAAATTGAACTTATTAAAGAGTCTTGCAGATGGGGTAATTTGGCTCACCGTTTAATGCAAAAATACACAAAAGCAGGCTTAAGTGAAATTGAAATTACCAGCAAGGCTTCTATGGAAGCAACGAAGGCTATGATAGATACATTAGGGCCGGATTATAAGCCCCATGGTCAAACAGCATACGCCATTTATCGCGGTCAGGTTGGACCTGAATCAGCTTTCCCTCACGCAGTTACACAAAACATTGTGATGAAAAAGGGAGATACATTAGTGACCGCAGCAGCATCCAGTGTATTTGGCTATACAAGTGAATTAGAGCGAGTTATGTTTGTAGAAGAGGCCTCAAAAGAACAGGAAAAATATTTTAATTATATGTATGAAGCGCAAGAGGTTGCTTTTCAGGCGATCAGACCAGGAAGAAAGTATTCCGATGTAGAGCAAGACGTTCAAAATTACTTTAAAGAAAATAATATAACGGAACTTACGAAGCACCATACTGGTCATAACATTGGTTTGTTAGGTCATGAAGCACCATTTTTTGACTTAGGTGACCATACAACAATTGAGCCGGGCATGGTTGTTACCGTGGAACCAGGTATTTATGTGGAAGGGCTGGGTGGATTCAGGCATTCAGATACTGTGCTTGTAACCGAAAATGGTATAGAGATGTTGACCTACTATCCTAGGGACCTGAATTCACTTATTTGTTATTAAATCTATTTAATAATTAAGCACTTGATGATCGTAATCAAGTGCTTAATTTTAGAAATTAACTTACTACATGAGGTGAAAAAAATATGAAACTATTTATATCTGTAGATATGGAAGGAATAGCTGGAGTCAGTACCATTCAGCAAATGGTAAAGGAAGGAGAATACCAACGTTTTAGAAAATTAATGACCGAAGAGGTAAACGCTGCAATTAGCGGTGCTTTCAAGGCAGGGGCAAAAGAAGTGGTTGTCGCTGATGGGCATGGAAACATGTCAAATATAATCATCGAGGCGTTGGATCCGCGTGCTCGTCTAGTATCCGGCAACAATCGAGTAATGTGCCAACTGGAAGGATTGGATGAAAGCTTTGATGGCATCATTTTCGTTGGCCATCATGGACGGGAAGGCGGCTCAGAGGCAGTCATTTCTCATACACTTGCCGGCGTTTGTGTCAATGAAATGAAGATTAACGGTGAAGTAGTTGGGGAGACCGAAATGAATGCCATGGTCGCAGGAGCTTTTGATGTCCCGGCCATTTTTATTAGTGGTGACAATTTGTATGTCTCAGAAGTAAAAGAGACACTGCCAGAGGTAGAAAGTGTGATAACAAAGTATGCCAAAGACCGTCTTTCTGCTGAGTTAATCCATCCGGAAAAGGTAAATGAGCTTGTGGAAGAAGGTGTAGCAAGCGCAGTAAAAAATATCGCCAACTTTAAACCATTTGAGACGAAAGATATGGAAACTACCTTTGAAATCCAATTCAAAGGGCCGCAACAGGCACATATGACAACTACTATTCCATCGGTGGAAATGACTTCACCAACTAGCATCAAATTCACATGTGGAGACATCGTAACAGCTTATAAACATATGTGGGGATGCGTGATCATTGCGATGGCAGCAACCAATGGTGTATTAGGAAGTGCCAATAGCTAGACGTGTTCGCTATTTTTAAAATGAAAATGTTATGAATCTATGTAGAAGAAAGTAAGGTGCAAATGATGAGTAATGACGGACCTATTTTTCAACGATTGATGGATGACTATGATGTTACATACGATGGTAATGGAATAAGTGGAAAGAGATTGGCATATCGGCTGGATGAGCTTGCGAAAATCGGCTTAACAGAAGAAAATGGTTCAAACCGTCCCGGATTTTCTATAGAAGAATTAGCTGCAAAAAACCTAGTAGCTAAATGGATGAAGGAGGCAGGGCTTGACGTTCATCAGGACGGTGCTGGAAATATTATTGGAAAATTAGAAGGGACAGACCCAAGTCTACCAGCGATTATGTCAGGTTCTCACGTGGATAGCGTTCCAAATGGAGGTCATTTTGATGGCCCCTTAGGAGTACTTTTGGCGTTAGAGGTAGCAGAGGCCTGGAAGGCTACAGGCTATCGTCCCCTGAAAAATTATAAAGTAGTCATTTTCACAGACGAAGAAGGAGCTACCTTTAATGGGGGATTACATGGCAGTCAGGCTTTAGTTGGGAATTATAATATTGAAGATTTGAAGAAACTTGTTTCTGTTGATGGTCATTCCTTTGAAGAAGTGTTAAAGCAAGTAGATTTGTCACTAGACAGTTATCAAAAAGCATTGATGGACTTTTCTGATGTAGGATTGTTTATCGAAGCTCACATTGAACAAGGAAAGCGGCTGGAAAAAGCAGGCCTGCCCTGCGGTATTGTGAGCGGCATAGCCGGACCTTGCTGGATAGAATTCACTTTTTCGGGAGAGGCCGGACATGCAGGGAACACACCAATGGATGATCGGAACGATGCCCTGGTTGCTGCAAGTGCATTTGTAACAAAAGTAGCAGGACTTCCAAGAAAAATTAATGACACTTGTGTTGCAACGATTGGAAAAATGCATATTTCCCCAAATGGTGTCAACGTTATACCTGGAGAAGTGAAATTATACGTAGACATCAGAGATATTTATGAAAATAGCCGAAACACACTCGTAGATCAGGTCATCCAGAAAGCAGAAGAAATTGCTGAAAATCATGGTATCTCCCTCTCCTTTGAAAAGAAAATGGAGACGCCTCCGGTGACCATTAAAGAGGAAATTCAGGAAACATTTAAGGCTGTATTGAATGAACAGTCCATTAAACCCACGCGCATACCAAGCGGTGCTGGTCATGATGCTATGATTATTGGTGAAAAAACAGATATTGCTATGTTATTTGTAAAAAGTATTGCAGGGATTAGTCATAACCCGTTAGAATGGTCGGACTTAAATGATTGTGTGCAAGCAGCGCATGTGCTTAAGGAGTTTGTCGAGAAGCGGAATTGATTTTTTGAGGATAAGGTAAGTTTACAGGCTATCTAATCATAATATTTACAGTGTAATGATTGTGGGGAGCGGCGTAAATAAAGTTCTGGATTTATATTCGAAACCCAAATAATGCTGGTAAAGGAGGATAAGATGGAGGTTATATATCAACATCTCGAAACACAAAAAAATCAAATGTATGCGTATCTGGAAGAAATCGTTTCACAAGAATCACCATCTGATTCTACCAATCTTGACTCAAGATAGTCAATTTGATGTGATGAGTATTTACCAGTTGGCAGGGGTAAGCAATACGAATTTTCAGGTTCCGCCATTTCGGGATCCACATCATTCCGCCTCAGCAGTTTCGCTTATTGGCGGTACCAAAGTGGAATTGCCCGTTTAGCGACGTACGGACTGGACTGAGCCGAAGGAGATAAAGGAAACACGGCGACGAAAGGAGCCGATGTTGACTTATCGTACGGAGGTGAAGGAAGTCGCGCTAGTCGCTGGGCAATGGAACTGGCGGAGGAGCAAATCCAAAACCGGGGGAAGTATCATTGGCCCACGAGGGGGTTCTTTTTCTCGATGAGATGGCCGAATTCCCAAAACGAACCTTGGACATGCTTCGGCAACCGCTGGAAAGTGGTTCTGTTACGATCAGCCGAGCGGCATCTACGGTTACCTACCCGGCAAGGTTTCAACTTATCGGTGCAATGAATCCTTGTCCATGTGGTCATTTAGGGTCAAGGCACTTTTATTGCACCTGCACCGAAAACAAAATCCAGGCATATAGAAATCGTGTGTCCGGACCTATCCAGGATCGAATGGATATGGTTTTGCAACTGGATAGGGAACCTCTTGACGAATCCACTTTAAAGCAAAATGAAACGTCAGAGGTTATTCGGTCAAGGGTTGAAAAGGCGAGGGAAATTCAATTTGAAAGATTTGGTAAAGAAGTTTGCAATGCGACTGTTCCCAATGAATTATTACTTACATTTGCTAAGTTGACTTCAGAGCAAGAGAGGATGGTGCAAAAGTGGGCAAGTAAATACCACTGGAGTACGAGAGCACAAATGAAGATTCGTCGTTTAGCAAGGACCATCTCTGACTTGAGTGGAAATGAACAAATTACCAACGAGGCGATTTGGGAAGCTGTTACGATACGCCGCACGCAGGATAAGCAAACAGTGAAAGGGATGGTGAATTAATGGCAAGAAAGCTACGTGTCTGGTATCCAGGAGCAATGTACCATATCACAAACCGAGGGAATCGCAGAACTTCTCTTTTCTATGATGCGATTGATCATCAAGCCTACCTGGACATTCTGGAAGAAAGTCGTGAATATTACCCTTTTCACCTTCACAGTTACTGCCTCATGACCAATCACATCCATCTGCAAGTAGAAACCATCCATCACCACCCCCAGTATATGATGAAAATGCTGAATTCCAGGTATGCTTTACATTTCAATAAACGACATCGCTTGGTCGGACATGTCTTTCAGGGAAGATACGGTGCAGAAATAATAGGAACGAAAGAATATCAACTGGAGGTGAGCCGCTATATCCACATGAATCCAGTCCAAGCGAATATGGTAGTCAGACCTGATGCTTATAAATGGAGCAGTTACCGGGCATACGTCTCAGAAGAAAAGAATCGGCATGTAAGCACTGAAAAGCTACTTGGGTATTTTTCTGAACCAGTAAAAGAGAAGTATCGGGAGTTTGTGGAGGGGGAAACATTAAAAAGTGGCATAGGTGTTGAAATGAGATAAAGTGCATTTTATGTCCGATCAGATTTATCGAGTCCCAAGTAATATCTAATGGTGAGGCACTTGCAATCGGCTTTAGTTACCTTGAGGGTTTATGAAAATATACGGAGGCGGAAACTGTTCCAATGATAACTAATATGATAAAATAAAGGTAGGTAATTAAATGTCGGAAGTGAGTCAACCACATGTCAAATAATCATCTTTTATATCATATATCCCACTATGAAAATTTAGCATCTATTCTACAACATGGCTGTCTTTCAGCACATTCAAATATACAAAAAGAAACCATGCGTTACATAAATATTGCTCATCACGGACTTCAAAGCAGGAGATCCACTACAATGATTCCGGTTAAGCCAATGGGAATTTTACATGATTATGTCCCATTTTACTTTGCTCCCCGTTCACCGATGTTATATGCAATTAAGCAGGGCCGAGTGGAAGGGTTTGCAGGGAATCAAAATGATATTATCTATTTAGTCACTCGAACAGATATCATAGAAAAACAGAAACGCCATTTGTGTTCACCGATGGTCATGCGATAATGTTCATTACTGAATTTTATAACCATATGAAGGATCTAGATAAGGTAGATTGGAATATTATGAAAGAACGGTATTGGAGTGACACGGAAGAAGATCCTGATCGGAAAAAGAGAAGGCAAGCGGAATTTCTTATACATCAATTTGTAGAATGGAAACATTTTTTGGGTATCGGAGTAAGAACAGAAAGAATGAAAATTTATATAGAGGAAATATTAAGAGAACATTCGATTGATCTGCCTGTCCTTGTCAGACCGAAATTCTACTTTTAGGAGGTGAACGAGATGGTTCATTATAAAAAAGGTAATTTATTAGATGATCAAGCCGAAGCTCTTGTAAACACGGTCAATTGTGTGGGTGTGATGGGCAAGGGGATTGCATTACAGTTTAAGCAGGCGTATCCCACAGTGTTTAAAGCTTATGCAAAAGAAGCCAAAAAAGGGAATATTAGAATCGGAAAAATGCATGTTGTTCCTACTGATTTATTATCTGGAACAAAATATGTAATTAACTTCCCGACAAAAGACCATTGGAAAGAAAAGTCAAAGATGTATTACATTGAGGAAGGCTTAAAAGACTTAGTGAAAACAATTCATGAATTAGACATCCGTTCTATTGCTATACCTCCTTTAGGTTGTGGAAATGGTGGACTTGAATGGGAGGTAGTTCGTTCGAAGATTGAAGCTGCTTTTGAGGGTCCCTCTGTAGAGGTCCATGTATATGAACCTGTTGGAAGTCCAAAGCCTGATCAAATGAAAGTACGGACAACGAAGCCCAAAATGACAAATTCACGTGCTTTATTATTAGCTTCGATGAATGACTATTCTGTTCCAGGGTATCGTTTATCATTGTTAGAGATACAAAAAATTGCTTATTTCCTACAAGAAGTAGGAGAGCCACTTCAGTTAGGATTTGAGAAAGGAAAATTCGGTCCCTATGCCGAAAATCTTAATCATGTTTTATTGCGAATGGAAGGACATTTTATTAGGGGATTTGGTGATCGCAACAGAGAGGCTGAGATTTACCTATTACCGAATGCTGCGGTTAAAGCTCATCATTTTCTTCAACATGATGGTCATTCAGAAAGCAGACTTTCTAAAGTACAAAAAATCATAAGAGGTTTTGAAACACCATATGGAATGGAATTGTTAGCAACCGTTCATTGGATCATGCGGGAATACGATGGTGCAAACCTGGATTTAATTACGAAAGAATTTCAAAACTGGAATGAACGTAAACGTAGAATTTTTACGACTAAACATATTGAGAAGGCTTGGGAGCACTTACGGAAAATTGAGGTCGAATAAGGTGTCTGTTCTCTCTTGGGGGCAGATCCTATTGTTTTTAGACAATATTAATGATTATTATGATATAAAATTAATACATACTCGTCTAGATTAATTAAAACCATATGAAAAATTCACCTTCATCAAAGGTGATATTTCAGACAAAGATACAATAAATAATGTTTTCGAAAAGCAGAAACCAATTATAGTCATAAACTTAGCAGCTCAACCTGGTGTGCGCTATTCAATAGAGAATCCGGATGAATATATCCAAAGTAATATTATAGGTTTTTTAAATATACTTGAAGCATGCAGACATCATCGAGTTCGGTTTATGGAGCAAATAAAAAGGTTCCTTTTGAAAAACTGATTTTGTAGATAATCCTGTATCTCTATATGCATCCACGAAAAAATCAAATGAATTAATGGCCCATACCTATAGTCATTTATACAACATTCCAGCATCCGGACTTCGTTTCTTTACCGTATACGGACCTATGGGACGACCTGACATGGCATACTTTGGATTTGCAAATAAGTACTTTGCCGGAGAACCAATTAAAATATTTAATAACGGCGACTTTGAAAATGATTTATATCGTGATTTTACCTATATCGATGACATTGTAGAAGGAATGGAACGTCTTTTAAGTAATCCACCAAATGGTGATGTTGGCAATCAGGTGTACAATATCGGAAATAACAATCCAGAGAAGCTGATGGTCTTTATTGAAAGCCTGGAGAAAGCTTTAAGTAATGCAACTGGCAAAGAAGTAGAGTTTGAAAAGGTATTCGAACCAATCAAGCCAGGAGATGTTCCAGCTGCATATGCTTCAACAGATTTATTACAGAAAGCGGTAGGCTTTAAACCAGAAACTTCAATTGCAGAAGGTTTGCTGATTGGTATGTGGAGTATTATCAAAAAGGCTCGATAGAAAATTAGAACCTCATTATGCCAACTATAAAGATGTTCTAAATTATAGAGATAGGTATGTGCATGCATCCCCTTTTATGGATGAATCACGACATATATCACATTTGCAACCTTTGTTACAGGTTACGATGAATAAAACAATTAAATTTCTTCAGTATTCTTATGATTTCGTATGTCAAGTAACGATATTCTACCAACTAAGTATAAAATGCTATTTTGGATGTTTGGCGATGAAGTAAATTTTTATAAGGAGGAACCGCTTTCTCTTACAAATGACCAGTCCAGATTAGGTAAAATTGGATATTATGATTAATTATGTGGTATTAAAATCAGTTATTGCTTGTAAGGAAATTAGTACGGAGATGACTAGTCACTTCCCGAATTTTTGTCGAATACAACCGACGCAAACCATTTGTATGAGTCGGTTATAACGAATAAGTCAGAAAAAAGTTTAATACCGATAACATTATTCTCCAACTGGTATTTTTTAGAGAAGGGAAAGCTTATAGTAGTTGAGCAATCAGAACGAACAAAAGTATTTGCAAATCTATTAACATAAGGCGCCTTAAAAGAGGATATTCCAGTCTTATTCACCTGTGACATTGGTAAGCATTGAGGTCAGATCCCCACCACAATAAATACTTTGATCAGTATATATGTTCGTGATACAATAGTATTACGAACATATATTTCTTCTTTAGGGGGCAGCTTAAATGAAGTTAAATGATTATTTTAAGAAGTTTGTAGGCAATATTTCCTTGGGAGCAACAAGGCTTAACAGAATTGATAGTGCTGTTGCAAATTGGGAATCAAAATTAAAAGATGATGAGGAATTAAGTGATATATTTGAAGATTACTTTCCTCAAGGTTCATATAGTACAAATACGGGGATTAAGCCTAAAAAGGGCAAAGAGTTTGATGTCGATGTGGTTCTAGTGCTTGATATTAATGAACAAAGCGATCGGGGAGATGTTATTAATCTAGTTAAGGATTGTATAAAATCACACGAGCAATTCAAAGATCGAGTTACAGCGAAAGATCGGTGTGTACGTATAGAATATGCAAATGATTTCCATGTAGATGTGGTGCCTGCCATGTTTTATGAAGAAATTCTAAAAATCCCATCTAAAAAAGAGGATGAATGGGTAAAGACAAACCCCCAGGGCTTTACAGATTGGTGTACCGGCATTAATTCATACACAGAAAATTATTTCATAAAAACTGTAAAAATTTTGAAATATTGGAGAGACGAAAATGTTGGGGAAGACACAGCTCCAAAATCGATATTACTTACAACATTGCTCGGAAATGCATTTGAAGAGATGCCTTCCCTGGCTGAAACTATTATAGAAACTCTGAAAAACATGATTTCAGACATAGAAGGGTACTTGCTCTTTTTAACAAATGACGATGATGTCCCAGTAATTTCTAATCCCTCCTTAAGTGAGGAGAATCTTGCAAGGAATTGGAATAAATTAAAAGCAGAGCGATTTAATAGAAAACTAAACAAACTTAAAAGTGATTGTGAAGATGCAATAGATGAAAAAAATAAAGATAAATCGGTTGAGAAATGGCAGGATATTTTTGGAAGTAATTTTCCATCAGATTTGGGAGAAGTCGCTTCTATGGCCAAAAGCATTGACCGTGGTGAAGTAAAAGTGGATGAAACAGGATCACTTAATAAGCTAACTGGTACAAAGATTAAAGACCACCGTTTCTACGGAGAGGAATATTTATGAAAAATCAAATACCACCTTCCAATCCTAAAGCTTTAAATTTAGGGTTGGAGATTGTGGCGATGCGCAAAAAATTCCCAGGGTTTCAATTGACAAAAGGGAGGAAAACTTTTTGGATTGGAACGTTACAACCATCAAAAAAGTCCGATCTATACCAGGTTAAGGTTGTTTATAATCCATATATCCCAAAAGTATTTATTCTTGATCCACATATAATTCCATTTGCTCCTCATCGATATCCTGACCTTTCGCTTTGTCTGTACCATCCTATGGATAACAGTTTTGGTGGTGAATCCTTAATTAGTGATACGATAATACCTTGGACAAGTGAATGGCTCTTTTTTTATGAGGCATGGCTCGAAGAAGGAGTATGGTGGGGAAAAGAAGCTCCGCACAGCCCGACTGGTAAAACAGATGATGAGGTGAGATGATGGATTGGACAGATTATAAAAGCGGTAATATCCCGACTAAATTCCCTGATGAATTTAGAATATTATCAATTGACGGTGGCGGTATGAAAGGAGTTATTCCTGCTGTTTATTTAAAACGTGTAGAAGATGAAATTGGTGCACCTATCCATGATTATTTTGACCTTATAACTGGCACTTCCACCGGTGGAATAATCGCTTTGGGACTTTCTTCTAAAATATCTGCAGAAGAAATCTCTAAGCTCTATATTGAAAAAGGAGCTACTATTTTTTCTAAGCGTCTTGGAGCTAATATTTTTTTGAGGGCAAAATATAAGAATAATAATCTAAAAAAAATTCTTCAAAATACCTTTGGTGAATTAAAAGTAGCTGATGCTAGTACTATGGTCTGTATTCCATCTATTGAACATTTTAAGGCAGAACCTAAAGTGTATAAAACTCCACATCATAAAGACTTTTTGTTTGATGGGAAAAGATATATGTGGGAAGTAGCACTTGCGACTTCAGCTGCTCCAATATATTTTCCTGCTGCAGAGATTGGAGAAAATGAACTCAAAATAGATGGCGGTCTATGGGCTAATAATCCTGTACTTGTTGGAATTGCCGAAGCAAAAAAAGTAGGATTCAATGTTGAACAGATACGTGTGCTCTCCCTAGGCACGGGAGAGAAGATATATAACGCAGATAATAAAGTAGCTAAAAAAAGTGGGTTATTGCAATGGGGGAGAAACATAGTCGAATTGACTTTCCAAGTGCAATCAAAATCCGCTAATTACACAGCCAACTACTTGTTAGGGGATCGATTATGCCGTATTACCCCGACTCTAGCAAAGTCATTAAAATTGGATTCTGTGAAAAAAGAAGATATTGATCATATGATTAAAGAAGCACATACATTATATCAAAATACGTATATCAATCAAAAGGTAAAAGATAACTTCTTTCAGAGGAAAGCTGCAAAATAGGTAAAAGGGCGAAAATATTGGTGTCAGCCCCCCACCACACTATTATTAGCAAATTAATAATGATGAGCAACTAATCTATATTTTCGAGTAGTTCAAAATAATTATTAGAAGGTGATTTCATGGAAAGCATCAATCAATTTGTTTTATATACAACTGAAGATGGCGATGTTAAGTTGAACTTGTTTCTTGAAGATGATACATTATGGCTCTCTCAGAAATTGATTGGTGAGCTGTTTCAAGTGGAGTCACATACAATTAATTATCATATCAAGGAGATTTATAAGAGTGAAGAATTAGAAGAAACTTCAACTACTCGAAAATTTCGAGTGGTTCAAAGAGAAGGAAATAGAGACGTTGCAAGAGATGTCACGTATTATAATTTAGATATGATTATTGCTGTTGGGTATCGAGTAAATTCAAAACGGGCAACACAATTTAGAATATGGGCCACAAAAGTTCTGAAAGAGTATATTATTAAAGGTTTTGCACTTGATGATGAAAGGTTGAAGCAAGGAGAACGCGCCTTTGGAAATGACTACTTTAAAGAACTCCTTGAAAGAATTCGCTCTATACGTACAAGTGAGAGAAGAATATATCAGCAGATTACTGATATTTTTGCAGAGTGCAGTATTGACTATGATCCAAAATCAGATGTTACAAAGGAATTTTATACAACTGTACAAAACAAATTTCATTACGCAATTTCAGGGAATACTGCAGCTGAAATTATATATTCTAAAGCAGATAAAAATGCTCCTAACATGGGTTTATTGACGTGGAAAAATGCACCTGAAGGTAGGATCTTAGCGTCTGATGTGACCGTTGCAAAGAATTATCTTTTAGAAAAGGAAATAAAGAGGTTAGAAAGAACCATTTCATCATTTTTTGACTACATTGAAAACATTATTGAGAACAGGGAAACGTTCACTATGGAAGCATTTGCAAATAGTGTAGTTAAGTTTTTGGAGTTCAATGAATTTCAAATTCTTTATAACAAAGGTAGTGTTTCTAAATTAGATGCTGATCAAAAAGCAAAGGTTGAATATCAGGAATTTAATAAAACACAACCGATACAATCAGATTTTGACAAACAGATTAAGAAGTATCTGGGTACAGATAAATAAATGGATAAAAAGGATTTCAAGCACTTTTGTCTGATTTATTATAGGTAATAGATCTTTTACCCTATGGGTGGACATTACCGGAGCAGCCAGGTTCATAGGATTCTTCCTATCAAAAAAACTACTAGACCAAGGCTGCATAGTAATAGGTATAGACAATATAAATGAATATTACGATATAAATTTAAAACATACCCGTTTAGATCTACTAAAACCATACGAAAAATTAACCTTCATCAAAGGTGACATTTCTGACAAAGATACAATTAACAATCTTTTCGAAGAGTACAAACCAAATATAGTCATAAATCTAGCAGCTCAAGCCGGTGTTCGTTATTCAATGGAGAACCCAGATGTATATATCCAAAGTAATATTATAGGTTTTTACAACATCCT
This sequence comes from Virgibacillus oceani, assembly GCF_041521345.1. Classification (GTDB taxonomy): domain Bacteria; phylum Bacillota; class Bacilli; order Bacillales; family Amphibacillaceae; genus Virgibacillus_N; species Virgibacillus_N oceani_A. The sequence continues at coordinate 32,555 of NZ_JBGOHB010000008.1, read as the reverse complement.
TGAAGCTTGCAGACATTACCCAGTAGATCATCTTGTCTATGCCTCATCCAGTTCAGTTTATGGAGCAAATAAAAAGGTTCCTTTTGAAGAAACTGATTTTGTAGATAATCCTGTATCTCTATATTTAGATGCTCCCAATCCATGACGTTCTCTCATAGAGATTTTTGAATTATAGTGGACTCCTATTGAAAATCAGAAGACTCACAGTTGTGCATTCATGGACTTATCTACGTGGAATAATCATGGACGGACATCGGAAAACTGACAGATAAAAAAGACGCTGCAGAATATCGATACCAAGTCTTTGAGGAGAAATTAGATGAACGAAGCTATCGGTTTTCAGTGGTACATTCGAGTCAACTGGACAAACAAAAAGCGAAACGACTGGAACATGAAATTGAAAAAGAGGCAAAGGAATTGAACAAGGCGATTGAAAAGCTACAAAAAACAGCCTTCCATTGCGAAGCCGATGCAGAAGAAGCAAAAGTAAGCTTTGAACAGGAACACAAGACATCCCTACATCATTATAATCTAGCTACCTATACAGAAGAAGAGACGATTAAACGTAAGCGAAGAGGGAGACCAAAAAAGGGAGAAAAGGCAGAAATAAAAACGGTATATAAGGTTCATTTAAAGGAACTCAAACAAGATGAAAAAGCAATTGAAAATAGACGTCGTCTACTGAGCACTTTTGTTTTAATGACGAATGAGCTTGACGATAACAAGGTTTCAGATCTTGAAATTCTCACAACATATAAGGGGCAATCAGCTGCAGAAACACGCTTTCGTCTGTTAAAGGATCACCAAATGATAGACGCTGTTTTTCTGAAAACACCGGAAAGGATCCAGGCAATTGGAATTGTATATGTCATGGCATTACTGATATACGGGATGCTTGAATATCGTGTTCGAAGTGAAATGAAAAAAGAAAAGGAAGCACTCATCTTAAAAGGAAAACGAAAACTTTTCGCGCCAACTGCAAAAGTACTACTTGAACAACTAGATGATATTCGAGTCATTTTAATTAAACAAGACGGGAAAGTATTGCGGTATATACCAGACAACGTTAATAATCAAACAAAACGAATTGTGGAATTATGTGGCTATGACATGGCAATATATGTGTCGGACATTGGCGGAAACTCAGATAAATAAATAGAGATTCTGGAGAAGCACACAGAGAGTGTCGAAAAAGAAAGTAAAAAGAAGAAAAATCCTATTTTTTCATTCAGAATTATATAGGATTCTCTTCAACAAAAAATAGTAATTCAAAAATTCGGTACCACTATATTTTAAGTGCGAAATGTGAAATACAGTATGATTCGGGTTGTTTAAGAATCATTCAGCAGCCCCTGTTTAGATACGTAAAATATAAAAGGTGCATTATACTAGAGGTAACATAATTTCCAAGGTTAAAATTATTTAAAGCAGATTTCTATAAAGTCCCAACCTAATTCTGAAAGACGGAATATACTAATTTATAGTTCAGCTTTTTGCTTTGTAAATATTTTATTTGTCTGAATATATGGATGTTCTGTTAAATCAATATACTATTTATTACCAGTTAAATAAACATCCCGTCATTTACCTCCGAAAGCACGATAACTCCTAATTCCGGCTGTTCTGGCGAAAAAATGGTTGTTTCCACTTCCATGTAATCAAGCTTGCCCTCATAAAAACGTACTAACTTTACCGAATTCAAGCATTTCTCCATATTATTATAATACGGTATGCTCATCTCTAATTCTTGGGAGCTCGATAACCTACATTCTCGGCTTCCCTCGTGGAACAAAACAAACCCACTGGACGACATTGGTTGTTCGGTATCGATTCATATACTTCTGCTCATCGTCCTTCTGTTCCGCTTCTTCCAATTGGGAGAAGAGATCCGTATTTGCAGCCTCCTGGTCAGCAATTTCAGCTACTAATTCCTCATTTTCTGTTTCGGGGTCTGATAATTTTTATGTTGTTTCAGCTGAGGAAGAATATTTTTATATCCAATTACAAATTCTACTCCAATACACCTATGTACTTTTATTTAGTAACTCATATTATGAGTCTTTTGAAAAATAATCTAAAACTAATTTTAAGAAGCTTTGAGCCGGTCTAGAAAGGACTTTGTCGTTTCGATGTATATAATATAGGTTTCTATTCAATTCAATTCCTTGTATTTTTTTCATTGCAAGTTTATTTATTTTAACTTCTCTTTCTACAGAAAGTTGTGGCAGTATTGAAATGCCCAAATTTTGCTCAACAGTCCTTTTAATAGTTTCTATATTATTTAAAATGATTGTTGATGAAGATTCTATCCCCATTTCCTTTAAATAGTATTCAGTTAATTTTCTAAGAGCAGATGACATATCTGACTTGATAAAAGTTTGCCCTTTTAAATCATCTATTGTCAAACTCTCTTTTTTTGAGAGTGGATGACTAGCTGAGCAAATAACAACTAATTTATCCAAATAAAAAGGTTCGCAAATAATTTGTGGTGATGTAACTGCCTCTTCAAGTTCTCCAATAAATCCTAATTCATGATTATTCATTATCACTTCCTTTGTTATAATATTTGAAAACGCAACCATTACTTGGATATCAAGTGCGGGGTGCTTTTTTTTGAATTCCCCTAATAACATCGGTAGTACATAACTTCCAAAATAGGATCCCGCGCCTACTGATAGAGTTCCTAAATTTAACTGTTTAAACTGCTGAATAATAGTTATTACTTCATCGTAATCTGAACAAATTTTTGAAGCATAATTATAAAAGACTTTTCCTTCTTGAGTAAGCTGCAGGGATCTTTTGGTTCTGTCAAATAACTTAGACCCTAAATTATCTTCTAGTGATTTAATCTTCATACTAATAGTTGATTGTGATGAATATAGTTCTTCTGCTGCCTTCGTTACACTTTGTTCATTAGCTACTATTAAAAAAGTTTTCATTTTTTCAATCACTAGCAACATCCTTTATATCAATTTTTTTGATGATAATAACAAATTTATGATATTGATTTATATAAGAATAGCACTTATAGTATGAATTAATCAAATCTTATTAATTAAATCGAGGGGGATTTAGTATGAAGAAAAAACTTAATTTGATTGCGTTAGTAACAATTATTACTCTATTTCTAAGTGCTTGTAATCAGGCAACGAATGAAAGCGCTTCAAGTGAAGAATGGCCAGAAGATCCAATAACGCTTGTTGTTCCAACAGGGGAAGGTGGTAGTAATGACAGGCAGGCAAGAGCATTAGCACCAATTCTTGAAAAACATTTAGATGTTCCGGTTACTGTTGAAAATCGCCCCGGAGCTTCTACAATCCAAGGCACAGTTAGTTATTTAAATGAAGAGGACGATGGATCCTATTTATTTTACCCATTGCAATATCACTTCTCAGGTGGAATAGCGCGTGGTGGAGAATACGATGTAGATGATTTTTCAGTTTTAGGAGTTACTCATGAAGCTCCAATTGCACTTTGGGTTTCAGAAGACTCTCCATATCAATCTATAGATGATCTAGCTGATGCTCTTACTAATGGTGAAGATCTGTCCTTTGGTTTTCAACCGGGATCTGCTTCTCATGTAGCAGGGTTAGTATTACAGGAAGTTTTGGATGTAGAGTTCAGAGAGGTTCCATATGATGGCGGTGGAGACCAGCGTGCAGCACTTCTTGGTGGACATATAGATTTTATGACTACAGATTTTGAGGGGACTCTGGCTGCGGTTGGTGATGATGCTATACCTATAACTATTTTTGCAAATCAACCTCATATATTGGATGAAAATATTCCATTAGCTAAGGAGGTTTTAGCTAATTACACAAATGAGCATTTTGTGGAGACTGTGCAAAATTTTCGATATATAGCAACTCATAAATCTTTTGAAGAAAATTATCCAGATAGGTTCGATATATTACGTGAAGCTTTGGAAAATGTATATGAAGATGAAGAGTTCATTGAATGGGTATCCGAATCGGAGTTTAATATGGATTTATTAGATATTGAAACCTCAACACAAATGACAGAAGAAGCCGATGAAGTAATAAAATCATACGGAGATCAACTAATTGAGTAAATTTAATTGAATTATTTTAAGAAAATAAAATAGGTGGTCGGTACCATATCTAACTACAACAATTATAGTAAATGGTACCGATGCGCTTTATTCTAACAAATATTAATAAAAAAAGGAGGGGTGTTGGGTGAAAAAAATAGCTAATATACTATTTGTTGTGTTTCTGGTTATATACGGTACAACCTATTACTTAGAAGTATTAAGTCAGTCAAAAAGCATTGAAGATCATGCTATGATCACTTTAATTTATTTTTCACTTCTCATTTTATCTATAATATCCGTTGTTATAGATATTCGGAAATGGACTGTAAACAAAGAAAATATATCCATCCCTTGGTCGTCAGCAAAAAAACCGTTGATATTTTTACTTCTTTTAACTGGATATTTAATTTTGATACCAATATTGGGGTATTTTGTATCTTCATTAATATTTTTTGTAGTAGTGGCATATTGGCTGAAATCAAAAAAATGGAAAGAACTTTTATTGGTTCCAGTTGTTTTATTAATTATAGTATATTTTGTTTTTGTTGTCCTATTAGATCAACGTATAATCAGTGGTTATTTATTATAAAGGAGGGATGAATATGTTACAGTGGGAAGCTTTTGTTGATGGTATGGAAATGCTATTGCACTGGAGAGTATTTTTATTTATTATCATTGGAATTATTTACGGACTGGTAATGGGAGCTATACCTGGGATTTCGGCTACTTTAGCCATTGGATTAATGCTTGCTCCATCAATGTTTATGAGTCCTGTTGAAGCTATTGTTTTTCTGTCTGCCGTTTATAGTAGTGCAGTTTATGGTGGCGGAGTTACTGCAACTATATTTAATATTCCTGGAGCTCCTGGGGCAGTTGCGACTACATTTGATGGATATCCTTTAACAAAACAAGGGAAGGGTACCTACGTGCTAGGCATTGGTCTCGTAAGTAGTTTTATAGGAATACTCATTTCATATGCTGTCATTCTATTTTTTATGGAACCACTTGGAAGATTTGTATTAAGATTTGGACCTCCTGAAATGCTAATGATTGTTTTAATTGCATTAAGCATTATTGGATTAGTTGGGGGAGGGTTTCTAAAAAGCCTACTAGCCGGAATGTTTGGATTATTAATTGGAACAATTGGTTCTAGTCCGCTGGGAGCACCAAGAGGAACATTTGGTTTTCATCAACTGTATGATGGAATTCCCTTGGTACCTGCTGTAATAGGCTTGTTCGCAGTGTCAGAGTTGTTCTATATTATAAAACAAAAATCTTTGGTAACTGAAACAAAATCCAAATTACCAGATTCGGTAGGTCCCATTCAATATTTAAAAGAGATTTTATATGGAATGAAGGAAGGGCTAAGACATATTTATATAACTATTAAATCAGGAATAATCGGTCTTGTTATTGGAGTCTTACCAGCTGCAGGGAGTTCTATTGCCTCCCTGATAAGTTATAGTCAAACTAAAGAAAGTGTTAAGGATTCTTCCAAATTTGGTAAAGGAGATCCTAGGGGAGTTGTAGCTTCAGAAACAGCTAACAATGCATCAGAGGCTGGAGCTATGGCAACAACATTGGCATTTGGGATACCAGGCGGAGGAGCTGCTGCTGTTTTATTATCTGCCTTTTTAATGCACGGTATGATTCCAGGTCCCTACTTAGTGAGAGACTCCATGGATGTTGTTTATACATTTATTTTATCAAACTTTATCCAAGCATTCGTTTTGTTATTAGTTGGAGTATTCTTTATTTATTACTTTGCCCGTGTTGTTTATGTACCATTAAGGGTACTTATCCCTTCAATATTTGTATTGACTGTAATTGGTACATATTCTGTTACTGGAACAATGGCATATCCAGTAATAGCCCTTATTTTGGGGGTGTTAGGGTATATTTTGAGACAATTAGATTACCCTGTTGTATCAGTAGTTTTAGGGCTGATATTGGGTTCAATGGTAGAGTCTGAATTTCTGAAAATGTATCGTTTGTATAGTGGTGATTTTGGAGATGTTTTTACCAGACCGATTTTCATTGTATTGCTACTGATGGTTATAGGAATTTGGACTTATATACTTATTAAAACGCTAAAGCGAGGTAAGACAACATGAAATCTTATGAGATATCTATAGATGAATATATGCGTAGTGGAATTAAACTACTAGAATTAATTAATGTTCAGAAAAAGGACGCAGAAACTATTATAGCTTCTTTATTGGAATCTGATTTAAGGGGGATACACACCCATGGTTTGTTTCGCTTACCAAGGTATATGGAACAAATTAAAGACTGCAACATCAACCCGCAACCTAATATACGTACTTGTCATACTAATCAATGGCTAGAAGTCTTAGATGGTGATCATGGACCAGGAGCTGTAGTGGCAAAAAGGGCTATGAAGCGTGCGATTATGAAAAGTAAAGATATTGGCATAGGGGCATCGGCTGTTCATAATGGAAATCACTTTGGAGTAGCAGCCTATTATGCGGAAATGGCTTCCTTAGAGGGAAAGATAGGTATAGTCATGACAAATAGCTCACCAGCAATAGCTCCAACTGGTAGTCTTAAAAGGTTAATCGGAAATAACCCTTGGTCTATCTCAGTACCCGGAATAGATAACCCTATTACATTAGATATTGCTAACAGTGTGGTGTCAAAAGGAAAATTACGTGTTGCTAGAGATAGAAATGAGAAAATACCACTTAATTGGGCACTGGATTCTAAGGGGAATCCTACTGATGATCCAGAGAAAGCGTTAGAAGGTATTGTATTACCAATAGGTGATTACAAAGGATATGGTATTGCTCTATTGGTAGAAATACTGGCTGGTGTATTAACTGGAGCTGACTTTAGTGAGAGGATGGTTGATCATGATGCCGATCAAAAAAGAAATGTTGGCCACCTTTTCATTGTGATGGATGTAGAATCTTTCATGCCAATGAATGACTACCAGGAACGTGTAAAAGAATTGGTGAATTCTATAAAAAACGCCCCTGTTATTAAAGATAAAAATGTTTATTTGCCAGGTGAAATGGAGTGGATAAATAAAAATAAGAACAATCTTAATAATGTCAGTATTCCAAAAAACACAATAAAATCATATTTAGAATTATGTCGGCAATTTAACGTTTCTACTAATATAGAAACAATTTTTTAACATAAAATAAGGAGGAGATTGTATGTTCGAAATACGTGCAATATCTACATCAGGGATTCTTGGCTATGGTTTCCCTGAAGAAAGTTTAGAACGTTGTATAGAGAAAAACCCGCATTTTATCGCTTGTGATGCTGGTTCAACTGATGCGGGACCTCACTATTTAGGAAGTGAAGAATCATTTGTTTCTCGAGCTTCTGTTAAACGTGATCTTGAACTAATTTTAAAAGCAAGTAGAAAATTAAATATACCAGTAATTATTGGATCTGCTGGTGGATCTGGGAGTAATAAAGGTGTTGATGATTTTCGAGAGATTGTTAATGAGATTAGTAAAGAAAATAATTTTTTTCTAAAGGTAGCATGGATTTATAGTGAATTGGATCATGCCATTTTAATGGAAAAATTCATATCAGGGAAAATTAAGTCCTTAGGTTCTTTGGATGAATTGAATGAAGATAAAATTAATTCGTTAGATAGAACTGTAGGAATGATGGGTCCGGAACCAATTATAAAGTCGTTAGAACTAGATGTTGATATTATTATAACTGGTCGAGCTACAGATGCTTCAGTTTTTGCATCTTACCCAATTTGGAAAGGGTGTAATCCTGATACTGCTTGGCATGCAGCGAAAATTATTGAATGTGGAGCGGCAACTGCCTTCCCAAAAAGTCATGATTGTATTATGGCTTATATCAGAAATGATGACTTTATTATTGAGACACCTAACCCAAATAAAACATTACCTTGGAAAAATGTAGCGGCTCATAATATGTATGAAAACACAAGTCCTTTTCACTTATATGAACCTGGAGGATTATTGGATACCACGGAAGCCAAATACGAACAAGTTACTGATAAAAAAGTTAGGGTTTTTGGATCCAAATTTATAACCAAAAGTCCTTATACAATAAAATTAGAAGGTGTTACTAAAGAAGGGTATCGTTCCATTTGTTTTGCTGGTATCCGTGACCCTATATTAATTAATGAATTGGATGATTATTTAGAATTTGTCAAAAAGGAGCTCGAAAATAAAATTAAAGCAATAGATCCAACTATCCGTCCTGGTGACTATAATTTGAAATTTCATCGCTATGGGGTAGATGGTGTACTTGGGCCGTTGGAATTTGTGAATTCTAAATCACATGAAATTGCCTTATTAATTGATTTAATTGCTGATACCCCTGAACGTTCCAAGGCCTTTTTAGCAGCAGCAAGAACACTAGTATTGCATAGTCATTATAATGGCAGGTTAACTATATCTGGTAATGTTGCTTTTCCTTTTTCGCCCCCTGACATTTATGTAGGGGAAGTGTATCAATTTAGTTTGAATCATGTTGTAGAACTTGAGGACCCTAATGAATTTTATCAAGTTAATATCGAGGAGGTTGGGATATAGCATGACTAAATTAAAAGATGTAGCATATGTTCTCAGAAGTAAAAATGCAGGTCCATTTTACTTGACTATAGATATTATTTTTAACGATAGTGAAATTTATGAATCAGTACTTAAGAGTGAGATAATTTCAAACAGGAAAGTAGCTTCATTGTACAAATGTAATCCAAATGATGTGGAAATTCACCCTTATAAACAGGCGCAATCCATTAAAGTGAGTTTTCCACGAAACGCTATATCTGGTGATATGAATGATACAGACCTTTTTGGTGCGCAACACCATGTCCCATTAATGGAAGAGACGATTAATACAGATGCTAATCCAGCGGCGAAAAAAATCCGGGATGGAAGAAAGGCTTGGAATCAGGTTAACACTACAAGTGTATCAGATGCCCTTAACGGGTTAACAAACCTCCATAATTCTATAAAGCCAATTTCAGATCATTTAAAAGTAGTCGGGCCTGCTTACCCTGTAAGTGTCAATGCAGCAGATAACTTACTTGTTCTTCGTGGCATTGCAGAAGCTAATCCTGGGGATGTACTTGTCATTGATGCAAAGGGTTATCAGCAAAATGCTTCATGTGGTGATTTTGTTATTGGTTTAGCTAAAACAATGGGGTTAGCAGGAGTTGTAGTTGATGGGGTAGTGCGAGACATAAAAGGAATTCATGAAATGGATTATCCTGTATTTAGTAGAGGTACGACGGTAGCAGCAAGCGGTAAACATGGAACTGGTAAAACTGGTGAACCAATATCATGTGGAGGAATCTCTGTACACCGGGGAGATCTGATATTAGGAGACATTGATGGTGTTACAGTAATACCAAAAGAAAAAGAAAATGAAGTATTAGTGAAGGCTTTAGAAAAAGAAGAAAAAGATACTCAAAGAGAAGAAAACATATTAGGTAATAAAGAAGCTGCTCTTTCTTATATCCAAGAACAATTAGAAAAGGCAGGAAGGTAGGATGATGAAAACTATTATTCTCGATGATTGGGAAAAATATATGTTAAATCACCCTTCTATAACAGAATTAAAAAAAATATCAGAAGTAGAAGTATTTACAGACAAACCTTCATTTAATAACCTTATAGGGCGTCTCAAAGAAGCAGATATCATCATACCAATTCGAGAGAGAACTAAGATTGATAAAAAGTTAATTGATAGAATGCCAAATTTAAAAATGATTGCTCAGACAGGAACTGGATTGGCTCATATTGATATTGATGCAACAACCAAAGCCAATATCCTAATTGCAACTACTCCTGGTGGTTCCACAAAATCAGTAACGGAAATAACTTTTTCATTTTTATTAAATCTTATTAAAAATGTTCATCATCTAGATTACTCTATGAAGAATAATTTATGGCCGGAAACCATAGGCACTAATTTGCATGGTAAAACACTTGGTATTATAGGTTTAGGGAAAATAGGAGGTTCAGTTGCAAATATAGCTAAAACTTTTGGTATGAATGTAATTGCATGGGGACCAACATTAAGTGAAGAACGTGCTTTGAGGGAGGGGGTCAAATATACCACGCTTCACAACTTACTAGAAACAGCTGATGCAGTTACTTTGCACGTAAGATTAGTTCCTGATACTATTCACTTACTACGGAGTGAGCATTTTAATCTTATGAAAAATTCTGCTGTATTAATTAATACTTCACGTGGAAAAGTTATTGATGAAAAAGCTTTAATAGAGGCAATTCAAAAAGGCAATATCGCAGGAGCAGGACTAGATGTATTTTATGAAGAACCGCTCCCCAAAAACCATCCATTGCGTGATCTGAATAATGTATTATTAACACCGCATGTTGGTTGGAAGACCCAAGAAACTTTTAATAATTTTCTAAATGGTTCAATTAAAAATATTAAAAGTTTTTTTATAGAAAACAACCCACAAAATATAATAAATAAAGAGGAGCTGAATCACAAGTGTAATAAATAAGGAATGTATATTATTACAATTCTGGAAAAGGTTAGAATATAATGAAAAGAGATTACAGAAGTAAATTAATAGCGATTGCAACTTTATTTTTTATGACCGGTATTGTTGGGACAAGACCTTTAATTCCTTTACTTTCTAATGAGATTGGTGCTAGTACCTTTGAAATAGGAGTCATAATCGCCTGCTTTTCTGTGCTCCCACTTTTTCTAGCTGTTAAACTAGGTCATTGGGTAGATAAAGTGGGACAACTCCTTCCATTGCTTATAAGTACAGTATTTGGTGCCGTTGCAATGGTATTACCCTTTATATTTGACAATTTAAGCGGTGTCTATATATCCCAATTAATTGGTGGAGTATCTCAAACTATATTTGCACTATCAGCCCAATCGTTCGTTAGCTATGGAGTTTCCGGAAATAGAAGGGAAAAGAATATATCTATTTTCAGTATGGGAGTAGCTGGGGGCGGGTTTATTGGTCCTTTCTTATCTGGATATTTAGCAGATTTATTAGGTTTTTCAATTACGATTGCTTTATTTAGTAGTGTTATTCTGATAGCATTTTTGATTATTTTACGTATTTACATTCAAGTTCAGTCAAAACTGAAGTATAAATCTATTAGGATCCAGAATAGTAGACAGACTGAGGATAACCTTATTTATTTATTAAAAAACAAAAACCTTAGAAAAGCAATTTTAATCAGTATGCTTATTTTACTAGCTAAGGATTTATACTTATACTATTTTCCATTATTGGCTAATAACATCGGCTTTAGTGCAACTGCTATCGGCGTAATTATAGGCTTGCATAATGGAGCGGGGATTCTAATACGATGGTTTTTAATTAAGTTAATTGTGAAGTGGGGAAAAAGCGAAGTAATTGTTGCTTCCATTCTTTTATCTGGGCTCTTCCTTGGTCTTTTGCCTTTAACAGATACTTTAATTATTAGTGCGATCATCTCCATATTATTGGGGGCTATGTTAGGAATAGGTCAACCACTTTCAATTTCTTCTACAGTAAATTATAGTCCCGAGTACAGAACTGGGCAGGTTTTGGGTTTACGTTTAACCTTTAACCGTTTTACCCAATTTACATCACCAATTATTTTTGGAGGAATTGCAAGTCTGTTTAACTTAGCATCTATTTTTATCATTGTTGCTATTATACTGGGAATAGGTAGTACTCAATCATTTATAAGGGGAAATTCACGTCAGCAAGATAAGAACTAAATTTATTTACTTTTTAACCAACATTTAGATAGTGAATACAAGTGTAAAAGGTGTATCTGATCCAAAAGGTAAGATAAATTTATACCGAAGTTTTGTGACACCTTATATATCGGATCATATGTAAAGGCTTTATGCGGTTGATTCTACTATAAGACTATTGTATCAAAGCGGGACATTGGTAGGTCGTGCCTTCATTGCTAAAAATCGTCCTGGAGGTAACCTATTGATTCACAAGTCAATAGATATGGTAACTGAAGGAGATGTAATAATAGTAGAGACAGATACGGTACAGCAAATGCAATAATGGGCGAAATCATGGTATGACTTACAAAGAAGGATAATATAGAAGGTTTTGTAATTGACGACGCTATTAGAGATTCAGAAGAGATTTATAATATAAATTGTCCCTTTTTGCTAAAGGTGTCAACTATCGTGGTCCAAATAAAGACGGCCTAGGAGAAATAAATATTTCCATCCGAATTGGCGGGACTGTAATTCATCCTGGTAACTTGATTGTAAGGGACATGGATAGAAATGCCGTTGTTCCAAAAGAAATGGAAGTAGTAGCAGAGAAAGTAAAGAAATGCTGAATAGGAAAAAAGTATTTTTGATTCCATTGAAAATGGAACTATTGACCGCAGTTGGATTGGTGACAATTTGATCATGGGTAGAAGTGGCAGTATTAAGATTAAGGGGGAATGAAGTAATAATGAGATTAATAAACATAATTGAACATAGACAGGAACTTGCAGGTGTTATTCTTGAAGATAAAGTGTTAACTATTTCTTCTATAAATAAATTCCTTGGAAAAGAATATTGGTCAAATACGGTGTTTAAACTTATACAAAATGATGAGCTTGACTCTTTAAATAGCTGGTTAAATGAGTCTAAATATTTGTTTAAACATTTGAATTGTGTAAAAGAATTAACTGAAATAAAAGTTGGACCATTATATAGAAGGCCCCGTAAAATTTGGGGGATTGGGCTAAATTATGTTGATCATGCCTCGGATTTAAGTACAAAAGCACCGAGTACAGAACCAGCGAGCTTTATGAAACCAGACACTACAATTATTGGTCCTTCTGATACAATTGAAATACCGTACCAGTCAGAGCGAACTACTGGTGAGGCTGAATTAGGAATCATTATTGGAAAGGAATGCAAGGATATTTCTGAAGAGGAAGCATCAGGTGTTATAGCTGGTTTTACAACTGTAATTGATATGACCGCGGAAGATATTTTACAAAAGAATCCCCGTTACTTAACGCGATCCAAAAGTTTCGATACATTCTTTAGTTTTGGACCTCAACTTGTGACTCCAGATGAGGTTGCTGATGTTCATGATTTAAATGTGTCAACGGTGGTTAACGGTGAACTTCATCGTAAAAATCTTGTGTCAAACATGACATTTCTTCCATGGGATCTTGTTTCATTTCACTCGAAGGTCATGACACTGTTACCGGGAGATATCATTTCAACAGGAACCCCGGGTGCTACGGTTATTCGTGACGGTGATGTCATTGAATGTCACATTGACGGCTTTGATCCGCTTGTAAATTTAGTTAAAGACTTAAAGGTGAAATAACTATGATAAGGAAACAGGAATTTAGTGAATTTTAAGCTAAAAGTCGGTTTAAGTCCTACATAATCCGAAGCTGAAAGGGGAACAACAGAATGGATTTAGGTTTACAAGGAAAATCAGTAATTGTTTTAGCGGCAAGCAAAGGGTTGGGAAAAGCAACGGCAAAACAATTTGCAACAGAAGGGGCGCATGTTTTAATTTCAAGCCGTAATAAGGAGGAATTGCAGAAAACACGGGATGAAATACGCTCGGAAACTGGGAATAATCATGTTGAATATACAGTTTGTGACATTACAGTTGCGCAGTCTGTTAAAGAATTGGTATCTAAAGCCGTAGAATTATATGGAACTGTTGATATATTGATAAACAATGCTGGCGGCCCTCCCGCAGGAATATTTGATAAAGTTGATGATAGAGATTGGCAAAATGCATTTGAGCTGAACCTGCTCAGTTTTGTACGTGCAATTCGGGAAGTATTGCCCCATATGAGAAACCACGGAAGCGGTCATATTATCAATCTCGCTTCTTCCTCCATTAAACAGCCAATTGATAATTTGATTTTATCGAATACCTTTAGAGCAGGAATGGTGGGATTTTCCAAAAGCTTATCACAAGAATTGGCTCAGGATAATATTTTAATCAACACCATTGGCCCGGGGCGAATCGCAACCGATCGTGTTGCACATTTAGACAATGTGAAGGCAGAAAAATTAAACATAGCCTATGAGGAAGTCAAATCTCAATCGGAAAAATCGATCCCTATGGGTCGTTATGGTACACCTGAAGAGTTTGCCAACATGGTAGTTTATCTTTGTTCAAGTGCAAATACTTACATTACAGGCCAGTCATTACTTGTTGACGGTGGCATGGTGAAAGCATTGTAAGATTTTTTTCCTTATGGATAAAGTCTAAGTACTTATTATTTAATAATGCATGTGACAAATTTTTTTGCGTGCTGTCACTTCCCTAATTTTGTCGAATGATGTTAGAGTAAAAGCATAATAAAATGAAATAGTAACTGAAATATTGGAAGGTGGTTGGTTGTTGCGTGATTATTTCTCATTCCACCTCATCAACAAATGAATACGCAATTAAAGTCAACAAATTCACGATTCAGGTCCACTTATCTTCCTTCTTTCGGTATATTTAATTGGGAGCATTCGCTTTCAAAATATAACCTGAAGGAGGCCTTTTTTATTGCCAGAAAATTTCCAGCTAAGTTAATTCTCGAGTACGGTACTATCTCGCAACATGATTGCCAAAACAACATGTGCTGTAAAAAGCTCTGTTAGTGACGTTTTCCAACGTGCCGATGAATTATAATTAGCGTATAATGAGTATTGCGGACAGAATGAGCCACCAGTGCGGAGTTTTGAGCCACCTTCTGCGGATAAAATAATAGAGCCAGTAAATGCGGAGGAGAGAGCCACTGATTATTAATGAAGAAAAATATACAGCCATTGAAACAATTTTGTTCTGTTCCAATGGCTGCTGACCTTACTTAAAATGTTTATCTTCTAATTGCTCATCAATAATCTCAACCGCCCAACGAACGAGCTCATTGTGATCCAAATCCTCATATTCAAGCCATATGCAGGTGGTAAAATAGCTTCCGCAATCGTTTCAATTCTTAATTTTAAATGCCATCCACTGGATCGATTTGTGAACAGAAAATAGTCGAAGCTACCTTATGGCGTGCCTCGATGTACAATCTCCAACAATATTGCGGCTTCGTCGGTTGATAAATCTGTCAAGCAAGTATGAGTACATCGACTTTCGTATATATTTTAATGCATTTCCGATAGCTTCCTTCTGCTGCTAACTTTTACCATAGTCCTTTACGGTAATTAAAGATTAAAATGCCCTAACACACCATCAGTTGCAGACGAACCTATAATTACACATGCCCACATTAATTTATATGCTTCAACCACATTCTCACTTGAAAATCTAATGCTTTTTGGTCCTATTAATTCCACACATGGAATGGTTGTAGTCATTAATGCTTGATTTGTTAACTTAAACTCCAGTTCAAATGTAATTGGGCCTTCGATTTTATAAGGATTGATATTTTTAGCTTTTTCCATAGACTTTTCCGCATTTTCTCTAATTAATGCTCTAGCTTTTTCTGGGGAAAGTAATTCAGCTGAGAAACGATCTATTCCCCACTTAACCACTGCACTTTCAACATTTGGGAGCGTTTCTTTTACTTCTTGACAATATGCATCATCACCAGAGATGAAAACTGCTGGTACATCATAGTACCCGGCAACTATAGTGTTCATTTCAGTTTCTCCAACAATTTGATTATTGATTTTTATTTCAGATAAAGAAATGCTGGATAAAGAATGATTAATAACTGTATGTGGCGAACCACCTTCACGTCCGTGATGACCTACAAACATAATGGCATCAAAAGAATGATCAAGACCTTCAAGCTGGCACATGACTCTATTACTGCCTGAAATGAGTCGGGCACGTTTATCTAAATGCTCGATGTATATGTTAGACATATTGGCGTGTCCATCTGCCACAACTACTTCAGTTGCTCCTCCATGAAAAGCACCTTCAATTGCTGCATTTACGTCGTCTGTCATTAGTTTCCTAAACCTGAGATATTCATTCTCTTTATTTAATTGAACCCTGGTAGTTACACCGGAAATACCTTCCATATCTGCAGAAATAAAAATTTTCATATGAACTCATTCCTTTCCGTTTAATTTACTCAGTGAGACGAATCTATGCGTTTAATATGGTAAAAACATGGCTAATCAAGTAGTAAATATATTTTCTAAGATTCCTTGAGGGAAGTATAGTGCTATACCTTCTTGAAGAAAGATAAGCAGTCCAATAGTTAGGACTACACTTAGAATAATTTTTAACGAGTTGAAGTCTGTTCGTATTTTTAAAAATAAAGCAATAAAACCGGCAGCAGCAATTTTAAACCCAAACAGGAATATTAAAACGAAAAAACTGATTAACCAAAGAAAGTTAATGGAGGCTACTTTAAAATCGTGTGTTACTGGCATTTCTGTATCGAATTTATTATTGTTATCTTGTTCTTCCATAATCATTTCAGTTTTTTTATGATAAAGGAGTGAACGAACCTGAGAGAATATATTTATGAACGATAGTAAAATACCTATACTAGCAAGAGTTTGTGGAAAATATCTTGCTAACGGTAAAAAGTCCAGTGACATCCAGAATACCCAACAAAATAAAATAAATAATGCTATGCTGAAGATAAGTGATAATATGGACTTCATCATATTTTAACCCTCTTATTTCTTTGATTTTTTATATAACTTACTAAGGGACTTCCAATAATGGTTAAGATAATTATTATCCCAATAATAATAACTACGGGACGTGTTAACCAATCTAGACCATAACGTTCTATTGATATAAAAAAGTAACGCTCAGAGGGAACAGCCAAAACAACACCAATAATAAATGGAATTCTGGACCAATTAATTTCTTTCATAATCCAGCCAATGAAACCAAAAGCTAGTAATAGCAAGAGATCAACCCAGCTTCTGGTGGCTTGATATGCACCTACACTAATAATAACTAATAGAAAAGGAACAAATTTATTTGGATCTATGGTTGTTAGCAGGCTAACTGGTTTTGCTATAAAGAAGGAAACCCCCGTTGCAAAGATGTTGGCTATAATTAATGTCCAAATGATCGACATGGTTATCGGCAGGTTATCAGATACCATACTGGGTCCAGTCTCTATGCCCATTAAAATAAGTCCACCTAACAATACTGCCATAGATGTGCTTCCGGGAATGGAAAAAAGTAAGGTACTAATCAATTGCCCACCTTCTTTGGAATTAGTGGCACTTTCAGGTGCTATTACCCCTCGGATATCACCTTTTCCAAATCCCTCGCTATTTTTTACTGTTTTCTTAGCTAAAAAATATGCGATCCAGTCAATGATGCTTCCTCCAAGGCCAGGTATAGCTCCGATAAAAGCACCGATACTTGAACTGCGAATTACTAACCATTTGTTATTAAATACATCACGTATACCTTGGAAACTACTACCTTCAAGTTTTCCTGTATTAGATATTTTTCTTTTTGAAGATAAGAGTTCTACCATTTCTGGTATTGCAAAAAAGGCTAATACAAGGATGATAATGGATATCCCGTCATACAGGTACAACCAATCGAAAGTAAAACGATATTCGGGAGCTGCTGGGGCAGCACCTATAGTTCCTACTAATAATCCTACTATCCCCATTAATATTCCCTGTATAGGTTTTCGGCCAGCTACCATCCCAATGATTGTGATTCCAAACAAGGTCAGCATAAAAAGTTCTGGTGAGCCGAAACTCAAAATTAACGGTCTTATTATAGGGATTGTTAGAAATAATGTAATGCCACCAATAATTCCACCAAACATGGATGAAATAAAAGCAGCAGATAAAGCTCTTCTTGCGTGTCCTTGCTTCGCCAACGGATATCCATCCATAATTGTAGCTTGAGATGCTGCTGTTCCCGGGATTCCAAACAAAACGGAAGGGAATGTGTCTGAAGTTTGTGTAACCGCTAAAAGTCCAATCATCAGTGCTACTCCTGCATAAGGATCCATTCCATACAAAAATGGAATAACAAGTGCCATGCCCACAGTTCCGCCAAGTCCAGGAAGAATCCCTATTATTAAACCAATAGTTATACCAAGAAGCATAAACGTCAGGTTAACAGGCTGTATTACATTTCCTAATGCTTCAATAGCAGCATCAATCATTCTTGTCCCTCCTGTAGAGGGGAAGAGGCGAATACAGACACCTTCTATCCCCTGACCAATCTGTGACGCTTAATCTATTCATTACTTCCCAAACCGGGTACATCATACTTATCGGTAAATAGTTCTTGGACAAATTGTAAAACCTCTGGCCTCATATTCTCTTCTTGTTGTTTTAGTGCATTTTCCAGTTGTTCACCAGCTAATAGATCTTCGGTGCCGAGTGCATTTATTGCGCCATCTATAAATTCCTGATCCTGTATAGCTTCCTGAGCTGCCTCTTTTAAAATTTCAATAACTTCCTCAGGAGTATCTTTATGAACATAGAATACTCTATAAACTTGTGTTAGTGAGCCGTTAAAAAGTAAATTTGCATCCCAAATAGGTCCAGAAGGTTCTTCTCCATACATTTCTTTATAGAGCTCTTGCATGGTAGGAGCATCAATGTCTGGATTCCCCTCAAAGTTTCCTTCCTCATTTAAATATCCATTTTGAAACAGGGGAATAGTAGCACCTGATTCTTCCATTGGAACGATAGAGTCAAAATAAGTAGTTTCTGCTTGTGAATCAAGAGAGATTTCACCTCTTTCCAAAGCAGCCATCAACTCACCGCCGCCATCATATCCTTGAACAAAATTCAGCTTATCAGTAATCCCTAAAAATTCTAATTGCAGGATTTGGCGAATACTGCCTATAGGGTCATGAATACCTACCGGAAGCTCTTCTTCTTCAAATTCCAATAAATCTTTGGGTTCTTCATAACCAGTTGTGGTAGAGATAGACATAACACTGTTTAATGGAACACCTAAAAATGGTTCCCAATCATCCATATCAAATTGTGCTTCCTCTCTTCCAAGTAAATAGGGAGCCAATATAGCTGTGTTACTTGCAAATATGCTATATCCATCAGCTTCACGCATAGCAAAATCATTTGCTCCTGTTAAGCCTCCGCCCCCAGTGATATTGACAACTTGTACAGATGGATCTCCTTCTATATGTTCACCTAAAAATTCAGCGACATATCTACTGGCAGTATCTGATCCACCGCCTGCTCCATATGGCACAACCATTTCTATGACATCACTGCTTTCATAAAAAGTAGAATCCTGGTCTGCATTATTATCTGAACCGCTTGATTCTTCAGCACTGCATCCGGTTATAAAAAGGAGAATACTTGCTAAAAAAATTATTGTCTTCATGTAATTACACCTCTCTGTTCCTAATATTTGTTTTTTTGGAAAATTAAAATCAGAAGAATTACTTGTTATAATCCTTTTGTATAATTTCTACGTTGCGTTCGGCGATCACTTTATCATAATAAGCATCCCTTGCTTTATTTCTTTCAACAACATCCGGCCAATCATCCTCATCTTCTCTAATGGGAACTTCCTCGCATTTTTCAATAACTTTATCAACATATTGCTTAGGGATACAGCATACCCCTTCCTCATCACCGACAATGACATCGCCTGGATTCACAATAACGCCACCGCAGCTAATGGGTACACCAATTTCGCCAGGACCAACTTTAGGGCCAGTAGCTGGATGTATGCCTTTACAGAAAATCGGAAAATCCAAGTCTTCAATTTGACTCATATCACGATAAGCTCCATCTACTACCATGCCTGAAATGCCTCGCCTTTTGCTGATAAGTGTATGTCCTGCTCCACCACAGCAATGTGTAGAGTGTCCACGGGCATCGACAACTATAACATCTCCAGGCTCAGCCAAAGTCAGTGCTTTAATTAACATCAGGTTGTCGCCAGGTGGAATTTTAACTGTAAATGCAGTCCCTAATAACTTCTTCATAGGTTTATATCCCGGTCTTAAAGAGGCATCCATGGAATAAAGTGGGCCAACTAAATCAGCAATATCAGGTACAAAGAATTTTTGGAAACTCTCCACTTTTTGTCTAGCAGGTCTATCAAAGTCCAGGTTAATTTTGAGTCCAACTATTGGGTATTTGCCATTCCAATCAGGGTTTATTTCATTCATTTTTAAATTCTCCTTTTATTTTTTTCGAGTGTAGGTCAGATACGATCAAGTCTATAATTGATAAATTTATAGTTTAGTAGTTTGAACTTCTTTAGGTTGTAAGCCTTTTCAAATCAACTGAAACTATACATACAAACAAAGAATTTATGTTGTATACAATGTAAGAGTCTATCAATTATGTGATTTATTGATGAAAAACCTGGGCGCTGTAACGAATTTTATAATTCGTAGTCATGTTTTAATCAATATTGATTTTAATGATAAGTTGGTCGTATACGTAAAACTGTACACCTTATACCGTGATAAACATGACTAAAGACCTATTAAAATGGTGTAACTATGTTCTTGTTTTTCTGTTACAACTATGTCCCCTCATAATAATGTTGAAGTGATTGAAACTTGAATCAGAGAGATATATACTTATCTCTTTGACACATGTTTCATGTTTCAGCTAACAGAAATTACGTACGGACTGCATTGTTGATTATTGACATTTAAAATAATATTTTCTTATTTTGTCACCACCTCTAAGTAGTTAATACTTCAGCTTAAAGCATTTTTTTAAATGTCCCTAAAGCTAAATCAATTGAATAATAAGTCCTGGATAATTTGCCAACTATTCAATTATTGACAATTATAACGTAAATAAATATTAAGTCAATATTTTTATCGTTATTTACGTTAAAAATTATTTCTGTTCTGATTTATCCCGCATGAATAAATACTATAATAGAATTTGGGGGTGCAGAATGGATATAGGAAAACGAATTCGTAATCTCAGAATTGCAAAGGGTTTTTCAGTTTCTGAACTTGCAAGAAAAGCTTTTATCTCACAATCATATTTAAGTGATATTGAAACTGGAAGAACTGCTCCTTCTCTTGATAAATTAAATGTAATTTGTGAGACTTTAGGGATTTCTTTGAGTGAGTTTTTTGGTGTGGTTCCAGAATTACCGGCAGAGGTAATAAAGCTAGTAGAAAATGTTCAAAAACTAACCGAAAAAGAAGTTAAACTCTTATCTGATTTCCTTGAAGTAATAGTAGAAAGAAACCAATTGAAATGAAAAATGCTGCCGATGCTATATATGTTCAAGTCGGCAGTTTTTTTGTTTTATAAATATGGGGTATTTTTTAGAAAGGTTTTGTTAATAATCTTTTATCTCTATATGAATCTACGAAGAAATCAAATGAATTAAGGCACATACCTATAGCCATTTATACAACATTCCAGCTTCCGGACTTCGTTTCTTCACCGTATACGGACCTATGGGACGACTTGACAAGGCTTACTATGGATTTGCAAATAAGTACTTTGCCGGAGAACCAATTAAAATATTTAATAACGGTGACTTTGAAAATGATCTATATCGTGATTTCACCTATATCGATGACATTGTAGAAGGAATGGAACGTCGTCTTTTAAGTACCCACCAAATGGCGATGTTTGGCATCAGGTATACAATATTGGAAATAACAATCCAGAGAAGCTGATGGTCTTTATCGAATTCTTCGAGAAAGCATTAATTAATGCCACTGACAGAGAAGTAGAGTTTGAAAAAGTATTCGAACCAATAAAGCCAGGAAATGTTCCGGCTACATATGCTTCAACCGATTTATTACAGCAAGCAGTAGGATTTAAACCGGAAACATCTATTGAGGAAAGATTGCAGAAGTTTGCTGATTGGTATGTGGATTATTATCAGAAGGGTTAGATCAGGGGAGGCTGTGATGGTGATCAAATCAACCGTCACAGTTGGATACAGAAAGTTAGTAGGAGAGAGATTTGATACAGATAATATCATTTCTCTCCAGAGTCACTTAGAGAAGGTAAGCTTTATATGACAATTTACAGCAATCCGATAATCAACATTGGGGAACAATCAGAAAGAGCTAAGCGCTTCTTCAGTTTATTATCTTTATTTTTAATAGGGATTGATTATTTGAAAGGGCTCGAAAGAGCCCTGAATTAAACCTTCATCATCATTCCATCAAGATTTTTGCCCATTTGGCTTTCCATCCATTGAGCAGTTTTGATTAACTTGGATAAATCGGTATATGTTTCAATTCCCATTTCACTAAACATATTTACCATATCTTCAGTACATACATTTCCGACAGCCTTTGGTGCAAATGGGCAGCCTCCTAATCCTGCAATGGAAGAATCGAAATGACGTACACCGGCTTGATAACCTGCCAATACATTTGCCACTCCAAGCCCTCTGGTATTATGAAAATGTAATCCGAGTTCAATATCTTTACCAAAAAAATCAACAAATGATTCCACTATTTTTTTTACCTGCGTAGGGTTAGCTAATCCGGTAGTATCAGCCAATGTAATAGAAGTTGCTCCAGCTACTGCAAATGAATTTGCTACTTCCAATAATTTATTAGTTGAAATCTCCCCAGCAAAAGGACAGCCAAAAGCAGTACCTAATACTCCGGTTACAGTTTTATGTTCTTGGGCAGCCTCTCTAATGACTTTAGACAGTTCATCAACACTTTGATCAACTGTTTTCTTAGCATTTTTTAAATTGAATTCATTACTAGTAGCTGTAACTATATGATAATCGTCTATCTCGGTTTGTAGAGCTCGCTTAAGTCCAGAATAATTTAAGACAAGTCCAGCAAATCTGACTCCATTCCCTTTTGGAACCAATTTCATCAATTCTTCGGCATCTGCCATTTGAGGTACTATTTTTGGATTTACAAATGAAACAGCTTCAATTTTTTTGATGCCGGAATCAATTAATTGAGTAATTAATTGTACCTTTTGTTCGGTCGTAATCGTTTTTTTTTCATTTTGCAAACCGTCTCGGGGGCCAACTTCACAAATACTAATCAATTCATTTCAACCTCCCTTACATTTGTATTCTTTATTTGTTTTAATACATCATCCCGTCCTTGGTAAATATGTTCCTGCATTGCAATTTTGGCACGTTCGGGCTCCTGATTTTTAACTGCTTCTAAAATAGTTTTATGAACCTCCAGAGATCTCATAAGCTGCCGCTCATTGTACCAATAGAAAGATCGAAAAACTAACGGAAGAACGACTACTTTGGAAATATGAGATTTTAAGTGTTCATTTTTTGCAGCTTTGAAAATTTCTTCATGAAATTCCTGGTTTGTCTGTTGTATTCTCTTTACAATGAAAATATCTGGGTTTTTTTGGGTAGCAATTGCCTGCTCATACAAGGAGTTTTTTTCTTCCATTTTTATCAATTCTTCTTCTGTTCGATATAAAGCTGCTTCACTCGCACCATAGCTTTCCAATAATGCTCTTAAATTATAAATTTGTTGAACATCTTCTTTGGAAAATTGTCTTACGATTACGCCACGGCGTTGAAGTGGAGTAACCAATCCTTCTGATTCAAGTTGTTTTAAAGCTTCACGTATAGGGGTTCGACTTACATTTAAATTCTCAGCTAAAGCTTCCTCGGTTAATCTTTTTCCAGGTTCAAATTCCCCTGTGATTATGGCATTTTTAATAGATATATATGAGCTCATGACTAATCCTCCTTAAACATATTGTATACAATAATGTATTTTATTTCAAATTACGTAATTTAATAAATAGTAAAATGCATTTTAAAGTTGATTAAACACTATTTTATAGAGTTAAATCAAATTCACTAATATGACTATTGACACATTGTATACAAAGTGGTATATTATCAATACATTACAACTTTTCTGTATTTAGCGACAATATATAAGTGTAACAAAAGAAAAGGGGGCTAGTTAGTATGCGGATTGTTTGAAAGTGTTTTAAAAAATTTTATAACTTTAAGGTGGTTTTCTAATGAAGGAAAGAGAATATTTAATTGATATGGTTATCTCAAATTATTTTGAAAGCGTTGACAATTATGATGTTAATGGTGTTCTTGATTGTTTTTGGGAAGATGCGACTTTTACTGTACGTTCTGGTCAACCGGCAAAACATAATGGAAAAGAAGAAATAAGAGAAATGTTTACTGAACTATTTAAAAGTTTTCCAAAGAAAATGGTTCATAAGGATTTTAAACATATAGTGGATGAAGATGAAGAATCTATAGCTTCACAATTCAACGTAGAATTAATGTCTGGTGATAAAGAGGAAGTTTACCAGACAAATTGTAATTTCTTTTACCTTGAAGATGGAAAATTTAAAGATGTTTATGTTTATATGATGGGTCAAAACGTTCTAAAAGGAAAGAAATAACAAATGAAAAGAGAGATAGAATGTTATTAGAACAATTTGAAGGGTTTGGCAGCTCGGTTGGTCCTGGCAACAACCCAGCTATAATTGTAATAGATTTTATAAACGGCTTTACAAATGATGCTTGCCCCTTAGGTTCGAACTTTGATAAAGAAATTAAGGCGACTGAAGAATTACTTCACATTGCACGACAAACTGAAACGCCGATAATATTTACCACTGTAATTTATGAAGAACATTTTAAAGAAGGCGCTTATTTTATACAAAAGGTTCCTGCCTTGAAACATTTAACAAAGGAGAGTGAGTGGGTTGAAATTGACTCGCGGCTAGAGAAACAAGAAAGTGAACCATTAATTATTAAAAAATTTGCAAGCGCTTTCTTCGGAACTAACCTTTCATCCTTATTGGCTTTCGAAGGAATTGATACAACATTAATTTTGGGCTGTACTACATCTGGATGTGTAAGAGCTACTGCGGTAGATGCAATCCAGCATGGTTACCGGGTGATTATACCGGAAGAATGTGTTGGGGATAGATCCCAACAAGCCCATGAAGCTAACTTATATGACATACAAACAAAGTATGGAGACGTAATTAACTTAGAAACAGTGAAAAATTACTTACTCAATTTGAAAGGGGAATAACAATGTACAGAGTTGCTGTTGATATAGGAGGTACATTTACGGACATAGTTCTGCAAAATGAGGAAACAGGTCAAATTTACGGAACCAAAACTCCATCCACTACTTATGATCAGTCGGTTGGATTAATGACTGGAATAAAGAAAATATGCGAAGAAAATGATGTTGATATTGACGAGATTCGGTCTATTATTCATGGAACTACTGTAGCCACTAATGCTGTACTAGAAGAAAAAGGTGCCAAAGTAGGCTTGATTACAACTGAAGGTTTTGAGCAAATTTTACATGTAGCACGATCATGGACGCCTGCCCCAATTACTGCATGGATGGGATTCCATAAACCAGATCCATTAGCTGATTTAATTTATACACGCGGTGCGAAAGAACGTATAACAGCTCAAGGTGAAGTTTTCAAGGAATTAGATGAAGCGGATATTAGGGATAAAATAACTTATCTATATGATGAGGGTGTTGAAAGCTTAACAATTAGTCTATTAAATTCCTATGCAAACCCTTCCCATGAAAAACATATAATGGAAGTTGCTGAATCAATTAATCCGAATATACCTGTTACAATATCTTATGAGATTTTACCGGAATTTAGAGAATACGAAAGAACATTAACTACAGTAATGAACTCTTACGTCCGTCCACCAATGCAGCGCTATTTAACCAATGTTGAATCGAGACTAAATGAGGAAGAATTCAATAGCCGAATTAGTATAGTTCGATCCGATGGGGGACTAATGAGTCTATCTGCAGCTTCTTCAAGACCAATTCATTCTATGTTGTCAGGACCGTCAGGCGGTGTAACTGCTTCTGCGATGATAGGTGTAGAAACTGGATATAAAAATATAATTTCTTTTGATATGGGAGGCACTTCCACAGATGTTTCCTTAACGTATGATGGAAAACCTAAAGTTGCAAGAGAGACAAAAATTGGGGTCTTTCCTGTCAAAGCTCCTTCTTTGGAAGTGGAAAGTATAGGGGCAGGTGGTGGATCCATCGCTCATGTTCCTTTAACAGGTGCTTTACGTGTTGGCCCTCAAAGCTCAGGTTCTACACCAGGTCCGGCTTGTTATGATCAGGGCGGTATAGAACCGACAGTTACAGATGCTAATGTAGTTTTGGGCTATTTGCCTCCTAGTCTTGTTGGAGGAGAAATGAAATTAAATATTGAAAACTCCAAGGCTGCAATTCAGAATATAGCAGACAAACTTAATGTGGATATTTATAAAGCGGCACAAGGGATATATGATATTGTAAATGAAAATATGTATGGAGCAACAAGAGTTGTATCTGTTGAGAAAGGGTATGACCCTCGAGAATTTTCTTTACTTGCTCTAGGTGGAGCAGGGCCGATGCATGCTAACGCATTAGGGAAATTATCAGGTAGTTTTCCTGTGATAGTCCCACCAACACCTGGAGTACTTTCGGCACTTGGCTTTCTACAATCAGTTATTCGAAATGAATATTCCAAAACATTTATCCATTCACTGAGTGAGTTGGATTCGGAAACGGTAGTATCGGAATTGACAGAACTGGGTGCTGAATGTAAACAGTGGTTAAATGAAGAAAATGTTCCTGAGTCAAACCAAACAATTCGATTTGAAGTAGATGTACGTTATTATCGTCAGGGTCATGAAATTTCAATTGAAGCTCAACTCGATCAAATAATAGAAGAGAGTCTGGGAGCAATTAAAAATCAATTTGACACAATTCATGAACAAACATATGGGTTCAAAATGGAGACTGAGGTTGAAATTGTAAATATTCGCGCAGTTGCCATTGGAAAAGTTAATACGCCTACACTTCCAGTTAATGATCCTGGCAGTGAAGACGCTTCACACGCAATAATTGACCATGAACATAAGGCTTATTTTGATGATGGATTTGTAAAGTCTCCGATTTATGACAGAGCATTACTGCAGCCAAATAATAAAGTGAGTGGCCCGGCAATTCTAACTCAGAAGGATAGTACAACGGTTGTATTGCCAGGAAATATTGCCAAAGTTGATGAGCATATGAACCTTATAATTCATGAGGAGGAATAAAAAATGGCGAATATAGACTCAATTACTGTTGATATTATTGAGAATGCGCTTAAGAATATTAAAGAAGAAATGGATGTAACCTTATTTCGTTCTGCGATGTCCCCTGTTATTCGTGAACAGCATGACTGCTTTCCAATGATTACAGATGCTGAGGGTAGAATGGTAGTTGGGAATTTTGGTTCCCATGTGCCGGAGGTTACTAATCAGTTCCCTGAAGGCATACATGAAGGAGATGTGATTTTTGTAAGTGACCCTTACAGTTGTGGAGGATCAGTATCTCATATAAATGACTGGATGATTATTTTACCTATTTTCAATAGAGGAGAACTTGTAGGTTATTCTTCCATGTTTGGTCATGTAATGGATGTAGGTGGGCCAGTTCCTTCGAGCATGCCGGTTGATGCCACCAGTATTTACGGAGAAGGTGTGCGTTTTCCACCTGTTAAATTATTCGATAAAGGTGTGCTTAATGAAGCAATAATAAAGATTATCAAAGCTAACTCTAGAACTCCATTAGAAAATTACAGTGACTTAATGGCACTTGTTGCATCTTGCCGAACTGCTGAAAAACGAGTTAAAGAATTATGTGAAAGGTTTGGTATACCAACTTATTTTGAAGCTATGAATGCTTTATTAGATCGTACAAATATAATGATGCGTGAACTCATTAAGAATTTCCTTCCGACTGAGCCTGTTTCATTCGAAGATTATATTGACGACGATGGGTTAGGAAATGGTCCATTTAAAATGAAGCTTACTATGTGGAGGGAAGGAGATAATGCCTATTTTGATTGGAAGGGCACGGACAAACAATCACCAGGTCCGATAAACTATTATTTGAGTGAACCAATGTTTAAAATGTTTATCGGTTCTTTCTTGATCTCTGTCTATGATCCGGCAATTAACTTTAATGATGGGTTTTA
This sequence comes from Virgibacillus oceani, assembly GCF_041521345.1. Taxonomy (GTDB): domain Bacteria; phylum Bacillota; class Bacilli; order Bacillales; family Amphibacillaceae; genus Virgibacillus_N; species Virgibacillus_N oceani_A. The sequence goes on along the minus strand of NZ_JBGOHB010000008.1, from coordinate 4,636 downwards.
TGATATTCTTCATATCGAAACACCGGAAGGAACTATGATGAGGCCAAAAGCACCAGCAGCATTAGGCTGTAGAACACATGCTTTAAGCCGTCTCTTTGATGTATTAAGTGGTGTTCTTTCTATTAATACACCAGAAAACAGTCCTGCAGCAAGTTATGGTACAAGCCCATATTTTATATACTCTGGGTATGATGATGATGGACAATATTTCAATTTAATGGAGGTTATGTACGGCGGTTTACCAGGCAGACCAATCGCTGATGGTTTAGATGGTCACTCATGGTGGCCAGCATTTGTAAATATTCCGACTGAATATTTGGAAACATATTATCCATTAATGGTAAATTCCTATAAAACTGGTACAGATTCAGGAGGTGCTGGAATGAACAGGGGTGGTAACAGTAATGAAAAGTTATATACCATTCTCGCTGATGGCGTAGTCTCCATTCATGATGATCGTTCAAAGATCCAGCCATGGGGAATTAATGGCGGGGAGCCTGGGTCTACTTCTTCTAAACTATTAATTAAGAAGGATGGGACTGAGATTGCTCTTGCTTCAAAAATTGATGGTGTGGAAGTGGAAAAAGGCGACCAGATCCTATTTATCACAGGAGGAAGTGGGGGATGGGGAGATCCGTTGGAGAGAACCCCTGAGCAAGTACGTTTAGACGTAGCACGCGGACTCGTAAGTAAGGAAAAAGCGCTGGAGTCTTATGGTGTATTCATTGATGAAAATGATGAAATTGATCAAGCAGAAACTGAAACAAACCGGTCCAGAATGAGATTGGAAAGAGAAGAACTGGAGGCATTCAACTTCGGGGATCGTGAAAAAGTGTTCAGCTGATATTCATAAAAGCAAGCACTTTGTTTAAATAATATGATACAAAGTGCTTGTCTTTTAGAAAGGTAATAGAACTGGAGGTAGGAAGATGACTAACAAAAATGAAAAATTACCTTTAGAAGGTATCAGAGTTCTTGAACTAGGAACATTACTTGCTGGACCATTTACCGGCAGGCTTTTAGGTGATTTTGGAGCTGAAATAATAAAAATTGAAGCACCGGATAAAGCAGACCCTATGCGTCAGTGGGGTAAACAGAAAGACGGTGAAGGACTTTGGTGGCCGATTCAATCAAGAAACAAAAAATCCATTACATTAAATTTACGAACAAAAGAAGGACAAAACGTTTTTAAAGATCTGGTAAAACAATCAGATATAATTATAGAAAATTTCCGTGCAGGTACGATGGAAAAATGGAACTTATCCTATGAGGTTTTATCAGAAATAAATCCAGGGGTCATTATGACCAGGACATCCGGGTATGGTCAAACTGGACCGTATAAAGACAGAGCCGGTTTTGGAAGTGTAGGGGAGGCTATGGGGGGTCTTCGTTATGTGACAGGGTTTGAAGATAGACCGCCTACCAGAATTGGAATTTCCATTGGAGATACACTTGCAGCACTTTTTGCAACAGTGGGGAGTTTAACTGCACTTCATGAGAGAAATGATTCTGGGAAAGGGCAAGTTGTTGATACAGCCATTTATGAGTCTGTTTTTTCAGTTATGGAAAGTATAATTCCTGATTATTTGCTGGCTGATTATGTTCGTGAGCGTATGGGGAATATATTACCTGGTGTAGCGCCTTCTAATATTTATCCTACAAAAGATGAAACTTATATAGTGATTGGAGCAAACGCTGACGGTGTATTCAAACGATTGTGCGAGGCGATGGATCAACCTGAACTATTTGAGAATCCCAAATATTCTTCACATCATGCCAGAAGTGACAATATGTCGGAATTAGATCAATTAATTGGAGAATGGACGAAAGGACATGAATCAGAATATGTTCTTGATTTATTAGCGGAAAAAGGGGTGCCTTCAGGATTGATTTATTCAGCAAAAGATATCGTGAAAGATCCCCACTATAACGCGCGAGATATGATAATTAAAAAAGAACATCCTAAACTAGGAGAGTTTCCGATGCCGGGAATTGTACCAAAGTTAAGCAGGACTCCAGGTGATGTAAAATATGTTGGAGCTGAATCTATAGGTAAACACAATAAAGAAATCTACAGCAGTCTATTAAACTATGATGATAAAAAACTAAATGAGTTAAAAATCAATAAAGTGATCTAATTAAGCTGGAGGTGAAGATAATGGGAAAGACACTTTATGAAAAAATATGGGAACGGCATATTGTGAGTGAAGAATTGTCAGAACCGGATATTGTTTATATTGACCTCCATTTAATTCATGAAGTAACATCACCACAAGCTTTTGATGGGCTTCGAATGGAAAAGCGAAAAGTTCGCCGTCCTGATCGCACACTCGCTACAATGGATCATGGTATACCTACTACGGATAGAAATTTGCCTTTTGAGGATAAGATTGCTAAAAAACAGGTTGATGCTCTATACAAAAATTGTGAAGAATTTGGTATAAAACTTTATGATTTATTTAGCCGTAATCAAGGAATTGTGCATATTATAGCACCTGAACTTGGATTAACTCAACCAGGTCAGACAATTGTATGCGGAGACAGCCATACTTCTACACATGGTGCTTTCGGAACACTTGCATTTGGTATAGGTACCAGTGAAGTTGAACATGTATTAGCTACACAAACTTTAAAGCAATATAAATCTAAAACGATGGCAATTAATTTTGATGGTGATCTTCCATTGGGTACAACTGCTAAAGATTTGATGCTCGCTTTAATTGGGAAGTATGGTAATGATTTTGCCACAGGTTATGTAGTTGAATATCGGGGGAAAGTGATAGAAGAATTATCAATGGAAGAGCGAATGACTATATGTAATATGTCCATCGAAATGGGTGCACGTGCAGGTTTGATGGCGCCTGATGAGACTACATTTGAGTACTTAAAAAATAAAACATATGCACCTAAAGATGAAGAATGGAAAGAAGCATTATCGCATTGGATAAAACTCTATAGTGATGCTGATGCGAAATTTGATCTATCGGTGGAGTTTAACTGTAGAAATATTTCCCCACAGGTAACCTGGGGGACCAATCCGAGTCAGGTAACATCTATCAATGACAATGTTCCTGAAACAGCTGACATACCATTAAAGAAAAGAAATATGGCAATAGAAGCTTTAAAGTATATGGACCTTATGCCTGGTACTAAAATGACTGATATTTCTCTAGATACTGTGTTTATAGGCTCTTGTACAAATAGCCGCATACAGGATTTGAGGGAAGCAGCTATCATAGTTCAGGGTTACAAAAAAGCAGAAGGCATTCGGGGGCTTGTAGTACCTGGATCTCAGGTTGTAAAGAATCAGGCTGAAGAGGAAGGATTGGATCAAATATTTAAAAAAGCTGGTTTTGACTGGAGGGAAGCCGGGTGTAGCATGTGTTTAGGGATGAACCCCGATAGTGCAAAACCAGGAGAACGTGTTGCTTCAACTTCAAATCGTAACTTTGAGGGAAGACAGGGGAGAGGTGCAAGAACACATCTGGTTAGCCCCCCTATGGCTGCTGCAGCTGCAGTTAAAGGTCATTTTGTTGATGTCCGTGATTGGGTAATTAGGCAGGGGAAGGAGGTATAAAAATGAGACAATTCAAGACACATACAGGTCTTGTAGCTCCTCTCGACAGAGCAAATATAGACACCGATGCAATTCTCCCGAAGCAATTTTTAAAGCGAATTGAGAAAAGAGGCTATGGAAAATATCTGTTTTTCGATTGGCGATATACTTCAGATCAAATTGAAAATCCGGATTTCGTATTAAATAAGCCAGAATATCGTAACTCAACAATTTTATTAACCAGAGAAAACTTTGGTAGTGGTTCATCTAGAGAACATGCACCATGGGCACTCGAAGACTTCGGATTTCGTGTTATTATTGCACCTTCATTTGCAGATATTTTTTATAATAATTGTTTCAAAAATGGAATTTTACCTATCATGTTAGGTGAAAATAAGGTAGAAAAACTTTTTGGTAAAACAAACAATATTAATGGATATGAATTAAAGGTTGATCTTGAGAATAAAGAGGTATCTGATGACTTTGGCTTTCAAGTGCAATTCGAAGTTGATGATTATCGAAGAAATATGCTTTTAAGCGGTTTGGATGAGATTGGCTTAACTATCCAGAAAGAGAAAATGATTTCAGAGTTTGAAGAGAATCATCAAGTATTTTATCAGTTAAGTTAATAATAAACTCACTAGCATTTTATTATATTTTCAAATAATATTCAAGAAATATTTTATTATTTAATTCAAAATTAGGAATCCATTAATTATAACGAAATACCTACTATTGTTTATTTTTAACGAATTGGTGCCTAGAGATTTTTCAACGGCAATAAAAAATATTCACTAATCAGAAGGTGAGATTGAGATTGCAATGGAAAAAATCTATGGAAAGGGGGGCACAATATCTGTATTTCAATCAAGAAGGACAATAAACTTTGGTCCCTTTAATCGTTTATACCTATAGCTTCATATAAGTCTGTAAAGTAACTTAGACATACTGATGGTTAGCACCCAAAAACTAAGGTTTTTATTTTAATTTACAATCCCAATCCATAAAAAAAGTATTTTCTTTGGTTCAGAAGTCTATTTTTTATTTTGAAAAAGAAATCCCACCACTTTATACGGTGGC
>NZ_JBGOHB010000079.1:0-474 GCF_041521345.1 Virgibacillus oceani | reverse complement strand
GATAACTGGAGGCTGTCCCAAAAATTTTACTTCTGGCGACAACCTCTTTTTCATTTCTTTTTACCAACAAACAAAGTAAAGCGGACCAGGCGATCAAAGCCAAAATACCTGTTATTACCATGAATGCGGAGCTTCAAGTGACAACTGGCTCCTATTTTGCTAGAAGAGGTTTTATTACAGAGGCAGAAGGTGACCAACCAGGAACTCGAGCCGGAAAAACGCGGTGAAATTATGGAAGTAGTTGAAGATATGGGAGAAACCTGTGATTTGATCGTTGATTATTGACTAATGTTTCCACTTCCTCCATGTCTACCTCTCCTCTTGTTTATGCAGTCTGTGTATTTCCATCTGAAGATTCTGGATTCGTTCTTGGGGAAGAGTATCAATGGCGTGTCCGGGCAGTTTCCGCTGGTATCCCGGGTGAGTGGTCGGATCCGGTAGTCTCAGACACTCAACAACCAATCGGTCCTGATC
>NZ_JBGOHB010000078.1:0-475 GCF_041521345.1 Virgibacillus oceani | reverse complement strand
AGCATATGCTGACCGATAATATCATCTTTCATCATGCCCATCATCTTCAACGCCATATCATTGACGATACGCACACGGCCTCGACGATCGGTCGCAATAATACCGTCACTCATGTGAGTGATAACGGAGTCCAGTCGACGTTTCTCACTTTCTGTATTCGCCTGCGCTTCTTGTACACGTTTCGATAAATTATTAAAGGCTAGCGCAAGCTCGCCGATTTCGTCATTACCGTAGATCTTCACACGTTGCGTATAATTACCTTTAGACATCTCGATCGTTTGATTACGCATATCCGTAATCGGTTTCGTAATCGTACGCGCAATAAAGAAACCGAGGACAATCGTGATGATGAGTGAAATCGCCGTACCGACGATAAAGATTTGATTGATATTGTTAAGTTGGTCGTAAACGTTATTAATGTCTGATTCGATATAGATATTTCCAATCGTACCCTTGCTCGTCTTCACAGGTAGAT
>NZ_JBGOHB010000077.1:0-630 GCF_041521345.1 Virgibacillus oceani | reverse complement strand
AAAAAGTTGGGCAGAAGACTTTTATCGCCTCATTCTTACGCAAATTAATGAAGAACGTTTTTCAGTTTTATATAGCGATAAGGCAAGTCGTCCGAATAAGCCAGTCAATGTACTGGTTAGTTTGTTGGTTCTCAAACAACAGAATTTACTCTCAGATGAAGAGTTAATTGGATCCCTTTACTTTGATTACCGGTTCCAGTATGCCCTGGGTCTTGAATCGGATGTTGACAGGGAACGCCTCTGTGTTAACACGTTATCCAATTTTAGATGTCGCCTGGTTGAACACGAAACACAAACGGGAGAATCCCTTCTCCAACAAGAAATGGAATCGCTCGCTGAAAAAATGGCAGAATTTCTTTCCATTAATAAATCAATGGCTCGCATGGACTCCACTATGCTTGACAGTTCCTGTAAGAAAATGACACGAATTGAATTATTTTATACTGTGATTCGGAATATGGTAAGAGAACTGAGCAAGATTCCCGGAATAGAGATCCCAGAATCTTTTTCGGCATATCTTGAAAAAGGACATAAAAATAAAATCATATACAAAACCAAATCCAATGAAGAAGAATCGAAACTGGAATCTCTCATTCAACAAGCCTATGACTTGCATCAATGGGTGCAAGC
>NZ_JBGOHB010000076.1:0-933 GCF_041521345.1 Virgibacillus oceani | reverse complement strand
CCGTATAAAGTGGTGGGATTTCTTTTTCAAAATAAAAAATAGACTTCTGAACCAAAGAAAATACTTTTTTTATGGATTGGGATTGTAAATTAAAATAAAAACCTTAGTTTTTGGGTGCTAACCATAATAAAAGTAGTAGGCATGAGACTGAACAGTCGGAATAAACATACTATAAGGTATGGTGTTTAAAATTTTTTTTAATTCTTAAGGAAAAAAGTAAACTCAACCACAATAAATATATTAATTTGTTTAGAAATGATGATAATGTCCAAAATAGTATAAGCACCTTCTGAATTCCTCGAAAGACATATAATCCACCAAATTATGTACTACCTCTACCTATCAATATTATTAGAGATCGGTTATTTCGGAAAGAACGAAACTGGTAATCAGGGTGATTGGTGATGGATTGTGTATTCAAAACATGCGCAACACACCAAAAAATGCAAAGACTAAAGACACCCTGTATGAGTGTCTGCAAAGGGACACAGGGACAGGTTCCCCGGTCCAATCAGTCCACCTGTGCCTATGGTCCATGCTCTTATGAATTCTTGTACGTACGAATCTATGACCCCCCAGCACGCTGAATCACCGTCTTAGATATTCCTGTTATTCGTGATATTTGCCTTTGTGATACGCCTTTCAGTGCCTTCAATTTTCCAAGTACCGCATCCCTGGTTTCTTTATCCATTTGCTGCAGTGTACTCTTATTCTGAATTCCTAATTGATATAAAAATTCTCTCACTTCATCATCCGATCTTCTTATTTTGACGATATCTTCCAGGCATTGATCATTATTTGGTTGTTTCATATATTCGATATATAATCCAATTGCTTTGTTCCTATCAGGTGAAAATAAATCCAAACCCATATCTATATCCACGATTTGTACTCGATGAATATATTCGTTGACACTTGTCCACCTGCTTTCAA
>NZ_JBGOHB010000075.1:0-986 GCF_041521345.1 Virgibacillus oceani | reverse complement strand
GGTTAGCACCCAAAAACTAAGGTTTTTATTTTAATTTACAATCCCAATCCATAAAAAAAGTATTTTCTTTGGTTCAGAAGTCTATTTTTTATTTTGAAAAAGAAATCCCACCACTTTATACGGTGGCTGGCACCATATTTTTCAAGTATTTTGTACATCTTTTGAAGTTCTGGGCGATGATTGAGCCATATATCCAGATTTTTGAGCGCACTTGTCCCCTGACAGGCAAATACTGTAATTGATATGCTCGTTTCAAAACAGATGGAACACCTTCAACCCCTGCGCGATAATTGGATAATTTCTGATGTCTATCACTGCCAATGTTGGCTCGGGTTTGATCTGTTCGCCTTTTATTTTCACTAAATGAAATGTGGTATGCTTTTTTTTGTTCTTTTACCTGGCACTCCTCAAGTAAAGGACATTGTTGACAATGCTCCTTATAAAACTTGGCTGTGTATATTTCTTTTTCAGAATCATAGATGGAGAAAGTCGGCTCAAAACCTTGTGGACATTTTACAACCTTGTGTGTTTCAGGATCAATTTCAAATCGGTCTACACCTATGTAATCATCAGAGACAGTCCGGCCTGTCATTTGGCTGAAGTTTATTTCAAGATCCTTTTTATCAGCGTGTTTTACAGTTTCCTGCCGGTAGTAAGCACCGTCAACAGCCAGCGTATCTATTTCATCTGCGAGAGGGTGATTTTTGACAAATTCCTCACCAAACTGGGCGTCACTATAGGTGTTTTCTTTTAAATCGGCATGCATAATAAGCCCTGTTTCTTTTTCAGGGTCATGAACTTCCACCAGGTTTAAACTGCTTCCGATATGGTTTTCGCCACCTTTATTTCGAAAGGTTGCCTCAGGATCGGAGGGGTTTTGAAGGATACGAGAAGACAAACTCGTCCCTTCAATTGGGACACAAACTTCTTCTTCTGATTCAACGGATTGTTCATGTAATAAGCGTGCCAGGTGAGTATACGCATCG
>NZ_JBGOHB010000074.1:0-1054 GCF_041521345.1 Virgibacillus oceani | reverse complement strand
TCGGGAAGACAGGATTTGAACCTGCGACCCCATGGTCCCAAACCATGTGCTCTACCAAGCTGAGCTACTTCCCGATTATGGCGCGCCCGAGAGGAGTCGAACCCCTAACCTCTTGATCCGTAGTCAAACGCTCTATCCAATTGAGCTACGGGCGCATATGGTGCCGAGGGCCGGACTTGAACCGGCACGGTAGTCACCTACCGCAGGATTTTAAGTCCTGTGCGTCTGCCAATTCCGCCACCCCGGCTTGGCTTGGAGCGGAAGACGGGATTCGAACCCGCGACCCCCACCTTGGCAAGGTGGTGTTCTACCACTGAACTACTTCCGCTTAAATAGCATAGATTAAATGCGGGTGGAGGGAGTTGAACCCCCACGTCCGAAGACACTAGATCCTAAGTCTAGCGCGTCTGCCAATTCCGCCACACCCGCATATTAAAAAAATGGTGAGCCATGGAGGATTCGAACCTCCGACCCTCTGATTAAAAGTCAGATGCTCTACCGACTGAGCTAATGGCTCTTGTATGAAGTTTTTCTCTGTATAAAAGTAATATCCTTATAACTGATTTCTGCATCTACTAGCCTACTCAAGTAAGTTCAGTACTTTGGAGCTACTCGCAACTTGTTCGGTAAAATCATTGCTAGTTGCTTTATCGACTAAGCTAATAGTTCGAAACATTTTGTTATAATAATTTCAACTTTAAATATGTTGCAACCTGAATATACAATGGTGCCGGCCAGAGGACTTGAACCCCCAACCTACTGATTACAAGTCAGTTGCTCTACCAATTGAGCTAGGCCGGCACATGGTGGAGGATGCAGGGCTCGAACCTGCGACCCCTTGCTTGTAAGGCAAGTGCTCTCCCAGCTGAGCTAATCCTCCGATACGATCTTTAGCCATTCCAGCAAAGATCGGTTTATTTTCTTATCGCCTGGCGGCGTCCTACTCTTGCAGGGGCAAGGCCCCAACTACCATCGGCGCTGGAGAGCTTAACTTCTGTGTTCGGCATGGGAACAGGTGTGACCTCTCCGCTATTGCTACCAGACAAGGAATGTC
>NZ_JBGOHB010000073.1:0-1220 GCF_041521345.1 Virgibacillus oceani | reverse complement strand
TGAATAGGTTACACTTAGTTGGACAGAACAGTTAAGGTCATATAAACTTGGTTCAATTAAAAGTTGAGGAGAATTACTATGACCCGTAGAGCAAGAAGGAACTTTTCAAAGGAATTCAAGGAACAAATTGTTCAGCTTCATGCTTCAGGAAAACCTAGGTCTGAAATTATCAAAGAATACGAGCTGACGCCATCTGCCTTTGATAAGTGGGTTCGACAATCCCAGACCAGTGGATCTTTTGAAGAAAAAGATAATCGCACGCCTGAAGAGGAAGAGCTGATCCGATTACGAAAAGAGAACCAAAAGCTTGCGATGGAGAATGATATTTTAAAGCAAGCCGCGCTGATCATGGGACGAAAGTAGACGTGATTCGAAACAACTGTCACAAATACTCGGTATCAGCAATGTGCGACGTCCTACAAATCCCAAGAAGCACGTATTATTACGAAGCACAAATCCGTGATGACCAAGATGAAGAATTGACGACACTGATCGTTGAAATCTTTAAAGAAAATCGAAATATTTATGGTCAGCGAAAGATTAAGAAAAAGCTTGAAAAGCTGGGTTGGATCGTTTCTCGCCGTCGTATTGGTCGTATCATGAAAGAGCAAGGTCTCGTTTCAAAGTATACGGTTGCTCAATATAAACCGTCGAAAACATCCTCTAACGAATCGGAAATCGGGAATACATTAAATCGTAAGTTTGATCAAGACCAGGAACTTAAAGTGATTGTAAGTGACTTAACCTATGTTCGAGTACAACAGAAATGGCATTACATCTGCGTTTTAGTAGATTTATATAATCGTGAAATAATTGGTCATAGTGCAGGTCCTCAAAAGAGTGCAGCATTAGTTCAACGTGCATTTGCATCCGTTAAATACAATCTTAATCGTCTCGAATTATTCCATACTGACCGAGGTAGTGAGTTTAAGAACCAAATCATCGACCAAGCCCTTGATACCTTTGATATTGAGCGCTCATTGAGTGAAAAAGGAACGCCGTATGACAATGCCGTGGCTGAAGCTACGTTTAAGACCATCAAGACAGAATTCGTTCGTGGTACCATTTTCCCTAGCCAACACGAACTTGATCTTGAACTTTTTGATTATGTTCACTGGTTTAATCATATTCGAATTCATGGATCACTAGATTACTTAACACCTACCGAATACAAGTTAATGAACCTTTAATTATTTGTACAGTTTAGTGTTGACATACCA
>NZ_JBGOHB010000072.1:0-1220 GCF_041521345.1 Virgibacillus oceani | reverse complement strand
GGTTCATTGTAAAATGAAATGCAACAGCTAAATAAATAGAAAGCCATCGTGAAACCACGTATAATTAAGGTTGACAAAAACACAAACCATACGGAGGTAATTCACGATGACTCAAAACCATTCTAACACGATAGAACGTTCTTTTGCACATTTAAGCGAAATGGAAAGAGGTAACATAGAGGCCTATATGGATGAAGGCCTGTCACTAAGAGAGATTGGAAGAAGAATGGGCCGCAATCCGAGTACGATTTCGCGTGAAATGAACCGCGGAACCGTCCAGCAGATAGATACTAATCGCAAATCCTATACCACCTACTTCCCAGACGCCGGTGCTCGCGTTTACAGGGAAAACCGTGACAATTGCGGAGGGCGTTCTACGATGATGGATGCATTGGAATTTATTGAATTTGCTGAAGAAAAGATCCTGAAAGACAAATGGTCCCCTGATGCAGCTGTTGGTTATGCGAAAAGAAATAAGAAATTTGACTACGTCCCTTCGACGAAGACATTATACAATTGGATAGACGAAGGCAAGTTGTCCGTGATCAATATGGATTTGGAGTTGAAACTCCGCCGTTCAACAAAGAAGGCAAAATCCCGTAAAAATAAAAAAGTGTTGGGGACAAGCATTGAAGAACGCCCCGAATCCATAGAGACCAGGGATGAATTTGGTCACTGGGAAATTGACACCGTTCTGGGACACAAAACAAAAGATGATGCTTTACTGACCCTGGTAGAAAGGAAGACACGCATGGAGATCATTAAGCGCATGCCAAGTAAAAGTGCCCCAGCTGTTACAGCGGCCTTAGAAGACGTCATTTCGGCGTATCCGAACAAGCAGGATGTTTTTCAAAGCATTACAGCAGATAATGGGTCGGAATTCAGCGAACTGGCAGATCAAGGCACGGAGAAGCAAATAGACGTTTATTTTGCCCATCCCTATGCTTCATGGGAGCGAGGATCAAATGAAAGGCACAATGGGCTCATTCGGAAGTTTATAAAGAAAGGGCAACCTATTTATACATACGCTGATGAAACAATAGCCGATGCCGCCAACTGGATGAACACGCTTCCTCGGAAAATATTAAACTATCAAACCCCAGCCGAAGCGTTCGCAAAATTTGTTGGTGTTGGGGCCTAGGCCCCAACACCAACAAATTACAGAAAAACCTTATATAGCGGTTTCACAGGGGGTGTTGCATTTACTATTGCAATTTAAG
>NZ_JBGOHB010000071.1:0-1372 GCF_041521345.1 Virgibacillus oceani | reverse complement strand
GTTTTTATCACTTTCTGGATTAGAGCCAAAAAAGTAAATACCCAATCAAAGGTGGCTCCATCCATTTGGGATTTATTTACAATTAGACTAAAGGGACAGCGACGATTTGTTTGTTAAGAAGCACCTTTTCCTTCTATTTTCAGAAGCCAGATATATGCTGGTTTCCACAAGGATGCTCTTAAAAGACGGCTGATTTGTAAGATGGTTCGCTTACTCTTCGTATCGATTTGAGCGAGTACATTTAAACAAAAAACAATGAGTGCAATAAACACTTGATTGTATACTGCTGCTTCACTTTGACCGTAAAATTTTTTGATGTTCAAATGTTGTTTAATCCATTTAAAAAACAACTCTATGGCCCAGCGTGATTTGTACATCTCTGAAATTTCATCGGCACTCAAATCAAAGCGATTTGTAACTAATAGGAGTTCATTTCCTTTTGAATCTATAACTTTTATTAGGCGAAAGTAATTCTCAGCACGGTTTTGCGTTGTACCGATCACCACCATTTGATCCGATAAAACAGCTGAGTCATCAGGTAGTTTAAAGTCTTCAACTACCCGTATAAAAGCATTTTTTCGGAGCCTGGTAAGGAAAAAGTAGCCATCATCCGTCATGCGATCGAATCGCTCGTAATCCAGATAGCCTCGATCAAACACATACATGCATTCTTTGTCATCGACCATGACTTCAAGCTGATTGCGATCATGTTCTTTCGCATTAGTCAAAACGGCTTTTTCGGGATAAGATATTCCTTTTTCCATAAATACGAGACGAAGATGTATCTTAACACCAGCTTTTGTTTTACGAAATTTTGCCCACTTATGATTGGTTAAATTAAGTGGCAATGTGCTCGAATCAATGATCTTCAATGGCATTGCAGTTTTTGAATCATGTGTATTCTCATGAATTTGACTTACCAAATCAAGGAATAGCCTTTGAAATATATCTGGATTCAAACCGTTCAATCGGCGTGACAGCTGGGAAATACTAATAGAATTAAGATCTATTTCCTTCTGAAGCTGGTCATCGAAAAGACTATCACCCAACGCATGCAAACTTTCCATTTCTTGCAGCTGTGCAAAAAGCAGTAACTTTAGAAATGACTCTGTCGTTAATTTTTTCGTATAGTAATCTAATTTCATCGTTTTCACCTGTTCTTCAAATAATTGAAAGTTTATTGGTGAAAACCATTGCCCAAATGAAGTTTTTCGTGTAATCTTGTCCATGAGTTTTGGTCCTTTATTAGTGGATTTGGACGGGTTACCACCTGACTATATCCATTATAAAGGACTTTTTCTTTGGATAACAGTAAATTAACGAAAATTTTGCCCATTCCTAATTTTTAGTTTTAATTAATGCAATGCTAGTG
>NZ_JBGOHB010000070.1:0-1463 GCF_041521345.1 Virgibacillus oceani | reverse complement strand
ACTTTTTGATTATGTTCACTGGTTTAATCATATTCGAATTCATGGATCACTAGATTACTTAACACCTACCGAATACAAGTTAATGAACCTTTAATTATTTGTACAGTTTAGTGTTGACATACCAAATAGTCTTTATATCCCTCTAAGTTCAGATAAACTGTATCTTCGGATAATATGGTCAGCAATTTTTCATCCTTTATATCCCTCTAAGTTCAGATAAAACAGTATAAATCTCATTATCATCAGCGTCTGTACCAACCTGCTTTATATCCCTCTAAGTTCAGATAAAACTAGTGACCCATCTGGAATGAGCGTGAAATAATCGTCCTTTATATCCCTCTAAGTTCAGATAAAACAAATGCGGCATGGAGGCAGTGCATTATCTTTTGTTAACTTTATATCCCTCTAAGTTCAGATAAAACATAGGTGACGTTACCCTGTTTTATACGCATTTTTCGCTTTATATCCCTCTAAGTTCAGATAAAACGAGCAATGTCATAACGCCATGCTTTGTTGATAATGCTTTATATCCCTCTAAGTTCAGATAAAACAAGTACAAGCAGTGCTTGATGCTGAAACAGAATTTTTGCTTTATATCCCTCTAAGTTCAGATAAAACCAAACCATTCAGCTAAATCCTTAACCCCGTCAACAAGCTTTATATCCCTCTAAGTTCAGATAAAACAGATATGGGAGATATACTCCTGCCCTGTTTTGATGTCTTTATATCCCTCTAAGTTCAGATAAAACGCGGGATATAAAGTAGAATACGGCAAATATGAGTATCTTTATATCCCTCTAAGTTCAGATAAAACTTTCTGTTGTTTTCAAATGTTTTGTTTTTATATTTTTCTTTATATCCCTCTAAGTTCAGATAAAACACAAAGAGGCATGAATATTCATGTCTTTTTTATTTGCTTTATATCCCTCTAAGTTCAGATAAAACCCGCTTTTTTTCACTCACTTATATAATTTTCATGGTCTTTATATCCCTCTAAGTTCAGATAAAACAAAATCTAGTATATCTATTGCTATGTCAACTCTTGACTTTATATCCCTCTAAGTTCAGATAAAACCCTAAAAAGTAATCATCTAAAACAGTTTCAATGACCTTTATATCCCTCTAAGTTCAGATAAAACTTTTATTTGCTCTTTCATTTCATCATCTAAATTATTCTTTATATCCCTCTAAGTTCAGATAAAACAACATTAAGCTTGTACGTCCTCCAGGTATTAGCTGCTTTATATCCCTCTAAGTTCAGATAAAACTTTGGCCGAAGTAGAAGGCAGCAGTTCTTTTGACGCTTTATATCCCTCTAAGTTCAGATAAAACTCGAATGGTATGTCAACACTAAACTGTACAAATAATTAAAGGTTCATTAACTTGTATTCGGTAGGTGTTAAGTAATCTAGTGATCCATGAATTCGAATATGATTAAACCAGTGAACATAATCAAAAAGTTC
>NZ_JBGOHB010000007.1:0-156454 GCF_041521345.1 Virgibacillus oceani | reverse complement strand
CATACCGCGCTTCCCATTCTATTCTTTTGTCTTTTAGAGTCATCGCATAACCTCCTGAATTCATTTCTAAGAAGATTATCGCATGGATGACTTTCTGATTCTATGTGTGTTTTATTTGACGCTTACGAATGACTTCAGAATGCTGTTGATCATTGGCCCCATCATTCCCTGTGCAGTAATATCCAAGTTTCCGGTCATTTTTATTTTGGAATCGGATATTTCTTCTGCACTAAAATATCCGTCTCAACGCCTTACACCGCAACCTACATGGCAAGTCAGTTAACGAGGATCTCCACGACTGGACCTTATGTTGAGAACCCTTATAATGTATAGCTGGTGCTAGTGGCTGTCTGAAGATGTTCGATGAGTTCCTTGATGTGATTGTGAATCCAGATTATGAGGGTATGAAACAGCATGCAGAGTTTTGGGGATTTTAAAAATGTAATGGTGCAATAGTGCCAGCAATGTGGCTGCCCGCTACACTGATATTGTAAATGATATGAACAGGCAAAAGCTCACAATCACGTTTACTATTCTTGAAATGGGAGGGTGAGGACAGCATAACTCATTAGTAATGAGGAATAAGATTTAAAGTTATATACAAATCGTTTTACCAATACAAATAGTAAAGCTCAGCAGAATAGCTCTCTGCTGAGCTTTCATTGTTAATGTTCCTTCGAATGCTTTTCTTCTAATTTTCGCTCGATATCATTCAATGCATCTTTGTCTTCAAGCAAAGCCTGTTTATTTTGCTCAATAAGTTCTTCCATATTTCTATGTTGTCCTAGCATTAATATTCACTTCCTTGGTCAGACTATTTCAATTATACTATAAAAATAACTTGAATAAATATGTGATTGTGACAAATATGTGAAAATTCCTCTTTTGTGTATATTTAAAAGAGTTGCTTTTAATTTATTTTAAAACGAGATGACTTGCCGTTTTTGCTAGCTTTGTCATCATATAGGCGGTAATAGTACACCAAGGGGTCTGTCCCCAAATCACCAATAATAGTAACAAGCAGATATACAGATGATATATGAAAGATAATGATTATGACGACTTAATCAAAATTTTCATGGATTTCTTCAAACTCTTTCAGGTTTTGATTCGTTGCAGCATATTGTATGTTATACTTAATATTGCGATAGTTCAGGATAACTCAAGGGTGGTCAGCGCACTCCCAAAAGGGGGTGATGCTGTGACAGTATTCGAGGCTTTAATGTTAGCAATAGCATTTGCAAGCCTAATGTTAGCTCTGTCAGATAACCAAAAAAAATAACCCACCCTTGAGTTAGCAGCCCGGTGGATTATTCTTATCACTTGCGCTGACCCCCTTGAAGGGATCCAAGCTATTGCATGCCGTTAGTGTTGCGAGCACTAGCGGCTTTTTCACATTATATGTTTTTCTTCTTATATTATACCCTAAATCCCTTCATTTGCAAACCGCACCACGATACTGGTTTAATTTGTAGAATATTATAAGAAATTGACAAATTAAATTGTTTACTGTATATTTAAAATCATCAAAATCAACGTGCTGATTGTCGACAATGAATTTTGAGTTTAGTTTTAGATCTTATG
Organism: Virgibacillus oceani; assembly: GCF_041521345.1. Taxonomy (GTDB): domain Bacteria; phylum Bacillota; class Bacilli; order Bacillales; family Amphibacillaceae; genus Virgibacillus_N; species Virgibacillus_N oceani_A. The sequence continues at coordinate 154,870 of NZ_JBGOHB010000007.1, read as the reverse complement.
TTCAGTGTTCATCTTTATACCAAAATAATAGCGTTGCCATTTAAAAGGCTATTTGTAAACTTGGGGAGGTTTTTTGATGGATCCTTATGTAATGAAAGATATTGTTGAAGAGATAGATCCAGAAGAGGTGGCTGATATAACAGAAAGGTTAATAAAAATTGAATCTCATAAAGAATCCGTTCAGAGAGAAAGCACAGTGGCTTATTGGATCCGAGATTTTTTTATAGATCACGACATTGAAACATGGATAGAAGAAATACAGCCAAACAGGCCAAACGTCTATGCAAGAATAGGAAAGGCCGATGCGTCCTATAAAAGTGTTATGCTTAATGGCCATATCGATACTGTTCCTGCTTATACGATGGAAAATGCTTTTCAGCCTCAAAGGAAGGGGGATAACTTATATGGTAGAGGAGCAGCTGATATGAAAGGGGCTATAGCAGCCATGATGGTCGCAATGGTTACCTTAAAAAAATATCATACAAATTTGTCAGGAGAAGTTATCTTTGCTGGCGTTATTGATGAAGAAGAAACGGTGCAGGGAGCAAAGCAAATTGCGGATGCTGGTGAATTGAAAGCAGACTTTGCCATTGTCGGTGAACCAACAGAACTGAACATAATGCCTGCCCATAAAGGACTGGAGTGGATTGAATTAATATTTATTGGGAAGGCTTCACATGGCAGTACACCGGATGCAGGGATTAATGCTGTCTACCATGCTACGGAATTTATCAGGCTAGTGCAGGAGAACCTTTTGCCGGAATTGGAGAAAAGAGTACATCCGAAATTAGGTTCACCTACGCTTAATCTAGGTAAAATAAGTGGGGGATCTAATCCGAATGTTGTTCCTGACGAATGTATTCTGCAATTTGATCGCAGATGGCTTCCTGAGGAATCAGCGGAATCAATAATTGAAGAGTTTAACAGCTTAATTCAATTACAGAAAAAAACAAATTTATCTCTCGATGTCTCCGTCCGTCGAATGACTGAGGCAACTGGATATCAACCGCCATTGGATACAGCTTTTGACCATTGGGGCGTTAAAGCACTTGAAAAAGGAATAGCAGACTTATTTGATCGAAATGCTGATGTGCAAGTATTTCCAGGCTGGAGCGACGGTGCACAGCTAGCAAATGGTGGAATCACATCCGTTGTTTGCGGACCGGGATTACTGGAAGATGCTCATTCAGGAACAGAAAAAATAAACATACAAGCGTTATTTCATGCTGCTAAGTTATATACTTATGTTGCTCTTGATATAACAGGGAGGAAAAAAGATGAATCAAGCGAATGAAACAAATGATAAAAAAAGCAGATTTAAAATGCCTCATACATATGTTTTGTTATTTGGTGTTATCGTCTTCGCTGGTCTTCTAACGTACGTTTTGCCAGCAGGACAATTTGACAGGTATGAAGACCCGGAAACAGGGCGTGAGCTGGTGGATGCTGCAACTTACGGTACCGTTGAGGCAAACCCGCAAAATTTATTTGATATGTTAATGGCTGTTCCTAAGGGGATGGAAAACGGCGCCTACATTATCTTCTTTGTTTTTATTGTTGGTGGAGCTTTTGGTATTATTCAATCGACGGGTGTCATAGATAGAGGCATTAACGTTTTAATAGAAAAATTGAATGGCAGGGAAATTTGGGCCGTTCCTTTATTTATCATATTATTTTCTTTCACAGGAGCTGTCATGGGATTGGCAGAGGAATTGCTTCCATTCTATCCGATTATGGTGGTGCTGGCAATCCGAATGGGATTTGATTCTATTACTGGGGTATCGCTCGTGTTATTAGGCGCAGGTGCAGGATTTGCAGGTGCATTTTTAAATCCATTTACTGTCGGTATTGCACATGGCATTGCAGAACTTCCATTATTTTCAGGCATGGGATTCAGGATTATAATGTTCGCAACGATGGTTTTGTCAACAGCTATCTATATTATGATTTATGCAAAAAGAGTTAAAAATGATCCAACAATAAGTCCCATGTATGAATTAGATAAAAAACGAGATCTAGCCTTAGAAGATGTTGACGAAGATGCAGGGTTTTCAATACGGCATAAGATTGTGTTAACTGTATTCATCATTGGTCTCTTGTTCATAGCCTTTGGAGTTATTCAACTTGGCTGGTATATACATGAATTATCAGCTGCGTTCTTGTCTGTTGGGATAATTGCAGGCGTTGTCGGAGGGCTCGGTATAAATAAAACGGCAGAGGAATTTATTAAAGGTGCTGCCGGGATAACTTTTGGAGCCCTTGTGATTGGGATAGCAAGTGGGATTATCGTAGTGCTTGAAGAAGGAATGGTGTTAGATACTATTGTCTATTATTTGGCAGAATCAGTATCTGCATTACCATCGTTTATGTCAGCTATAGGAATGTTTTTTGTACAAATGATACTTAATTTCTTTATACCATCAGGTAGTGGACAAGCTGCAGCATCTATGCCGGTAATGGTTCCTGTCGCTGATTTAATAGGGATGTCCAGACAAACAGCGGTTGTGGCTTTTCAGTTTGGTGATGGTATCACAAACGTTATTAACCCTACAAGTGCTTACTTCATGGCAGGATTGGCACTCGCAGGCATACCTTGGGAAAAATGGGCTAAATGGGTATGGCCACTCATTCTGATGTGGATGGGGATTGCCATGATTTTCTTAATCATAGCAAGTATGATTGAGTTTGGACCATTTTAATAGAAAGCTACTATAAGACAAAGTGCCTTATAAAGGATTGTAAACTAAAAAGTGTAAGTGGGGAATTTATGCAGCTTCTACGTCACTATTTAGTTTACAATTCCGTATAATAATTAATCTTTCAATTTACGCCATAATGTGGTGCGATTGATACCTAAGCGCTTAGCGGTTTGTGTGTAATTATGATTTTCTTCTTTAAAGACTTTTTTAATGATTGCCAATTCTATATCTTTTAGCGGTTTATCTATCGGAATGGAATTAATAGTAGGCATAATTAACTCGTGCTCTTCCGAAATTCTTTCAATGTCCATTAAGTTTATAAATGGTCCATTTGATACTAATATCACTTCTTTAATAAATTGCATCAATTCATCTATATTTCGTAACCAAGGTTTTTTTTGCAATTCTTGTAATGCTTCAGGACGAATTCCGGCCACTTCTTTACCATACTCAAAATTAAATTTGTTGATAAATAATTTTACTAAGGTTTCAAAGTCTTCTTTTCGCTCGCGTAAAGGTGGTATTCGCAGTTTCAATGTTCCTAGAATAAGATTTAATTCGTGTGAAAAGTTCCCTTCCACTATCTGTTGCTCAATATTTATAGTAGAGGAAGAAATAATACGTGGTTTTGGTGTATCACTCTCTATAAACTCTAATAGTACTTTTTGTTGTTCTATTGATAGTTTATCAACTTTTTTGAGGTATACAGTTCCATTTAAATTATTATAAATAATTCCATAACCAACGTTTGGCCTTTGAAATATTCGCTTCCAATTATCTGATGATATGTTCTCACAATCAATAATCATCATGGGGTAATCAGATCTTCTGCTTCCTATATGCATTAAACTAGCAAGCCTTTCCTTTCCTGTACCTATTTCTCCATAGATTATTACATTTTCATCTTTAATGGTAAAAGTTTTTGCCTTTGATATGACATCTTTCATTATATTATTGTGAGCTGTAAACCAATTGAATGTTTGTAAAGGGTTGCTGCTTGATGCATCAAGGATCTTTAATCCGCTAATTTGAAGTTTCTCTTGTTTCGTTTCTATTGTGATCTCAAAACAGTTAAGTTTAGCATTATTGAATGATATTAAATAACCTTGTAATACTTGTATTTGGCCATTTTTTTCTAATAATCTTTCTATATTTTTCTTTTTTGATAGTTCATCTACCCACTTTTTAAGTTGCTGATGGCTAATAACATCCCCTAGGTTATAAGCTGATTTATTTTTATAGACAATATTCTCTTCATTGTCTAATACAATTAAAGCCCTATCCTGTTGATCCAACAAAGCTTTTGGCAGTAAATGATTATATTGTTCTGGTACCAAAATCTTTTCAAACTTAACTGCTTCTTCTAAAGCTTTTTGTACACTTTCTTTTCCGGATGTTAATAATAAACCGTTAAGCCCTAGTGTTTCTGCGCGATTTACAGTAATGGTATCTCCGACTATAATCTGATACCCATTTCGTTGTAACTCCTTTAATTTAGGCGTAACATCACTCTCATGTTCAATTGTGTACGAAGATATCTCCATTTCAATAAGATTTGAGATAGTCATTGCACTTTCAACAACATTTTTAAAACCTACTATAGCTTTTTTTTCACTACTGCCCTTTATTAAAGTAAAAACTCTTAAAAGATCATATGCTGATACCTCTATTTCTATTACGGGTATTTTTACATTTTTTTTAATTAATTTTGCAGTTCCGCCACGACTGATTAGAATATTTGCACCATTCATTTCTGCTTCTTTCGCTAATTTAACCCCTTTTTCCAGATCTCCAATTTTAATTTCAATATTTATATCTTTTACTTTTGGTTTTACTGTTTGAATGATTTCTTTCAACCCGTTATATGGAACTATCGCGACAACTTTCATCATTCCACCACCTGTTGCTTATTTAAACACATGAATTTATTATAACAAATTATATTAATTGTAGAAATTGTTTAGTTGATTTTATTGTATCCTAGGGGATAATAAAGGTTTTTAGTCCTTTTTAATACTAGGTAAATTATTTAGTTGTTCATTTTAAATTATATTTTAAATAATACATTTTAAAATTATGGTTGTATTTTGAAACGTTCTATCATATAATATCTGTAAAGAAAGCGCTTTTATTATTATTTTGTTGCAAAAGTAAACAGAGGGGGTATTTGATGTTTAAAGGAATAATACCAGCAATGGTCACACCGTTAGATCATAACCAAGATGTTAATAATCAAGCTGTACCTGAATTAGTAAATAAATTGATTGATGCAGATGTTGCCGGATTATTTATACTAGGCACGAATGGTGAATTTCATTTACTTGATTATAAGGAAAAAATTGCATTTACTAAATATGTTGTAAACGAAGTAAATAAGGATATTCCTGTTATAGCAGGAGTTGGGGGGAATAGTACAAAAGAAGTAATACAACTTTCCAAAGATGTTGAAGAAATCGGAGTAGATGCCTTATCGGTAATTACACCTTATTTTGTTGTACCTAACCAAACTGAAATGATTGAGCACTATAAAACTATAGCAAAAGAAACTTCTTTACCTGTTATGTTATATAATATTCCCTCTAAGACCGGCACTAATTTACATAAAGAAACGGTTGCCGAATTAGCACAAGTTCCTAATATAGTAGGGATTAAAGATAGTAGTGGTAATCTGGATAACATAAAGGGATATATTGAGGCAACACTAGATCAGGAATTTAATGTTATATGTGGAACAGATTCTTTAATTTTAGACGCACTTGAAGCCGGTGCTTCAGGGGCTGTGGCAGCCACTGCGAATATTGTTCCTGGGATCGTGAATTCCATTTATAAAAATTTGGAGGAAGGGTCTTTTGACAAGGCAAGAGAGCAACAAAGCAAATTATCTGAACTAAGGGAAACTTTTCAGTTAGGTACTATACCATCGGTATTAAAAAAATTAATGGAGTTAGCTGGCACACCTGTAGGACCACCGAGACTGCCAGTAAAAGAAGTATCTGGTGATACGATAAATGAGTTAAAAGAAATTCTTAAAATATATTTATAGGTATCGAGAAAAGGAGTGGCTTAATTAATAATGAACAATATACATCAATTCCAAACAGCAAACCATATTATTTTGGGAAATGATTCAATTAATCAAATTAACGAACATTTAAAAGTGATAAATGTTCAAATTCAAAGAGTGCTTATAATAGCTCAGCCATCAATGATAAGAATGGGTTTTGTAGATAGTATAAAAAATCAATTAGAGGCAGAAGAAATTAACATTGATATAACGACTGATATCCTTCCTGAACCAACTGTAGAGAACATTAATAAAGTATATCAAAGTATATCAAAAAATAAATACGATGTTTTAATTGGTCTAGGTGGAGGAAGTGTGCTTGATGCAACAAAAGTACTATCAATTATGTTCACTAATTCAGGTTCTGTTGAAGAGAAATTAGGTGCTAATTTAATTGAGAATAAGGGGATTCCAACAGCTCTCATTCCATCAACCTCAGGGACTGGATCCGAAGTTACCCCGAATGCAATTGTTACATTGCCAAAAGAAGAATTAAAAATAGGGATGGTAAGTAAATACTTACTCCCTGATCTTGTTATTTTAGATCCAAAATTGACTTTAAGCCTACCAGAACATATAACCGCAGCAACGGGCATGGACGCTTTTACGCATTCCTTTGAATCTTTTATTTCCAACAAAGCCAACCCAATCAGTGATATGTTTGCATTAGAATCAATCAGATTAATTTCAAGTAGTATAGTGGAAACATATCAAAACGGATCAAACTTATCTGCTAGAGAAAAAATGTTGGTAGGTTCAATGTACGGTGGGATGGCACTAACCAGTGCCGGTACTGCTGCAGTACATGCTTTGGCATATCCTTTAGGTGGGAAGTTTAATATCTCGCATGGTGTAGCAAATTCCATGTTGCTGCCACATGTAACAGCGTTTAATTTAGACGCTATTATTGACAGAATGTCTCCGGTAGCGAATGCAATGAACATTGATACTGTTAAAGTTAGCAGGGCAGAGGTGGCTAAGGCTGTAATTGATAAAATTAAAGAATGGATTAAAGTATTGGATATTCCACAGGATTTAACTGAATACGGTGTAACTGAATCAGATTTAAAAGATATTTCTATTGCTGCTTCTAAAGTGACACGCCTGTTAAATAATAACCCTAAAGAAATGTACTTAAATGATATAGAAAATATTTATAGAAAATTGTTAGTATGATAAAGAAGGTTTATAAATGAAAATTGCAATCATTGCCGATGATTTAACAGGAGCATGTGACACAGGGGCTCAGCTAGTAAATTATGATATAAAGGTATCAGTTGCCATTCAAAATCAAAATAGGTTTAATGCCGATGCAATTATATATAATACAGATAGCAGATCAATGGAAGAAAAGGAAGCGTATTTAAAGGTTAAAGAGGTATGCCAAGAAATTAAGAATGAACAATTTGATATTATCTACAAAAAAATAGATTCCACAATGCGAGGAAATATTGGTAGTGAACTTAATGCATTATATGATGAATTTTCACCTGACTTTGTATTTATTACACCTGCACACCCCAACAATGGGAGAGTTGTAAGAAACGGAGTACATTATCTTAATGGAATAGAGTTAAGTGAAACAGAGGTATCAAAAGATCCCAAAACACCTGTATATGAAGCAAATATATCGAAGATGATTCATCGTGCTTCTGGCAAGCAGGTGAAACATATAAGTTATGAGAAGTTGAGAAAAGGTGACGAATTTCTTTTAAATCTTTTAGCAAATTGGAAAAAACAAGGAATTAACTATATTACAATTGATGCAACTGTAGAAGAGGATTTGAAGAGGATATTGAATATACTTGATGAGAAATATTCAATCGTTTTATGTGGTTCAGCTGGTTTAATTAATTACTTGCCAGAAAAATATGGATACAAAATGATGAAAGGTAAAAATGAACTATCGGTTAGTAATTCGCCTGCTCTATTTGTAATAGGGAGTATTAGTAGAACTGGGCGAATGCAGTTAAATCACCTTATTAATAATACGGATGTAGTCAGGGTTGAAATGGATGCGGTAGAAATAATAAAAGGAGGAGCTGCTAAGGAGCACGAGCTGAAAAGAATATTTTCAGTAATTAAATTAGCATTAAAGAAAAATAACAGTGTTGCATTATGTTCTTCAAGCAATGTAGAAAGCACTAAAGCAATTGGTTTAGAAAAGGGCATATCAGCAATTGAAATTAGTAATGAAATATCAAATGAACTAGGGGATCTAACTATAGAGGTAATAAAGGAAAATAATATTAAAAATCTATTTTTGACTGGCGGTGACACAGCGCAGCAAGTTTTTGTCAAATTAGGGATAGAAAGCTATCGATTGGTTGGGCAATTAGAGTTAGGAGTACCTATAGGGAAAGCTAATAACTCTTCCTTATTAAACACAATAACAAAGGCAGGAAATTTCGGCACGATAGAGGTAATGACGAAAGCATTTCACTTTTTTAATAATCAAAGAAAGAAAATTAGGAATTAACAGTTAGAAAGGAGGATTTTATGAGACCAATAATAGGGATTACTATGGGAGATGTTGCAGGGATAGGACCAGAAATCATTATAAAAGCATTAAGTAATGAAAAGGTTTATAGTTTATGCCACCCTATTGTAATCGGAGATGTAAGTATATTAGAAAAACATGAAAAAATTATAAATTCCGGCTTGGGTTTTCATTCTATTGAAAATGTGGAAGAAGCTAAGTTTATATACGGTACAATAGACTGTTTGGATCTTAATTTATTTACGGATGATATCGAATTTGGCAAAATCTCCCCACGTGCTGGAAATGCTGCATATCAATATATATATAAAGCTGTAGACTTAACGAAAAAGGGGGAAATTCAAGCAATTTGCACAGCTCCTTTAAATAAAGCAGCATTGGCTAAAGGAGGGCATTCTTATCCCGGGCATACAGAAATTCTAGCAGACCTTACAGAAACTAGTGAATACTCTATGATGTTAAGTTCACCAAATTTAAAAGTCATTCATTTAACTACACATGTAGGTATAAAAGAAGCCATTGATTTAATTACTCCTAAGCGCACGGAGACGATAATTCATTTAGCAGACAGAGTTTTAAAGTCTGCTGGTAACAAAAAACCAAAAATAGCGGTTTGTGGCATTAACCCACATGCAGGGGAGAATGGTTTATTTGGTGAAAGCGAGGAAGAAGAAAAATTAATACCTGCTATTGAGAGAGCCCAAGCAGAAGGTATAGATGTTTCTGGTCCACATGCCGCTGACACATTATTTTTTCGTGCTTTCCGGGGTGAGTTTGATATAGTTATTGCTTGTTACCATGATCAAGGCCATATTCCTATAAAATTACTAGGATTAGAAGAAGGTGTGAATATTACTGTCGGATTAAACCATGGAGTTATTCGAACTTCAGTTGATCATGGCACAGCTTTTGATATTGCAGGTAAGAATATTGCAGATAGCAGAAGTATGATAGCTGCAATAGAAGCTGCTGTTGAATTAGTTCCCAAATAAATAAAAAGGAGCAGGAATAAATGACAAAATTGAAGTCGTTTAAACATGAAGCTAATATCCCTACTATGCACCCACATAATCATGCATCAAACATACATCTTTTGAAGAATGGAGACCTGCTGTGTGTATGGTTTTCTGGTTCAAGAGAGGGAAAACCAGATATTTCGATTATGTGTTCAAGACTAAAGAAAGGAGAAATAGAATGGAGCTCTCCTACTGTTCTATCTAATGATAGAGAAAGGTCTGAGCAGAATCCAATTCTATTTAATAACACGAACGGAGAATTATGGTTAATCTATACTGCCCAAAATAATGTACATCAAGAATCATCTATAGTCCGTTATAGAGTATCAAAAGATCAAGGTCATACATGGAGTGAAATAAGAACGCTGTTTGATAAGCCAGGTACATTTGTAAGAAACAAACCTATCATATTAGAAGACAATACTATAGTCTTGCCAGCCTATTATAGTATTAAATCAAGTAAGGGATTTTTAGGAAATGATTTCAGTGTTGTAAAAATATCAACTGACCACGGAAAAAATTGGGAAGAACATGAAGTTAGTAACAGTAAAGGTTTAGTTCATATGTCAATTGTTCTAGGGGCAAGTAGGGAATTAATAGGGTTTTTTAGAAGTAGGAAATCGGATTATATTTATAAAACGATATCTAGAGATGGAGGAAAAAATTGGTTTGAACCAGAAAAAACAGAGTTAATGAATAACAACTCATCTGTTCAAGCTACTAAGTTAAATAATGGTGACATAGCTATTGTTTTCAATAACGTAAATGCAGAAGTTGCTCCGCCAATTGAAAACAGACCACCTTGGTTTGAAAAGAGTGATATGGATCAAGTTGGCTTAGACAAAAATTTAACAAAACATGAGTCTATTTGGGGAGTTGAACGGAATCCATTATCCATAGCAATCTCCGAAGATGATGGTAAAACGTGGAAATATAAAAGAGATCTTATTGTTAAAAATGATGTATCAGTAGATAAACCGGAGTTTTCCTATCCATCTATCAAACAACTCAGGGATGGTAGTATTCATATCACATTTACTTATTTAAGACAGTTCATAAAACATATAATTATTACTGAAGAAGAAATTAAAAATTAAAAAAGGAGGAAAAAACATGCTTTCAATTAAATCTAATTTGTTCAGAAAAAAAAGTGTCAGTTTGTTCTTTAGCTTGTTTATTATTTTAACAGTAGCAACAGCCTGTGGAGACAGTGATGAATCCGGTGCAAGTTCAGATGGTAATGGAGAAGGTGATACAGTAAATTTGGTGGCAGCTACAATTAACCCTCAAGACACCTTGCTAGGTGAAGCATTACAAGCATTTGCGGATGAGATAGAAAATCAAAGTAATGGAGAGATTGAAGTGGAAGTTCACTTTGATGGAACGCTTGGAAATGCTTCAAGTATATATCAATCAGTAATCTCCGGAGATATTGATTTTATCTATTCTGATACAGGCTGGTTTGCGGAACACCAACCCACATTTGAGGTTTTAAGTAGTTACTATTTATTCAAGGATCAAGAGCATTTTGAATCAGTAGTGAACTCTGAGGATGATCTGTCGTACTTTGAAGATGGACTGTTAGATAGTCCAGGATTAAAGACCTTAATGTATATTGGCGGAATTGAACGAAACATCATGAGCACTTTCCCAATTGAAACTGTTGATGATTTAAAGGGGAGAGAAATGCGTAGCGGAACTGGTGCAACTGAATTAGAATGGTGGGAAAATTTAGGGGCAAATCCAGTAAGTATTGATTTTGAAGAAGTATATTCAGGACTGCAAACTGGTGTAGCAGAGGGGACGCAGAATAGCTTAGACTCCATGATTCATAATAGATTTGGAGAAGTCGGAGATTATGTAGCAAGAACTCAACATGACTTAACATTAGGTTTTGTTGTCATGAATAACGATCGCTACGATCAATTAAGTGAAAGTCATAAAGAAGCAATTGCAAATGCAGCTGAAATAGTACAACCAGAATATATCAAAATAGCATTTGAAAAAGCTGAAGAAGATATGCGTATTCTTGAAGAAGATTTCGGAATTACATTTACTGATGTTGAAGTAGATGGTTTTATTGAAAGATCTAGAATTCAGTTAATGGAATTAGCAGAGGAACATGATGTTGTTGATATTGTTGAGGATGTTTTCGAATAACTATGATTAGCTATTGAACACTTTCTGCTGGGTTATACTAAGTTAGATATCAACATCAAATTTACTAAACTCCAGTAGTGAAGTGTTCAATTTTACATTGATGGGGGTGAATGAAGTGTTTATTAAAAAAGTAATTACTGCTATAACAAAAGTTGCAACTATTATTAGTGTATTTATGATGATTCTTTTAGCTGTCACGCTTTTTGTGGGGGTAATTACAAGATATGTATTTTCAATATCTATACCCGAACTAGAAGTAATCAGAAATTTTTCATTGATATGGATGGTTTTTATAGGATCAGCTTTAGCAGTTAAAGAAAAGCAACATTTAGATATAGATATATTTTCTGAGTATATAAGTAAACGACTAAATAAATTAAGATTAAAATTAGTGCATTTAATTACTTTAATTGGTATAGTTATACTTATTTTTATAGGGATTGCAGCATTTCAATCAGGATTAAATAGAGTAGAGCTTGTTCCAATCAGATTTTTATCTAACCAACCATCGCTAATTTATTATTATTCATCTTTCTTAGTAGGATCAATATTAATGCTACTATTTCATCTGATGAATATTAGAGAGTTGTTTGGCAGAAATGAGGTTGAGAAAAAATGATTCTTTTCTGGATTCTATTAATATTTTTATTATGCTTGCTAATGGGGGTCCCTGTAGCTTTTAGTATTATAATTGCTTCGATAATTCCATTGCTATTTGAGCCGCTGGTAAGTATAACCCAGGTTAGTTCAATTATGATTGAATCATTTTCGAGTTTTACTCTATTAGCTATTCCACTTTTTATACTTTGTGGTGGCTTATTAAATTTAACAAAGGTTACTGATGATTTAATTTATATTTCTAAAGCTTTGGTAGGAAAATTGAAAGGCAGTCTGGCACATATGAATATAGTAACCAGTATTTTTTTTGGTGCTATTTCAGGTTCCTCTGTGGCGGACGTAGCTTCTTTAGGAAGAATTTTAATACCAGCAATGATAAAAGCTGGTTACAGTAAAGAGTTTGCAGCGACAGTTACTGCTGCTTCATCTGCTATCGGCTCTATTATTCCACCAAGTATTTTATTAATAGTTTATGGAGCCTTGGCTCAAACTTCAGTAGCTTCACTATTTATTGCAGGCGTCATACCCGGAATATTAATAGGTCTAACCCAGATGGTTTACGCCTATTTTTATGCGAAAAAACATGATGTAGGAGATATAGAAAATGAATTAATTGGCTTACCTAATGATCAAAAATTGTCTAAATCAGTAGCGTTAAAGAAAAGTATATTTCCGCTAAGTTTATTTTTTGTCGTGATTGTAGGTATAATGTCTGGTGTATTTACTGCAACTGAAGCAGCTAGTATTGCAGTGGTATATGTATTTGTAGTAGCGTTTTTCATAAAAAAACAAAGAAGTTTAAAGGATTACATACAAGTTACTAGGAGAGCCGTTATTGACTCTGCTGTTATCTATATTCTTATTGCAGCCGCTGCTTTAATGTCCTGGGTGCTTTCTTACTATAGAGCATTAGATCCAGCAGTCAATTTTTTGATAGAGAATGATTTTAGTCCAATCATGTTTTTAATTTTAATTATGTTTCTATATGTTTTTTTAGGTACATTTATGGAACCTAACTCTGCCATGTTAATATTTGTTCCTTTATCAGTGCCTGTTATTCAAGGGTTAGGTATTGATCCAGTTGTTGCAGGAATAGTTACTGTAATGTCAATTCGTCTAGGTACCGTAACACCACCATATGGTTTATCGGCTTTATTGGCCTCTAAAATTGCTGGAACTAACATGATTCGTATGATGAAAGAAATCCTTATTTTTGTATTGATTTATATGATATCAATTTTAATGATTATCTTTATTCCTCAAATTGTGACATTTCTACCTAATTTGTTTATGGAATAAGTAGTGTACAAAAATTTAATAGTAATGTCTGACTACCACTTTGGATTGAAAAAACCAATCCATATTTGACTCCAGTATTAAGGAAATCATTGTACCAGAAGAACAGAGCGTTTATTATCGATGAATATTTATTCTAGGGTGCCACCTTATACTACAGATGGAGCAGCAACAATAAGGCAGAGGAAGGACTGTATTCCATACACAGGTACATTAAGAAGAAAATTGATGGATAATTCTATTCAAATGGTTTATACTGCTTAGAGTTGGCGAACCGATCAAGTTTAGTGGTGTCTAGAATATTTCGATTGTTACTAGTTGAGGGAAAAGAGCCACCTTTGGCGAATTGGAGAGCCACTATAGAATAATCTCCTGTATAATAATAGTTGCATACAAACAAGCATGACTTCGAGCTTCATTTTTTATTAGTCTGTAATAAAATGATCGCTCCCAAAAAGCATGATGTTTTGTTTTAAAGCTTTTTTTGGTGATATGTTGGGATTTAGGTATTTTCAAATAGAACTATATTCGAAATGTTCTTAATTAAATTTTACAGATTTAAGCGAAAATATAAGTTGAGTCCTGATGTTACTGTGTAAAAGTATGGGGGGGTGTTCGAATATTAAGAAAGGCGTAACTATTTAAAATAACAGATCATGAGAAATAACAAATGAGATTTTGAAAGTTATATACAAAGCATTTTATCATACATACAACAAAGCTCAGCAGAATCACACTCCTGCTGAGCTTTAATGATTAATGTTCCTTCGAATATTTTTCTTCCATTTTTCGCTCGATTTCATCCAATGCTTCTTTGTCCTCGAGCAAAGCCTGTTTATTTTGTTCAATAAGTTCTTCCATATTTCTGTGTTGTCCTAGCATTAATTTTCACTTCCTTCGTCAGACTATTTCAATTATACTACAAAATCACTTGAATGAACAACACAATTATGACAAATATGTGAAAATTCCTCTTTTGTGTATATTTAAAAGAGTTGCTCTTGATTTATTATACGATGGCTTGCCGTTCTTGCTAGCATTATCATCTTACAGGCAATATTAGGACATGCTGATGGAGAGGTGATATCCGTGGGCAGGCGAGTAAAAAGAAGAAATGTCAATTTGATTTTTATAATAATAATAAGTTTTTCAGTTGTGAAACTTGTTGACTGGTCAACTACATTATCCATGTTTACGTGGGAATTAATCCTTGTAGGTATCATCGGGTTAATTTCTTATAAAAAATATGCAGCACAGCAACGGAAGTTAGAAGAAGCCGAGAGAAGAAAGTTGGAAATTAAAAGACAGGGAAACTTAGATAATTTAAAGAAAATGAATCCAAGAAAATTTGAACACTATATAAGTGAGCTATTCAAACAATTGAAATACGATGCCCACGTGACCAATCCAACCGGTGACGGAGGAAAAGACATATTTGTTTATAAAGAGAATTTTTTTGGTCTCGTTGAATGTAAACGTCTTATTAAATTAAAAGCTATCCGCCCTCAAATTCAAAAGTTTCATAGTGCGATTATCGATTGCAAAGCGGACAAGGGCTATTTTATTACAACAGGAGAATTTACTGCTCAGGCAAGTTCCTATATATTGGATAAATCGATAGAATTGATTGACGGACATAGATTGATTCGATTAATTGAAGAAATAACAAAAGAGGAAAATGAAGATAAACACTTTGATGGTATATTGGAAATCGTTTAGGAGTTACATTCTCTTGGAGCTGCTTGGGCTTCTTAGGCAGGAAATTATCACTGCCTATCATCCTCTGCCAAATTAATTCAAAACAATCCAACCTAAAATGCCACCAACCCTCCTTCTCTTTCGATTGTATTACTGAAAGAACAAAAAAGGAGGTTTTTTTCATGGAAAGAAAATCAATGACCGTAAAGGAAATGGCTGCCTACCTCGGTGTCCACAAAGACACTGTCTACAAGATGGTGCGTCAGGGTGAGATACCACATTACCGGATTCGCGGGAAGATTCTTTTTTCGCCTGACATTGTGGATGCCTGGATTCGGGAGCAGGAACTGCAGGGTTATTACGATATGCCGGCACAAGTAAACAAAGAAAATGAATAAAGGGGATGTAGGTTGAATGAATTATATGAAAGAATTGAATGCGTTTAGGAATTGGCTGCTGTTGCACAAATTATCTAGTGGATCGATTTTATTATGGCATACATTAATGTCCATCAATAATATGGCCGGATGGAAAACGAAATTTAATGCCAATAATACGGTGATCTACCAATTGACTGGCTTAACCAAAAATAATCTTATTACCGCGCGTAAACAGCTTCAGGAACATGATTTAATTGTTTATTATAAAGGAAATAAGAGCAGGGCACCTGTCTATCAAATGGTTTCCGTGAACGGGAAAATGAATCAAATGAAAGGCTGCCAAAGTCAGGATCAATATAATGCCCCATGTGACAACTCTTTTCAAGCTCCATTTGAGGAAGTAAATAAGTACCAACGCCAAAAATTTCTCCAAAACTTGCGATTATTAAATAAAACCATGCCATTTTAGCCCTCACCTTCCCCTGTAGTTAACTGAATTCCAACGACACCGATAATAATAAGTAAGATATACAATCCTTTTGCCAATATAAAAGTTTCTCCCAATAAGGTGAAGTCAATGATAGCAATTGCTGAGCCCCGGAACCTGTAAATGTAGCATATACAGAATCGGATGGAAGCACTTCGCATGCTTTTATAATAAAGTAGAAACTTAAAACGATAGCGATGATCGTTCCCGTCCACATCCAAAAGTTGTCAGCGTATTTTGAGCCACGATAATCGCAGCCCAAAGAACATATATCCAACCGATGAACGAGTCTCCTTTTTGTTATATAAGTCTTAAAACCTTGACGACTAATATCATAACGATAAATAAGCAATAAAGCCATCAAATCATTTTATATCTTTTTATAACACATGATTAATTACGAATAAGGTGAGAATGGAGAACTTTTTCTGAGTGGAAGGTAATGGTTGCTTTCCCTTTTCAAAACAGTTGGCAAGATAATGATGAAATAATGGCAAAGCTCCTGCGGGAAAGCAGTTTAGTTAATTTTATCGAATTAGTTGTGTACATGAGATTGTTTAAGAGGTGATTTTATATAGAGGAAAACATGTAATGATATCATTGATTAGGGTCTTTCTTCCCTTTAATAATCTAGCAAATATTTTCCAGATTAATCCAATTACAAGGGGGCCAGTATCCAAAACGTAAGTTGTTCTCATATGATCTCGATCGTCTTGTATGTAAAACCAAACTGAACACTTTATTAAATGAAAGGTATTTAAATTTTGGGATGACATTGCCTTATAGTGATCTTCCCATAAGTTCTTTAATTCTATTTTATATATCCCGCTAAAATAGTTATCTTTTCTAGGCTTTTAATCTTAAAAACTTAAAATTAGGATTAATTATCCCAAACCAAGAAATATTATATATATGATGTATTGGTCGTACATAAAAATATTACAAGCAGGAGGCAAATTTGACATTTAATTTAACTGTGTTAATGTATCAAATGTAAAATGAATTTAAAACATTAAATTCTATCTTAACAAACTAAATATTATAAGGAGGTGCTAAAATCTATTTTTTAGGGAAAGAAAAGCTTCTATGAAGCACTGTTTCGAATCATAGTAAAAAAACGACCAAAATTCAGGAGGTACATACATGTCAACTTTTCTTCATAAGAATTTTACGAAATTGTTTGTTGCAGCACTTCTAGTTTTCTCATTGGGAGGGACTGCATCTCCTATTAATGCACAGACAGAAGATAATCCGGAAAATTTAAATACAACTTTGGAAGAACCAAATTTGGTTTTTCCTATAATCAGCGACACACAACTCGGTCGAGCTGAAGGTGATCCGGAGAGATTTGAAAATGCTATGAAACAACTGAATCAATTAGTACCAAAACAAGATGCATTCGTTTTTATTGGGGATTTAACCAGTAATGGCTATGAAGAGGAATATGATACATGGTCATCCATCTTTAATAAACATGTTCAGCCTCAAGCGGAACAATTCATAGGTATTGGAAATCATGAGCATAGTAACGACCTCACACCTGAAGAAGCACAACAACGATTTTTAAATGAAACAGGTATGGAATCTCTTTACTATCATAAGAATATCAAAGACTATGACTTTATAATGATGGGTGAAGAGCGTGGTTACTTCTATTCAGAAGAGCAGATTCAGTGGTTAGGAAATCAATTAAAGCAATCAGAGCAGCGCGATCCGAACAAACCGATTTTCGTTTTCATACACCACGGTATGAAAGACACAACTTATGGCACGGAAGATTGGTATATCGAAAATGAGAACCAGAAACTGCTTCAAGAAACGCTTGAAAAATACCCGCAAGTAGTTTTAGTATCCGGTCATACACATTATCCCGTAAGTGATCCAAGATCTATCTATCAAAATGACTACACCGCTGTCAATGCCGGTTCTATATCCTATATGTGGACAGAAAAGGGATATCTTCAAGGTGAAGTTCCCGAGGCAGAGGTTAGTAACGGCCTTGTTGTGAAAGTCTATGATGATGAGGTTATCATCGAGCGCCGTAATTTTACCGGAAACCGATGGATACAGGATCCTTGGGTTATTGAAACACCGGTAAAAAGTAAAGAGGACTTTAAATACACAGATGATCGTGATCAGGAAAGCCCTTATTTTCATAGGGATGCGAATATTTCAGTCAGTCAAATGACGACAGACAGCTTAAACATATCTTTCCCACAGGCATTTGATAATTTGTTGACACATTCTTATCAAGTGACTGCCAAAAATCAACAAAACGGGGAGATCGTTAATCAGTACAAGGCCTTTTCGGAATATTATAAAGGAGAGGTGCCAAGCTCATTAGAATTTCCTGTGAATAATCTTCAACCAGCTACAGCATATCAAATTAATGTACAGGCTATTGATGCATTCGGAAATGTGAGTAATGAATTAACTACAACTGCAGCAACTTTAGCAGAAAGCGTTCCGGAAATGCAGGAAATAGTTATTCATTTTGAGGATGACGGAGCGTTCGTAAACAATGGAATTGTTCAATCATTGAAGGCTCAATTGAATACAGTAAACAGATTTGTAGAAAATAATAGTTCGGAAAAATCTATTAAACACATGAATAAGGTTAAGTCTTTATTGGACCATAGGAAAGAGAAAAATCAAATGTCCGATAATGCATACCACTATCTCATGACGAATGCTGACTATTTAATCAACAAATGGAAATAGTTTAATAAAGTCAAATACAGCTTTTAACCACGAAAAAAAGTGAAGCTAGAGAGGGATTCGTTCCTCTCTCTTTTTCAGTGTGCCAGGCATGCACACATTCTATAGGGTTCGAGTCCCGAATCGTGAAGGCAGTAGTAGCGATTAGCTTAAGACAAGGGTGTCTGGGGCGACCCAGAATCTGAAGGAAGTCAGCGGCAAATCTCCGCCCTTAGGAACACGAACTTCATAGGAGGCTGAGGTGCACTTGGATGAGGCTGCTGAACAAGTCAAAGTCCTTACTGCCGAAGGGTGCATCGGGTAAATGAAGTCGGGACATGGAGAGGAAGAATGTGTGCTTACCCTGGGAGGTCTGATAGAAATGCGGTGCACACGCCGTAACCGGGCATGTAAATGTTCGCTGAACTATCAGAAGTCAGCCGATGCTGTAGTACTGGATACTTCTAGAATATCCGGGAAGGGCTGAATCATTTAAGAAGAATTGTCACTTTGCGTACGCAACACTTGATGAAGCAGAAACATAATAACCTTCCTAATGGAGGAAACGGTGAATCCCGCGGGGGACATTAGAAGGGCTGAAAGTTGTTGCCACACAAGGGGGACGGACAATTCACGCAGGAGTTAGATATCATGTTGGGGAGAATCCTATCACGGGAATACTTAATACTTGCATTAAAGCGTGTTGAACGTAATAAAGGGAGTCACGGTGTAGATGAAATGCCCGTAAAACACTTACGAGCGCATATTATGGAACACTGGACTAGCCTGCGGGAAGAAATTCAAGAGGGAACTTATCAGCCTCAACCCGTAAGTCGTGTCGAAATCCCGAAACCCAACGGCGGGAAAAGGAAGTTAGGCATCCCTACCGTGCTGGACAGATTCATCCAACAAGCAATTGCACAAGTACTCGCAGAATCATATGACCCAACATTCTCAGATCACAGCTATGGTTTTCGTCCAAATAAACGAGGACACGATGCGGTGCGAGAAGCTAAAGGATATATCCAACAAGGATACCGCTGGGTTATAGATATGGATTTAGAGAAATTCTTTGATAAAGTGAACCACGATAGGCTCATGCGACACTAAGCAGGCGAATTCACGAACCCAACCTACTGAACCTGATTCGCAGATACTTGCAAGCAGGTATTAAGGAAGATGGTCTGGTTCGTCCGAACACAGAGGGAGCTCCTCAAGGCGGTTCTCTAAGCCCTTTACTATCCAACATAGTTTTAGACGAGTTGGACAAGGAATTAGAAGCTAGAGGTCTCCGATTCGTCCGTTATGCGGACGACTGTAATATCTATGTTCGCTCGAAAAGAGCTGGTCAGCGTGTGAAGCACAGTATCACAGACTTTATCGAGAAGAAACTAAAACTGAAAGTCAATGAAGAGAAAAGTGCTGTAGACCGCCTGTGGAAACGGAAATTCCTCGGTTTCTCTTTCATATTCCACAAAGGAGAGTTAAAAATACGAATTTCTCCAGGGAGTATCAAACGCTTTAAACAGCGTATCTGACAACTAACTTCCAGAAAGAGATCCATGAACATGAAGGATAGGATTGAGAAATTAAATCAATACCTGGTAGGCTGGCTGGGATATTATCAGTTAGCTGAAACACCTTCTATATTCGGTAGGTTGGATACGAAGAAGACTTCGGATGATACGGTGGAAAGAATGGAAGAAAGTGAAAACCAAGTATAGAAATCTTATGAAACTTGCAATTAAAAGAGGAAAAGCATGGGAATGGGCAAATACGAGGAAAGCATATTGGCGGATAGCCAAAAGCCCAATTCTGAGCCAAGCACTAGACAATCAATACTGGATTGCCCAAGGGCTCAAGAGTTTACATCGCAGATATCAAACTAAGCGTTGGACTTAAATGAAACCGCCGTATACGGATCCGTACGTACCGTGGTGTGAGAGGTCGGAGGTTAGTCACCTCCTCCTACTCGATTGAAAGGGTTTTATCGGATAATTTAAAATCCCTGTCGATTGAGCTGAATTGATGGACGGCAGGTGCTTTAACGATAAGCGTTCTGTGAATAATTTAGGAAGAATATAATTATAGTATTCGTTTTTTGCAGTGTTGCTTCACCATTTTACTGAAAATAGCAAATAAGGTAAAAATGGCAGCCACCCCATCACGGGGTGTCTGCCATTGTACATTCTATGCTAAATTTGATTCAGTTCGTTTATCACCCGGATCACCGCATGCTGACAGACTTTGAACTTCAGTTTTATTAATTAGTAGAGTTTGGCGGATCTTTAGGTAAGAATTCGAAAATTTCTTCTGATCGAATGCTGGATACCAGTCTTTCTAACCATCTATAGTATATTTTCGACCGATCAAGCATGACATAATGTGCATTTGCTTCTTCGCGAATTTCCTCAGCAATAGAATCATCATTTGCAATTTCCAGTAATTCCACTTCAGCCTCTTTGATTGCTTCCATGTTCATTTTTACTTCGCGATCCCACATTTGGCAGTAGAAGGCCATAAATGAATGAAAAAAATTTTTCTCCGCAGCGTACGCATGTTTTCTTGAACCACGCAAATATTTTTTTTTCACCATTTCAATTTCTTGAAGTTTGCGCACGCTTGTACTCATACTTGGTTTACTCATGTTAAGTTGTTCGCGCATTTCATCTAAGGTCATGTGATCATCAAATAACATCGTAGCATATAATTTTCCTGCCGATGGGGTGACGCCATATAAATCCATTGTCTCGGAAATTGCGCCAACTACAGTGTCTTTCGCGTTTTCCAATTTTTCCTTTGCTTTTTCATTTGACTCCATACCATTTCACCGCGCTTTTTATAAGTTTAACATCACTTTATACCTGTTATAAGGATGGTAATGATTTTGACCGATGTGATTAAAAAATATCACCTAAATGACATCGTTCAGTAAACAAAGGTCGTTCATTTCAATATGCTCCTCTATAACTATTTAGACAAAAGTCCTTAAAATCCTTTTTTCATTTATTTTAGTATAAAAGAATTGACAGCACAGCTAAAAATACTACTTAATAATTTAGTCTCTAAGCTTTACTACGAAAATTCCCTATCCTATTCCTTGTTATTTAGATGGGTCAATGAAATGTGGATTCTTTGGCAGTTCCAGCCCAATCTGATCACCTTTTTGATATTGCTTTGCATCGCGTGGATTGAATTCATCCACCATTACTTCTTGTTCACCAATACTAATGAAATAACGTGCAAAATTTCCATTATAAACCACATTGGTTAACGTACCCTGAATAGGGCTTTCCTTATTTATTGTAATTTGTTCTGGTCGAATGAGTACAGTGAATTGCTCATTCTTATTAACTTTAACAGCGTCATCAACTGGAAAACGGATGATATCTGTGTCAAAAAAAGTTTTATTCTCTTCTCGTGATATGCTACCAGTTAAGAAATTTGCATTTCCAACGAAGGTCGATACAAATTCATTTTTTGGATAGTTATAAATCACATCTGGTTTATCTAATTGTTGTATAGAACCGTCTTTTAATACTGCAATACGATCCGAAATACTTAAAGCTTCTTCCTGATCATGTGTTACGAAAATAACTGTTAGATTAAGTTTATCTTTAATTTTACGAATTTCTTCACGTAACACCATACGTAAATTAGCATCCAGATTAGATAATGGTTCGTCTAATAATAGTACTTTTGGTTCTAATACTAGACAACGTGCAATCGCGACGCGTTGCTGTTGGCCACCACTTAGCTCCCCAGGTTTTCGATCAGCATAGCCTTCCAATTCAACTTGTTCTAAAGCGTTCATAATGAGTTCATGACGGTTCTTTTTAATTTTTTTTTGTTTCAATCCATATGCGACATTATTGTATACTGTCATATGTGGGAACAAGGCATAATTTTGAAAAACCATGCCTGTTGCTCGTTTTTCTGGTGGCAACGTATCAACCCGCTCCCCATCCAGTATAATTTCCCCATGATCTTGATCATGGAATCCGCCGATGATTCGCAGCAATGTTGTTTTTCCACAACCACTTGGTCCTATAAATGATACTAGTTCCCCTGCATTAATGGAGATGGATATATCATCGACTGCCTTGACATCATCAAAGTACTTATATAAATTTTTTAACTCTAAAAATTGTTCTGTTGCCACGTAGCAATCCTCCTCATTCTACTATCTGTCGTGACGTTAAATTCGAACTCCACTTCTTCGTTCGATGATTTTCAGTAATACTAAACACATTAATACAATGACGATCATAATAAATGACATTGCTGAGGCTAAGCCAACTTTTCCTTGTTCTGCAAGACTTAAAATATAAACGGCAACCAGATTCGTTCCTGGTGAGATTAAAAAGACTACAGAACTAATAGATACCATCGCTGTCATAAATGCATACACAAAGCCTGCAACAAACGCTGGTGTTAATAATGGTACGACGATTTTTCCAAATGTTTTATACGGTCCTGCACCAAGGTCATTGGAGGCCTCTTCCATAGACGTGTCAATTTGATGCATTTTACTGATTGCTGCTTCCAAACCAACCCCGATTTTTCTAAATGTCATATTTAAGACGAGCAGTATAACCGTACCCGTAAGGAAAAATGGCGGCCCGTTGAAAATCAAAACATAGCCAATCCCCATTACAGTACCAGGAACAGCTAGTCCGAATAAGGTTAGGAATTCCAGCAATTTTTTTCCTGGGACGACTTTTCGAGCAAATAAAAACCCTTGCAATATCCCTAAACCAGCTGCCAATAATGCACTAACAAAGGCCACGATTAAACTGTTATATAATGAGTCCCAGCCAGTCTGGTTATTAAAGTGGTTAAGTGTAAATGTATTATTAACCCCGATAATTTGCACAAATGCACCGAGAACTACCATAACAAACATTAATAAGATGAATCCGGAGAAAATGGTGCTGACCGTTCCAGCAAACGCTTTAACCGGTTTAGACAATGGAACATTTGCAATTCCAGAATCCCCACTAATCGTTGCTAAGTCATTATCCTTCAAAATGTAAGTTTGGAAGATAAAGATAAGTAAACTTGGTAGAATTAAGAATACACCGAGCACAGCTGCTTGTTCTAAATTTTGCTGGCCTACTACTAACAAATAAGCTTCAGAAGCGAGGAAATTTTCCCCGCCGCCAATAATAAGCGGATTCGAGAAGTCAGCAAGTGCCATAACAAACACAAGTAAGCCGGCTTTAATAATGCCTGATTTTGCCAGTGGCAAGGTAATACCACCAAGTGTTTTCCATTGGTTGGCACCCAAGTCTTGTGAGGCGTGTTCCAAATTTGCATTCATATTACGAAATGTACTTTCGACTAGCATAAAGCCGATTGGAAAATAACCAATAATTTGCGCTAGTACTACTCCCCAAAAACCATAAATACTAAATTCCGTTCCAAATAGATCACCAAAGAAGTTTGTGACAACACCACTTCTGCCAAATAATATAATTAAAGCTAGTGAAAAAATAAATGGAGGGGCGACAAGTGGTAATAAAGCAATACCTCTATAAGATTTTGCAAAGATACTATTCGATCTTGTTACATACATAGAGACGATGATACTAATCGTTACAACAATTAATGTTGTAATCGCTGAAGATAGGACGCTATTGTAAAGTGCTTCTAAATAATAAGATCTTTGAAAGAACGCTTTATAATAGTCCAGGGTTAAGCTGCCGCTTCCAATACCAATACTTTTTAATAGTACCGCAAAAACTGGAGCAACAATAAATAATAAAATTGCGAGTGCTAATATAATGGTTAAAATAGCAAACCATGGTTCAGCCCAGAACCGTCTCCATGTTGATAGAGACGGTTTTGGCTGAATATTGGAAGGTTGCATAGATTCCAAAATTATACCTCCTTAGTCAGAAAATCTCTCACGCCATTCACTCATGAGTCGGTCACGGTTCTCTTCTGCCCACTCTGCATCATAATCAATTAAATGTTCTTCAATTCCATCAACCGTTCCTTCGATATCTGGTTTCGTTACCATGGAACGATGTTGAGCAGAACTTTCCATACCTTTTTCTGATCCAATAAAATCAATTACTTCTTCTACTGTTTCACGGTTTTCCGTATCTTTGAACATCCAAATAACATCAAGGTCATATCCAACCCCTTCTGAAGGATAAACGGCTTTTAGTGGGTACCCTTCATCAATACGGTTGTATACGGCTTGGTCCCATGTAATCCCGATTGCATATTCACCTTGGGAAACCATTTGTGCTGGTGCGTCACCAGATTTTGTGTATTGTCCAACATTATTATCAAGTTGCTCCAGGTATTCCCAACCTTCTTCTTCACCCATAATTTGCATAATAGCGGACATAAATAAATAAGATGTACCTGAAGTGCCTGGATCTGGCAGAACAATTTCTCCCTTATATTGCGGGTCGAGTAAATCCTCCCATGACTCCGGAACATCCAGCCCTTTATCTTCAACAATTTCTTCGTTAACAGCTAATAAGTTAAACCAGTAAGACCAGCCATACCATTTTCCTTCCTCATCTTTAAAATGGTCTGGAACATCGTCCCATGTTGGAGATTCATATGGCTCCAAATAATCTTCCTTTTCAGCTCTTAAAGCAATACTGTGTAACATACCCCATTGCATATCAGCACCAAAGTCTGGTGCTTCAGAGTCAATCCTGCTCCAGCCTTCTCCACTGGAAAGACGTAACACGTTCACATCAATTCCTGTTTCTGCTTGTAAATCTGCTACAAAATCTTGCATCTCTTCTGAATCATTATGTGAATAGACATCAATTTCTTTATTCGAGTCGTCTGAACTGCTTTCATCAGTACCTGAACTATCGCCGCAGGCAGCTAACGTAATAGATATCGTTAGGATAAATAGTACAAATAAAAATTTCTTCATTACAATAAAAACCCCTTTTTTATTTTTCTTCAAATGTAATAGAATCATAGTTATGAATAACATGATCAGCGTTAGTTAAATGATCTGTTTCTGAACTTGACTCTGCAGCGATGCCAATACTTGCGACAGTATTACTTTTCATTCCAAGTATCATATCGCCGTTCGAATCGCCTATGATGATTGCACGTTCTGGCTCAATCATCATATCCTTGCAAGCTTTGTACACCATATCTGGAAATGGTTTACCTTGCATTACTTGGTCATGTCCAATAACACTATTAAAATAGGAATCAATTTCCAGTTCCTGCAGGTGACTTAATGCTTGTTGCTGATTATCGGAAGTCACCACGCCAAGCTTCAGGTAGTGACTGTCTGCTTTCTGCAAAAAAGTTCGTAAACCACTAACTGGATTGATCGTTTTCTTCCACTCTTTTAATTGGTCAACTTTCATCTGTGCATTTGTTACTATCTCCAAGCTTTCATTCCACGCAAAACCATTTTGGTATAAATGTAATGCGCCAATGGTGATCAGCTCATCTAAGGAACCAATACATAATGGACCTTTTGGGTCCCATTTCCCCTGATCAAATTGAAATCCAATGGCATCTGCTAATCTGTGTTGATCCTTTTCAGGTAATTTGGCTTTAGACATAATGCTCAGGATAAATTTCTCTGCCCAAGTAACCCATAACGAGCTAAATTCAATAAGCGTTCCGTCTTTATCAAAGAGTATTCCATCAATGTCATATGCTTGTTCATTGATTATACATTTAGCCATTTTCTACCCCCCTTTTCTTATACGTGAAAAGGATTTATTTATGGTCTGATTGTATTGCTGTGCACTAAGATTCAAAACCTAATTCACCCCCTTCAATACAAGGACCATTAACTGGAAGTATATAGCGATGCTCCATGGAAAGTATTTTTGTTAATATTATTAAATAAAAATTTAATGTTATTAACATACTTTATACTTTTACACCATAACGTAAGTAAATGTTATCGTCAAATGAGGATCGTAGATATTTATGGAAAAAAACATGTATACTGAATTGCTTATCGAAAAGCTACATTATTATATAAAAAAATGATTATTTTCTAGAGAAAAATTAAAATAAAAACCTCTTTTTGACAAAAAGGATACTGCATGTTAAATTTAACTTTGTTTGGAACGTTAAGTGTTTTCTTAACAAATTTAATTTAAGTTAAGAGGAGGGATTATGTTGGATATAAAAAAACAATATATTAATGGGCAATGGATAGAAGCAATTTCCAATAAAACGAGAGAAATCATTAACCCCTATAATCAGGAAGTTATTGCGATTGCTGCAGAAGGAAATGAGGAAGATGCTAAAAAAGCAATCGTTGCTGCAAGAGTTGCATTTGATAACGGTGCATGGGCAACAATCCCTGCAATTGATCGGGGGGAAATTGTTCATAAAATCGCGGACTTAATTGAAAGGGATCGTGAAGAGCTAGCACAATTGGAAACATTAGATACAGGAAAAACAATGGAGGAAAGCCGTGGAGATATGGACGATATTGCTGGAGTGTTCCGTTATTATGCGGAAATAGCGGATAAAGACGGTGGCGAGATCATTGACTCACCAATCCCAAACTCCATAAGTAAAGTCGTAAAAGAGCCTGTTGGTGTTTGTGGTCAAATCACACCATGGAATTATCCATTGTTACAAGCATCATGGAAATTGGCTCCAGCATTAGTAACAGGGAATACATTAGTAATCAAACCTAGTGAAATTACACCTTTAACACATGTGAAAGTATTTGAATTATTGGAAGAAGCCGGTGTGCCTAAAGGTGTTGCTAACCTAGTATTGGGTGCTGGGGATACAGTAGGTGCAGAGCTTTCATCGAATACAGACGTTGACTTAATTTCTTTTACTGGTGGTATTCAAACCGGTAAAAAAATCATGCAGGCCTCAAGTGTGAATGTGAAAAAAATAGCACTTGAACTTGGCGGGAAAAATCCAAATGTAGTATTTGCAGATGCTGATTTGGACACTGCAATTGATCAGGCATTAAACGCTGTATTTTTCCATGCTGGACAAATTTGTTCAGCAGGCACACGTTTAATTGTAGAAGAAAGCATTCATGACGATTTTGTTGATGCACTTGTACAACGTGTCGAAAACATCAAAATGGGAAGTGGTTTCGAGGAAGATACCCAAATGGGACCACTTATTTCCGAGGAACACTTAATTAAAGTTGAGAATTACGTAGAAGCAGGAATAAAGGAAGGTGCTACAATCGCAGCTGGGGGAAAACGCCCGAAAGCCCCATCACTGCAACATGGCTTTTTCTACCTGCCAACGATTCTGACAAACTGTTCGACTGAAATGAAGGTGGTACAAAATGAAGGATTCGGACCAGTTATAACGGTAGAAAAATTTAGAACAGAAGAAGAAGCTATTCATCTTGCCAACGATTCTATCTATGGTCTATCCGGTGGTGTTTGGACAAATGACATTGCTAAAGCGGAACGATGTGTTGCGAAAATGCGCATGGGAACGGTTTGGATCAATGAATTTAACCTATACTTCCCGCATGCGCCTTGGGGAGGCTTTAAACAATCAGGAATTGGCCGTGAATTAGGTAAACTAGGTTTGGAAGAATATCAAGAAACGAAACATATCTTCCATAACTTAAAACCTGAACCAATACATTGGTTTTAGGTAAACAGGTAAAATAGGACTTATAAATATAATAATTATAGATAACCAGGAGGATTAACATTATGAGTTTAAACATGAAAGTAGAACATATGCATAAATTTCATACCTTTGAAATTCCAACAACAATCAAACATGGTATTGGATCTATCAAACATATCGGTGAAGAAGTAAAAAACCTTGGTGTTACAAAAGCACTTTTAGTAACAGATCCAGGAATCTATCAAGCTGGTGTTACTGCCCCTGTTGAAAAACATTTACAAGAGGCTGGTGTTGAAGTTATTGTCTTTAATAAAGTAGAACCTAACCCTCCAGTACGTTTGATTGCTGAAGGCGCTAAAGTATTTAAAGAACAAGGCTGTGATGGCCTGGTTGCAGTTGGCGGCGGAAGCTCGATGGATACAGCAAAAGGTATTGGGGTAGAAGCAACACACGAAGGTTCAGTACTTGATTATGAAGCCGCAGAAGGTAAAAAACCTTTAGAAAACCGTATTCCACCATTAACAACAATTCCAACTACTGCTGGAACAGGTTCTGAAGTAACACAATGGGCAGTTATCACTGATGAAGAGCGGGAATTTAAATTCAACACTGGGGGACCATTAATTGCAGCATACTTAACGATTCTTGATCCTGAACTGCATGTATCCATGCCCCCTCATGTAACAGCAATGACAGGTATTGATGCACTAGCACATGCAATTGAATGCTACACAATGCATTATGCTCAACCTGTAACAGATGCGGTTGCATTGTTAGCAATTGAGTATGTAGGCAAATACATTCGTCGTGCGTATGCTGACGGTGGCGACTTAGAAGCACGTTACGGTATGGCACAAGCTGCTATGTTAGCTGGTCTATCATACGGTAGTGAATCTGCTGGTGCGGCACACGCAATGTCCCAAACACTTGGTGGAATTATTCCAGTGGCACATGGTCAAGCTGTAGCAACAATGATGGGACCTGTAATGGAATATAATTGGAAAGGTCATCCAGCTAAATTTGCACGCATTGCACAAGCACTAGGTGTGGATACCTTCCATATGACAACAGAAGAAGCGGCAAAAGCAGCTGTTAAAGAAATGTACAAACTAGAAGAAGACTTAGATATTCCTAATCTGGAAAAACAAGGTGTTTCATCTGACATGATTGATCGTCTTTCAAAAGAAGCAATGAACGATCCGCAAACAGTTGGTAACCCGCGTGATCTTACTGAAAAAGATTACCAATGGATCTACAAACGCTGCTTCAAGTTAGTACCAAAAACAGTTTAATATGTTAAAAAAAGAAGCAGGGGGCCTTTTTAGGGCCTCCTTTTAATAATGGGGTCAGGCCTTCCCCGCCACAAAATTTTCGTAAAGATAGAGGCGTTCGTTAAATGATCAGCTGCGTTGTTTTCAGCATCTCAAGCAATGATTTGATACATCTTAGTCTCCCGCATCATCAATAGTAAGCAAGTCATAATTTACCGTTCTAGCCTGTTTTCCCTTGAAATTGGAAATATTGGAAGAAATGAAGGATTCCCTGATAGAAAAGAAGAATGCAAAAAGAAATAAAGATAGGTTTGTGATAACCAGAATAATGTTCATATAGCACGCCTTTTTTTATATTTTAGGTTTAATTGACGCTTCCCCCCTTAAATGGTATAACAAGCTCATAGGAATTATAATTTTTACATTATGATTATTAAATAAACTAGAATGAAATTGATCATTTGAGGTGGTGGAATGATGAGTGATCAAGTTAATTTATCTGCAAATGATGTTATGGAAGCACGCTTTAGACAATCCTTTCGAGGTTATAATCAATATGATGTTGATGGGTTCCTGGACACGGTTACTAAAGACTATGTGGCATTGAACAAAGAGATTGATCGTTTAAAACAGGAAGTAGAGGAACTAAAAAAGGGTTACGGCTATAAATAACATCATAAATAGAATTTTATTTCTCTATTTCAACTCACAGTTTAGAGACTACCAGAAAACAGCCCTCACAACGCTCCTTCTACTACTAACGATCGAGAGTTATGAAGGCTGAAAATCATTCAATTCCCCTTATGTTTCTTCCATTAACCGCTTGGTCTCAAAATATAAAACTTGAATGAATTTTTTTGTATTAACTCGTATTTGCGGAGATGATAGTGGTTTCTTATTTCCTATTTCATCCATTCTTTTTCGTACTACGGCAAAGTCAAAAAACTTGGATGCATATTTTTCAAATGATGGGTTCATAAAATCATCTAACCCAAGGGAAGCAAAGTGAGTCAATGAATGATAAACAGCCCTGCGGATACGCTGTTCAGAAGCTTTTATCTCGCGTTTTAATTCTTTTTGAGATGATGGTCCTTTTTTTTCTTTTGCCAGCTCTAAAGAAATGTCCTTTAAGTGAGGGAGGCCATGATTCAGTGTTTCTTCTTCTTCATATTTAAAAAGATAATCTAAAATATCCAATAAATCCTGATACCCATTTTCGCCTACTATACCTGCTTCTGATAAAAGCAACTGGGCGTATGATGTGAAATCTTGTGCGAAAGCATTATTTTCTTTTGGTGCAGGATGGCCTGGAAGTGTATCTCCCGCTAACTTATGGATATTATATATTGATTTCTCCAAATGAATGTTTTCTGTCACGTTTTTAATTACTGATAGCACTTCTATTTTATTGATTGGTTTAATGATAAAGTAGGCAATACCATGGGAATATGCCTGCGCAATCAATTCTTTTGATTCAATCTGGGAAATCATAATCGTTTTTCCTTTAAATATGGGCTTTATGTCATGGACAGTTTCAATCCCATCTTTATTCGGCATTAATAAGTCAATTAACAAAATATCTACCTTTCCTGATGTGAAAAGTCGTTCATCGAGCATAGAACCATTCTCTGCCTCACCTATCACTACCCCTAAATCGCCATCTTCTATAATTTCGGTTAACATGGCACGTGTGCCTTCATCATCATCCACGATATAAAATAGCATGATATCACCCGCCTTTCCATGTTATGTTTTTAATGGGTAATCGTATTTTATAGGAAGTTCCACTTCTTTTCCCGACACTGCTTTGCAATGAAATTTCACCCTCAAGACTTTCCACCAATCCCTTTACATAAGTAAGCCCAATACCAGTAAATGATCTGCCATCATGATCATATTTATTTGTAAATCCAGGTTTGAAAACTAAATGTATTTGATTTTGTGGAATACCGGGACCATTATCTTTGATTTGAAATTCAATTACATTTTGTTCCCTGCTTACATGTATAGCTACGCTGCCGGAATCTCTCATAGACTCTATCGCATTTGCGAGTATATTATTTATGATGGAGAGAATCTGATATACATGATAATAGGAATGGTCTTCTTGAATAGATGATGAAATAGTAATGTCTTTTCCTAATGCATTTGCATATTTTCTATTAGATTTTAAGGCGATATCTATTAGTTTGTTTATTTCCATATACTCCGAAAAACTTTTGTCTGTGATAAGCCTGGAGAGTCCGGAATGTATCCTTTGATTATCCTTTTTAATCTCATGTGTCTCGCCGGCAATTTTCAGAGCCTTTTGAGCTAAGTCAGTTTTATTTTCAGGATTCAAAGATGGCATGTTCTTCAGAGTGTAATATAAATGATAGGCGTCTTTTGTAATAGCCTCACTACTTATTAACGTTTTTTGTAAATTAATGGATTCCTCATATAAATTAGAAATAACTAAAGTGAGCTGGTTGTTTTGTTTTTCTATTTCTTCTTGTCTTAAACGCGTTTTATAAAGTATTAATAAATTTAATAAGCCCACCGTAGAGAAGCTCCGAAAAACAGCTATAATGCTTATTTTCTGCATGTCCTCAAACACTATCATTGAGTTAAATGCCAAGTATTGGAATAATAACTCCCCTAAACTGGCTAAAATATCAAATAATGTTCCCAGCATACTAATGAGAATAGATCGATGAATATAATGCTTAGCCCTTGTCATATAAAACAGACAGCCAAAAGTAAAGTAATAATAAAAGGTAGGGTAGTGCTGTTGAAATAAATACAAGAGATCATAATGAAAAGCGTCGAGCAAAATACGAAAAAATACAACAGATATTCCAGCGATAATCCCGGAAAGGATAGCGGGAATTTTTTTATGCGATATAAATAATAAAAAGAAAAATGTCGGCATGCCAAAGCTGACACGAAAAGAGTCGTTAAAAGGATAAAAGTTCAATTCACCTGCTATAGGAATTAATACCAGCATATAAAAAAAGAGATATCTATTATTATTTATAGAAGGAACCAATATATTATTGCCTCCTTAAAAATTCAAAATACGTTTTTTTGTAGTTTTCCGTTTATTGGTGTAGTTTACATTTTATAATAGCAGAAAGAATCTATTAATGTAAATGAATTCCAAATATTTCTAAATATTTAGGCTATCTGAAAAAGTAAGCGATTACTTTTTGATTTTGGAGCGTCTCTATATTTAATAGGGAGGGTAGATGGAACGGGAACGAAGTAATGCTAAGAAAAATTTAATAACAGGGGAAGGGGAATTATGAAGATTTTAAAAGGGAATTTATTGATGCAAATTTTAATTGCATTTGTCATTGCCATCATTCTTGGGATCATTTTTGGTGAATCAATTGAAATATTAGCCCCATTAGGCGATTTATTTTTACGCTTGATTAATTTCATTATTGCGCCATTAATTCTTGCTACGCTTGTTATTGGAATAGCAAGCATTGGTGACATGAAATCATTAGGAAGAGTCGGCTCAAAAACAATTGGTTATTATTTAATGACAACAGCTGTGGCTATTACCATTGGATTGGGTTTAGCGTTTATTATATCACCAGGTGAAGGCTTATCCATCGACGTATCATCAACAGAGGAAGTACAAGTGAATGAATCAGAAGGAGTTATTCAAACATTTCTTAATATCGTGCCTGAAAATCCATTTGGCGCTTTAACAGAGGGTAATATTCTGCAAATTATTTTCTTTGCCATCTTTATTGGGTTGGCCATTACAGTTGTCGGAAAAAAGGCTGATCCTGTTCATCGCTTTTTTGATGGCTTTGCTGAAATCATGTTTTGGGTCACGAGTGTCATCATGCGTTTTGCACCAATTGGGGTTCTAGGGCTTGTTGCACCGATTATTGGGCAGTATGGAGCATCGGTATTGTTGCCGCTTTCAAAAGTTATTTTAGCAGTAGGGATTGCTTGTCTGTTACATGCGATATTCGTTTATTCTTCAGCCGTAAAAGTATTTGCAAAAATGAATCCACTCAAGTTCTTTAAAGGGATTATACCGGCTGCTGTTGTTGCATTCAGTACAGCGAGCAGCGCAGGTACATTGCCAGTAACGATGAAAAATACACAGGAAAATTTAGGCGTATCCAATAAAATAAGTAGTTTCGTCCTGCCATTAGGAGCAACAGTCAACATGGATGGAACAGCTATTTATCAAGGGGTTGCCGTTGTCTTTATTGCTCAGTTCTATGGTCTCGAATTAACGATAATGCAACTTGCTACAGTCGTCATTATGACGGTTCTCGCTTCCATTGGTACGGCAGGGGTGCCAGGTGCTGGAATGATTATGCTTGCAATGGTTTTAACGACGATTGGCATGCCGCTTGAGGGAATTGCTTTAATCGCTGGTATTGATCGTATCCTTGATATGTTCAGGACAACGGTTAACATCATTGGAGATGCTTCTGCTTCCGTAGTTGTAGCAGGTACGGAAGGGGAACTTAAAGGGCAGTCAAGATATGTGGAAGCTGAAGAGGAAGCTAAAAGAAAGGCTGAATAAGATATTCTCGCTCTTTAATCTCAGACTATTTTCAGTCTATTGTATATTTATTTTATTCAAAGTGTATAAACACATCTATGATACTAGGCATAATAGAAACGCTTAAATAACAGGGAGGGAATCTATGAAAATATATTATAGGGATACATCGTAAAACTGCTGTATTTGTTACTAATACACATTTTGTGAAATTTTAAGGAGGATATGATGATGGAGACTATGATGAAGAAAAATATCTGGAAACAATGTATGTTTTTTGCTGCAATTTTCCTGATTGTGTTGGTTCCAGTGAGTGAAGCATCGGCTGATACGGAAAGAGATTGGATGACCAATGATGAATTTCTTCAAAAGCTAGACGACATCGAGGAAGCTAGTGATGGAAGGGTAGAGGTTGATGTTGCTGGGTTTTCACAGCAAGGAAATGAAATAATGTCTGCCCGTGTAGGTACAGGAGACCAAGTAATATATATTAACAGCAGCATCCATGGTAATGAGAAAAGCGGTGCCGAGGCAATTGTGGAAATACTGGATTACCTTGGAACCAGTGATGACTCATTCGCTCAATTAGTTCGTGACGAGGTGACTATAGTTACCCTTCCACGCTTAAACGTGGATGGCCTCGAGATACCGCAAAGACATAGTATCTTTCCGTGGGATGATGTAGTTTCTACTTACCCGCATTTAGAAGGTGCTGATCCTGCCTGGTACTATAATCAAAGGAATGGCGGCTTTGATATCAACCGTGATTTTCATGCTGACTTAGACTATGAAGTTGCAGCAGAAGATTTACCTGGAAACACACTTGATTTTGGATTCTTCATAACGCCAGAGTCTCAAATGATGAGAGATCTTTACGTGGAGCTGCAAGAAGAGTTCGGTGTAGTAGAGCTTTTTATAGATCTTCACCACATGGGGACACCGAAGCTTAATAAATCAAGTGAGGAAGTCACCATTGCGATAGACCCTCCGCCATTAGGACCGGACGATAGCACAAAATATGATGATTATCCATTGGATATGGATAAATCAAAACGTTATGCATTAGCTGCGGCGCTTGGGGTGCAGGAGTTCTCAGATAAAGAGGAGACTGGTGTAGCTCAGTATATCGCTTTTCAGGAACGTGATTTTCCTGGACAAGCCAGATCTTCATTCGCGCTTAATGGTTCAGCAACTGTCCTATTCGAAATGCCTGGTCAACAGCCTCAATATCGCTATGATCAAGACCTGGTAGATCGTGTGGAAAACGGGTTATGGGGGATGATTGCTGCCATGGCTGACGGGTCTATTAATGATTTGAATGGTGATGATTTTGCTACAGAAATCCCCAGGTATTGGACAGACAACATTACTGATATGAGGGATGTTGTGATGGGGCGCTTTACAGAAGAAGGCCAATTTGAGAATGCCAGTGATGCGCGTATATTAGATAACCATTTAGCTGCGCTGGAAATTTATGAACAGCAAGAAGATGCCGGGAAAATGGTCAGGCATTTAAATGGTTTTAAAGTTTTACTTGATCACCAGCAAGATCAAGGCTCCATTGGTAATGAAGCTTATAGAAGACTCAACAGTGATGCAGATCTTTTACTTGATAGGTGGCAAGGCACAACAGAGGCATCCATACTTTCCATTCTAGGTGAAAGTCATTTAATAGATTAGATGAATAGGTGAAGATTACTCATCCATGCATGCAAAATCCATGACGTATATTTATTTAGCCAATTATTAATCGAGAGGTAGTAATATACCTCTCCGTTTTTATTTTATTTTTTGCAAATTGGTACTAGGGAATCTTCATTTCCTCAGAACTTGATGCGCTTGTATTCATACGGGCCAAAAATTATCCTGTTCTAGATTTATTTATTGACGCGTATTTTAAGTTATTCAGAATACATCGAATTTCCGTCAGTGTAAGCCCATTGTGCTTTGCAGTTCTCGTCAATTCAATCCATTCTTCATCAAGATGACGTAACTTTACAGAATCTTGTTGTTTAACCATGTTAATTAACCTCCAAATTGAGGTAGCTCAGCCACCGTGGGAGTAAAGTTAATCCTTTAGGTCTGTAGCTTTGCGTATCAACCTTTCGGAAAAATTGGATTGAGTCAAGTACTTGTGGGAGATTTTTTTAGACCCTTATTTTGTATAATTTGTGTCCTGTTTTACTCCCTTCAGCCAGGCGAATTTTTGTGTCATCAGCCCAATAGGACCACTGCCCAGTACAATGACCGTATCCCCTTTTTAACGTTGCTATGTTCCACGCTCCAACAGGAAGTAGGGATCACGTCAGATAATAATAGCTGTTCATCTTCCAATTCATTTGATGCAGGCACTTTAAATGACGTAAAGTCTGCATAAGGAACGCGTAAATATTCTGCCTGGCCGCCGGGATGATTCCCGAAATCACCGCCAAATCCGAATAAGCCGCCGGGTTCCCCGTGTGGATTGGAGTTATCGCACTGGCTTTCCATCTGGTGGTTGCAAAAGAAACAATCACCGCACCCGTCGTTGAATGGAATAACGACACGATCCCCTTTTTTTGCTTCCTGGCCACTTTTCCTGAAATGTTACAGCCTTCATGTTTATCCCAACCTTCCCATATAATTTGTATAAGGTGTTTCCCCAAACTTGCTTGGGAATGAACGTGGGGCGGAGGAAGGGGTATCATGGCCGTCTTTATCCAGGCACCAAAAAAGTTTAAAGGCACCATTGCATAATTATACATTTTTAGTTATAATTATAATCAACTTTTAATAACGGGAGCGATTGCTATGGAAAGAAAGAATGTTATTATTATTGGCGCGGCAGGCAGAGACTTTCACAATTTTAACACGTATTATCGTGATAATGGGACATATAATGTAGTTGCTTTTACAGCGGCACAAATTCCAGATATCGATGGGCGGAAATATCCGGCTGAATTGGCAGGTGAATTGTATCCGGATGGAATACCAATCTATCCACAGGAGCAATTACCGGAATTGGTAAAAGAACACCAGGTAGATGAATGTGTTTTTGCATATAGTGATGTGAGTTATGATACGGTGATGGGCATGAGTGCGATCGTTAATGCAGCTGGTGCCAGCTTCACATTGCTCGGTCCAAACCAAACGATGTTAAAAAGCAAAAAGCCGGTTATTTCCGTTTGTGCGGTACGAACGGGAACCGGGAAAAGCCAAACATCAAGGAAGGTCATTGAAAATCTCCTGGAGCAGGGCTTAAAAGTAATTGCTGTGAGACATCCAATGCCTTACGGGGATTTAAATGCACAGCGGGTGCAGCGTTTTGCAAATGTCGAGGACCTGAAGAAACATAACTGTACCATTGAAGAAATGGAAGAGTATGAGCCACATGTGGCACGCGGAAATATTGTGTATGCCGGTGTGGATTATGCGGAAATTTTAGCAGCGGCTGAAAATGACCCGGATGGCTGTGACGTTATTTTATGGGATGGCGGGAATAATGATTTCTCTTTCTTTGACGCTGATTTGGCAATTAACGTGCTTGACCCGCATCGCCCTGGTCATGAGCTGAAATATTACCCGGGGGAAGTGAACTTGAGAACAAGTGATGTGAATATTATTAACAAAGTGGATAGTGCAGAAGAAGCAGCTGTTCAAACGGTGGAAAATAATGTTAAGGCCACCAATCCTAACAGCACGATTATAAAAGCAGAGTCGACGATCACGGTAGATCAGCCGGACAGCATTACCGGAAAACGTGTGTTAATCGTGGAAGACGGACCGACCCTGACACATGGGGAAATGAAACTGGGTGCAGGGACTGTGGCAGCGGAACGTCTTGGTGCCAAGGAGATTGTTGACCCGCGTCCATATGCGGCAGGTACACTGAAAAATACGCTGAACAAATACGACCATATCGGTAATGTATTGCCGGCAATGGGGTACGGAGAGCAGCAGCTGCAGGATTTGGAAGATACGATTAACCAGGCAGATTGCGATGCGGTAATTATCGGTACACCAATCGACTTGAGCCGTGTTATTTCCATCAATAAACCGACTACACGGGTGCACTATGATTTAAATGAAATCGATGGTCCGGATCTAAACGAAGTATTGAATGGATTTATGGAGAAACATCAGCTGAGTGGGAAACAGACAGTATAGAAAAAGCACTGTCCCTTCTCAAGTTTAGTATAGCAGTGCCTGGGGCTGCGCTGAATGCTCGCCCGATCGTAAAGATGTCACTTCCCGAAAATTATCGAAGTTTTTTTAATCGAGAATGGGGGGGGTGGCAGCTTTTTACGATAAATTTTTTAAAAACCAGGTATCCATTGTACCATGCTCGGATCCTTCCAGTGCGCTGTCAAGTTCTCGGAAACCTAATTGGCTGTAGAGACGGTTGGATGTCTGGAGCTTCTCCATTGTTTCCAAATAACAGTATGTATAATGATTGCCCGCAAAGTCGAGTGCTGTTTTCATCAATTTTTTAGCAAATCCCCTGCCTTGGTATGCCGGTGTAATATAAAGCTTTTGCAGTTCGCAAGTCTCTGGCTTTCCTGCAAACGGGGCAATACCTACGCCACCTACCACCTCATTTTCATTATTCACTGCAACCCAGTACCTTGCATTTGGCAGTTTTTTGTAAAATTGCCTTAGCCTGCTTAGTTGGGGGTCAAAATAGGCGGTGCCCGGGATATCCAAGGTAAATGACTCCAATGAACGTTTGATGATTTGTTCCATGGCTTGATTGTCCTTTTCATCCATTTCACGAATATGCATTTATTATCCCTCTCATTCTCAGAAACTACACTACTTATGTTTTATAAATTTTAACATACTTTGATTCTTATCCATCGACAAACCTATCTGTTTTTTATGATAGAATAAAGGAAAACTTATAAACGAGGATGTATCATGACCAAACATAAGATTTATACAATGAGTGTCGCAAAAGTTTATCCCCATTATGTGACGAAGGCGGAGAAAAAAGGGCGTACGAAATCAGAAGTAGATGAAATTATCCGTTGGTTGACTGGATATAACCAGGAAGCGTTAGAAACGCAGCTGGAAAAACAGACGGACTTTGAGACCTTTTTTTCAGAAGCTCCCGGGCTGCATCCTTCGAGAGCTTTGATCAAAGGTGTGATCTGCGGTGTCCGCGTTGAAGATATCGAAGAACCAACGATGCAGGAAATTCGCTATTTGGATAAGCTAATCGATGAGTTAGCAAAGGGAAAGACAATGGAGAAGATTTTGCGGAAATGATTGGATGCCTGGGGCTGCGCAAATGCTCGTCCCACCGAAAAGATTTGGGACTGCGTTAAATGCTGAGGAAATAAAACTTTGATTCGGCTTTCACGCTTGCTTTAAATCTATTTTTTGTTGTAAAAAAACATCCCTTGCAGCAATTCACATTCTGCTGCAAGGGATGTTTCTTGTTAAATCTAAATCACTATCCCCATTGTTCAATCAGGCCATCTGCCCCTTTATGAAGGGAGTCATATGCATTCTCTGAAATTAATTCATTCTCTTTCTGCTGTCCCAATAACGTTTTAAAGCCATTCATATGTTTAAGGGCTTTATCTGTTGATCCGGTTTCTTCATAATGACCTACAGAAGTTAAGTGTGTCTGCAAATGCCTGGCTGTTTCCTCATTTGCAATATCTCCATCAGCTGAAAATTCATCAACCTGTGTTTGCATTTGTTCGACAGAAGGTTCAACTGGTTCTTGCGCATCCCCTAAAGAAATATCCATTGCTTCAGCCATTAATTTAGGTATATCCGTGTTATCTAAGAGCCCTGTGAATAAATCAGATTCTTGGCCGTAAGCAAAAAGCGGAACCTCTTGACCGGTGTGGCTATAGCTTGACCAACCCACCCCTGCGTAATTACTGATGATATGGTTAATTTCCAGGTCCGGTGCATCGGAAGTTCTAATGGCTTCCTCTTCATCATTTGTGATTTCAATATTTGCATATTCGATCATAATATCTCTTACATTGCTTCTATCGCTATTCAATTGACCAGCAATATAACCGCCGGTATTTTCTACATCATGGAGGATCTCTAACTGCGTATCCCCTGTGTCATAACCACCTACAGTCATTCCGCCTGTATCATGATCTCCAGCCATCACAATGAGCGTCTCTCCATCCTGATCCGCATACTCGACAGCAGTAGTAACTGCTTCTTCAAAAGCTTCTGTATCACTCATCGCCCAAGCTGCATCATTGGCATGACCCGCCCAATCGATCTGGCTTCCCTCTACCATTAAAAAGAAACCTTCATCATTCTGGTCGAGTGCTTCAATCGCAGATTCTGTCATCTCTGCTAGACTCGGTTCGTCAGTTTGATCACGCTCTAACTCGGGTGCCAAAGCATCATCAGCAAATAAACCAAGCACTTTATCAGACTCATTTTCCAGTAATTCATCCCTATTCTCTACAAACTGATAACCAGCTTCTTTAAATTCATTAATTAAATGGCGCTCATCTTGTTCTCCACCCTCAGAATCAGGAAGAAAAATATTTTTTCCGCCTCCGAAAATAACATCGACTTCATTATCTAAAAATTGGGGTGCAATTAAGTGTTCGTCATTACGTGCTTCCGTATGTGAAGCAAACACTGCCGGGGTCGCATGGGTAATAGTTGAAGTAGCCACTATCCCTGCAGATTTCCCCGCATCTTTAGACGCTTCCAATATGGTTTCCAGTTCTTCACCGTCCGGAGACATACTTATCATGCCATTGTTTGTTTTTTTCCCTGTCGCCATTGCGGTCCCTGCAGCTGCAGAATCTGTAATAGCGTTATCAGCAGAAACAGTTTTCATCATTCCGGTAAGCATGTCATCCCATATTGGTTCATCACCTTCTTTATACAAACGATAATTCGATGAATAACTCGTTGCGTAGCCATCTGGAATCATAAAAATGACATTTTGCACTGCTTCATGGTCATTATCGGAAGATGGGTTCTCTGCCGATGTAAATACAGACTGTAAAGGGGCGATAGACAACGCAAGTATAGATGCTCCTGCAACAATAGACTTTCCAATATTCATTTAAATTCCTCCTTGAGATTCTCAGTTTAATAGACAGAGATAGAATTACAGTACTACTTGCTAATTACTTGGTAATTGTTTCATTTTTTTATCATTGGTTTCATGTACTATATGTTCTAGGTGTTTTCACAATTTTTCAGCTGACTGGCCCGCAACTCGGATATATTTCAATTTCCGGTGGTGGTGCCAGTAAAGATATTTAACCTGGTGTCTGTTTCAAAGACAACACATCTTTTTAGAAAACAGTTTTTCTTATAATTCTTGTCCGTCACCTTGTGTTGCAACAAACGTCCACTCCAGGTTTAAGGAAGCACCTTGGAGATGATTTTGATCTTCTCCGTTGTCCAGGAAGTTAAACTGCACGATGAAATCATGAGATTCCCCTGCAGGCAAGCCATCATCACCAATAGCCGGATAGAAAACATGCTCATTGATTGCTTCCGGTGTCATGTCCTGCAGCTCTGCTAATGTAGTTTGATAAATAACCTCATCGAGATTATCCGCGTTATAGAGAAACTCTACTTCGATATGTTCGCCAAAATCATCGCCTTCCGTATCGCTATAGGTATAACCGGTTTCCAAATATACCGTATCGATGTTGAGTGTACCGTTGTTCTGCAGTTCAAAATCGCGAACCATGGAATCTCCCGGAGCCATATTATCCACTTCAATGATCTCCGTCGGTTCTGCTGATAAATCGAGCGTACCTGCAGCGAATGTGTTGTTTGTTTCCTCGTTGTCACTAAAGTAAGCGAATGTCCCCCCTCCAATTAACGTTAATCCAAGTGCTGCTGTTGCCATGCCCATGCCCAATTGCTTTTTGATGCCCATCATGATTCCTCCCTAAATAAAATTGATATATGTGAACGCCTCATCAAGCTTTGCCTGATGTAGCGATGTCACCAAGACTGTCCGGATGATAGAATGTCTGAGAATCTATTAGTAGATTAACAGAGAAATGATAACTTAATATAAAGCTATAGTTAATATATTGTAAATTTAAAGTCTATTTAGTATAGTTTATTTTTTCTTACTACTATTTACCTAGTTCAAGGTGCCTAAACTGCTGGACATCGTGAGGATAAAGGAGTGCACTGCTTTGTTCAATAATCGCCACTGTCTATTCAAAAGATGGCAGGTTGTTTGATATAGATTATCTGGAATTCATCATATCTAAATGAAATAAGGAGTTTACCGAGGTGTTTTATCATTTTCCCGTGATTGCAGCAAGCACATTTTTCGTTAAATACATGTGGCTTCATGTAAACTGGAGGAAAGGAGCGGGTCAACGATGAAATTAAGTGTCTTGGATCAAGTACCTGTATCCAGTGGTGAGACGCATGAAGAAGCACTGGAGCATACATTGGAGCTTGCGAAGTGGACAGAACGACTAGGGCTTCATCGTTACTGGGTGGCAGAGCATCATAATACGATTGGACTTGCCAGCGCTTCTCCTGAAATTCTGATGACGAGAATTGCCTCGGTTACGAACCGCATACGGGTCGGGTCCGGCGGAATCTTACTGCCGCAGTATAGCCCATATAAAATTGCGGAGAATGCGAAAACAATGGAGGCATTTTTCCCGGATAGAATAGATATCGGTGTAGGACGATCCCTAGGCGGTTCTCCTAAAACGCGCAAAGCATTGATGGATCATCTATATAAAGGTCTTGATGAGTTTCCGAGACAGCTTTTCGACTTACAAGGATTTTTACATCATTCTTTACCGCAGGACCACGAGTTTCGATTAGTAAAGGCCGGGCCGAGAATTGAAAAAGTGCCGCCGCTTTGGGTATTAGGCTTATCAGAACGTGGAGCAAGAAATGCAGCAGAATTAGGGATGGGGTTTGTGTTTGGACATTTTATTGACCCCGCGAATGGTACTGCTGCAATGCGCACTTACCGTGAAAATTTTTCCCCATCTGAAACGATGGAAAAACCTCGATCCTTCGTTTGTATTTTTGTTGTTTGTGCGGAGACAGAGGAAGAAGCGGAAGCATTGGCTTTGTCGCAGGATAAGTGGCTCCTGAATGTAGGAAAGGGAG
Organism: Virgibacillus oceani; assembly: GCF_041521345.1. Classification (GTDB taxonomy): domain Bacteria; phylum Bacillota; class Bacilli; order Bacillales; family Amphibacillaceae; genus Virgibacillus_N; species Virgibacillus_N oceani_A. The sequence continues at coordinate 111,799 of NZ_JBGOHB010000007.1, read as the reverse complement.
CGGGTACGGTCGTGCAATCACCTGATCAGGTACGGAAGAAGCCATTTAATAAGTCTGAATTGGACACGATCAGGCATAATAGAAAAAGAGCGATCATTGGTACCCCTGAAACGGTAAAACAAAAGTTATTGCAGCTGCAGGATGAATACCAAACAGACGAGTTTATGATTATCACGAACATCCATGACTTCGAGGCAAAGAAAAAGTCGTATCAACTGGTGGCGGAAGCTATGCTGTAGAAGTGCCTGGGACTGCGCTAAATGCCCAACCCACCGTAAAGATTTGTCACTCCCCGAATTTTGTCGAATTAAAAATTAAAAATGGATTGGAAGGATATATCAAATGAAATTAAGTATATTAGACCAAGCCCCGATAACAAAAGGAAATAAAGCGGCAGATGCATTGAAAAAAGCAGAAGAATTGGCTGTTTTGGGTGATGAGTTAGGCTATCACCGGATGTGGATGGCAGAGCATCATGGCACAAATGACTATGCAAGCTCTGCTCCTGAGATCACAGCAGCTCACTTGGCTGCAAAAACGAAAAATATACGGATCGGTACGGGTGGGGTCATGATGATGCATTATTCCCCGTTAAAACTGGCAGAGGTATTTAAAACATTGAGTGCACTCTCACCTGGCAGAATTGATTTTGGTGTTGGCAGAGCACCTGGGGGAGATAATCATTCCATTTACGCATTATCAGAAGGCCGCCAGCCCATGGTAAATAATATGTATGAAAAGCTGGACACCGCACTGCAGCTAATCAATGATGAAGTACCTGAAGATGCGTTGTACAATAAAACTGTTGCAACCCCGGCCAAAGTGACATTACCTGAAGCTTGGCTGCTTGGTTCAACAGGCAATAGTGCGCTTCAGGCTGGAAGAAGAGGTGTTGGTTATTCATTTGCACAGTTTTTCGCTGGTGCAATGTCTCATGAAATCTTGTTAGCTTATAAAAATAGTTTTCAGCCTTCAGTCTTTATGGAAAAGCCGCAAATCAATGTCAGCTATATGGTGACAACAGCCGAAACAAAAGAGGAAGCAGAATTTGAAGCAAAACCGCAGGATATATGGCGCCTATTATTTATGCAGGGTAAACTATTGCCGGTCTTGACACCTGAGGAGGCGCGTGACTATCCGTTGACGGAAATGGACCGTATGAAGATGAAAGAAAACCGTAAAGTACATGTAGTTGGAGATGCCAAGGAAGTCGCAGCATTTTTAAGAGAACAACAAGCGCAGCATGAATTCAATGAGACGATGATTGTAAGTATCCCTCATTCACAAGAGAAACGTTTGAATGTATACCGGTTATTGGCAAAAGAATTATTGTAGGCCTGGGTTTGGAGGGGGCGGTTAACTGCTGATGTTAACGAGTTTGAATCGTAATATCAATCTATGTTTACTTTAAGCAGAATAAAGAAAGGAAGAAGCGGAGAATTTCCTTGCTTCTTCCTTTTTCTCACCAGATAAACGTCTCTTGTTACAGCTTAATTATTAGATGCTTCTAAGCATCAGTTTATTGATTGAGGGGAGTTTTTGTTAGCAATTGTTAATCCTCTCTTTTTTCCTCCCAAAGCCGGGTACGTTCTTCAAAACTCACTTCTTTGTGAACTTCATGCAGCATCCATTGATAGCCGAAATGATCATTGAAGATGGCATTGGACACGCCGAAATCAGGCAGTTCCGTTACCGGTTGCAGCTCCTTGCAGCCCGCATTCATCGCTTTTTCGTATGTTTCCTTAATGTTAGGGACCGTAATATTAAACCAAATGGTTTGTGGCTCATCCGTACTGGGTGCTTTCAATCCAAATTGTGGATTTTCATCCAGCATATGGAAGTGCACACCATACAGGGAGAAAATCACTTCATTTTCCCCCTTAGGAAAATCCGTTACCTCCACACGCTCGATATCAAATATTTTCTCGTACTGTTCCAGCGCCTTCAAGCTGTCTGAAACGATCAAATCAATTTCTACTCCGGTCATAAGACCACACTCCTTTTATTACAATTTAATATAATTCAACAAAATTCGGGGAGTCCCAGGCACTTACAAATACACGCCGATCCCCGGGCCAAATGGTAAATCCAAGAATACAAATACCAAAAACAGTAAAATCCATACAGTTAGAAATGCGATGGCATATGGCAGCATTAAAGCAATTAACGTACCGATGCCTGCTTTTTTGTCGTATTCCTTCATAAAACCTAAAATGACGACAAAGTACGGATTCATTGGTGTGACTACACCAGTCGATGATTCGGCGAGCCGGTACGCGGCCTGAATAAATGCAGGGTGGTAGCCAAGGAAATAAAACATTTGCAGGAATATCGGCGCCTGCAACGTCCACTGGGCAGCCCCGCTGAAAATAAGCAGATTCATCAGTGCTGAAAATAGAATGAAGGCAATCACGACGCCAATTCCAGTCGTTCCCGCCGATTCAAGGTAATTGGCTCCGGTCACTGCAATCCAGGACCCGATGTTGGTCCAATCAAAATAGGCAATAAACTGTGCCGCGGCAAAAATCAGTACAATAAAACCGGACATATCTTTAATACCCTCGCCCATCAACTGAGCGACGGAACGAGAGTTTTCAATTTTGTTCACGGTCGTTCCATATGCGACAGCTACAGTGATGAAAAACAGCATAATGATCGGTACAATACCTGCTAAAAATGGGGATGGCACCAAATCACCTTCCGGATTGCGAAGCGGTGAATCCGGGAAAAAGAGAACAAACAGCAGCAGTGCAATATAGCCGACAGCGGCAAAAGTGGTATTGCGCAATGCTTTTTTCTCTATCTGCTTGACGGGTTCAAATTCTTTTTCCGCATTGCCTTCATAAGCACCAAGCTGTGGCTCAACAATTTTTTCCGTAACCAATCCCCCTGTAACGGTGAGCAGTAAAACGGATACCAGCATGAAAAAGTAATTATCCACCGGGGTAACAGTTACTGTGGTATTTAGTGTATCCATGACGTCAGCAGATATCCCTGCGAGTACAGCATCTGTATTGGCAATAATGACATTGGCAGTAAATCCCGAGCCAACCCCGGCAAACCCTGCAGCTAATCCTGCGAGCGGGTGGCGCCCTATATTGTAAAAAACCATGGCTGCAAGCGGCGGAACGATAATGAAAGCAGCGTCTGCAGCAAGATTTGCTATAATACCGGTGAAAATAACGGCATACGTGACAAGTGATTTCGGCGCTTTCAAAATCGTGCTTTTGATCACTGCCTCGATCAAGCCGACTTTATTCGCCAGTCCGATACCAAGCATCATCGTCAGCACAATGCCAAGCGGGCCAAACCCAACGAAATTATCAATCATCGACGTAAGCATGAACTGCAAACCTTCCGCTGAAACAAGGTTTTGTATGGCAACTACTTCATCTTCTCCAGGAAGGGTAAACGTAACATCAAATAAAGAAATAATCCAGGATAACACAATGACGATACCAGCTAAAACAATAAACAGCATAAATGGATCCGGAAGTTTGTTCCCTATCCGTTCGATGCCATTTAAAAGGCGATTTACTTTTGAAGTTTTCTTCGTATCATTCCGTCCAGACATTCCCTCACTCCCTTTTAAAATACTGGTACTTCTCATTCATTCTTATCAGAAATAGTACGCTTGATGCATGGAGTACGTCAAGTAAGTGGATTATATTCGATAAGCCACCTTTATCTACAAACATGGGAGAGATTGAGACAGACGTGTTGGGAAGTATTGCGTACAACTCTATTTTCACGCTAATGAATGAAAGTGTTCATTTCATGCAGTGGACATCAGCACTGAAAATTGCATAGTCATTCAAAATGCGGAAATGCTATGGATAATAAGTATAAAGGACAGAGGTGACATACTATGTGGAGTAACGAAAGTAATAAAAGACACATGAAAAATGTGCAAAGGGAAACCGATAATCCTGCTATTTTGAATGATGTGATTGGTGAGAAGGAGCAGTACCCAAGCTATAATGAAGAATTTGCAAAGGACAGACCCCTTGGTCCGCTGCAAGAGATTGTCAGAAATAATACGGACGGTAAGACGTGGCAGAATGTGGAGGAGTGAAGTTTTCCGTTTTAGTTAAAAAGGGACAAGGCACTTTCCCCTTGTCTCTCAATGAATTACAAACTCTCAATACATAACTCAGCACGATTTAAATCCTCTTGCGACCAGCTTGGCACTTTACCGTTTTCCATTGCCAAGTCATGGGAAGCAGGGGTATGAATAAATCCTGTAGGGATGCTCATCCCCCTCTTCCATGTATGGTACAAACCATGATACATGACATTGTTGCATAAATATGTTCCTGCTTTATTTGAAATGTCAGCAGGCAGTCCTGCTTGTTAAACGACTTACCATTTTATCAATAGGCAATGTAGTAAAAGCGCCATCTCCTCCATCTGGAAAAATCTTTTCCCTTTCCAGCCTGTGTTACCCGCTTCTCCGTCATTACCATTAATGGCAATTCGCTCCGGAGTCACTTTATAACGCCCGCCTGCCAAACCTAAAGAAATAATTGCATCTGGCTGTAAATCATCTATTTCCTCCACTAATCGTTTACCGCTTTTAGAAAAGTCTACGGATAAAATCTTACCATGGAATTTGAAATCATTGATTTCTTTGTCGTGAAGGTGTTAATAATCTCTATGGTGGGATTCGTATAATTTAAGTACGGTTCAAAACCGGTTAGTGGTATGTTTTTCACGTGTTTTTTCCCTTTTTGTTTTCGATTGGACTTGCAAGCTCTCGACAACCGGCGGGCCTTTATCAACGCCCCTCTGCTGTCGTCAGTCCAAAGTGTGGTAGAAAACCCGTCCTCATAGCCGGCCTCAGCCAAAAGCTGATGGGGTAGCCTTGAGAGGGTTACCCTATTCTATGATTAACTTTTAATAAGTTTCTGTGTTTGTCAATCTTTCCTATTAATTAGTTCACAACTGTGAACTTAACCCCGTGACTTTGAATATTTTCAGCTTCTTCCTTACTCAAAGGCTGATCGGTGATCAATGTATCAATTTTATCCAAAGGAGCAAAAACCGCACTTGAGGTAGCACCAATTTTGGAAGCATCTATTAACGAAACAACTTTATTTGCTTTTTTAATCATTTCCTTTTTTAAAGAAATTTCGTATAAATTGAAATCCGTTAATCCATTGGATAGGGAAAAACCGTTGGCCGATGTGTACATCGTATCAATATTTAAGCTATCTAAAATTTCCAAACCTAATGTCCCTTCGATAGCACTTGACCCTGATGTCGCTACACCACCGATTAAGATGGTAGTAATATTTGGATTTTCTTTTAATTCGATGGCAGTTTGAATTCCACTTGTGACAACGGTTAAATTAATGGATTGTGCATTTATGTATCGAGCAAGTTCCAATACAGTAGAACTTGCATCAAGTAATATACATTGTTTATCTTCAATCGTTTCAAATGCTTTCTTGGCAATTTTCATTTTTTCTGTTTTATTTTTTCTTTTTCGAACATAGAAACTTGTTTCATTTTCATTTCCATTACCATTATTTAAAACTGCTCCGCCATGAGTCCTAGTTAATTGCCCTACGAGTTCCAAATGGTTTAAATCTGCACGTAAGGTTGCTTCTGATACGCCAATTTCTATAGAGAGTTCTTTAACTGTAATTCTTTTCTTTTCCTTTAATAGTTCCATAATGGTGTTTCTTCTTTCGCTAACAAATAATTTCAACTTTATCCCATCCCCAATAGTATGCTACTTTCCTATCATATGGCAACACGCTTTTAGTTTCACTTTTTTATTAAATATTTTCGTTTCTTCTTTCGTTTATGCTTTATAACATAAAAATAGAAGGATTCGATAAAAATATTGACAAAACGAAAATAAGTGATACTATAAATATATATTATTGTGTAAACGATTACAAGTATTTTTTGGAAAAATTACTATTTGGGAGGCTTCTTTACATGGTTATGGAATTTGGTTGCCAAGGTTCCACTTGGGTATTAGATTATGATATTGAAAAAGATATTATGGATAAAATCATGGATGATATAGAGCGAGGTGGATTTACTGGTCTTGATATGCAAGTTTCCTTGCTAGGTAGATATAAAAATGATCCAAAACGCTTCAAAGAAGAATTGGATAAAAGAGGGCTTAAACTAGCAGCATTAACATTGCCCCATGCATTTGAAGGAGGAAAATCTTCCAATGAAGAAAGAGAATTACAAGATTTCTATTTTGATTTTGTAAAGCATTTTCCAGGTGCCATTTTAAACATTCCTTCTCGTGTGGGACAAAATCGTGATAATTTATTACAACTGCAGAAAGAAATTATTCAAGGTGCAAATGAGCTTGGAAAACGTGCGTATGAAAATGGAATCGTGACATCCTTGCACCCGATTTCCTATAAAACTTCTTATTGGAGATTCAAAGAAGATTATGATGTTCTATTTGATGGACTGGATCCCAAATATATGGGTTACACGCCTGATGTCGGTCATATTATTTTTGGTGGTATGGATCCGGTGGAAATTATAAAAGAAGCATTACCGTTAATTAAACATGTTCATTTTAAAGATGCTACTAAACACCAAGAATGGACGAAAATGGGTGAGGGAGATATTGATATCCCGCAGTGTGTTCAAGTACTTAAAGATTACGGTTATGACGGATGGCTGATTGTGGAAGAGGAAACTCCGGAAGCACAAACTCAAACAAGTGAAACAATTATAGAAATCAGTAAATATATTGAGAAAAATGTCTATCCTATTGTAAAAGGAGAATAAAGATGTCAAAATTTCTCCCATCTTTATTAGTACCAGAAGTCTACCATCCGATAAAAAGAGAAAGAAACTTCACGGCAGATTTAATTGAAACAATTGTACAGTTGAATTTTTATAAGTCCGTTGAGCTGGGAGATGGCTTTGACCGAAAAGAAAGAAGCAGAATCCTCCATGCAACGGAAAAAAATGGGGTAGAAGTTACCCAATGGCTAACCTTTCTAATTGAAGAAAATAATCTGGATATTTCTTCATTAGATGCTGCATTGAGAGCGAAAACAGTTCGAATAATTAAAGAAAATTTACTGTATGCAGCGGAAATCGGCGCAAAAAATATTGCACTTGTTACAGGAGATAACCCGGGCCCTGAACTTTGGGCTGAGGGAATGGAAGGCCTGTATGAAAGTCTTTGTGAAATCGCTGAAGCTGCACAAACGTTCCGGATGAATCTATTAATTGAGCCACTTGACAGCTTTGCGCACAAGAAACGGATAATAGGAACAACGGATGAAACTATTGACCTGTTAACCAGGGTGCAAAAATCCTATCCCAATGTAGGAATTGCTTTTGATACCGCACATGCAGCATTAAATGGGGAAGATATTTTTGAGGCGTTGGAAAAAGGGAAAGACCTGATTCATCAGATTCATTTTTCCAATGCGGTACTTGATAAAACAAGTAAGCTATATGGCGATTTTCATATGGAAATCGGGGAACCCGGTTTTTTAACAGAAGAGACAATGAGTGCGATTTTAGGGAAAGCAGATGAACTTGGAATTCAAGCTAAAAATGGCTTACGTGTTGCAGCGGAAGTTCGTGGAAAAATAGACAAAGAGAACTGCGATAAAAATGAACAACATTTGAGAAGTATATTGACAGAAACATTACAAACAGTAACAACTGTTAAATAATCACGCAAGGTGGCAGACAGAATGAAAGTAATAATTACAGATCACGAATATCCAAATTTAACTTATGAAAAAAAAGTACTCACTCATGATGATATCGAAATAGAAATCCATCAATGTAATACAGAAGATGAAGTGATCGATGCTTGCCGTGATGCAGATGGGATAATTAACCTGTATGCCCCAATCACACGTCGAGTCATTGAATCATTGGAAAAATGTAAAATTATTACACGTTACGGTGTTGGGGTCGATACGATCGATATAGATGCTGCAACGGAAAAAGGAATTTGCATAGGTAATGTTCCCGATTATGGGGTTGGTGAAGTTTCCGACCATGCATTATCATTGATGTTAAGTCTTTTACGGAAAATTACAACGGCAAATAAAACCGTAAAAAATGATGTATGGGATGTCAATACAACGAAACCAATTCGTAGACTAAACACATTAACAATGGGGCTAGTCGGATTTGGAAATATTCCTCGCCGTTTAGCTTCGAAGGTTAAATCACTTGGATTAAGCGTAGTTGTTTCCGATCCATTTTTACCTGAAGAGGTTGCTAAAGAACATAACGTTGAACTCGTATCACTAGAAGATCTATGCAAGCAAGCGGATGTTATCTCTGTACATGCTCCTCTTACGAAATCAACAAGAGGGATGATCGGGAAAGAACAGTTTAAGTTAATGAAAAAAAATACTTACCTCGTAAATACAGCAAGAGGGCCAGTCGTGGATGAAGCTGCATTACTCGAAGCATTGGAAAATGGTACAATAGCTGGAGTGGGTCTTGATGTAATTGAGAAAGAGCCAATTGACCGTAATCACCCATTCTTAACAATGGATAATGTAATACTGACACCTCATATGGCGGGTTATTCCGAAGAATCCGCAGAGGAAATGCGTTCCAAAACAGCCCTGGGAATTATTGATGTATTAGTTTATGGACAATATCCAAAATACCTTGTCAATAAGGAAGTGCAGGAAAAATTAGATTTACAAACCTTTGAAATGAGAGATGAATATAAATTTTAAAAGAAAATGGGGATTTTCACATGATGAAAACGAATTTTCATGGTATTATTCCGCCGGTGTCAATCATTTTGGATAATGAAGGAAAACTGGATAAAAAAGGAATGGAATTAGTTATTGATTTCTTAATCGATGCAAAAGTAGACGGATTATTCTTCCTTGGCAGTGGAGGAGAATTCTCACAGATGTCTGCAGAACAACGGATGGAAATCGCTGAATACACAACAAAATACGTTGCCGGTAGAGTGCCTGTACTGATTGGAACAGGAAGTTCAAGCACAGAAGAAGCTGTTTTATTAAGTCAACATGCAGAAAAAATTGGAGCAGATGGAGTTGTTGTTATTAATCCATACTACTGGGCTCTAACGGAGGAAAATTTATTTAAGCATTTTGGTAATATTGCAGAAGCAGTTAACCTACCAGTATTACTATATAATTTTCCTACGTTAACGGGACAAGATTTGACTCCGGAATTTGTTCTGAAATTAGTAGAACGTTATGATAATATTGTTGGAATTAAAGAAACTATTGATTCCATCGCCCATATCGAAAACATGATTGCAACCGTGAAAAATAAGTGTCCGAACTTTACTGTATTCGCCGGATTTGATAATCATTTGTTCAACACGTTAAGCCTTGGGGGTGATGGTGCAATTTGTGCAAGTGTTAACTTTGCTCCAGAAATTGCTGTTAGATTGTATAAAGCGTTCCGGGAAAATGATTTGGAAACCGCGATGAATTTACATCAGCGGATTGCAGCTTTACCAAGAATGTATAATCTAGACTCACCATTTATCGGTGTTGTAAAAGAAGCAATGAAATTAAGAGGAATTGATATTTCCACTTATGTATTACCGCCAACACGTGAGTTGAATGAAGAGAAGAAGGAACAACTAAAAGCAATTTTACAAGAAGTAAACTTGCTTTAAAAAATAGAAGGACAGGGAGTGAATCCTATGAAAAAGTTAATTAATGACCCAAAAAATGTTGTCGAAGAAATGATCGACGGTTATGTAAAAGCACATCCAGAATATATGAAACGTTTAGAAGAAAGTGACCGTGCATTAGTGTCAGCTAAGCCAAAAGAAGAAGGTAAGGTTGCTGTTTTAATCGGTGGTGGCTCTGGTCACGAGCCAGCATTTATGGGGTATGTTGGAGAAGGAATGGCGGACGGTGTAGCAGTAGGTAATATCTTTGCATCCCCACCACCGGCACCAATTTTAGAAGCAACAAAAGCGATTGATAAAGGTGCAGGTGTTGTTTACCTTTATGGAAACTATGCAGGCGATGTTATGAACTTTGGTATGGCTGCAGAAATGGCTGAAATGGAAGATATTGAAGTGGAAATGGTACTTGCATCCGATGACGTTGCCTCAGCACCAAAAGAAGAAAAAGAAAAACGGCGTGGAATTGCCGGAGAATTTTTCGTTTATAAAATGGCAGGAGCAGCAGCTGATTTAGGATATAAATTGAAAGAAGTGGCAGGTATCGCACGTAAAACAAATGATCAGACTCGTTCCATGGGTGTTGGCTTAGCTCCTTGTTCGTTACCACAAACCGGGGAGCCAAGCTTTGAAATCGGGGACGATGAAATGGAAATCGGCTTAGGGCACCATGGAGAACCAGGAATTCGTAAAGCGCCGTTAGACACTGCGGATAATGTAACAGATGAACTCTTGGCACCAATTTTTGAAGATATGACACTAAATGAAGGGGACGAAGTGGCTGTTCTTGTGAATGGCTTAGGCTCTACACCTCGTATGGAACTTTATATTATGTTCCGTCGTGTCGAACAAGTATTACGTGAAAAAGGAATAAAAATTAATCGCTCATATGTAGGAGATTACATTACTTCTTTAGAAATGGGTGGAGCATCTATTACATTAACGAAACTAGATGATGAAATGAAAAAATTGGTCGATCATCCTGTAGATACACCGATGTTTGTGCAAAAGTAAGGGGGATATCATATGAATATTACTGCGAAAGATTTAATTGGATATTTTAAACAAGTAGTAGATTTAATGGAACATGAAAAAGATTATCTTTGTGATCTTGACCGTAAACTAGGAGACGGAGACCATGGGGTTACGATGTCCATCGGTTGGCAAGCAGTGAATGAACAATTAGATGGAAAACTTGCAGAAGAAACCGATTTTGGAAAAATTAGTTCTACTGTTGGCATGACTTTTCTCAACGCGGTTGGTTCTTCCGTTGGCCCACTTTATGCGACTGGTTTCATGCGTGGAGGTAAAGCGGTAAAAGGGAAAACTGAATTAAATGATGCGGACTTAGCTGCATACTGGATCGCATTCATTAATGGTGTTAAAGAACGAGGGAATGCAAAAGTAGGGGATAAAACGATGATAGATACATTAAGTCCTGCTTTAGAAGCATTAGAAGCAAACTTTGAACAGGAATTTGTTCCTGCCTTTGAAGCAGCAGTAGAAGCCGGAGAAAAAGGAATGAACTCAACAATAGATTTAGTAGCGAAGATTGGACGTTCGAGTCGCCTCGGTGACCGCTCGAAAGGAGCACAAGACCCTGGTGCAACTTCTGCTTACATGATCTTAAAAGCATTCTTAGACTTTGCAAAAGTGCAAGCTTCCTAGGTTGGAAGACAAGTATCTCTGTAAAGAGGGAAAATTTGTATAAAGAATTCATTTTAGTGAATGAAAACATTTATTCACAAAAGGCAACACTAAACTGTCATGTTTCCCATGTAATTAGCACGATCTTACAAAGTTTGAAACAGAAATGGTGGGAATAATTCATAGTGGGAATCATCGATAACAAAAGCAGCTATACATCCAATTGGAATGGTTAGCTGCTTTTTTAATGGAATGCTATTCACAATCGTTTTCTCCTTCGCTGGATCAACCATACTTCCAATCCACCAGAGCCAAAAATCACACCGGAAACAATAAAAATAAGTCCAATAAAATGAGAAAATAAAATCGGTTCATTTAAGAATATTGCTGCTCCAATAATGGAAAAGAACGTATTTAAATTCAAAAATATGGATGTTTCTGCCGGTCCTAATTGACTAATGGCATAATTATAGACCATATGCCCGACCCCGGTTGCAATCACAGCAGAATAAAGAAATACGAGCCATACGGTATAATCAACATTGCTTAAAGAGGTTAAGCCATGAGGTTCCCTCCATAAGCTGATTAAGAATAAAACGACGGAACCAATAATAAACATGTAGCCGGTAAACAGTCTTGGATCCATGGTGTCCGCTGCCTGCTTGATGACAATAAAACTAATTGCCTGGGAAAGAATTGATAGTAAAATATATAAATCACCCAGGTTAATTGTATTTATGCCTCCACTCCCGGCTAAAACAGTGAAACTTATTCCAATAAATCCAAAAATAAAACCGGTATATTGGAGTTTCGAGGGTTTTCTTTTTAAAATTACCGTGGCAAAAATTACGGTTAACACCGGCCCCATTCCTAAAATCAATCCGGTATTGGCAGCACTTGTCATCGTTAGACCGGTTGCTAAAAAATAGTGGTGCAGAACAACGCTGAATACTGCGCCTCCAGTTACATAGTACCATTCTTTATTTTTAGGAAGTCGAACCATCCTGGTGAAAGCCAAAATGGTAAATACAACCAAACCCGCTGTGAGTACTCTAAAGGCAGTAATTGTAATTGGCATAAAGCTTTCCACGATAACTTTAAGTGCAGATACATTCATGCCCCACAAGAGCATGATGAATATAACGATAAGGTAAATGTTACGAGTATTTTTGTTCAACTTTGAAAAGCACCACCTGCTAATCGTTTTACAAATGTGTCGGCAAGTTTTTTTGCAAGCGTTAATCTACATGATAATTTGCCATTTTTTCAAAGAAGTTAAGGATGTAACTATGGTCTTTTTCACCGTTCCCATTGACAATTTCAGAGCCAAAAATCTCTTTTACTAAGTTTGTTACTGGTAAGGGTACACCAAGTGTATTTGCAGAGGATTGGATATTACTCAGGTCTTTGAAGTTTGTTTCTATTTTTCCACCTGGTTCAAAATCTCGATCAATAATGCGCTGCATTTTTGCATCCATCACCGCACTACCAGCTAGTCCGCCACGAACAGCCTCAAATAGTTTATTTAAGTCAATCCCAGCTTTACTTGCATATACAGAAGCCTCTGCCAGTGCTGCTAAATGCGTACTTACAAAAATTTGATTTGCAAGCTTCGTAGCGGAACCATTTCCAGTTGCTCCCATATAAACGATATGGTCCCCCATCACTTCAAATAATGGCAAGACTTGATTGAAACATTCTTCATCTCCACCAGCCATAATCGAGAGAGTACCTTCGATTGCCATTGGCTCTCCGCCACTTACAGGAGCATCAATGAAATGAATGTCATATTCTTTTAATTGATTTGCGAATTCTTTTGATTCCTCTGGTTTAACAGAACTCATATCAACAATGATCGAACCAGGTTTGGTATTTTTAGCGAGACCGCCTTCGGAAAAAAGCACTTGTGATACATGTTTTCCTGCTGGAAGCATTGTAATAATTACATCACTATTTTCAGCTATTTCTTTATTTGAATCACAAGCATGCCCACCTAATGCAACTAATTCATTTACAGCATCAGTATTTAAATCGAAAAGATATGTTTCATGTCCACTTTTTATAAGATGACCTGCCATCGGTTTCCCCATGATTCCTAATCCAATAAATCCCACTTTCATAAAAATTACCCCCATGTTCAAATAAAATGTTTTCTTTCTACATATTAATTCTATATGAAATCAAAAGAAATGTATATAAATAATTATTCGTTTCGTAAATAAACAAAAGAATTATAAAAGTTATTGAAAGTAAACAATAGATTAAATGCTGATGTGAGTTAAAAATAGACTTAAAATCATGTTTTAAAACATAAGGGTCGACACTCCAGTCTTTTAATTTAAAAAAAAATAAAAATAAATACAAATAAAAGTAATAAAAATTCTAAAAAGTACTTGTAAAACGCTTTCAATCATATTATAATATAAAACAACAAGGTTAGTAAATCGGTTTAGAAAAATCTACTTAAAATCCTTATGTGTTGAGATAAGAAGTTTATAAGACTTTTTACCGGTGCATAAGTAAGTGAATACTTTTACTATTTACAATCTTGTTACATCTCTTTTTGAGGTGAATCAATAAATAACCCTAATCTATTAGGGTAATCGGAAAATCTTCCGATAAAATAACAAATTCCAAAGGGGGATTTAAAATGAAGAAGTTTTTATTATTCTTTGCGGTCTTATTGCTAGTACTCTTTCTGGCAGCCTGTGGAGGGGAAGACGCGGAAACATCTGGTGACGATGATTCCGGAGATACAGAGGAAACAGACGAAACAGATGAAGTAGAAGCGGAGGAATCCGAAGAGGAAACTGAAGCGAGTGGAGATGCAGAATTCACCATTCGTGCAAGTATTGGTTTGAATGCCGATCATCCACAATATGATGGTTTGCTTAGGTTTAAAGAACTTGTAGAAGAAGAAACTAACGGGGACGTTGTTGTAGAAACATACCATAGTGGACAATTAGGGGATGATCGTACAGCGATGGAGGCATTACAGCTCGGGTCTCAAGAGGTAACCATTCCTTCTACAGCACCAGTTGCTAATTTTATTCCAGAATATGCAGTATTTGATATTCCTTTCTTAATGCCAAGTGAAGAAGTAGCTGACGAAGTGCTTGATGGGGAAGTAGGACAAGAGCTATTAGATATGTTAGAAGATCAAAACCTTGTAGGACTAGCATATTGGGAAAATGGCTATCGTGATATGTCCAATAGTGTCGGCCCAATTGAAACACAGGCTGATCTTGAAGGATTAACACTTCGTACAATGGAAAATGAGTTACATTTGGATTCATTTAGTGCTTTAGGAGCAAATCCAACACCAATGGCATTTACCGAATTGTTCACAGCTATGCAACAAGGAACTGTTGATGGACAAGAAAATCCGATTGCAACTATTTACCTTGAAGGCTTCCATGAAGTACAAGATTATGTATCTGCAACAAATCATGTATATACACCATTTGTGTTCTTAGTAAGTAAATCTTTCTTTGATGGCTTACCAGAAGAATATCAAGAAATTCTAAGAGATGCAGCTGTTGAAGCCGGTGAATATCAAAGAGAAGTTAACCGTGAAGCAAATGAAAAATATGTACAATCTTTAATCGATGAAGGTGTTAACTTTAATGAAGTATCCGATGAAGCAAAAGATGAAATGCGTGAAACCGTACAGCCAGTAATTGATGAATTTGCAGATAGTCTAGAATCCAATATTGTAGAGGAACTATATGATGCAATCGAAGCAGCACAGGATTAAAGAGAAATAAATTATCTGAAATCAGAGGAAGGTTAGCGGCGTTATTGGCACAACACCTTTCCCAAAGTCAGGTAAACATGAGATAAAAGAAAGAAGGGAGATTAATAGTTAATCTCTCTTCTTTAGAATTTATTTATTGATAAATTCAGAGTAAATTACTTTATTATAAGTAATGTAACCGCTGTCATTGTTCTTGCAACCATTTTTGAAAAAAGTAGATAGTTAGCATTACATATTTTAAAGGTTAGTGTTCTAGAAGCCATGCTATATATTTATAAGCTATGTAAATTAATCCAAATTATGAGTGCCTGAAATTAACATTCAGATCGTCTGAATCCACTTCCGTAGAGACAGAACGGTATAGCGGTTAGGAAAATCAATTTTATAAAGAGGGATATAAGGAACAGTTTCCAATCCAGCTACAGCATAACTTTCCAGATAGTTTTCTGGTAATGGAACCGTACTCTCAGGGT
This sequence comes from Virgibacillus oceani, assembly GCF_041521345.1. GTDB lineage: Bacteria > Bacillota > Bacilli > Bacillales > Amphibacillaceae > Virgibacillus_N > Virgibacillus_N oceani_A. The sequence continues at coordinate 96,273 of NZ_JBGOHB010000007.1, read as the reverse complement.
CCGGTAAATAGCTGAAAGATAAAATGAACGTGAAATTTCCGACCTGATAAACCGTACCGACGCTAACGGTTAAAACAAATAGTAATAAAATCCCTGATCGATTTCTAACTTTTAAGGAGTATATAGAAACAACTGGTGAAAGCCAGTTAAATAAAGGTTTTATTTAAAAATTTTGACACTACGTAAACCAGAAGGGGGGTGATATAGACAGGAATGATAACAGACATACATTTTTCAAGGGGGTGCGTGAGTACAATAATGTAGTGGACATGGTGTATTTAGTTTGTATGATCAACCAGAAAATTCACATATAACCAAAATATGATGGGAACATCTAAATTGGTTGTTGTATCAATTAATAATATCCATCAACACACCGAATCACCAAAAAAAGAAGGGATCAAAGTTATGAAAGGAATGAAAATTATTGAAGAAAAAAGCTAGAAATCTATTAACATATTTTTTAGCGCTGGTTTTTATGTTGGTTTTGTTTACCGATACCGCAATGTCGGAAATCAATACTTCATCGGCAGAGAATTTCAATACTTCATCGGCAGAAGTTGTGCCGCTGAAAGAAGTCTACGAGGACTATTTCATGATCGGCAACGTTGTAAGTCCGTTTGACTTAAACAATGAAGAGAAGTATGATTTCATGAAGTTCCACTATAATGCGCTGACACCCGAAAATGCTACGAAGCCGGACTCTATATGGCGCGATTCAACTGGCGAACCGAATTTTACATCAGTCGACAACATGTTAACTCAAGTCAATACCGACGGTTTCTATACGAAAGGGCACGCACTGGCATGGCATAATCAGTCGGCTGGATGGCCACCGAGTGATCTGAATTATGAAGAGGCAAAGGCCAGCTTGGAAAGGTATATTTCGACTGTCGCTGGGCATTTTAGCGAGGGTGATAATAAGCTCGACGCCTGGGACGTTGTTAACGAAGCATTTAGGGATAATCCGGAAAATCCGACTGACTGGCGGAACGCGCTTCGTTCCGGCATTAATCCAATGGAACGGACGGCCAGATGGTATGAAGCCTACGCTGACGGCGGAAATGGATGGGATTATATCTATGATGCATTCTTGTTCGCACGTGAGGCTGCTCCGGATGCAACTCTGTATTACAATGATTTTAACGACGAAGAACTCCCTAACAAAGCAATCGCTATTGCCTCAATGGTCAATGAGCTTAATGAAAGATATGCGAATGAACACCCTGAGGCAAACGGCAGGAAACTGATCGAGGGCATTGGGATACAGGGGCATTACAACACAAGAATCAATATAGATAACTTAGAGGAAGTTTTAAAGATATATAGTGAAACCGGGACAAAAATCAGCATAACCGAACTCGATGTACAACTCAATGGCACTTCGGCCAGCGTTCCCCCTACAGAGGCGCAATTGGAGGAGCAGGCGGTAGTGTATGCCCAGCTGTTCGCATTATATAAGAAGTACTCCGATTATATAGAACGCGTTACATTCTGGGGCGTGGATGATAACAACAGCTGGCGCAGCTCGGGTTATCCAATGCCATTCGACTCCAATCGTGCACCAAAAGAAGCGTATTGGGCTATAATAAATCCGGATGCCTATCTCGGGCTCGATGAGTTGCCGCCAAAGCTCACGTCGTTTGATTTCGGCGACGAAGATTTCAATGTCGCGGACAAAACCGAATTTGATGTTAACGTGCCAAAGGACGTGTCAAACATTGACTTTTCTGAAGCGAACTTCGCATACGAATATCCCGACGATGATGTTGACGTCGAAGTTACGCTCAATCCAGAAAACGGTGCGGTGAACGCTGGGGAGCCAGCCGTGGCGACGATAAAAATAGCTTGGAAGGAATCCCCAAATATATCGACGACGTATACAGTAAACTTTGGGCATATGACCGCCGAATGGGAGAATGATCTAAACTATCCGGATACGGGCTACAGCTCATCAGTCAATATCCGCTTCAGTGACGGTGAAACCGAACCCAAACTGTTTCAAGCGTTCAATAATATAGACGATGGTAAACTGGCAATGCTCAACAGCAAGGAATTTCAGCCCTTACCAAAACATACAAGTGGCACACTCACTATTAATACAGATAGTAGTATAGACGATGATTATTTGAAAACATTGACTTTGAAGAAATCTCTGTGGGATCAGAACTGGGACCCGATTATTCCAACGCGTGTTACAGATTTCAATACGCCAGAAAATTATTATAGAGTGGCAAAAACTATTGAATCCGGTAATACTTATATCGTTGTCCCCGTCAACTCAAGTCTGGCTCTGACCAATATGAACCTAGACTCCGTCGATCCGACTGGCAAACGAGGGCTTGCGGGTACTCCTGTCACCATAGATGACGATATTATTATAGAACCGGAGCTGATCCAGGACAATATGAGATTTATCTTTAATGAGCAAACCAGCCCCGACCCGGGACAATATACTAGCGAGAACGGATATACTGGATACACAATGTTAAGTCTGGTTCACGGTGGCCTTGTCGCCCCATCTATTATGTATCGGGATTTGAGCAGCGACGATACAGCAGCTTTGCGCACAGACTCAACTATTTCAGATAGTGCATTAGACCGAGCGGTATGGTTTAACACGGAAATAGATCCCGATACAGGCGAGACGACACTATTTTCGCATACTGGTTCAAGTGATGATACTTATGCGCTGCACGGAAACGAATACGGTTTCGTGACTCAAAGAGTCGATTCGCCGGAGGACGATGCATCCCTTCGTGTTAAGCTCTATGAGTACGTGTCCGACTATTTAGACGAAGACTTAACGAGTCTGGGCGTAGAAATAAGCCTCTCCCCGGTGGAGCGTATCGTAAGTGAGCGTGACACCAATATTCCCGTCAAGGCGGATGTCCCTGATGGTTCCAAAGCGGTGTTGAAAAAGGACGGCGCTTCATTGGCTTCCACGACATTCGAAGACGGCCAAGCGATAATCAGTGTTAATGGTAACGATGTTGAGGCGGACGCAAATTATGCAGTTGTTGTCTATGAAGGTTCCGAAATACTTGGCGCGGAAATTCTCCCGGTAGTCACTGTCGACAGTGCGACGCCAGCTGCTACGGTAGAGAGACTCAAAGGTAATCAGAACAGGCTGACAGTAATTGTTAAGGAATTATACTCCGATGGTTCGACGGATGAGGCTTTCACTGAAGAGCTACTAATCAGGAACAACGCGGCAGACGTCTATCAGGTGGGACCATATAAGGTTTATGTGGACACTAAGGGCAACGATCAGATCCGTGAATGCTATATTGTGTCGGATTAATTATCAAATGACGAAGCAACTTTTGACGTTGATGATAGACGGTTAACTCCCTTTGTAAGCACATGACAATAACGCCAGCAATAAAAGGCTGTTTTGCGGGAATGAAGTGAACCCGAGAAAATAGAATATAAAGATGCCTGTCGTAGAAATAGAAAGAATTACGAAGCGAGACGCCGTTTCTTAAGCGGCGTCAGCTTTGTTTTGAGCTGAATACGCTCATGAAATTGTAAAAGTAGATATATATTAGACAGAAAACGTTATGATTCCATAGTTCGCAAGCAGTGTACTAAGTTGAAGTTATTAAATTCCATTTATATAGGTGTTAAACATGAAGATGTTAAAACTGTTACATGTACAATATTTGGGGTAACCTAGATTGTAGAAAATGTCAGAGTGCCATGCAAAGCTTCGTCGACGATTAATTGGGATTGGTGGTGTTGACCCAAGATGAAGTAATATGAGTCCTTGTACGGTGTATGGTAACTTTCCCTTTCGAAAGTATTACTCTAGAAGACTCTGTAATAAATCAATTTGGATTAATCCAACGGTTGTCGGTGAGGATGCGACATATCATTGTCCTGGCACAATCAGTATATGAAAGGAAGAAACATATCAACTGATTAATATGTTTCCATGTATTTCATCAAGATGGTGAATACCTAATAACTGAAAGGCCGGGAAATTTGAGAGGAACGCGAATTATTACGGGGATAAATCCCGGAACGAGTGAAAAATAGTTGAAACTTACTTTATCAGAAATTAATCTGATACAAAGAAAAAACTGTGTGTTTTATTATGGACTCCAATAATAAGGGGGAGAAAATGTGATAGATTTATTTTCTTTAAAAGGAAAAGTAGCTGCAATAACTGGAGCTACGAGAGGGATTGGTCGCACTTTAGCAATCGCGTTGGCGGGAGCTGGTGCTGATATCGTATTGCTACAACGAGATGCCTCACAGCTTCATGTCAAAGAGGAGATAGAAACTTTAGGAAGAAATTGTGAAATTATCCCTTGTGACTTATTCGATATGGAACAAGTGAAAAGAGCAGTTCCTTCAGCTATTGAAGTCTATGGAAAATTAGATATTCTAGTCAATAATGCTGGGATTCAGCGCCGTTCTCCTGCTGTGGATTTTTCAGAAGAAGATTGGGACGATGTGATAAATGTGAATTTGAAAACTGTTTGGATGTTATCTCAAAAAGCTGGACAACATATGGTAACAAGAAAAAGTGGAAAAATCATTAACATCGCTTCATTAAATTCTTATCAAGGTGGTATAACTATTCCTGCATATGCGTCAGCGAAGGGGGCAGTTGCTCAACTTACAAAAGCGCTTTCGAATGAATGGGCCGAGCATCAAGTAAATGTTAATGCAATTGTTCCTGGTTATATTGCTACGGATATGAATGAAGCATTGATCCATGATAATACGCGAAGCCGTCAAATAATGGAAAGAATTCCTGCTGGTCGTTGGGGAACGCCAGAGGATTTTAAAGGAGCTATTATTTACTTAGCATCCAATGCGTCTAATTTTGTACACGGACATTTACTAGCTGTTGATGGAGGTTGGCTAGGGAGATAAATACGATATATCAAAATATGCTAGGGGAAATTCTAGGATTTTTTTATTTGTTCATATTTGTTGTTAATTAATGTAAACAAAAAAAGGATGAAAAAAAGAAAAAAAGTGCTTGTAAAACGCTTGCAAAAGAAATATACTGTATTAAGATAAATCGATTTACTAAACTAATTGATTTCTTAGTAAATCGATTAAGATTATCTATAATTCTTTTGTTTATATAGTAGAAAAGTATTGGCGGGGATCGTTTTCTATAGTTGTTCTAAAGATGGTGACGTCTCAGTTGGGGGGGGCTAAATTGATGAAGGCGGTAACAATTGGTGATGTAGCAAAACGTGCTGGTGTTTCTAAAAGTACCGTTTCCCAATATTTAAATGGTAGATATGAATATATGGGAGTAGAAACAAGAGAACGAATAAAAAAGGTAATTGAAGAGTTAGAGTATAGTCCGAATAAGATTGCCAGAAGTTTAAAACAAAAAAAAACAACAACAATTGGTGTTATTTTGGCAAATATTTTATATGGCTTCAATACGAAGGTAGTGCGAGCAATTGAGGATGTATGTAACGAAAAGGGATATCATGTCATTATTTGTAATGCAGACGATAATCCAGAAAAAGAAAAACGTTACATTGAAATGCTTCTATCAAATCAAGTAGATGGTATTATTTCGATGCCTACACAAAGCAATAATGATCTGTATCGAGATTTATGGAAGCGAAATCTTCCACTTGTATTTATCGACCGTATATTATCTGATATACAGGTGAGCTCTTTACTGCTGGATAATAAAAAAGCAGCAAAAATATGTGTAGAGGAGCTTGTGAGCAATGGTTATGAAAAAATTGCCATCATGACAATGGCTCCTACGACGATATCAGCAAGATGGGAACGTCTAGCAGGTTATAAAATAGGGATAGAGGAACACGGTCTTCATTTTGAAGAAAATTACGTAATTGCATCACCAATTAACGAAATGCAGGCAAGATTAACTAAGCTACTGGAATTACCAAATCGACCAGAATCAATTATCGCCACCAATGACTTAATATTTATGGAAATACTGAAATATGTGAGAACAAACAATATGAAGATACCAGAGGAATTAGCACTTATTGGAATTGATGATATTTCATTTGCGGATATTTTCAACCCTGCGTTAACAACGGTTGCCCAGCCTGCTTTTGATATTGGAAGGGAAGCAGCTGAGTTATTAATTGAGAAAATAAAACAAAGTGATTCTAACGTTGGAGATGTTCACCGTTTTGAACCAAAATTAATAAAAAGAGCTTCTTCCACCAAAAGTAAGTTGAAAACCTAAATATCAGATGTCATCTCCACAAAGGAGGGAAAACCGTGGATGTTATAACAATTGGAGAAACGATGGTATTATTTACTCCGAATTCCCAAGGCCATATGCGTTATGCGACAAGCTTTTCACGCAGGTTTGGCGGAGCAGAATCAAACGTTGCTATGGGATTATCCAAACTAGGCCATAAGGCAGGTTGGATTAGCAGAGTAGGTGATGATGAATTTGGGAAAGCACTCGTCTCCTTTTTAAGAGGAGAGGGAGTGGATATTAGTCAAGTTAAATACGATAAAGATGCACCTACAGGACTGTATTTTAAAGAATTGCGAACGATATCTGAGTTTCGGATTCAGTATTACCGAAAAGGATCCGCAGCCAGTAGATTGAACGTAAATGACATTAATGAAGAATACTTGAAGAAGGCGAAGTATTTACATGTTACTGGAATCACCCCTGCTTTAAGTGAATCCTGTTACGAAACAATTTTACATGCAGTAGAATTAGCAAAAAAGAATGGCCTGAAGGTTGTTCTTGATCCAAATCTAAGAATAAATTTATGGCCCGAAGAAAAAGCTAGAAAAGTACTACTAGAACTTATTTCTCATGCAGATATCGTTTTACCAGGGGTAGATGAAGGACATTTCTTATATAATACGAGGGATCCAAACGAAATCGGGAAAAGAATACTACAATCTGGGGCAGAATTAGCAGTGATTAAAACAGGTGCAGATGGTGCTTATTATGTAACAGAAGAAAAGTCAGAACGTGTACCTGTTGTTGCGGTTAGCGATGTTAGAGACCCTGTTGGTGCTGGTGATGGTTTCTGCGCAGGATTTCTTTCTGGTCTACTTGATAAATTATCGATAAATGAAAGTGTTGCACGTGGAAATCTAGTGGGGTCCGTCGTTGTTAAAGTAGACGGGGATGTAGAAGGTTTGCCTGACAGAAGTGAATTAAGTAAATATGCGTCACATATTGAAGATGTCGCTAGATAGCAGGAGGAAGAACGATGGAAGGTATAAGAAGGATTAAAGAAAATGGGGTTGTTGCGATCATCCGGGGACAGCAGCGTGAAAATATCTTATCCATTATTGAAGCTTTATGGAAAGGGGGGATTCGTACAGTAGAAGTTACTGCGGATACACCTGGAGTGACACTGGCTCTTGAAGAAGCGGTAAAAGAATTTGGAGAAGAAATGTATATTGGTGCTGGAACTGTTCTTGATCCTGAGACAGCAAAACTTGTAATTAATAGTGGTGCGAAATTTGTCATATCACCAACGACAAATGTAGAAACAATCCGTTTAACGAAGCGCTATGGAGTACTAAGTATGCCAGCCGCGATGACGCCCACAGAAATACTAAGTGCTTTTGAAGCAGGAGCAGATGTAATCAAACTTTTCCCGGCAAGAAGTTTAGGAGCGAGTTATATCAAAGACGTTCGTGGACCTTTGTCACAAGTTCCGATACTTCCTACGGGAGGTATCAGCCATGAAAATATGGAAGAATTTTTCTGGGCTGGGGCAATTGGTGTAGGAATAGGCGGTTCCTTAGTGAAAGGTAATATGGATGTTACACCAGAAGAACTAACAAATCTAACGGCTCGTGCAAAGATGTATGCAGACACATTTGCAGAAATCAAACAAAAAGGAGCTGTCTCAAATGAGTTTTAAAGTATTATTTTCCGATTTTGAATACGAATCTCTCGAAATAGAAGAAAACTTAATTAGAGAACAAATCCCAGACGTTGAATTTATATACGCACAGTGCAGAACAGAAGAGGAAGTCATTGAGGTTGCGAAAGATGTTGATGCGATTATTAATCAATATGCACCCTTAGGAAAAAAAGTAATTAATAATTTAACAAACTGTAAAGTAATCGCAAGATATGGAATTGGTTTTAATACGATCGATGTTCCTGCAGCAACGAAAAAAAACATTACTGTATGTAATGTAACCGATTATTGTTTAGATGAAGTATCTGACCATGCGATGGCTTTATTGTTATCTTTAGCACGGAAAGTAACTTACCTTAACAATAAAGTAAAAGATGGTACTTGGGATTACAAAGTAGGTTCACCTATTTTTAGGTTTAGCGGCCGTGAAGTTGGCTTACTAAGCCTTGGAAATATTGCACAAAAGGTGGCAAAAAAAGCACAAGCATTTGGTTTAAAAGTAATTGCCTACGATCCTTTTATTCCAGCAGAAGTTGCAAAAGAATTGAATGTAGAACTTGTTGAATTAGAGGATTTATTCCGTCGAAGTAATTATATCTCAGTTCATACTCCGTTAAATGAAGCTACTCGTGGAATGGTAGGAGAAAAACAATTTAAATGGATGAAGAAGGAAGCAGTTATTATTAATACTTCAAGAGGTCCTCTCATTGACGAGAAAGCGTTGGTACAAGCTCTTGACAACGGTGAAATTGCAGGTGCAGGCCTCGATGTACTGGAAATTGAACCTATCGAAGGTGATAATCAATTGCTGAACATGGATCAAGTTATCTTAAATCCTCATGTCGCATGGCATTCAGAGGAATCTGAAAAAGAATTGAAAGCAAAAACAGCACAAAATGTTGCAGACGTTCTTCAAGGCAAAGAGCCAAAGTACGTGGTTCGCGTGAAGAATTAATCAGATTGAATTGACTTTACACATCAAGATTATTTTTACTTACATCAAGGAGGAAACATAAATGAAGAAATCAGTATTACTTTTAGCAGTGATGTTTTTACTACTTGTACTTGTAGCATGTGGCGGAGGAAACGATTCCGCGACGGAGGAACCAAGTACGGACGCAGATAGCACAACAGAAGAATCATCAGATGTAGATACGAGCAATGCAGAATTCACTATTCGTGCAGGTATCGGGCTTAACTCTGAACACCCACAATACAAAGGGTTGCTAGAGTTTAAAGAAATTGTGGAAGAAGAGTCAAATGGAGGAATCGCTGTTGAAACATACCACAGTGGTCAATTAGGTGATGACCGTTCGATGATGGAGGCATTACAACTAGGTTCTCAGGAAGTAACTATACCGTCCACCGCACCAATTGCGAACTTTGTAAACGAATTTTCTGTGTTTGATATTCCATTTTTATTTCCAAATGAAGAAGTTGCTGATACTGTACTAGATGGAGAAGTCGGACAAAAATTATTAGATATGTTAGATGATCAAAACATGGTTGGTTTAGCATATTGGGAAAATGGATTCCGTGACCTATCGAATAATAGTCACGCAGTGGAAACAATGGATGATTTAGATGGATTAACAATTCGAACAATGGAAAATGATTTGCACTTGGATTCATTTAGTGCTTTAGGAGCAAATCCAACACCTATGGCATTTACAGAATTATTTACAGCATTACAGCAAGGATCTGTAGATGGACAAGAAAATCCAATTGCAACGATTTATCTGGAAGGATACCATGAAGTGCAAGAATATGTATCAAGTACCAATCACATTTATTCACCATTTGTATTTATGATAAGTAAACCGTTTTATGACAGTCTACCAACAGAATATCAAGAGATTGTGAGTAATGCTGCGGTAGAAGCTGGTCAATATGAAAGAGAATTAAACCGTGAAGCAAATGAAGAGTATGTAGAAGCTTTAATCGATGCAGGTGTTAACTACACAGAAGTATCGGAAGAAGCAAGAAATGAAATGCAAGAAGCGGTACAACCAGTTGTTGATGATTACGCTGAGAGTATTGGGCAAGATGTAGTTGATGAAATGTACGAAGCAATAGAAGAAGCAGAGTAGTAATAATTAAGGAGAGGTAACAGGTATATGAGTACCTCTCCTTATTAAAAAAATTTACAATTAATATTTTTGGGAAAGTGAGGAAATCATGAAAATACTAAAATGGCTTGATGAGCATTTAGAAGAATCATTGCTAATTATTCTTAGTTCTGTAATGTCCATTGCTATTACGTTACAAGTATTCATGCGCCATGTAATGAACTCGTCCCTTTCGTGGTCAGAAGAATTAGCAAGATATTGTTTCATTTGGTTAGTTTATATAGGTATTAGCTATGCTGTGAAAAAGCAAAGACACATTAAAGTGGATGTAGTATTACACATCCTAAAAGAGAAGCAAAAGATTATCTTGGGAATAATCGCTAATTTAATTTTCTTAGCATTCTCATTGTTGATGATTCGATATGGATATGATATAGCTCAACAATTATTAAATTTTGGGCAAACATCCCCGGCATTGCACATTCCAATGGGCATTGTTTATATGGCCACGCCAGTTGGTTTTGCGTTAACTTCAATCCGTTTAATCCAGCAAATTATTCTGCAAATAAGGGCACTAACTGGTAAAGAGGATTTCGAAGTGAAGACGGAGCATGATATTGCATTTGAAGATATCGAGGGTGAAAATAATTCTAAGAATTAAACTAAGGAGGCTATAGAAATGACAATCGCAGTTTTATTTGGAAGTTTTCTTTTGTTTTTATTGTTAAGTGTACCGGTTGGGATTGCTTTAGGTATAGCTACCTTAGTGACAATTGTGTATACGGGATCTGTGCCGATTGATTTTTTGGCACAAGGCTTAGTTACTTCTGTTGACAATTTCCCAATCATGGCTGTTCCATTCTTTATCCTTGCTGGAGAAATCATGGGTAAAGGTGGTATTTCCGAGAGACTATTTAGGGTTGCTAACTCAATGGTAGGTAATATTACAGGTGGATTTGCAATCGCTACCATTATTACATGTATGTTTTTCGCTGCGATTTCCGGATCAGCTCCAGCAACTGTTGCTGCAATCGGCGGTATTATGATTCCGGCAATGGTGAAGCTTGGATACGATCGGACTTTTTCAGCAGCTGTTGTTGCAGCTGCAGGTTCACTGGGGGTTATTATTCCACCAAGTATCCCAATGGTAATCTACGGAACGTCTTCCTCTTCGTCTATTGGTGATTTATTTATTGCGGGGATTATCCCTGGAATAATAGTAGCATTTGCTTTAAGTGCCTATGCGTATTACTTTTCAAAGAAAAATGGTTATAAAGGAAGTGGTGAGAAATTCTCGTTCAAAAAACTTCTTAAAGCTATTTGGGAAGCGAAGTGGGCAATTTTAATTCCTGTTATTATTTTAGGTGGTATTTATGGAGGAATTTTCACTCCAACAGAAGCTGCAGCAGTAGCTGTTGTTGTCGGACTAGTTGCAGGATTATTTATTTATAAAGAGTTAAAATGGAAGGATTTACCGAGAGTATTAATCGATTCCTCATTAACAACAGCGACGGTATTAGTCATTGTTGGCACAGCGACAGCATTTGGAAGATTACTTACTGTGGAACAAATTCCGAACCAAATTGCAGATTGGATGCTATCCATCTCAGAGAGTCCAATTATTATTATGCTATTGATTCTATTGTTATTATTAATTGTTGGAACTTTCATGGATACACTTGCAGCAATTATTATCTTAACTCCAATCCTATTACCAATTATTACTAGTCTAGGTTATGATCCAATTCACTTCGGTATTATAATGGTTATAGGGTTAGCAGTTGGATTTATTACACCACCAGTTGGGGTAAACCTCTTTGTTGCACAAGGTATTTCCGGCGTATCATTTGAATCGTTAGTAAGAAGGGTTATTCCATTTATCATTGTTATGGCAATCACCCTATTATTTATTACCTTTATTCCAGAATTATCTCTTATATTAATAGGGGATTAATAGTTTAAGGCTGTTTTCGCTTAGTTTGTTGCTATTCCCACCCGCAACCCGAATACACTCCGCTTTCCGGGGGCGGCTGGTGAGCCTCCTCGTGCTGATGCACTCCGGGGTCTCACCGATGCCTTCGCTCCCCCAGGAGTCTACGTGTATTCGGGTTGCTAGTAAGGCAATATATACATTAAGTCTGCTTCAAAACACCAAATGTTTTGATGGGACGAGGAACTACTGTACCGTAGTCCCAAATCTTAACGGTGGGAAGAATAATCGCAATCGCAATCTTTTAGAAAACAGCCTAGTTTAAAGACAGGTAAGGAGAGATCGTATGGAAGTAACAAAAGTTGAATGTTTCTTGGTTCCTCCAAGATGGTGTTTTCTTAAAGTAGAAACAGATGAAGGAATTATTGGTTGGGGAGAACCGGTAATTGAAGGGCGGGCTGCAACCGTAAAAACAGCAGTCGAAGAATTACAAGCTTATATTATCGGAAGGAATCCTCTCCATATTCAAGATACGTGGAATGTTCTCTATCGGGCCGGCTTTTACCGGGGTGGCCCGATCCTTATGAGTGCAATTGCTGGTATTGATCAAGCACTTTGGGATATTAAAGGAAAATATTATGACGCGCCAATCTATGAATTATTAGGCGGCAAAGTAAGAGACAAAATGCGTGTTTACAGTTGGATAGGTGGGGATCGTCCATCCGATGTTGGTGATGCAGCAAAACAGGCTGCGGAAAATGGGTTTACAGCAATTAAGATGAATGCCACTGAGGAACTACATTATATTGATTCTTATAAAAAAGTAGATGAAACAATTGCCAGAGTTGACGCCATTCGACAAGCAGCCGGAACTGATATGGGAATTGGAATTGACTTTCATGGACGTGTTCATAAACCAATGGCGAAAATTCTTATGAAAGAATTAGAAGCGTATCGCCCAATGTTTGTTGAAGAGCCTGTCTTACCGGAAAATAATGAAGCATTGAAAGAATTAGCAAGAATCTCTTCTGTTCCAATCGCAACAGGAGAAAGAATGTATTCGAGATGGGATTTCAAACATGTACTGCATGAAGGTGCGGTAGATATCATTCAACCTGACTTGTCCCATGCTGCTGGTATTACAGAAACAGTAAAAATAGCAGCAATGGCTGAAGCGTATGACGTAGCAATGGCACCACATTGTCCATTAGGGCCAATTGCCTTAGCGGCATGCTTACAAGTGGATGCAGTCTCGCATAATGCCATTATTCAAGAGCAAAGTATGGGAATTCATTATAACAAAGAGAATGATCTTCTTGATTATGTAGTAGATAAACAGGTATTCGAATTTGAAGATGGATATGTGAAACTACCTGAAAAGGCTGGACTTGGAGTAGAAATCGATGAGGAATTTGTCCGACATCGTGCTGAAACTGGACATGCATGGAAAAATCCAGTTTGGCGACATGCAGATGGAAGTGTTGCTGAATGGTAAGTTGTGATCAAAGGGAGTTAATGGTATGAAACAAATGGACGTACAAAAGAAATTAGCCGGAGAAGCGTCTATCGATTTTATTAAAGATGGAATGGTTGTTGGTTTGGGATCTGGTTCTACAGTGAATTGGATGGTTCGTAAATTGGCGGAGCGAGTAAAAGAAGGACTAGATATAAAAGGAATTCCTTCATCGAAGAAGACGGAGCGATTAGCATTAGAAGTTGGTGTTCCACTAACTGATTTTTCCTCTGTTGATCATATCGACATAGCAATTGACGGTGCTGATGAAGTGGATGGAGAGTTTAATATACTAAAAGGCGGCGGAGGATCTTTAGTTCGAGAAAAAATTGTTGATGTCAATGCAAATCAGCTTGTTATTATTGTCGATGAGTCTAAGCTTGTTAAGAAGTTAGGAGAATTTCCTCTGCCAATTGAAGTATTGCAATTTGGTTGGGAAGTCACGGCCAAGAAAATTGCAGAACTCGGTGGTGAACCTGTAATACGTGTTCGAGACGGAGAGCGATTTATCTCTGATAATGGCAACTATATTTTAGATTGTCAATTTGAACGTATCCCAAAACCAGAAGAGCTCCATTCGAATTTAAAACAACTAACCGGTGTAGTGGAAACTGGTATTTTTACGAATATGGCAGATAAAGTAATCATTGCTCGAGATGACAAAGTAGAAATTGTAAAAGTAGATTCATAAATGTTTGGAACTTCAATGTTCCCTGAAAGGGGATGTAAAGATGAAAGATGTGATTACCATTGGCGAGTCTATGATCACACTTAATCCTACGGTGAAGGGACGATTAAAGTTCACTAATACCTTTGAAAAAAAAGTAGGAGGAGCAGAACTCAATGTCGCTATTGGCGGTTCTCGTCTAGGCCTTGATACAGGCTGGATCAGTAGGCTGGGAAAAGATGATTTCGGTGAGTATATTATGAACTTTGCCCGTGGTGAAGGGGTCGATGTTTCCCAAGTCGGTTTGGTAGAAGACTTTCCAACTTCCCTTAATTTTAAAGAAATCCGAGCAGATGGGACGACAAAAACGATTTACTACCGTCATAAATCACCAATATTAACATTAAAAGCGGAAGATTTAGATGAATCTTATATAAAACAAGCAAAGATTTTGCATCTTACGGGAATTTACCCGGCAATTCATCCAGAAAATATTCCGGTAATGGAGCATGCTATAGATCTTGCAAAGAAACATGGTGTAAAAGTCTCGCTCGATCCAAATATACGACTAAGAATGTGGAGTAAGGAAGAAGCCGGGCCAGTGCTCCGAAAATTACTGCCAAAGGTTGATATTTTGCTTGCCGGTGATGAGGAAATGAATATCATCATGGGTGAAAGAGACCCACAAAAAATTATTGCCGAATTGAAAGATATGGGGATCTCCTTTATTGCTATCAAGCAGGGCGATAAAGGATCTGTTGGCTATCAACACGGGAAAATTGTGGAGTCTCCTGCAATAAAAGCGAAGAAAGTTGTAGATACTGTTGGCGCCGGAGATGGATTTGATACTGGTGCTTTGTATGGCATATTACAAAACTGGCCACTGGAAAAGACACTCCGATTTGCCAATGCGATCGGATCAATTGTTGTAAGTGTGAATGGCGATAACGAAGGATTGCCAAGTTACGAAGAAGTTTTAGAAAAACTTGGAGAAAAGGAATTTATTGAAAGATAATATGCAGAAACAATTAGTATGGAAATTCTTGATGAAGTCTACCAAGCAATTAACGAGGCGTAATAAATTTGTTAGTTATATTGTAAGGTAAGTAAATAAATAGTTGTTCCTAATATGAAAAGAGGTATTCGTTTTACGAATGCCTCTTTGTTGCTAATCGATTACCTCAATGTGATAGGAAGCTAATTCTTTTGACCAATCGTCCGAAAGCTTTTCATCCGTAATCAATATATCAATTTGTTCAATGGCGGCGAATGAAGAGATCGAACTTTTTCCTAGTTTCGTGTGATCTATAAGGGCAACAACCTTGTCTGCTTTACTGACCAATTGTTTCTTTAGTTCAACTTCATAGACATTAAAATCTGTTAGTCCATCTTCAATCGTAAATCCGCTAGCAGAAGTAAACATGACATCGATATTAATTTTATTTAAGATGGCGGTTCCAATGAGGCCTTCTAATGCCATAGAACCCATTCTTGCAATACCGCCAAGCATGATAACATTTATATTTGGGTTTTCTTTTAATTCAATGGCAGTAGATAGTCCATTTGTAACCACGGTTAATTTCATATCGGTTTCTTTAAGTCTACGAGCTAATTCCAGTGCAGTAGTACTGGCATCTAATAAAATGCTGTTTTTATATTGAATAAGGTTAATCGCTTTATTTGTGACAGACTGTTTATATTCAATATTTTTCATCGCTCGTTCAGAAAAATTGTTTTTGGGAGGAATACTTTCGTTGAGTACAGCTCCACCATGCGTTCTTGTTAAAAGCCCTTCTTCTTCCATTATATTTAGATCGGTACGTAAAGTTGCTTCTGAAACATTCAAAGATTTTGCTAATTCCTTTACGGCTAACCGTTTTTCCTTTTGAAGTTGCGTTAAGATTAAATTTCTTCTTTCTTCAGCAAACATTTTACCCTTTTTAATCATGAGAATACCTCCAGCGACATATTAACCTATTTAAACATAACATGAAAATAAATGAAAATAAAACAATAAAAAAATCCATATAGCTATTTTAATGGATATAAGGTTAATTTTAAATAATATAGTGTAATTTTTTATATGTATATAACCGTTGATTTCTTTCGTTTTAAAAACAAACGAAGGTAAGTATTGAAAATAAACGAAAAATATAATAGAATTAGAGTATAAATGAAAATAAAAAATTACGGAAGGAGTTTTTTAGCAATGAAATTAGCAATCGGCAGTGACCATAATGCATTTCAATTAAAAGAAACAATTAAAGAATTTTTAGCAGATACAGATCATGAAGTAGTTGACTTTGGATGCCATTCTGAGGATGCAGTAGATTATCCGGATGTAGCATTTGAAGTTTCCGAAGCAGTAAGCGAAGGGAAAGCAGACCGAGGGATCTTAATTTGCGGAACAGGCATTGGGGTATGTATTTCAGCAAATAAGTATCCAGGCATTCGTGCAGGATTAGCACATGATGTTTATTCTGCTGAGAGAGCACAATTAAGTAATAATGCGCATATTCTTACGATGGGTTCACAAATCATTGGGCCTGAAGTTGCGAAAAAAGTTGTGGAAGCCTATTTGAACGTAGCATGGGCTGAAGGTTCAAAGCGCAAAGTGGATAAAATTATAAAAAGAGAGCAGCAATTTGTAAGTCAGAATTATAAAGATGCAGTAGCAGGCAGTGATTGCGATATTAACTAACTTATTAATTGAGGAGAGAAAAACATGCAATCCTTGTTATTAGATTTTTTAAAGGTAACTGAATCAGCAGCAGTCGCCGCAAAGCCGTGGGTTGGCAGTGGCAATAAGATTGCGGCTGATGCGGCTGCTACAAATGCAATGCGAGAGAATTTAAATAAAATGAAGATGCATAGTACCATTGTTATTGGTGAGGGAGAAATTGATGAAGCACCAATGCTATATATAGGGGAAAAATTAGGTGAGGGTGGGAAGCATGAAATAGATATTGCGGTGGATCCAATTGAAGGAACAACACCTACTGTAAACGGACAAGGAAATGCAATAACAGTTATTGCAGCAGCACCAAAAGGAACATTACTACATGCACCAGATATGTATATGAAAAAGCTTGCAGTAGGACCAAAGGCAAAAGGGAAAATTAATGTAGATGCACCCATTGAAGAGAATATTCAAGCTGTAGCAAAAGCGAATGGAAAAGACATTAATGAATTGAATGTTCTTATACAAGATCGACCTAGACATGAAAAGTATATTGATAGAATTCGAAAAATTGGAGCCAAAGCTCAGTTGTTTAATGATGGTGATGTTATTTACGCAACAGCTACTTGTAATGAAAGATTAGGTGTTGATATGTTTTTCGGGGTTGGCGGGGCACCTGAAGGAGTGTTAGCAACAGCTGCGGTTCGTTCTCTAGGAGGAGAAATGCAAGCAAAGCTTTTGCCAAGAAATGATGATGAAGTAAAAAGATGTAAAGAGATGGGGATAACGAATCTTGAAAACGTTTTAACACATAATGATCTAGTAAGCACAGATGATTGTGTGTTTGTTGCCACAGGAATAACAGATAACTTAATTATTGATGGGATTAAAACTGAGTACAGTAACTACATTACCCATTCTATTCTCGTTAATGGAAGAGAAAAGCAAGTAAGGTATGTAAAAAGTTCGTATCCGGTAAAACAACCTGTGTAAAAGCAAAGAAAAGAATACAAGTGAAAACAAAAAATAGGAGGTTTTTGAAATGGATTTTTACTTAGATACAGCAAATATTGACGAGATTAAACGAATTAATCGTTTGGGTCTAGTGGATGGAATTACAACAAACCCTACGATTATTGCAAAAGAAAACAAAGACTTTGAGGAAACAATCAAAAAGATTTGTAGTATGGTAGACGGCCCAGTAAGTGCAGAAGTTATTGGGCTAACTGTAGATGACATGGTCACTGAAGCTAGAAATATAGCAACATGGGCGTCGAATGTGGTTGTGAAAATCCCAATGACAGAAGCTGGACTTGAGGCGGTTAGCATTTTATCAAAAGAAGGAATTAAAACGAATGTTACATTAATTTTCTCTGTTGCTCAAGGGTTAATGGCTGCTAAAGCTGGTGCGACGTATGTCAGCCCATTTGTTGGTAGAGTGGATGATATTGGTGAAGATGGTATTGAACTTATTCAAAACTTAAAAGTGACACTAAAAAACTATCAATACAATACTAAAATTATTACAGCTAGCGTTAGAACCATCAGTCATTTAGAAAAAGCAGCATTAGCCGGTGCGGATATTGCAACCATTCCAGGTTCACTTTTACCTAAGCTATGGAAACATCCTCTAACAGATAATGGTATTACACAATTTCTCACAGATTGGGAAAAGGCTCATAAAAATACCTGAATTGCATTTTTAAGGAAGGGAAGAGAAAAAAAATGACGGTAACAACTACCTCTATTGAACAGTTATCTATCAATACAGTACGTACACTTTCTATCGATGCCATTGAAAAAGCAAATTCAGGACACCCAGGCTTACCAATGGCGGCAGCACCAATGGCTTACACATTATGGACTGAGTTCATGACCCATAATCCTAAGCATTCCCATTGGTTCAATCGCGACCGTTTTGTGTTATCTGCAGGTCATGGTTCCATGCTTCTATATAGTTTACTTCATTTATCAGGTTATGATGTTACCATGAATGATTTGAAAAACTTTCGTCAGTGGGGTTCTAGAACACCAGGACATCCTGAGGTCCATGATACAGATGGTGTAGAAACAACTACTGGCCCACTTGGTCAGGGAGTAGCAACTGCGGTTGGTATGGCAATGGCAGAGGCACAATTGGGTGCAACATATAATAAGGAAAATTTCCCTATTATTGATCATTACACTTTTGCGCTTGTTAGTGATGGGGATTTAATGGAAGGGGTTTCCCATGAAACTGCATCACTTGCTGGTCACCTTGGTTTAGGGAAATTAGTGTTGCTGTATGACTCAAATGATATTTCACTTGATGGTGATTTAATTAGGTCCTTTTCAGAAAATGTTGGTGAACGCTTTAGCTCTTATGGTTGGCAAGTGCTGCATGTAAAGGATGGAAACAATCTGCGCGAAATAAAAGAAGCAATTCAACAAGCAAAACAAAATATTGCACAACCAACGTTAATTGAAGTGAAAACAGTCATCGGTTACGGCTCGCCTAATAAATCAGGTTCTTCCGATTCCCATGGTGCTCCGCTAGGTGAAGATGAAGTGAAACTTACAAAAGAAAATTATAACTGGTCACATGAGCCTTTTCATATACCAGATGAAGTTTATACAGACTTTAATGAAAAAGTAGTTAAAAAAGGTACGCAAGCTGAAGCAACATGGAATAAGTTAGTGGAAAATTATAAGAAAGCCTATCCCGAAGAAGGAAAACAATTGCAATTAGCAATAAATGGAGAGTTACCATCTGACTGGGATAAGGATTTACCAGTTTATGAAGCCGAAAAAGACTACCTTGCTACTCGCGCATCTTCGGGTGAAGTATTAAATGCAATTGCCAAAGCAGTACCAAACTTCATCGGTGGGAGTGCGGATCTAGCTGGGTCTAACAAAACGGCTATTAAGAATATAGCTGATTTTTCAAGGGAAAACTATGCTGGAAGAAATATTTGGTTTGGTGTACGTGAATTTGCGATGGCAGCAGCATTAAACGGAATGGCACTACATGGTGGATTAAAGGTGTTCGGTGGAACGTTCTTTGTATTCAGTGATTATTTACGTCCAGCAGTACGTCTATCAGCACTTATGAAGTTACCGGTTACCTACGTATGGACACATGATTCCATTGCCGTTGGTGAGGATGGACCAACGCATGAGCCAATTGAACATTTGTCATCCTTCCGTACAATGCCAGGTTTATCATTGATTCGCCCTGCGGATGGTAATGAAACACAAGCAGCGTGGAGGCTAGCTGTTTTATCAAAAGATAAACCAACTGCACTCGTCTTAAGTCGTCAAAATCTCCCAACACTTAAAGGTACAAAAGAACTTGCATATGAAGGAGTTAAAAAAGGGGCTTATGTTGTTAGTGAGGCTGAAAATGAAACGCCAGATGCTTTAATTCTCGCAACTGGATCAGAAGTTCAATTAGCAGTAAAAGCGCAACAGGAACTAAGAGACAGGAATATTGATGTTCGAGTGGTTAGTATGCCGTCTTGGGATCGTTTTGAAGAACAAAGCCAAGAATATAAGGATGCTGTTATTTTGCCGCACGTGAAAAAACGCCTTGCAGTAGAGATGGCATCTCCTTTTGGATGGGAACGTTATGTAGGTGCAGAAGGAAAAGTATTAGGAATAAATACTTTCGGTGCATCCGGAAACGGTGAAACTTTAATGGAGAAGTTTGGGTTTACTACGGCAAATGTAATGAAGCATGTGGAAGACTTGTTTAATTAGTATAAGGGGAATTAGCTGTTTTTTTCCTCATAGATAATTTTATGAAAAGGCAACAAAAGCGTAGACAACTACTATTTTTACGAAATGTTAAAAAGGGGAAAGCTTTTAAAAAAGAAATAGAACTATTTAAACCTATACACTAATTTGACTCGGTGGGCTCTATTCGGATAGAGCATGCAATTGCATATTAACCCGCTCCGCAACAATAGGACGAGACTGGTCCTGGTGCTTAGTTAAACTAAATTGATGAGAGCTATTCTTTATAGAATAATTTACTGGATGTATACTGACTACATGGCATGGAATTTAAAAAATTATGAAATTATTGGAAGAGTATAGTTTGGAATGATATAGTGGTATAATGGTACTATTGATGGCATAGAAACCAAATGAAATTACTTGCCAATATGCTCACGTTTTAGGGGAGCTCCCTTCCGAGGATCGGTTATCTTAGAATAATCTCGTATAATGTACCGGTATAATTTGGTAGAGGAAGGAAAGCGCCAAAGGATATGGCACTCTTAGGATCTTATGTTAGAAATATTTGTGATAAAAATGCAAGATGTTTCTTCAAAATATAATCACGTTATAGTAAGTCTGATTGTTGTACAGAACGGTTTCTCTGCAAGCCATTATGAAAAGACTTAGTTGACTTATGCAGATAAAAAGGAATTATTAGCCTATCTGCTTAAGAAAGCAGGCTTAAAGGCATTGTTGAAAGCGTCTTTTGTTTTAGAATCCCTTCATACTTTGGAGTGCTGAGGCCAGTTGGCGAAATGCATAGTAATCCCTATACGAACAGGGAATTTTATATTTTCATATCTGATGAAGAAAGGAAATGACTATGGCAAAACAACAAATTGGTGTTATAGGTTTAGCAGTAATGGGAAAAAACATTGCATTAAATATTGAAAGCAGAGGATATTCTGTTGCGGTGTTTAACCGTTCTTATAAGAAAACGCAAAGTTTCTTGGAAAATGAAGCAAAAGAAAAGAACTTCACCGGAGCCGAAACGATTGAAGAATTTGTGAATGCATTGGAAAAACCTCGTAAAATTCTGTTGATGGTTAAAGCGGGACCGGCAACGGATGCGACGATTGAATCTTTACTGCCACATTTGGAAAAAGGTGATATTTTAATTGATGGCGGAAACACATTGTATGAAGAAACGATTCGCCGAAATAAAAAATTAGATGAAGCGGGTATACATTTTATTGGCACAGGCGTTTCCGGGGGAGAAGAAGGCGCATTGAACGGCCCTTCAATGATGCCGGGAGGTCAAAGGGAAGCATATGAATTGGTTGCGCCGATTTTTGAAGCTGTTTCTGCGAAAGTCGATGGGGACGCATGTGTTTCCTATATTGGTCCGGATGGCGCCGGTCACTTTGTGAAAATGGTGCATAACGGCATCGAATATGGGGACATGCAATTAATTGCTGAAAGCTACTACATCCTGAAGCATGTGCTAGGTATGGATGCTCAAGAGCTCCATGAAGTGTTTGCAGAATGGAATGAAGGGGAATTGGATAGCTACCTTATCGAAATCACGGCGGAAATTTTCACGAAAACAGATGATGAAACAGGCAAGCCGATTGTGGATATCATCCTGGATAAAGCTGGTCAAAAAGGGACAGGTAAATGGACTAGCAAAAATGCACTTGATTTAGGAGTACCACTTCCGCTTATTACGGAATCTGTGTTTGCCCGATTTATTTCCTCATTGAAAGATGAGCGTGTTGAAGCAAGTAAAGTATTAAATGGACCTAAAGCAGAAGCATATGATGGAGATAAAAAAGAACTGATTGAAGCAGTCAGAAAAGCATTATATATGAGTAAAATTGTTTCTTATGCCCAGGGTTTTGCACAAATGCGCGTAGCATCTGAAGAAAATAACTGGGGACTTCAATATGGTGACATTGCCATGATTTGGCGCGGTGGATGTATCATCAGAGCGAAATTCTTGCAAAAAATTAAAGAGGCCTATGATCGTGAACCAGCCTTGTCAAATCTGTTACTGGATCCTTATTTTAAGGAAATTGTGGAAGGATATCAATCTGCACTCAGAGAGGTAACAGCTGTGGCAATTAAAAACGGCATAGCAGTACCAACCTTTTCAAGTGCAATTGCTTATTATGACAGCTACCGTTCAGAAGATCTACCAGCAAATCTCGTTCAAGCACAGCGCGATTATTTTGGTGCACATACGTATGAGCGCAAGGATAAAGAAGGCGTGTTCCATACGAAGTGGTTTTAAATAGAAGGTTGATAAAGCTGTTAATAGTAGAAGCATTTTAAGTTGCCCTCCCTATGGGAAGTTAATACGGGTAGGTACGAGAAGCTCTAGCCTTAGAAGTATTATAGCTGACAAATAAAATAGAACTCCCTTGATTTGGGGGTTCTATTTTATTTTAAGTGTAAATTTTTTTGCAAAAATAGGCAGCGACGGAAGATTCCGTGTAAAACTCACAACAAGCCGTAAAAAAGTACAATCAAAACAAATGCAAAGAATGGTTCCAGGGAAACTGTACCACTAAGGAACGAATAATACAGTCTCTGTAAGGATATTACAACTAATACTGTATCATAGACAAACTAATATGCAGAAAAGTAAGTAAACTTTTTTAGAGGCTAAATCGTATAATCCAAAAAAATCATATACATGGGAAAAGTCTAATTTAATTATTAGTTAATTCCCTTTATCAAGTGCAAGAGCTAAAGTGAACATATGTGAACTTAGTGGTCACATATGTTATATTAAGTGAAAGAAGGTTGAGAGGAGCCGCACAATAATACCGCATATTCAGTTCTGCAAGAGGGATATGAACGTGATTCACTTTGCTTTACAAAAATCACCTCTACCATAGTGTTATTCTTTTGTAGTATCTTTAAAATATATGAAGAAAGCTTTTTAAAGCATATATTCTTTAAGCATAGCTCTTTATATACTAGTGTAAAGGTTCTCAGTTTTACAGATTGAAATGATGGATACCTCCAGTGCCCCTAAATAATATTTCATCTGTTTCCATTCAAAAGTCTTTACGATTCCGTTTTTAAAAAAACTAGAGTAAATAGTCTGATACACTATTTGGCAAACGAATTTGTAACATATGACATTCGGATAAATACTTTAACTCCGGTTTTTCCTTGCTGAACAAAACCTAGTGGTGGGGAATAATTAATTTTAACAAAAGGTAATAATATTATAAGGAAGAGATAGCGATGCTAAGAGAATTAGTCATTGGGCTAGATTTAGGGACAACAAATGTCAAAGCAGTAGTTTTTAATATAAACGGAAAGTTGATTGGAGAGTCAGAACGAACAATAACAACGAATTATCCATACCTAGATTGGGTAGAACAAGATCCTGAGAAAATTGTACAATTATCCAAACAAGCGCTGAAAGAAGTAATTAAAAAGGCAAATGTGCAAAACAATGAATTACTAGCAGTTGGAATTTCCAGTGCAATGCATTCCCTGGTATGTGTTGATGATAACAATGAAGCCATTTCAAATATGCTTATATGGTCTGACAGAAGAAGTAGTGAACAGGCGGAAGCACTAATACTGACAAGGGGGATGGACATCTATTCAAGGACAGGCACCCCCATTCATCCAATGTCTCCACTAAATAAATTGCTCTGGATGAAAGAAAAAGACTATGAGCCCTACCATCGTGCAGCATATTTCATGTCGATGAAGGAATTTTTGCTAGTAAAATGGTTTGGTAAGCGTATAATTGATTATTCAATGGCTTCGGCAACAGGGATGTTTAATTTAGAAACACAGGATTGGGACGAGGAAGCGTTGGAAATAACGGGTGTCAGAAAGGGACAATTATCAAAAATTGTTTCCCCAACGGAAGTGATAAGTGGTTTAGACAGAGGAATTGCTACAGAAATTGGTTTGCCTCTTGAAACGCCGTTTGTTATCGGAGCGGCAGATGGACAACTTGCAAACCTCGGGAGTGGATCTATTTCTCCGGGTGAAGTAAATATTTCTGTTGGTACAAGTGGCGCAATCAGACAATTTATTACAGGAGCAATGGTAAATAAAAAACAAGAAACATTTACATATGCTTTTACGAAACATACATCCATTATCGGCGGATCTACAAATAATGGTGGAATAATATTACAGTGGCTAAAAGACCTGTTGGATTTCCAGGGAAATCATGACGAGCTAACTGCTTTAGCCGATCATATAGAACCAGGTGCGAATGGAATCATTTTTCACCCCTATGTGAATGGAGAAAGAGCCCCAATATGGAACGGGCGAGCAAAAGGGAACTTTTACGGGCTTGGTATTGGCCATAAGAAGGAGCATCTAGTTCGTGCAGTGCTTGAAGGAATAACATTTAATATTTATCAAATCGGAAAAGCACTGGAGGAGATATCAGGGCAGCCTAAAAAAATAAGTGTTAATGGTGGTTTAGCAAAGTCTCCTTTATGGGTACAAATTTTGGCGGATGTATTTGGTGAAGAAATACATCTTTCCGACACTCACCATAATGCAGCATGGGGTGCGGCATGGACAGCATTAGTAGGAATCGGTAAAGCCAATTCCTTCGAAGACATCAAAAAAAATATGCCTGCTGAGAAAGTTGTTGAACCGAATCTAGAAGATCATGAAGTTTATCAGAGGATATATAAGAAGTATCAAGGAATAACTAAGGACTTAGCGAAATATTTTAATTAATGGAATAATCCATCAGTAGAAATCTTTTCTGCTGATGGATTTTTAGTGGAAGAATTCAGCAGCTCCCTATTATAGATCATAAATAGCAAAGGAAAAATTGGGAAGGATGTTTTCTATGACTAAAAAGAAGGGCATAAATAACGTAAAATACGTTTCCTTTGATTAACAGGTATATGAAACTAGCTCAAATATGATATAATAAATAAAGTTATATTTTTTCGCATATCCTTCCTTATATGCATATGTGCAACTTAGGCATTCGCCGAAAAGCTTGCATTCCAAAGTATAAGGACTTCTAAGAAAGAAAAAATGCTTTTAAGTAGAAAAGGTGTGTTCACACGGCACGCCTTACCTTAGTGTGATTTCTAATTGAAACACTTGCATTAGTACTTAAATTTCAGAATACAGAGGTAGATAAACATGAAAACGGAACAAGTCAGCACAGATGTTATCTTAATCGGCGCAGGCATCATGAGTGCTACGCTGGGTACACTCCTGAAGGAACTTGCACCAGATTGGAAAATTACAGCCTTTGAGAAGCTGGAGAAAGCAGGAGAGGAAAGCTCCCATGAAATGAATAATGCCGGAACAGGGCATGCTGCATTATGTGAACTAAACTACACCAAACAAAATCCGGATGGATCTGTAGATATTGAAAAAGCAAAAAAAATAAATGAACAATTCCGTGTTTCCATGCAGTATTGGTCTTATCTCGTAAATAAAGACCTGCTTCCCAATCCGGAAGAATTTATTATGCCATTGCCGCATTTAAGCATGGTACAAGGTGAAGCCAATGTAGCATTTTTGAAAAAACGCTATGAAGCAATGTCCAATAATCCTTTATTTGAAGGGATGGCGTTTTCCGATGATCCGGAAACGCTTAAAGAATGGATGCCGCTTATTATGGAAAACCGCACATCAGCAGAACCGATTGCAGCAACCAAAATCGACACAGGTACGGATGTCAATTTTGGTGCTTTAACGCGTAAAATGTTTGCCCATTTAGAGGAGACGGATGTAGAGGTAAACTACCAGCATAGTGTGGAAGATATTAAAAGTACCAGTGACGGCGCCTGGGAAGTCAAAGTGATTGACCACGCCAATGGTGCGATTGAATACCATACAGCCAATTTTGTCTTTATTGGCGGCGGTGGCGGCAGTCTTCACCTGCTGCAAAAAACAGGCATTCCTGAGAGCAAGCATATTGGCGGATTCCCTGTAAGTGGTGTTTTCATGGAATGTAACAATCCCGAAGTCGTGGCACAGCATCACGGGAAAGTGTACGGGAAGGCAAAAGTCGGTGCACCGCCAATGTCTGTACCGCATCTTGACACCCGTTATATCAACCATAAAAAATCGTTGTTATTTGGACCATTTGCCGGATTCTCGCCGAAATTCCTGAAAACCGGTTCGCTGTTTGATTTGGTCACTTCCGTAAAACCGAATAATGTGTTCACCATGCTGTCGGCAGGAGCAAAAGAGCTGCCACTCACAAAATATCTCGTTCAGCAGGTGATGCAATCCAAAGAACAACGTATGGAGGAGTTACGCGAGTTTATCCCAAGTGCAAAATCGGAGGATTGGAATTTAGTCGTAGCTGGCCAACGTGTGCAGGTGATCAAGGATACGGAAGACGGCGGCAAAGGAACGCTTCAATTTGGAACAGAGCTTATTACCGATGCGGATGGCACTGTTGCAGCCTTGCTTGGTGCCTCTCCAGGTGCTTCGACTGCGGTTAACGTGATGATTGATATCATGAATAGATGTTTCCCGGAATATATGGAAGCATGGGAGCCGAAATTAAAGGAAATGATTCCTTCTTACGGCAAGTCGCTGGCGGAAAATCCGCAGCTATTGAGAGAAATTCATGCTTCTAATTCCCAAGTGCTTGGGTTGGATGAAAAGACGGAATTGGTTGTGTAGAAAATTAAAACAAAGGAACCTTTGATCCATCTTGGATTGAAGGTTCTTTTTAGGGTGGAGTAAAAAATGAAATACGGAAAAATGGTACATGGCATACTGAAAAGACGCATGAACAGATTTATTGCAGAGGTTTCTGTCGATGGTATAACAGAAAGCGTACATATAAAAAACACAGGACGCCTGAAGGAACTGCTTAAGCCTGGAGCCGACGTTCTGTTGGAATTCAGTGACAATCCAAACAGAAAAACAAAATATTCGCTGATTGCAGCGGGAAAAAATGGTAAGTGGGTAAATACCGATTCCCAAGCACCGAATACGGTTGTTTTTGAAGCGCTTAAAAATGGGGACATACCCGAATTTAGAGAGTTGCAATTGGTCAAAAGAGAAATCACTTATGGCGCTTCTCGCTTTGATATTTATTTTGAAAAAGGGGAGAAAAAAGGCTTTATCGAGGTGAAAGGTGTAACACTGGAACAGAATGGTATTGCTATGTTTCCGGATGCGCCAACAGCGCGGGGAACAAAGCATATATTGGAACTGATTAAAGCTGCACGTGAAGGCTATACTGCTGCCATCTTTTTTCTCGTGCAAATGAAAGGCTGTCGTACTTTTATACCACACGCAGAAATGGACGCAGCTTTTGCAGACGCTGTACATAAAGCGTCTCGGGAAGGTGTGCAGATTTTAGCATACGACTGTATTGTGAAAGAAAATGAACTGGTTTTGGATCAACCTATCCCAGTGGAGCTGCCGTAAATACAGAATTTTTCAAATTGCGGGCTCAGACCCCTAGATGATATAATATGAAAAAGGGCAGTAAGCCAAGACCATACAATTTGAGGTGAAGGCATGTTTGAATCGGTATTATTTTATACAAATAAAGTGAAACAAATGAAGCGATTTTATGCAAATGTATTGGAATGGGATATGAAAGAATCCAACACCGAACAGTTCACTGTGAATGTAGGAGGTACGGATATAACATTTAAACATTCGGAAAATCCGGCTTTTTATCATTTTGCCATTAATATTCCAGGAAATCAGTTTGTGATTATGAAACAATGGATAAGGGATAGAATGCCGTTACTACAGAGCCAGGGGGTTACAGAAACCTATTATCAAAGTCTCGGAGCAGATTCCATGTACGTTGAAGATCCTGCCGGAAATACGGTAGAGTTAATTGCCCGAAGAAATCGGGATCTTTTTGGCCCTTTGACCAAAGAGGCTTTTTTCGATGTGAGCGAAGTCGGCATAACGACACCTTATGTTTACGAAGCTGGAGAAGAACTGCAGGACATGGGGATCCCGCTCCGGCACGGGGCAGAAGTGAACACAAAGGGAATGAACTACCTGGGCAGGGGCGATGCGTACATCGTTCTCGTACCACCGGAATGGAAATGGGAGTTCTCAAAGAAGAAGGCAGAGACACATCCACTTGAGATCACGTTTACAGATGGGCGGCATATTGCGATGAGTAAGGAAGGACTCATAGTGGTATCAGAAGAAAAGACAGATTAGCGTTATACGAGATTCATTGACAGTTTTTTTACTGCTAATAGCAAAAATGAATGAGGGAGTATCATAAATTATGTTTTTTTCCCGTTGGACTTTATTCCAGGGAGTTATTATTGCTTTACTGGCAGTTGTGGCATTTATAGCAGATATATTTAAAAAAGATATCGCAGTACCAATAAATTCAAGCACCGGGACAAGTGGCCAAATGTTAATGACATTTTTGTTTATTGTAGTGGTCATTGGTTTGCTAAGTTTACTCATGTATTTTCAAACGGAGAAAAGTGACACATTTTTAAAGCATCCGTTATGGGATAAAATGTATATCCTAATGCCAATTTTATTCGCTATATCATTAGTTGTTATTTTAAGTATCCTACTGATCGAACCGTTGAATCATTTTGTGCAAAATAATCGGTGGGTTTTATACGTATTCATTTATTATGTTTTATTCTTATTACATGTAGCCGTTTTGGCGTTGATACATAAGGCAAAAAAGAATATAATCACGAACCAGAATAAAATTAAATACTCATTTATTTGGACAACATTTGCTCTATTTGTCATACTTTTTATGTTGTAGTGTTGCTTGATAAATGGGTGCTGGCTTTTACCTAAGAATTAGGAGCAGCTTTTTGGGCGGTTGGAACCTGTTTCATAGTTAATAAGTATAGTTGAAATATCCATAATACATATGGTTTTAAGGGGACGAGCAAATGAAAAATAACCGGAAGTTTTTAATGATAATATTAACAGCAGCAATAGTGATAGTAAGTGCTTGTGGACAATCTTCTGCTGAACCGGATGACCAATCACCGAATCGTGATTCGGCCCAAGAAACAAATGATAACGCTACAGATGAAGATACAGCAAACGAATCTGAAGATCCAATTGAAAATGCTTCTGAGGAAGCTGATACCCAGTCAGATGCCGAAGAAGAAACTGCTAATCAATCAGCTGAAAATGAGGAAGGCTCATCAAAGTCAAATAGCAGCAACAATGAAGTCACGGAAAGTAAAAAGGATGAATATGTCCAAAAGCTTGCTGATACGAAGGAAATAACGGAAGAACTGGAAGCATCCGATTCATCAACATACGCTTTAAAAGAAGTGGAAAACGAAAGATGGGATATATGGGATGAATTGTTGAATGAAATATACGGCGTTTTAGAGGAGCAACTGTCCTCAGGAGAGATGGACCAGTTAAGAGAGGAACAACGGGAATGGATAGAATTGAGAGATGAAAGTGCATTGGAAGCATCGCTAGAATATAAAGGTGGCACCCAGGAGCATTTAGAATATGTGAGTGTGCTGGCAAATATGACAGAAGAAAGATGCTATGAGTTAGTGGAAGATTATATGAAGTAAATTTGCAGGCTAACTTTTAAGTGGATGTACCGGATAAATCGAACGCTGAGGTAATGAAATTTAAGATAAGAAGCAAGGCTTAGAATGAAAATTATTCTAAGCCCTTTTAACACAGAGATAAAAATAGCCTTTTGCAACTGGCAAGTAAACCCTTTGTTTATGAAGGCATGTTTTATCGTTATCCAAATTATTACTCTCTTACTATGCCATCTCCCGTAACGAAAAATTTGCTCGATGTCAGTGCAGGCAATCCCATCGGTCCTCTGGCATGGAGTTTTTGGGTGCTGATCCCGATTTCTGCACCATAGCCAAATTCAAATCCGTCCGTGAATCTGGTGGATACATTATGATAGACTGCAGCTGCATCGACCTTTTGCTGGAATAACGCAGCAGCCTTTTTATCCTCCGTGATGATTGATTCAGAATGTCTCGTCCCATATTTATTTATATGCTGGACAGCTTCGTTCACATCATCAACCAGTTTCACACTAATAGTCAGTCCAAGGTACTCTGTATGCCAATCTTCCTCTGATGCCGGTTTTGCTTTGGGGTAACTCTGAACTATTTTTTCATCTGCAATAACTTCCACACCTTGCTCACTCAACTTCTCCAAAAGGCCGGTTCCATATTGATCAAACCACGACGTCTGGATCAACAGCGATTCAATTGCGTTACAAACAGAGGGACGCTGCAATTTCGCATTTAATATAATCGCCTCTGCCATTTCCTGTTTGGCCGATTCATCCACATACACATGACAATTTCCCGCTCCGGTTTCAATTACCGGAACCGTAGATTCACGTACAACCGTGTCGATCAGATTTTTACCGCCACGTGGAATAAGCACGTCCAGATATTCGTTAAGCCGGAAAAGCTCTTTTGCCGTTTCCCTGCTCGTATCCTCAATCAATTGCACGGCATCTACAGGGACATTGCTTTTAACCAAGGCGGTATGGATCGACTTCACGAGTGCCATATTAGAATATTTGGCAGAAGAACTTCCGCGTAATATAACAGCGTTTCCTGTCTTCACGGAAAGCGTTGCAGCATCAATCGTTACGTTTGGTCTTGCTTCATAAATCATGCCGACTACGCCAATCGGAACGCGCTTTTTTTCCACAAATAAACCATTCTCTTTTTCAATGGTCTCCAGTGTCTCTCCTATTGGGTCCGTCAGTTCGATAATCTGCTCGATTCCTTGTGCCATGCTTTCTATTCGTTCCGCCGTGAGCAGGATCCGGTCCAGAATCGCCTCCGATACTTCCTTATTCCTGCCCGCTTCAATATCTCTTTGATTTTCTTCCAAAATAAGCCCTTGATCTTCTACAATTTGGTCAGCAATTAATTTTAATGCGTTGTTTTTCTGTTCTGTCTGTAATGCTGTCATTTCGTAGCTTGCTTCCTGTGCCTTTTTACCCTTTAACTGTACTTCGCTCACCTTCGAATTCCTCCCTTTGTATTGTCAAATCAACCCAATGGTCTCCGCGTATGACCTTCAAGGCTGGTTTGCTTGAATTTTCTTCTTTCTTACGGTTTTCGATCCATTGTTTTAATTCAATGGATGAACAACGGACCTGCCCTTTTCCGAGCAAGCCATTTTTACTTAAAACCTCCACGACATCGCCTTCTTCAAACATTCCCTGTACTTTGAACACGCCGGCGGACAACAGACTTTTGCTGTTAAAGCGAATCGCTTCCTCTGCCCCTTGGTCCACGTAAATTTTGCCTGCTGGCTTGGAGTGAAGGCCAATCCATTGCTTTTTAGTGTTGACCCAATGCAGTTCAGGGTTAGCGATGTAAGTACCATTGCCATCCCCTTTTATGACATCCAGCAGCTTATTTCTTCCTTCACCTTGACCTACAAAAACGGGAACACCTAAAGAAAGTGCAGTTTTTGCCGCAAGCAGCTTGGATTTCATACCGCCGGTGCCTAATTTCGAACCGTTTTCGTCAGCAAATTGAACCATGGCATCCGTGATATCTTCCAGGTAATGCATCTTTTTTGCATCTGGATTGGTTTTCGGATTGCCGTCATAAATACCATTAATATCGGTTAAAATGATTAAGCGATCCGCATGGACAAAGCCGCTTACCAGCGCAGAAAGCATGTCATTGTCTCCAAAGGTTAATTCATCTACGGCAACTGTGTCGTTTTCATTGATAATCGGGAGAACGCCGCGATCCAGCAGTTCGCTGATGGTGCCAAAAGCGTTCTGATATCGTTCCCGATTGGAAAAGTCCGATCGTGTCAGCAGTAGCAGGGCTGCTGTCACATTATAAGCATGCAGTTTTTCCAAATAGGTTTGGATTAACAGGCTTTGCCCTACTGCAGCAGCTGCCTGTCTTCCTTTTAAACTACCCGGTCTGGAAGCATAACCAAGTTTTTTAAAGCCGGCAGCAACGGCCCCGGATGATACCAAAATCACGTCATGCTTTTGTTTTCGTAATGCTGCAATTGCATGCACATGATCTGCTAATTTTTCATGGTTAATTTCCCCTTTTTCATTTGTCAGCGAGCTGCTGCCAATTTTTACGACAACCCGTTCTTTTGCCATTTGCATTACTCCTGTTTTATATAGTTATGTAAAAAATGTCCAAACTCTCTGTGGGATAGTGTTGTTTCTTGGTTTTTCATATTTATAAGTAATTATGAATTATTATGCATCATGTTGAATAAATATTCAAGAGGAGAAGCCATTTTATTTTATAAATTTTTAACTAAATTGTTAGATTAGCGAAGGGGGGCTCACGAAGCGAGAAAAGAGGGATATAACTGAGGATCGTTTCTCTGTTCCTGAACATATATATCCAATTGTCAAATAGGCTGATGTTGCCCCTGCTGCCGTTCAAAATGGACTTTAACATCGAATAGTTCCTTCCAAACGCGATAAATTATTGATGATCCCTTAATCAACAAAGAAGGGATGAAAGCAGAATGAAAAGCGAAATGAGTATCCTAAAAAATTCATGCACTATCTACCTCAATCAATCCCGCACTCTCCAGCCAGATAAGTGTCATCAGCATTCTTCCAAGTGTATTCATATGTACACCATCCGTTGTGAGTTTGTTGCCAGGATATGCTCGGATATATGCAATAAATCGATGATGCATCGGCACATGAATGGCATCAAATTCTTTGCTCAGCATGCTTGTAATCGCTATGTATTCCTTCAGCAGCAAATTCCCTTCAGACTGCTCATCTTCTTCAATAACAGTAGGTTCCAGAATGATTAGATTTGCATTTGTTCTATCTTTGACAGACTTAAGCAATTCTCTATAAACATCCATAAATTCAGCAGGATGAATCTGCTCGATATTTGGCCGATCCAATTGTCGCCATACATCATTTACGCCAATCGAAACAGACAGCCAGTCCGGTTTTTCCTCAATCACGTCTGTTTCCCAGCGCGCTTTCAAATCTACGACTCTATTTCCGCTGATTCCTTTATTCACAATCTGCAATTTTAATTCTGGATGAAGCAAAGCAAAATAGTCATGGATATGACGGACATACCCTGCTCCTAACCCGGCTTCATCCTGGAAACGATTGTCTTCTGTAATGCTGTCTCCAATGAATAGTATTTTTTCTCCAGCTTCAAATCTCATTGAGCTCCCTCCAATTATAGTTACGTTTATTAGCTATCATAACATACCTTTTGTAAAGAGATGGTTATGTTTGTAAAGTTAATATTAAGCTACCCCTAATATTATGTAAAGTATCCGCAAACCCTCTTCACATGGTTCCATCCGTCTGTTTAAATGTAGTTTGCAAGCCGTTTTTACACAAAAGATTACGGGAGGTGAGCACGGTTATTTAATTCCATACATAGAGGAGTGAGTCTCGCCTTGGGTAAAAATAACAGAACAACCGGAAAGCGCGGATACCACAACCAGAGAAAAATATTTGGAGAAGGTATGCTTTACATCTCCCTGGCACTGGTACTCTTGGCTGTATTCCTGTTCTACCCGATGATCATGACACTGTATTACAGCTTCTTTGAAGTAAGTGGTGGAGGGGAAGTCGGTGATTTTGTAGGCTGGGATCACTATAATGATTTATTTCAGTCATCTGAATTCCGGAAAAGTATGGTAGGTACATTTTTATTTGTCCTCTATACGGTCCCTGCAGAAATCGTTATTTCTTTATTCCTGGCCGTCATTGCCAGTGAGAAATTAAAAGGAATTGGTTTTTTCAGAACGATCTTTTCATCCACATTAGGTATTTCTGTAGCAGCAGGTGCAACCATTTTCTTGTTTTTATATCACCCGAGTTTAGGCGTATTGAATAATATGCTTGCATTCTTCGGAATAAATGGGGTCGATTGGCTGACAAATTCAAACTGGGCACTGTTCTCTGTTGCTTTAACCACCGTTTGGATGCACATTGGGATAAATTTTATCATTCTATTAGGCGGACTGCAAAATATCTCAAGAGATCTTTACGAGGTTGCTGACATTGATGGTGCTGGGTATTGGTCAAAATTATTTAAAATTACGATTCCGTTACTTTCTCCGGTATTATTTTTTGTCACTATTATCGGAATCATCGGGGCGTTCCAGACATTTGGTCAAATTGATATATTAACCGGTGGCGGACCGGCCGGGTCAACCAATATTATTGTTTATTCGATTTATCAGGAAGCATTCTCTTACGGTAACTTTGGCTATGCAAGTGCGCAGGCGATTATATTATTTATCATTATCTTGATCGTAACAATCGTCCAATTTAAATTCGGGGAAAAGAAGGTGCATTATCAATGATGAAAAAAGTAACTCTGTACGTATTATTATCCATTTCAGCATTGATTCTTTTCTTCCCTGTTTTGTACGCCATTTCAGCAAGTTTTATGCAGCCGCAGGAAATATATGCTGGAAAAATGTTTCCTTCCAGCATAAACTTTGACGCCTATAAAGAAGCATTTGACAGCATTCCGCTATTGCATTTCCTATCTGTAAGTTTCTGGGTGTCATTTATCGTTATGATTGGGCAATTAGTAGTTTGCAGCTTAGCGGCATATGCCTTTGTGTTTATTCCATTCAAGGGCAGAAATTTTATTTTTTTCTTATTTTTAGCAACGATGCTGATTCCGTGGGAAGCAACAATTATTCCTAACTTCCTGACGATTTTAAACCTGGATATGATTAATACATACCCGGGGTTGACATTGCCGTTCTTTGCACTGCCTTTTGGTATCTTTCTGTTAAGACAGCATTTTTTAACGATACCAAAAGAGCTTTGGGAATCGGCGCAAATGGATGGATGCTCCAGGTTTCGTTTTTACTTAAAATTTGCATTGCCATTATCCAAATCATCACTGATTGCATTAGGCCTGTATGGTTTTCTGACAACATGGAACCAGTATTTGTGGCCCCTGCTTGTAACAAATGATGATACCGTCCGAACGGTGCAGATTGGTTTAAAAATGCTGATTGCGAATGAAAGTTCATCATCATGGCACATCGTGATGGCAGCTGTAGTGATAATTCTTCTGCCAACGCTATTACTCTTATTTTTAGGGTTGAAATATATTAAACAAGGCTTAACTTCCGGTGCAGTCAAAGGTTAACGTCTTGAAAGGGGAAATGGAAAAAATGAAAAACTTATTGAAAGGTTTAGCATTTGGTTTAGTTCTTATACTTCTGTTGGCAGCTTGTGGTAATGGAGAGGAAGATGACGATGCTTCAAATACCGAAACCGAAGAAACCAGTGGAGAGGTAGCAGGTAGTTCACAAGAGGCTAATGAAGAAGAAGGTTCTGGCGAAAAAAAGGAAATTACTTTTTGGCACTCCATGAGCGGGGACAATGGAGAAGCGATTGAAGATGTTGTGGATCAGTTTAATGAACAGTCGGATTCCGTAGCTGTTGAAGCCATTTTCCAGGGTAGTTATGAAGATTCATTGACGAAGCTGCGTGCGGTTGGCGGATCTGAAGAGGCTCCGGCGATCGTACAGGTTTTTGAAGGTGGCACAAAGTATATGAGTGAAAGTGGTTTTATTACGCCAATGCAAGAGTTTATGGATGCGGATGGATTTGACGTATCCATCCTTGAGCCTAACATTCTATCGTATTATGAATTGGACGGCCAATTATATTCTATGCCGTTTAATACATCCAATGCGGTAATGTACTACAACAAGGATATGTTTGCAGAAGCCGGCCTTGATCCGGAAAATCCTCCGCGCACTTTTAGTGAAATGAAAGAAGCTGCTGAAGTCATGACAACAGATAACACACAGGGATTTTCATTTGCAACGATCAGCTGGTTTTTCGAAGAGTTAATGGCGAACAATGGCGGATTAATCATTAACAATGACAACGGCCGCAGCGGAGATGCAACAGAAGCACTGGTAAATTCTGAGGTTGGTGCGGAAATTGTCAGCTGGGTAAAAGAAATGAATGATGCAGGCACATTCAGAAATTATGGTGCAAGCTGGGATGACCCGCGTGGGCCTTTCTTTGCAGGAGAGCTTGGCATGTATTTTGACTCCACTGCTAACTTAGCTCAAGTAATAGAAAACTCGCCACATGAAGTTGGAACAGCACCAATGCCGCATGCGGATGATACTGATCCCCAAGGTGCGGTAGTTGGTGGAGCATCTGTCTGGATTACAAACCAGGTATCCGAGGAAGAACAGCAAGCTGCATGGGAATTTGTTAAATTTACGACGGAACCAGCTGTCCAAGCAGAATGGGCGGCAGCAACCGGCTATTTCCCAATTACACCAGCAGCTTATGAAGAAGATGTTTTAACAGAAGTATATGACGCAAATCCACAATATTTAACAGCGGTAGATCAATTGGAAAACACGATTCAAAGTCCTGCCACTGCCGGCGCATTATTCTCCATCATGCCTGAAGCAAGGGTCATCATTGAAACAGCTTTAGGTGAAGTTTACGAAGGACGCGATGTACAAGAAGCAATGGATGATGCGGCAGCAAACATTACTGATGCATTAGAATAATATTTTCATGCAAGAGGCTGTCTTACGGGGCAGCCTTTTATAAAGTGAGGGAAATCATTTGGTTCTAAACTTTGCACACAGGGGCTCTCTTACAGAGGCCCCTGAAAATACATTAACGGCAATGAAAAAAGCATTGGAGCATAAATGTCAGGCTATTGAACTTGATGTTCAACTGACGAAGGATCACCAGTTAGTCGTGATTCATGATCAAAAATTGACACGATACAATAAAAAACAACCAGGGTTCGTTAAAGATTACACGCTTAATGAAATCAAACAAATTAAGGTTGGCTCATCCTTTTCATCAGCATTTAATGATACCCGATTAGCAACATTAGATGAGGTGTTGGAAATCGTTCCTAATGATATTTTGTTAAATATTGAAATCAAAAATATCCCCGTCATCTATGAAGGAATTGAAAAAATTTTGCTCGATTGTATACAAAACCACCGTCGTGAAGAGAATGTCATCATTTCATCGTTTGATCATGCGGCCTTACAAAAAATCCAACAGGAAGCACCAGGGTTATCTATCGGATTGCTATTCTATTATCGTCTGCTGCAGCCATGGGAATATGCTAGAAATTGCGGTCTTGATATATACAGCATTCATCCCATGCATACCTGGACAGATGAAGAATTAATAGAGGCAAGTCACTTCCTTGGCTACAAAGTCTTTCCCTTTACGGTAAATAGTGAACAGCGATATGAACAGTTGCTGGAGTTGGGTGTAGATGGTGTTTTTTCCAATAACCCGGCTATTTTTAGTGAAAGCAAGAATGTAACAAAGGAGGGGGAATATGCAAATTAGACTGTTATTTTTATCGGGATTCATTTTACTTTTACTTAGTGCATGCACCGTAGAAGCACAGGAAGAAGTCCGTGAAGTTGATCCGTCAGCCGTATTTTCTGCCGAAGAATTTACTGATGAACTGCAAGTTCGCTTCTTTCATTTAGAACTGGATGAAACGGGGAAAACTGGGGAATCCATTCTCATTACCACACCAGGCGGGCAGCATATTTTAATAGACGCCGGGATACCTGAGGTTGGGCCGTTGGTTGATAACTACCTGACCGCATTAGGTGTTGAAACCATTGATATCGCAATGCCTTCCCATCCGCATAGCGATCATATCGGAGGATATCTAACACTTTTTGAGACAAAAGAAATTGGGAAGGTCATCTCCACAGGCTTTCCATTAGAGGATTCTAATATTTATCAGGATTACAGGCAATCCATTGAAGAAAATAATATTCCAGTAGAACTCGTTGAAAAAGGCGATGTGATTGAAGTGGAAGAAAATCTGACCATGGAAATTTTACATCCGACAAACGAAACAATTGAAAATTATCTTGTATTGTATGATGAATTTTCGGCCGGGATCGTAAATGACCTGTCCATGGTGGTGAAGCTGGAGTATAAGGATAAAAGCTTCCTGTTTACCGGTGACATATACACCGCGGTAGAGAGCCAGCTCATTGATGCATACGGCGAAGAAATGGATGCTGATGTGGTTGTTGCTCCGCATCATGGCCAGCATACCTCTTCATCAGGGGAATTTTTGGAGGCAGTTAGTCCAGAAGTCACTATAATACCGATTAATCTTCTATATAGTCGTTCCGTATATGATAATTATGCAGAGCAGGGAAGTGATGTATATGCTTCCCAGTTTGACGGGAATGTATTAATCGTCTCGGATGGGGAAAAGCTTGACGTTTATTCGGAAAAAGAAAATGATGACGTGATGGAAGACTGATGAAATTTTTTATCATCTTCTTGTTTTTCCTGATTGGGGAAGAAATAGCGGGTGGGGGAGAAACAGAGGGAGCTAATGAAATTGCATTACAGAGTGGAAATTCCTTGTTTTCCCCCAATTGCTGCTTCATTAACATTGCGCATCGGGGTGCTTCTGGTTATGCACCGGAGCACCCATTAGTTTACTATCAAATAGGCAAAGATACGGCTGTCGATAAAATTGAAATTGGTTTTCAGATGATTGGATGGAACTTTAATTACCATGCATGATAGTGAAATTTCCCGAACCACCGAGAGCCGAGGTGCTATAAAAATGAAAGTTCAATCAGTGGAGCGTTTTTATCGGGAACCGAAATTGGTGAATGATAAACGTTTATTTTTTATTCTCTTTTATTCACTATGACGAAAGAAAATAAGGATAGACAAGGCGCCTTGATCATGTATAAAAGAACCTAAAGGGTATAAAAAAGAAAAGCAGTACTAAAGCAGAGTAAAGCAAAAGAAAAGAATATAATTCCGCTGAAATATTTAATAGAGGCCAAATCATAATCCAATTTGTAAGAATTTAATTATACATACTGTTTGATGGAATATTATAGAACCTTTACTATGTAACCGTTAAGCTTTTTTAGTAATAGGAGTTGCTGTACATAGCTTTTGTATAAAAAAAGCTAACATAAATATAATAGTAGAAATAATTTAAAAGGGGAGTGTGTTAATCCATGTTTAAATGGAAACGATTAGGACTAATTGCTGGTTTATCATTATCGCTCGTCGCAGCTGGCTGTGGAGACGATGATACGGACGATGCCGATGAGACTGCAGATAATGGTGAAGGTGATCAGGCAGAGACTACTGAAGGTGTCGGTGAAGAAGTAGATTACACAATCACAGGTATTGAGCCAGGTGCCGGCATTACACAAGCAACGAATACTGCTTTAGAGGACTACGAAAACCTTGCTGGCTGGCATCACGAAGAAGCTTCAACAGCAGCCATGTTAACAGAGTTGAGGACTGCAATCGAAAATGAGGAACCCATTATTGTGGCAGGTTGGACACCTCACCATAAATTTGCGCAATACGACTTAAAGTATTTGGATGATCCAATGGAATCTTTTGGTGGTGAAGAATATATTTCCACCATCGTAAGAGACGGCTTGCAGGAAGATATGCCGGAAGCTTATGAGGTGCTTGACAGATTTTACTGGGAAGTAGAAGACATGGAATCCATTATGCTTGCCGGACAGGACATGGAAATTGACGAAGCTGCCGAGGAATGGGTAGCTGAAAACGAAGACACTGTTGCTGAATGGACAGAAGGGATAGATTCGGTAGATGGTACTTCTATAGAATTAGTCATCACGCCTTGGGATTCAGAGCGGGCTTCAGGAAATGTTGTAGGAATGGCATTGGAAGAACTGGGTTATGATGTAACGATTACGCCAGTTGACCCGCAAATTGTATTCCAAGCCATCGCAACAGGTGATGGTGATGCTTCTACTGCCCCGTGGATGCCACACACGCATGGTGATTTCTATGCAGAGTATGAAGGAGAATTTGAAGACCTCGGAGAAAATTTAGTAGGCGCCAAGCTAGGAATGGTCGTACCAGCCTATATGGATATCGATTCCATTGAAGATCTTGAGCCTGCGGATTAAAGAAATGGAACACTCCCCTTTGAAGGGGAGTTTTTGATTGCTTTCTTACTTGAGTTTGTTATATTTTCTTTTCACGACCAACATCGCGAATATTAGTTACACTAGCCAATTCAAAATCCCGCTCCTCATTTACCATATAGTTATTTAAGAAATTCAAATCAATACCTATTAATCGATGAAAGAAGGAAATATCTGTCATCTAATCATGTTCGATCATTTGGCAGATGTTAATGATTCCTTTATTAGCGACCAAATCTATAATCGATTTTATTTTTTGCGGTCTTTGAATAGGTGAAATTTCATCCAAGGGCTCTCTTTTCAGCTTTACGATGGAGTGCAGCATAAAAATTACGGTGATTTTTCGCTTTCATTGCTCCTGAATGAGCAGCTCTATATCCCAAAACTTGCATTGAAGTTTTCCATTTCTTTTTTCAATCAATGTATGCCTCCGGGTTTGTCACATGGTCGATAGCCTCATTTCATCTAAAAACGGTTCTTCTGGGAGGAGAAATGCGTTTGCAAAGTGATTGGCTTCATTTTCAATTTCTTTATGTTCTTTTCGATTTAAACTATTGAATTCCACACGATAATGCAGTATAAGATGGCCGAGCTCATGGGCAATATCGAAATTTCTTCTTACTGCTGATCTTTTCAGATTTCCTAAAATAATATATGGGCGATTTTGTTTGTTTCGTCCATAAACTATAAGCGTCGATCTCTTCACCAATTGTCTTTTCAAAAACAATCACACCACTTTTTTCGATCAAGAACATAAGGTTATCATTTGATTCACTAGAAAGGCCAAAATTTTGACGTGCTAACTTCGCCACTTTCTTCATTTTGTTTCTCTCTGTTCGGTTGATGAATGTAAATAATGAATCACTTCATCTTTTAAATGAATGATTTCTTGTGTTGGATAAGATACTTTGGACGTTACATAGTTAATAAAACTGTCTATAAAAGCCATATGCTTAGCTTCTGATTGGGTTTTATAAATAACTAAATAACATTTATTACTTTTGCACGGTAGGCAATATTCATTACAGGTATATTTCCACACTTAGCGGCGACGAGAACGTAACATCTGTGGATTATTGTACGACCAGGCTTCGGTTAGAGGTTAAAGACATGGATAAAGTAGATCAGGACAAGATTAAAGGTGCTGATGTCCCGGGAATTAATATCGTAGGGAAACATAATATTCAAGTGATTGTTGGAACAACGGTTCAATTTGTTGCAGATGAAGTCAACAAGCTGCGTAATAAAAAGTAAGCCAGATTTATAAATGTGTAATATAAAGAGTACTCCAATCCGGTGTGGACTTTTTCAGGTGTGGGGTGCTTTTTTGAATGAAGGATTTTCATAACCATTTAAAGAAAGCGATAATTTTTTTAATTTACCTATTGAACAGCACGTAACGTGTTGATTTATACTAAAGAAAATAAAAGATGAGGTGAAGCCATGTACACGATTGGAAAACTCTCAAAGAATACAGGGATTACTGTAAGGACGCTGGATTATTACGATGAAATTGGTTTGATTAAACCTTCATCAAAAACCGAGGGAGGGCATCGCTTATACAGTGAGGGTGAAGTTATGCGGTTGGAGAGAGTTTTAGCATTAAAATATATGGGATTTTCACTAGAGCAGATTAAAGACATTCTGGAAAAATCAAGTTCGACCTGGCAGGAGTCGATCCAGCAGCAGCTGGAATTGATTAAGCGGGAACAGGAACGCCTGCACACACTGGAACAAGCACTGCAAGGTATCTCGTATTCCATTAAAATGGAGGGGGAAATTAACTGGCAGGTTATTTTTGGAATTATTCAGTTGTACCAGCAGGATCCTGAAGATGCCTTAAAGCAATATGAGAATTACTTGAATAAAGATGAGATGAAAAAAATTATGGATATGAATGTGCAAAATATGAGTGAGGAAGGAATTAGGGATTGGACGAAGGTGATTCAGGATATTAAAAATAATCTTGACCTTGATCCGTCTTCAAAAAAGGCACAGCAGCTGGTAGAGAACTGGGTAAACCAGGCAGATAAAATGTTTGGAAATGATGAAGAATTAATGGGGAGTATATGGGAGGCACTGCAAAATTTTAAAGAAGGCATTGCCTTTTATCCAATGAATAAAGAAGTCATAGAATTTATTAAAAAGGTATATATGGCATGGGAGGGACAGGAGAAATGATTCTCGAGGTAAAAGATGTTACGAAAGCTTTTCGCGGCAAAGGTAAATCCAAAAATCTTGCCAATGACAAACTCACATTTAATATTAATGAAGGAGAAATATTTGGGCTTCTTGGGCAAAATGGTGCAGGTAAAACAACCTTAGTTAATCAAATATTAGGACTGATAACACCTGATGATGGTGAAATTGAACTATTGGGTGAATCTGTAACAGCCTCGCCTGCACGTGCCAGGACCATTTGTTCCGTGCAGCCGCAATCTCAAGTGCCATTGGGTTTGCTTACCCCAAAACAGGCAGTAACATTGATGGGCAAAATGCGAGCAGGGAAAAAATTTGATTCAAAGCGGGTCGAGGAGCTTTTCGAAGCACTGGATATGGGCGCGTGGGCCAATACGGAAGGTGAAGAACTCTCAGGTGGTGCGCGCCGGTTGACAACTTTTTGCATGGCGGTGGTCGCCCCGGGTGAATTAGTCATCCTAGATGAGCCTACCAATGATGTTGATCCGGTTCGCAGACGTTATCTTTGGCAGGTGATACGCGATCTAACAAAGAGTGGCAGCGCCGTAATTTTGGTGACACACAATGTGCTGGAAGCGGAAAAGGCAGTGGATCGGGTAGCTATTATGGATAAAGGAAAAATCCTGACACAAGGGGATCCATCGGAAGTGAAAAGTTTAGTGGGTGACCGGATGCGAATGGAACTTAGTCTGGAAAAGGAATTTAAAAATATCGAGGTTCCTAGCTGGGCACTTTCTCCGCATCAGAACGGATCCCGTCTTATTTTCTCACTGGATCCATCAAAAGTATCTTCCACCGTTGATTGGGCAAATGAACAGGTTGATAAAAGATTTGTTATAGACTATTCTTTATCTCCAACTACCATTGAGGATGCGTATATTGAATTAACTTCTCAAAAGGGGGCAGTTTCGTAATGAATATCCTCAGTCATTATAAGTATGTTTTTCAAATGCAGTTTATTAGAAACGCCGGGTTTTTTATATTTATAGCTTTACTGCAAATCCTGATATCCATAGGGATTGTAATAGGATTCACCTATCTTATTCCAAATCCGGATACAGAAACTATTCTATTTTTAGCAACAGGTGCTCCGACGATTATATTCATTTTTACAGGGCTGGTGATTCTGCCTCAGCAAATAGGTAATGCAAAGACAGATGGATATATGGAATATATACGTACATGGCCTGTGAATCGTTCCGTCATTCTTGGAGCAGACACAACGATATGGTTGTTAATTACCTTACCGGGAATAATCGTGTCAACTATTGTTGCACACCTTATGTTCACTCCGGGATATGATATCTCCTGGACAGTAGTCCCTGCATTACTCATGATTGCATTAACCTCCATCGGTGTTGGATATGGATTTTCCTATCTGTTGTCACCAGTAGCGTCGATGGGCATTTCCCAGGCTGTTGTATTTGGAGCACTGATGTTTTCCCCGGTGAATTTTCCAATGGATCGACTGCCGGAATGGCTTCAGTCACTTCATGAAGTATTGCCAATTTATTCGATGGCAGAGGTAATGCGTGCGTCATTGGCTGCGTCTACCTTTGAAGCGACTATGGGGAATTATATTAATTTAATGGTATGGTGTATTTTAGGATTTGGCTGGGCTATTTATATTTTGAACCGGAAGTAGTTTTATATAAAAATATGTTTTCAAGAAGTGCATAAAAAAGAGAGTAATCA
Source organism: Virgibacillus oceani (assembly GCF_041521345.1). Lineage (GTDB taxonomy): Bacteria > Bacillota > Bacilli > Bacillales > Amphibacillaceae > Virgibacillus_N > Virgibacillus_N oceani_A. Next base: position 52,021 of record NZ_JBGOHB010000007.1, on the reverse strand, counting down.
AAACCAATTGTAAATCCATATTAAATAGATGTAGTTATATTATTAAAATTATAATAATTTACTTGACATCGTTTTCATAATTTGGTTAAATCAAAACAAGTTAATATTTAGTATGGAGAAGCGGAGATCCACAAAAAATGACCTTCTAATATAGAGGAGAGGTATGTTTTTTTGTGGATTATATTTTTTTGTTTAGGAGTTGGTTTATATTTGAAGTATATAATACAGGATTTTACATAAAGGAGTGAGAAAACAACTTGGGGAAAAGTAAATCAGTAATCAGAAATAGAAAACGTCTAAACCAGAGTAATTTATTTGGTACAGGCATGCTTTATCTGCTGCCGGCACTCTTGCTCTTGGGCGTATTTTTATTCTATCCTATCATCATGTCTCTATATTATAGTTTCTTTGAAGTTCGTGGTGGCGGTCAAGTTGGCGATTTTGTAGGCCTGGAATATTATGCTAGCTTACTTCAGTCTCCGCAGTTTCGCCAAAGTATGATAAGTACATTATTGTTTGTACTTTATACAGTTCCGGCACAAATTATTATTTCTTTGTTTTTAGCAGTCATAGCTAGTGAAAAACTCAAAGGAAATGGCTTTTTTAGAACCATTTTTTCATCAACACTAGGAGTATCAGTAGCAGCAGGTGCAACAATTTTCATGTTTTTATTCCATCCAAGTTTGGGGGTGTTAAATAACATCCTTGGAATGATTGGGATAGATGCAATTAATTGGCTTACTGATTCGAGATGGGCACTATTTTCCGTTGCATTAACCACCGTTTGGATGCAAATAGGCATTAACTTTATTATATTGCTGGGTGGATTGCAAAATATTTCAAGAGAGCTATATGAAAGTGCCGATATTGATGGAGCAGGGTACTTCGCAAAGTTATTTAAAATTACGATTCCTTTACTTTCTCCAGTTTTATTCTTTGTTTCTATAATAGGAATAATAGGATCGTTCCAGACATTTGGTCAAATTGACATCTTAACTGGAGGTGGTCCGGCAGGGTCAACAAATATCATTGTTTACTCTATTTATCAGGAAGCCTTTTCCTACGGTAACTTTGGTTATGCGAGTGCGCAGGCGATTATCTTATTTATCATCATTTTAATTGTTACAATTATTCAATTTAGAGTGGGAGAAAGAAGGGTGCATTATCAATGATGAGAAAACTCATATTTTATTTTTTGCTGGTTTTGTCATCCCTGATTCTGTTTTTCCCTCTATTATATGCCATATCAGCAAGTTTTATGGAACCGCAGGAAATTTATGCCGGCCAATTGCTGCCGTCATCTATAAGCTTTGATGCATATGCAGATGTCTTTGACAGAGTGCCATTAGTGCATTTCTTATTAGTCAGTTTTACAGTATCTTTCATTGTGATGGTTGGCCAGCTTATTGTTTCAAGTTTGTCAGCGTATGCATTTGTTTTCATTCCGTTCAAGGGTAGAGAGCTTATCTTTTTTCTGTTTTTAGCAACTATGTTAATCCCATGGGAAGCAACGATGATACCCAATTTTCTGACTATATTGAATCTGGGCTGGGTAAATACTTTTGCCGGTCTCACCTTCCCATTCTTTGCACTGCCTTTTGGTATTTTTCTATTAAGGCAGCATTTCCTGACGATACCAAAGGAATTATGGGAATCAGCTCAAATGGATGGTTGTTCGCGATTTAAGTTCTATTTGAAATTCGTTTTGCCATTATCTAAATCATCATTAAGTGCGTTAGGAATCTATGGATTTTTAACAACCTGGAACCAATATCTATGGCCGCTTCTGGTAACAAATGATGAATCCCACAGAACTGTACAAATTGGTTTGAAAATGCTCATAGATACTGAAGGTTCCTCTTCGTGGAATATGGTAATGGCTGGTGTGGTAGTAATTTTAATACCAACTCTAGTTCTATTATTTATAGGGTTAAAGTATATTAGAGAGGGATTGACAGCAGGGGCATTAAAAGGATGAAAAATGAAAGGGGAAAGGAAAAAATGAAAAAATTTTTTGGTAGTTTAGCATTGCTTTTGATCCTCATGCTAGCGTTGGTGGCTTGCGGTAATGGCAGTGATGGAGATGCTGACACCGGCTCAGGTGGTGGAGAAGGATCAGATGATAAAACACAAATTGACTTTTGGCATGCAATGAGTGGTATTAACGGAGATTCTCTGGAAGCTATTGTAGATAGCTTTAATGAACAGTCTGATACAGTTGAAGTGAGAGCGATCTATCAAGGAAGCTATGATGACTCATTAGCCCAGCTGCGTGCAGTGGGAGGTTCTGATGAAGCACCGTCGATTGTACAGGTTTTTGAGATTGGTACAAAGTATATGAGTGAAAGTGGATTTATTACGCCAATGCAGGAGTTTATTGATGCAGATGATTTTGACACATCTGCTTTGGAAGAAAATATTTTATCTTATTATGAGTTAGAAGGAGAATTATACTCCATGCCTTTTAATACTTCCAATGCCGTTATGTTCTATAACAAGGATATGTTTGAAGAAGCAGGTTTGGATCCGGAGAATCCTCCAAGTACATTCAGCGAAGTGCAAGAAGCTGCAGAGGCGATTTCCGATGATGATACGTATGGTTTCACTATGGCAACCATAGGCTGGTTCGTCGAACAATTACTTGCAAACCAGGGTGCACTTTACCTTGATAACGATAATGGGCGCAGTGGTGACGCAACAGAAGCATTGATTAACGCTGAAGCAGGATTAAATATTTTTAACTGGTTAAATGAAATGAATGAAGCTGGTACTTTCCGAAACTACGGAAGTAACTGGGAAGATCCTCGTGGGCCATTTTTTGCCGAGCAAGTTGGTATGTATTTAGATTCTACAGCGAATACAGCACAAGTGATAGAGAATTCACCATTTGAAGTTGGCTCTGCTTTTATCCCTGTTGCAGACGGTATGGATCCTGAAGGTGTTATCGTTGGTGGTGCATCCATATGGATTACAAATCAGGTTTCTGAAGAAGAGCAACAGGCCGCATGGGAATTTGCTAAATACACGACTGATCCGGAAGTCCAAGCAGAATGGGCTGCTGCAACAGGTTATTTCCCGATTACACTGGCAGCTTATGAAGAAGATGCTTTAAATGACGTTTATGAAGAATTTCCAATTTTCCGGACTGCTGTTGATCAATTGGAAAGCACAACAGCCAGCCCTGCAACTCAGGGAGCATTAACAGAAGTATTACCGGAAGCGAGACAAATAGTTGAAACAGCATTGGGTGAAATGTATGAAGGACGTGACCCTCAAGAAGCCTTAGATGAAGCAGCGCAAAGAATTACCGATGCCCTGCAGTAAGTTTTGAATCAGAAATAATGAAGGGGCTTTAACCGGATTTCAGTGAATCTTATTTGCTTGAATGGTGGAGAGCCCCTGATAAAGCGAGTGAATGATTTGGCTTTAAACTTTGCACACAGGGGTTCTCTTACTGAGGCCCCTGAAAATTCATTGCCGGCCATAAAAAAAGCATTGTCCTATAACGTCCAGGGTATAGAACTTGATGTACAGCTGACAAGGGATCATCAATTAGTTGTTATCCATGATCAGAAGCTGGCACGTTTCAATAAAAAATTTCCTGGATACATTAAAGATTACACGTTAAGGGAAATTAAACAAATAGATGTTGGCTCTTCTTTTTCAAAAGAATTTAAAGATGTTTCTTTAGCGACGTTAGATGAGATATTAGAAATACTCCCGAAGCATATTGTATTAAATGTAGAAATAAAAAATATACCGGTGATGTATGATGGTATTGAACGTATACTGCTTGATTGTTTGAAAAATCATAAGTTTGAAGATAATGTTATTATTTCTTCCTTTGATCATGAGGCATTAAGAAATTTTCAGGCACTAACGCAGCGTATCCCGATAGGTTTATTATTTTATTACCGAATATTAAAGCCGTGGAAATATGCAAAGCATTGCGGGTTGGATATATACAGCTTACATCCGATGCAAAATTGGACAGACGAGGAATTAATTAAAGAATGCCATTCACTTGGCTATAAGGTATTCCCGTACACAGTGAATGAAAAAAAGCGGTACAAAGAACTGCTTCATATTGGAGTGGATGGGGTATTTTCCAATAGCCCGGAGATTTTCAAAGGCGTATAAACAGAGAGGAAAAATTTTAAAAGTAGTTATAGAAGTATAGAGATGCAGAAGCAAGACAGATAGTCGAATATTTTTTCACAGAAATGAATATAGTTGTATTTTGGAATATCAGGTCTCATAAATTGACTTAGCCTTGCTCACCAGCAAGGCTTTCCTGTACAACGAAAAACAGAGGTGATTACATGCTCAGCAGAGTAAATTACTACACCAGAAAACGGGAAGAAATTTAAGTCCTCACGTTAAGCATTATTGATCATTTACTAAATATGAACAATTACTATACCACCTTCTTAAACAATCCCTCTAATGAACAAAGAGACTATATATTAAAGACTGAAAATAGTGTTGATCAAATTGAAAGATAGATTGAAGCGTATATTTTAGAAATTAAATCATTGCAGCAGCTAAATATGACAGAAATTAAATAGCTGTTTGCCATGAATCGTATGATAAGAGATCTGGTGCGGATTGAAGACCAGCTTATCAATATAATTACGATTAGTGAAGGCCAAGATGCGAAGGAATTGAAACCGTTAATCCGGGAATATTTTAAATATGAACAAAAGATGAAGCTGGCTTATTGAGGGCATGAAAAATGATGATGCGGATATATTAAACTGGGTCGTCAAGCACGATCAACATGTTAATAAGTTGAATAAAGACACATACCAAAAGGCTTGTAAACCACATTGAAGTCGAGAAGAAAATGACGGAAAGTAAATTAAAAATGATTGTGACCAGCCGCTTTTTGAAAGGATCGGGGATCACTTGGTCAATTGTGCTAAAACGTACAGGAGCATTATTTAAACTGTATAAAGGGAAGATTCACAATGGTCGGTTTTTAATTGACTCACAGGATATATACGAAAGGTAAGGGAGTTAACGATTTTTTCCACCAAAAAAGGAAGAACCACTATTTCGTGTTGCACTAAATAACAAAATGCTTGGTGTACCGGAAGAAGCATTAATTCACAAAAAAAATCAAATCGTCAGGCTGGCAACACTTGTTAAGACAGGTATGATCGCACAATTAACAGACTTTATGGATAGAAAATTTGAAGCGAAAGAACTGGTTAAAATTGAACGTATTATTGATGCATCCTATATTAAGATTCAGCAATATTTATTAAAAATGGGACAGAATGATTTGACAAGCAGCCAATCCAATGAAGAGGTAATGCTGCTTCATATATTAAATGCCAACTTCCTGTCAGCCTTTAAGGATAATGATATAACGGTGGCAAGGGAAAATATTAAGTCTCAGTCATATATAAGTCAGTTCGAGAATGATATTAAATTTAAGCATTTTAATAGTTTGATTAATAAACAGGAATACAACCCAAATATAAGTGCCGAATACTTGGATATAACGATCCAATTATTGCAAATTTATCAGCATGCTATGAATGTATCCCGAACAGTGTTAGGTCTGATATAATTAAATTGGGTGATGAAAGTGAAATTAAGTTTACTCGTAATGGTTCTCGTTTTTATCGTTGGCTGTGGTAATAGTGAAGAAATAAGCACGACCCCACAGGAGAATAAGAACGAGGCAGAAGAAATAGCATTAGAGCGGGAAGGATCCCTGCTCTCAGAAAACCGCTTTCTTAATATTGCCCACCGGGGAGCTTCCGGTCATGCACCGGAACACACATTAGTATCCTATCAAATGGGTGAAGACATGAATGCGGATTATATTGAAATAGATTTGCAAATGACAAAGGACGGCATCCTGGTCGCGATGCATGACAGTGATATATCCCGGACAACAGATGTAGAAGGAGCCGTTAATGACTTTTTATTTGAAGAAATAAAAATACTTGATGCCGGCGCATGGTTTAACATTGAAAACCCTGACCTGGCACAGCCTGTATTTAGTAATGTCAAGGTTCCTCCACTAGATGAAATCCTGGAAACTTTTGGTCATCATGCCAATTATTATATTGAAACAAAATCACCAGAAACCTATCCTGGAATGGTGGAAGCGTTGCTGGAAGTACTGCATCAACATGAGCTTGTCGGCCGGGATATCCCAGAAGGCCAGGTTATTATTCAGTCATTTGATAGTTCGAGTTTACTGGAAGTAAAAGCGCATGAACCATCCATCCCATTGATTAAACTATTAAACTATGGGGAGGATGAGGCTGAATTAACAGAACAGGAAATAACGGAAATAAAAGAATATGCTGTTGGCATAGGTGTTAATTATAAATCACTAACGAAAGAGTTTGTTGAAAAGGTTCTTCGTGAAGGTCTGCTTATTCATCCTTATACAGTGAATGAGAAAGAGGACATGGAGCGGCTCATTCATTGGGGAGTCACAGGGATTTTTACCGATTATCCTGATCGCTTGGAAGAGGTGCTGGAAACCTATACAAGCCAGGTGAAGGAAGAATAGGTATCATAAAAGTAACACGCTCAAAAAAATGCTGAACACATATGGAAACACTAAAGCTGTTGATGTGTTTTATTTAATAATAATGGATTTTGGTGACCTGCTTTCGTTGGTATTTATCAAATGTTTGCTAGTCCGGGATATAATATTATCTTAATACCGCTTAGGGGGATGAAGTATGGAGCATTTAAAAGGCGTGATACCAGCTGTAAGAGAACTAAAGGATTTTGAAAAACTTTTAGAATCCGATCATGGAATTATGATCTTACTGGAAACCCGTATAGCTCAATTGCCGAATATTGTCAGGTATGCAAAGAAATTTGATAAGCGAATTATTGTTCATTTGGATTTAATAAAAGGTCTCCAGGTTGATCAGTTTGGCATGGAGTTGCTCGTCCATCATATGAAGGTTGACGGTGTTATATCCACGCGCGGCAATATTATCTCTATGGCGAAGAAAAGTGGTTTAGTAGCAATACAGCGTATGTTTGCCATAGACAGTTCAGCTATTAAAAGGAATATTGAGCTGGTCGATAAAACGAAACCAGATTATATTGAAGTTTTGCCTGGTGTTATTCCCTCTGTTATAAATGAAATTGCAGAACAGACAGAGACCCCGGTAATTGCTGGCGGACTGATCAGGTCAACGAATGATATCAAACTTGCATTAGACCATGGTGCTGTTGCAGTAACCACCTCTCGTAAAGCGTTATGGAATTATGATAGCACGATGTAAAAGTTCGTAGATAATATGGTTAAACCAGCATAAAATAGTATTAAAGTTAATTACGTTTCAAAGAATGGGGAGAACACTATATTTATCTTTCCATGGGGAAGGTATAATTGAGTTCTCTTTTTTTGTTCTGCCTAAACAGGAAAGGAATATGTAAATAGACGAAGGATTAGTCCTTTTTCATTGCTTAGCGTACTATAAAATTTTTGATCTGTGGATAATCTTCTATATAAGAATAGCCACGTCTAGCTCCAGCGCCCAGCGACAGCGGGTCTTTACGGTGGGACGAGGAACGACTGTACCGCAGTCCCAGACTTCCTTCACCTCCGTGCGATAAGTCAACATCGGCTCCTTACGGGTAAAGGAAGGCCGACTAACTACGACCTTGCCGGTCAACGTCGGCATACCCCCGATGCGGGAGCATGTTTCCTTTATCTCCTGCGGAAGGAATGATCAGTTAAAACCGCCGCTTTGCGCGGCAACACTGATCCACCTGGCATGGCCGATCTTTACGGTGGGGCGAGGAACCACTGTACCGTAGCCCCAAGGCGCAGTCCGTACGTCGCTAAACGAGCGCTTGTGCTTTTGTTCTGACTTACGAACATCAAGTTTAATAACTGGCGAAGTTTTCTCGTGGTGAATTTTTGATGGAAGCGCCGGCTGGCGGCAGTGTAAAGCAGATTTTTCGGGGAAATGGCAGAAAGAAACCATTAACGGAGCATTTTGAAATTGTAAATTCGTGAGAAACTAGCTTTCCATGGTTTATAATAACGAAAAATACCCATAATGCTAAGGAATACGATAAAGGCGGAATTTATTATGGGTATACCCGAGTTATTGCTAAGAATCACTATAGGCTTCCTTGTATTATTTTTCCTTACACGAATACTGGGAAGGAAAGAAATCAGCCAGCTGAGCTTTGTGAATTTTGTTTCGGCTATTGCGATTGGCTCGATTGCTGCAGACTTTGTACTTAATCAGGATCTCACTATTTTAAATGGCGTCATCGCATTGACGGGTTGGACTGCGTTCACGTTTATTATGGCCTTCATCGACATTTGGTCAATAAAAGGAAGAAAGATTGTCAGCGGTGATCCGGTGATTGTCATCAAAGAGGGAAAGATTGTGGACAAAGCCCTGCGCAGACAACAACTGGATTTGGATGCATTAATGGCTATGTTAAGAGAAAAAAATGTATTTTCCATTGCTGAAGTGGATTACGCGATATTCGAGGCGAATGGAAAACTGTCAGTTATGCTTAAGCAAGGCAAACAACCTGTAACGAAAATAGATATGAACATTCCAGGCAAATGCAGGGTTTATCCTATCCCGATTGAGATCATCGTGGATGGAAAGGTTATCCCAGAAAACCTGGAAAAGTTAAATTTAGATATAAATTGGGTGAACGAGCAGCTTAAGAAGCAAGATATTGATTCGATTCCCGATGTGTTTTTTGCGCAAGTTCAGACTGATGGCTCTTTATTCATCAACAGTAAATAAGGCAGCCAAGGGACTGCTCCTTAGCGTGACTTTCCTGCACTTTTAACGAGAAAGAACAGGAAATGAACGCTAGTATTCCATGGTAGTTGATTAATTGATTTTCTTGTTATTGTCTCTATTTAAACAAATTAAATATCCCTGCCATAGATGCCAGGAGAAATAGAGTTTCATACATATTAGATCGCTATCAAAAATAGAATGAAAACAATACAAAATATGGGAGCTTAATAAATCTCCCACGGCACTTGACTTAAACGCGATAGGAGAGGTAATTTTGTATAAACTTGGGGGTATTCTTGGGATTGTTTATGTGTTTATTATTCTGATATGGATTGCGATAAGTGCTGTCTATCAGGGTGTACTGTATCCTAATGAAGCTTTAACTGTTAACGAAGGACTGATATACTACTCGGATCATCAATGGTATTTTGGTATGGATCATGGTAGTAAAGCCATAGCTTTTCTACTCGTTTCTATTTTGCCTTTAATTCTTTTTTGTATGTTTAATAGAAGTTATCATGGAAAGAAATTGTTTTTAAACTTATTAGGGATGATATTTGGTTTTTCCTATTTTATGATTAATGCTGTTTCCCTTATTGTACAAGCTGTTACAGCAACATTTGCAATAAATCAGTATTCTATGTATCTAGGTGATCGGGAATTTGCGAGATTATTATTTGAATGGGCTATTAATGATGGAGGATTTTCCATTAGTTTATATATCATAGCTAACTTATGTATGGTTATTTGGTTGTTTGCCCATGGCTATTTATTCTATTTGGAAATGAATAATAAATACTTTTTTGCCTTTTCATCTATTCTTGCTGCAGCTCTTCTAATAGGCGCAGTTATCAACTTTATTGGCATTATTCTTTTTCAAGTAAGTGTAAATACGCTGAGTGAAATGGTTAATATTCTTTTTATATTCTGGATCTCATATGTAAGCTATCTATTATTTAATTTGCATAAAGAGGCAACTGTTGTTAAATGGTAAGTTGGATTGCCATTATTATGTTGGCGGATCAATATGGTTTGCCTGGAACGTGCCTTCTATGTCTGGCGTTAGCTTTTATTTTCCATTCAATAGAAGGCCGGTATTAAACATCTTTTTATGTTAAGACAGACTCGGCAGATGCTCCGTCCTGTTAAAGTTTTTAACATTCCATTCTTTATTTTCAAAATGGATATTACTGATGCATCCGTTCATCAGTCTGTCATTCTCCAGGATGTTTTCATCATTCGAGAATGCCTTTAAGATAGCTTTAATAACAGCACCATGAGCAACCAGTAAAACCTTTTGATTTGGGTTCAACTTGGTCACTTTATGGAGACCTGTCATAATCCGGTGATGAAAATCTTCTTCTTTCTCCTGGTTCGGATAATCTTTATCCGGATAGACAGCTCGCCGCTCCTCAAAAGTCATTCCTTCTCCCTCTCCAAAAGCGCGTTCTTTAAATTCGTCCATCATATGAAAGGGAAGATCAAGCTGTTGATTGATAATTTCCGCTGTTTGTTTTGCTCTTTTCAATGGGCTTGTAATGAGTACGTCGTAGCTGGAGGATGCAAGGTAAGCACTGCATGCCCCTGCCTGTTTTACTCCTCGGGTGTTCAATGGTATATCCGTTGTACCCTGCAGTATCCCTGCAGCATTCCATTTTGTTTCCCCGTGCCGAATTAAACAAATGGTCGTCATGGTTGTTCCCTCCGGTAAACTGTTTTCTTTACGTTAAATTATATTGTATCTATTTTTGCGCATGTAGTATAGTGAAGAAACATTTTAGATAGCGTTGGCAGGCTAACGACCTAATATGGTTGACTGGCATCATGCAAGCTTTTAAAGAGGAGTTTAGTGTAAGATCAATTATGAATTTATTAGCAAGTTAGCGGGACTGAATTTTTATAAAACGTGAAATCCAGAAGGGGGTATTTTGTAATGACAAAACAATTGGGATCCTAAACACTTGGTTGTTGCAACTGCATTATGTTGTTAATATTACTGCAATGAATTAATTGAATAGTTAATTTGATGTAGCTTTGAAATAAAGTTTGATCAAAATTACCTCGCAAATCCACAAATTGCTGCAAATAGAAAGAATCCATTTTAAAAAAGGTTGATCAAAGTGGACTCTTCTTCAGTAAATTTAAGTTGGTTATTATAAAAAAGTGGGTATTCGGAAAATAGTGTGGAAAGAGGGTTAAAAAGAACCCTCCTCCATTGCCTTAGTCAGTGTGGAAAAGTCAGCACCATAGATTTCTTTATAAACCCATTCATAGCCAATTTGTGCCCAATTTGGGAATTGACCAGGTAACAGATTTCTAAAAGTAACTTCAACTTCTTTAAATTTCTTTTTCTTTTTTACTTTAGGATAGCCTTGTGTAAACAATATTTTTGCTCTAAGGGCTTCAAAAGAATAACCACGACCAACATGGTTCATTGTCTTAATTAAACGATTCAAGGACTCTGTATAGGCGTTTGTAATGGGAGAATTGAAATAGTTAAAGATCTCTTCTTCCCAATTATTCATAGACTTAATCAGGTCTTCAAAATAGGTCATTAATTCTTTAGGAACATTTGAAGGCCAGTTTTGGTACAGTTTATAGGCTTCCTTAATTGATACAGCTTCATAAATGTCAAAGAATTGCTCTTTAAGTTCGTTTGCTTGACCAAGTAATGGAAACTTATCAGTCCAAACTTGCAACTTTATTTGATCATCGAAATCATTTAGTTCCTTTCGTCTTTTAAGAAGAACATAACGATCTCTCATGAGTTGTCTACGTTCTTTGGCTGTCACATTTTGACGGTTAGTTTTTCGTATTTTTTCTAACCCTTCATTGGCTAATTTAACAACATGGAACTTGTCAATTACGATTTTAGCATGTGCTATCATTGTATTAACGGCACTTTTATAAGGATTCCACATATCCATTGCTACAAGTTCTATTTTATCAATATCTTGGAGTTTAGAAAGGTAACTGACAACCGTATCCTTATTGCGTTTTCGTAAAATGTCGATTACCGACTTGTTTTCAACATCTGTTATGACGCAACGATAGTTTTTCAGCAAATGAACTTCATCAATACCAAGCCATTCAGGAGTTCTATAATCTGTTCGAACTTCAAGTTCAGCAACATAATCATTAAAGATGTTTCGTACCGTCTTTTCATCAACACCAATATCGTCTGCAACATTGGTGAATGTCTTTTCAAGACTGGCTTCTTGAATCCAATCTATAAGTCTATTAGTAATAAAACGACTAACATCCATATCTATCAAATCCTCAAAGAATGTTCCATTACATTCACGGCATTTATAACGTCGTCGTTTCACATAGATACCTACACGTTTTTCGTGCATTTGTAAGTCAACAAATAGTTGTACTTTCTTACCATGCTTATACAAATTAGGAATGGTACCACATTTTGGACAGTGTGAGGGAGGTGTAAGAGTAGTCTCTACTAAGAATCGGTAATCATCCTCACTCTCCATCATATCAAGAATAGTAAAGTTTGGAAGATTGAGCATATTGGTTAACATATATTTTTTCCTTTCTTGATAGCTTAATCCGCTTTACTTTGTTTGTTGGTAAAAAGAAATGAAAAAGAGGTTGTCGCCAGAAGTAAAATTTTTGGGACAGCCTCCAGTTATCAGTCTCAAAACATGGTTTAATAGCATGTTTAGTTGATTGTAAGGACAACTTTTCCGCAACCATGCCCTATTTCGACTTCTTGGTGTGCCTTCGCAACCTCGTCAAGAGGGAATATATTTCTAACATGTATGTTTATCTTCCCTTGAATGTAAAGATTAACAAGTTCGGAGAGCCGATCAGTTGAACGTTGGCTACGTATAGGGAGAACTCCAAGCTCCTCTATTCGGTCGAAAGCAACAATTGTACCAATTCGATTCTTGTTTTCAACGAGCTTCACTGAGGCTTCCAATGCTTCGCCACCCGCAGCATCAAAGGCAACGTTCACACCCTCTGGCATGAGAGAACTTACTCTGTCTACAAGTCCATCTCCATAGGTGACAGGGATTGCTCCAATCGATCGAAGATAGTCGTGATTGCATTCGCTGGCGGTACCGATGACAGTTGCTCCCCATGCTTTGGCTAGCTGAACAGCGAAGGTACCAACTCCACCAGCTGCAGCATGAATTAATACGGCGTCTCCCTTTCCGACAGCAAGTTCCTGTAACGCAGTGTGAGCAGTTTGACCAGAGGCTGTTATGACTCCAGCTTCTTCCCAGGGCATCTCCAATGGTTTTCGTACAATCTGATCAACATTGACCACTACATAATCGGCATAACAGGCCATTAACTCCCAGCCTAAAACTTCATCGCCAACTGAAAAATCTGTGACACCATTCCCGACCTGATCAATAGTTCCGGCGAACTCGTTGCCTAGTATCTGCGGTAAACTCACCGTTAATCCCGGTGGAGTCCAGCCGCTACTACGAACCGCGCAGTCAAATGGTTGGATTCCAGCGGATTTGATTCGGACTCGAACCTGGCCGTTACCTGCTTGTGGGTCTTCAAATTCCATTACACGCAACACATTCGGAGGGCCATAACTAGAAAATGCTGCCGCTCTCATGTAACATCTCTCCTTCTATTTAAAATCTCTTTTTCTTGTTTGGTCGGGCTCAATAATTGAATCATGTGACCTTTACCCATAGAAAATCTCCCTTCTTGCTAAATTTCATTTAGTCAACGATTGAAGATCCCATTCTCCTGTTAATAATCCGGTTCTTGAACTCGTAGTTACAAGGTAACAAGTTCCGCTATAGAATGCTTATTGTTTCGCCTTATTTAACTGAAAACCTCGATAGTAAATCCGCCTGGAGCTTTAACATAGAATGTCCAGCGATGAGCCCTTTTTGGCGGTTTTACATCAACTCCATCATCCCTCAAGTGTCTGTTGATCTCATTTACCTGATCTTCGCTCTCCTGCTCAAAACCTATATGAAACGAATTAGGATAACTGACCTGTTTACCTTTCATCAAAGCGAGCAATAAACCCTTGTCATCTAACAGTACAGCGAATGAATCGCTATAAGTACTTTTGGTTTGCAAGCCAAAATATTTTTCTAGAAACTCCCGAGCAGCGTTAACGTCAGTGACTGTAAGGTTAATATGATTTAGTTTCATAGTTTACACTTCCTTCTTAAATTATAAGTTTGATCGACTCATGGCTGAAGCTTTGCAAAAGAGTGACCATCGATAAGGTTTGCTCATTTACTTCGCAGAACACTCAACGCACAACTCCAGGCGATAACCTGATCAAGCATTTGATTAGAATTATCCTCATGGTAACTAGCGGGTTTAAATTTGGTCATGTTTTCAAAATCGGTCATGAGCGAAAAAGTAACTGCTGTACGTACGTCTGGAATTTGTAATTCTCCTAAAATAAGACGTAGGTTTTCTATTGCACGCGCACCTCCCAAGCTACCATAAGCTACAAATCCGGCTGCCTTGTTGTTCACTTCTGAATTCAAATAATCAAGTGCATTTTTTAATACTCCTGATGTCGCATGATTATATTCGGATGTTACGAAAATACAGCCATCAAAAGAAGCCATCTTTTCAGACCATGCCTTAACATTTGACTCTGTGTCTTTTTGCATTGCTTCAGGTATTGCAGAACCCAGAAATGGTAGATTGAATTCTAATAGATCTACTAATTCATATGTTGCTTCATCGTTACGATTTTTCGCAAAATTGCTAATCCAATTAGCAACAGCTTCTCCATTACGACCTTTACGTGTACTTCCAAGGATAATTCCTATTCTTAACATTATTATTCCCCCTCGTATTTGTATTGTTAATCGTTATAGATACTTTAAGGAGAGCTTTTCCTAATTTTCAATTGACCACTTTTCCTCTGTACTCTGGCAAATTGAAAATATAAAGCAATAAAATGATCACATGCAAACAAGCCAAGACAAGATAAATATTGCTGTACACGACAGCTTCAGGATATAAATTTCCCGGATTCCAATGGGATCGAGATCCCATATCTACTACCTTGCTGAAGATACTTGCAGAAATGGCTCCAGCTATAAAATTCAGCATCGATAACATCCCCATGCCCACCCCAGTTTGATCCTTCGGTAGCGTTTGGGAAATTGTATTCGACATGGCGATGAGCATGAATGTTTGCCCTACATTACCGAAAATCAAAAAGACAGCTATGATAATCGAAGAGACTCCCGCAAAAGAAGATAATAATATAAAGCTCGTTACCAGCAGTTGATGCAACATAGAAAAGATTTGAATTACCTTTGGAATCAGCCGTTTTGCCGCCTTTTCTTCCCAGAATCGCTGCTGTTATGGAAGCCGGTACCATCGTGAAGCCAATTACTTCGGGATCAAGATTATTCACATCTGACAACAGCAGAGGACTCAGAAAAGGGATCGAGAATCCAGTCCCACTGACCAGAAACGCAATCATTAGTCCAAGCGAATATTGCTTATTTCGGAATAGTTTTCCATAAACAAACGGTTCCACTGTATAACGAATGCGTATGATAAACAAAATGAGTAGGATCAAACAGATAACGGCATATATCCAAGCACCGTTTGTAACAGCTAGAAGTAATAGTGCTACCGTTCCAGCTAAAAGTCCTCCCCCAATCCAATCTATTTTCCCCACCTTTCCTTGTTTATCATCCAAATATTTACGATGAAAAGGTAATGTGAGGAAAACGAAGAGTGGCAGGCAAAACAACCACCGCCAATGAACAACGCTGACGATGAGGGAAGCAACGATTGGACCTAAAGCACTACCAAGAGCCAAACCAGCTGCTGATATTCCTAAAGCACGTCCCCGGCTTTCTGGAGGGAAAATAGCGAACTGGAATGATCATTGCCGTTGCTGGAATTACCGCAGCCCCCATTGCCTGTGGTATCCTTCCAAGTAAAACCATCCAATATGCTTGGGATGCCAGACCGATCATTGAACCGAGAGCAAAGATAATCAGTCCGACCGTCAATAAATTTTTGAGTTTATAGTATCTGCTAACCTCCCGTAAGTGACTGATCCGATTGCATAAATCAACATATAGGCTGTTGAAACCCGCTTACCTGTGCGAAGGAAAGATGAAAGTCATTACTGATTTCAGGTAGGACGATGTTAAACATCGTTGCACTCATCACTGATATAACAAGAGTGATAACGAGAATACGCATCAATTTTTCTCCTGTGTGTTGCTGATGTCCGATTTTTTATCCCTTCTTTTAAATGATTAAACTCAATTGAGCGTTTCTTCATTTTTTACTTATAATTTTGCATGCTCTTTTAGGAGGCATGTTTGTTGTCAACTCTCAATATTTATTCTAATATGGATAATAAATAAATTAAAATATATATTTAATTATTAATTTATAACCTTAAGTATATGGAAAGAGGTGACGAACATGGAACTGTTGCAACTGCATTATTTTCAAACAGTTGCCAGATTGGAACATATGAGCAAAGCGGCACAAGAGATTCGCATCGCGCAACCCGCTCTCAGTAAAACCATTTCTCGGTTGGAGGAGGACTTGGGGGTACCCTTATTTGATCGAAAGGGAAGGAACATCCAACTCAACTCGTATGGAAAGATATTTCTGAAGAAAGTGGAAACTGCGCTTTCAGTACTTGAAGAGGGTCGAAAAGAAGTCGTGGATCTCGCAGGGTTGGAGCGAGGGCGTGTTTTTTTATCAACAACAACCCATAAATGTTTTTCTGACCTTATAGGTTCTTTCATATCCATTCATCCTGATGTCAAACTTCAAATCAGCCAAGCAACAACACAAGAAAAGGTGAAACAATTAAGAGATGGTGACATTGATTTTTGTATTACTTTTCCACCACTAGAACTGGAGGGAATAGGAGGGAAATCTTTTCTCACTGAAGAAATATTATTAGCAGTTCCTCTCACACATCGATTCGCTAATCGTAAACGTATCGACTTGAGTGAGTTGGCTGATGATTCTTTTATAAGTATAAAAGAGGGTAATCCTTTTAGAGGAATGACGGATGATTTTTGTATAAAGGCAGGTTTTACTCCTAATGTTGTTTGTGAGGTTGATGAACTTTCTGCAATAAGTCATTTCCTTCGTACCGGCATTGGTGTTGCACTTTTGCCAGAAACCTTAATAGAAGATAAAAAGACACCATTCCACCTGGTTCATATTGATAAACCTATTTGTCAGCGTACCTACCAAATCGCATGGCTTGAAAAACGCTATCTGTCCATAGCCGCACGTAAATTTCTAGAATTTATGGACCATTATTTTAACGAATTTCGAAAACAAAACAATCAACTTTCACTCGGGCGAGTCTTATGAGCCAAAAGTCATAAACGAAAGGAACCTGGTGATGACGTCGTGCCAGGTTCCTATATTATCTCAAAGAGAAAATATTGTAAGATTTTCTACACAATTATCCGATTTATGTTTTTACTAACATGAATTGGCTATAACAACATTTCCACACGATAATCCGAATACCCAAAAAAGTTTGATCATTTTATGACTGCAATCTACCACAACCGCGCTCCGTTTGCGGCACAGTAGCAATCGTTCACGGTAATTACTCCAAATTTTCTGCAAATGGACAAAAAAGAACCGGAACACAGGTTGATCCGATTCTTTCCTGAAGACGATGCTTTTAAAAAGGGTCTTCGGAATATTTAGTGGTATTATCTTTTCAAAAATTAAAAAACATTCAACATATAAATCGGGCTATTTGGTGGAATGTTAGTTCAAATATATAGTAAAATTAAGTTTGATATTCGGATTATCGACTGGAATAAATCTTACCCTAACTAAAAACAGTTTAATGGAATAAGAGTTTCTAAAGTTTGATAATTTTTTATAACAATATACAGTGAAGGAGAGGTTCATATGGAAACAAAGAGTAATATTGTAGCCCTATCAGGGAGTATTCGGAAAAACTCATCAACCCAAAAAGCACTTAATAATCTAAAAAACTTCATGCCCAACAGTGTTGAATATGAAATATATAATGGTATTGAAAAACTTCCGCACTTTAATCCCGAATTAGATAATGATCAACCACCATTAGAGGTACAAGTATACAGAGAAATGGTTTCAAGAGCAGATGGAGTCATTATCTGTACACCCGAATATATAAAGGGGGTACCTGGTGTCTTGAAAAATGCTTTAGAATGGTTGGTGTCGTCTGCTGAGCTTTACACGAAACCTGTAGCGGTTATTACAGCTTCAGGTAACGGGGAAAATACTCATCAATCATTACAACTCAATTTAGGTATGTTAAATGCGAATGTATTCGATGGTGGAGCATTATTAATCTCAGGAGCAAACAGTAAATTGAACGAATACGGGGAATTTGTAAAAAATGAGGTCAATTCCTCACTAAAGTTGTTAATATCTAAATTGATTGAAGAAGTTAATAAGAAAGGTTCTTTTTGAGAATTAATTGGCAGAATAAATCTTCAACAAAAAACTTACTAACGCTTACTCAGAGTCTATAAACAGCATTATTAGGCAAGTTGAACGAATGGGTAGAGGTTATTCATTTGAAGCCTTGCGAGCCAATACTGTTTAATGAGAACCTTCATAAGAAGCGTAAGCCACGATTTAATTCAAGTGCTTCCAGCAAAGCTATGTTATACGATACTTTCAATTGGCATGAAGTGACAGATCACGTTATAACAGGCAACTATGGTGTCGATTTTTCCACACTTATAAAGAATTTGGAAAAGGGTGACTTATAGACCCCTTTTCACCATAAAGTCCGAATACCCATTTTAAATAATTTATAGTGAAGGGGTAATAACAACAAGGTTAAACCATTGATAAGCACTAGAACCGGTGATGTCATAAAAGCAATGGCCACGGCCTAACCAGAAATGATCACAGATGCCAGTGCAATAAATGGTGCTAAAACAATCACAAGGTTAAAGAATCCTAATCTAATGACCGCCCAAACGGCCGACTGCGCTTGGTCACGTAGAGTGCGATTTCGTCATTACCCTCTTAGTTTGCAATTCTACCCATACAGTTCCAGCTAAAAGGCATAGCATCGCGACAGGTGCCGTAGGAGCATCATGCACCACGAAGACAGCACTTAACCCTATCAGGATTGTCCCTCCCAATGGGGCTCTTGCACCTTTCAGAGCTACTGCGGCTGCTACCACCGCAACTATCCAGCCAAGTCCACCGAGCACCGTAACAATAAAGGCCGGTCCTCCACCGTCAGCAAATGGGGCAGCAAAATTTGCAGAGAACGCAACAACCTGCTGTGCAATGAGCTCTTGCTGCTCAGTAGGAAGGTTTTGTGATCTACTAATCAAAATTCCGCTCGCAATTCCAGCTATGGAGTCGAGAGCCGTGTAAAAGATGACAAAGAACCCTAATGCTACCCGACTTATCGTGACTGCAATTCCCCGCAGTCCATCAAGTAGAAAGTAGACGGCCAGAGCCACAAGCCCAAAAAGTGGTAGTTGTAAGAGGTGCACAAAAAGCCAAAGCTCAACATTATGCGCCACGGTCTCATGCAGTACCGTTCCCCTAGGGTGGAAAATCAGCAGTATGCCCAATGACAGAGGTGCACCAATCAATATGAAGCTTCTTAGCGTTTTTCTCATATACGTAATCAACCCCTTTTATAAATATGATGGACTTCTATCAAAGCGGTCTTCCAAAAAATCTATAAAAATAATACCTAATACCCAACGGTGTACCCATTAAAGGTTTCAAAGTCAATAGGACGATCTAAGTGAACAGTTATAAGTGAGATTCTCCCATTGCTTGCAATTTATTTATGTTCATTTGATCACGTTGCTGTGGCTTTCCCTATCATATTTATGTTTCATAATTTTTAGAAACCACCACTGTTGAGTCATAGTTAAAGTCCAACCAGGAAGATGTTCTTTTAAAAACCCCCACATCCTTCCATAGTTATTTATCCAGAACGGATGTTGTGTTAAGTAGCCTGCTCATGTCGGTATTTACCCCTTCCATTATTCCTTATACAGCAATGGAGAGTGCGATGCTCGACCTATACCTAAGACATTTGGCCTAGGAGTACCTAAGCTAAGGATCAACTAAGGAGAAAAGATTATCATACACGTCTCAGACAGAGGCTTTTTCTGAATTTTAATTTCCGCTATATTTTTTTGTCTAAATTAGAGGAAGAGTTTGGAGAAATTAGCTTCTCCCCCTTTCTTATCCTTCTTTTCTTCGTGTACTACCTGTCAACATCAGCCCTATAAATAAACCAATACCTGCGATAAAGAAGACCATGAGTGAAGAAATAGCAGTATACATTTCTCCAGTAGCTAGACCAGAAGCCCCCGCTACATGAAACCCAAACAGAACAAGCCCGATAGCAAGAGCATAAAGAGCGGCACGGCTTTTTTTCATGGCGTATTTTTTGGAGGTTTCTCTCGTTAATGCGCTATACGTTAATAAAGCGCCACCCCCCACAATAAATGTGAACGGACCAACCACAGAGACAACAGGTACATCCATGAACAATAGCATGAGAGAATTGAAGAGGCCAAATAATACAAGTACGGTACCTGCAATCAACCCAGCCGTTGAAAGCCGCGCCGCCCTCATCGAATAAACCGATTGCTTTGCCTGATCCTGGCCGCGCTTACGCATATCATCTACAAGTCCGCTCAAGTCCCCCATTGAGATCACTGCTTCCTTAAAAGCTTCTTCTTCTTCCATACCTCGGTATTTATAATCAGAGATTTTTTCTTTTAAGTTTGTGGCCAGTTCTTCCTTCATATCAAATAATTCTTGACTTCTGCCGACTACAGCAAAAAGATCATCAATATAATTTTCAATTTTACGATCCAAATGGTTTTTATTCTTTGGCATCATCAAGCCCTCCTTGTATCAATTTGTCTAAAACACCTTTGGCAAAATCCCAGTCTTTTTTGCTTTGCTCGTAACGTTCTTCACCCTCTGTAGTAATGCGATAATATTTACGTCTGCCCCCTTGCGTTTCGTCTCCCCAATAAGAAAGGATATAACCCTCTTTTACCAATCGGCGAAAGGCTGTATATAAGGTTGCTTCCTTCAGCTCGTATTGATTTCCGCTTAACTCAATGATTTTTTTATAAATGTCATAACCGTAGCTATCACCTTGCCGAAGGATATTTAGAATAATCGTCACCGTATGACCCCGGATGAGGTCTGTTGAAATTGTGGCAGCCAAGTATCATCACCTCCTGAAGTATATTATATGGAATATTACTATTTGTGTCAATGTAATATTTATAAAATATTATTGCAAGACTGTTTAATGTCCAGTCGAATAGGAAAGGGTTTCTAACCTCCGAACTCTCACACCACTTCTCCCGACTTTTAGATTATACGACTCCCTAGCTTAAACAAATAAAACATGTGGAAAATGTCCCTTTGTAGATTTAAAATAAAGAAAGAGAAGCTGCAGAGGGGCAGAGCAGGCATTTTCTCAGTGATAACATATAAGCTAGCAGCAAAAGTAAACAGCGGGATTGCTCTCTGGATCTGTCCCATCTGCTTTTTATTATGATAGAGAGGAAACGTGTAAATATCACATGTATAATTAACACTCCCGCTACAAATATTGGTATTTTACAAATAATGCTGTATAATAAAAAACACGCAGAACTTAATAGATTTATTTTGGTTCATTTACTGTACGTAAATGATTAAAAAGGAATCAGGTGAAAATCCTGAGCGGTCCGGCCACTGTAAATGGAAGATTTACTCAATATGTCACTGGGTGTTCCCCGGGAAGGCGGAGTAATAATTGCCATGAGTCAGGAGACTTGCCAGAATAAAATGCACATCAACCTTCCGGGAAAAGGGGATGCATGATGATTTCATCTATACTAAATTGGAATTATCTGTTAACTCTCAACCTGTTGTAGGCGAGAGTTTTTTTAATGTAAAAAATAACTTTGCAGTTACAATGAAGTAACTCAAACTGTATATCATTTAGTTACAATGGCGTAGCTAAATTCCTATGAGTCAGCTACAAAGAAGTAACTGGTTCATGCTCTGTAAAAAAGGCGGGAAAACATGCTTCCTGCCTTTTTGGTTGCTTAGGAATGATCAGCTAAATGCGCCGCTTTGCGCGGCAACGCTGATCCACCTGGCATGGCCAATCTTTACGGTGGGGCGAGGAACTACTGTACCGTAGTCCCAAGGCGCAGTCCGTACGTCGCTAATCGGGCGCTTACGCCTTTGGTCTAATAACAGCGTTGAATATTTTTACAATAACCGGGAAAACCAAGATGGAGCAATTTTTATATTAATTGACACTCTATTTCCCTGAATAGTATAATAAGCTTAGACACAACGGCGTGTAACATGAAAGAAAGCAAAGGAGCTTTTACAGAAGGGGACTCTTCTGTAAAAGCTCCTTTTTTTATTTTATCTGCATTCCACCAAAAAGGAGGAAGATGAATTGGAAAAGGTATCACTCAGTACGATGATTTACTCCGGAGAAAAAGCTCTTGATCATTTGAAAAGTTATGAAAAAAAGCGAATATTTATTGTGACTGATCCCTTTATGATCGAGTCCAGAATGATAGAAGAGATTGAAGGACGGCTGGTGAGGGGGCAAAACGAGTGGGAACTCTTCAGTGATATAGTTCCAGATCCCCCAATTGAAAATGTGGTAGCCGGTGTAAAGGAAATAGAAGCATTTAAGCCCGATCTCATCATTGCTGTTGGAGGAGGCTCTGCAATTGACGCTGCCAAGGCGATGAAGGACTTTGCCATGAAAATCTATCATTTCGAGGCGCTTCCGCTAACTGCCATCCCAACAACAAGTGGTACAGGCTCGGAAGTAACTTCTTTTTCCATTATTACCGACACGAGCAAAGGAATTAAGTACCCCCTCGTTGATGATGCCTTAATACCCGAAGAAGCCATTCTCGATACAGATCTGGTTAAATCTGTGCCACCTTCCATTACAGCCGACACAGGAATGGATGCGCTCACACATGCGATTGAAGCGTATGTGGCTGCAAATGCAAATGATTTCTCCGATGCGATGGCAGAAAAGGCCATCCGGCTGATCCTGGTTTATTTAAAGGATGCTTATCGTGATGGGGAAAACATCACTGCTAGAGAAAAAATGCATCATGCTTCCACGATGGCGGGTATTGCATTTAACATAGCCGGCCTTGGTATCAATCATAGTATTGCTCATGCATGCGGGGCGAAGTTCCATACTCCCCATGGACGGTTAAATGCGATTTTATTGCCGAAAGTAATTGCATATAATGCCGGGGTAATGGGCTATAGAAACGCAGATCTCAAGCCTGCAGCTGATAAATATGCAGCGCTGGCCAGGATGCTGGGACTTCCAGCAACAAACAGTGCCAGCGGAACCAGAAGTCTCATCAAGGAATTGGAAAAGCTGCGTACAACATTGGAAATACCGGCAGATTTCCACACGTATGATATAGAATACACAGATGACGTAAAGGAACAAATCGCAGAAGCAGCCCTGGAAGACAGCTGTACGGACACAAACCCACTAAAACCTGCCAAAGAAGATATCATAGCCATTTTAAAAGAATTGAAGTAATCTTCCTCTCCTCATGCACCGTGATAGATGGGGAGCCAACCGCTCTATGTTTATAGTCTATTTCACATTCTGAAGACTCTTTCACGGGTCAGCCGCAGGCTGTGAGAAACAGCTATGGAAAATAAAATACTTTTGAATATTGTATCACTTGCAAGAAACCGTTTACGGTAATATAATATATGTATAGGCACAAAGGCGTGCTTTCGTAATGATATTATTTAAAAATTACACATAAAAAGCAAAGGGGCTTTGGAAAAGTACTATTCTTTTTCATGGCCTTTTTTTGCCTTTTTTACACTAATAATATATGAAGTGAGACGAAGGGGATGAATGCCGCAAGAAGGTGCCAGAGAACTTGGATATTTGCTTCTCGTCTTAAAGGTTTATCTGGTAAAAAAGGGTATAAAATAGGGAACAGGGTTGATAATAGGTGAAGAAATGCATTTGTAACAGAATAACATAATTATGTCACTTCAGGGGAATTAACAGGAAGCATATAATTTCTAAGGAGCGTAATAATGGAAAATAGAATTGTGATAGTCGATGACGAACCTATTACAAAAATGGATTTACAAGAACTGTTGGAGGAAGCCGGCTACAAAGTAGTAGGGCAGGCTTCGGATGGATTTGAAGCAATAGATGTATGCAAGGAACAAAAGCCGGATCTGGTCATCATGGACATTAAAATGCCGATACTTGATGGCTTAAAAGCTAGCAAGAAGATTATGCATGACCGTATCGCTGGCGGGATTCTATTATTAACGGCCTTTTATGATGAAACGTTTATTAAAAAGGCAAAAGAAATAGGAGCATTAGGGTACTTAGTAAAACCATTAGATGAAAAGTCTTTTATACCTACTGTTGAAATGTGCATTTCAAGGGCAGAGAAAATACAGAGTTTGGAGAAGCAGGTGGAAAGCGTCTCCAAGAAATTGGAAGACAGAAAATTAATCGATATTGCCAAAGGTCTGTTAATGAAAGAAAGGGACCTGGATGAACAAGAGGCATACCAGTTATTGCGCAAAATGAGCATGGACGGCCGTACATCGATTAGCGAGACTGCGAGGACGATTACGATTGTCTACGAGTGAAAAAACAAAAATAGTAGAATTATGCAGGAAATACACAAATATGACGGAGCAGGAAATCAATTTTATCCTCAAAAAAACGGATGCCGTGGATGAGCTGGCTGAAGTTTTTGACTGCGATGTATTTATTGATGTTCCGCTGAAGAACACCACTGCTTCCATAGTTGTATACCATGTACTCCCTGTTACAAAGCAATCCTTATATAAAAAATCACCTGTCGGCCAGCCTGCTTTAAAAATGAATGAACCGGGAGTCTGGAAAGTTTCCCGTTCTGGCGGCATATTAAAGGGTTATAAGGCGTTCACCCAGGAAAATGTATTTATCAGGCAAAACATCCATTCCATTAATTATGGTGAGAAGGTGCTCGGCACTTATATTATGGAAAGGGCTTTTCATGAAAAGCAGGAATCAGCTGAAGAGAAAAATGATTATATGACGATGACAGCGAAGTTAAACAATTATATAGATGATGCCGTTTATTTTTTCGATGCTTCAGGCAAGCTTATCTTTCAAAATGATAAGGCGGACAGTTTTTCGGATAACCTGTCAGAAGAAGGTGTGCATTACAATCATTTGTTTGGCGACCAGGTTCCTTACAGTGATCTCATTTTGAACGAACAAAAACAATACAGATCAGAAATCTACCTGAACGAAAAATATTATGTAATGAAACGTATTCTGCTGGAAGATGACCAGTTGAAGTTTGCTATTATTCTAAGGGATATAACCCAGCTGAAGGACAAAGAAGCAGAAATCATTTCCAAAACAGAAGCGATCAGGGAAACCCATCACCGGATAAAAAATAACCTGCAGACGATGGGCTCTCTTTTACGAATGGAAAGAAGAAGAAGCGGTAACGAGGAAGTAAAACATATACTTACAGACAATATGAACCGGGTCATTTCCATTGCAGCAACGCATGATATTCTGGCAAGACAGCTTGGAGATAAGGTGGAATTAGGAGAGGTGCTGGAATTTATCGTGAATAACCTGAAAAGAAGTTATTCCGTGATGGATCATATTGAGTTAGCTATTGAATTAGGGTCATCCATTATCGTGACGAGTGATGTGGCAACCTCCGTTTCCATGATTGTCAATGAACTGGTGCAAAATTCTTATAACCACGCTTTCCCTAATGGGACTGAAGGTCGGATAAACGTATCCCTGAAAAAAGAAGAGGAAGAAGTGATGATATCGGTTACCGATAATGGCGTAGGTTTTTCCATTGATAAAATCAAGGGAAACAGTTTGGGCATCTTCATCGTACAAAACTATGTCAAAGATAAATTAAAAGGGACCATACAATTTAATAAAAGAAAAAAAGGGATGGAAATTTCATTCCGATTCAGATAAGGCTTTTACAATGGGGTAATAGCTGGTCCGAAAGCAATGAAGCTTAAGGTATAAAATGTGCTGCAGTTATTTGTGTGCATTTTTGTACTTTAAGCTTTTTTGCTTTCTATAGCAATGATTTTTGAAAAGGCAAGAAAATGAAAGCGGCTATTTCGCCGGTTTCTGCCAACCCGACTTCTGACCACTGGAAAAACGAGGTAGCAGTAGAGTTATTTCACTGGAGGTGATAGAATTTGGCGGAAAAAATGTTAAGTGTAGGAATAGATATCGGGACTTCCACGACCCAATTAGTGTTCTCGGATTTGACAATTGAAAATGTAGCCTCAGCCTTCAATGTGCCCCGTATTATTATTGCGGATAAAGAAGTCATTTATAAAAGTGAGATTATCAATACACCGCTTATGGAAGGGACGAAGGTGGATCAGCATAAAATCCAGAAATTTGTGGAAGCGGAATACAAAAAAGCAGATATTAAAAAAGAAAAAATCAAAACAGGTGCTGTTATTATAACTGGTGAAACAGCCAGGAAAGAAAATGCGGAGGAAGTACTCCAGGGACTCAGCGGATTTGCAGGAGACTTTGTTGTTGCTACCGCAGGCCCGGACCTGGAAAGCATTATTGCAGCTAAAGGTGCAGGGATGCATACGTACTCGAAAGATCATTCATTGAAAATGGTGAATATGGATATTGGCGGCGGGACAAGTAATCTGGCAGTAATGAAACGTGGCCAAGTGGTTGATACAGGGTGCCTGGATATTGGCGGCCGTCTTATTAAAGTAAATAAAGAGACGTTGGAAATTGAGTATATTTCCGAGAAAATCCAGAAACTGATAAAGGAAAATGCCTGGTCCATACAAACTGGACAGACAGCAACGAAAGAACTCCTGCAGCCTGTGGTAAGCAGAATGGCGGAATTATTGGAGGAAAGCGTCCGGGCGAGTTCTCCATCAAGTCAGCTGGAAAAGATAGCAACCCATAAAACAATCAAAGATACAGATCATATTACACATATTTCTTTTACCGGGGGTGTCGCCGAAGCAATATACAATCCAACAAATGAAGATGTTTTTAAATATGGCGATATTGGATTAATGCTCGGCGAAGCAATAGCAAAATCATCCATATCTGAACAATTCAGTCTGGTGGAGCCGGCCGAGCTGATCCGGGCCACTGTTGTCGGGGCAGGATCCCATACGACAGAAATAAGCGGCAGTACGATTACCTATTCCGAGTATCAATTCCCTGTAAAAAATGTACCGGTGATCAAGGTTCAGGATGAGGAAATAAAAAAAGCCGGCGACTTTGCTGAAATGATCAAAGAGAAATTGAAATGGTTTGAAGTGAAGAAAAACAAGCAAAAAGTGGCCATTTCTTTTACCGGAGATCAGCATGCGAGTTTTTCCGAAATAGTAAAGGTGGCCGAAGAGATTAAAACAGGTGTAGAAGATTACACGAAGTTCGGTTTACCGTTAATTATCATAACCGAAAACGATATTGCCAAGGTGCTTGGACAGACACTGCTGGCAAAAATGGGCATGGATCAGGATCTCATTTGTATCGACAGTGTATTTGTCAAAGATGGTGACTATATCGATATCGGCCAGCCTGTTGCCAGTGGAAATGTGCTTCCGGTGGTAATCAAGACATTGGTATTTAATTAATTACATTGTTTTATTTTTTTGGCAGTTTAAGAAAGCTTTTACATTATCTTAACTTAATGAGAGCAAGGGCCTTTAGTGGCATAATCTTGCAGTGCTAAGGCTGTCATCAAAGGCGTGGTGACAACCAGTTTTCTAAAAGGAGGATTTTCATGATATTAAGCACAACGTTATTTGGACGAACATACCAATTCAATTCAGTCAATGAAGTCATGGCAAAAGCAAATGAGGAGAAATCCGGTGATATTATGGCCGGGATTGCTGCAGAATCTGCGGAAGAGCGTGTAGCGGCAAAAGTGGTTTTGGCAGACCTCACCTTGGAGGATCTGTGGAATAATCCGGCAATCCCTTATGAATCAGATGAAGTTACCCGTATTATCCAGGATAACGTAAATGAAAAAATTTATAGCGAGGTAAAGCATTGGACTGTTGAAAAACTGAGGGAGAAAATCCTTGATTCGGATACATCAGGAAATGATGTCAGAAGAATTTCCCGTGGATTAACCTCGGAAATGGTGGCAGCTGTTGCCAAGCTGATGTCCAATCTTGACTTAATTTATGGCGCAAAGAAAATTACCGTGTTAGCACACTGCAATACAACGATTGGTTTGGAAGGCACACTCTCTACACGTTTACAGCCAAACCATCCCAGCGACAATGAAGAAGGAATTGTAGCCTCTATTTTAGAAGGTTTATCCTACGGCGCGGGCGATGCAGTTATTGGGTTGAACCCGGTGGATGACACGGTGGAAAGTGTGATCCGAATGTTTAAGAAACTGGATGAGGTTAAAAATAAATTCAATATACCAACCCAAACCAGTGTGCTGGCACATGTGACCACACAAATGGAAGCGATCAGACAGGGAGCGCCAGCGGATCTGATATTCCAATCCATTGCGGGATCAGAAAAAGGAAACACCGCTTTTGGTATCAGCGGCGATCTGATTGCCGAAGCGAACGACCTTGCATTACGCCAAGGAACTGCCGCAGGCCCGAATGTCATGTATTTTGAAACCGGCCAGGGTGCGGAACTTTCCTCCAATGCACATCTCGGCGTAGATCAACTGACACTGGAGGCCCGCTGCTACGGGTTTGCTAAAAAATATGAGCCATTCCTTGTAAATACTGTTGTTGGCTTTATCGGACCAGAGTACTTATATGACGCGAAACAAGTGACCCGTGCTGGTTTAGAGGACCATTTCATGGGTAAACTGTCCGGAGTTTCCATGGGAGTGGACGTTTGTTATACAAACCACATGAAAGCAGACCAGGATGATATGGAAAACCTGGGAGTTTTATTGACACAGGCAGGTGTTAACTTCCTGATCACAGCACCTCATGCGGATGATGTCATGCTAAACTATCAAAGCCTTGGATATCACGAAGCGCAGTCATTGCGTGAACTGACCGGGTTAAGACCGATTAAGGAATATGATGAATGGCTGCAGAAAATGGAGGTATTGGATAACAAAAGCCGGCTTACGAAAAAAGCAGGTGACGCTTCATTATTCTTAGTGTAAGGAGGAGACAATATGGTAAATGAAAGAGAATTGAAATCACTGATAGAAAACATCTTATATGAAATGGTTGAAGGAAATTCATCCGAAACACAAAAAAGTGAAGCAGTCGGAAACAGTCAGGCACAAGCTTCTAACAGCGATTCGGAAATAACCGTTCCGGATATTTCTGAAGTGGAAATCAGAAAGGATCTGCTTGTCCCGGACCCTTATGATAAAGAAGGCTATATGGAGATGAAGGAAAAGACACCGGCAAGGATCGGCGTCTGGCATGCAGGACCGCGGTATATGACTTCAACCTCACTAAGATTCAAAGCGGACCATGCAGCGGCACAGGATGCAGTATTCTCTTATGTGGATGAAGATTTTGTGGGAAAAAATAACCTGATTTCGACCGCAACGGTGTGTAAGGATAAAGATGAATATATCACCCGCCCTGACTTAGGAAGACAATTCTCCGATGAAGAGAAGGAAAAAATCAAAAAGCATTGCGGGAATCCTAAAGTGCAGATCGTTGTAGGAGACGGACTGAGTTCAGCTGCTATTGAAGCGAACTTGGAAGATACCCTTCCGGCAATTAAACAGGGTTTGAAAGTAAATGGTATTGATGTGGAAAATGACTTATTTATAAAACACTGCCGTGTCCCGGCCATGGATGTCATCGGCGAGCTAATCAATGCGGACGTAGTTTGCCTGCTTATCGGAGAAAGACCAGGTCTTGTGACGGCTGAATCCATGAGTGCTTACATCGCATACAAGCCAACAGTGGATATGCCGGAAGCAAGGCGTACAGTAATTTCCAATATTCATCAGGGAGGTACTCCTGCAGTGGAAGCAGGGGCGCATATTGCAGAGCTGATTAAAAGGATGATAGACAAGAAAGCTTCAGGTCTTGATTTAAATAAGGCTTAAGATAAGGCTTTAAATATGGAATGTAAAAGAATGGAGGAAAGACGATGAAGCATGATCGAATCTACGCTGAAGTACTGGGCGTGAAACTAATTTCTAATGCCAGTCCAGATTTGGCAAAGGAATTCAAGCTTAATCCTAACCAAAGAAGCTTAGGCATTATCACCGGCGATGTGGATGATGTGGTCTTTGCAGCCCTGGATGAAGCTACAAAGAAAGCAGACGTTGAAGTGGTATATGCCGAATCAATGTATGCAGGTGCGGATAACGCAACGACAAAGCTTACCGGTGAAGTAATCGGTGTGCTGGCAGGCTATAACCCGGAAGAGGTTAGAAGCGGGCTTGATGCAGCGATCAGCTATATAGAAAATGATGCGTTTTTTGTAAGTGCAAATGAGGATGATTCCATTAATTATTTTGCCCATCTCATTTCACGGACAGGTACTTTTCTTTCCAAAGAGGCAAATATTCGAGAAGGGGAAGCACTGGCTTATCTGATTGCACCGCCGATCGAAGCTATGTATGCCCTGGACGCAGCATTAAAAGCTGCAGATGTAAAGCTTGTTACATTTTATGGGCCGCCTTCTGAAACAAACTACGGTGGGGCCTTGCTGACAGGCAGCCAATCAGCCGCTAAAGCAGCCTGTGATGCTTTTGCTGATGCCGTAAACTATGTTGCAGATAATCCGAAGGGCTACTAGGTGAAGCATATGGAAGCACTTGGATTAATCGAAAATAAAAGTTATCTCAGTTCCATTGTAGTGGCAGACACAGCTTTAAAGGCGGCAGATGTCAAATTAATTGACGTCGAGATAATCAAAGGTGGCTACGTCACCGTTCAATTAGTCGGCGATGTAGCAGCAGTGAAAGCTGCTGTAGAGGCAGGTGCTGAGTCAGTGAGGTCATTTGGTACATTGATTTCCAGCCATGTCATACCAAGAATGCATATGGAAACACATCAGTTAATTGAAAAGTCACCGAGGCATCAATCAGATCAGGACGCATCTGAGCAGGATCATGCACCAGCTGAACCAAAAAAGCTGCCGGAGGAACAAGCGGAAGATGAGAAGGAACACTCGGTAAGCGAGACTGACCGTGAAATTGTGGACCTAGCTGAATCACAGGATGCAGATCACAAGGAAGAAGCAACACCGTCACATGCATCTGATCAAGTTCAGGAAGCTCCGGTGCCTTCCCGCGAAGATCTGGAAAAGATGACGGTTGGCAAATTGCGACAGCTCGTCCGGGAAAGAAAAGCGATGGATGATAATACAAGGAATATTAAGTATGCAAGGAAAGCAGAACTGGTCAGCAGTCTGATTGAAGACGAAGCATTATATGACAATGATGTGAAAGGGTAAGACTTAAATCTTGCTCTTCATACAAAAATGGCCGGATTCTTGGATATTTTTGAAGAAAGCTTTGAACTTGGTATTAATATAAAATTTATAACTATTTTAAGGAGGAATTTATCATGGCAACAAACGCATTGGGAATGGTAGAAACAAAAGGGTTAGTAGGTTCAATAGAAGCAGCAGACGCAATGGTGAAAGCAGCAAACGTTACTTTGATGGGTAAAGAACAGATTGGCGCAGGGCTTGTAACGGTGCTTGTGAGCGGAGATGTAGGTGCAGTCAAAGCAGCTACAGATGCAGGAGCAGCGGCAGCAGACCGTGTAGGTGAACTGATTTCCGTACACGTCATCCCACGTCCGCATACTGAAGTTGGAGCCATTTTGCCAAAACAGCAAAGTGACGCAGAGTAACATCATAGGTGATAAGTAAGGCTGAGTTATAACTATATTCGACTGAAGAACAATCCACAATACTAGCTCCGTAAATATACGGAGACTCCTGGGGCTGCGCTAAATGCTCGCCCCACCGCAAAGATTTGCGGGAGAAAAGGCATCGGTGAGCCCCCAGATTGCTTTAATAATGAAGGCCGACTAAACCCGCACTTTGCGGGCAACGTCGGCATACCCCTTGTTGGGGCAAGGAGGCTCACCAGCAGCCCGCGGCAAAGAAGACACGCTGAAAACGACCAAAGGGAGTTTGAGAGATGTTGCACTTGTGCCCGTGATGAAAGCGAAGTATATTTCCGGAGCGAGTTATTAGCTCAAGTATAGGGATTAGGAATTATTTTGACTAAAGTTTTTATCTCAGTTTTTTTGGAGCGCAAGGAAAAGGAAGTGAAGCAATGGCAGTGCTGACAGAAAGCATATTGCGGAGCCGGTTTTTGAATGAACAATTAAATGGACCTGTCTTACAGCTTCCTAAAGGTACGATATTAACCCCTTCTGCGAAAAGCTATCTTCAGGAAAAAAGAATTGATGTTGAGTTTATAGAAAATAATAAAAAAGCGGAAAATCAAACAGTTGAAGTTATCAATTATGACCAGCTACAAGCCAGTACTACTGCAATGAAATACCGTGTAGTACAAGGTGGATACCTGGATGAGAAACCGGAGCACATGACAGCCCTTCATTCCAATCAGCTCGTTTACAAGGATCATCAGCGCATCATCTTTCGCGGAAAACTTGATTCACTGGAGGCGAAGATTATTGAAGCACAGTGGACAATATCAAAGAGCAGCCACGACAGTCTGGTTGATGATTTGTCGGAGGTGCTGACATTTGTCCGTCACATCCTGCGTGCTGAAGTACTGGAAAAAGAGCTTGGCGAATTTCGGCTGTTAAATATGGATGAAAAGGAAGTCCGCGACATGTCTCATCATCCCGAGAAATATTTTAACGATGGACATTTTACACCGGATTTTCAAATGGGGGCGGGAATCGTTGTTTTAAACGCGATACGTACCGCTGTCAGGGAAACAGAACTGACAGCTTATCAAACATTTAAAAAGGAAGACGGATCAACAGAGCGGGACGATATCATTTTGGCATTAAACAGACTGTCCTCCCTTTGCTATTGTTTGATGTTGAAATACAGGGCAGGTCAGTACACAACAGAGAAAAGGGGGTGAGGGGCTTGAATCAGCTTCTTACAGAAACGATAACGAACACAGTGAAAAAAGTCATGCTGGAAGAATCTTTTGTAGAAGTAGAGGCATCCGGCAGGCATGTTCATCTAAGCAGAGAAGCCATTGACTATTTGTTTGGAGAAGGATACCAGCTGACAAAAGGAAAAGAGCTCTCCCAGCCAGGTCAATTTGCCTGTAAAGAACGAATTACGGTTGCCGGCCCTAAAGGGAAATTTGAAAATGTGATTATACTGGGGCCTGAACGAAAGGCATCCCAAGTGGAAGTATCATTAACAGATGCGGTCACTTTAGGAAAACAAATTCCTGTCAGGGAAAGTGGAGACATAGAAGGAACACCAGGTGTCACCCTGATCCATAACGGCCGTCAATTGGAATTGGATACAGGATTAATTGTAGCGAAACGGCATATTCATGTTTCACCTGAAGACGCAGAAAAACTTCATGTAGACAATAAAGAAATTGTTCAGGTGAAGATATTCGGGGACCGATCACTGACTTTCGATGAGGTGGTTATTCGCATCCATCCAAACTACAAGACATACATGCATATTGATTTTGATGAAGCAAACGCATGCGGTTTTAAAAAAGGTGTGCTTGGAAAAATAATAAAGAAATCACCCGGAAACCAATCCGACTACAGCCGCGGAGAAGAAACAATCCGACGTACTATAACGGAACCCAAGCGGGGAGAGATGACCGAACTTAACCAAAAAATCATTACGGAAAGTGATTTGCAAAAACTGCTCTTACAAAAAATAACGAGAATAACAATCCCAACTGGCAGCATCGTTACCCCTCTTGCTAAAGACTATGTTCGTAAGCATAAATTTGAAATACTGCGATGCGAGGAGAATAAATAATGATAATCGGCGATGTGATTGGCTCAGTTTGGGCTACACGCAAGGATGAAAAACTAAATGGCCTGAAGCTCCTGGTTGTGAGGCCAAAATACACGAAGGATTTAAAGGATTCATTCGTAGCTGGTGATTTGGCAAGTGCCGGTGTCGGGGATACCGTGCTTGTAACTAAAGGAAGCAGCGCCAGAACGGCTTTTGGCAAGGAGAGAATTCCAATTGATTCCGTCATTGTCGGAGTCGTTGATTCAGTAGATATCAAGGAGGAATGAGTATTTTCATCTTTCAGGACTAGGAGGAAAAGGTATGGGAATAAATGAGATAGTAATTTACATTATGGTCATATTTATGATTGTAGGCGCAATAGATAAAATGTTTAAAAATAAGTTCGGACTTGGCCAGCACTTTGATGAGGGTTTAATGGCAATGGGTTCTCTGGCACTAGCCATGATCGGTATTATCGTTATGGCACCAGTAATTGCTGACGTACTCAGTCCGGTCATCGTTCCAATTTATACTTTCCTTGGAGCAGATCCGGCCATGTTTGCCGGCAGCTTGTTAGCAATTGATATGGGAGGATTGCAGCTGGCTCAGGAAATGGCACTTAATAATGACGCCGCCATGTTTTCAGGCGTAATACTGGGAGCGATGATGGGGGCTACGATTGTATTC
This sequence comes from Virgibacillus oceani, assembly GCF_041521345.1. Classification (GTDB taxonomy): domain Bacteria; phylum Bacillota; class Bacilli; order Bacillales; family Amphibacillaceae; genus Virgibacillus_N; species Virgibacillus_N oceani_A. The sequence goes on along the minus strand of NZ_JBGOHB010000007.1, from coordinate 17,635 downwards.
TCCATTCCTGTATCACTCGGGATTATTAGAAAAGAAGATCAGCGTTTTCTTGCTACAGGAATGCTGGCAGGGTTTATCGCGATACCTGTTGGCGCTATCATCGGTGGATTAGTTGCAGGCTATTCCTTTGGTATGGTTATTATGAATTTAATCCCAATATTTATTTTGGCTGCACTTGTTATTTTGGGATTATGGAAAATTCCTGAAAGAATGATTAGAGGCTTTACGATCTTTGGTCATGGTGTCGTTATCGTAGCGACTGCGGGTCTGGCCATAGGTATTATTGATGTGCTGACAGGGCTTACTGTTATACCGGGAATCGCCCCACTCTCGGAAGGTATAGAAGTTGTAGGAAGTATTGCGATCGTTTTAGCTGGTGCCTTTGTTATGGTTGAAGTGATCACAAGAGTATTTAAAAAACCTTTAATGCAAGTTGGTAAACTTCTCGGAATGAACGAAATTGCGGCAGCTGGAATGGTAGCAACACTTGCAAATAATATTGCCATGTTTAACCTGATGAAGGATATGGATAACCGTGGAAAAATTATTAACGTGGCCTTTTCCGTACCGGCAGCTTTTGTGCTTGGTGACCATTTGGGATTTGCAGCAGGTGTAGCCAGAGAAATGATTTTCCCGATGATTGTCGGTAAGCTCGCCGGTGGTATATTTGCCATATTTATAGCGATCATTATCGCAAATATGATATTAGGAAAACAAGATAAAAAAGCTGCAGCTAGTTCTTAATTGGGAATGGGAACACGAAAAGAAAAGCCCAACTAGGGAAAGTAGGGATGAACGTATGAAGGAAGACAAGCAGCGGTTTATACAGGAATTTGTCCCCGGAAAACAGATTACACTGAGCCATTTGATCGCAAACCCGGATGAAGATATGTTTGAAAAGCTTGGTGTACAGCAGGCAGGTGCACTCGGTATTCTCACCTTAACACCGAGTGAATCGGTGATTATTGCCGGGGATCGTGCGACAAAGGCGGCAAACGTCGATATCGGATTTTTGGATCGTTTTACCGGAAGCCTGGTTCTTGTTGGCAGTGTATCTGAAGTGGAAACAGCCCTTAGTGAAGTAAACCGCTTTTTAGAAGATGTGCTTGCATTTACCCCAGCAAATATAACTAAATCCTAATAGATTGGGGGACTTGTTTTGCAAACAAAAAACCGGGCCATGATGCTTGGAGGAATCGATGCAGGGAAAACAACGCTAACAGATGCCTTGCTCGGAAAAGATCAAAAATCCAAGAAAATAAAAACCCAATCCTTAATATATGATGACTGGATTGTTGACACGCCAGGGGAATATACGGAAAATCCATTACATTACAGGAGCATTATGGCAACGTCCATGGAAATCACCCATGTTATATTTGTCCAGGATGCCACCAATGAAAAATCGATATTTGCACCTGGCTTCAGCTCAGGTCTTAACAAATTGGCTATTGGTGCAGTCACCAAAGCAGAGCATGAAAATGCGAACATTGACCGTGCCGTCAAGTTATTGAAAAAAGCAATGGTAACAGGGCCGATTGTCATCACCTCAGCCTACACGGGGCAAGGAGTTGGCATGATTCATGATCTGGCCCAACTAAACTCTATGAAAGAAATGAAGGCATACGCTGAGAATAACAAATCCGAGCACATCATTTTCCATGAAACAATCAGAAATTGATTTTTACGATAGGGGCTCCCCTAGCGTAACAGAGAAGTTGGAGGTGTAGTCATGGACAGGGAATTTGTGGAAAAGGTAACAAGGATGGTCATATCCACACTTGAAGATATGAAGGAAAACGGATTATATCCTGAACAGAAAGCTGTGAAAATGTGGCCACATGAAAGTCCACTGCCAGATCCTGTTGTAATGGCACATGTAAAGGAAGAAGCACCGGGAAATATGGAAAGATCCGTAACCATTTCTCCCTATATTTAAGTAACTTTTGATGAAAGAAAGGAGTATGTCCCTTGAAATTAGACAAAGATTTACTTTCCGTACAGGAAATGAGAGATTCAGTACAGAAAGCAAAAGAAGCACAGGAAGAGTTCATGACATTTTCCCAATGGAAGATAGACTCCATTATAGAAGCTGTAGCAAAAGCTGCATACAGCAAATCACAGGAATTAGCCAAGCTGGCAGTTGAGGAAACGGGCATGGGTGTAGTGGAACATAAAGTGATGAAAAATCATGTTGGTTCCATGGATGTGTACAACTCCATTAAAAATGAAAAGACAATCGGCGTCATCCATGAAGATACCACCAATAAAGTAAAGGAAATCGCTTATCCATTCGGTGTTGTTGCAGCTATTATTCCAACGACCAACCCGACATCGACCGCTATGTTTAAAACACTGATTTCCCTAAAGGCGGGAAATGCCATAGTGGTAAGTCCGCATCCGCGTGCGAAAAGATGTACCGTGGAAACATTAAAAGTTTGTAGACAGGCAGCTATTGATGCAGGTGCACCGGACGGACTGATCGGCTGGATCACAGAACCGAGCATGGAAGCAACCAACCAGCTGATGACCCATAGAGATGTGAATCTGATTCTATCTACAGGGGGAGGCGGATTGGTAAAAGCCGCATACAGCTCCGGAAAACCGGCTTATGGTGTTGGTCCGGGAAATGTTCCTGTATATATTGAAAAAACAGCTGATGTGAAAAAATCAGTAAAAATGATAGTAGATAGTAAAACATTTGATAATGGTACGATTTGTGCAACAGAACAAGCAATAGTAGTAGATAGAAGTGTTAAAGACACAGCAGTACGGGAATTAAAAAATAACGGCTCTTATATACTAAACCAAGAAGAAAAAGAAAAGATGGAGAAGTTAATTTCTCCGGCACCTGGGAAAATTAATCCTGACATTGTAGGCAAAGCAGCAGTAACCATTGCAGAAATGGCCGGTATCAGCGTTCCTGCAGACACTAGACTGCTTATCGCTGAAGAAGACCAAGTTGGTAAAGAAGTTCCATTCTCCTTGGAAAAACTTGCTCCCGTGTTTGCAATGTATACAGCAGGCAGCCAGGATGAGGCTAAAGCAAGGAGTCTCGAATTGTTAAATCTTGGCGGAAGAGGCCACAGCTTTGCACTGCATACCAATGATGACAAAGTGGTAGAGGAGTTTGGCGCAGCAATGCCTGTTTCCCGTGTGCTTGTAAACACACTCTCCTCGATTGGCGCAGTAGGAGCAACAACTGCACTAGCACCTTCCATGACCCTAGGCTGTGGTGCTTATGGCGGAAATATCAGCTCTGACAATATCACTGCCCGTCATATGTTTAATGTGAAAAGAGTAGCCCATGCGATTAAGGATGTTGAAGTACCGAAACCGGGAAGCGGCGGAGTTAGCTCAGGCCAAGTTAACAACCTGAATAGTATGGTAAAAGATGCGTTCCTTAACTCAGACGCAGGAAATAGTGAATCGATTGATACAGATAAAATAGAATCGCTTGTAAAACAAGTATTAAGGGAATATCAAAACAAATAATGAAGGAGGAATTTTAAATGGCAAACGTAAATGGTGCATTAGGAATGGTGGAAACAAAAGGATTGGTAGGTTCAATTGAGGCTGCAGACGCAATGGTAAAGGCAGCAAATGTTAATCTAATCGGAAAAGAGCAAATTGGAGCAGGACTGGTAACTGTCCTTGTTAGCGGTGATGTAGGTGCAGTGAAAGCAGCTACTGAAGCAGGCAGTGAAGCAGCGCGCCGTGTCGGAGAACTGGTTTCCGTTCATGTGATCCCTCGTCCTCATAATGAATTGGGCAGCATCCTTCCCGAGTAATAAAGTGATTTTTTAAAAAAGGCGGGGTCCTCTCCGCTGGTAAAAGAAATCTTGGATGAAAGGCCGGGGCGGCATTACTTTGCCCCCGGTCAAGAATCAAGGAGGAGATTAAAGGATGTCCATATTTAAAAGAAGGAAATTTGCAGTAATCGGAGCAGGGTTTACAGGAACAACAACAGCTTTCCTGCTCGCACAAAAGGAAATGGGTGACGTTGTACTGGTTGATATACCAGATCAAGAAAACCCGACAAAAGGAAAAGCACTTGATATGCTGGAGGCAGGCCCCGTGGAAAAATTCAACGGGCATGTAAAGGGAACTTCTGATTACGCAGAAATTAAAAACGCAGACATGGTGATTATCACAGCAGGTGTAGCCAGAAAACCCGGCATGAGCCGTGATGACCTTGTGGCTATCAATTCCGGTATCATGGCAGATGTATCGAAAAATATTGTAAAATATGCGCCGGACAGCTATATTCTTGTTTTAAGCAACCCGGTGGACGCCATGACTTATACATGCTTTAAAACAACCGGTTTCCCTAAAAATCGGGTGATCGGGCAATCCGGTGTACTTGATACAGCTCGCTTCAATACTTTTGTAGCAGAAGAATTGAATGTGGCACCACAAGATGTGACCGGATTTGTACTTGGCGGACACGGAGACAGCATGGTACCATTGATTCGCTATTCCAACGCAGGCGGCATTCCGATCAGCAATTTGCTGCCTAAGGAAAAAGTGGATGCTATTGTAGAGCGCACCAGAAAAGGCGGGGGAGAAATCGTTAACCTGCTAGGTAACGGCAGCGCCTATTACGCCCCAGCTGCTTCTCTGGTAGAAATGGCAGAAGCAATTGTCTATGATAAGAAACGTATCCTGCCGTCCATTGCGTATTTGGAAGGCGAATACGGATATCAAAATATTTATTTAGGCGTTCCTACTATACTTGGCGCAAATGGTATAGAAAGTGTAATCGAACTTCCACTGACTGATGACGAGCAGCAGCAGCTGAATCGTTCGGCTGAAGATGTGAAGAATGTGATCAGTAAGCTAGGTTTGAATGAATAAAAATTAGTAAACAAAAAGCAAGCAAGGATATTTTAATATCTTTGCTTGCTTTTAAACTTCGGGAATCCTTTCCCTGCTAGACGTTCTCGAGTATATGAAAGGTGAAAAATCATCAATAATATATCAAATAGCATAACCCTGTTTCAGAGATGCTCTAAAAAAACGCTCTTAATCATTCAAAATAGATCCACCGATTTCCCCCCATCCTGTTAAAATTACTGGCCAGGATGCTATGGATTGTAACTGTTCAGGTAAACCATTCCAATTCGACCGCTTCAGCTACGACCGTCTCCTCCTCGGATATTCCCATCTTGCCCGGCTCATCAGTTTGCGCAATTCGTCTCTCGCTTCGGCAATTTCAGGATAATTGAAGCCAAGTGCCTCACGAATGACGAAAACTACACGCTCTGTCTGTGTCAACCTCTGAATAATCGGAATCATCCAATCCATTAGGCGTCTATGTTTCCCTTCATGTTTTTTAAATCTAAGCACCCGCAGCCCATATACTGCTGCGGACAAATTTACTGTAGACCCATTCGTTGGCAAGATATTAAATGCGGAGTTATCAGTAAAAATATTGGGTCAATCACAATTCATGGGAAATTAGTTTTATAAATACCTGTAAAATCCCAGTTTGGGGCTGGTTGTGATGATCACTTTCCCGTACTTTGTTCATGAACCAAAATATTTATAAAATTAAATTCCTTGTCATTTACTTCCAGCTCAAATCCTATAAAAACCCCACAAGCAGCCCTGGAATTACCCTTGATATTGGAAACAAAATTGGACCTAAGAACGCACCGAATAGCGTTAGTTTAGCGAATTAATTGTCCCTGCAGTCACAAAATGGGCTGAAAATACAAATGACAAAAAGTAAAGTAAGCATCAAATAAATCCCCACTATTATTATAGTATATTTAACCATGAAGAAGCCTTATGCTGAGCGCAATTGCTGACTAAGCAGTCGCGCCCAGTTCTTCACTAAAAAAACGTGAAGTTATATTGAAAAGGGGTCCCTCAGGGATTAATCGTACATTATAGCTTTCCCTTGTTCTCGTAACTTTTTAAATGACTGCGGCATGAATGTTCACCGAATCTATTGCCGCTGCTAAACAATCTTTAGTTTTCTTCCACTTCTAAATGAAGCCTGTTTGCCTGCTGGATCTCTTCCTTTTCCAACTCACGCATGTCGATTTCCTCTTCATCGCTGGAGAGCATCTTCACATCCATGCCAAGACTTTGAAGCTCTTTAATGAGTACTTTAAATGATTCAGGAACACCTGGTTCTGGTAAATTATCACCTTTCACGATTGCTTCATATGTCTCCACACGTCCAACTGTATCATCTGATTTAACAGTTAAGATTTCTTGGAGTGTATAGGCAGCACCATATGCTTCTAACGCCCAAACTTCCATCTCACCAAAACGCTGTCCGCCAAATTGTGCTTTGCCACCGAGCGGCTGCTGTGTTACGAGAGAGTATGGTCCCGTTGAACGAGCGTGCAGTTTATCGTCAACCATATGTGCAAGCTTAATCATATACATGACACCTACAGATATACGGTTGTCAAAAGCTTCTCCTGAGCGGCCATCATAAAGAACACTTTTCGCATCTCTTGGCATGCCGGCTTCATCAAGAGTTTCCCAAACATCTTCCTCTGTTGCTCCATCAAATACCGGACTTGCTACATACAGCCCGAGCTGTCTGGCAGCCATTCCTAAATGCAGCTCAAACACCTGTCCGATGTTCATACGTGATGGTACCCCTAATGGGTTCAACATAATATCGATAGGTGTACCGTCTGGCAAGAATGGCATATCCTCTTCCGGTAAAATCTTGGAGATAACCCCTTTGTTACCGTGACGGCCTGCCATTTTATCTCCTTCGTTAATCTTACGTTTTTGAACGATATATACACGAACAAGCTGATTCACACCTGGTGATAACTCATCGCCATCTTCACGATTAAAGATTTTCACATCTGAGACAATGCCATCACCGCCATGAGGAACACGTAAGGATGTATCTCTTACTTCACGTGCTTTCTCACCGAAAATCGAATGTAATAAGCGCTCTTCTGCTGATAGCTCCGTCATTCCTTTCGGTGTTACTTTTCCTACAAGAATATCACTGTCCGTTACTTCTGCACCGACTCGGATAATCCCTTGTTCATCAAGGTTTTTAAGTGCATCTTCCCCAATATTAGGAATATCTCTGGTAATTTCTTCTGGTCCAAGTTTTGTATCACGAGATTCCGATTCAAATTCTTCAATATGAATGGAAGTATATACATCATCTTTTACAAGACGCTCACTCATAATAATGGCATCTTCGTAGTTATAACCTTCCCAAGTCATAAAGGCTACAAGAACGTTTTGACCTAATGCTAATTCGCCGTCATCCATAGAAGGACCATCAGCAAGAACCTCTCCTTTTGTTACACGGTCTCCTCTTGAAACAATCGGACGCTGATTATAACAAGTACCTTGGTTGGAGCGTTTGTATTTTTGTAAACCGTAACGATCCACATCGCCTTCTAGTTCTTTGCCATTCACCTCAGAAATACGACGTACAATAACGGTTTTCGCATCCACACGTTCTACAATTCCATCATGACGGCAAATAACAGCCGCACCAGAATCTTTCCCATTTACATACTCCATACCTGTTCCGACGATCGGTGCCTTTGGATTCATCAAAGGAACTGCCTGGCGTTGCATGTTTGCTCCCATTAGCGCACGGTTGGAGTCATCATTTTCCAAGAATGGAATACATGCAGTCGCAGCGGATACTACCTGCTTTGGTGATACGTCCATATAATCGATTCTATCGCGAGATACAATGATGTTATCTTCACGGAAACGGGCTATTACTTCCTCATTTACAAAGAAGTTATCATCATCTAACTGTGAATTTGCCTGTGCAACGATATAATTATCTTGTTCATCCGCTGTGAGATAATCGAATGTATTCGTTACTTTTCCGGTCTCAGGGTCAACACGCCGATATGGTGATTCAATAAAACCAAATTTATTCACTCGTGCATAACTGGATAGGGAGTTGATCAAACCGATGTTCGGACCCTCCGGCGTTTCGATCGGGCACATACGGCCGTAGTGTGAGTAGTGAACGTCACGCACTTCAAACCCAGCACGCTCACGGGTCAAACCGCCAGGCCCGAGTGCAGACAGACGGCGTTTATTTGTCAGCTCTGCCAGCGGGTTCGTCTGATCCATAAATGTAGACAGCTGTGAGCTTCCAAAGAACTCCTTGATTGAAGCAGTCACAGGACGAATATTGATCAATTGCTGTGGTGTAACACTGGAAGTATCCTGTATGGACATTCTTTCACGCACAACACGTTCCATACGCGACAGACCGATACGGAATTGATTTTGCAATAATTCCCCGACAGAACGGATTCTGCGGTTTCCAAGGTGGTCGATATCATCCGTATTCCCAACTCGATGCAATAGGTTAAAAAAGTAGCTGATTGCTGATAAAACATCAGCAGGTGTTATGTTCTTGATGCTTTTTTCAACATTTCCATTGCCGATGATATTAAGCTCCCGCTTGCCGCTTGAATCAGTTGGATCTGTAATTTTAATAGATTGAAGAGAAATTTCATCGTCAAGAACCCCGCCGTGAGGTTCAAGCAGCTTTTCGCCAAGCTTTTCTTCTTTATCTAAATAAGGGATCAGTTTGTTCAGCAATTTACGTTCAAGCTTATCGCCCTTTTCTGCTAGAACTTCACCAGTGTCAGGATCGGCAATTGTTTCAGCCAGAACCTGATTGAACAGACGGTTTTTGATATGCAGCTTTTTATTTATTTTATAACGACCGACATGTGCCAGGTCGTAACGTTTTGGGTCGAAAAAGCGGGATACCAATAAGCTTTTAGCATTTCCAACTGTTGGAGGTTCTCCCGGGCGCAGCCGTCCATAGATTTCCAGCAGCGCTTTTTCAGTGGTTTCCGTATTATCTTTTTCAAGCGTGTTCTTAAGGTATTCATTATCTCCGATCAAATCGATAATTTCCTGATCTGTCCCGAATCCAAGCGCACGCAAAAGCACAGTGATCGGAAGCTTGCGTGTTCGGTCGATCCGGACATGAACGACATCTTTCGCATCTGTTTCAAATTCCAGCCATGCACCACGGTTTGGAATTACAGTTGCGGTAACCCCTCTTTTTCCATTTTTATCGATTTTTTCGTTATAGTAGACACTTGGTGAACGCACTAGCTGTGATACAATAACACGCTCTGCTCCATTGATAATAAATGTTCCTGTGTCTGTCATTAATGGGAAGTCACCCATAAACACTTCTTGTTCCTTTACTTCTCCGGTTTCATTATTAATTAAACGAATCTTCACTCGAAGGGGAGCATTGTATGTCACGTCTCTTTCTTTTGCTTCGTCTACAGGATATTTCGGATCACCCAAGCTATAATCCACAAATTCAAGTGATAGATTTCCTGTAAAGTCTTCAATTGGGGAGATGTCCTGAAACATCTCTCTTAAACCCTCTTCTAAAAACCATCCATAAGAAGCGGTTTGAATCTCGATTAGGTTAGGTAATTCTAACACTTCATTAATACGTGCATAGCTCCGGCGTTGGCGGTGTCGCCCATACTGAACTAGTTGACCTGTCAACTGCTTCACCCCTTAAATCAAATATTTTCACAGATGTTAATATCTGTTTAATGTGGAAGTAATATTAAAAATCTGGATAATCGCTAACTGCTAATGTCGACAGCATAAGTTGTACATAATACTAAAATATTTTTAGCATATTGCTGAAAAGCTAATTTCGGTTGCAGTTTTCGATTCCTGTGGCACTTCTTTCTCTAATCTTCAGCACACACGCTTCGATGTCATACCCACTTCCCCAGAATTCAGGATCGAATACAGGAATACGAACAACAGCATTTTGATGGCCGATATGCAACATAGCCATTTCCCCAATAGGCTGGTTATTTTCTTGCAAACATATGATGAAATCGATCCTGCTAATGTATGTTGATATGTTCTCAAATCAATTTTGAACTCCTAAATGACTAAATACGGTCTGGCTTCCTGTTAGTTTTCTGCCTCCCTTAGCCCAAAGAGTAGTATGGAAAAATCCAAATCTTCATTCTTTTTTGACCTTAAATAGAACCTCCTCCCTTCCAGGAATTTAATTGGCTCATATCGTTCCGTGTTTTTCAGGTTTATCACCTTCCTATTAATTCAGCACTAAACCAATTCATTCACCTGTTTAGCTGATTATTACTACTTCTGCAATATTCTTTCCTTTGTACTAACGTACTAAACCCTCCCAAAAATATTAAAAATAAGTGTTGACAAAAAGGACCGAATGTTATATAATTTAAAATAGGATACCTGTATATAAAATTAATAAATTTTGGGTGTATCTATATTAATTTATCATAGTTTTTAATAACAATCAATGCATTTATACAATGTATTTTTTACGATCGGCACAGAAACATTTCTTCATTTCAATAACCTTCATGGAATTATATCGTATGGAAACCATCAAGGGAGACAAGCATAATGAGATCTCTTGACGGGAAATGTTTTATGTTATCCTCTTGATTTTAGGGACTTATTTAATAAATAATATATTTGCTTGTATCTGAAAGTGAAAATGAAGCGACGGATATTTGCTTGCTTATGATGCTAAAGTATCTTGTTGCCCCGTATTTACTTTCCTTCCCCTGGCTAACGTTATATTTAAATCTCATTCCGACCAGCCTTGTCCAAAACTGTCTCATAATAAGCCGCAAAAGTAGCTTCCGGATTGTCACTCCGCAAAAAAGACATATGTGCACAACTATTAAATCCCCATGCATAAAAATCTTTTATCCCATTATTCCATCCTGTTTCTACAGCTTTTTTAACATCTCCTTCATTTCCATCTTCAATACGGAAATTCTGAATATATAATTGTGGTTTTGTTCCGGTTCTCTCCGCAATGTCCACGGCTGCTTTTACATAAAAATTCACGAAATCCTCTGCTGCATAATTCGATCCTACCCAATAAGGATCAGTTGCAAATATTTCCACGGCCTCAAGACCCGCAGCCTTTTCCCACTCCGGCGGAACGATCAGCCTTTTCCTGTTTGGAAAAAAGCATACAATATTTCTCACCTTCAGCCCAAGCGCATACCCGGATAACTCATCCAGAAAATTAATCATTACATCCTTGCGAAAATTTTCGATATCCTTATTCCACTCTATAGGCATATCATAATCGTACCATTTCCCGAACGAAGCCCGGCAAGCCTCACACCAGCAAGTCCATTCATAATCTTCAATAAAATACCAGCCGCCCTGACCTGCCCAATGCGGCTCATCCCAAAGAATGTAATCAGCACCCATTTCATTGACCGCATCTACCCATTCCTTCATAAATCTGCGGAAATCCGGATGATTAAAACAAGCTTGTGGCAGCCTTTTCCCTTCCTGTGTTACCTGACATGCTTCTGGATGATGAATATGAAACTCCGAAAAAGCTTCACCGCCAAATACCAAACCAATGGACCAGGGACTTACGGTTACAGTAAATCCCATACTTTTGGAAAGCTGAATAATGTCTTTCATTGTGTCCCGGTAAAATTTCAGATCATTCTCAGAGACAGTATGCAAAATATCAGTGAATCCTTTTTCCTTCAGCTCTTCCAAATCCTTTTCCACATGCTGAATCATACGGTTGCCAAAATAACTTGCACCCATCGTTACCATTTCTTTTGCCTCCTAAAGTCAGCCTTTCAAAGCCCCGGCTGTTAATCCCTTGATAAAGTGTTTTGAAGCAATTAAATAAAAAATCAGCGGCGGTAAAATGGCAATCGTCAGTGCCGCAAAAGCTGTTGGCCAGTCAGACTGATACTGTCCAAAAAATGTAGCCAACCCAAGTGGCAATGGTTTTAAATTCTCACTGCTAATAAAAATCAGCGGGAAGAAGAATTCATTCCAAATAGGTATAAAATTAAATATCGCTACTGTTGCAAGTGCCGGCCGAAGTAATGGTACCCATATCGAAAATAAAATCCGACTGTCAGAGGCGCCGTCAATATGGGCGGATTCCTCCAATTCCCTAGGCAATTCCGCCATAAATCCTGCGATGATAAATACGGATATAGGAATCGTCATCGCAATGTAAATCAATATTAAAGCCCAAAGCGTGTCGAACAATCCTAATCCATTTACAACCTGATAAAGATTCACTGTAGCTAATCTGGTTGGAAGCATGGCTCCAATGATAAAGTAGAAATATATTATCCGGTTTCCAAAAAAGGAGAACCTTGATAAAGGATAGCTAGCCATCACCGTTACGACCAGAAGAATAAACAATGAAACAAGGGTAATAAAAATGCTGTTCCGAAAAAATATCGGAAAGTTTCCAGTCTGAAACACATATTTATAACCCTCAAAATTAAGTTCAGTTGGTAATCCAAACGGGTTAACGAGTACTTCCATATTTGTTTTCAAGGAAGTGATGATCATAACAAACAAGGGGTAGACCACTACAATGGCTGCAATGATTAGAAAGAGATAGGCAAACAAATCCAATAGTCTGTCCTTTTTTCCTTTCACCATATCAGTTTTCCCCCTTCTTTCTTACATAGGACAGATACAAAAACGCGCCAATCGCAAAGGCGATAAACAGGAAAGTCATGGTGGCAATGGTGGCGCCGAGTCCCATTTGCGGCATTTGACCACCCGCTCCGCCAAATGCGGTCCGGTAGAAAAATGTACCCAATACATCCACAGCATAGTTCGGTCCCCCGGTGGAACCAACCATCGAATAAACAAGGTCAAATTGATTGAATACACCCATATACGTCATGATGGTAACGATGCCAATAACCGGCACCAAAGGCGGTAAAATAACACCTTTAAAAACTTGCCAAGCGTTGGCCCCGTCAATTTTGGCAGATTCAAACTGTTCTTCCGGAATGCCCTGGATACCTGCGACAAATAACATCACCATCAAACCTGTATACTGCCATGCATTTACGAGCGCAACTGTTGGCAGCGCTAAACTTTCAGAACCTAACCAGGCACGTGTCCAGTTTTCCAAGCCAACCGCACTTAAAATTTCATTAACAACACCAATATTCGGGTTAAGCATGATGGACCATACAAAACCGATCATCAATAATGATAATGTGACAGGAATAAAGATCACCGTTCGAAAAAAGCCGGTCAGTTTCAAACCTCGCGTCAGAGCAAGCGCCAATAGAAGCGCTGTTACATTTTGAAAAACCATCGTATACGCAAAAAATTCAAATGTATTTCCTACTGCATTAAAAAAACGCTCATTATACGGGGATTCAAAAAGCAACCGATAGAAGTTATCAAAACCTATAAAAGTCATGTCTCCGATCCCGGAAAATTCATAAAAAGATACTCTCATCGACAAAATAAGGGGAATGAGCATAAACCCTGAGTAAATTAAGAATGCTGGCAAAATAAACCATAATAACTTCTTCTTGAATTTCACGGTGCTTCCCCCTTTCATCTGGTTATCCTTTGAGACTGGGACAGAACGCTGAGTAAGCATTGAAAATATAAATAATCCACCAAGTTAGCTCCGGGAATATACGTAGACGTCCTGCGGGAGGAAAGGCATCGGTGAGACCCCACAGTGCGACAATAATGAAGGCCGACTAAAACCGCCCTTTGCGGGCAACGTCGGCATACCCCTTGTCGGGGCAAGGAGGCTAACCAGCCGCCAGCGGAAAGCGAAGTATATTTCCGGAGCGGATTTTAAGCGCAATTTTAAGGATATTCGGATTTTTGATAACTAAAATTGTTTTGTCCCAGCCACGTACAAATTTACTGAAAAGGTTCATACCAGGAAGATAACCCTTCCTGCATATTTTCTGCAGCTTCTTCCGGGCTTAATGCCCCTTGTAAAAGTTGAGAAATATTTTCCATCTGCAGTGTACCCATCGTTGGATCCCCGGCGTTTAAGCCTTCAAAAGCGAGTCCGACAGCGTAATTCTCATCATTCTCTCCGCCAGCTTCCAGCCATTTTCTGTTTGTAGGATCTTCAATTTGATCCAATGGAATATCACCTGGCGGAAATTGACCCGGAAGCAGATTGAGAGTTAATGCTTGGGCATCCTCACTCATCAGCCAGTTCAGAAAAATTCTTGCTTCCTCCTGATGTTCCGACCCAGCATTAATGCCAAGCCCGGCACCGCCGTTAAAGCCGATCCATTTTTGATCACCGCTGTTTTCTACAGGAGATGCGAACATATCAATGTCAAACGTGATTTCATCCTGATCAAGGTCAGTCAGTGCCCAGGAACCGGTTACCCAAATGGCAGCATTTTCCGCCATGAATATTTGCAAAGCGTCTACATAACCAAGTCCTTCCATGTTTTCCGGCATATAGTCCGCCCATTGAACAAGATTATCAAGAAAATCAACATACGCTGTATCTGTTAAACTATTTTCTCCAGCAAGTAATCCTTCTCTCCATTCTTCCCCGCCGACAAAGCTCGGATAAAATCCGCTCCCGACAATCTCATCTATCACCCAATCATCTGCCGTGCCAAGTGCTAATGGTGTTATACCTTCCTGATTAATATCTTCCAAGAGGGCATAGAATTCATCCCATGTTTCTGGTTCATCCCAGCCATTTTCCTCAAACATCGTTTTGTTATAAAGGAAACCATAGGATACAAAATTAAATGGCATGGCATATAACTCATCTGTCTCACCAGAAGTGTAAATATCTTTCTGGATGTCATCCACTGCCGCGAGATTTTCAATATCCGCTTCCGTTAGCACTTCCAGGTGCCCGGCATCGTATATATTCTCGCCAAGGGAAAAAGGCCTTACAAAGAAAATATCCGCCGCTGTGTCTGTACTCAGCTGCGTATTTAATGCTGAATCATACTCCGGTGCTGTAGTAGGGTCAAAATTGATATGGATATCCGGGTATGCTTCGTTAAAAGCTGCTATTATTTCATCAAATTCCTCTGTATCACCGCTTCTCCAACTGAAAATATCCAATGTGACTTCCTCATTTCCGCCAGCCCCCGTGGTTTCGTCAGTATCATTTTCTGTTTCAGACCCAGCATCTTCATCGTTGCCACAAGCAGTAAAAACGAATAAGCTTGCCATAAACAGAAAGGCTAATGATTTCTTCATACATGTATGCCTCCTTTATTTATAATCATCTAGATTAATACCGCTCTACTTGAAATTTCTTCAAATAAAGCTGGTTTGCTGCAAGTAAGTCGTCCAGTAACCTGTCCGCGACCTCGAATGCCCCAACGAGCGGGTGAATTGTTAAGGCTTGAATGGCTTTGCCCCTGTCTCCATGGACAGCAGCTTCCACCGTCAGTTCTTCATAGGCATTTACGACCTGCAAAAGCCCTCTTATTTGCGGGGAAATGTTTTGATCATCTACCTGCAAAGGAATAACCCGATTTTTTTCCACCACGCAATTCACTTCCACACATGCCGCATCAGGCAAGCAAGTAATTGCCCCGTTATTGCTTACATTTAAAGTGTGAATGCTTCCTGAGTTCAAATGGATGGATGTAATTAAATTTACGGCAGCCTCGGAATAAAAAGCACCTCCTCTTTTTTCCAGCAATTTCGGTTTTTCTGCTAATCTAGGGTCGGCATATATCTGAAACAGCTCTTTTTCAAGCTTCATTACCTCGTCCGCCCTTGTGGTTCCTTTTTCAAAATGTTCCTTTTGCTGTTTCAATATCCTGTCTGTCTGGTAATAATATCGATGGTATCCGGATGGGATAGCTCCAAGACTTTGCAGAAACCCTGGGTCCCAATTAAATGCAGGAATATTTTCTGCCTGATAGGTCATTTTCCTGCCTGATAAAACGTCTTGTAATTTCGATTCGCCATTGATAAAAAAATCAACAATCCAATTCAAATGATTAATTCCCGCAAAGTCTATACTTACGGCGTCCATGGACACGTCATAGTATTCAGCAAATTTTTTGTGAAAGTTAATAGGATTATTGCAAAGTCCTACCGTTTTCACATTGCTGTACCTTAAAATTGCTTCAGTTACGATGCCTGCCGGATTGGTGAAATTAAGCAGCCATGCTTCCGGTGCCAGATCTTCCATATCCCGGCATATATCCAGCATCACGGGAATCGTCCGGAGTGCTTTCATAAAACCTCCGGCTCCAGTTGTTTCCTGGCCGATCAGACCATGCTTACTTGGAATATACTCGTCCTGTTTTCTCATCTCCAGTTGGCCAACACGAATTTGTGTAATGACATAATCAGCATTTTCGATGGCTTTTCTTCTATCTAAAGTAGAGTAAACTTTAAAGGGACGACCAGTCTTATTAACCATTCTATTCGTCAAGTGATGAATTATATCCATTTTTTCTTTTCCTTCTTCAATATCACATAGCCATACTTCTTCCAATGAGAGAAGGGAGGCATTGGATATGAACCCTTCTATTAATTCGGGGGTGTAGGAAGAGCCGCTTCCAATTACGGTGATTTTAGTTTTGTTCATCTGCATCACTGCCTTTCGTTACAGATGGAAGAGATTGAATCAGGTTCTGCCTCACTTTTTCTTCATCGACAACGTCCCCAATAGCCAATAAACTTGAACCGATGACCGGTTCCACTTTTAATAGTTTCACCTTTGCATTCAAATTTGTTTTGCCTAGCTTAGATAAAAATGCACGATACATCAGATCATTTTTGGACTTTGTCAGGACACTGCCCGCGAGCACAAGGCTGAATGACGCTGAAGACAGCTTCATTTTTTCAGCTAATGCTGCAGTGGATAAAACCAACTCCTCCGCCTGTCTTTCTATTAATTGAGAGGCGGGCTCATCCCCTTTTTCTGCAGCTGAAAAGAGCAGTGGCGTTAAATGGACCGGTATACTCTTTTTATTTATAAGATAGTATGCATACATGGCGTTCATATGTTTAAAGCCAAGTTTATTTAATACAAGGTGCGTCAGCAGTGTTTCAGGTTCCCTGCCTTCTGTACTGCGAATGACCAGCCTGAAGATTTCTTTGGATAATTGATGCCCTCCGCCAAAATCTCCAAATGCATAGCCATAGCCGCCCACTTGATAAATATTGCCCTCCCTGTCCCTGCCGATGGCATTTGTCGCAGTGCCGCAAATAATTGTTATTCCTGCAAAAGCAGGGTCAGCTGCCCTCAGTGCAATTAACCCGTCATTATAAATAGCGTATTTGTCAAAGCCTAAATTCTGAAGCATCGTATGGATGATTTTAAAGTCATTCGCAGTGTCTGCTCCAGCCAGACCAAAACAGGAACGGAAAAGCATGCTTTGTTTTATGCCGGCGGATTTAAGCGCTTCTTCTGTTGCTGTTTTTAACTCAAATTCCGCAGCTTCCCGGCTGATTTGATGATTACAGTTTCCTGTAAGCCCAAACCCTAATATGACTCCTTCTTTGTCAGTAATAATAGCAACTGTTTTTGTTCCTCCTCCATCGACTGCCAGATAGTAAGCCACTCCTCCCACCCTCTTTCTATCATTTTATCGCGGTTAACTGGCTGGCCGACAAAAACGCCACGTCCTGTGGCCTTGTCGGCACTAGCACGTCCTGTGCGTCGTAAGACTCCCACTTTAAGAATGAAGGAAACATGAAAATGCTAAGCGGGAGATCTAACAGCCAGTAACGGCCCGATTCGTTCAACTAACATTTGTATGAAAACACTTATGAAAATTGCTCTAAAAAGACAACAGGAAAGCAGCTCTCTCAAATTTGATTTTTTGAGAAAATAAAATTG
>NZ_JBGOHB010000069.1:0-1474 GCF_041521345.1 Virgibacillus oceani | reverse complement strand
GGTGGTTACCCCTAAAAGTTAGAGTTTTATTATGCAGCTGATTGGCTGGGTTGAGTTCTGTATTCTACTGGACTTAATCCAGCCAATTTTTCTTTTGATCGTTCATGGTTGTACCAGTAGATATATTCTTCAATCCGTCTTTTTAATTCTTCATAGCTTACTAATTTTTCCCCATAATACTTTTCTTGCTTTAAAATACCAAAGAAATTCTCCATCGACGCATTGTCTGCGCAGGTTGCTTTTCGTGACATGCTTTGGAATATTTTATTTTCTTTTAATGTCCTCACCCATTGGTTGTGTTGGTAATGCCAGCCTTGATCGGAATGGATGGTAGTGCGATAGGTTGCACGATTCTTTATTATCTCTAACGTTTCTTTTAAAGGTTCCGTGACAAGATCTAACGTTGGACGTTTCTTGATACCATAAGAAACAATTTCTCCATTATAAAGGTCAAGCATCGGATTTAAATATAACTTCTCATCACCTAGACACTTGAACTCTGTAATGTCAGTAACTAATTTTTGAAGTGGAATAGGTGTGTTAAAACGGCGGGATAGTCGGTTTTTCGCTACTTTTCCAACGTTCCCCTTATAAGAATTGTATTTGCGAGATTTCCTCATAAATTTCACACATTTTAACCCTAGTTCTCGCATGATTCGATACACTTTTTTATGATTGATAAGATGTCCTAATTTCTTTAATTCTTTCGTGATACGTTTATAACCGTAGCGTTCATGAAACTTCTTAAATAAGTGCGTAATGAGTTCTTTTAGTACTGTGTCTGAATCTTTTATTTCAAAGTTTTTCACATGATAGTGATAGGTTGCTTCAGGAATGCCTACTACAACGAGAATATTTTTTAATCGGAATCCTTCTTCTTTGAGCTCGAATGCCACCTTTGCTTGTGCTTTTCGTGGAACGCATTCGGATTCTCCCGAAAAGCTTTCAACTTTTTTAAGTAGGCATTTTCTAGTTTTAGTAGCTCATTCTCACGTTCTAATTCTTCGCGTGTTAAATTTTTTTCTTCCTTTTTCTTTTGTTTATTCGGTTTCTTAGACATAGAAGGCCGCCCCTTTGGTTTTGGAATCAGGCCTTCTACTCCTTGTTCATGTAACTCTTTCATCCAGCGTGTAATCAAGGAAGGGTTGTTCAAATTAAAGTGAACAGCAGTATCTAAATAAGAAGCACCTGTGTTTAACATAAATTGTATCGTATCTAATTTAAATTGAACAGAATACTCCCTCTTCGTTTTTCTTCGTTTTAACCCATTCATTCCTTGAGACTCATACGATTTCACCCAATCACGTATAGGTGTTTGGCTACCCATATTATATTTTTTTGCCAATGATCCATATCCAATGTTTCCATCTAAATACTCGACGACAAGCTTCATTTTAAATTCTTCACTATATTTTGCCACAAAAAACACCCCTGAAAGTTAGATTTATTACTCTAACTTTCGGGGGTCGGCACC
>NZ_JBGOHB010000068.1:0-1607 GCF_041521345.1 Virgibacillus oceani | reverse complement strand
CTACCATGAAAATAAAGTTCTAAAATAAGGAATAAATGTCAATACTAAAGTAGACGCAGCTCATTCATTTTTTTAAAAGGAGTGCGCCATCACTCAAAATCTATAGGAATATGGCGATATGGTTTAAGATGCTACTTGTTCTTTAATACCCACTGTGTAACCTAAACTTTCAAGGCGACGGAGTGAATGTCTAACAATGGACTGTTTTCTTTGCTTATCGAAGTAATCTTCTCCTAAATCTACATACATTTCCTTACGGGTTAGTAAATAGTAGGAGATTCGTAATATCGCATGAGCCACTACAACTGCTGCTCGCTTTCTTCCTTTGCGTGCGGCAGTACGACGATAAAGTGCGCCAAGATAGTTTTTTGAACCTCGAACTGAATGAGCTGCTTCAATTAATGCCGATTTCAAGTATTTATTTCCATTCCTAGTTTTTGAAGATTTACGTTTTCCAGCACTTTCGTTATTTCCAGGAACCAATCCCGCCCATGAACACATTTGGGCTGCACTAGGAAATTGCTTCTTGATATCTGTTCCGAGCTCTGCTAGCATCTGTTCAGCCATTCTTCTAGCAATGCCAGGAATAGAATCCAAGCGATCTATATCTTCTTGGTAGTCCTCCATCCGTAAAGCGATCTCTTCGTCCAACTTATCTATGTTGTCAGTAAGGAAATCAATATGGTCTAGAATTGTCTTTATCATAAATCGTTGATGATCTTGGATGTATCCCTGAAGCGCGAGTTTGAGCTGTTCTTTTTTCTGTTTCATTTTCCCCCTCGCCATATTGGCTAATACTTCAAGATCATCATTGCCTTCAGCAATAGACCGAAGCATATCAAGCGAAGATACTCCCGTAATTTCGGAAACAACGGAACTTAGTTTGATATTAGCTCCTTCTAAGACTTTTTGAATTCGATTGAGTTGTCTGGCACGTTCTTCGATGATACTTCGACGATAACGAACAAGCTCACGTAATTCTCGTTGATTACGATCAGGAATATAACTCGCTCTGAGTAAACCATGACGGAGTAGTTTCGCAATCCACTCAGCATCTTTTACATCCGTTTTTCTTCCAGGAACAGCTTTAGTATGTTGCGCATTAACAACGAGGAATTCAATATCTTCAGCTTCTAACAAATTAACAATTGGTTTCCAGTAGACACTTGTACTTTCCATCGCCACATGGGTACAGTTGTGTTCCTTTACCCAATCCACCAACTCGATTAGGTAAACGGTTTTAGTTGAAAATGTTTCAATCTCCTTTCCTTCTGGTGTGATAATGCATGCGGTAATGTTATTTTTGTGGACATCCAAACCACACGCTCTTTCAATGATGATATCCATTGAAAAACATCCTTTCTACGGCATCTAATATTAGAGGCTGGCGCAACAACCAGAATAGGGTTAATCTACCATGAGTGCTTCCTCAAAGGAGCAACAATCCGTGATGCACCGTGGTCGAAGGAGTCAGACTGCGGAAAGGGCTCTCACGCACCAAGGAGTTTCGACCTTCCTCATCCAGCCGTAGCATCAGTATCGCCAACCAATAACTATTTTCATTCTCCGTGGTGTATAGCTTTTTTGTGATACATGGTTGACTGCGG
>NZ_JBGOHB010000067.1:0-1638 GCF_041521345.1 Virgibacillus oceani | reverse complement strand
TTTGTATGAAAACACTTATGAAAATTGCTCTAAAAAGACAACAGGAAAGCAGCTCTCTCAAATTTGATTTTTTGAGAAAATAAAATTGATACTTCACATGTAATTTAGAATCTAAGCTATCTCTTGATCAGCCGATGTAATCTTGTATCCTTTCCTTTTAAGGTATTCAACCATCTTTAATTCTTTGGTTTGTTGTTTTTCTATCATGTATTCTGGACCGAGTTCTTGATATGGCTCTCCCGTTTCTAAGATGTTATAAGCAATTTTCAAAATTAAATTGGCTGTAGCAATACGCGCCTTCATCTTGCCTTGGCGTTTCATGATTCTTTTTTGAAAGGAAGAGATGCGATTGTTTTGACTAAGTGTCGCTAGTGCACATTCTGCCGCTATCGTTTTTAATGCCTTATTTCCTTTTTTGGATTTACTCTGTTTTT
The DNA here is from genome assembly GCF_041521345.1 of Virgibacillus oceani. Classification (GTDB taxonomy): domain Bacteria; phylum Bacillota; class Bacilli; order Bacillales; family Amphibacillaceae; genus Virgibacillus_N; species Virgibacillus_N oceani_A. The sequence goes on along the minus strand of NZ_JBGOHB010000067.1, from coordinate 1,204 downwards.
TTTTACCAGCACTTTCGTTGTTTCCCGGACTAACCCCAGCCCATGAGGCTAAATGTTTCTCTGATTTAAAAACGGTCATGTCAACACCCATTTCCGCAATGAAAATGGCTGCACCGTCTTTGTTTATTCCGGGTATAGTGTCTAGTAATTCTAACTCTTTACGATAGGGTTTAAGACAATAATCAATTTGCTCTTCCAGTTCTATAATCTGTTTCTCAATGTGAGTCATGTGCTCCCAATGTTGACGTAACATATAACGATGATGTCTACGGAGACGGCCATTTATTGCGTTAGCTATCTCAGAGAAGTTTGCTTTTACTTTATGATGCACCATTTTTCGAAGGGAGACTTCATCGATTTTTTCACCTTGGATGATCGCTTCAAGAATACGGCGTCCGGATACACCAAAAATCTCTGAAAGAACGGAAGTAAGTTTAATGTTCGCATCTTGTAAAATTTTGTGGATACGATTTTTTTCTTGCGTACAATTTTGAACTAACTTGGTTCGATAACGGGTAAGATCTCGTAAATCACGAATATCTTCCGGTGGAACAAAATTACTCTCAATCAGACCACTGCGTAAAAGTTTGGCAAGCCATTCCGCATCTTTTACATCCGTTTTTCGACCAGGAACATTTTTAACATGTTTCGCATTGGCAAGAATAAGTTGGAAATTTTCCTCCAAGATGTTCCAAATTGGTTTCCAATAAACTCCAGTGCTTTCCATTACTGCATCGGTTACTTGGAAGGAGGTGAGCCAATCATTCAAACTCAATAGACCGTTTGTCGTAGTGGAGAAAGTCTTAATTTCTTTTTTTGGTCTTTTATCCAATGAACCATATAATACACAAGCTACAACCGTTTTTTGATGTACATCTAAGCCTGCACATCGTTCAATCATTGCTTCCATCAGAGAACCACCTTATCTTTGATATAGTTAACAATACAAATGAAAGTAATCGCGTTACAAAATTTTTGTATACATGCTCGAAGCACAGTAGTTGGTACTTTTATACTTTCACAACCAGTTTCAGTGACAGGGTATCCCACTTTCTTTCGGATCCACCAGAATGTTATCAGTCTGGTCGTATTGTTATTAACTATATCTCCATATTTTTCTAAATGAATACTTCTATTTCGTTTAGAAATTCATTTTCATGGTAGTTGGTGGCGATGCGTAGCATAGCCATGGTTGTTTCAGTGG
>NZ_JBGOHB010000066.1:0-1661 GCF_041521345.1 Virgibacillus oceani | reverse complement strand
TTGCTCTCTCAAAACTGAACCAAACAACACAGTATGCCTTACCGAGAGGCACGTAAGTGCCTCTGGCGTTCCGTTATATCTTCCTTAGAAAGGAGGTGATCCAGCCGCACCTTCCGATACGGCTACCTTGTTACGACTTCACCCCAATCATTGGTCCCACCTTCGGCGGCTGGCTCCAAGAGGTTACCTCACCGACTTCGGGTGTTACCAACTCTCGTGGTGTGACGGGCGGTGTGTACAAGGCCCGGGAACGTATTCACCGCGGCATGCTGATCCGCGATTACTAGCGATTCCGGCTTCATGCAGGCGAGTTGCAGCCTGCAATCCGAACTGAGAATGGTTTTATGGGATTTGCTTCACTTCGCAGCTTCGCTGCCCTTTGTTCCATCCATTGTAGCACGTGTGTAGCCCAGGTCATAAGGGGCATGATGATTTGACGTCATCCCCACCTTCCCCCGGTTTGTCACCGGCAGTCACCTTAGAGTGCCCAACTGAATGCTGGCAACTAAGATTAAGGGTTGCGCTCGTTACGGGACTTAACCCAACATCTCACGACACGAGCTGACGACAACCATGCACCACCTGTCACTCTGTCCCCGAAGGGAAAACTCTATCTCTAGAGTGTTCAGAGGATGTCAAGACCTGGTAAGGTTCTTCGCGTTGCTTCGAATTAAACCACATGCTCCACCGCTTGTGCGGGCCCCCGTCAATTCTTTTGAGTTTCAGCCTTGCGGCCGTACTCCCCAGGCGGAGTGCTTATTGCGTTAACTTCAGCACTAAGGGGCGGAAACCCCCTAACACCTAGCACTCATCGTTTACGGCGTGGACTACCAGGGTATCTAATCCTGTTCGCTCCCCACGCTTTCGCACCTCAGCGTCAGTTACAGACCAGAGAGTCGCCTTCGCCACTGGTGTTCCTCCACATCTCTACGCATTTCACCGCTACACGTGGAATTCCACTCTCCTCTTCTGTACTCAAGTCCTCCAGTTTCCAATGACCCTCCACGGTTAAGCCGTGGGCTTTCACATCAGACTTAAAAGACCGCCTGCGCGCGCTTTACGCCCAATAATTCCGGACAACGCTTGCCCCCTACGTATTACCGCGGCTGCTGGCACGTAGTTAGCCGGGGCTTTCTGGTGAGGTACCGTCAAGGTGCCGCCCTATTCGAACGGCACTTGTTCTTCCCTCACAACAGAGCTTTACGATCCGAAAACCTTCATCACTCACGCGGCGTTGCACCGTCAGACTTTCGTCCATTGCGGATGATTCCCTACTGCTGCCTCCCGTAGGAGTCTGGGCCGTGTCTCAGTCCCAGTGTGGCCGATCACCCTCTCAGGTCGGCTACGCATCGTCGCCTTGGTGAGCTCTTACCTCACCAACTAGCTAATGCGCCGCGGGCCCATCTGTAAGCGAGAGCCTTACGGCCCTCTTTCAACTTCCCTTCAGGCGAAGAAAAGTATTATCCGGTATTAGCCCCGGTTTCCCGGGGTTATCCCAGTCTTACAGGCAGGTTGCCCACGTGTTACTCACCCGTCCGCCGCTCGATCCACTGACCTCACCCCCGAAGGGGATCAGTCAGCTTCACGCGCTCGACTTGCATGTATTAGGCACGCCGCCAGCGTTCGTCCTGAGCCAAGATCAAACTCTCCATAAAAGTTTG
>NZ_JBGOHB010000065.1:0-1737 GCF_041521345.1 Virgibacillus oceani | reverse complement strand
GTTTCATTGCTTGGTACTTCTACTAGCTCATATCCGTCAATATCTTTCAGTTGAGCTTCATAAGGATCCCCAATGTTTCCAGTAAGCTGTTCTGGGTCTGCAATAGGATTTCCATTTTCATCTACATATTCTACATCTACAGGTGCCCCCGGTGTAGGCTCCACAACAGGCGCATACACATACGTTACGGTTTGTGTCTCGTTTGTAAACTCACCTGTTGCATTTTCTGGCGTTTCGATTAACTCATATCCATCAATCTCTTTTGGAGAAGACTCATATGGTTCGCCTACCAATCCAGTTATTGGTTCTGGAGTAGCTAACGGATTTCCTTCTTGATCTACGTGATTTACTACTACTGCACCTTCAAATATTGGTTGTTCTTCTTCAACAGGTGCATACACATACGTTATCGTTTGTGTCTCGTCTGTAAACGCCCCTGTTGCATTCTCTGGCGTTTCGATTAACTCATATCCATCAATTTCTTTTGGAGAAGATTCATAAGGTTCCCCCACCAATCCAGATTCTGTATCCCTATTAGAAACAGGATTGCCATCTTCATCTACATAATCAATAATTATAGTTCCTTCAGGATCCCCTTCAACAGGCGCATACACATACGTTACGGTTTGTGTCTCGTCTGTAAACGCCCCTGTTGCATTTTCTGGCGTTTCGATTAACTCATATCCTCCAATGTTACCTGGCTGAGTTTCGTACGGGTTTCCTGGTGTTCCTACTAATTCCTCCGACGGAATTAGTTTATTTCCTTCTTCGTCTACGTGTTCAACTGTTACCGGTGCTGCTGTTTCTTCTTCAATAGGAGCATACACATACGTTACCGTTTGTGGATCTGATGTAAACTCCCCTGTTGCGTTTTCTGGTGTTTCGATTAACTCATATCCATCAATTTCTATCGGTTGTGTCTCATATGGCTCCCCAACGTTTCCGGTAATTGGATTCGCATTTTCCAATAAGTTACCTTCTTCGTCTACGTGTTCTACCACTATTACACCCTCAGAAGGTGCTGGGGCTTCAATAGGCGCGTACACATACGTTACGGTTTGTGGTTCGTTTGTAAACGCCCCTGTTGCATTTTCTGGTGTTTCAATTAATTCATAGCCACCAATCTCTTCTGGTTGCGATTCATAAGGTTCTCCTACATTTCCTGTAAGATCCTCGGAAGGGGCTAGTTGATTTCCTTCTTCATCGACGTGTTCAACTGTAACAGGTGCTACATCACCTTCGTCAACAGGCGCATATACATATGTTACAGTTTGTGGTTCTTCTGTAAATTCACCAGTCGCATTTTCTGGCATTTCGATCAATTCATAGCCATCAATCTCTTCTGGTTGCGATTCATAAGGTTCTCCTACATTTCCTGTAAGATCCTCGGAAGGGGCTAGTTGATTTCCTTCTTCATCGACGTGTTCAACTGTAACAGGTGCTGCATCACCTTCGTCAACAGGCGCATATACATATGTTACCGTTTGTGGTTCTTCTGTAAATTCACCAGTCGCATTTTCTGGCATTTCGATCAATTCATAGCCATCAATCTCTTCTGGTTGCGATTCATAAGGTTCTCCTACATTTCCTGTAAGATCCTCGGAAGGGGCTAGTTGATTTCCTTCTTCATCGACGTGTTCAACTGTAACTGGTGCTGCATCACCTTCGTCAACAGGCGCATATACATAAGTTACAGTTTGTGGTTCTTCTGTAAATTCACCAGTCGCATTTTCTGGC
>NZ_JBGOHB010000064.1:0-2172 GCF_041521345.1 Virgibacillus oceani | reverse complement strand
CAAACCCCAGCCGAAGCGTTCGCAAAATTTGTTGGTGTTGGGGCCTAGGCCCCAACACCAACAAATTACAGAAAAACCTTATATAGCGGTTTCACAGGGGGTGTTGCATTTACTATTGCAATTTAAGTACGATATCTTTTTCTAAATTTTATTTAATTTTAATACTCTTATAAATCTATTAGTTTAGAATTTAACATCTACTTGATGCTGTATTCCAATTAGAATAGAGGAATATCAAACAGAAATAACTAACCAAGCTAAAGGGGACGTTTTCGGTCCCTTATTTTCTTTGCAAATTTTCTATAAATCTTTTTAAAACATGCACTGTTTGAATACAGTCATTTAAGTCCGTCCATTCTTGGGGATTATGGCTGATTCCAGCTTTACTTTTCACAAAAATCATTGCACTCGGTAGTTTCTTACCGAATACCATTGCATCATGACCTGCACCACTAGGCAGATAGTAAGGTTTTATTTGTTTTTCTTGAAACACTTAAGCAAGAAACTGTTGAGTTTCTTTAGCAATTGGTGTCGCTGCAACTCGTAGGTTTTCTTCATACGTTATTTCAACATGATGTTTGTGTGCAACCGTCTTCCCAAGTGAGATGATTGCTACTACAAGCTCATTTCGAGACTGATTGAAAGTATCCCTGACATCAACATACAACGTTACTTTCCCAGGAATAACATTGACACCGTTTGGTTCAACATACAACTTGCCAACTGTTGCAACGGCTGATTTGCTAAAATGTGGTGGAAGTTTTTTTAATTCAGAAACAAATTTACTTGCTGCAACAAGTGCGTCACGACGATCATTCATAGGTGTGTTGCCGGCATATCCTGCTTCACCATTAAATGTAAACTCTATCCAAACAGGTCCAGCAATCCCAGTAACGATTCCACATGGCAAACCTTCATTTTCAAGACGTTTTTCTTGCTCAATATGTACTTCAACAAACATTTCAAACTCATTTATATCTCGGTTGGAGCTAAAATACCCATTAACATTAAGACCTATATTTTCCAGAAACGCTTCAAAGGAACAACCATCAAAATCTTTTTGCTCTAATATATTTTCCTTCTCTTTAACACCAATTACAGCTTCACTACGTTACATCCCCTTCTATTATTTACATATCATTAGGCGTATTATCCCATTAACAAATTATTTTGTCTATAAATCCTCCAATACATATCATTCGGTATTATCATTTCCAGAACCCACTGTTTAATTATTAAAAGTTTCTGGTTGAATCTATATAAAAGTGCTGATTTTAAATTGAAGATAGTACAGGATATTCTTGAAGGTAAAAATGGACCAGATCTACTGTCCAGCTATTTTCAAGCACGCCTGAAAATCGACCTTTGTCCTGGTAAATAGTTATTGACAAACCAACCCTTTCCAGGATAATAGGACTAAATGAGTTATCAGGGGGCTGATTTAGGTGAGGAAATACCTATTACTACTGTTTTCTATGACTGAACTAGTTTTATTTTATCACTATCAATTTAGGATTTTACATAAAGTTTCGGTGTGTCCTCTTCTGGACTACCCTTTAACATCAATGCTGACTTTGCCTGCTGAAAATTCTTATAAATTTCTATAAGCATCTGTTAATGACATCTAATTCAACTTCTCTGATAAAAAACTTCTACAGCATGTCAGAAAGTTCATATGGTTATTATTAGCACTCTTATAAAGCTTTCTCAAAGTTGTAAAATCATACTTGCTTACGTTTCCATGGTAGACGACGATAATTAACCTTTGATAAAAAGTTAACAATATCATTACGACCGTAATACTTAGGTTTGCCCCGGGTGTCTTGAGCCATTAAGATAAGAGGAACTCCTGGAAAATATTTTTGGAATGACTGAAGAGATTCATCTCTTAAATTAGGATTATTCAATATCCTACTCTTTACTACAACAACTGCAAATGTAACACCTTGTTCCTTGACCAATGCATAATCCATTTAAGCATCTCCTTTCCGCTATTCTTAAACCTTATTTAATAATAAGAATATCAATCTATATAGATATAATATTTAGGTTCTCACCCAAAAAGGTCAAAAATCCCACCAACTAGACTGAACAATTCGTTATAATAGGTATAGAATAACTTGTTGGAGGTTATCCCATGTTCAGACCAGGCAAAAAAGATATTCAAAAATC
>NZ_JBGOHB010000063.1:0-2429 GCF_041521345.1 Virgibacillus oceani | reverse complement strand
CAGAAAGTCATCCATGCGATAATCTTCTTAGAAATGAATTCAGGAGGTTATGCGATGACTCTAAAAGACAAAAGAATAGAATGGGAAGCGCGGTATGATGCTTGGAAAGATAGCGGGCAAAGTGTAGCCGAATGGTGTCGGGATCATGAAATCAAAGCCCACCAGATGTATTATTGGATCCAGCGATTCGAGAACCAGGAAAATCTTTCTGAGCAGGAACCAACACAATGGCTCGCCGTCCAGGTGGAAGAGGAAAATATTTCTTCCAAAGGAGAAGGACCTATCTTTATCCACTTTGATGCTCTTTCTGTCGAAGTGCGACCAGGAGCCAATGTTGGATTACTATCCGATATCATACATGTCCTGCGAAATCAATGTTGACAAACTTACAATTTGAGCGTGTCTACCTGGCTCGCGGAAGCACAGACCTTCGTAAGTCTATTGACGGTCTGGCGGTGATTGTTCAAGAATGCTTTGACCTCGATCCCTTTTCTCCTTGTTTGTTCGTGTTCTGTAATCGGAAACGTGACAAGTTAAAAATCCTGCAGTGGGAGCACAATGGGTTTTGGCTGCATTATCGCAGGTTGGAAAAGGGAACATTCCATTGGCCATCAGAAAAGGACACAGCACCTATGAATATCAGTCCTCGTCAGCTTCGCTGGCTGCTGGATGGTTTGCCAATTGAACAAAGGCAGGCACACCGTGAGGTGAAAGCGCGTACCATTATTTAAAAGATTGAAATATAGGAATACGGGAATTCGACTAGGCAAGTCGAATTCTTTATCGTATACTTATTTTATGGAAAAAACAGCGCATACATCAACCCAGTCAATTGAATATTATAAAGCGCAAAATGAAAAGCTTGAGATGGAAAAAGAAGCGTTGGAGGCAAAATTAAAATGGTACGAAGAACAATTTCGTTTGAGCCAACAACGCAGATTTGGATCTTCCAGTGAGAAGACCGATTCAGGTCAGCTCTCTCTTTTCAATGAGGCCGAAGATACTACTGACACGACTGTGGAAGAACCAACTGTCGAAACGATTACATATAAACGCAAGAAACAGCGTGGTCAGCGTCAACAAAAGCTGGAAAACCTGCCTACGGAAACGATCGAATATCGTTTATCCGATGAGGAACAGGTCTGTTCGTGCTGTGGAGGAAATCTTCACGATATGAGCACGGAAGTGCGTAAAGAATTAAAAATCATTCCTGCGCAAGTAAAAGTCGTTGAACACGTGCGCCACGTATATAGCTGCCGGCATTGCGAACGCCATGAAATTGAAACACCTATTGTGACAGCGAAGATGCCGGAGCCAGTATTTCCTGGGAGCCTCGCCTCTCCATCCGCCATGGCTTACACCATGACACAAAAATATGTAGAGGGCATGCCACTTTACCGGCAAGAGAAACACCTGGAACGCTTCGGTGTATCCATTCCACGGCAGACACTGGCCAATTGGATGGTGTACGGTGCCACCACATGGCTGGAGCTCATTTATAACAAAATGCATGCCCAACTATTGGAATTGGATACGATGCACGCGGATGAGACGACACTGCAAGTTTTATCCGAGCCGGAACGGCCGGCAACATCCACCTCCTACATGTGGCTATATCGCTCAGGGCATACTGATGTACCCATCGTTCTTTACGATTATCAGCAAACACGGGCGGCCAAACATCCACGCCGATTTCTGAAAGGCTTCCAGGGCTACCTGCATGTAGACGGTTATCCCGGCTACAATGGGCTTCCTGACGTTGTCCTTGTTGGGTGTTGGGCGCACGCACGGCGCAAATTCACAGAAGCACTCAAGGCTCTTCCTGAATCCGCAGCCACTACGGCTGTGAAGGCAAACGAAGGCTTGGACCTCTGTAATAAGCTTTTTGATATTGAACGAGATTTAAAGGACAAAAGTCCGCAAGAACGCTATGAAAAGCGTTTGGAACGCAGCCAGCCAGTGCTGGAGGCTTTTTTGGCATGGTTGAAAGAGCAAACACCACGCGTACTGCCAAAAAGTGCGCTTGGTCAAGCCATCAAATATTGTCGTAACCAATGGGAACGTTTAGAGGCATTTTTGGAGGATGGCCGATTGGAGATTGATAACAATCGAGCTGAACGGTCCATCAAGCCTTTTGTGATCGGAAGGAAAAATTGGCTTTTTAGCAATACCGCAAAAGGAGCAAAATCCAGTGCGATCATTTATAGTGTTGTGGAGACGGCCAAGGAAAATGGACTGAATCCATTTAACTACCTCAGCTACCTGTTTGAGGAACTTCCCAATATAGATACGACAGATGAAGTGCAGTTGACTCGACTTCTGCCGTGGTCCGCTACACTCCCTGATGAATGCCGCGTTCCTAATAAATCTAAATAAATTATAACAGTAGTCCACATCTGAAAAACAGGTGTGGACTATTTTACGCTTAC
>NZ_JBGOHB010000062.1:0-2958 GCF_041521345.1 Virgibacillus oceani | reverse complement strand
GACCTATCAACCTCATCGTCTCTGAGGGATCTTACTCATTTAAAATGATGGGAAGTATCATCTTGAGGGTGGCTTCATGCTTAGATGCTTTCAGCACTTATCCTTTCCACACGTAGCTACCCAGCTATGCTCCTGGCGGAACAACTGGTACACCAGCGGTGTGTCCATCCCGGTCCTCTCGTACTAAGGACAGCTCCTCTCAAACTTCCAGCGCCCACGACGGATAGGGACCGAACTGTCTCACGACGTTCTGAACCCAGCTCGCGTACCGCTTTAATGGGCGAACAGCCCAACCCTTGGGACCGACTACAGCCCCAGGATGCGATGAGCCGACATCGAGGTGCCAAACCTCCCCGTCGATGTGAACTCTTGGGGGAGATAAGCCTGTTATCCCCGGGGTAGCTTTTATCCGTTGAGCGATGGCCCTTCCATGCGGAACCACCGGATCACTAAGCCCGACTTTCGTCCCTGCTCGACTTGTAGGTCTCGCAGTCAAGCTCCCTTCTGCCTTTACACTCTGCGAATGATTTCCAACCATTCTGAGGGAACCTTTGGGCGCCTCCGTTACCTTTTAGGAGGCGACCGCCCCAGTCAAACTGCCTGCCTGACACTGTCTCCGGACCGGATCACGGTCCTGGGTTAGAAGGTCCATACAGCCAGGGTGGTATCCCACGTTTGCCTCCACGTAAGCTAGCGCTCACGTTTCCACGGCTCCCACCTATCCTGTACAAGCTGTACAGACATTCAATATCAAGGTGCAGTAAAGCTCCACGGGGTCTTTCCGTCCTGTCGCGGGTAATGCGCATCTTCACGCATAGTATAATTTCACCGGGTCTCTCGTTGAGACAGTGCCCAAGTCGTTGCACCTTTCGTGCGGGTCGGAACTTACCCGACAAGGAATTTCGCTACCTTAGGACCGTTATAGTTACGGCCGCCGTTTACTGGGGCTTCAGTTCTGTGCTTCGAGTAAAACCCTAACACTTCCCCTTAACCTTCCAGCACCGGGCAGGTGTCAGCCCCTATACTTCGCCTTGCGGCTTCGCAGAGACCTGTGTTTTTGCTAAACAGTCGCTTGGGCCTATTCACTGCGGCTTCTCATGCAAGAAGCACCCCTTCTCCCGAAGTTACGGGGTCATTTTGCCGAGTTCCTTAACGAGAGTTCTCCCGCTCACCTTAGGATTCTCTCCTCGCCTACCTGTGTCGGTTTGCGGTACGGGCACCTATGAACTCACTAGAGGTTTTTCTTGGCAGTGTGAAATCGGGAACTTCGCTACTATATTTCACTCCCCGTCACAGCTTGAGATTGCCAGACGGATTTGCCTATCTGACTCTCTTACTGCTTGGGCGCACACATCCATCGGTGCGCTTTCCCTATCCTTCTGCGTCGCCCCGTCGCTAATAGCGCTCATGAGGTGGTACAGGAATATCCGCCTGTTGTCCATCGCCTACGCCTTTCGGCCTCGGCTTAGGTCCCGACTAACCCTGAGAGGACGAGCCTTCCTCAGGAAACCTTAGGCTTTCGGTGAAAGAGATTCTCACTCTTTTCTCGCTACTCATACCGGCATTCTCACTTCCAATCGCTCCACCAGTCCTCACGGTCTGACTTCACTGCCATTGGAACGCTCTCCTACCATTGTTCAAAGAACAATCCGCAGCTTCGGTGATACGTTTAGCCCCGGTACATTTTCGGCGCAGAGTCACTCGACCAGTGAGCTATTACGCACTCTTTAAATGGTGGCTGCTTCTAAGCCAACATCCTGGTTGTCCGGGCAACTCCACATCCTTTTCCACTTAACGTATACTTTGGGACCTTAGCTGGCGGTCTGGGCTGTTTCCCTCTCGACTATGAACCTTATCACCCATAGTCTGACTCCCAAGGGGAAGTATCCGGCATTCGGAGTTTGACTGAATTCGGTAACCCGGTGAGGGCCCCTAGTCCAATCAGTGCTCTACCTCCGGTACTCTTCCCTTGAGGCTAGCCCTAAAGCTATTTCGGAGAGAACCAGCTATCTCCGTGTTCGATTGGCATTTCACCCCTACCCACACCTCATCCCCGCATTTTTCAACATACGTGGGTTCGGGCCTCCTGTCAGTGTTACCTGACTTTCACCCTGGACATGGGTAGATCACACGGTTTCGGGTCTACGACCGCATACTAATTTCGCCCTGTTCAGACTCGCTTTCGCTTCGGCTCCGTGTCTTCCACTTAACCTTGCATACGATCGTAACTCGCCGGTCCATTCTACAAAAGGTACGCCGTTACGCATTAACGCGCTTCGACTACTTGTAGGCACACGGTTTCAGGTTCTATTTCACTCCCCTTCCGGGGTGCTTTTCACCTTTCCCTCACGGTACTGGTTCACTATCGGTCACTGGGGAGTATTTAGCCTTGGGAGATGGTCCTCCCGGATTCGGACGGAATTCCACGTGTTCCGCCGTACTCAGGATCCACTCCGGAGGAAACGCTTTTTCGATTACAGGGCTGTTACCTTCTATGGCTGGCCTTTCCAGACCGATTCATCTAAAGCATTTCTTGGTAACTCCAAAGGAGTGTCCTACAACCCCGGAAAGTAAACTTTCCGGTTTGGGCTAATTCCGTTTCGCTCGCCGCTACTCGGGAAATCGCGTTTGCTTTCTCTTCCTCCGGGTACTGAGATGTTTCAGTTCCCCGGGTCTGCCTCAACTATCCTATGTATTCAGATAGCTGTACTGCTCCATTACGAACAGTGGGTTTCCCCATTCGGAAATCCTCGGATCGAAGTTTACTTACAACTCCCCGAGGCATATCGGTGTTAGTCCCGTCCTTCTTCGGCTCCCAGTGCCAAGGCATTCACCGTGCGCCCTTATTCACTTAACTAAGCTTTACAATGAATAAGCGTCACTAATAAAATTAGCCTTCGCTTACAATCAAATGTTATTGATGTCGTTGTTACTCTTATTTAGTTTTCAAGGTACAAA
>NZ_JBGOHB010000061.1:0-3538 GCF_041521345.1 Virgibacillus oceani | reverse complement strand
CAGTTGACTCGACTTCTGCCGTGGTCCGCTACACTCCCTGATGAATGCCGCGTTCCTAATAAATCTAAATAAATTATAACAGTAGTCCACATCTGAAAAACAGGTGTGGACTATTTTACGCTTACGTTCACCTAATTTTGATGTTAAATTTCTATCGGATGTCCAAACAAAATCCGAATTGAAGGGTTTAATAGTAGACTTATTCGAAGGAGATAGTGATGCTGCGTTATTTTACTTTTCTGGACATGGATATACAGATGACACAGGAAATTATATTGTTACTCCTGATTTAAGTAATAATGACTACGGTGTTTCCATGGATGAAATATTGACAATAGCAAATGGTTCTAAGGCTAGGGATAAAATTATAATTTTAGACTGTTGCCATTCGGGAGCATTTGGAAGTCCTAAAACCAATGGTGGATTAATGACTCAAATTGGAGAAGGTCTGTCTATTTTAACAGCTAGCAGAGATTATCAAGATTCACTAGAAGTTAATGGACAAGGTGTTTTTACTAATTTACTTTTAGATGCGTTACAAGGAGGAGCAGCTGATTTAAGAGGACATATTACACCAGGGAGTGTTTATGCGTATATAGACCAAGCATTGGGCTCTTGGCATCAAAGGCCTGTATTTAAAACAAATATTTCCAAATTTACTTCATTAAGGACTATTGAGCCTCAAGTACCTATAGCGACTATTAGAAATTTGATAAAGTATTTTCCTAGCCCAGAACAAGAATTTGAACTAGATCCATCTTTTGAAGTAACGAATGCACTGGATATTGAACATGAAATCATTAAGCCATACGCTTCAGAAGAGAATGTAACAACTTTTAATGAGCTACAAAAACTCGAAGGTGTTGGCTTAGTCGTGCCAGTTAATGAAGAGCATATGTATTTTGCAGCAATGAATTCAAAAGCATGTAAGTTAACTGCATTAGGCTATCATTACTGGAGGCTTGTAAAAGAGAGACGATTGTAAACCTTGGGGAATAGGAAGGAGCTATACTTTGACAATCGAAAATTTTGATGTTCTTTTTTACACTTTAATTTTTGTAGTGCCAGGATTTATAATAGATTCAATTTACAGAGTTTTCGTCCCACAAAAAGATGTTACAGGACAAAGTATATTGCTAAGATTCTTGGTATTCAGCACAATTAATTATATAGTTGTCTTTCCTATTTTAATTTTGTTGTCTAGAATTCCCTATATTCAATCTAATGTACAATTTAAATTGTATGTTAGTATATTGGTGATTTTTTCAATTTCAGTAAGTATTGCATTAATAATTCCTGTAATATTCAATAAGGGCTGGGTTCGCACATTATTACAAAAAATAGGGATTAACACTATCCATATTATTCCAACATCTTGGGATTATCAGTTTAACAAGAATAAACCTAGTTATTTAATCGTATATTTAGAAGATGGTGGAATAGTATTTGGTTATTGGGGCTCTGACTCATTTGCATCGTCTATTCGAAATGATAAGGATCTTTATCTTGAAAAAATATTTGATGTTAATGAGGATAATGAGTGGATTGAAATTACCAATAACAAAGGGATTTGGATACAAGCAACTTCTATAAAATACATAGAGTTTTATTAAAAAGGAGTAATTTTATGTCAAAAAAACCAAACAAAGTTTATCAGCCAAAAAAAGTTAATAAAGGGTATCAACCAAATAAATTGCAGACCACGCCACCTCCCCCAAAAACGGGACCAAATATAAAGCCCCAAAAGGATAAGTGATACTATAAGGAGGAGTACGGTAATAAGTTGTTTAACTGAATCCAAAGAAATTATTATCAATAACTATAAATTGACTACTTGATCAATTGTTAAAAAGTTGAAGTGAGGATCGTTCCAATTAGACCTATTCTTGTTCTTTCTAATCTAAATTAGATATAACTATATGTAACCGCTAAACTCTAATAGACCATTTTTGCTAGATAATAATGAGTGCTTTTGGAGCGGATTTGTAATTAAAGAGGCGTTGTCCTTGCCAGAAATATAAAAGGGGGGATAATGAGATACGAAATCAATAATACACTATTCGAAGATCTACCAATGACGTATACTTTAAATAGAAAACACAGATATACATGAATAGTAAAAATGGGGTTGTGCAGAATATGAAAAAAATAATGGCAACTTGCATTGTTTTAATTGTATTAGTTGGTTGTAGTGCTAAGGCAGACGAAGAAGCTATGGAAACTTACAAGAACGATTTACTTGTTAGCATGGATATAAGTCCTTATATTAATGATGATATCGAAATTCTCCCCGGCACGAGAAATAAATATGAGGGATATCTTTTTGTTGATTACAATATCAGAATGAATACGAATGAAAATTTTAATGATTTAAGTAAAGATGATAAGTATTACTTATTAAACGATATTGTGCTTACAATACGCACAACTACTACTTTGATTGGGCATAATGGCGGTGGGTCATTTGATTGTGGAAAGAAAGCTATTTGTGATTTTGAAGGAATCGAAATAGTTGATGGAGAAGACACATATACAATGGAGTATGAAAAATCAAGAAGCGCTGATTCTCACGAAATGGTGGTTAATTCTGAGGAACCATATAAGCCTGAGACCCAACAAGATAAGGTATCTGTAACAACAGGATCTGCATTTAGCACTGGTTTGGACCAAGAAAATAATCAAGACACAGGCAACCAAGACACTGAAACAATCGTTAATAACAAAAACGGAAATGATTGGGTTAATTTAACCGAAAACCAAAAATTCCATGCAGTATCGAATGCATTATATAGTTTGGAACACCAAGGATATACCATATTAGAAGGGGAATATTATTATATCGAAGCTTTAGATGCTTTTTATTCAGATGCTGAAACAAAAAATGAATCAGTCACTATGGCACTGGCTTCAATAGGAACCTTATCAGGTACAATAAATAAATAATATATCATTGCTATATTTAAAAACCGTAAGAAATAGCCTGGTTTCCTTACAGCTTTTTATTAATTTTATTTTGAATTGATCGAGATCTATTTGGCCGCTTAGGATAACCGGATCTAGTGACTCTTTATTATTCTGTGACTTTATTAAAAAGTATATCGACACTGTGTAAGCTACCTCAATTTACATAAATGATTATATTTTCTGGCTGGGTAGTATCGTAAGAGGAACTAAGATAGATTTAATTGAACATCTTTTAAACTATTTGGGGTTCCGAAATAGATGAAGTATTATATATGTTTACTAAATAATTAATTAATGTGAAAATAGAGGAGGAGTTGCCCCTTATTCTGAGCTGTATCAGAAGATTCCTTATACACAGGGATGTGGCTAATCAACAAGGTTTTTAAAAACCTTAAAGAAGTGTATGTTTGATGACAGGACACTTTTGGCTTTATTATAAAAAGTGATAATTGAATAGGTTACACTTAGTTGGACAGAACAGTTAAGGTCATATAAACTTGGTTCAATTAAAAGTTGAGGAGAATTACTATGACCCGTAGAGCAAGAAGGAACTTTTCAAAGGAATTCAAGGAAC
>NZ_JBGOHB010000060.1:0-3889 GCF_041521345.1 Virgibacillus oceani | reverse complement strand
TCAAGAGATAGCTTAGATTCTAAATTACATGTGAAGTATCAATTTTATTTTCTCAAAAAATCAAATTTGAGAGAGCTGCTTTCCTGTTGTCTTTTTAGAGCAATTTTCATAAGTGTTTTCATACAAATGTTAGTTGAACGAATCGGGCCGTTACTGGCTGTTAGATCTCCCACTTAGCATTTTCATGTTTCCTTCATTCTTGAAGTGGGAGTCTCACAGCCAGTTACACTGCGATAAAAAAACATCGACCGGGTGGGGGTCCTTCTGGTCGATGTTTTTTATGTTATCCTTCGCTTTTTACTGTTCGCTCTTTATATAATCTTTCATTGCCCTCAGCAGTGCTTAACCTGCTCATCTCTTCCTTTGTTAAACGCAGTGTATATCCATACGGAATCGTTTTACCATTAATGCCCATTCGTGCTGCATGTTCAGCCGATTCACTCGAAATCTCTTCAAAATAACTTCCTTTTATCGCATTTTTAAAATAGTCCCTGGCTTCATCACTTTTAAAAACCAAAATGAATTTATCCCGTAGAAAATCCGGCTGATGCCGAATGAAAAATTGTAATTTGGACACTAAAACACACCTCCATATGTTGTATAACAAAGAGATTATGGCTTCACATCGTTTTATAATATAAATAATAAAGTAATGTTCATTTTGGTTCGAACAACCATTTTATATTTTCCCCTTATACCCCAATCGGTTTAACCCTATTTTCAAACAGAAATTGTTTCCTGACTCAGATATAGAGGGTTATCATGAGTAGCGGAAATAAAGAATAAATGGACGGTGCCACTGATAAAGCATAAGATGCTTTTGGCACTTTGACAAAGGATAAGTGCAAACAGACAGAAGGTAAATTCGATAAAGTAAAGGGCTCATTTAAGGATAAAGCTGGTGGGAAAAAAATAAAGATAATCGGTAATGCATTGAAAGAGCATATCATGCCGGATATGCTCTTTATCCATGTTTTAATAAATGTTTAAAGTATATAATTCATTCTTTGTATACCCTGCCATTGAGAGATATTCTTGGAACCCAATAATTGTAGTTTTACAAAGAGGACCTCAAACTTTATTTGTGGGTGCCCGACTTACTATCCCTCACTTGCCGGAAACTTTCAGCTCCCTATGTTCACTTTCTTTTTTATCTGCGGAGTCGGCCTTTTTCCTTCTTTTGGCCCAATATGTTGCGATAATTGGACCTGTGATGTTATGCCATACAGCCGCGGCAGCACTTGGGAGGGCTGCTAATGGCTCGAAATGTACAGTAGCCAGGGAGACACCCAATCCGGAATTTTGCATACCGACTTCCAGGGAAATCGCCCTTTGTTTTGATATATCCAATCTCAATAAATAGGCGATAAGATAACCAAGTCCAAGACCAAACGCATTATGAAGCATAACTGCTGTGAAAACCAGAAGTCCGGATGAAGCGATATTTTCTACATTGGCTGATACTACAGCGGATACGATAATAATGATGGCGGTAACCGATATTAGCGGAATAGCCGTAATGCTTTTTTCTACAACGAGCGGAAAAAATCGTTTGACCAAAAGACCTAAAACAATTGGGACAATTATAACTTGGACAATGGACAAGAGCATGGAAATTGGATCCACCGGCAGCCACTGTCCTGCAAGCAAAAGTAAAATAAATGGTGTCGCAATTGGCGCAAGCAATGTGGACAGCGAGGTCATGGTAATCGAAAGTGCTACATCCCCTCTGGCAAGATACACCATTACATTTGACGCCGTTCCGCCAGGCACGGAACCAAGGAGAACGAGCCCTGCCGCTATAGTTGGAGGCAGATTTAACAGATAGGCGATCGCAAAGGCCGTCAATGGCATAATGATAAACTGGGCAGCGACCCCAATAATCACCGGTAATGGTTTAGTCAGTATCAGTTTAAAATCGACCGCTTTTAACGTAAGCCCCATACCAAACATAACGACGCCAAGCAAAATGGTTACGTAGGAATTCAGCCAAAGAAATTGAGCTGGTGCCATAAAGGCGATAACAGCAATCACAATAACCAATACTGCAAAATATTTCCCTGCCAGCCCGCTGATTGCATTTAATATTTTCATTTTTAAGTCTCCCCCCTGTTGTGTTTTCATGATTTTATTTGGATTAAGTACTGTTTATGGACCGATTTTCTCATGACATAGTAGCAGGCTTAGATATGCTATTGCGATCATTTTAGGTAGTCGATTTCCCTGGTGATTACCCTTTTCTGTATTTTCGTTTATTATACCAAACTTATATGAACTTGAGTTAATAGTTTACTTTATTTTCGAATAAATAGAACGGATTTAAGTATATGCCCTAACGGGGTTACGGGCGTTATTATCAAAAGAACCTCCGCTTTACACTGTTTTACATCTTCAGTCAGTCCTATAGTTATGGCGTTGTAAAGGCGGGTAGGAGAATTGTATATAAACGAAATTGTGGGGATAAAATGGAGGGTACCCTCGATAAAGCAAAAGATGCATACGGCGGACTCGCAAACGATAAATCCAAACAAGCTGAAAGTAAAGTTGATAAGATGAAAGGTTCCTTTAAGGATAAAGCAGGCGATGAAAAAAATAAAAATAATCAATAATGACGATCAAAGAGCATTTTCCAGTGGATATGCTCTTTTCTATTTAAATACAATACTTACATCATCCTATAATTGTTTAGCCGTGAAACATATATATTTATTCCTCAATATAACACTTTGCTCAAGCTATGATTCCAAATTGCCAAAAAACAATTTTTCTCTATTAGCAGACTCCTTGATGTTGGATTATTATAACAAGTTTGTATTTATTATATTTACTTCTTTATTCAGCTATATCTGGTCCAGCTCCCTCCTTCATTTTTTATTTGAAGCGGTTAAGCTCTCAAATACTTCAAACACTTTTTCATAATTTCATCCATTATGCCCATACTAAATACAAACCGGTCGAAAGGATGAATTTTTCCATGAATCATATAAAAGCACTAGGTATAAAATTTATTGTCATTTCTATTATTGTTTTTTCATTGTTTTCGATTTTCAATTTTGCCGTATTCGACAACTTACTTTTGATTAGCTTAACAGCAACGATTGTAACTTATCTTTTAGGTGATATGCTCATACTGAAAAAACTTGGCAATGTGACAGCTACACTTTCCGACTTTGCGTTATCTTTCTTTTTATATTGGATATTGGGCAGTCTTTTCTTCGGAATGAGTGCAGCAATCACGCTCACCTCACTGACAGCTGCTTTCTTTACTACAATTGCTGAGCCTTTTATCCATGTATATATTCAGAATCAGGTATTTTCAAATGATAAGAAAGATACACCTAAATCATTCAGACACGTACAAACTGAGTTTGCGGATGAAATGGAACTGGGTCGACGAAATAAGAAAGATTATGAGGCAAGGAAAAAACGTGATTAGAATGACATCACTGCATAGCTAATGAACCAAAAACCACCCTTCATAAGGAATATGGGTGGTTTTTGATTTAGGTATTTATATTTTTACCACTAGCGTTGCAGGGAAATTATATAAAAAAATCAAGAGAAATTTATTATGTGAAACTTGGGAATAATAGCAAACTTACCTTTAAAATGCCACAAAAAAACCTTATAATCAGGGTATGGTAGTCCTGTCCAAGTCCCTAATTATAAGGAGAACGTATGGACAATCATACAGCCTATTAACTTTTTTTCATAAATAAAACAAGGTTTTTATCAGAAAATTAAATCATTCCATTCGAACTCATAAATGGTTCTCACCCAAAAAGGTCAAAAATCCCACCAACTAGACTGAACAATTCGTTATAATAGGTATAGAATAACTTGTTGGAGGTTATCCCATGTTCAGACCAGGCAAAAAAGATATTCAAAA
>NZ_JBGOHB010000006.1:0-170629 GCF_041521345.1 Virgibacillus oceani | reverse complement strand
AATATATCTACTGGTACAACCATGAACGATCAAAAGAAAAATTGGCTGGATTAAGTCCAGTAGAATACAGAACTCAACCCAGCCAATCAGCTGCATAATAAAACTCTAACTTTTAGGGGTAACCACCCAGCCCAGCCGTTTTTCATTATTTAAATTTGCATTCAATCCAAAGGAAATATTGCCTTATTCCAAAGCCTGTTTTAAATCATCAATTAAATCTTCCGCATCTTCAATTCCGACAGAAACCCGAATAAGTCCATCGGTAATCCCAAGCTCATTTCTGCGATCAGCAGGGATGGACGCATGGGTCATTTTCGCCGGTACGGAAATCAAACTCTCCACTGCGCCAAGACTTTCTGCCAATATAAAATAATTTACGCGTTCCAGTAATTTATCAGCCATTTCCTCACTGCCAACATCAAAAGAGATCATTCCGCCAAATCCGCCTGCCTGATTTTTAGCGAGGTCGTGTCCAGGATGGTCTTCCAATCCAGGATAATAGACAGTCGACACCTGAGGATGGTTTTTCAAAAACTGTACAAGCTTTTTCGTATTTTCTTCAATGGCTTCCATTCTCAAAGCCAGTGTTTTGATACCGCGCATTAACAGCCAGGAATCCTGCGGTCCGAGTACAGCTCCAGCAGAATTTTGAATAAAATGAAGACGCTCAGCTAACTCCTCAGTTTTCACTACAACTAAACCGGAAACAACATCACTATGTCCGCCAATATACTTCGTGGCACTATGCAAAACAATGTCTGCACCAAAGTCCAACGGCTTCTGCCAATAAGGTGTGGCAAACGTATTATCGACAATGAGAAGCAAATTGTGCTTATGAGCGATTTCCTTCATCTTTTTAAGATCTGTTATTTTTAACAGCGGGTTTGTCGGCGTTTCGATAAATAAAGCTTTCGTATTTTCTTGAATGGCTTCTTCTACTTTTGCCGGATCGCTCGTGTCGGTAAAACTATGCTCCAGCTTGAATCTATTCAATACATTTGCCATCAGACGGTAACTCCCGCCGTAAACATCGTCTGTCATAACAATATGATCATCTGATTCTAACAGCATCATAACAGAAGTAATCGCAGCCATGCCGGAGCCGAACGCAAAGCCAGATTTTCCATTTTCCAAATCACTGATGACCGTTTCCAGTGCATGCCTTGTTGGATTTCCTGTTCTTGAATATTCGTAGCCACCTCTAAGGTTCCCTACACCATCCTGCTTATATGTGCTTACCTGGTAGATAGGAACAGAAACTGCACCTGTCTCCTTATCCCCGGAAATGCCGCCATGAATCATTTTTGTTTTATCCCGCATTTTGTTCTCCCCTCACTCCACTGAATAAATATTTTTGCTTAAATAACGGTCGCTGCCATCCGGAAAGATAGTAACAATGTTCGTACCCGGCTGGGCAGCCTTTGCTTCCTCCAAGGCTGCAAACATAGCAGAACCTGAGGAACTTCCTACGAGCAGTCCTTCTTTTTCCGCGAGTTCTTTCACAAGCCGAAACGCATCATTATCACTTACCGTATGAATTTCATCCATATGATCGGGCTCCATATATTCCGGTAAAAATTCCATACCAATCCCTTCTGTACGATGAGGGCCTGGTTCACCACCTGCTATAATCGAGCCTTCAGGTTCAACAATAACCGTTTTTACATGCGGATGCTTTTGTTTAAAATACTTCGCACTGCCAGTAAAAGTACCACCTGACCCTGCACCTGCAATAAAAACATCTACATGGCCATCTAGATCATTCCAGATTTCCGGTGCAATTGTCCGAAAGTATGTTTCCGGGTTAGCTGCGTTTTGAAATTGATGAGGGGTATAACTATTTGGAATTTCGCTTACAAGCTCTTTTGCCTTCTCAATAGCCCCAACCATTCCTTGATTTTTTGGCGTGTGAACAATTTTTGCACCCAAAGCTTTCATAATCATTTGCTTTTCTTGACTGAAATGCTCCGGTACACAAAAGATGACGGAAAGATCTTTATCAAGTGCCGCCAGAGCCAGTCCGATACCGGTGTTTCCAGCCGTTGGTTCAATAATGGTCCCGCCATCTTTCAGTACACCTCTTGCTAAAGCATCTTCAATTAATGCAACCCCGAGTCTGTCTTTTACGCTTCCTCCTGGGTTGAAAAATTCAAGCTTGGCAAATAAACGGACCCCTTCAGGAATAGAAAATTTGGTTATTTCCAGTAAAGGGGTATCTCCAATTAACTCATGGGTGGAATGATATAATGTCATGATTTCTCCTCATTATCTCTTACTAATTTAAAATACTTCATGCCAGCCGTTTTTATTATTCAACATATCGCGGGCAATCTCTTTTGCACCTTCCAGACTATGGTTAGCAGCCCATCCGCATTGAACTTCATTGCAAGCAGGTACTTCATCCGCTTTAAGCACATCGTTCAGCGTTTTTTCCAAAGCTTGCGCAACATCTTCATACCTGTCATTATTTAAAATGGCAAAGTAAAATCCTGTCTGACATCCCATTGGGCCAATATCAAGGACATTATCGATATGATTTCGGACATTTTCTGCCATTAAGTGCTCAATGGAATGTAAGCCAGCCATTTCCATATGCTCTTTATTTGGCTGTTTAAAACGAAGATCGTATTTATACACTTTATCTCCGTTCTCACCTTCAGTAACACCAACAAGTCGAATGTACGGTGCTTTTACTTTTGTATGATCCAGATTAAAGCTTTCCACATTCATTTTTTCAGCCATTCGTAACCTCTCCTTTATTTTTTAGTTGCCACTACAAGCCAGGCAAAATCATTCATCTGCCTAAATGTTACCTCAAATCCATGTAAAGTAAAAATGTTTCGCAATAGTTCAATCGTCGGGTAATATTCCCGGTCCAAATCCGCTGCTAATTCAAAATAACCATTGTCTTTCGCTTCCTTGATCACAGACATTCTGTGTATATCAGATGTAAACATCGTATCACCAAAAACCACTTTTCCATTTTGCGTCAGTTGTTTCGCAAACTGTTTAATGGCAATTTCTTTTTCGGAATCTGTTAAATGATGGAATGCAAATGTACTTACAATGGTGTTCACCGGTGTTTCCACCTTTGGATAATCAATGAAATCTCCTGTATATAAATGAAGTGCAGGAAGTTTTTCTTTCGCCATTTCCCGCATCGCATCGGAAGGTTCAATTCCGATAACATGATTATCTGCTTCCAGCAATTTTTCCGTTAGGTTACCGGTTCCGACCCCAAATTCGAGAATAGTACCGGGATTGGCATGTTCCACTACCGCTTTTAATATCCCATCATAGTTTTCAAATACTTTGGCATACTGTGCATCATGGCCTGTCACACTAGCATCATACGTATCTGCCCATCCATCGAAAATATGAAGAAATTCCCTGCCCATTTCATTCAACCCCACTCTTATTTATTTAATCACAGTAAATAACTATGGATAGTATGAATTATATGTATAAGCATACTATATGTTACTTATTTATGAAAGGAAATAAAATGGGTCAAACTCCCGCCTACACTATAACGTTGAAACGTTAAGCGATGGGAGTCTGACCCAAAAAGCATTTAAGGTATTATCTGTTCTGCGGGAATAAACGCTCAATCGCATTTCCAATTTGGTCAAAGAAACCTTCAACAGGCTCTCCATTATTTATATCATCTGCATAGTTATTCGTTAAATCGAAAAAGTCTGGGTTTGTTGTAACATATACATTGTCGATGTCACTGTCAACAGACTGTACAACTTCTGATATTTCTTCCTTTACATCATCGGATAGCTGATCATCAAAACGATCGTTATTTTCATTATTAGGATTGTTACGGCTTAGATTTTCTGTTTTGTTTTGTGCGTCCTGATCATTTCCATCATTGGTATGACGGTTTTGATTATTTTCCGCACCTTGGCCATCACGATCATTTCTGTCTGAACGATCAACGTCAAGTCCGGCAGCTACATATGCATTATTTTCCGTCGTAAGCACATAAGCACGATCAATCTCATCCACCTGTTCGGTTATCTTGTCTGCTGCTTCATCTGCAACCTCGTAATTGTTGTTGTTGTTACGATTGGTATCATCACGTTCTTGCTCACGCTCTGAAGTTCTTCTCATGCCGTAATCCCGCGTATCATTCATTCCATCGTTTGTATCATTGATACGAGTCTGCTCTACATTGTTGTTATCCCCATTATCACCCATTGTACCATCTTGATTATTTCCATCCATTGCACATCCCGCAAGTGCAAGGACAAGCACAGATAACACACTAAAAAGTTTCCATTTCATTTTTTACCCTCCTTACGAGTTTGGTTTTAGTATGCAACCGTGCTTTATAATTATTCTTAAGAGAAACAAAATCCTTTTTATGGTAATAACACCATATTTGTTTACGACAATATATATAACTTAGGGATACAATAGGTAATGACCCTTATTCTTTTTAAGGAGGGGAAATATGGATATACCTGACTACGATAAAGCATTGTATTATACACTTTGGGGGCAATGGGATGATTTACTCGTATTAATGGTACGCACAAATGACGATTTGCTTTCAAAAAAAATCCAGTACTTCCTGAACGCTTATCACTACTCGCTGGATCAAAGCACAATCATTGATTCCCACGATAGCCTTCTTTTTTATTTAGACCATGCAATGAAACAGGACCCAAGCATGGTGATGAAGGTTTAAAAACACTACTCTCTGCCATTTCCATCACAGAAAGGAAAGGAGCATCCCTTTCCTTTCTGATTACCAGTTATTTTCCTATTCTTTTTAAATAATCATTTATATAAATATAATCTTCATCGAAAACAACAAAAACGGCCAGAATAAATTTCCTATTTCGTTCCAATGTTTTTTTACTCACGTCCACTTTTTTCAATAACTCTTTGATCGGCAGCTTTTTCTTTCGGTATACATATGTACGCAAAGTGCTATCTTGATAAAGGATCCTCGCAGTATGAACTGCCGATTCTCGAGCATCCCGGTGTTTAGGTGCTATTTTTGTCAGCTCTTTCAGTGACAGCTTATACATACCCAGCTTTTCTTTATATTCCATAAGCTCTTCTTTAAGTTTTATCCAGTCTTGCTCTTGCATATATCTATTTTTCACAGCTGTTATTTCTCTTGGATTTTCCATTTTTTCCGCATCATAGGTTTCATCCAGTGAAAAAAAAGGCTGTTTTCGCTTAATATAACGGATATAGTCAATGACTTTGCGCTTAACTACAAGCTTAGCAAAAGATAGAAAGGAACATCCCCGATCAGGGGTATAGGATAAAATTGCTTCATTAAATGCCCACAATCCGATACTGAATTCATCATCTTTTTTTGGGTCTATAAATCGTTTGCACACTTCAGAAACACAGGTGGCGATAAATGGCTGATAGGAATGCAGCAGAAAGTTTTGAATAGATCCATCACCTTGCTGTGCCGATATAATCATTTCCTCCAATGAAATACTTCTTAAAGGTTCGCTTACCACCAAGGGAATCACCTCCGGCTATCTTCAATTTTTTCTCTGTTTTTATGCAGATAAGCTTGTTAAACCTGAAAAGTTTTTTATACAAGCTTGTCAGCTTTGATTTATCTTAACCTACAATGGCCGGTAATACCATCACATTCGGATAACAATCTGTTTAAAATATATTTACTTGATGAGTGAAACTTGAAATATAATTGAGTTAACTAAGATTTTGTTCTTTTTCGTTATAAATAGATGGATGCATGCAAATATGATTCAGAGGCTATTTATCTTGGCTCTTTCAGCTTTCAGAGATAGATTATTCAAATGTTGGGACTCAGTGCAGCGATAAAAGACTAGAATTCAATGTAAAGGCATCATACCCACTCATCAAACAAAAAAGACCGTCCTATAATCAAATAGAACAGCCTCTTTCCTATTTAAACACTTTTTAAAATGTCATCTGCAGAGTAATAAAGTTTCTCTTTAAATTTAATGGTTCCGCCTTTTACGTAAACATCCCGTCCGTTCCAATCAACGGATTCAATATCCTCCGCAGGGCATAGTATATACTCATCTTCCGTGAAATTTTCACTGTTTTGGATCACGATATACCTCAGTTTCCAATAGTCGGTATCAAAAATGATGTCTTTAATCTGACCGAGTTTTCCATCATCCGCATGAACACGGCAGTCAATTAACTCATCTTCACTGCGAAGTTCTGATTGTCTCTCTTCATACGGTACTGCGTCTTCCTCATTAACCTGCCTTGGTTGCGGCTGGACGTTAAATGTAGCCAGCGGCCGGTCTTCCGGACCCCAAAGCATGCTGCCCATCCAGTATCTGCTCCAGCCATAATAACCGATTAAGGTGTTTTCCGTATCTCTTGTAAATGCTTTGTTTTCAGGTACAGAAGGACTGTTTCTCACTGTCTCCTTATCATACCCTACATGCAGTATTTTCTCTTGATTCTCTATTTCTTTAAATGATTCCGGTGATAAAAGAACCCTTCTTCCCGGAAGCCACTTTCTCGTGTCCACGATCGCATAACGTATGGCCCATTTATGATCATCAAAATACAAATCCTGGACCTTTCCCATCTCTCCATCTGTCGCTTCAATATTATATGTTTTTAAATCAGAAGTGAATGCATACATATTTACCGCCTCCTTTTAGCAGTTTATATAATATACATACCCTATGATTTTCTGCTGTAAACGAAGACAGCAATAGATTATCTCCGTTCGTAGTAATAATCAATCGGAACAAACAGACCTACTCTACCTTCAATATCATGGTTTAATGTAGCAAAAACAACCCCAATCACTTCCCCGTCATGATTAATCACCGGACTGCCGCTATTCCCTCGGTATACTGGGGCTTCCAGCATAAGCACGGGCTCGTCCCAGCTGCTCAAGTGTGTATAACCAGAAATTGTACCTTCATTGGCAATTCCATTAAACATCAATGGATTTCCGATAAAATAAATTTCTTCGTTTTCCTCAAATTCCGTTTCGTCCGCCAGCGTTAAGTATGGCAAATCTTCCCCGTCCACTTCCAAAATAGCCAAATCAATGTCGGGATATAGCTTGGTCACTTCTGCACTAAACAACCCAATTTCCGGAAAAGCAACCGTTATCTCTTCCTCCCCTTCAATAACATGATGATTTGTCATGATTGTTCCATCTTCAGAAATAGAAAACCCTGTTCCCCTGGAGTCCATGGTTTCCACGACAACAACCGATTCCTTATATGTTTGGATATCATACTGGCCGGAAAGCCTTGCAGAAGTCTGCAGGAAATCAATGGCAGGAATGGAAAACGTCTGTGGTACCAGCGCAAAAACATTAAACACCATCGCAATCGCAATCAGCCAAAACACCCATTTGGGAAAGGGACGCTTTGGCTTTTGCTCGTCTTTTTCCCGCCTTGCCCTTTCCAGTGCTTTTTTTCGCTCTTCTTCTACAAGCTCATAAAGCTCTTCATCATCAAATTCCTCGTACAAATCCTCATCTATAATATCATGGTCTTTTCGATCATCATTTTGCATACGGTCACCCGGCCTTTAGCGATTATACAGCGGCTTGACCTAATCTGCCCTGCTGCATCTGATACATTTGATAATAGAGACCCTTATCACGCAACAATGTTTCGTGATTTCCCTGTTCTTTTATCATACCACGTTCCAGTACAAAAATAATATCAGCTTGCTGTATAGTTGATAGACGATGTGCAATCACCAGCGTCGTTCTGTCCTTCTTTAATACTTCAAGTGCCTGCTGAATCACGACTTCTGTTTCCGTATCAATATTAGCAGTTGCCTCATCTAAAATTAAAATGGCCGGATCAAATGCGAGTGCCCTTGCAAACGAGATTAATTGTCTTTCTCCGAGGGAAAACGTGCTGCCGCCCTCTGTTACTGCCGCATCGTACTTATTCGGCAGTTTTTCAATAAACCGGTCTGCGCCGACTGCTTTCAAAGACTCAATGGCTCGCTCTCTCGTAATGGCAGGGTCATTCATGGTTACATTGGATACAATGGTCCCCGAAAACAGAAATGGGTCCTGTAAAACAATTCCCATGTGACTTCGGACCTGCTGTCTGGACCATTCCTTTGTGGAACAGCCATCAATCGTGATTTTCCCTTTCTGCGGGTCGTAAAAACGGAATAACAGATTCATAATCGAACTTTTCCCCGAACCCGTATGCCCGGCAAACGCAGCAGTTTGACCGGGTTTAATTTGAAACGAAATGTTATTCAGCACGTAGTCCGGTTCCTCATAAGCGAATGTTACATTGTCAAACAAAATTTCACCCTGAAATCTTTTCACCTTTTCATTTACAACATCTTCTCCATCATGATCCAGCAGTTCAAACACTCGATTGCCCGCAGCCCTTGCCTGTTCAATTAATGGAAGCTGGTTAATAATGTCTGTTACCGGTTCAAATAATCTGTTTAGATAATCAACAACTGCATAAAGCAATCCGATAGAAACTATTGTACCCGGTTCAAATGAGCCGGAACCGAAATACCAGATAAAAGCTACAAACGTAAGGTTTCGGATAACCGTCACTAGATTATAGGAGGTAATTGCACTTAATTTCACCAGCTTTTTCTGAAATGTATAATGGCGTGTATTTAATACCTCAAATTCCTCTTTTGTTTTATCTTCCTGCTGAAACGCCTGAATAACTTGCATTCCCTGGATCGCCTCATTAATATTTGCATTTATTTCACTGTTGGTAGAACGAATTACTTTATTATATTTGGAACCAAAGTACTTATACACCCTCATCCATACAAAAATAATCGGTATGAGCCCCAAAGCCATCAGCGCAAGTGTCGTATCCAAAATAAACAGTGCGACAAAAATCCCTGCCATATATACAATACTTGCCAGTACAATGGACAATACCCTTTCATAAAGATCCCTGATCGCCTCGGTATCATTCGTAATTCTGGCAACAATCTTTCCTGCCGGCTGATCCACAAAATAATCCATTGGTATGCGCTGGGTATGCTGAAATAAGTCATTTCGCATTTTTTTAACAATTTGATTCGAGGACTTTTGTAATAAAAATGTCTCAAAATACAGAAAGAAACCAGATAATAAAAGCAATACCATATACAGGGTTAATAAAAGCAAAATTGGTCGCTGTTCAGGCTGAAAGAAAGGATAGATTTCTAATAGAGATAGCTCCTCCCCTTCATAAGTCAATGATTCTTCTGCCGTAGTGATCGTTACTGTACCATCCTCTTCTGCATCCCTGCTTCCCGTTAATGGCACCGGCTCATCAATAAAATAGTAAGAGGTGCCAACCTGCATAACAGTAACAGGGTCACCAATTGTTTCATCACCCTCATCCAGCCTGCTCTCTCTTTTATAGAAATTGCCCTCATATAGAACAGTATATCTGTCTTTATCTACAGCTACTTCATGCCAGGCACCCTCTACACCGACAATATGGTCATCAATAACTGTTTTTGCAATCAGAGGGCCTGCCAGCTCGAAGGCAACCGAGATAATTAAACAGACAAATCCGATTAATATCCCTTTTTTATAGTGTAAAGCATAATCGAATAGCCTTCTTTCAGTTGATTTATTCATCCTTATTCACCTCCGCCCTCTGGCTGCCCTTCTGCTGCTGGTTATATTGCTCTTTATACCAGCCGTTTATAGACATCAGCTCTTTATGGTTTCCTTCTTCAATTATTTCTCCATCTTCGAGTACAATAATGTGGTCTGCATGCTTCACTGCAGACATGCGATGAGCTGCAATAAAAGTCGTTTTATTTTTACGTTCTTTCCTTAGGTGATCCAATATCCTTGTCTCTGTCTTGCCATCCACTGCTGACATGGAATCATCAAGAATAAGAATTTCCGGATTTTTAATAAATGCCCTTGCCAGCGCAACCCGCTGTTTTTGCCCACCGGATAATGTTACACCGCTTTCTCCCACCTCAGTGTCCAGACCGTTCGGAAGCTGTTTCATATCATCCAGAAAATGAGCAAGCTGCATAACCCGGTATATTTCCTCATCACTGGCACCAGGTTTGCCGAACTGGATATTTTCCCGGATTGTTTTGGAAAACATGATTTGATCCTGCGGTACATAGCCAATCCATGAGCGGAGTTCATCCAGGCTGATATCCAGTAAATCCACTCCGGAGATATAAATCTTCCCTATCACATCCGGGAATTGTCTGAGCAATAATTTAAACAGGGTGGTCTTTCCTGCCCCGGTTTTTCCAACCACACCAATGGTTTCACCTTGTTTCACGGTTAGGGAAAACTGTTTTAATTGCTTTCTTTCCGTATTTGGATAGGAAAAAGAAATGCTGTCAAAAAGGATTGAATAAACATTGGAAACTTGTTTCGGCAGCTCCGTATCTTTTATATCCGCTTCATAGTCAAGCGTATGATTCACCCGATCCAAGGAAGCATTTCCCCTTTGAAGTATATTAATCAGCTCGCCAACAGCAAACATCGGCCAGATCAGCATCCCCAAATATACATTAAATGTAACGAGGTCGCCCAATGTTAATTGGTTTTCAAACACCAAAAATGCACCATACCCCAATCCGATCGTGTAGGACAAACCGACAAGAATTTTCATCGTTGGTTCAAATAAAGCATCTATTCTTGCCACCGCCATATTTTTCTCATATACATCCTCCGTCATTTTTTGAAAACGTGCACTGTCCTGTTCTTCCTGTACAAATGCCCTGATCACGCGTACACCGCGGATGGATTCCAATACATCATTATTCATTTCTCCAAAAGCATCCTGTGCTTTCGTAAAACGGGCATGGATTGCAGCACCGTATTTCTGCATGACTACAGCCATGATCGGCAGCGGAACGAGAGCCGCCAAGGTGAGCTGCCAATTTATCGTGAAACCCATCATTGCCACAATCATCAGCATAAAAATACTCGAGTCAACCAGTGTTAACACCCCAAAACCCGCCGTTAAACTAATCGCCTTAAGGTCATTTGTGCTTCTTGCCATCAAATCCCCTGTCCGGTATCTGCCAAAGAAAGTTGGCGTCATGCTGAGAAAATGATCCATCAAACGGCTCCGGGTCCACCTTTCCAATATAGCCGCCCCGCCAAACAGGGTATAATCCCATAAAAAAGAAATCGCATAATGAGCAATAGTCAATGCAAGAAAAGCCATAATGATTGCTGTTAAAAGCTGGCTCGTCAGCGTATTAAATTGAATATGGTCAATCGTAAACCCGACAATTTGCGGAGGAATAAGACCAATCGCACTTGCCACGATCAGGGCAATAATCGCAAATATATACCTCTTCCAATAATATTTAAAAAACCAGTCAAGCTTCTTAAAAACCTGAAACATACTTTTCACCTTCTTTATCTCTCTCTTTTAAAAAACTGTATAAAACGCAAAAATGCATACGCCAATGACTGACGTATGCATTATAAAAAAACAGCCATTCACCAAATCTTTAAGTGAATGCCGATGCAAGTTTTTTATACTTTCTAAACGGGCTAAACATTAAAGTGTGCACCAGCTCCGAAAATATTAAAAAGGTCACAGCATGGGTGACCTTCCTACACCGAAGCTATACATATGAATAAATCAATAAAGCTTTCCCGGGAAGGCCACAGAAATAATTAAGTTGTTTTTTTTGGATTGCTGATTATTATTTTGCATGATTCGCGCCCTCCATTCTTTTTCATTTCCAGGATAATTATATTATTGGAAAATTTTAAAGTCAACACTTTTTTTATTTTAGTAATATTTTTAATAAAAAAATACTGCGGTTAGAGTGAACCAAAACACCGTTTATAAATTGGAAATAGACAACAGAAGCACGATTTAATCCAAAGTTCTTTTAAAGATTCCGTGGCAAAAAAAGCTTTTTACTTTGGAAAAGTTGTTTAAGTAATTACTAAGCAAATATCCACAATACAAATAGTCGTCAATAATACCTAAAGTTTCGTACAATCCAGCTTTACCTCTTATTGTAATCTTTACAGCTCGATAAGAGAGCTTTTCAATCCAACATAGATCAAACGGGTGCTAATCTGTAAAAAGACCAGCGCCCCTTTTGCATATAAAAGCCATTAGCGTAATATAAGTTTTTTGACACAATTCAGTAGATAAATGACTTTTGGTCACCCCGCAGATGAATGGTCGATTTCTGCAGCAAAGTACGTTTTTGTCAGGTCTGCAAAATCATGTAATTGAGGTGTGAACCATTTGTTTTTGTGTAGAGCCATTTGTGTAGTTAATACGGGCATTTTTACGTCCCAATTTAATTCCACTAATAAGCCTTCTTCTAAATCCTCCGCAACGGCCATTTCTGGAAGCATAGCAACTCCTAAATTGGCGATTACGCATTTTTTGATAGCTTCAAGACTTACAAATTCAAGCGTGTTTTTCGGTGATACTTGATATTCGTGAAGCTTTTGTTCAAACATAATCCGGTAAGAGCAGCCTTTCTCTGTCAATAAGACCGTTTCTTCTTGTAAATCACCTGGTAGTACGGCAGGTTTTGAAACTAATGTGTTTGATGGTGAAGCAATTAATATAAGTTTCTCTTGTAATAAAGGATTGGTTTCTAAATAAGGATTTGTTTTGTTTGTATCCATAATAAAAGCTAGATCTAATTCTCCCTGCAGCAAAGACTCTGTTGCACTTTCGTCAGAGTGAGCAGGTTTAAAAATCAAATTTACAAGTGGATATTTTGATTTAAATTCTTTAAGAAGTTCAGGTAAACGATACGTGCACTGGCTTTCCTGTGCCCCTACAATAATTGTTCCTGTTTTCTCCCCGGCATCAATTGCGGTGCGTGCTTCATCTGTTAAGTGAACAATCTGGTGGGCATAACGTTTTAATTGGCTTCCCGCCTGGGTCAAAACAAGTTTCTTCCCAAGCCTCTCAAAGAGAGGTGTTTCCAGATCTTGTTCCAGAGATTTGATTTGAGCCGTGACACTGGACTGAGCATATTGAAGTTTGGCGGCCGTTTTCGTGAAGTTCATGGTTTCGCTGGCAACTAAAAATGTTTGTAAATATTTATATTCCATATATATCTCCCTCTCAATAATCGATAAAAGTGATTGATATCATCAAAATTATCAGCTTTTATAATCGATAGGCTTAGTTTACACTAAATGTAGTTCAAAAACAACATGAGAGAGGGGAAGACAAAATGAAAAATCTATTACTTATTTATGGTCATGACGTATTTCAAAGAACAAGGGGGCAATTAACAGATTACATGATTGATCTCATCAGGGATAAATTAAATCCCCATTTTGAACTGAAGGAAACAAATATTTATAAAGGTTATAACATCAAAGAAGAAATTGGAAAATTTCAATGGACAGATATTGCGCTCATACAAACACCTATTTATTGGTTTAGTATTCCGGGCAATTTAAAAAAATACTTCGATGATGTGTTTATTCCAGATGTATTTTTTAAGAAGGCTAAGGGGTTTGGGCGAGGTGGTTTACTTACTCAAAAAGAATACATGCTTTCCGTTACATGGGGAGCGAATATAAAGGTAGTTACCGTGAGTCAGGATAGCTTTTTAGAGGGGGACTCCGAAGATCAGATATTAGCTACCATATATAAAATATTTGAATACTGCGGTTTGAATCGTTTACCGTCTTTTTCAATTTATTCAGCGATGAAAAATCCACCTTTAAAAGAGTATAAAAGTCAATTACAAGATTACCTTCAACGTCATATCATCAAAGGAGAAGAAAGCAATGCTCTTTAACATGTTGAAAGACAGGAATTTCAGAAACTTTTTCCTTTCTGATATTATACAAGGGTTCGGTGTTGGCATGAGTACGATCGGTGCAAACTGGTATGTACTTGATCAAACAGGTTCAGCTGCAGCAGTCGGGTTTTTATTAGCACTTAATCTTTTGGCAGGATTTCTATGTTTTCCTCTTGTAGGTTACTTAACGGATCGTTTTAGTCGAAAACAAATCATTTTCTGGGCACATGTTATACGTGCCATCTTAATTTTTACCATCACTTTTATATTTTTTATCGATGGATTTAGCATGATTTATATTTATCTTTTCACCATCATTAACGGTGTTGGATGGACGGTCTATATGTCTGCTTCAAGGAGCTTAACCCAAGAGATTTTAACAAAAGAGGAACTTGTGAATGGCAATTCGCTTATTGAGATTAGTTTGCAGGTCGGAATGTTTTTCGCAGGTGCTGTCTCTGGAATTCTCTACAAATACTTTGGTTTTGAGTTCATTCTGCTCATGAATGCATCTGCATTTCTGCTTAGTAGTATCTTTTTAATGCGTGTCACTTACCGTACCAAAATCAATATTAAAGAAAAAGAGGAATCTTTTATACAGAGTTTCAAAAGTGGAATTGGTTACTTAAAAAGCAAACCAATGTTATTCCTATTTGGACTAGTTTCCATCATCCCGTTAACTGCAACCATGGTTTTCAATGTTATATTGCCGGGTTATGTTCAAGATTTATTACAAGCCGATTCTGTAGTCTTCGGTACAGCAGACATGTTTTATGGGGTCGGGGGATTACTTTCAGGTTTTTTAGCTGCTCCAATTGTTAAGAAATTAACTAAAGCCTATACCATTGCGATGTTCTTCAGTCTTGCTACCGTGGTAATGGTATCTCTAGCCCTTCAACACCATGTTACTTGGTTATTTTTAGGAAGTATGTTGATTGGTCTTTCCAATTCGTCCATAAGAATACAAATGAATGCACTCCTGATGCAATTGGTATCAGAAAGGTACATGGGGCGATCTATGTCTGTCTGGATGGGAATTTCTCTATTGTTACAATCAGTTTTAGCTTATAGCATTGGTCTCGCAATTGACTTTACCCATGCAGGTATTGGATTTATCTTAATGGGTGGCCTGATGCTTATAGGCATTGTCTTATTTATCTCTGTCCATCACTCCATGTCTAAATCAAAAGTGAAAGAAATTACTGTTGTACAGTCACAGTCATAAGTTTATATAGAAGGGAAGAAGTTGTTGTGAAAAAAAGAATGAACCACGTGGTAGCTTTAGTTGAACCAAGCTTTTATGGAGTTGACTTTGTAAAATCGGCTTTTAATAAAGGTCATATAGTAGTAGTTATTACCCATTCCGAGAAGAATCCTAATAAATATGGTTACGAAGGGTATTATCATGATCTCATTATGGCAGACATCCGAAATGCGCAATCTATATTTAAAGCAATTCAGGAGTCGCCCTATAATCAAAAATTGGATGCTTTAATACCTGCTACAGACTTTGCATCACATATAACGGCAATGGCAGCAGAGAGACTAGGCTTAAAAAATATCACCTATGATGCAGCGGTAAAGGCTAGAAATAAAGATTTGGCGAAAGAAGCTTTTAAGAATCATAAGGTTCCTTGTGCAAAGTATCAAATTATAAAAAGCTATGAAGAAGCACTAACAGCTATTCAATATATAAAATATCCGGCTGTTATTAAACCAACGAATGCAGCAAGTAGCCAGGGTGTATATTTAGTAAGGAACGAAGAGGAATTAAAAAGTGCATTAAAGAAACTGTCATTGTTCAAACAAAGCTATCTTGGGTTTGCTGTAAGGGATGAGTATTTGTTAGAAGAATACCTTGAAGGACAAGAGTACAGTATTGAGCTTTTTCTGGAAGAGGGTAAAACACTTATGAGCGTTGTCACGGAAAAAACTATCAGTAATCCACCTTATTTCGTTGAAACCGCCCATGTCATCCCTGCAATGATTGATAGGGATACAGAGGAAAGGCTCGTCAATGCTGCTGTTCAAGCTCTTCATGCCATTGGCCTCATTAACGGTCCGAGCCATGTAGAAGTAAAGATGACAAAGGAGAGGCCCAAAATCATTGAGATTAACGGTAGACCTGGAGGAGATCAAATAGCTTCAGATTTATTAATACAAGCTAAGGGAATTAACATTTTTGATGCCACAATTGATTTTTATCTAAATATGCCTATTGATTTAAAAGCAACCAAGAATAAAGGATCTGCAGTTGCTTTCTTGACTGCAGAGAAAGAAGGGATTTTAGAAAGATATACGAATATCGAAAATTTGAATAGTCATTCGGGGGTTGTTCGAACAACATTTGAAGTACAGTCAGCTGAGAATATATACAAACCAAAAAGTTCTGATGATCGATTAGGATATATCATTACAGTTGGCGATACTCCTGAATCAGCAAAGAATATTGCACTAAGCTTGATTAATTCAATAGAAATTAAGTATAAGACAGAATTTTCCTTAACTAGGCATAGTAATTAGGTAACGGAGTTAGCATTGTAGTTATTGAGTGGCGAGACCATTCAAAAGAAAACGTATGTTAAAGAAAATGCCATAACCGTTATTTTAAATATCTTAATAGATCATGTAATTTTGACTATGCAACACTCGGTCTGACAGTGTATTTTACTCTCTAAAAAACCCTTATGTTTTCTGGTAAAACCTTTAATGCGCCAAAGGCAAATATGCAGGTAAGAAACCTCTTACCTGCATATATAATTTTTCATCTACCCCACCACGTGAACGAAACATTTTCAGGACTTTCTTAACAAGACTTGATCACCGCATCATGGACATCTTGCAAACCTTTTCCCATGCCGGATTCGACTGCTGCTGTATAAGCGCCTTCTACCAGTGGTGCTTCCACAAGTCTTACATCTTCTGTTTCAGCCATTTCGATGGCCATTTCCGCATTCATTTTTGCACTGCCAATATCGTAGAAAAGCAATACACCTTTGCCGTTGTTTGCATTTCTGATGGCATTCATTATTTTATCTATACTTGTTCCAATGTCATTTTCATCTGTTCCACCGGCCAGCTCAATTGGAACAACCTGTATCACTTGCCGAATCAGATCCTTTAGCCCCTCAGCTATTTTGGGACTGTGGGAGATCAGCACGATACCTACATGGGACATGTTAGGCATCCCCCTTTAAAACTTGATCAAGTGCATCGAAAATAAGAAAAGATGAAAAGGCTCCCGGGTCGATATGTCCAATCGACTTCTCCTTAAAATAGGAAGCTCGTCCTTTTGTAGCCATCATTTCTTTCGTATCTTCCACAGCCTGTTTCGCAACCTCGAATAACTGAACTGATCGAAAACCTCTTTCATCCTTGAAGTGTTCAGTTACTGGCTGCCAGACGTCCACTATGGTTTTTTCCCCTGCAGCCGATTTCCCACGTTGTTTCACACCGACTACTGCTGCTTCAAGTCCTCTTGTAAATTGCTCATAATTTACGGAGCGGCTTCCTTTTACTGCCATCGAAAATTTTAGAAATGCAGTGCCATATAGCGGCCCGGCAGCACCTCCGACCTTGGCCATTACTGTCATCGCAATATCTTTGAACACAGCAGAAACATCTTCATAGTCCTGTGACGTTATTTTATTCACTGTCTCCTGGAAGCCCCGAGCCATATTAATGCCATGATCCCCGTCTCCTATTGGCTGATCAAGAGATGTCAAATAATCTTTATTTGCTTGTATTTTTTCATTGACTATTTCAAACCATTGAACTAAATCCTTTACTGTAAGTTCCATGCTTAACTCATCTCCTTAGCTGCGAAAAGCTAGTGCGTTTGATTCGGCATCCAATAATGATTTCAGTTCATCATCCAATTTCAGTATGGTAACAGAACAACCAGCCATTTCCAGTGATGTCATGTATTCTCCGATTAACGTTTTATATATGTTCATTCCTTTTGCCGCTAATATTTTATTTACTTTTTTGTTTATGATGTACAGTTCCATTTGCGGTGTAGAACCTAATCCATTAATCATGACCGCAACATCACTGCCGTTTCCAAAATCAAAATCACGAAAAATTTTATCGGTTAATTCTGTTGCAATCTCATCCGCAGATGCAATTGGCTTTCGTTCTATCCCGGGTTCACCATGAATCCCGATGCCAATTTCCATTTCTTTACCTTGCAATTCGAAGCTTGGTTTACCCGCAGCGGGCACGATACACGGCGTCAGTGCCATTCCTATGGAACGCACATTTGCAATTACCTTTTCCGCCGCTGCTTTCACTTCCGCAAGCATTGCACCACTTTCTGCTTTTGCACCGGCAATTTTATGAACAAAGATGGTTCCAGCAATCCCTCTTCGTCCGCTGGTAAATGAACTGTCTTCTACTGCCACATCATCATTTACAATTACTGTTTCCACTTGAATTCCTTCTGCCTCTGCAAGTTCTGCCGCCATTTCAAAGTTAAGCACATCACCGGTATAATTCTTAGTAACTAATAGTACGCCTGTACCTCCATCAGCAGCTTTAATTGCTTCAAGCACTTGATCAGGAGTTGGAGAAGTAAAAACCTCACCGGTTGCTGCCGCGTCAAGCATACCTTTCCCTATGTAACCCGCATGTGCCGGCTCGTGTCCACTTCCACCGCCGCTGACAATGCCAACTTTACCTGTAACAGGGGCATCGCTTCTGGCAAGTACCATCGTATCCGGTATCTGCTTAAATGCATCAGGATGAGCTGTTATCATACCTTGTACCATATCCCGTACCACTTGATTTGGATCATTAATTATTTTCTTCATCCGCCTTCTCTCCTTTCATCACTTCTATTATACAATATTTCCCTAAAAAAAGAGGTCAACCTTATCTTTATTGACGAAGATAATGCAGACCTCTCGTACGAAATTATTTATTTGAATGTTCTGGCTGCTTCTACAGCCTTTTTCCATCCGGCGTAAAGTTTATCACGTTTTTCGCCTTCCAGTTTATCTTTAAAAGTTTTCTCGTTCTGCCATTGTTTTGCAATTTCTTGTTTGTCTTTCCAAAACCCGACAGCTAATCCAGCTAAATAGGCAGATCCTAAAGCTGTTGTCTCCCGAACCACCGGCCTTTCTACCGGAACACCGAGCATATCACTTTGGAATTGCATTAAAAAATTATTTTTAACTGCTCCGCCATCCACTCTTAATGTTTTCAGATCAATACCGGAATCTGCAGTCATGGCATCTAACACATCCTTTGTCTGATAGGCCAACGATTCCAATGCAGCACGGATAAAGTGGTCTTTCGTTGTACCACGCGTTAATCCGAATACGGCACCTCGTGCATCACTATCCCAGTACGGTGTACCAAGACCCACAAATGCAGGTACCATGTATACACCGTCTGTCGCGTCCACATTTGTTGCAAACATTTCACTTTGCGGTGCATTTTCAATGATTTTCAACCCGTCACGCAGCCACTGAATCGCTGATCCAGCAACAAAAATGCTGCCTTCCAGCGCATATTCCACTTTTCCGTCGATACCCCAGGCCAATGTCGTAAGCAAACCATGTTCTGAAGCTACACCATTTTCACCGGTGTTCATTAGCATGAAGCAGCCGGTTCCATACGTATTTTTTGCCATCCCTTTTTCAAAGCACGCCTGCCCGAATAGTGCTGCCTGTTGATCACCGGCAATACCGGCGATTGGAACCTCATACCCAAAGAAATGATAATCCACGGTATTTGCATACACTTCTGAAGACGGACGAACATCCGGAAGCATACTCTTTGGAACGGTTAAAATATCGAGAAGCTCCTCATCCCACGTAAGTTCATAAATGTTAAACATTAACGTTCTCGAAGCATTCGAATAATCGGTAATATGCGTTTTCTCTCCAGACAACTTGTAAACAAGCCATGTGTCCATTGTGCCAAAAAGCAGTTCTCCATTTTCCGCTTTTTGCCGGGCACCATCCACATTGTCCAATATCCATTTTACTTTTGTGCCGGAAAAATACGGGTCAAGCAATAATCCCGTTTTCTCTCTGAATAAATCGTTATGGCCAGCTTTCCTTAATTCTTTACAGATACTATCAGTCTGTCTGGATTGCCAGACGATAGCTTTATAAATCGGTTTTCCGGTATTTTTATCCCATACCACTGTCGTTTCCCGCTGATTTGTAATACCGATACCGGCAATTTGAGCGGGGCTTACATCAGCTTTTCGCAGCACTTCAGCTATGCAGCCAAGAACAGAAGTCCATATTTCATTCGCATCATGCTCCACCCAGCCGGGTTTTGGAAAAAATTGTTCAAACTCTTTTTGTGCCGTTGCAACAATCTCTCCTAGATGATTAAATAGTATGGCACGAGAGCTGGTAGTTCCCTGATCAATGGATAAAATAAATTGATCATTCATGTTCATTCCCCCCTATACAGCTTCATTTTGATTATTTTTCTGTGATAAATTGGTGTTTTTCAATTCAGCACTGGCAGCACCAATTAGGATGATAGCTACAATAACAGTAAATAACCAAAATATCACGGAAAAGTCTCCTAAGAACATGGCATTATAAAAAACTGCACCATATATACCGCCAATAATAGGCCCAACAACTGGAATATAGGCATAGCCCCAATCAGACCCGCCTTTCCCCGGAATTGGCAAAAGTGCATGGGCAATTCTTGGGCCAAGGTCACGCGCTGGATTTATCGCATACCCTGTTGCACCACCCAGAGACATACCAATCGCTATAATTAATGCACCAACAATAAGTGGGTTAAGCCCCTCGGTAAATTCATTTGCGCCAATGAACATAAGCCCCATCAAAAGTACAAATGTACCAACCATTTCACTGACTAAATTGGCGAAAGGACTGCGAATCGCCGGTCCTGTCGCAAAAACCCCCAGTTTAGCCCCCTGATCATCGGTTTCTTTCCAGTGCGGCAAATAATTGAAAAAGACAATCGCAGCACCAATGGTTGCACCAATCATCTGTGCTGTAATATACACCGGAACCTGTGACCATGGAAACTCTCCTGC
Source organism: Virgibacillus oceani (assembly GCF_041521345.1). GTDB lineage: Bacteria > Bacillota > Bacilli > Bacillales > Amphibacillaceae > Virgibacillus_N > Virgibacillus_N oceani_A. The sequence continues at coordinate 149,859 of NZ_JBGOHB010000006.1, read as the reverse complement.
AGCCGCAAAGCCTAATGTTACTGCCGGGTTAATATGTGCACCTGAAAAATTGCCGACTGCATATACACCCATAGCAACACCAAGTCCCCATCCAATCGTAATAACTACCCAACCAGCACCTTCTGCCTTTGATTTCTTTAAAACTACGCCACCTACGACACCAGCACCTAAGATAATGAGAATCATCGTACCAATTAGCTCAGCCAGAAAGACTGACATCCGTAATACACCCCTTTTTTATTAATCGTTAATTGCCAGATTCCAAAAGCAAAATTCGCATACAGACTTATTGCCAAGCTTACCCATAAGCTAAGCTGCACTATTATTTTTGTAAGGATAAAATGTTGCCGGGATGATATAAATGAATAAAGTTATGACTGGAAATATACCTATTACAGCTATTGATGATATGCTCCCGCCGATCTTTTTTAACACTAACATTCCGGCTGTGCATAGTTCTATAACACTTGTTATTGACTGTGCCTGCAAACCTTTTTTTGCCGTGCTTGCCGTTTAGTTAATTGTGCAGCTTATCCAACTTATATCTATGAAAGTTTGGCTGTGAATATACCTTTTATAACTTTGATAATTGCTGGTGGCAACCTAATTATGTTCGTCTGCAGGTGTTGGGGTTCTCTTTCTTTTTATCTCTTAATATATTTGACTGATGCATATCTGAGTTCAGTCCAATATCATTTTAAAGAATAATATGAAGTTTGATTATGTATAAGGAAATAAACCCGCCCCCTAATAGACACACTTCCAACAGGAAAATTCTATTAAAGTACGGGTTATCTCCTCCGCCGTGTTTCGGATAATGGCAGTGATCATTTTCCTCTATCAAACGCACATTTCAAGGGCTGCAAATAATCCTTGAAAATTATTAGTTTGTTAATTGCTGTGAAGCTTCCAGATGGTGTCGATTTTTAACCATTCCATGCGGATCTATAACAAATTTCCTTGAAGCTCCGCCATTGAATGCTTTATAGCTGTCAGGAGCCTGATCAAGTGAAATTACGGTAGCATTCACAGCCTTAGCAATCTGCGCTCTTCCACTTAATATTGCCTTCATTAAATCTCGATTATATCTCATAACAGGTGTTTGACCGGTAACAAATGTATGTGCTTTAGCGAAACCTAAGCCGAAACGGATTTTTAGTGTTCCCTCTTTTGCATCTTCATCTGCTGACCCAGGGTCTCCGGTTACATACAAGCCAGGAATCCCCAAGCGTCCGCCGGCTTTTGTCAGTCCCATAATGGAGTTCAATACAGTAGCAGGGGCTTCTTCTGCTCCTTCTCCATGACCACTCGCCTCGAATCCTACCGCATCAATGGCACAATCCACCTCCGGAGTGCCTAGGATTTCCTCAATTTGCTCACCGGGATCATCATGCTCACGTAAATTTATCGTCTCACAGCCAAAGCTTCTTGCCTGTGCTAATCGTTCTTCGATTAAATCCCCGACAATTACTGCAGAAGCGCCTAACAATTGGGCAGAATGTGCAGCTGCCAATCCTACAGGACCCGCTCCGGCGATATAAACTGTGGATCCAGTTTTCACTCCTGCGCTTACAGCCCCATGATAGCCGGTCGGGAAAATATCGGAAAGCATAGTTAAATCAAGTATTTTTTCCATAGCTTGATCTTTATCAGGAAATTTCAATAATTGGAAATCTGCATAAGGAACCATTACATACTCGGATTGACCGCCAACCCATCCTCCCATATCAACATATCCATAAGCCGATCCGGGACGATCCGGATTTACATTTTCACAAATATGTGTATCCTGTTTCCGGCAGCTTGGACAACGACCGCAAGCAATGTTAAATGGAACGGATACTAAATCCCCCTTTTTAATAAATTCCACATCGCTGCCTGCTTCGATAACTTCACCGGTAATTTCATGCCCCAATACCAATCCGCTTGGCGCAGTTGTCCGTCCCCTCACCATATGCTGATCACTGCCGCAAATATTCGTTGAAACAACCTTAACAATCACCCCATGGTTACATTTCCTGCCCACATTTAATGGGTTAACTCCAGGACCATCGCGCAAAACAAGATCCGGATAACTAATATCCCGAATCTCTACTTCTCCTGGTTTCACGTAAACAACTGCTTTATTTCCTGACATGTTACCACTCCTTTTAATTGAATTGACAAGCATTTTCTGTTACTAACTATATTATATATTACTGAAAGTTTCAATGGTTATATTAATTGCAAATAAATAGATTTTTTGACTGAATTCGACAGTTTCATCCGGAATGTTCGGATTTTTTAGCGAATCTTGAGAACTTGGCACTTAAAATCTCTGCTTTTTTCTATGTTGTAGTTATGGTCTTAATAATTTTCCATGAAAAAATGACTCCTGTATGATAGAGTCATTTTTGCATATATATCTTTTTTACCATATAGCGTTTCGTTAATGATCCTTTTTATGTCACTTCACTTTTACATCATTTTTATGTTCCACACCTAAATGAACCATCTTTTCCACTTTTTCATAAGGCACATTTGTCGAACGGGATATTTCTTCAATAGAAACGAGAGGGTTTTTCCTGATAAAACTTTGCACTCTATCAGTCTCTGTCAGGCATGTCATGCAAAGCATAAACGGACTTCTTTCCATTGGTTGTTGACATAAACGGCAATTGCGAACCAATTCTCCCATTTCCTTCACCCCTTATTTATTTTGTAACACCATTATACAATAATCTACAAATACAAACAATAGTTTTGTGTGAATTTTTTGTTAATAATCCTTTTGTCTTAGTGCAAAGGGTTCAAGAGTAAATGGAACAATGTAACCCCTTTAATTTACCGCTTAACAAAATGTATTATTTATTGCTGCCTGTCAATTTATAATATGTTTCTTATTACCAGCTAAGTTAATTATTTTCAGAATGACAGTTTTTTAATATCCGGGAGAAGTAACCTGTTTGTTATGTTGGTTCAGATTTGATGTAATAAGAATAAAAACATATAATAATATAAAGAATTCAGCAAATACAACAAGGTTCAATGGAAATTGATCCTCCTGCTATCCCCAAAACTAAAGTACTTACACTAAAGGAGCTGTAATCTATGCATCTAGAAGAAATGCTTGCTTATAATAGGAAATTTGTTGGAGAAAAAAGTTATGAAGCCTATCAAACCGATAGTATACCAAATAAACGAATGGTTATTTTCACCTGTATGGAATCCCGTCTCATTGAATTGCTTCAGCGAGCTTTAAACCTGGAAAATGGTGACGTGAAAATGGTAAAAAACGCAGGCGCAATTATCCGGAAGCCCTTTGACAGTGTGATGAAGAGTATTCTCGTAGCAGTTTATAAATTGCAGGCTGAGGAAGTGACCGTCATTGGACATCATGATTGCGGCATGTCGAATGTGGACACAAATGCATTAACAGAGGAAATGGCAATGCGCGGAATTCCGGTTGATACACTGAATGCTCTCGAACATGCAGGAATTGATTTCAATGAGGAATTTCACGGATTTGATACAGTGGAAGAATCTGTGCAGCAAAGTGTTAACATTATCCGAAACCATCCCCTCCTGCCAGCAGAAGTCAAAGTACACGGCCTCGTTATCGACCCGGGTACGGGAAAAGTAGATGTAGTGACGAAGGATGAAAGTAACGAAATGCGTTAAGGTGCTTTAAACATTCTTGAAAAATTATTCTCATGGACATTTCATCAGCGGCTTCAGATCTCTGAAGGGCAGATAGAAAAGCTCTATCTGACCTGCACGGTAATTTCTAACTTCTAAAGGGCAGATAGAAAAGCTCTATCTGACCTGCACGGTGATTTCTAACTTCTAAAGGGCAGATAGAAAGGCTCTATCTGACCTGCACGGTGATTTCTAACTTCTAAAGGGCAGATAGAAAGGCTCTATCTGACCTGCACGGTAATTTCTAACTTCTAAAGGGCAGATAGAAAGGCTCTATCTGACCTGCACGGTGATTTCTAACTTCTAAAGGGCAGATAGAAGGCTCTATCTGACCTGCACGGTGATTTCTAACTTCTAAAGGGCAGATAGAAAGGCTCTATCTGACCTGCACGGTAACTTCTAACTTCTAAAGGGCAGATAGAAAGGCTCTATCTGACCTGCACGGTAATTTTTAACATCAAAACGGCAAATAGATTTGCTCTATATGACTTGCACGGTGATTTCTAACTTCCATACGGCAGATAGTTATCCTCTATTCGACCTGCATCGTAATTTCGAGAAACCTGCACTGCATTTAGAATAGCCTTTGTCCATGAGACCTTTTTCTACCATAAATTTTCCACTAGAAATATCCTCTAGTTTTATGACTTAAAACAACATAAAAAAAGAGATTGCCCTTGTGGGAACAATCTCAATTAATTATCCATTATATTCTTCTGTTTCTTCTACATCTTCGGCTACTAATCCGGACAAAACATGTACCCGTAAGATGATACCGAGTACTTTATTTGTATCATCTACGACAACTAATGGAAGGCTTGATTCCAATGCTTTTGGAATTAAATCACTTACAAATTCATCCGGTTTTACGGAAGTAATATTTTCTGTCATCACTTCTTCTAGTGTCTGCTTTTCCTTTATTCCTTTAATGGCATCATCTATCGTGACAATTCCTTTTAAATGACGGCCCCGATCAACAACGAATACACTGGATATGCCGTTTTCTCTCATTTCTTTCACCGCTACATTTAAGCCGTCTTTCATGGAAACTAAAGCATTGGGCTTAATCATTATGTGCTCTGCCTGAAATACTTTCGATCTGTCAATATCCTTGATGAAATCAGATATATAATCATTCGCAGGCTGTTCAATGATTTCCTCCGGTGTTCCCACCTGCACGACACGACCGTCTTTCATCACTGCCACACGATCACCAAGCTTAAATGCTTCATTCACATCATGGGTAATGAAAATAATTGTTTTTTGCAGACGTTCCTGAAGATCGAGGAGCTCCAGCTGCATCTCGCGGCGAATAAGTGGATCCAGCGCACTGAAAGGTTCATCCATTAACAAAATATCCGGGTCATTGGCTAACGCACGTGCCAAACCGACACGCTGCTGCATCCCTCCTGATAATTCATCAGGAAATTTGTATTCATATCCCTTCAGACCGACATTTTCGATGTTTTTCATTGCTGTTTCCCGTCTCTCTTCTTTTGGAACACCCCGAATTTCCAGGCCATATTCCACATTCGCCAATATCGTACGATGGCTGAATAAACCAAAATGCTGGAATACCATCGCTACTTTTTCCTGCCTGAATTTTTTCAGCTGGCTGGGTGAATATTGAACAATATCCTCGTCTTCAACATGGATAGATCCGGTTGTCGGTTTGTTCAGCATATTAAAGCAGCGTATTAATGTGGATTTTCCACTGCCTGATAAACCCATAATGACAAAAACTTCACCTTTATTAATCTCGAACGAGGCATCATACACGCCAACAGTATGATTCGCTTCTTCTAAAATCTCATCCTTTGTTTTTCCTTCTTTTATTAAAGGGATGACGGATTTTGGTCTTGACCCGAAAATCTTAGATACCTGTTCCACTTTCACCTGTGTTGTCATGTATTAACCTCCCCTCTTATTTTGCAGTTTTTCTACAAGTCCATTGGTAATCCTGTCAATGATAATCGCCAAAAATACGATACTGATTCCTGCTTCGAATCCTAATGCAATATCAATCCGATTAATGGAAACTAATACCTGTTCACCAAGCCCTGACGCACCTACCATGGATGCGATAACTACCATAGCCAGTGCCATCATGGTTGTCTGGTTTACACCAGCCATGATCGTCGGAACTGCCTGCGGAAGTTGAACCTTCCCGAGCATTTGCCATCTGGATGAACCAAATGATTGAGCAGATTCGACAACTTCTTTATCCACACCGCGGATGGCCAGTTCCGTTAAACGTATAACCGGAGGCACCGCATAAATTAATGTCGCGAAAATAGCCGACACATTTCCTAAACCGAAGAAAAATATCGCCGGTATCAAATAAACAAAGCTTGGCATCGTCTGCATTGCATCCAGGATTGGCCGCATAACCGTTGAAAATCCTTTGCTGAATGACATCCAAACCCCTAAAGGAATACCGATGATTAAACAAATAAGTACCGCTGTGATAATAATCGCTATGGTTGTCATCATATCAGTCCATAAGCCGAATGTTCCAATTAAAAATATAAAAAGACTATAAAGCAGACCTGCAAAAACCGATTTAAAGTACCATCCCAATAAAAAAATAAAAACGATGAATAGCCACCACGGCAGCCAAACGAGAACATCATCGATCATATTAATGGTTCGGGAAGCCACAAAATAAATAAAATCAAAAAAACCTTCAAATGTTGTATCGAGAAAGCTGACAAACTGATCAACATAATCTCCTAATTGTGTCTGTATATCGGGAAATTCATTCATAATCCGACCACAAGGTTAAATGGTCTCTTCACCTCCAAATTCATACAGAAAAGCAGCTGGACTGCCAGCTGCTCCCCCTATTATTGCATAGCAGCTTTTACATCTTCAGCTACTTCTTCGGAAACCCATCCTGTCCAGAGATTTTCATGTTCATTCATCCACCAGATTGCCGCCTCTTCCGGAGATGCATCATTTTCGTCCATATACACCAATGCTTCTTCTGTCAATTCAGTGCTTGTTTCATAATTACTGAGAAATTCCACGACATCCGGTGCTTGATCCGGTAAGTCTTTGTGAACAGCAACTACTACGTCATTCGGAGGGAATTCAGTAGCTCTTGTTTCATTCCATGTTTCTTCATCATAAGGGTCCTCTTCCAGCAGTGTTAAGTCAAACTCTGCCGTAACCCAGGTTGGAGACCAATAGTAGCCGACCCATGCTTCGCCACCCTCATAGGCTGATGCCAAATCTGCCACAATCGCAGCATCCGAACCAGGCATAAAGTTATTTAATGTTTCATCAAGCCCGTATACTTCAAATTTATCATCAATATGATCCGCTACAGCCCAGCCGCTTGGTGCATTTATTACTCGGCCGCGTTCCGGATCTTCTGGATCTTCAAATACCTCAGGGAAGTTTTTCAGGTCTTCCACTGTTCTTAAATCAGGTGCCATAGGCTCAATGTCTCGCTCCGAATCCCCTTCTATTACATAAGTCGGAACGTACAGTCCCTGATCGTTATCGTCGAAATTTGTGGACACCACTTCATAATCCCCTGCTTCAACCGCTTCTTCATGAACTTCTCTTATATTGTCTGTCCAGACTTCCGTGTATGCATTAATATCCCCATCACGTAAACCTTGAATGGTAGCAGCTGTTGACCCTGCAGTTACATCCGTATCAAAACCATATCCTTCTTCAATAATCATCTGGGCAATACTGTTATGTACTCTAATACTGTCCCATCCAGCATCAGCGAACACAATGGTATCGATGTCTCCACCATTCGATCCGGCTTCATCATTTGTACCGGAATCTCTTTCCGACTCCGAATCACCGCCGCATGCAGCAAGTACCATTAAAGCTGCAGCAGACAATAAAAATAATAGTTTTTTCATTAATTATTACTCCTTCCGTCTAGTTCTTTTCATATAGCTTTATCATCTGTCCTTCATACAATTCACTATTCCATAAATGAAAATATAGCAGGTGTGGACAAAAATAATAAGAAGTGGAGGGGGGAAATCGCTGTAATTATTTTGTAACAAATTAAGTTTAATAAATTAACGTACTTTAATCAATTCGGCAAAATCGGCAAAATGAACGATAAAGCATGTTTATTCCGCAATCACTGTGATATATACTTGGTATATTGGCAATATAGTCAAAATAACTTTAAAATACTGCAAATGAGCTGAAGATCACGAATCATATGATATTCTATTACTTTTCTCTCATGTTTAATTGAAAATATATGGAAAAAGAACCATAGAGACCGACTATTTATGTATAAATTGCACCCTGGGACTGCGAAATATGCTCATACCATCCTAATACCTCACTATTGCTGGCCACTTTAACAAAAAAGCCTAAACAATATAGCTATTTTATCCATGACTTCCAAAGTTTAATACTTTCCAACGTATTAAAAGAACAGCCTCCTGCTTGAACACAGGAGACTGTTCTTTTATCTTTGCACTTCATCAATAATATCCATTACACGTTCACGTGCTTTTTCGCTTTTAAAATTTTCCATCTTATCGATCATGACAGGTGCACGATTTTGCAGCTGTTCTAGCTCTGACAATAATGTCTCTTCTGTAAGCTCCTCTTCCTGCAGCACAAGTGCATACTGTTTTTCCTTGAAGGACTTTGCATTCACAATCTGGTCTCCCCTGCTTGCCTTTAAAGACAAAGGAATGAGCAGCATCGGGATGCGCAATGCCACAAACTCAAATATGGCATTCGATCCAGCTCTGGAAACAACGAAATCCGTTGCTGCAAAAATATCCTTTAGCTCTTCATTTACATATTCAAATTGTGCATAACCTGCAGCATAAGCCGACGTATCTATATTATCTTTTCCGCAAATATGAATGATTTGGAATGATTGTAATAATTCCTGCAGATTGTCTCTTATGATGCTGTTTAATTTTTGCGATCCGGCACTTCCTCCCATGATCAATAATATTGGCAGTCTCCTCCCTGTGAGACCCGCAAAATACAAGCCTTTATCCTTTTCCCCCTGAAAAAGCTCCTCACGAATGACAGCACCAACATACTCTCTTTTCTTCTCAGGCAAATATTCCATCGTCTCTGAAAATGTGGCCAAAACCTTCCTTGCAAATGGAATTGCTATTTTATTGGCGAGTCCCGGGGTGTAATCAGACTCATGAATAACTGCAGGTACCCTTTGCATTTTTGCCGCCAGTACCACAGGTACGGAAACAAAACCACCCTTAGAAAATATAACGGCAGGCTTTCGTTTTTTAATTATTTTCCTTGCCTGCATCGTCCCTTTTAATACTTTAAATGGATCCTTCAGGTTTTCCTTTGACATATATCTGCGAAGCTTTCCAGTGGAAATCGGATGATATGTCACCCCCTCCAATGGTTCAATAAGATTTCGCTCAATTCCGTCTATTGAACCAATATAATCAACTTCCCAGCCTTTATTCAAATAAGCGGGGATCAAAGCCAGGTTAACAACTACATGCCCAGCGGTACCCCCGCCTGTAAAAATGATACGCTTTTTCATTAAAATTCTTCCTTTCTTCCACACAACGAAGGAAAACGGTATATTATTCTTTACTACTCCTTCTCTATCCTATAAAAAAACAATAAAAAAAGGAAGTGAAATTTATTCCCAACTGCTAAGCTTTTATATTTTACCTGCTCTATAAGAAAAGTCCTACTATGGTTGCTGACAAAACAGAAGCCAATGTAGCTCCAACTAATAATTTCATACCAAAACCGGATACACTGATTGCTTTTTCACTGTCAATCCCTTTTACGGTACCAGCAATGATTCCGATAGAAGAGAAGTTTGCAAAACTTGTTAGAAAGACGGTTACAATGCCTATTGTCTTCTCTGATACCTCATTTTCATCCATCATCCCCTGAAAATCAAGCATGGCGACAAATTCATTTGTAACAATTTTTGTTCCCATTACAGAACCTGCCTGGATTACTTCATTTAGCGGAATTCCCATTAATACACCAATTGGTGCCAAAACATAACCCAAAATATCCTGTAAAGTAATTCCCGCAAACACTAACTGAATCAATCCATTAACCAGTTCTAAAGAAGCTATAAAAGCAATTAACATGGCGGCAACAATTAATGCAATTTTACCACCTTCCAACGCACCATTACCCATTGCTTCAAACACACTTCTGTCATTGGTTACATTTTTTATATCCACGACATCTTCCTCTTTTCGCACATTCACAGGTGCAACGATGGAAGCAACAATAAGCGCACTAAACATGTTTAGCGGCAATGCCAGCAGAACATAGGTTGGCGGCAGCATTTGCAGATAAGCACCAACGATCGAAGCTGACACAGAACTCATCGCTGAGGCGCTGACAATATATAACCGATTTCTGCTTAAATGATGAAATTGTGTTCTAATTGCAATCAAAGCCTCAGACTGTCCAAAAAAGATACTGTTTACTGCATTAAATGATTCTACCCTAGGAAGTCCGGTGATTTTTGAAATAACGCCACCAATATACTTGATGATCGTCGGTAATATTCTTATATAAGTAAGTACCGAAAGAATTGTAGCAAAAAAGATAATTAAGAGCAGCACATTAAAGAAAAATACGCCATCCTCATTAATTACAAAACCGCCAACGACAAACTCTATTCCTACCATTCCATATTCAATCAATTGATTAAAAACAGCAGCTATTCCATTTATCATGTTTTGTCCAATTTGGGTGGAAAACATAAACCATGCAATCAAGACCTGCAAGAGCAGCATAATTCCTATGCCTTTATAATTTATATTCTTCCTGTCATTGGAAAGTGAAAAAGCGATCCCTATAACAACAATGATTGCTAAAATACCGAGGAGAACTCCCATAACGCTACTCTCCTTTATATTTATTTAAAAAAATATAATTCATCTTAGTTAGTTGTTCCCTGTTATCTTTTTAACTAACACAAAAAAGAAAGATCTGCTGATTTTTTCACATAACCTTCTTTTTTATGTTTAGTGTGCAGGAAAGAATATCATTTGCAGAACGAAAACAACGCCAAAGAAATAAATAATCCAATGAACATCTTTCCCTTTACCACTGACTAATTTTAATAATGGATACGTAATAAAACCGATCGCTATTCCGGTAGCAATACTCGATGTCAGCGGCATAGTGAGAATGATGGCAAAAGCCGGAAATGCTTCATCAAAAGTTTTCCAGTCAATTCTGGCAAGTCCTTCCATCATAAAGCAACCTACAATAATTAGAACAGGCGCAGTGATGGCAGGAAGATCTGCAATTTTTCCGATGATAGGCGTGAAGAAAATTGACAATGCAAATAATATAGCAACAACAAGCGAAGTCAATCCCGTTCTTCCACCTACAGCTACGCCTGAAGATGATTCAACATAAGCAGAGGAGGGACTTGTCCCAAACATCGCGCCTACCGTAGTTGACGTAGCATCTGCCAGCAATGCCGATTTAGATCGGGGCATCGTTCCGTTTTTCATTAAACCTGCCTGTTCAGCAACTCCAATCATAGTCCCCGTTGTATCAAAAATCGTAACGAGGAGGAATGCCAACACGACTGTATAAAGGCCATGTGTGAATACCCCGGCAATATCCATATCAAAGAACACCGGGACAGGAGGAGTGGAAATATATCCTTCATTAAAATTCAAATAACCCGTCATCATAGCAATCAGACCGGTAACAATCATCCCTAAAAATAGTGCACCTTTCACTTTCCAGACAAATAATATGAGCGTAATAAAAAGTCCAGCAATAGTTAGTTGCGTCATTGGATCCCTTAAATCACCGAAACCGACAATATTTTCCTCATTTGGTACGACAATCCCCGCCATTCTCAGCCCGATAAAAGCGATAAAAAGTCCGATACCTGATGTGATGCCAAACTTTAAAGAAGCTGGGATAGCGGTGATTAAAGTCTCCCTGAGATTCGTTAAACTTAATAAAACAAATATAATACCCGCCAAAAAGACAGTGCCTAGCACAACTTGATAAGAAACACCATGTGCTGCAACCACTGTGGCAAAATAAGCATTCATCCCCATACCAGGAGCAATAGCAATAGGATAATTAGCAAAAAAGGCCATGTATAATGTTCCTATCACAGCTGCAATTATTGTAGCCATGAATACTTGATCAAATGGTACTCCTGCTGAAGATAAAATCGCCGGATTCACTATAATAATATAAACCATTGTCAAAAAAGTAGTCATTCCAGCAACTATCTCTGTTCGGATATCCGTGTTTTTTTTCTTTAGCTTGAAGAATTTTCGCATGTTTACACCTAGCTTTCCGAATAAAATAAACAACATTATAAATAATATTTGTTTTTTATCCATATTGCAATATATAAATATCGTTTTATAAAATATTTCTCTGATCGAGCAGGCGAAATGAGTATGATTTTAGAATAATACTATTTTTATTTATAGCTTCAAAAGGATTTTTTATTCAGCAGCTTAATTCATCACGGTATACTTCGGCAGACCACTTTCCTTTAGAATAAGTTTATTAAAACAAGCGACAGATGAAAGTGCTTCATAAGTTCCCCTACCTAAATATAATGACGTGCCATAGAAAGCACCTATGGTACCTCATCCAGCGCAAAAGGTATAATGAAGTACCATAGGAAGCAAAAAAAAGACCTCGCATGGGATCTCCACCCATGCAAGGTCTCTATAGATTTCTGTATTTATTTAGCCTTCCAATAGCAGATCATATGGATCTTCCAGCATTTCTTTCATGCGTACAAGGAACTGAACTGCTTCTTTTCCATCAACAATTCGGTGGTCATAGGATAAAGCAAGGTACATCATTGGACGAACTTCAATTGTATCATCTGGCATCACCATTGCCCGTTTTTGGATGTTATGCATTCCCAAAATCCCTACTTGAGGTGCGTTCAGGATTGGGGTTGATAGCATGGATCCAAAAATACCGCCATTGGTAATTGAGAATGATCCGCCTTGCAAGTCATCCATTTTCAGTTTTTTATCTCTTGCTTTTGTGCCAAGTTCGGCAATTTCGCGTTCAACACCGGCAAAATCAAGACGGTCGGCATCACGTACCACTGGAACTACTAAGCCATCATCTGTGGAAACCGCAATTCCGATATCATAAAATTTCTTCATAACGATTTCATTGCCTTGAATTTCTGCATTTAACAGCGGGAATTCTTTGAGCGCGCCGACTACTGCTTTTGTGAAAAAAGACATGAAGCCGAGCTTTACGCCATGTTTTTCCACAAATTTTTCTTTCCGTTCACTGCGAAGTTTCATGATTTTCGTTAAGTCCACTTCGTTAAACGTCGTTAACATGGCTGCTTCATGCTGCACACCAACCAGGTTTTTAGCAATGGTCTGACGGCGGCGGGACATTTTAACGCGATCTACCGGCTTATCAAATTCGGTTTTTTCCGTTTCTTTTGCTTCCTTTTTATCGGAAGACTTAGAGCTTGCTTTATCACTGGATCCTTTAGCAGCAGCATCCACATCTTCAGGACGTACTCGTCCAAGCGGATCGCGCGGGCTCACTTCTGATAAATCAATATTTAGCTCTCTTGCGCGTTTTCTGGCAGCAGGGGAGGCGATGACATCTCCTTTGGAGCCACCGGCAGTCTCTTCAGTTTTTTCCTCTTTTTTCGGAGCTTCTTCTTTAGGCTGTTCTGCTTTTTTCTCTTCTTTCGGTTCTTCTTTGGGTTTTTCTTCCGGTTCGGATGGAGCGCTTCCGGCTTCCGCGTTCTCATCTACTTTACCGATCACATCTCCAACTTCTACATCTTCTCCTTCACCTGCTGTAATTTCAGCAAGCACACCGGAAACTTCCGCGTTCACTTCCACGTTTACTTTATCCGTTTCTAGTTCTACAACTGGATCCCCTTTTTCAATTTTGTCTCCTTCTTTGACAAGCCACTCGGCAATGGTTCCTTCTGTAATTGATTCTGCCAGTTCTGGTATTTTAATTTCCTGCACCAGAATCCCCTCCTTTTGATGGATTAATTGCTTTTTCTACTAATTGCGCCTGTTCTGTTTTATGCACGTTCGGTACACCTACTGCCGGGGACGAGCGATTCTCTCTGCCAACATACCTAAGTGTCTGACCCTCTTTCAGCAAATCCCTTAAATAGTCATCCACAAAATCCCAGCTTCCCATATTTTTCGGTTCTTCCTGTACCCAGACGATTTCTTCCAGGTTCGGTAATTCATTTAACTTTTCCGCTAATGCTTTCGCAGGGAAAGGATAAATTTGTTCCAGCCTTAAAATCTGCAAATGCTCATAGTTCTCCTCTGAATTATCGATCGTATCCTCAATATCCACCATGACCTTCCCGCTTCCGATCAGCAAGCTTTTCGCTTTTTCCTTATTCACTTCAAATTCTGGCTGTTCCCGTAATAACTGAAACTTGCCATCTGTAAACGCTTCGGCAGCCGAGGCTACTCTCTGATTACGGATTAAGCTGCTTTTTGGTGTCATGACGATTAATGGTCTTGATTCTTCCCTGTCACGCAAAGCAGCCTGCCTTCTGAGCAAATGGAAAAATTGTGCAGATGATGTCGGGTATGCGACAATCCAGTTATTTTCTGCTGCCATTTGCAAAAAACGTTCCAGACGAGCACTGGAATGCTCCGGCCCCTGTCCTTCATATCCATGAGGCAGCAGGAGAACCATATTTGACTTTTCTCCCCATTTTGCACGTGCTGCTGAAATAAATTGATCAAATATTACCTGGGCAGCATTGGCAAAATCACCAAACTGTGCCTCCCAAATAACGAGTGTTTCCGGTGACTGTACACTATAGCCATATTCAAAACCGAGCACACCGGTCTCGGATAATGGGCTGTTCCGTATATCAAATGATGCATTTGCTTTACCAAAACCATGTAAAGGACTGAATTTTTCACTCGTTTCCACATCATGCAGCACACTATGACGATGTGCAAAAGTACCTCTTTCCGTATCCTGGCCGGTCAACCGGATCGGGATGCCATCCTCTAAAATTGATGCATAGGCTAATGCTTCAGCAGTACCCCAATCGGCTTTATTCCCTTCTTCAAGGGCTTCTGCACGACGCTTAAGAATTCTTTCCACTTTTTTAAAGGCATTGAATCCATCCGGACGATTCAGCATTCCTTCATTTAAAGATTTCAGCCTGTCCAGTTGTACAGCTGTTTCAAATAGCCCCAGCCCGTTCGCCAATGCTTCGGGTATATCGTCTGCCTCCGCAGCAACTGTTTCATTTTCTTTCATACTGTCATAAATAGAGCGAAGATCATCTTCTACATTTTTTGTTATTTTTGTGAAACCTTCCGCATCCAATGTGCCCTTTTCTTCCAGTGCTTTTGCAAAGACATTTGCTGCAGAAGGATGCGCGTCAATATCTTTATATAATAAAGGCTGTGTGCTTCTCGGCTCATCCATTTCGTTATGACCATAACGGCGATATCCAACCAGATCTATCAGTATATCTTTATGGTATTTTTGTCTGTAATCATAAGCGATTTTCATTGCAGAAATACAGGAAATTGGATCGTCTGCGTTTACATGAATGATTGGGATTTCAAAACCTTTCGCTAAATCACTCGCATATCTTGTTGATCTGCCATCTTGCTGATTCGTTGTATAGCCGACAAGGTTATTTGCTATGATATGCAGTGTTCCACCCGTACGATAACCAGGCAGTCCGCTCATGTTCAGCGTTTCTGCCACAACGCCTTCCCCGATAAATGCCGCATCACCATGAATTAAAACAGGAATTGCCTTATTTATGTCCTGTTTAGGATATCCGCCTTCTGAACGGTCATCCTGTGCTGCCCGTGCAAAACCTTCCACAACCGGATTAACAAATTCCAAGTGTGAAGGGTTATGCGCCAGTGTAATGCGTGTTTGTATTTTATCATCTTCTTTAACCACTTTTTTGGCACCAAAATGATATTTCACATCACCCGTCCAACCGTAATTAATACCCATGGAACCTTCTGATGGCATTAATTCCTTATCCGGTGAATGGTGAAACTCGGAAAAAATTTTATCATATGGTTTTCCCAGAACATGAGCCAATACTGCCAGCCTGCCGCGGTGTGCCATTCCAACCATAATATTTTCCACTTTATCAGCTATAGCAAATTCAACTACCTGATCAAGCATCGGAACCATTGCTTCCAATCCTTCAATAGAAAAACGCTTCTGGCCAACGAATGTTTTTGCCAAAAATCCTTCAAAGCCTTCCACATGAGCAAGTCGCTCCAAAAGCTGTGTCTTTTCTTCATCGGTTAAATCCAGACGAGCATTGCCAGACTCAATTAAATCGAGCAGCCATTGTCGCTCTTCATCATTATTTACGTGATCATATTCAAAGGTAATGGTACCTGAATAGTATTTTTTCAGTGTGTTAATTACATCCCAGCCATTCTCCACATTGCCTGAAGCTTTCTCCCATAACCAGGAGGCCGGTATATTTTTCAAATCATCTTCAGTCAACCCGTATGTTTCAGGATCAACCAATTCAGACACTCTCTCTTTTTCCAATCCTACTGGATAGATGTCTGCTTCCAAATGACCGAAACGACGAATAGCCTCAACAAGTTTCATTGCTGAGGTAAGTTTCTTCACGTTATCAATCGATGCACCCTCTGTACTCACTTGCTGCGAATGCTGTTCCGTGAGCCACTTTGGAGCGCCATGAGAATCGAACATTTCCTTAATTGTTGGATCGACCGCTTCTGGATCCTCTTTGTATAAATCATATTGTTCTTCAATATACCCCATATTGGGACCATGAAAATCTGCCCAGAATCTTTGATGAGATTCTTCAGTTTGTGCCACCTTTTATACCCCCATTAGAAGTTAACTATTTCCGTTTATATAACGGCGTTTTACACTCTTTTTTCATTATAAAACTGTCTATGCACTACTTCAACTAATATACCTTATTTTCCGGCAGTATACAATATAATGGGGAACTGTTTTTTATTGATGAAATTTTTTGATGATTACATCCATAAAATTTTCTGTATCATTAGTTCACATTAGCGGCATTATTAGGTATAATAGAGGCATAATATAGAAATATTGCTTAGGAGGATGACCTTATGAAATTGCTGTTGCTAGGCGGCGTAATCGTGGTATTCTTTATATCTTTCTTTACTTCAGGTTACGAATCAAAACCAGGAGTACCTAGAAAAGATCAATCTACTGCTTAATCTGACGTATAAAAAATAAACATATTTCCTTTGGCAAAGAAGACCAAATGAGAGCCACCATGTATGATCATGGTGGCTCTGCTTATTCTACCCCCGGAAAGCTCTGTTGTCTAAGCACTTCATAAATAATAATTGCAGCTGTATTGGATAAATTAAGAGAGCGTACTTTTCCGTTCATATGAATACGGAGGCATCTATCTTCTTTTCCCTGTAATAGGTCGCGGGGGATTCCGTCCGTTTCTCTGCCAAACACAAAAAACAAATCTTCCTCTGTATGACTAAAATCAAAATCCGTATATTTCTTCGTTCCAAAGTTTTCTATATAGTAAAAAGACCCATGCGGGTATCGCCTGTAGAGTGACTCAATGGAATCGTAATCCTCTATATCAACGTGCTCCCAGTAATCCAGTCCTGCTCTTCTTAGCATTTTATCATCTGTGGAAAAGCCAAGCGGATGAATTAAATGAAGTGTCGTATCCGTAGCCAGGCAGGTTCTGGCAATATTTCCGGTATTTGCCGGAATTTCCGGCTGGTATAAAACAACATGTAAACTCACTTTCCCCTACTCCTTATTCTTTTTTCGCAGTATAGTATACCACTAATCGTCACCAATCCTGAAAAACTTATACTGAATATTTGCTGTCCAAGCTGTTGAATCTTCATAAGACCAATAGCGATTCCGGCTATTATCCGTATGCGCGTTAACCAATGGCATGCCTTGTGCATCTTTAGCAACAACAATCGTATTATGATCGTATCTGCCATCACCTTGAAAATCATAACAGATAATATCGCCTGGTGTTAAATCAGATGCACTTTCTACTTCTTTTCCCTTCAATCCTTTTTCAGAGCCGCTTAAATACCAGCGAAGTGAATGCGCGACTGCCCAACTGAAACTCCAGTTGCTATCTCCATACCACCAGCCCTGTTCCCTGTTTGGCTGGCCCCACATTGGAGCACCTCCAGCGTAAAGGCACTGGGAGACATAATTCGTACAATCCACCTCAAACTTTCGAAATTCAGGGTTGTAGTTGTTCCACCATCGCTCGGCATATTGAACCGCAGCATGGCGGTCATAAGAAAAACGCAGCAAACTGTCTTCTCTTCCTTCTTCCGGTTGTATCGTTGGAATTTTACTTTCAGGCAGGACGCTAATTTGCCTGTGCGCTGTAATTTCCCCATTTTTCAACCGAAATTGATATGGAGTCACTGCTTCTTCCCGATAAAATTGTCCTTCTTGCTTTATTAAAAACGCCAAATGCAGAAAATAATTATATATCGTTTTATGATCATACCTAAGTGTTCGGTGAATATGACCATCACCTTTAATACTGACTATTTCAGCATTTCGTTCCTCATATAATTTTTTCTTTCTTCCCCACCAGTTATCGGATAGACGATCTGACCTGAAAAAATCCGTCCAGTATGTTTTTAATTTTTCCATAAAAAATCCCCTCCATTGATAGCATATGGGGGGAAGGCTTGCCCTAAAACTATTTCAATCTATGAGTCGGCAGACCTCACATTATTTAATCGAATAACCACTCCTGAACTGCAGACCTTTTTCCATTTCAGCCAGAACATTTTCATCCTGCTCCTTTTCCATTGTTTCTTCAATAGCAGCAAATGCTTCTTCTGTGCCGATTTTACCGAGTGTCCATGCCGCTGTTCCACGAATAACCGGGCGAGGATCATTATTTAAAACAGCGATAATTTCTTCTACAGCTGTTTTATCTTTAAAATGGCCAAGCGCGATCAATGCATTGCGCTGCAGCGGTTTTTTTCCGCGCCAGGAACCGGCAAGATGCCCAAAAGTTTCTTTGAATTCCCGGTTGGAAATCCGCAGCATCGGTTTTAATCTCGGTTTCTCTGTTTCATTGTCCGGTTCAAACTCGGGATGAATATGAAAATCAATACCTTTATTTCGCGGACAAACCACCTGACAAGTATCACATCCGTAAACACGGTTCCCAATCTTTGCACGAAATTCATCAGGAAGAAAATCCTTTGTCTGCGTTAAAAATGCAATACAGCGCTGGGCGTTTAACTGCCCACCTTGGACAAGTGCACCTGTTGGACAGGCATCAAGACATTTGCGGCAATCCCCGCAGCTGTCTTCAACAGGGTCATCCGGAATAAACGGGATGTTTGTGAGGAGCTCTCCCAAATAAACAAAGGATCCAAACTCTTCCGTAATAATTGCTGTATTTTTTCCGCTGAATCCGATGCCTGCACGTTCAGCAACTGCCCGGTCGGATAGCTCTCCTGTGTCCACCATCAGTTTGGTGCTGGCATCCGGCACTTTTTCATTTATAAAATTCTCCAACTTTTCCAGCCTGTCACGCAAAACATGATGATAATCCATTCCCCATGATGCACGAGCGAAAATCCCGCGTCTGTCTTCTTTCTTTCCTTTCGGCGGGTTGATCATGCGGGATGGATAGGCAAGGGCAATAGACAGTATCGACTGGGCTTCAGGTAATAGGCGCTGCGGTTCTGTTCGTTCCTCATTGCTTCCTTTTTCAAAACCTGATTGATAACGTAGTTCCTGTTGGCGGCGCAGTCTTTCTTTCAATTCACCAAATACATCTGCAGAAGCAAAACCAATTTTATCAATACCTATTTCTTTGCTGAAATCAATAATTTCCTGTTTAAGCTTTGCAGTATTCATTGGCTGCCCCTCCCTTTTTATTTTTGTGTTACTTGTGCAGTCCGCATGCGGTTTAATACAGCTGCAATTTCATATCTCCGCGGTCTTGCAATATCACCGGGATGCTGATCTTTAAAACCGGTAAACGATGCCAGGCCCTTTTGATCCATTTGCCGTTCTATGTCACCCAGCAGTTCGCTTAAGCTTTTTACTTGAAGCCCATTCGTTTTATCCAGATACTGTATGATCTCTGCAATCATTCTTGTTTGGGATGGATCAACCAGCTGCTCTGTAGCATCAAATGTGATCTCCGTTCTCCCCATTAAAATCTTTGTTAATCCTTTTGCCTGCGTTTTTTCCCGTTTTCCTTTTTTGGTTTGCAGCGAATTCTGTTGGAAATGGCGATCGGCAATTTGCCCAAAATTCTTCTCTATTAAAGGTTCCCGCTTCATTGGATCGTTTTGCATAATCTCATTCGCTTCTTCGGTAACATTATAAGGTACATAGTTTTTCATCATAATTACCGTATCCGCTACTGAAAAATAATCTCCGGATCCTCCCATGACAAGTACGGTGGATACATCATGCTGATCATTTAATTGTTTTACTTTATCAATGAATGGCGTGATTGGTTCTTTATCTTTTGTTACAAGCTGCTGCATTCGGTGGTCACGAATCATGAAGTTTGTCGCACTCGTATCTTCATCAATGAGTAAACTGTTCGCCCCCGCTTCCAATGCTTCCATCACATTTGCAGCCTGCGACGTACTGCCACTGGCATTTTCCGTGGAGAAAAAGTCCGTATCCTTTCCGTGTGGCAGATTGGAAATAAATGGTGAAATATTCACGCCTGTGATCTTTCTTCCATCTTCTGAGCGTATTTTCACTGCATTCGTATCTGTTAAAACAAACTCACGTCCATCCCCTTTCGTATGGGAGTAAACACCGCGCTCCATCGCCTGAAGTATCGTGCTTTTTCCATGATAACCACCGCCAACGATAAGGGTAATCCCTTTTTTAACCGCCATGCCCCTGATTGATTCATGCTGATGCGGAATTTCCAGCTCTATTTCATTTTCTTTCGGACTCTGAAAAGCCACAGCATTTTTCATCGGCCGATTGCTGACGCCGCTTTCTCTCGGCAGGATCGCACCGTTCGCAATAAAGGCAATCCAGTCATTTTCCTTCATTTGTTTTCTGATCGCTTCCTGCTGGTCAGCTAATTTAATCGCTTCTTCTACTTTTTTATCTTCTATAGTAAGAATGGAATGTTGAATAATGGCTGGAAGTGCATCGATCAGTAATTTCTCTGCTTCTCTTCCATTGATTTTCCTGCCATTTGCCGGGAGTCCAACAGACATACACACAGTAATAGACGTCTCACTTAGTTGAACAGCACTACGCTCCATCACTTCCTGCCCGGGAGTATCAAAAAGAATCATACCACTTTTGCCGGATCCTTTAATGGAGAATTGCTGGCGCTGAACAGACTTACCAACACTTCGGGCAAATGCATCTGCTGCTGCAGCTTTTCTTTCTTTCGTTTGCAGCCACTCTTTCTGAATGGTGCGGGTCTTGTCTGGAATAACCAGGCGGATTTTAGATGGAGATGCAAATGGATCTCCCTGTACATAATCTATATATAAATCAAAATCACGAAACTTGTAGTGACCTTGCACACTTTTATATGCTTTATACCCTTTGTTATCCAATTGTTTCAGCTGTCTGATTAATGTATTCATAAAAACCCCTCGATCCTATTTCTTTTGTTTAAGAATACAACGAACAAAACACCGGATTCAAGTGAAGCGTGGAGGGGGAGAGATATTTTCTTGTCCTATGGCCACTTCGACATATTTTTAATCATTTTGGATTAGAGACAGGCTTCCCGGGTAGCTCATTGAGTAAAAAATGATTTATGGCGAAAACAAGATTGCTTATTGGTCGGCATTTCAAATACAAACACACGTGATTTGGGGACGCGAAAACAATTCTCGATGACTTTTCAGCAGCAGACACACACGGTTTGGACGCGAGAACCATTCTCGGGTACCTCACCGAGTGAAAATGCTTAATGACGATCCTAGCATCTTGCATAAATACCACCTACCAATAATTAAAAACGCAATACTTCGTAACTATTCTACGAAATACTGCGTTATGACATATGTATGGAGCGGGTGAAGGGAATCGAACCCTCGTCATCAGCTTGGAAGGCTGAGGTTTTACCACTAAACTACACCCGCACGGTGTATGAAAAAATATTTTGTTTTAATTCCGCACTCCATGCCCAAACATCTGCTAGTTTACTCGGTTGATGCTTTGCTCGTGCTTGTGATATATTTAACTTGTTTTTTTAACACAATAATTATTATAGCAACACATTTCTCTGAATGCAATAGTAAATTTTACTATTTTCGACATGAATGAATATAAATCATCCATATCACCTCCAAAAATAAAGACGAAAAACAGAATGTGGAACAGTTACTCAATAAACACCTAATCAATCCTAGCGTTCATTCTACAGCACGTCATTTTCAACACCGCAATATTCACTGGCCAGCATCTTCTGAAAAAATTCATATCCTCAATGCCCTGTTCCTTCCACTTACTGATAATGCGGCTGACAGTTTCTCTTGAAATTCCGATATGCATACTGATATCCATGATCATAATTGGCTCAGTAAGGCGCACTCCTTCCTTTGTGAATGCCATTCATATTGGAATAGCGTACAAAAACAGATGCAATTGCTCCCTCTGACCCAAAAGAAATATAATCTCTGATTTTTGCTTTGCTTGTTTCCAAAGAACGCTGCTACCCATTTGGTAAAATGTAAACCCAGTGTGCCGTTTATTTCAATGTGCTTTGCTGCTTCCTTTTTTTCATCTTGTATATAATGCTTTTCTTTACTGCCTGTGCTGTATTGGAGTAGTTCGCTCCGCTAAAAACCCCAATCTCTCCAAAAGCATTATTTCTTTTCTTGTAAAAATGGTCAGCTCTTTTTTTATGCCCATTTTTTTAATATCCGAATCTTACCTGTATGTATAGAATATAAATAGTCAGAGACACTTTTTTCTTTATATATAATATCATCTTTTTCGATTTCCATTCTCCGGGAATAATCCAGCAAATTATCGCAGTCTGCTTCACTTAATCTGGTCAGCAATGGTTTCAATGATCATCACATATATACCATAATAATAGCACCTTTAAACCTCGTTCCGTGACATAAATCACTTTTTCAAATAAAGGTCAAAAACCCAAGTTAATTTCACTTAGTCTGGTAAGATATTTTCA
Organism: Virgibacillus oceani; assembly: GCF_041521345.1. Taxonomy (GTDB): domain Bacteria; phylum Bacillota; class Bacilli; order Bacillales; family Amphibacillaceae; genus Virgibacillus_N; species Virgibacillus_N oceani_A. The sequence goes on along the minus strand of NZ_JBGOHB010000006.1, from coordinate 127,028 downwards.
AAGAGTTTACATACTGTATAAGACATTATAGAATAGGTATAGATAACAGGGAGGGCAAAGATCAATGTCAGTTTATCCAATCATTTTGAACCAAACAAGGTTTACGCACCGGGATAGTTTAAAATACCCTTATGAGGAAAGAGCATTGCAGTTCGGAGATGGTGTTTATGAGGTTATCCGTATTTATCAGGGAGAATATCATTTGCTGAAGGAGCATGTGGATCGATTATTCCGATCAGCAGAAGCAGTAAAAATCAAGCTCGATATAACAAATAAGGAACTTACTGATTTATTATTGGAATTGCTTGAGAAAAATGAAGTGACAGAGGACGGAAAAATGTATTTGCAGGTCTCCCGTGGTTCAGCACCCAGAGATCATATCTTTCCGGCAGATGTCACGGCAAATATGTATGGCTATATTGAAGATTTCCCGCGAAATGTAGAACTATTAAAAAATGGCGTAAGTACAATTACACACCGGGATGTGCGATGGGAATACTGCTATATAAAAAGTTTGAACCTATTACCAAATGTGCTTGCAAAACAGGAAGCAAAAGAGCATGGCGGGTATGAAGCGATTTTGCATAAAGATGGGCTGGTAACTGAATGCAGTTCTTCCAATGTCTATATGATAAAAGATGGTGAAATTTTTACCCACCCAGCTTCAAATAATATCCTGCACGGCTGCGTTCGTATGCGAGTTGAAGATTTTGCGGGAGAACTAAAAATCCCGTTTAAAGAAGAAGCGTTTGAAGTGGAAGATATTCAAATAGCTGATGAACTGTTTTTAACAAGCAGCACATCAGAAATTATGCCGATTGTTAAGGTAGATAATACTCAAATCAATGATGGAAAACCCGGAGAAATCACAAGACGACTTCAAGAAGCCTATGAAAAGGATGCAAATATCACCAAACACAAAATCAATGCGTAAAGCGTTTAAAAACACTTGGGTGAAGGACTCTCAAGTGTTTTTTATGCCATTTCTGTCTTTAAAAACTCATAATAATAGTGAATCTATTTGAAAAATTGTCAATAAAACATGCTATAATACTCCCACATTATGTAAAGAGGAGAATGTTGTATGAAAAAGATTGCCATTATCGGAAGTGGAGGTGCAGGTAAATCAACATTGGCTCAGCAACTAGGGAAATTATTGCACATCCCGGTCTACCATATGGATGCGATTTTTTGGAAGCCGGGCTGGCAAAGCATCGGCCGGGAGGAATTAATAAAAGAAACCACAAAAATCTTGGATGAAAATAATTCCTGGATTATTGATGGAAATTATGGCGCTACAATGGATATTCGGCTGGAACAGGCAGATACAGTTATTTTTCTCCATTTTAAAACTGTAACCTGTCTGTATGGCATCACAAAACGGAGGATCCAATACCACAATAAAACAAGACCTGATATGGGAAAAGATTGTCCAGAAAAGCTGGATTGGGAATTTTTTCAATGGGTCAGGCAATTCAACCAGAAAAAAGTACCTGTCATATATGATAGACTTTCCAACCTGGAAAACAAGCGCATTCTTATCTTTAAAAACAGAAAAGAAGTGAGAAAATATTTAGTTAAGCTTCACCTCCGCAATTGATTCGAATCCCGAAGTAGTTTAAAATCAAACTATTACATATATTCCAAGGAGGACTTAATATGGATCACAAAAAACAGGCTTTAACTGCAGCGGATCTGACTGAAATAGAAGTATTCAGCGACCCGCAATTCTCACCTGATGGAAACAGCTATACATACGTCTCTACAACGATTAATGAAAACAAAGAATATGAATCTCATTTATTTCACCAAAACTTAAAAGAAAAAACTTCGAAACAATGGACTTTTGGCGAAGAGAACAATAGTAATTTGCGTATTTCGCCAGATGGAAAAAATGCCCTGTTCATCTCTACGCGAAGCGGCACATCACAACTTTGGCTGCTCCCAACATACGGCGGTGAAGCTCGACAGCTGACTACGTTCCAAAACGGGGTGTCCACACCCGACTGGTCCAAGGATGGAAGGTCTATCATATTCAGCACCTCACTAGATTCAAATGATGATGTCAAAAATCAGAAAGAGCCCACGAAGGAAGAAAAGCAAAAGGAGCAGGAAAATAAAAAGAAAAAGCCACTCGTCGTTAACCGTTTAAAATACAAATCAGATGCAATAGGGTTTCATGATGAGAAACGTACACAACTCATTTTATTCGATGTAAAAAACGAAACTTTTACCCAGCTTACCAATCATGATGCGGACCATGTGTATCAGGATATTTCCCCGGACGGAAATCTTGTTCTTTTTTCCGCCAACTTAAGTGATGATGCAGATTATGAATTAAAAAATGATCTTTATACAGTAAATGTAACAACTAAAGAGATAACTAAGCTAACCAGTGGCACAGGGAGCTACCATAGTGCCTCCTTTTCCCCGAGTGGTGATAAAATTTCTAGCTTTGGTCATGAGTTTGCATACAAAGGGGCTACCTTAAATGAGCTGTATATATTTGATGCCGCGACAAAGGAACGTTTTTGTTTAAGTGAGAAATGGGATATGCAGCTTGGTGATTTAATGATTGGGGACACCAGATTGGGACAGTCAGAAACAGGTCCTGTCTGGTCGAAAGATGAACAGCGATTATTTTTCATTGCAACAGATTTTGGTGCCACCGGCTTGTATGAGGTAACAAAGGACGGTGAACTTGAAGTACACTATAAAAATGATAATCATGTATTTGGCTTTTCTTATGATGCTGAATCGGAATCTTTCATTCTAGGAATCAGTACACCGACAAATCCATGTAATTTCTATCATTTGAATAATGAGGGAGCATTGAAGCGGCTCACTAATGGCAATGAAAGCTTTTTGAAGGAAGTTTCGTTATCTGAACCCGAAACATTAACCGTTACTGCAGAAGACGGATGGGAAATTCAGGGCTGGCTGCTGCGTCCATATGGATTTACAGAAGGCAAGAAATATCCATTCATACTGGAAATCCATGGCGGACCGCATGCAATGTACGGCCAAACCTATTTCCATGAGCTGCAGCTTTTGGCGGCAAAAGGGTATGTTGTTTTATATACAAATCCCCGCGGAAGTCATGGTTATGGCCAGGATTTTGTCGATGCTTGCCGGACAGATTATGGTGGAGGAGATTACACCGATTTGATGAGTGCAGTGGATTATGCGCTTGAAAACTACAGCTTTATTGATAAAAATCGGCTTGGTGTTACCGGTGGAAGCTACGGCGGCTTTATGACGAACTGGATCGTCAGTCATACAAAACGCTTCAAAGCCGCTGTCACCCAGCGTTCCATTTCCAATTGGCTCAGTTTTTACGGCGTGAGTGATATTGGATACTTTTTCACCGAATGGGAGCATGGTTTAAACCTTTTGGATGACCCGGCAAAGCTATGGGACTTCTCTCCGCTGAAATATGCTGAAAATGTGGAAACTCCGTTACTGATTTTACATGGTGAACTGGATTTCCGCTGTCCTGTTGAACAGGGAGAACAACTATTTATTACATTGAAGCACCTGCGTAAGGATGTGGAATTTGTCCGCTTCCCAGATGCAAACCATGAACTCAGCCGCAGCGGAAAACCTGAAATGCGACTGGAGCGTCTAAATCATATTTGCGACTGGTTTGACTATTATTTGGCAGACAAGAAAGCATAAAACTTTACTGCATAAGTGCAACTAAAGTATGATGATAAGCTAAGTTTTCTAAGTTGATTGACAATAAAGTTCTTTTGGCCTGAACCAAATGTATGTTTACAAGCAGATTTTTAAGTCAATATAGAACATGATGATTAAGCCTGAAAACCTTGAAGACTGCATGAATCGTATCTTAATAGGTGGGCCGCCCCAAAATGCAATAGTGGAACTGGAAATGTTGATCAATGAGGTTATTACTTTAGACGAGAAAAGTATTCCCGAATTAGACACCAGTGAAAAAAGGAAACACATTGAATTTGCGAAATAAAAAATCAGATATGTAATGAATGTAAGTTGAATCAGGTGTATCGTAAGCGGGCGCAATTGTTTAAGATCCCATTAGAAAGTAATCAAACTTTTTTATTATAAAAATGGAAAATATTTCACGAAGAAAGAATCCATTTTGATCGGTCTTTTTTTCAAAATGGATTCTTTTGTTTACGGTAAAACTTTAAAACTAAAAATAATCTTGTATCCAAAAAAAGAGCTTCTCTACATTGGAGAAAACGCTTATATTTGGTATATATTTCACATGGGGATACATTCTTAGCAGCATGGGATGGAACAAATAATTAAGTATCGTGTACTATCAATAGATAAAAAACACCATGAGGGACAGTACAGGAAAATATCTACTAACCAACCAATCGTAAGCAAGAGAGGTATATTTCATAGAAACAGAAATCTATGAGCTAGAATCTTATTCCCGAATCATTCAAAACATATCCATATTATCTTGATCCTAAATAATTATTATCTGTTTGAACTCTTGACTGAGGTCTCCAATTAACCATGAATATGCCCACGAATATGCAAACACCACCGAGTATTACGTACCATTCAATGATTTCATCCAACAATAACAAGCCCGTGAGAACGCCAAAAAACGGTGCCAAAAACAAGAATGCGCTTGTCTTGCCTGGATCGCCTGTTTGTAAAAGGTAAAACCAGACGGCAAATTGTACAATGGAGGCCATTAATACCAGCCATAACAAAATAGCGATGGATGCGGCTGTGATTTGAAATGAAGGGTTTTCCAACAGGAAACTTCCCATCAATAAAATCAGACCGCCAAACAGCATTTGATAGGCAGTTAAAACCCATGTATTGATATGTATGCCCCACCTTTTGATCAGCAGCGTTTCGATGGCCCACGAAACGGCTGAGAGAAAAGCCAAAAGTGTTCCGATTTGTAAGTCCAACTGTGCTCTAAGTGTAATAAATACGCCCACAAAACCTAAAAGAACACCGGCCCATTGTCGCCAGCCATATGTCATTTTCATGAAAAATGTTCCAAATATAACAACCAAAAGAGGATTCATAGAGGTTAATATCGATGATTCCCCCGCTGTTCACTAAAATTACTTAATAGCTGTTTGACGAAACTCCTTTGGTGTTATATTCTCAAATTCCTTAAATTTCGTTGAAAAGTGTGCGCTATCACTGTATCCAACCTCTATTCCAACATCTGTGATTGAATAAGAATGATTTCTAAGCAGTGCTTTTGCTTTTTCGATTCTAACCTCATGTAAATAACGCAGAGGAGAAATACCCAATATTTCTTTAAACGAACGTTGAATATAGTAGGAGTTTTTTTGTAAGATACTGCTTAAACTTTTTAAAGTGACATTCATTTCATAATGATGATCGATATAATGCTTTGCTTTTTCTACCAGTTCTTCTTTATATCCCTTCCATTCTAATTGATCGGGTTTACATCGATTGCAGAGGCGAAAACCTTCTTGTATTGCTGTAACAACATCATTAAATATGGATACATTCTTGGGGTTTGGAGTTCGGGATGTACAAGAAGGTCTACATATGGTTTTAGTTGTCGAAAGTGCATAATAGAAATTTCCGTCAAAACTACGATCATTATTATAAATCGCCTTCCATTGTTTGTTGTTCATTGTTTCTAATCCTCTTTTCGAATTGGAAGTCAATATTATCAAAGTAACTTTAGCCAATATAAGTTATCATAATCAAACAAAGAGTTAGTAGTGCGCGCCTACTTCTATTTAATTGGGGAGGTATAATCTTGAATATATTAGAAAAATTTCAAACGGCGATTATTTTAATCGCAGTAGGCATCGGACTTTTACTAGGTCACTTCACCTTTTTTGCACAGAATGCAGGGTCATTTATAATGCCATTTTTGTTACTCATGCTATATGGGTTGTTTCTAACGATTCCATTGGACCAATTTAAAAAGGCCTTTTCAAATATTAAATTCCTTGGATCTAGTACGATCCTTAATTTTATATGGACACCAGTATTAGCATGGGGGCTTGGTGCAATCTTTCTTGCAGATCACCCTGCATTATGGATCGGATTTATCATGTTAATGGTTACACCCTGTACAGACTGGTATTTGATGTTCACTTCTATCGCCAAAGGTAATGTGTCATTATCCACTTCTGTATTACCGATTAACTTAATTTTTCAGGTGTTACTTTTACCTGTATATCTTTTCATTTTTGCAGGAACCATTCAACCCGTTCCATTATCGACTTTTATAGAAAGTATTGTACTGGTTTTAGTTATACCTTTTACACTTGCTCATTTAACTCGTTATTTATTGAGGAATAAGGAAACATTCTTGAATAAGAAACTCGTCCCTTTTTTCTCATCTGTACAGATTATATTTTTATCATTAGCCATCACAGCCATGTTTGCATCTCAAGGCAATTATTTAATCAACAACCTTGATGTCATTTATATATTAATTATTCCAATTTTACTTTACTTTGTCATTAACTTTATTGTTGCACAAACTGTTGGAAAAGCAATGAAGTTTTCTTACGAAGATACAGTGAGTCTGAGTCTCACTATTATTGCTCGAAATTCACCTGTTGCTTTAGCTATTGCTGTAACAGCCTTCCCAGATCAACCACTAATTGCGTTATCTTTGTTAATTGGACCACTCATTGAGCTACCTATGTTAGCTATTGTATCTCAAAAATTACTTTCATTAAGAGGAAGAACAAATAAATAAATTCATTAAAGAACTGTGAATGCAGTTCTTTTTTCTTGAACTATATTCCTGTTAATTCAAGAAGATTTACTCAAGAGTCTGGCCTGATTGCTGAACAAAGATTAATTTTGACTCTTCCACTAAACTACCAAATAGTTTAAGTATACTTCTTCACAGACTTCCCCATAGATCATTTCAAATATTAAATGTAGGTTTAAAATAAAGTTTGATCAAAATGGATTCTTATCTGACAAATTTTAGTTTCGGTTTTATAAAAAGCTTATGCAAAGAAAGGGTGCCTCTACTTATTTACTCTTCACCGTGTTCGTTTTCTTTAATAAATAAAGTAAATAAGGTGCTCCGATTAAAGAGACGATGATCCCTGCTGGAATTTCCTTAGGTGCGAGAACAAAGCGACCAAGGAAATCAGCCGAAAGCAGTAGAATCCCACCAATAGCTAATGTTAGTGGCAATAACCTGAGTAGTTTAGGTCCTACAAGCTGTCTTGCAATATGTGGAGCCAGTAAACCAACAAAGCTGATCGCCCCGACAACGGAAACACTGATAGCGGATAATACGACCCCAAGGACAATCATGAGTAATCGCATGCGATCAGTTTTTACACCCAGACCAATCGAGATAGCATCTCCAAAGGATAAGATATCAAATGTAGTAGCCAAGGAAACCACGATAGGCAGGATAATAATAATGGTGATGATAAAAATGATAAAATGACCCCAGTCGACGCCATATGTACTGCCTGCGAGCCATGTCAGGGCCTGGCTGGCATGTACGTTTGCCTTTACGAGCAATATTTGAATAATGGCAGCACCGACTGCGGAGATGGCAATCCCCATTAATAAGAGAATCATCGGCTGGAATCCACTTCGAGCACTAATGGCTAAGACAATCCCCATCGTTAATAATGCACCAATTAATGCACCAACCGGCACAAAAATAAAGGGTGCCTGTGGGAAGACGACTAAAAATAGCATGGCAAACACACTGGCCCCGGATGTGATCCCAAGAACGGAGGCATCTGCAAGCGGGTTACGCAACACAGTTTGCATTAACAAGCCACTGATCGCCATCATCATCCCGATACCGAAACTTACCAGTACTCGCGGAACACGAAAGTCCCAAACAAAGCTGTTATACATGAGCTCCTGTGGTAAAGCAAGTAATTTTGTAAAGCTTGTCCCACCAAAGGACAGGCTTGTTACAATAATCAATACCGTTACGATAGCAAGGATTGGATAAAATAGCTTGTAGCGAGTTATGCGTACTTTTCCTTCTAAAGCATTTCCTGAAGCTCGTGACTGCGAGCTCATTTTTAGTGCCAAATAGACAAGCCACGGCGCTCCGACAATTGCAGTCATTGCTCCAACTGGCAACTCCGAAGTTTGCGAGACGATACGAACTAAAATATCAGCCGCGATTAATAAACTGGCCCCTACCACCATATTGCCTAGAATCATAGTCCTGTGCATTCTGAAGCCCATTAAGCGTACTAAGTGCGGTGCAATAATGCCGACAAATCCAATTGGACCAACAACGGTTACCGTGACAGCTGCGAGCAAGATCGCAATGACCCAGCCCAACACCTTGCTTAACGTAATATTCTGACCCAAGCCAATCGCTGTTTCATCACCTAATAATAAAATATCAAAGCGACGGCTCACGATAAGTGCAACAACCAGGGTGATCAGGATCCATGGTGCCGCAAATTGCACCCCGCCCCAGTCAAGCTGCAGTAAGGTGCCTGCTCCCCATAGAAAAAGCCCGGAAACTTCATTCTGAAATAATAATTGTAACGCACTTGTAAAGGAAGAAAAGAGCATGGTCACAATCATCCCTGTTAACGCAATACGAACAGGATCCAGTGACTTCCCTACAAGAAACGTCACACAAAGTGCCGCCAATACACCCCCGGCCATCGTGACAGCTATTGGAGAAGCACCACTGACACCAGGGAAGAAAATGGTAAAGAAGACAACAAAGAAATAGGCTCCTGCATGGATACCTAGTGTACTGGCACTTGCAAGAGGGTTTTTTGTCACCGTTTGTAACAGCATGCCAGCTACTGCCAATGCAGCACCCGCAAGGCACCCAATTACGAAACGGGGCATGCGACTATATAATAAGAAGTTCATTTGCTGTTCATCGTGCCAGACTTCTGTCCAAAAGGCGAAAAATTCGCCTGATGCCTGTCCCTGGCTCACATGAATGAGCCCAAGGACAAGAAACAAGAGGATACTTCCAATGAAATAGAGCGTAGCCTTTACATTCATAGCATTACTTCACGAGGGCTACTTCTACATGCTCGATTAACGTTTCCATTGATAACACGCTTCCAAACGTCCATACCCCTGCTCCAACATCATACATTGTATCTTCTTCAACGAAGTGCAGGCCACTCCATGCGCTGTTTCCTGCTAGGTTATCGAACAAGGGATCATCCTCTTGCACCGTATGGATGAATAGGGATTCTTCATAGTTGGATACGCCTTCTACATTCGATTCAATGAATCCACTTGACTGTGGTTCCTGATCCTGAATTTTATTTGTTAACCCAATCCCTTCCAGAACATGGCTTACAGTGGAGTTTTCGGTAAATAGTCGGAAGGTAGGTGCTTCATTCACGGAAAAAGCCTGTGTAAACACAAAATCCTTCGTAGGCAGATCTGCTGCTTCGATCTTTTCCTTTGCTTCAGCCATGCGCTCATCCAAATGATTGATATGCTCTTCTGCCTCTTCCGCTTTTCCAACTAGTGTTGCAGTTTCATTAAATGTCTTTAACATATCGGCATATAAATCTGCAATCGCTTCCTCTGTTGTACCATCATACATGACAACAGGGGCAATTTTTTCAAGATCTTCCTTCAGGTTACCCTGATGGCCTTTCATCCCAATAATGACATCCGGCTCAAGCTTTGCAATCTCTTCAATATTTGGCTCTGTTCTTAGTCCAACTTCTGCTACACTATCATCTAATTGAGCATCAATGGTGACCCATTTGTTGAAACCTTCAATATCTGCCACACCAACTGGTTGTACACCAACAGCTAATAATTCCTCTACAATACTCCATTCCAATGCGACCACTTTTTCTGGTGCCTGGTCAAACGCCTGTTCACCAAACCCATCTTCAATCACGATTTTTTCGCTTTCTGTGTCTTCAGAACCGGATGAATTAGTTCCTTTATTATCTTCTTGCATACAACCTGTTAAAATAAGTACAACAACTAATAATACAAATAAAATCTTTTTCATTGCTTATATCTCCAATTCTGCATATAATTTTTTGTTTTTATTTTTAAATGATTCATGATGAGATGAGACCATTCCTGTTTTAACAGCAGTAGGCTCTACAAATTGCTTTGCCCGATTCACAGAATTCGCTGCATCATGAAATGCGCCGGCAATTAAATGGACCTTCCCGTCATAATTAATTGCATCTCCTGCAGCAAAAATTCCTGGCACAGAGGTTTCTCCCATACTGGTTCCTTGGATACCGAACTCGGGATGCATGTTTATGTCAACATCGCTATGCTGCTGTAAGTCGTTTTGATTGTCATATCCATGATTTATGATAACTTCCTCAACTGGGAGCTGTTCCGCCTCATTCAAGGTAACGCGCTCAATAGATTCTTTTCCATTTAACCCGGTAATAACAGATTCATAGATCACTTCTACAGAGCTGTTTACTAGTTTTTGAATGTCTGCTTCATGTCCAGTCAGGCGGTCCTTGCGGTAGGTTACATATACCTTTTTAGCAATAGGCTCTAAGGTATTTGCCCAATCTACTGCCGAATTGCCACCACCTGATATTAACACGACTTTATCTTTAAAACGGGCTAGTGATTTCACTGTATAATGTAAATTTGTTTGAATGAATCTATCCTCACCCGCTAGACCGATCTTTTTCGGTGTAAGGATACCACTCCCTGTTGCCAGAATAACCGTTTTACTAGCATGACTTTTTCCCTTTTCGGTAGACAGCAGGAATCCATCCTCTTGTTTTGAAATTCCCTCCACTTTGGAATTTAGCACAACAGCTGGATCGAAAAGAACGGCCTGTTCAGAAACCTGGGTAATGAGTTGCTCTCCCAAGAGTGGTCTCATCCCGCCGACATCCCAGATCATCTTTTCAGGATAAGCATGCAGCTTTCCGCCTAATACATGCTGACTGTCTATGATTTTTGTCTTCATCCCACGTAACCCACTATAAAAAGCCGCGTATAACCCTGCTGGGCCTGCTCCAATTATCGTCACATCATACATGGGCTACGCCTCCTTCATGCCATATGAAAGGCAAATAGGTTTTTGACTAAATGGACATACCGTTAGCATCGCCTGAATCTGAAAAATTTCTTGAAGATTCGGTGCTGTCATCACTTCATGTGGTGCACCTTGCTGGACTAATTTTCCATCCCGCATGGCAATCATATGATGTGAAAACCGGGAAGCGTGATTCAAGTCGTGGAGTACCATTAAGATCGTTTTATGCTGTTCTCTATTCAGCTTCTCCAGTAGTTGCAAAATATCAAGCTGATGTGCCATATCCAGATATGTTGTTGGTTCGTCTAAAATAACAACTTCTGTATCCTGTGCGAGCGCCATGGCAATCCAAACGCGCTGACGCTGACCGCCAGATAATGCCTCAACCGGGCGTTTTTCTAATTGACTTAACCCTGTTACCTCAAGCGCCCAATCAATCGCATCAAGATCGTCCTGTTTTAACTTGCCAAACTTCGATTGGTGAGGAAAGCGTCCATATGTAATAAGTTCCCTCACCGTTAAACCAGCAGGTGCTTCCGCAGATTGCGGTAAGATAGCCATTCTACGCGCTATATTTTTTGTAGAAGTCTCGCTGATTGCCTTTCCGTCTAAATAAATAGCACCATTTTTGGCTTTTAATACACGGGAAATCGTCTTAATTAGTGTAGATTTTCCACAGCCGTTCGGACCAATTACCGTGGTAATTTTCCCTCTAGGAATGGTAAGGTTTAAAGAATCTATAATAAGTGCATCTCCGTAACCGACTTGCACGTCTTTGACTTGTATCATGTAACCACCTCATTGATAATGATTATCATTTTCATCTATACTATAGGTGTTTCGGAAATTTGTCAATTTAATGTACCAAAACAATCGTTTTTGATACAACACTTATTAGACAAAGTTAACAATTTATAAAATAATTCTGATACAATACAATTAAACAATCGGATACGATAATATAGGGGATGTGGTTCAAAATGAAAATTAAAACCTTTTATGCACTAGATAACAGTAAACTTGATAAAAAAGTTAATGAATTCTTGAACAGTGGTGTTGAAGTAGTGGATATAAAATTCAGCAACCCATTATTCTATTTTTCAGCTATGGTTTTGTTTGATGAAAAATAAGGCCATTTTATGCTCAACTAACGGAGTGGCATTAGTTAAGTATCTTAAACAAACGGGCGCCTATCTGGAATAAAAGTTGGAGACAAAATGAACGAAAGGGTCAGGTAGAAAAAGGGAATAATAGCAGTATTGATGGGGGCAGTTTTTGCATTTATTGCAGGAGTTGTTATGATCGAAGGAACATCTAATACAGAAGAATCGGATAAGGAATCTGAAAAATCGCAGTTCAACCATAAAAAGATAAGTAAGATTATGGAGAATGGTTCGGTCACCATAAAAGCATTTATAGAAAACTTCCAACAGAAATTAAAATATATTTAAAAAAGAATCCAGAAATGCTAAAAGAATTGGTGCAGGGACCGAACCCGGCATAAATGAACAGCATGAATGATGCGATGAATCTTTTAAATAAAGTTGATAGGAAAGACGCTAAGTATTTATACGAAATTGAAGTTAAAGCACTTTATAAAATGGTTCCATATGGCAATGGTGAAGAGCCGCCAGCTAAAAAAATTAAACTAAAAGGAAAACTTGTCGAAAAACTGGAAAATAATTGATATATAAGGGAGGTTCGTTTATTCCTTTACGGGCGCGATTTTATAAAAATCACAAGCCTAATTCCTTGTTCAAAAGAAAGGGAATTAGGCTTTATAATTTATTATATAGTGCAAAATAGCGATCAAAGTCACACCTGTCCTCCCCAAATGGGAGTTTAATATTAACTGTGCAAGTGAGAGAGCGTACGGCTCTTACTTCGCAGTTAATTTTTTATTGGTAGAATAAAACTATAACGTTTGGGAGGTTATTCTATTGACTAAGTCGAAGCGAGATCAGAAATATCATAGTTCATATCGGTAATTTCTGCGTAAGCCCTTTCATCCTGCAATTTTTTAAGTCGAGCCCTGCTGGAGCCTTTAGGCATGAATATAACAGCTTTCTGCCCAAGTTCCCTCGCAGTCCATGTAATTCCGCACCATGGTTTCCATCTGTAGCAGTAATAAAAGTGATTTTCCCCGATTTTTCTTTAATTTTAGGAGAGCGCAATTCCTCAAAGGATAATTCATCGATATCTCTGCCCAGTTTTTCATCAGGTCTTCTTCCTGCCAATGGGGAATTGGTGCATATTCTTAAAACAACGGAAATTCTTCGCAAATCGCAGATTAGAAAACGACGTATTCTTAAATCCGATCTTGTCTTCATTGATGACTTGATGTATATGGCCATGACCAGCATGAAGCCAACCTGTTTTTCCAATTGATTAAATGAGCTGTATGATCAGTCCGTTTTGATATTCACATCGAATAAAGGATCAAACGAATGGGGAGATCTTTTAGGGGATCCGGGCATCACAACAGCTATATTGGACATGCTTTACATCGTGCGGAAGTGATCTATGTACAAATACTGAAAATATTACTATTTACAATGTTAATTCAGGTGTTAAAAGTTAACAAAGGCTGTTATATCAATAAAAATAGAATTACGAAACGCTATGCGATTTGTAATTCTATTTAGTATGTTATTTACTGTTTTCTCTCCTAGAACTGAACCCGTTACTACCAATTAAGGCTCTTTTTTCGCCCTGCTAGTTCAGTCCGTATATCGTTAAACATACGCTTCCATCTTTGTGCATTTCGTGACAAATGTAACTATTAAATCAAAATAAAAAAAGGCATAATTTACTTAGAAAAGATGGAAAGGGTGAGCAACGAATGAATATTGCTTCTTTGCAAGGCGTCGTAAAAAGATATGGATCAAATATCGTGCTTGATTATGTTGATCTTGAGATCAATGAAGGTGAGATAATCGGGCTGCTTGGACCAAACGGTGCCGGGAAGACAACATTGATTCAGACATTAACAGGGATGGTCCCTTATGAAAAAGGACAAGTGGCATTGTTCGGAGAAGCCAAAAACCCCTTCTCCCACCAAAACAAGGAAAAAATAGGGCTCGTGACACAGGAAATTACAATATTTGAAGAATTGACGGCAAAAGAAAACCTGCAATTTTTCGCAGGTGTCTATGGTTTAAAAGGAGAAAAAAAGAAAAATAGAGTGCAGGAAGCACTGGAATTTGTTGGCCTGAGTGACAGAGCAAATAAAGTACCAAACAAATTTTCCGGCGGGATGAAAAGACGATTGAATATCGCCTGTGCATTAACACATCGCCCGAAATTTATCATTATGGATGAGCCGACTGTCGGGATTGACCCGCAATCCAGAAATTACATTTTGGAGGCCGTGAAAAAGCTCAGGGAGAACGGTACAACCATTCTTTATACCACTCACTATATGGAAGAAGTGCAAGCAATTGCTTCCAGGGTTGTCATTATGGATCAGGGTCAGATTATCAAAGAAGGTACTGTCGAGGAACTGATACAAACCATTCAGCATGAAGAAAAGATGGAAATTGATGTAACGGATACCGGAGAAATACCACTAAATAAGCTGGAGGAAATCACCGGAGTGAAACAGGCAAGTGTAACCGGAAACCGTATCATTGTTATATCAGAAGCGAACACAGGCAACTTTGACCGAATTCTGTCTATGATTAAAGAGCATGCAGGTGTACTTGGAATCCAGGCCGATAAGCCAAATCTGGAAGACGTCTTTTTAACCTTAACAGGGAAACAGTTGCGAGATAAGGTGGGAGAAGAATGAGAGTAATTTCTACGATTAAGTTTACTTTTTTGCGCATGATCAGAGAGTATATTACACTCCTTTTGTTATTTGTAGTGCCGATCGTCCTGCTCACTGTTTTCTACTTTATCCTTCAAGGGGTAACGACAGAAACCGGTGAACCTGTTTTTAATGAACATGCCGTGCTCATGGTTCTCGTTTTCCAGTTATTCGGAGGGTCACTTGTTATGCATTATATTCAATCGGATTTTTTCACCGGAATAAAACAGCGAATCTATTTACTGCCGTTTAACCAGACATTATATGCCTTTTCAATCATGGTGTGTGGTGTAGTCTATTCTCTTTTACTCGGTATTGTTTTAATGACTTTTTCCCAATTAGTATTAGGTGCCGATTGGGGTAACTGGCCATGGGCGGTATATATGATTTTTCTTATGTCCTTACTCTCGAGTATTGTTTGCCTGATTTTCACTTTCTCCGTGAATAATTTTAAAGTTGCCGAACGGTTGAGTGAAGTATATGGAGTCGGATTTGTCCTGTTGGCAGGTTTATTATTTCCGGTGCCGGAAAATGCATTTTTTGAATTTGTGAATTCCTATGCTAACCCATTAACCTTATCTGCAGAGTCAATATACAACATGAATCAATCCAGTCTGGGCGAGGCATGGTTTCAGTCGAATATTTTATTAATTGCATCTGTGGTGCTATTTATCGTACTGCTTATTTTAGGAAAGAGGAAAATGCGATGACTATTTTTCAATTTGCTCTAAAAAGAACTTTCAGTAATACAACGAACCTTATATTTCTCACGCTGTTTCCTATTGGAGCCATTTTTCTGCCTTCGGGAGAAGCGTGGCCATTTCTTCCTTATGGATATCAGTATTTCGGGATTATTGTTCTTTTTGTTGGTATTCGCCTGGCCAACATTATCCTTGAGGACAGGCAAAAGGGAGTTGTCAAACGGCTTGCTGTTGCCCCTGTCACGCATTTCCAATATTTAAGCCAGAACCTGCTTTCATTTGCAGTCATTATGGTTATTCAATGCATCATACTAGTTTATGGCGGTATGCTTTACGGTCATGAGCTTTATCAGCCTGGATGGCTAATAGTTTTATTTATTTCTTTCAGTTTTTCTTCCCTAGCTATTGCTTTAGCCTGGATTTCTTTATATCGTAGTACAGAGACATCTTTTCTTGTCTATATGTCACTTATTTTTCTGCTAGTTCTCCTGGGCGGGTTATTGGTTCCTTTAGAAACCTTTCCGGATATTTTAAAGCGAATTGCGGTTGTTTTCCCTACCTATTGGCTCAGTCAAGGAATAGATTGGATTGTTTTCGGGGAGGAAATTTCTGAATTTCTCATGATCAATGGTGTATTATGGTTATATACAGTTATTTTCCTTGTAATCGGAAGTGTAAGAAGGATTAATTAAGGCGGAGAATAGAGGGTGAATACGGAATGGAACCACATTTTTTTATAAATGGATGGCGATTTCTTCATATTATATTACTGATTCATTTATGGGTTATTGGTGATTCCACAGCCGAACCCTTTATTCTCATTCTTTTGCTGCTTTTGATGGCCAGTTTGCGCTGGCGCATCTCACTCCCCGCATGGAGTGCTGGATTTGATCTCATTTTTTGTCTTATATTTTTTCCTTATACAACTATCAGTCATTACGCCTTGGCTTATCCTCTATTTGAACTAGTCTTAAAAGGTAAATGGCTTTATTCCGTTCTATTGTTTTTCAGTGGTGTTATTTTTCTATCTTCTACAGATTTTATCTTCTGGTATTTGCTGCATGCATTTGTTTTTGGTACCTTTTCCTATACCGTGATTAAAAATCAACAAATTCAGCGAGACGAAATGGATGAAATGCGTAAATCCAAATATGCACTGGAACGTTTAAAAACAGATTTACTGAAAGCAAGCCACTCCACTTCGCTTCAGGCACAGCTTATGGAAAGAAACCGTATATCCAGACAGCTTCATGATCACCTCGGACATGATTTAACCGGAGCTGCACTTGCTATTCAGGCGTATAAACATATGGAGGATCCAAAGGAAGCAGAAAAAATTCTTGAAGAAGTGAAGAAACGTATTGAACGGAGTACCATTAATTTGCGGGAAACGGTACATAATATGTCATCAACAGCAACTATAGGGGCAGAGCAGATGGGTGAAATTGTAAATGGTTTCCACCAATTTGACACCAGTTTTAAAAAATACGGCGATATGAGCATCGTGCCCGCTTATATATGGACCTTGCTGGAGGCTTGTTTGAAGGAAGCTTTGACCAATATTGCCAGACACAGCAATGCAACAAAAGCAGATATTGACTTACAGGTTACAAATGCTATTGTAAGAATAAGTATTCAGGATAACGGAACATCTCAAAAAGAAAAAAAGCAGTCTGCAGGAAGTGGATTAAGAAGCCTTCAAATGCGTGCGAGAGTTTTGGACGGCAGCCTATCAATTAATAATGAAGATGGTTTTTTGTTGGTGTGTGTCATTCCGCTAAAGGAAAGGGGGCATCAGAGATGAATGTAATCATTGTGGATGATGATCCATTAGTTTGCCAGAGCTTAAAGCTTTTACTCGGTAAAGAATCCGATTTTAATGTTGTTGGGACTGCAGGCAATGGCCGGGAAGCCATCGAATTATGTCTGTATGATACCGACGTTGTTTTAATGGATATACAAATGCCGGTGATGGACGGCATTAAAAGTACAAAAGTGATTAAGGATAAGTTTCCGAACACACAAATCATGATGCTTACTACATTCCGGGATGAACAAAATATCCGTCGGGCATTGAATGCCGGCGCAGAAGGTTATGTGCTAAAATCTACTCCGGTGGAGAAAATGGCTGATCAAATCAGAGCTTTAAAAGCAGGAGCGACTATCCTTGATTCAGGTGTGTTTAAGACAATAATGGAACCGGAAACCGTTACAATGGATGGCCTGACTGACCGGGAAACAGATATTGTTGAATGTATTGCCCAAGGATTATCTAATAAAGAAATAAGCGAAGAACTATATCTAAGCGGCGGTACTGTGAGAAACATGCTATCCATTATTTTAGAAAAATTAGAACTCCGCGATCGCACCCAGCTCGCCATACACTACTGGCAGCGAAAGAAGTGAAACAGAGAGACGGTTCTTTCGTTGCAAAACTGCAACAGAAAAACCGTCCCCGTGTTTACGCTCTGACCATACGCAGGTGTTTCGTACAGCTATTCAACGAGTATGGGGCTCCCTTTAATTCTGCTTCGTGCAGCCATTCAGACAGTGTCATTAAGGTGTCCAAACTCGTAAAATATGGGGTTTGATGGCGGACAGCCAGTTCTCTGATAAAATAGCCTATTTTTTCTTTTTCCCGTCCTTGATTAGGAATGTTCAGCACAAGATCCGGAGGTGTTTCTTTCCAATAATCAAGCAGTTCCTCTCTTGTCTCCACAAGTATTTCCGGTTCCACGCCTGCCGATGTGAGAAACGCTCCTGTTCCTCTTGTGGCATTAATCACCAATCCCAGAGCACTCAAATCGCGAATCAGTTCCAGGCTTTCCTCTTTCATACGATCAGAAACAGAAACAAACAACCTACTGCCATTCTTGATAAAGGATTTTACATCATAAGAAAAAGTAATTGCTTTTTTCAATGCTTCCTGTTTGGACGGGGAAATCCCAATTACCTCCCCCGTAGACTTCATTTCCGGTCCTAATACATGATCCACCCCTTTTAATTTATTCGCGGAAAACACTGGTGCTTTCACTGTAAAATATCCTGGCTCCATCCGTTCATTAACATGCTTTGCTTCCTCCTGTAAACCCTCTCCAAGCTGAGCTTTCACAGCCCATTCCGTCATCGGAATACTCGTAACCTTGCTCATGATTGGCACCGTTCGGGATGCCCGCGGGTTAACCTCCAGCACATAAACATGTTCTTCTTTAACAACAAATTGGATATTCATCATACCCACAATCGGAAGCTCCCTGCTTATCATCTGAGCTATATCCATGATTTTCTCTTTAACATCTTCACTCAAAGTGACCGGCGGATATACCGCTATACTGTCACCGGAATGCACCCCGGCTTTTTCAATATGCTCAAAAATACCTGGGATGATTATCTCTTTTCCATCACTGATGACATCAACCTCACACTCTTTTCCAGGTAAATATTGATCAATCAGCAACGGCCAGCATTGGTCATTTGTATCTTTCTGTATTCGCTGAACATTATTTTTCAATTCTCTTTTATCGTAGCAAATAAACATGGACTGTCCTCCGATGACGAATGACGGACGTATCAAAACTGGAAAGCCTAGTTCATAGACAGATTCTGTCAATTCGGCTGGATGGTGAACAATCTGACCAGATATATGAGATATATTTAGTCCATTTAAAAAGTCATAAAACTGCTCCCTGTCCTCCATCTGATCAATTTGTTCAGGCAGTGTTCCAAAAATGTGAATACCCTCTTCCCTTAATTCATCTGCCAGATTAATCGCAGTTTGTCCACCAAATTGAATAAGTACGCCTTCCACGTTTTCTTTTTCAATCACCCTTAAAACGTCCTCTGCAGCTAATGGTTCAAAATATAAACGGTCCGCAACATTGTAATCAGTACTGACAGTTTCCGGGTTATTATTGATCACAATTGCTTTGTACCCCATTTTCTTCACTGCCAGCGCCGCATGGACAGAGCAGTAATCAAATTCAACTCCCTGCCCAATTCGAATTGGACCAGAACCGAGTACAAGTATTTTCTTTTCGTGATTCGGCTTCACGTCATCCTCCAGCTTTTCATTCCAAGTAGAGTAATAATAAGAATGAACGGCATCTTGCTCTCCTGTTGTCTGAACAGCTTTATAGGCAGGCACCAGTGATTTCTTCTTAAAATCCGCTCTTAATTCTTTTTCAGAAGAACCGATTAGTTGCGCTATTCGTACGTCACTCATATTCATTTGTTTTGCTTTAAGTAATATCTCTTCAGGCACTTCCGCTAAAGTATAATCCTTTACCGTTTTTTCCATTTCTATAATGCTTTTCATTTTTTTCAAAAACCATGGATCGATTTCTGTTAACTCTTGGATTTCCTTCATTGCAATTTCTCTGGAAAAAGCTTCAGCAATAGCATAAAGCCGCAAGTCATTCGGCTCCTCCAGCAAATCCTTTATTTCATCATTGCTTAGTTCAGAAAACCCGGGCCAATGAAGACTGTAATTATTTAACTCCAGCGATCGTACCGCTTTATTTAAAGCGGCTTGAAATGTCAGATCAATGGCCATCACTTCCCCGGTTGCCTTCATTTGTGTGCCCAAAGTGCGGTCGGCTTCTGTAAATTTATCGAATGGAAAACGCGGCAGTTTCACGGCCGTATAATCCAGCACTGGTTCTTCCAATGCATTCGAAACCCCGGTCATTGGATTTTGGATAGTGTCCAGGGATAAACCCAAAGCACACATGCTTGATATATGAGCAATTGGGTACCCGGTTGCTTTTGAAGCCAGCGCAGAGGATCGGCTGACCCTTGGATTAACTTCAATGATAAAATATTCATTCGTATGCGGATGAAGGGCAAACTGAATGTTACAGCCGCCAACTACATCCAGCGCTTTTATTACCTTTATAGAAGAATTCCGCAGCATGTTTTCCTGAGCTTCTGTAATAGTCTGTGTAGGTGCTGCCACAATAGAGTCCCCGGTATGTACACCAACGGGATCAATATTTTCCATACCACAGACGATGACACATTGATCATAGGAATCTCGCATTACTTCATACTCGATTTCCTTCCAGCCTTTGATGCTCTTTTCCACAAGCACCTGGTTAATCGGACTGAGTTTTAAGCCTTTTTCCAGCAGGTCTTTATATTGCTCCTCATTATAGGCAAAGCCCCCGCCTTCTCCACCAAGTGTATAAGCAGGGCGCAAAATTACCGGATAACCAATCTCACTTATAAAATCCATTCCTTGGTCCAGTGTCGAGATAATTTTAGATTCAGAGACAGGTTCGCCGATATCAATCATCAGCTGACGAAATTTTTCCCGGTCTTCCCCTTTTTGAATAGAAGCAACACTGGTGCCAAGCAATTCGACATGATAACGCTCCAGAATACCTTCTTCATGTAATTTCACGGTTAAATTCAGCCCTGTTTGACCGCCAAGCGTGCCAATCATCCCGCTTGGCCGCTCCTTGGCAATTATTTTTTCCAATGTTTCTATATTCAAAGGCTCCATATATACCGTATCGGCAATTTGTTCATCCGTCATAATGGTAGCCGGGTTATTATTTACCAACACAACTTCAATACCCTTTTCTTTGAGTGCCAGACATGCCTGTGTTCCTGCATAGTCAAATTCAGCTGCCTGACCAATGACGATAGGACCAGAGCCAATGACAAGCACTTTTTTTGGTATTTTTTTATTCCACATGAAAATCTCTCCTCTGATTGACTGAATTGAACTGTTTCAATGATAATTATTCATTATTATAGATTTATATACATAAATATGCAAGTATTTTTATATTTATACATTGTATGTTTGATTTTACCTGGTGAGCAACTGGTTTTTTTCTTTATGAACAAACTGTCAAACCACTTTCACCTGAAAAATACAGGCCGATCAAGTTAAGTATAGATGATTGGGGAAATACATTAATGAGAAAAAGACTGCCTTCCCTAAGTCTGTTTTACGACTTATGTGGCAGTCCCTTTTTCCTAGTCCAAATATTTTCCCAAAAAAGCATTCAATTTCTCTATATATCTCTCTTCCTGTGTGACAAATGCTTCCCCATGACCGGCGTTGTCAAATAAATATATTTCCGAATCACTTTTCGTATTTTCATATAACTTCTCAGCCATGGCTGTAGGAACAAAGGTATCTTCTTTTCCGTGAATATATAAAATAGGAACTTCCGCCTTTTTCACCTGATCCATTGCAGAGGCCTCTGTCAAGGAATATCCTGCACGTAATTGCGTAACCAGACTTGTACTTGGAAGTACTGGGAATGATGGCAAGTTGAACATTCGATCAAGCTGATAATCAAACAAATCATACACACTTGCATATGGACTGTCGGCAACCACAGCTTTGACATTTACAGGAAGTTTCTCTCCACTGACCATTAACATCGCCGCCGCGCCCATGGACAAGCCATGCAACACAATTTCCGTATCCTCACCCTGATTTTCCAAAACAAGATCTAGCCAATCCAAATAATCCAGCCGGTCATGCCAGCCAAAACCGATATAGTCTCCTTCACTCTGGCCATGCCCCCGCATATCGGCTGTAAGCATATTATATCCGAGCTCTTCATAGTAATATTGTCCATATAAAGCCATATCTCTTGCATGTCCGAGATAGCCGTGGGCAAAAATAACAGTTTTATTCGATGGTTCCTCTGCTTCTAGAAAGTACCCCTGAAGTTTCAGGCTATCATATGAAGTCAATTCCCATTGTTCGAACTTCTGGTTATCTGCCCAATCACGCCAACCCCCATCTATAAAAATATCCATTGCTTCTGCAGAGACTTCCAAATCGGAATTATCAACTAAGAAGTCCTTCACATTCCGCTCAATGGCTAGATTATAAAAATAGAAACTTGCGATCATATTTATAATTAACAGGATGGAAAGCAGTCCCACGCCAATTTTTATCCATCTTTTTTTCTTCAAGATGCTATTCCCCCCTATGAGTCTCTCACTCTATTATACATAAAATAAGCAAGTATTCTCTATGGTACTTGTTAACAACTCTCCAGAACACAAGCGGAAACGCCCGTTTAGCGACGTACGGACTGCGTCTTGGGACTACGGTACAGTAGTTCCTCGTCCCACCGTAAAGATTGGCCATGCAAGGTGGATCAGCGTTGCCGCGCAAAGCGGCGTATTTAGCTGATCATTCCTTCCGTAGGAGATAAAGGAAACATGCCCCTTCATAGGGGATGCCGACGTTGGACGCAAAGTCCGATTTTAGTCGGCCTTCCTTCAACATCGGTGCCAATGTTGACTTATCGTACGGAGGTGAAGGAAGTCGCGCTGGGCGCTGGAGCTGGCCGTGGCTAAATTACATTATCAATTTAACCACAGCTCACAAATTTTATAATTTCCTAGACCATGAAAAAGGCTTACTTTTCACAAAAAGTGGAAAAGAAAGCCGTAAGTCAACCAATACGCTATGCTGAACAACCTTTTTTAAGAGATGTGAGCAAGGCCGCAACCGCAAATATAATGAGTTGTCCTGCCAATAAATACCAGCCGCCAAGTTTTTGCTCATGTATCGGCTCAAATGGAAGCAGGGCAGCAAAAAAGTCATCAGGCACTGAATCCAAATCTGGAAAACAGGCTTCCAGGGAAGATACGAATAAATCAACATCTGTATAAATGACATAAAGTGCCTCTCCTGAAAGGATTAAAAGCAAACTGTACGCCATAAGCAGTGCACTGTTTATCAATATATAGCCCATTTTTTGCTTTTTGGATAATATATTTTGCGATATAATCGGAATCCACATTAATATAGCCGCTATAAAAATAGCCAACAGAAAAAAGTAATTTAAATAAAGATCCATTCGTGCGAAATCAAAAATAGCCGGAATGTGATAGCCATAAAAAAACAATTGAAACAGAACTGTTGCTACAACTGATTTAGTTAGGAAATGAAATGATTTATCCAAAAAAGAAATCGATTTAATTTTATCGAATATTCTCATTTTAAAGCCCATGATTAATAACGGCGGCGCAACGAACAGCAGTAAAATCAATTGAATAATATGCGTGCTGAACTGGATTCTGCCAATAATATTCCACGGGCTGCCCAGTGCAGCAAATACAGCAATCATACCTGCTACAAAAAGGATTGCTTTTTTTATCGAAAACTTATCATCCTCAGGTAAAATAAAAAAATAAATAATTAATGCAAACAGAGTAAATAAAAATATCCCACCATTCCACATCGTCGAAAAGTGAAATTCATCAAGAATAATATCCAGCATAGGTACACCTTCTTTCACATACTACTAATTCCTATTAAAAGTATACTTGATAAGAAGATGTAAGGCTGTCCGAGATATAACAATATAATGACACATTGCTTACCCGAAACGATTCTTTTGTGATTCAACGGCTGCAGATACACAATTACATAACTTGCCGCGCCCCCTAGTGTCTCATTTTGCTTTTTCCCATATTCATATACCTGAGAAGATTTCTCGAGGTCTTCATTCAACAGTTTTCAGCCAATGAGGTAATCGAGACGCTTTCTCTTGGTATTAAATTTTGATGCTTTTCAGTTTTTCGAGCAATGGCAAGCCCTCTCTTTTATCCTTTGACTGATTTTAATCACAAAAGTTGTTACGAATCAAACCCTAGCCCCCTTTTCCATTTTACACATACTTATTTTCCAATTACTCCCCGTCCGAATATGATACGCGTTCGCAAAAGATCCCTGATTAAGCGCGACGCCGATTTTATCCAGCGAATTTACATACAAAAGCGGTTCACCAAGGCGGCTGGCAGCAAATGAACGGACATATTTAATATAATTTTTATACACTTGCTGATCATTATGAGTGATCGTCACTTCCAGCGTGTCGCCATAGGCAATGGAAGCCTGTTTAAATAATTCCCGGTTAATATTTGTCCATAAGTTGCCAAAGCGAATATCCAGAATATCAATATGACCTGAGATCACATCTCCCTCTACATTTGCATCAGACTTTGGCAATGCGATAATTTCACTCACCTCTACAGGCGGACCAACATCCTCAAAAGATATAACACCTGAAGCCAATCTTGAGCCGGTGTAGGCATATACATCACGACCATGAAAAGTATACGATTCACCAGATTTCGGAAGCCGGTTCACCTTCTCGTCAATCATACGGGCTTCCACAATGCCGATATGATCTTTAATATGGGTTAAAGTACCATTATCAGGCGTCACAATATATTGATTATCTACTGTTTTAACAACTACACTTAGACGCTCTGTTCCTACTCCTGGGTCGACAACGGAAATAAAAACCGTTTCTTCCGGCCAATACGTGATCGTCTGAAATAACCGATAGGAAGCTTCCCATATATTGTAATTTGGTATATCATGGGTCAAGTTAAATATGCGCAAATCAGGGTCTACAGAAATTGCTACGCCGTACATTGCACTTACAGCACCATCACTAAGTCCAAAGTCGGTTTGCAATACCAAGCTTCTTTTCATTTCAAGTCCTCCCATATAAAAATTAAAAAACCACGCCATTACCGAAAAACGGTAAGGACGTGGTTGAATTTACGTGGTTCCACCTTACTTCACTGCATGCTCACACATACAGCCTCAACTAGTACGAAAAACTTTTCAACGTTTTTTTATACTTTGGTATAAATAACGACTACCAAATCCGCCGGAACTTACTGGTATTTAAATACGTTCAGCACGGAGCTCAGAGGCCATTGTTCAGATTCGTATTTTTGCTTCTTTTCACCATCCGAAGCTCTCTGTTAAAAAATAGCTAAACCCTACTTTTCCTCTTCATCGCCTTTTTTAAGATGAATATTAAAAATTATTATAAGTAAAATTGAAACATAAAGCAAGAATTACGGATTCCATATTTCATAGTTAGCACTAGTTCAGCTTGAACTCCTTATAGTTATCCCATATTTTCACATAGGAAAAAAGCAGTATAACAAGTTACTTTTAGGGTGGAAAAGCATGCTACTATTTGCATGCGTTTTACAGTGAATAAGTTTTAGGACTATATCAGAAAGCTGTGAACTTTGTACCATTTTCTAAAAATTACCACATTAAATGTATTTTTTATAGTATACTGATAATGACAGGACTACCCTTGGATGAGCTTCGGTTAAAGCTATAGAATTCTTTTATTGGCGGCTGAAAAAACCCCCCGGTGAAAGGGTGAAAAATTTTGATTCCGATTGACACGACGATGCATCTTATGTTTATGTTTGCTACGCTAGTTCTGTTAATTGTTGATACCCGTGGAAAAAAGTAACTCGTCCCTGGATGTCTGACCGTACGGGAACATTACTTTTATCCAATGAAAAGCCGCCGCATCCTTAAGGTAACTGTCGGAGTCGCAAGTGGCAGCTTGCGGCTCTCCAAATGATTTCCGGATTTATGCACCAGCTAAAGCACCAATGTAATATTATTCAATATACTATAGAAATATTCATAAAACTACAAGTGAAAGGTAAATCTAAATTAAGAAAAACGCCTCTCATTACTTTTCTCCCGCTTTACGTTCTTTTTCCATAGATTTCTGTTTCTTTAATTCTTTTATTTTCTTTGAAATATACATCCATAGTTCTTTCCATTTTTCAGAAACATAACGATATCCATTGTTAAAACTTTTCCCGTACAGCGTATAAATAAACAACACAATCCACGCAGCCAAATAGATGTACATGATGATAAGGAGAACAGCCCAAAGATTCCTTGCTTGAAATTCTTGCAAGAGATATGACGTGCTTGTTATATCCGCAGGCTTACCGGTGATGAACAATAAATTCATAAGCGGTACAGCAAGAGAGAGAATAATTGTTATATAAGCAAAAGGTATCAGCCTGTTTTTAAAATTACTTACAATGGCTGTAACCAAAGTGAAGAACAGAAAACCAGCGTAGAATAAAAGTCCTGCAGTTATTTCCATTACCACCACACTCCTATTAACCCGTTATATGATCTGTTTTTAATTGCAGTATAAATAACTCCAATGCTTGTTTGTTTATCCAGTTTCTTCCCCAGACATCATCATTTTCAAGCATGGTACCAAGGAGCCAGATTCTTCTTGCTGTTGTCAAAAAAGGCAATACATAAAAATCGTCTTTACGTAAATCCCGTTCAGTCAGGTATCCTTGCAAAAATGCATCCCAACATTCTTTTTCATCATTTTTGTAATTAGTGATCAAATTCCACCAGGAGACCGCAATATCATAAGCACGATAACCAATTCCGCAGCAATCAAAATCAAAAATCTCCAGCTTTTTGCTTTTGATATGCATGTTGTGATTATGAAAATCCCCGTGGCAAAAACCTATTTCCAAATTCCTTTCTTCCAATTCTATTTTAATTTTTTCAATGGTATCATGGAAGGACTTTACGACTTCTTTATCAAAATATGTTTCTAGTACAGGCGTTATGAATGAACTTGGCTTGTCTAGTAAATAAGCAGTGTCTATTTCAAACCCTCGGTCCTCTCTCGTTTGAAAGTTATCCGTCTGTACATGCATTTTACCAAGTGTTTTTCCCATAAGAAAGGAATGATCTGTATTTACTATAGGTCTTTCCCCATTTGCATATGAAAATAACACACCATACCTCAATCCTTCAGGTACTTTGATTTCACATAGATAAGACCCATCCTTTTTACTGATAGGTGAAGAAAGGGGAAACTTTTGTTTCTTTAAATGATTTAATGCATCTAGCTCAAATAAAATCCCCGACGCGTCCCGCCAGTTATGACGGTATACCCGGAAAATATAAGCACGGCGTGCATCCTTGATATAATACGTATCATTTAACCCGCTTGTGAGAAACTGACACTGTTTGATCTTATCCAGATTATAATCATGCAGCAACTCTTTTATCGATGCTTCATCAATTAACGTGTGCTTTGTTTTTATGTTAAAATTCATCTCGTATTCCCCCACCTAAATTTTATCCTTAATATATATTTCTATATATATCTTAAACATCCTGTATTTTATCATGGGAAAATTGGTAATGGGAGTGTCAATAATTTTGTGTAAATGACTTGATTACCCTTTGCAGAATGTTAGCACACGTTTCATTAATCTATTTAAATAACGACCTTTCAGGTCGGAATAGGACCTTCTTCTTCAGTTGCTGACCAATTAGATGATTTGATGAAAGGGTCAAGAGAATTGATTATAACTTTCGCGGCAGGACCCATTGTTCGCCTAGAGATATTTATATATTTATAGTCCCACTACTGGAAACATCCCATCCACGGAGAAATTCTCGGTAAGAAATTCACTAAGTTTGTTCACCATCTGTATTGTAGTATTGATAAACATATCTAGCAGTTTTATATCTTTCAGTCGCTATTTATATAATTTCGTTAAAAAACCGGCTTCAACCCACAGAGGCCCCACCTGTTTATGTAACATTAGTTTCACTCACTTATCTTAGATTCTACTACTTATACTAGTAATAGAAAAGCTGAGATTGACATCAATCTCAGCTTTCAGTACTTTTTCAATTTCTTCAACGTCTAAGGACCTTAGAACTACGCGCTCAAATGCTATGTGAATCACCACTTAAGCTGTCTTTTCAGTTATTTTTCCGCAGAATGAAGTTTGCGATAAGGGGGAAGATGAGCACCGTCAGTGCCCCGCCAGTCACCATAGTAGCAGCCGTTACCTGATCAATAACCTCCGAAGACGCAGCAATCTGTGTCACTGCAACGATAATAGGCAGCCCAGTAGCGGAATATAAGCCTAAAGCAATCTGTTCTCTCGATGATTCGATACCGGAATATGTGTTGCTCCAACGTTCTCTAAGGAAGACCACCAAACCGCGAACAATCGCAATCAAAGCGACGAATCCCAGCAGAAGCTGCCATTCCCCGAGCACCTGACCGAGGTTAATTCCCATTCCGCTGGTGACAAAGAAAATCGGAATCAGGAAGCTAAACCCTACAATTTCAACTTTGTGTGCAATTTCCTTCCCATGCTCTGGTGAAAAAGTTTTAAATACAACGTTGAGCAGGAGTCCTGCAGAAAATGCTCCCAGTGCGATATCAAGTTCAAATATTGCTGTGAGTAACATTAGGGTAACCAATGCAAAGACAGTCATTCTCAGCGTCGTTTGCATTGTTGTATTGGATGCCGATACCACGGCCTTGCCAAGCAGTGGGACCCTTCGAATGAATCGTATTGGAATACCGACTACCAGAACAGCAATGATGGCGAAGACAATCAGAACCACCGAAGCCTGCCATGTTGCGAACGTGGAAAGCAACAGTGACATGGCCACTATTGGAAGCAGCTCTCCGTATGCACCATGCGTCATCGTCGCCCTGCCCAGTGGGGTATTCATCCCCCCTGAGTCCTTCAGGATAGGCAATAATGTTCCCAGAGCCGTTGAAGTAGAGGCGATAGCGAGCACTATAGCTACACGGAATTCACCATTGGTAAGTAAAAGGCCAGCACCCACACCCAATACGGCGCAAATCATCCATGTGAGGGCGGCATGTTTGCCTTGGCGCGCTCGCATATCAGAGGTACTGACTTCAAAACCTGCCAGCAAAAACAGAAAACCCATGCCCAGTTCACGAAGAAACTCCACGGCCTCAGTCTGCTCAGCCAGCCCGAGCATGTTAGGACCAATGATAACTCCGAATGCAAGCAGCCAAACCACATCAGGCACATATCTACGCGAGATAAGCGCAATTATTGGTGCGAGTGCTGCCACCAGCACTATCCACCATACTGAGGTAAGGTTGTCGACTAATAGATGATGATCAGGCATAATCAAAACTCGTTTCATTCAGTATTTTTCCCCACAGGAGGCCAGAGTTGCTATGTAGTTGCTGTAATGGATTCAATTTATCAGCAGTCAATGCAAGTGCATCTGCATTATACTCATACAAATTTATCACTGCATATACGGGAGTGTCAATAATTTTGCGAATAGACTGTTGTTAGACAAGATATATTTTAAACGTTTAATATTTAAATCGATTTATCGGATCTAAGAAAACATATACATTTGTAAACACGTAGAAAGACAACCACGTAGAAAAACTGTCTACCAATCTTTAAGAATGGAATTGCCACTATGGAACTGGCATCTGGGGAAATAATTTCCACTCCTGCCATGCTGTAATTTTCGATTTACCGAACAATCACCCACAAATAAAAAAAGGTGCCCCCATAAGCAATGGAACACCTCACCAACTATTAATTCACTCGTACTTCTACCCTTTTTCAGGCTTGCGCTGTCGGCCTTGTTCCTTTGATATAAAAAGCTAAAACCAGACCTATCAAGGAAAGTCCTGTAGTAACATAAAAAGATATGTTCACACCATGAATTAAATCAGCAGGAGTTGCATCAGGTCCGGTGTTTAATGCAGTCGCTGTCATCACCGTGATCAAAATGGCCGTGCCAATCGAAGCTGCCACCTGTCTCATTGTATTCGTCATAGCAGAACCGTGCGGAATTAGCTTATTCGGTAGCTGGTTCAAGCCAGCCGTGGTTGCGGGCATCATAATCATCGATATTCCAAACATACGTATGGCAAAAACAGTCGTAATAAAAGCAAGCGACGTCTCCGGTGTCAACGTGGTATAAAGAAAAGAAGTAATTGTTAATAACGTTAACCCTGTAATGACCAGATACCTTGCACCGAATTTGTCAAAAATCCTGCCATTAACCGGGGACATAAAACCCATAATCAACGCACCGGGAAGAATTATCAACCCGGATTGCAGCGCAGTATACCCTGCCATCGTCTGCATATAAATTGGTAAAATAGTTTCTGCCCCAATCAACCCGATGAAAGCAATCATTCCGATAACTGTGCTTATCGTGAATATTTTATTTTTCAGCACACGAAATTCCAAAATAGGCTGTTTGAGCTTCAGCTGTCTTAGAATAAAAGCGGTCAGTGATACAGCACCGACAGACAATGACAGAGCCACCACAGTATCTGTCCAGCCAACATTTCCTGCAGAGCTGAAACCTAACAGCAATCCTCCAAAACCTAAAGTAGAAAGAATAATAGATAATACATCCACCTTTGGGTAAGTTTGTTCTGTCACATTTTTCATTACAAAATAAGCTATGATTATATTGATAATAGCGAAGGGCAGTACAACATAAAATAATGCTCTCCATGGATACTGTTCAACCAGCCAGCCGGAAATAACCGGCCCCAGAGCAGGTGCAAATCCAATGACCAGTCCAACTGTCCCCATTGCAGTCCCTCTTTTCTCAATGGGAAAGATCAGCAAAAATATGGTCATCATAAGGGGTATCATAATTCCTGCACCGGCAGCCTGAATAACCCGTCCAATCATTAACAACGTAAAATCGGGAGCAAACGAACATACCAGTGTGCCAAATGCAAATATACTCATTGCTGTTAGAAATAATTTTCTTGCTGTGAAAGTTTCAATTAAAAAGGCTGTGATTGGAATCATAATCCCATTCACTAGCATAAAAACAGTTGTTACCCACTGAGCTGTATTCTCTGTTAAATTTAGATCCTCCATGATATGGGGGATGGCAGTAGCAAGCAATGTCTGATTTAAAATGGCTAAAAACGCCCCAGTAATAAGTACTGCAACGATGGGAAGCTTGTTTATCTGTTCCGGATTTTCTGTTTTAGTATTACTCATATCAATCATCTCCTCGTTGCAAACGCTCTACAAACAATAACCATTGTATCATACTTACAGTGCCTGGGACTGCGCTAAATGCTCGTCCCACCGTAAAGATTTGGGACTGCGCTAAATGCTCGTCCCACCGTAAAGATTTGGGACTGCGCTAAATGCTCGTCCCACCGTAAAGATCTGGGATTGCGCTAAATGCTCGTCCCACCGTAAAGATCTGGGACTGCGCTAAATGCTCGTCTCACCGTAATGGTACCTAGTCACTGTATTCCTGGAAATAATGTCTTTATAATGAAATACGAGGGGGAAGATGATGAAAATAGCTACGAAAGAAGATGTGATTAAGCTAATCCGTTCAGATGCATGGATGATGGATATTTTGGAAACAGTACAAACATTCCATTTACCTGATTGCTGGATTTGTGCAGGTTTTGTACGATCAAAAGTGTGGGATGCTTTGCATCATTTTAAAGATAGGACTCCTTTGACAGACGTGGATATTGTTTATTTTGATGATACCAATTTGAATGTATCGGAGGAAAAACGCTTTGAGAAGAAACTGCTGGCATTGCAGCCTAACGTACCCTGGTCTGTAAAAAACCAAGCAAGAATGCATGTAAGGAATAACGTAGACCCTTACACAAGTACCGTAGATGCAGTCGCCAAATTTCCAGAGACGGCTACGGCTCTTGCCGTTCAATTGAATGATAAAGGGGAACTCATTCTAAGTGCACCACATGGAGTACATGATTTATTTAATTTGGAAGTAAAGCCCACTCCATATTTCAAGATTTCGCGTGAGCGAATGAAAATCTATCATAAAAGATTAGAGACAAAAAAATGGAAAACAGCATTGGTATAAACTTAATTATTTTTATAAATAACAACGCCCCTCCAAGTTAACCACTCTAACTTGGAGAGGCATTTCCCACGGAACTTATTCCCATTCCAAAAATTCAATTCTATTTTTAAATGGATCTGAAACATAAAACCGTTTTGCCCCAGGAAGACGGTCATCCACAGTAAAATCTATTTCGACGTTCTGCAGGTGTTCCTTTAGTACTTCTAAGTTTTTCACCCGGATGGCCGGATGTGCTTTCTTTGCTGGAGTGAATTGTTCTGCTACCCCAATATGGATATGAACAGCACCTGCCTGAAACCATACTCCCCCATTTTTCTTTAATGTTTCCGGCTTCTCTATTTCATTAAACCCGAGCTTATTCCGGTAAAAATCACGCGCCTGTTCCTCACTCCCTGCTGGTGATGCTAATTGTACGTGATCCAATGCCTCATATTGAAAATTCATTTTGATCTCCTCCTTAACTTAACACTACCAGTTCGAGCGATAAGAAGATAATACCATTTTCAAATCAGTAGAGACCTGTTTTACTTATACAGCGGGATAGGTACCACGCCCCCACTATCCCACAACAAAAAAGCCAGCTTCATTTAAGAAACCGGCTCCCAATACTATGTATGATACAGGCCACAATTGCCGTATTTAAGATAACAAGTTTTTAACCACCACATCACTAGGTGGGTGTCTGCAGAAACTTTCCTGTCTTCCGCTACACAATGACGGCTCGACATTTGAGTCTCAATGTAAAACTCCCTATTATCTCTTTAGAGGTTAAAACTTAAGTGAAATACGAACAATGTAGCTTGTATTTATAATTATATATTAAACCTTTCACTGCTATTTTGCAATGGGAATAATATCCTAATTTTATGTCTAATTTTAGAATAACAACTCATATACCTCTGTCAGTTCTTTCACCCTTTCGTCATACTGGACCCGTTTAGCGTACGCCAACTCATTTTCCAGTACATCATTTAAATAAGTTGTTTCTTCTTCATCCAGTGCTTTTACAAACATTTCCTCACTTTTGTAATTATTTTTTTCTAATTTTGCAATGACACTTTGACATAGTTTGTTCGCCCTATAATTCGACAACGCCTCGATTAAATATTTCAAAGTATGATCGATACTGTTCACCTTCTTAAATCTTTGTATTCTTTTTCTTAGCCCGCTGTTCCAACTGGGATTTAGGCTGCTGATCTTCCGTGTCTTCAGTTAAACCTTGTGGGTTTATGCTCGTATCGTTTCTTCGTTTGCTGTACTGATTTTTCTTTTTGCTCACTGTAAACACCTCCAGTACTATTGTTGCAAAATAAAAGGTAACCTATTCTTATTTAATGCAAAAGCACTATGCCGCTAAACATAGTGCTTTTTAAAACACCTATTTCCAATATGCTTCATATTTATCTCTCAACGATCTTTTCAACACTTTCCCGCTTGGATTCTTGGGCAACTCATCCGTAAAGTCAATATATTTAGGAACCTTGAATTTCGACAATCGTGCTCGGCAAAACTCCACTACATCCTTTTCTGTTACACTCATTCCTTCTTTCGGAACAATGATGGCGGATACCGCTTCGATCCAGTAAGCATCAGGAATACTGATTACAGCCACTTCTGAAACAGCCTCCAATTGATAAAGTGTTTCTTCCACTTCCCTGCTTGAAACATTGACACCACCTGTATTAATCATATCTTTTTTCCTATCAATAATTGTGACATACCCTTCTTCATCCATCACACCTAAATCTCCACTGTGGAACCATCCGTCCTTAAAAGATGCTGCCGTTTTATCCGGGTCATGTAAATATCCTTTCATCGCATGTGGAGTACGGTGGACAATTTCACCAATTTCCCCTCGGTTTACTTCCTTCCCTTCTTCATCCACGATTTTTGTTTGCACATTCAGGGAAGGAACGCCAGCCGAACCCAGCTTGCGCAATTGATCCTCCGGCTGCAATGCGGTAGCAAGAGGAGCGACTTCCGTTTGTCCGTAAAAATTCCAAAACTTCGCATTTGGCAGGCGTTCTGCAAGCTCTTTTAAAATTTCCCTCGGCATAATTGCAGCGCCGTAATAACATTTTTCCAGGGTGGATAAATCACGTTTATCAAAGTCTTTATGGCGAAGAAGTGCAATCCATACAGTTGGCGGTGCAAATAACTGGGTTGCCCCTTCTATTTCAATCGCTTTTAAAATTACTTCCGGACTCGCCGAACCGAGAACAATTCCGCTCGCTCCTACATATATGCTTGGACCGAGAAACACATGCAACTGCGCACTATGGTAAAGCGGCAAAGCATGAATAGCAATATCGCGGGACTCCATTTTACCATCCACTATACAGCTCACATACTCACTGATCAGACTTTTATGGGAAAGCATGACACCTTTAGGACGTGATTCTGTTCCACTTGTATACAGTACATGAGCAAGGTCGTCATCGTGTAAATCCGCATCAACAAAATCTGCAGGCTGACCGTCACGTGCCATGGATAACGGCGTCCATACCGATAGCTCTCCTTCAAAGGAACCAAGCACATCCATTAAATAGCGGAATTTAATTTCTAACCTCCCTGCTGACTTATCCAGGATTGGGGCGTATTCTTCAGAAGCAATAAACCCGCTTATTTCTGCATGTTCCAGAATATATTGAATATCTTCTGTGGAAAGCATATAGTTAATCGGAATCATCACCGCTCCAATTCTAGCCAGGGCAAAATTCGCCACAATGAAATCAAGACTGTTTTTGGACATCACGGTAATCATGTCCCCTTTTTTCATACCATCTGCCAAAAATGCATGTGCAGTCTGATTAACCAGGTCGTCCAATTCAGCATAATTTAGTCGCTGTGATTCATACACAACAGCTGCTTTTTCCGGCATACGCTCCCGGGTTCTTACCAGCAAATCTCCCAGTGTGTTACGTCTTGTACGCGCTAACATTTTTTCCAGGTCGCTATGGATATTTGTTTCCGTATTCATTTTCTCCACTCCCTCAAATGATATTTTATAATGAATCAATTGCTGAATATTCCTTCTTTTTATTTTAATTCAGATTTCTTCTCAACACAAGAATATATTGTGATAAAATACGAACTGTCCTGTTTTTTGAAACCCTGCCTCGCGCTAATGAAGCAAATATATCATTCGCTCGTTTAGAGGGGTTATGAGCGACAAAAACGACAATGATTTTTCTTCATTCGGTTACTTATTGGTCTTATATTGGAGTAAAAGCCTTAGCCGTCAGGAAAAACATCTAGCTTTCTGGAGGGAGTACAAAATGAATAATGAATATTTCGTAGGCTGGGGAACACTGGCCTTAATTAATGCAGGTTTGGCACAGGGGAAGAATCGTACTGGGATTAATTGGTTTTTACTTTCATTACTGCTTGGGCCAATTGCTACATTTATTTTGTTGTTTGTGGAAAAAAGATAAAAGCGTGCGACAAAACACAAATCAAGTTCCATTTCTGATTTTCACCATGCAATTCGCGCATATTACCGTTCATGGCACCATGATTCCTCTTACTCCACTTGTTCAACCCTTTTTTTGAAATAACCCCGATGTATTACGGTTTTTTCAAAAAGTTCTATACTACATCGGGAACTTCCATTTATGAAATTATATATTTATTATAACTTTATGTTCTTTTTCAGTTACTCTAAAGGTATATTTTTATTGCGATCTGGTAAGTTTATATCGTTACTTCCCAGTCTGGGCTAAAAGGATATATTTTACTGCCCTCTATATGTTATGGCCTAGGTTTGTCACACAGCAAGTCACTGTGTGTCAAACCTTTTTTTAAAAGTATATTGACAAACACTAATGTATCAGTGTACTATTTAAATAGTACACTGATACATTATAGGAGGATGTAAAATGAATGCATGGTTGGCTTTAACAAAGAAGGAATTTCGACTTGGTTTGCCTGCTTTTCTTGTTGCTTTGATTTTGTTTGCAGGTGTGGTTGCAGGGGGGTATTTTTTTGGCAATTATATTGGTTATGAACAAGAATTTCTTACAGCAGCCTTTATAATCATAGTGATGCTGCACGTGTTTTCTCTGATGTTCTATTCCTTATATAGCTTAAATGTGGAAAGAAAAAGGCTGCATCTATGGCTGCATACTCCAATGCCAATTGCAGGATTGCTAATTTCAAAACTTGTTACAGGAATAGTATTTAAGGGATTTACTTTTATTATTGCGATCACCTCATTAGCTTTATTTTTCAATCATCATTATGATATTTTCAATGAACAAACAATTGCTAATATTGTTGGATTAATATCAATTAGTATTTTTGTTTACGGATTATCTATTGCAATTACGTTTATTTTCTTTTGGTCGATTTTTCTGACACTCAGCAAGAGAATGAATGACTTTCTAAGCTTTATTTTGACTTTCATAGTTTTCCTCATAATGGCTTGGGCTTATGATAAGTTTATTCATTTGGCTTTCATGGAAACACTGACAAACTGGGGTGCTATTCAATTAAAGGATATTACTGTCGAATTTGAATTCAGTATTGTTAAAGATGCCTTTGAAGTAGAAACAATCAGTGAAGCATCTGTTTTCTATATCGGACATTTTGTAAGAGAACTTATTGTCACAGTGATTATGTTTATCACTGCTTGCTGGATCATTGAAAAAAAAGCTGAGGTGTAAAAATGGCAGATCTTTTCCATTCTTCAAAGGCAATTTACGAACAGATCGCGGAACTCATCAAGAAACGAATTATTCGCGAAGAATTAATTTCGGGAGATAAGCTTCCGTCTGTTCGAGAGATGGCCATGGAAGTCAATGTCAATCCCAATACGGTACAACGAACTTATAGGGAGCTGGAATACATGAAAATTGTAGAGTCAAAACGCGGGCAAGGGACGTTTGTTACAGAGGATAAGGATGTGCTTGCATCCATCCGTGAAGAAATGAAGGCGGAAATTATGATGAATTTCACACAGCAAATGTATGAAATGGGCTATACTAAAGCGGAAATTAAACGGGGAGTAACTGAATTTTTAGATGAGAAGGAGAGTAAGGAATGATTAAATTATCGAATGTAACGAAAAAATATGGGACAAAAAATGCATTAAATCAGGTTAGTTTATCGCTTACGAAAGGAAAAATAATTGGTCTTGTTGGTGAGAATGGCAGCGGAAAATCAACGACGTTAAAACTGATTGCCGGGTTAAACCATCCTACTGGCGGAGAAATCACGGTGAACGGGGAAAAAGTGACTCGAAAAAATGCTTCATCTGTTTCATACCTTTCAGAACTTGATGAGTACTATCGCTTTTTCAATGTAAAGCAGGCGATTGAATTTCAGGCTAGTCAGTTTGCGGATTTCGATTTAGAAAAAGCATATGAGATCATGAAATTTATGAAGCTTGACCCAATGAAAAAATTAAAACATCTGTCCAAAGGGAACCGCGGGCGAGTAAAAATTGTTCTCTCGTTAGCCCGGAGTGCACCTGTCGTCTTGATGGATGAGCCGTTTTCCGGACTTGATCCCATGGTGCGAAATTCGATTGTAAAAGGGCTTATCTCCTTTGTGGATTTGGAAAAACAACTTATTCTCCTAACGACACACGAGATTAGAGAAGTGGAAAATATCCTCGATGAAGTTGTAGCGATCAAAGCCGGAAACATTATTGCCCATTATAACGTGGAAGATTTAAGAAAAGAAAGCCAGCAAAGCATCGTTGACTGGATGACCGAAGTATATGAATAAGAATTGGGATAGCGTTCGAATAGAGGGGAACCTTTCCTAAAGGATTGAGTTCCTCCCCATACTCTACGTCTCACAGAATCTCCCGAGTTACCTTCACACTTTTGTCCATTGCCTACACATATCTACACTTACAGACAATAGTTACTTATTGTCCTCAAACTCGCTAAGAGTGAATGGCTTGTTCAAATTCAGTGAGAATTCCACCTGCTATATGTTATGTCCAGGGTTTGGTCGCTTGGTTTATCCCCAGTTTTTAACCATTCAATCGCCAAATATCACTCGCGTATTTCCGATAACGTCATGCACTCCCTGCTTCTCTGACGTAAAACCAACCATCATATACAGCAGAAAAGTAAAGAAAAACACACGGTGAAAAAACCTGCCAACCACTTCCCTGAAAAGAAGATCACTCCATTTTAATGCTGTAAAATCTTCCCGCACTACTTTCAAGCCGAAAATCATTTTCCCGAGCGTCTGGGAGTAAAATCGGGTCATCAGCAGGAAATACAAATAAAAAATGACAGAGCCTGCAATCCCTGCTACCGTCCAGAAGCCTATTTCCAGCGGGAGTCCGTCATTCATAAAACCTAGAGGACTTAGCAAAATGCCGTTGATACTGAAAACGATAAGCAAGTCAGTCAAATATGCCCAAAACCTCATCCAGAAGCCGGCAAATCTTGGTTCCGTCCATGTATTGGATACTTCTTGCTCTTCACTCATTAGAGTCACCTCCTATTTCGTATATAAATACATGGCACTTGGTGCATTGGATTGTCTTAGCAATTCCTGGAGTCCCAGCATATCTGTATCAGAACCAAAGGTATTCTTAAATGCTCCCATAAGATATTGGCTAAAACCAACATTCGCTTCATATTCAATGACAGAAGCCTGCTGCAGATCATAATCTTCTTGAATCATGGAAATCACATCATTCATGGAACCCAAATCATCAACAAGCCCATTTTCATGTGCCTGCTGGCCAGTGTAGACTCGCCCATCTCCTAAGTCACGAACTTCATTTTCATCCATGCCTCGCCCATCTGCAATAACCTGTACAAAATCATCATACATTTCATCAATGATTGTCTGTAAAATCTCAAACTCCTCTTCTGTCATATCACGTGTAGCCGACATGATATCCTTATACTCCCCGCTTGTAATCGTATTGAAGTCAATCCCAAGATCATCCGCCAGCTCACCAAAATTTATATTTTCCATAATAACGCCGATCGATCCGGTTACAGTGGCAGGGTGCGCAACAATTTTATCAGCTGGAGCTGAAATATAGTAACCGCCTGATGCTGCAGTGTTGCCCATAGATATATATACAGGTTTTTCATATTCTTCCTGTATTTCTGCAATCTGATCATGTATTTCAGCACTTTCTACCACACCCCCACCAGGAGTATTCACGCGCAAAATAATGCCTTTCACCGTATTGTCCATCGCAGCGTGCTGCAGCATCTCCAGAAATTCCTTATGATTATAGGCTGAAGATGACATTAGATCGTTTGTAGAAGCATCCTGGATCACTCCTTCCACATGAAGAACAGCAATCCTTTCATTAAAGTCTCCTTCCTCAATGACATTTTCTTCAAATTCTCTATCCCAAAAACTAAATGTTTCTTCAAAATTGGTTGTAGCAACATTCGTTGTAAATTGAAAAACAATCGAAACAAAAAACAACCCCACTGCTATCGCAAGCGCAACCCATCTTTTGGTGTTCATGCTTTAACCTCCAGTCTTTTGATGAAAATAAGCAAATTAATTCGTATCTAAAATATCCCAAGCCGTAATTATTCCTTCCAGTTTTTCTTCCGGCATGCCAGTTTTCGTAATTAACAATGCTTCCAGCCGTTTCCCTCTGCCAACCTGCTCCCTGAAAAGTTCCACAGCCCGGTAAACAGAAACTTTACTTGCAATAAATTTATAATTATTCTCCCCCTCA
The DNA here is from genome assembly GCF_041521345.1 of Virgibacillus oceani. Classification (GTDB taxonomy): domain Bacteria; phylum Bacillota; class Bacilli; order Bacillales; family Amphibacillaceae; genus Virgibacillus_N; species Virgibacillus_N oceani_A. Next base: position 87,368 of record NZ_JBGOHB010000006.1, on the reverse strand, counting down.
AAGGGAAGAACTTCCTTAATAGATGTCTTTTTTGCCAATTGGGGATCCGTTGCATTATTTGCAAGCCATTTTGCTATCCCTTTTTGGGTGAGCAACCCCTTAAACATATTATTCTCATATATGGGAAATTTAGACAAGTCTTTTTCCCGGAACATGATCAGCATGTCCACCAGCGAATCATTTTCCTTGAAGGCAAACACCTTTTTGTTAAACATAGAACCGACTAATTTTGGGTGTGTTAGCTCTTTTTCTATTCGTTCGATTCGCTCCACAATGGAATCATGCGGTTCTGCAATCGCATAGGCCATGTCAATTTTATTATGTACAATTGCATTCCGAAGCTCAGCAAAGGACAATAAGTCATCAATGTAGCGCCTTACTATAGCATTTGAACTCTGCAATATTTTTACAGATCGGGAAAACCCTACATCCCTTCGATTATCCAATCGAGATTTTAATTGTTTCTCAATTTTTGTAAATGCCGTTAAAAATTTCTCCGAGTTTTTATACATTATATTCTCCTCATATATTGATCAGTATTATTTTTTATTTCCTTAACCTTATCAAGACAAACATAGCTTTGTCTAAGATGAGCTGATTCACTTCGTTTAATTCATATATTAACGGGAATAAAACAATATATACTTCTAATTAATAGGAGGTGAAAAGGATGGGAAATGAAGTTTTTGGACCCTATGAATCCACGGATGAAGTGAGAAAAATGGTAACCACTCTGGAATTAAAAGGTTACAAATCCAGTAATATCTCTCTATTTACCCATGAAGACCACACAGAAGATTTGATTAAAAACACGGATGTTAATGTTGAAAGCGAGGCTGACGATCAAAATAATCAACCAACATTTATGGAAAAGATGCAAAGCTTATTTTCGAATAACACCGATTCACATTCAACGCTTCATGAAAAGCTGACAGAAGGAAATATATCGGAAAAACAGGCTGAAAAGTTCATAGAAGCAATAGAAGATGGAGAAATTGTAATAATCGCAGACAATCAATTAAGGATGGGAAACGACGCTACTGCAGATACGGTTTCTATGAGGGAAGATATGATTCAGCGAGATTAATTGTTCACAGTAATAACCATAGATACTACAGAAATAGACACCTCACTTGTTTACGCAAGTGAGGTTTTTCATGTTATAATTTAATTTATTTCAATTATGCAAACGCGTTGACATTTTCGTTCATTCTGCTATGCTGATTAATATTAATCCTTCAATTAGCTAACGTTACATATTTTTTTACGTTAAATGTTCGGATTTAAACAAAGAAAGGAGTAATGATCGTGCTAAGAGAACAACAGTTTTTAAGAATTCCAGGCCCAAGCCCTATTCCGCCGAGTGTGCAGCGTACCATGACACAGCAAATGATCGGACACAGAGATCAGGATACGAAAGACCTGATTCACCGTATCAAACCACAGCTTAAGCCGGTGTTCGGAACAGAAGAAGAGGTGATGATGATTGCCGGGAGTGGTACAGCAGCACTGGAAACTGCTGTCGTAAATACAGCACGGCCGGGAGATGAAGTCTTAGTTATTGTTACCGGCTCCTTTGGTGACAGATTCGCCAAGATTTGTGAAGCATATGAAATGACGACCCATCGTTTGGATATAGAATGGGGAAATGGCGCTGACCCGAAAGTTGTAAAGGAATTTCTGGCTAATCACAGCAACATTAAAGCAGTATTTGCAACATATTGTGAAACATCCACCGGCGTATTAAATCCAGTTCAGGAGCTTGCTGAAACCGTACATAACCACTCGGATGCATTATTTATTGTGGACGGTGTTTCATGCTTGGGTGCCGTTGAAGCAGAAATGGACGCATGGGGCATCGATATATTAGTCACCGGATCACAAAAAGCAATGATGCTGCCACCCGGACTTGCTTTTATTGCTGCAAGTAAGCGTGCCTGGGATGTGATAGAAAATAATCCCCATTCCCGTTTTTACTTGGATCTGAGAAAATACAGGGATAATTTGGCCAATGATTCAACACCATTTACGCCTGCTGTCAGCCTGCTGTTCGGTTTGGAAGAGGCGCTTAAGGGAATGCATGAGGAAGGTTTATTGGAAGTGAATAAACGACATCAATTAATGATGAATATGATAAGAATCTGTTTTCGTGAGCACGATATTCCTTTACTTACAACAGACGAGGCTGCTTCTCCAACGGTAACAGCGATAAAACCGGGAGATTTTAAGCCAGATGAATTGAGAGAAGTATTAAAAAAAGATTTCAGTTTATCGATTGCAGGAGGGCAAAATCAGTTGAAAGGAAAAATTTTCCGAATCGGACATATGGGCTATTGCTCACCAGCTGATATACTGCAAACGTTAAGTTTGATAGAAATTGGTTTATACAAAATAGGGAAAAAGATCGAACTTGGCAAAGGCGTACAAGCAGCTCAGAATATATACCTAATGGAGGTGGAATAATGACTTTTCGCGTCTTAATTACTGACCCGCTCAGCGAGGAAGGAATAAAACCGTTAAGAAACGAGCCAAACATTGAAATTGATATGACCACAGGTCTATCAGAAGAAGAGCTTAAGTTGAAAATTGCAAATGCGGATGCATTGTTAGTAAGAAGTCAGACAAAAGTAACCCGGGAGATTATCGACCATGCAAAACAGCTTAAAATCATCGGAAGAGCTGGTGTCGGTGTTGACAACATAGACCTTGATGCAGCTACAGAAAGGGGTATTATCGCTGTCAATGCACCGAATGGGAACACCAACTCTGCGGCCGAGCACACGATGGCGATGCTTATGTCTCTATCAAGAAGGATTCCCCAGGCCTATCAATCTCTGAAAAATCAACAATGGGAACGAAAAAAATATGTAGGCATTGAACTAAAGAATAAAACACTGGGCATTGTGGGGCTTGGAAGAATCGGTGTAGAAGTTGCCCACAGAGCAAAAGGCCAGCGCATGAATGTGATTGCATATGATCCTTTTCTTACTGAAGAAAAAGCCGAAAATCTGGGACTTGATTATGGTAGTTTTGAAGAGGTAATACAAAGGGCGGATTTCATCACCGTTCATACACCACTTTTAAAAGAAACCAAGCATTTAATTAATACAGATGCTTTTAATATGATGAAGCCAGGCGTACACATCGTCAATTGTGCCAGAGGAGGCATTATTGAGGAAGAGGCTTTATATGATGCAATTATTTCTAAAAAAGTTGCCGGTGCAGCACTAGACGTATTTGAGGAAGAACCTTTTCATGACCATAAGCTGCTCGATTTACCGGAAGTCATTGCCACCCCGCATCTTGGGGCAAGCACAGTGGAAGCCCAGGAAAATGTAGCAATTGATGTATGTGAAGATGTTATTAGTTTCTTAACCAGTGATAAAGTGAAAAACCCGGTTAACCTCCCCTCCGTTTCCGGTGAAGCACTTGGTAAAATTGAGCCGTATTTTAATTTAGCTGAAAAACTTGGGGTGTTTTTAAGCTACCTGTCTAACGATGTAGCTGAAAAAATAAATATTTATTATTCAGGAGATCTGTCCGGTTTAGAAATAGCGCCAATCACAAGAAACACAGTAAAAGGATTACTGAAACGGCATTTGGGATCCCATGTGAATGATGTTAACGCCCTTTATCTGGCGGACAAAAAAGGAATTATCATCCATGAAAACAAGACATCAAAAGCCAAGGGGTTTACTAATTTACTCAGCGTTGAAGTGGAAACCAAGTCAGAGACGCGCAGTGTTTCCGGTACATTACTAAATGGCCTTGGACCGCGAATTGTGGAAGTCGACCAATACAGCGTTGATGTAACGCCAAAAGGCCATATAGTCGTCATTCACCATAAAGATCAGCCAGGCGTGATCGGAAAAATGGGTAATCTTCTTGCCCAGCATGATGTAAATATTGCCACCATGCAGGTGGACCGCTCCGATATCGGAGGAAATGCTATTATGATGCTCACCATTGATAAATATCTGGAAAGTAAGGAAAAAGAAGCGTTGGCCAGCCTGGAAGAAATTAAAGATGTAACTGCTGTAGATCTTTAAGTAAAAGCTGTGTGATTAAAGAATGTCCCTCGTGGTGAGGGCATTCTTTTTTTATAATGTGTAACATAACAGGATAGTTGTCTCTAAACTACCCTGCCATTTCTATACTATATTTGCTTTCTCCGATTAATATCCGCAAGAAGCACCAATAGTTCCTCCAGATTGGAAACTTCATACGTCGGCACCACCTCACCATGCTCTCTCCCATGTCTGTTCACCCATACGGAGTCAATTTCCGCTTTGTTGGCACCAAGAATATCAGTCATTATATTATCCCCTACCATCAAGGCTTCCTCGTTACTTACCCCCGCTTGCTCCAGAGCATGTGTAAATATCGATGGATCCGGCTTGCCCTTTCCAAAATCACCAGATATAATGATATGTTCAAAATAAGACATCAGCTCCGGCGTGATGTCAAGCTTTGTATTTTGCAAATCCGGGGAGCCATTTGTCAATAACAGCAGCTGGTAGTCTCCTTTTAATTGATCAAGAACAGAATATGTATCTTCATAAACAAAAGCATTTTTCTTCCGGTTAATCGGAAACGCCTCTGCTAATTCATAGCCAAAATCAGGATCGTCCACACCCGAATCCTTCAAACCTTTCGTCCACGCTTCCTTTCGGTAATCGGGCGCGAGCTCTTTCAATTTCTGAAAGTCCTCCCCTTCGTCCGGGAAAGCTCCCCATAAACCCTCAAATGGGTTGATCCCAATCATTTTTGTAAATGGATAAGTTCCATAGGAGGCATACAGTTCTCTTGCGTTTTTACGAACATTTTCCTCCAATATATCAGTGGCTATATTATATTTCTCTTCTGCCAGCTGACATGTCGCTTTAAAAGCTTCACTAACACTTTTTTCGTCCCATAATAATGTATCGTCTAAATCGAATAAAATTGCTTTAATCACCCAGTCATCCCCTTTTCTAACTCATATACTAACTTTATTATACAGCAAAATAAGAATTATTAAAAAAAGTGAACTTGAAGGGTTGATTTTCTGCGATATATGGCGTAAGATTAATATTAAATTTTCACAACAAGGGGATAGTGACATGGAAGACCAGAGAGTTGAAGTGGAGCATATAAAAGATCGGAAGGAAAAGCCAAATTCGGATGATTTGGTTTTTGGCAGAACGTTTACGGATCATATGTTTATAATGGATTACAGCGAGCCTGTAGGGTGGCATGATGCCAGAATTATTCCATACCAGCCAATCACGCTCAATCCGTCCGCAATGACTTTCCATTACGGTCAAACAGTATTTGAAGGTTTAAAAGCTTATTATACTCCGGATGGGGATATTCAGCTGTTTCGTCCTGAAAAAAACCTCAAACGGATGAATCATTCAAATAACCGCCTTTGTATACCGGCTATTGATGAAAAATTTGTCCTGAAAGCGATTAAACAGCTGGTGGATCTGGATAGAGATTGGGTACCGACTGCAGAGGGGACTTCTCTGTACATTCGTCCATTCGTTATTTCCACGGAAGCATATATCGGTGTTGCGCCTTCACATCATTATAAATTTATGGTCATTCTTTCTCCTGTTGGTGCGTATTACAAAGAAGGCATTAACCCGGTTAAAATTGCGGTAGAGAACCAATTTGTCCGTGCTGTAAAAGGTGGAACAGGTGAAGCAAAAACTGGCGGCAACTACGCATCAAGCTTGAAAGCACAGGAAATCTGTGAACAGAATGGATTTACACAGGTACTTTGGTTAGACGGTGTTGAAAAAAAATATATTGAAGAAGTAGGAAGCATGAATGTTTTCTTTAAAATAAATGGTGAAATTGTTACACCAGCGTTAAATGGCAGTATCCTTGAAGGTATTACAAGAAATTCAGTCATCCAATTATTGAAGCATTGGGATATTCCGGTTGTTGAACGGAGGATTTCCATGGAAGAACTGTATCAGGCCTATTTGGACGGCGCCTTGGAAGAAGCATTTGGCACAGGTACCGCTGCCGTCGTATCTCCAATTGGCCAATTAAACTGGGATGGAAAAGATATATTCATAAACGGCGCACAAACAGGTATTATTGCGAAATCCCTATATGAAACTTTAACAGGCATTCAATATGGAAAAAAAGAAGATCCTTTCCAATGGATTGAAAAAGTGCGTGAAGGAATTACTGTTACAAATTAATCAATTTGGCTTATCGCCAACCCTTTAAAAACGCTACCCCCAAAAGACTGATTCGGTATTTTACCGACAGTCTTTTTTTTCACAAAAATTACACATCCCTAAATGATTTCGTGATAATTATCACGTTTTTAATAAAGGAATGAAATAAAGTTAAGAGATAAGAAAGGGTGAGAGCAATGCGGGATCTTATCCTGGTTATACATCATGCTGGCAACCACCTGGACAGGCGGTATTATGTTTATCGACTGGGAAGTTATTCCGGTCACATTAAAACGTTCCCTTGCCAAACAGTATTATTTCCTTATTTCACTGATGAAAGGAACACGACACTTATTTCCCCTGGCAAGATCTTTCATTATTATCACCGGTATTTTACTTGGTACCGTATTTGGACCGATCAAAACGTGGAACTATTTATGAAACACAACATACGGAAACATACCGGGAAATGATGATTATTTTTAACGATGAATTTCTGTGGAAGGAAGCGGAAAATGGAATTAAACAGCCGCTCATTGGGCAGCTGATCCGCCTTGCCGCATGGAATCCGTCGAAGTTATAAGCGATACGGAAATAGAAAAAATAGATAGTTTTCAAGCAAATTCATACCTGTATCGTTTTTCCTGATTTCAACTCATGCGTCCATTGACTTTCAGTGGAACCATTAGTCCTGTTATAGCTGGAACTGCTTTTACTTCTTTATACGCTCCTATCCGCAGGGATGTTTTTTTATGTGATGATTATTGCTGCTTTAATTGTCCAAACAACAGCAAATACGTGGTTAAAAACCTCCAAAGAAGAAATGAAAGGAATGAAAAGGGCTGCCCGTCATCACTGGACATTTGGTTTACTGTTTTCCATTGGCATGTGGGCAGGCGGCTTCTTGTTGTGATACAAACTGTTTTCTAATTATGGTCATAACGCAGTTTGATAATATTTTTCACCTTCTCACTTGTATCATCCCCGCTTTTTTAAAAGGAAAGATACCATTTTTTATTTCGTCATTACTATACAACGCAGCAAGCAGAATCCAATCCCATTGGCAATACATCCATGGCATCGTATTGTAAACCAATTGTATTACTAATCAGATTTTGAGTTTAAAATTTTGATCCTATCTCCATCTGCCACGTATAATATAAGAAAGAAGGGAGTCAAGGCAATGTGTTTGATAAATTTTCAAGTGAATGACCATCCAAATTATAAATTGATTATTGCTGCCAACAGAGACGAGTTTTACGAGCGGCCTACAGCACCCGCTCAATTTTGGGATGAAGAGCCCAACATTCTGGCAGGGCAGGACTTATTGCAAAAAGGTACATGGCTTGGCATCTCTAAAAATGGACGTTTTGCCGCTTTAACCAACTACCGTGATCCTGACCATATGAAAAAAGGAGAATTATCCAGAGGGGAAATTGTGAAAGATTATTTAACGGCCGACCAATCTCCCGAAGAGCATCTTCAACATCTGAAGGAAAGAAGAAAGGACTATGTCGGTTTTAATGTTCTCTTTGGAACTCCAGATAGGCTGTTTCATTATAATAACGTACTGGAAGAAACAACTGAAATTGAACCAGGAACGCACGGGCTTAGTAACGCTACCCTGAATACACCATGGCCAAAAGTAATAAAAGGAAAAAAGCAATTGAGAGAATATGTGGAAGGACAAAATAAGATGGATCCGGCTCAGCTCTTTTCGATTGTTGCCGATGCTGAAGAAGCAGATGATTCTTCGCTGCCGGAGACTGGAATAGGATTGGAGCTTGAACGAAAACTTTCCTCCCTATTTATTAAAACGCCTGAGTACGGAACCAGGTCTTCAACCGTTTTATTGGTGGATAAACAGAATAACGTTACTTTCCTCGAACGGACCTTTAGTAAGGGAGAATTTAAAGATGAGAAACGATTTGATTTTAAAATATCTTAGGTGAAATTTAACCTGACCAATAATCGGATTTACTTGTGAGGTGCATAATGATAGATCGCAGCATAATTCACTCGATTTTCAAACTGATTCCTCAATAAAAACCACTTTAATAGGGCTTAGAGAAATAATTTCTCTAAGCCCTATTTTATAAGTACACCCTATTGTGGAATATGCATTTTTGCTGGATGCCACACTTTAATTTTTTCTTGTTTACTTAGGATTGTATAATTCCATATAGACTCTATATTTAAAGCCTTTCATCTTTGAAAAACTTTCTTTTTTCCGTTCAAACGCTGTAAAACCTAATTTTTTATATAATCGATAAGCAATCTCATTTGTATCCACTACTTCTAGAGTATAACGATGATAATCTTCATTCTCTAATACATAATTCATCAGAGAGGTTGAAACCCCTTTACCTCTCGCTTTACTTGTGGTGGCAACACATTCAATATAACCTGTGTCATCTTGGTAAGATAATTTTTTATTAAACTCATCTTTCATAAAATGATAGGCGATACTCCCTTTAACATAGCCAAATGAATTTCTCAAAATTGTTTTATCCATTGTCAATCCTCGTTTTTGGTTATTAGAACAAGCAAGAATTCCAACGACTTCCCCTTCTAAAGTAGCAAAGAAAAAAACATCCGGGCAGATCATTTTTTGAAATGCTTCAATTAACTTTACACGATTGTTTGAAAGAAACGCTAAATCTTTCTCGTATCCATCAACAAAAACATTAGCTACTTCCCTGGATACATCACTTTCAGCCTCTCTCATTGGCATTACTTGAATATCATAGCTTTTCATTTCATTTCCTCCTCATAATTTAACTGACCGTTCGGTTTATTAAAATTTATTTTAAAACCCCTTCTTTTTTTAAGGGGTATTATCTTTTAATATTCCTTTTAGAAAGATATCTATTGCACTCTGATAAAGTATAAGGAATTGTTGATCACTATAACCAACGAATTGGGTGATACTTAAACCTGTGAGTGTGCTGTATAAAATATAAGCTAAATCATCAGGTGATTGATTGCTTTTAAATTCTTTATTCCGTATTCCCTCTTCTATAATTTTATAGAAAACCTCATATTCGGGTTTTATCAAATCAAGTATCTTACCTTGCATCATCTTGTCTAAATTCTCAGTGGCCATATATTCTGGAACAGTATGTGATAAAGTTTTTTGCATGTCAGAAGCATAGTATTTTGCAAGCAGGTAAAGTTTTTCTGTTGAAGTTTCCACCTTTTTTGCATGTTCTTCCCACATTGCCTTCCAAACCTCTTGAGATTTTTTTACTGTATATAGAAATAACTCTTCTTTGTTTTTAAAATGATAATAGATGCTACCTTTGCTTATTTTACTAAGCTCGCGAATATCTTCCATTGAAGTTCCAGCATAACCTTTTTGTTCAAAAATGATTTTTGCCTTTTTAGCAATATGTTCCTTCGTTTTTTCACCTTGACCTTTTGGCCTAGCCATAAACCTTTCTCCTTTATTTATTAATGACACTTTATAAACTGAACGTTCGTTTTAACAATTGTATAACAAGGTAAATTAAAATTCAAGTCTTTTTAATGAAGAGAATGTGATCTTCTTTCAAAATCACACCCTCTAATGTAATGTTTTCACAATCCTTACAAGACACGCCGGCTTATGTTTTCATCGAGTTCTTTGTTTTTACCAGGAAATTTAAGAAGCTATCCTGAAAGTGTTTACTTTTTCATTCTGGCATGATTATCTTTACATCTTTTTATAAACAATGTGAACCAATATGAAATAAAGACAACGACAAGGTCAACAAGGAATAGATGAAAATTACTTGCTCCCTTATGAAACTCTATTAAGCCCAGCCATTTCTCTATCGTTGCAAAGCCAAATGCAAATACAGCACTTAAAAGAATGGCATACATGTAAAAATTCTTCTTATATTTTGTTGTATACTGATATACAAGCAAAAAACCAACAGGCAGAATAGAAGTCGTTATATTCAATGAGAATGGTAGAGCAGGGAAAGGAAAGTGTGTATGGTTCATCAAATTATGGTTTTCAAGGATGATACTGGCATATGTCCATAAAATATGTACCGTATAGCCAAAGAAAAAGACTTCAAAAACCCTCTTTCGATCAACTGTAAAGAAAAGTAAAGCCAATGGGAGTAAAAAAAGCAGCAAAGATACCCAAAACTGCCATGTATCAAAACCGGAATAAGTGTTCCAGTAGCGTGATATAAGTTCATTAAATTCTTCTGTCTTTACATAAATTTCTTCCCGATAATCACTATAACCCACAAAATACCCTCCTAGCTTTTAGGTTTATTTTATGGATTAATGATTTATTTATGTAATTATTTATGAAGAAGAAAAAAGTTACAAAGGTGATGGAATATTAAGCTATCTTTATATATCATTTTGTGAAACGATCAAGCTCATAACCCCGAATAAAGCAAAAGCTAAAATATTGCAGGGTTAAGGATTACAGGACATTTCCCGTGTAATACAGACACATAAAATTAAATTATAAATTGATTTTTCTATTAGGAAGATTAGCTATTTTGTGAAATATTATACTTAACCTATTGCATCCTATAATGGAATACCTTTTTATAATCTTTTAACTTTCCACATTAAATGCTTCACTATAGATTTTACGCAGCTGGGTTGAGTTATCGTACCACTTAATTGGTTTACCATTGACGATCTGGACCAATACATCCAGACACCTATGCCATCCTGCAGCTGTATTAACTGCCCATGAATCATCGTCAAAAGTATGGCTAAAGATCATTCGACAACCTTTATCATCTTCCTGCAATGAAATGTTTATCAGATCATCAACTTCAAGGAAACCAAATAAATAAGGTTGCTCTAACTCTGTAATGGTTCCAGTATATGTCGTTCCTTCACCGTCATCGAAGGCAATCTTGCCACCAAGTCTAAGATCCATCTCCCCGGTGGCGAAAGGGTACCATTGGGTGAAGGAACTAGGATTCGTTATGACACGGAAAACATCTTCTGGATTAAGATGAAAAAGCCGTTCAAATCTTAAAGTATAACGACCGTTTGCCTCTTGAAGTGTCCCATACTCATTCATCGTTTTGTCCTCCTTTTTATTCTTTCTATATCTCCATAATTTTAAAAACAAGTTTAGGTTTGTTTAGGCTTAAAAAACATCGATAATACGCATGCTTTATTGTACCAAACATTTAAATAACCTAAAACATAATAATACCAATTTCATGTTTTTCCATATTTTATCTGGATTGTGGAATAAAGTTAAAACCTCTTCACTATTAACCTGCCCCGTTGGCTGAATATCATAATTTGATTTAAACATTAATTATCATAATATATACCAGAATTATTGAAAGATTATTTCATTCTGCTGTTTGGAGATGATGTTGATAATTAGAATGTATGTTTTCTACAGGGTGCGTATTGGAGAAATCATTTCACTGGATCAGAACAGCATAAATTGGAAAGTCAATCAGCAATTATACAAGGAAAGGGAGATAAGGAAAGAGAGGTGTATTTTAATATTCGATGTAACATTTATCTAAAGATATATTTAAATAGTAGAAGTGACAAGGATCCAGCTATATTTGTAACAGAACGAGTTCCCCATAGAGAGCGTGCAGCTCACATGAGATATATCATAAAACGAATCTCTCAACGTGCTGGGGTTAATAAAACTATCCATTCTCACCAACTTAGACACAGTTACGCAACACATGTATTGAATAACGGAGCTCCACTTGAAGTCATTCAGGGTCTTTTAGGTTACGCTGCCAAAATTACTTTGTTCTTATTAATCAATTGCACCCTTTACTTTAAGTTCCATTCTTCACAAACTATTAATTTTCTAACATACAATTGAATTTATTAACACGAACTGCATTTCCAGTAATTTGAACATGATCTGATTCACCATTCTTAGAAATCTGTACTCCTACCCGACTATTTTTATCAATTTCATGCCCCTGCTCAACTACAAGAGTTAGTGATTCTTTAAAATCCTTATTTATGTACTTAGCATAAAAAGCTCCCATTACCCCTGAAGCAGTACCTGTTACGACATCCTCAACAGTACCTGAATACGGCGAAGAGAAGTGCCGAGCATGCATGTCAGCATCAGAGTCATAAGTTTCTGTACAAAATGGATGAATGGATGATTTAGGCTTCTCCTTCAAAACAGCAGGAAAATCTTTATTATTTGGTTTCATCTTTTAAAAGCATCTAAGTTTTTAATTGGAATTAATAATGTACAGGTACCTGTACTTCCATATAGAATTGGTAAATTATCATTTATGTCGGTTTCTTGTAAGCCTATTGAATTAGCTAAATCTTTTTTTGAACCATTGAACTCTTCAAATGTTGGTGATGCTTGGCTCATCGTTATAATTATTTCTTTTTTAGTAGTCGAATTAATAGTTATAGGTAAAATTCCTGCCCTTGTTTCAACCGTTAATTCTGTTTTTCCACCTAATAATCCTTTCATTTTTAACGCATAAACAGTTGCCATTGTTGCATGACCACACAAATTCATTTCGTGACCTGGCATAAAAAAACGTATTCTTAGGTCTGCCACTTCCGAATTAACTGGGAAAGCAGCTTTATTAAATCCTACTTTAAAAGCAATTTCTTGCATCTGTGCATCTGTTAATTCATCTCCGTTTAAAACTACTCCCGCTGGATTCCCTTATTAGGTTCTTTACTAAAAGCATCATAATGATAAACCTTTACGGCCTTGACAACACATTCCCCCAATGATGATATTAAAAGCGCTTTATAAATTTTAACATTTACTTCTACTTTTCATTAACCACAAACCTACTTCGTTAGCTTTAAGTGTAAAACATCGCAATCTCTCTGTTTTTCTATTAAATTTTTAACAATTATTCAAATACCTTTGTTTCTGAGTGTAATTCGTATATCAATTTGCTGGAAATTGGTAAGAGGGAAATATTTATTTCATATCTGTGAAAATGAGAGTGATTTGATTTTCTAGATGCATTTCAAATAAAAGAGTGAATATCCTAATTTAACAATAAAAACATCGCAGTGAATTCTATTGTGAATACCACTGCGACATTATTTGTGAATTGCTTGTTTGCATTCTCAACGTTAAGTCATTAGGCAGCTATTTCATTATTGCTCTCTTTTGTTTTTCTTATTATCCAGATTCAGAAATTCACTTTCCTCGGAAAACTCCACGTCTTTATCTCGGTTTGGCTCCGTGTCATACTTTCTCACATTCCGCTGTCTGCCCTTATCTTTATTTTTGTTTTTATTTTCTTCGGACATAGACTTGAACCTCCTGTAATTTTACCCTAGTATGCTACAGCAGATTCATTTTTATGCCCGACCGTTTATAGATCAATCACTTTTCCGGGGTTCAAAATATCATCCGGATCAAGCGCTTTTTTAATTCTTTGCATAACTACCAGTGCTTCCCCGTGTTCCTCTTTCTGATACTTCTGCTTACCTACCCCAACGCCATGTTCGCCTGTACAGGTGCCGCCGCGTGCAAGTGCATACTTTACAATCCGCTCATTCACTTGGTTTGCTTTTTCAATATCTTTCGGATTATCGACATCCACCATTAATAAGATATGATAGTTCCCATCACCGACATGGCCGACAATGCCACCTGTGAGCTCAGAAGATTCCACTGCTTCTCTTGCATCTTTTATGGCACCGGCAAGCTCGGAAATCGGCAGACAAACATCGGTTACCATTTGTTTCTTTCCGGGATTCCCATGCAGGTAGGCATAAGCAGCATTATGCCTTGCTTCCCACAACTTATTCCTCGCCGCCGTATCCGACTCAAAGGCAAGCTCTTTACAATCATGATCATTTAAAATTTCTTTCGTGAATTCCACATCCTGCTGAAGGCCTGCCTCATTACCATGAAATTCAAGAAATAAAGTAGGCACCTCTTTGTAATCTGTTTCACTAAATTTATTTATTTGTATCATGGAAGCCTCATCAACAAGCTCTACTCTAGCTACAGGAATTCCTGCCTGAAGCACACTGATCACGGCATTTACTGCGCCATCTACTGTAGCAAAAGCAGCTCTGCCTGCTATGGAATTTTCAGGAATACCCTTCACCTGTAAAGTCAACTCCGTAATACAGCCCAAGGTCCCTTCCGAACCAACAAAAAGCCCGTTCAAATGATAGCCTGAAGATGATTTTTGGGCGAGGCTTCCTGTATGTATTATTGTCCCGTCAGCAAGCACGACTTCCATGTCCCGAACATTATCCCGCATAATACCGTATTTAACAGAAGTCGTTCCACTCGCGTTAGTAGCAGCCATGCCGCCAAGTGTTGCGTCTGCTCCTGGATCTACGGAGAAAAATAGCCCGTATTTTTTTAATTCTTTTTCCAATTGAGTACGCGTGACTCCCGGCTGCACTTTCACCAAAAAATCGTCTGCCTTTACTTCCAGCACCTTATTCATTAAAGAAAAATCCAGTATGATCCCATTATTATATGGAATCATATTCCCTTCTAGACTAGTACCGAGTCCATAAGGTATTACAGGCTTTTTATGCTTGGATGCCAGTTTCATAATTTCACTGACTTCCTGAGCACTTTCAGGATATACGACAACATCCGGCGTATGCGGCGTATGATAGGACTCATCTGAACTATGCTGTTCTAGTACATTTTCATTGGTTGTCACCCTTTTAGAGGGTAAAAGATTTTTTAACGCTTCTATAATATTCATTTTTTCGTCCCCCATAACTCGTCCGTATGATTTCTATTTTAGTAATATTCCAGTTCTTAAAAACCGCATAGCTTCTATGCTAATAAAAATAATCAAGACTAATCTCATGATTGATTTTTATACTTTTTATTATAGCCTATGACAACAAATAAGATAGCTATAACGCTATAACCAGCAAAAGATAAAATTCACATTGATTTAATCGCTTCACCTAGCTTAGAAATTTCTCCTTCTGTCAAAGTAACCCCTTTTCCCATTTTCTCGTGGTCAGGAGACCAGTCACGTATATCATATTTAGGTTCTCTCTCATTCCAGCTTATCAAATTCAATTCCTTTGTCCAGCCTTTCGGTGATTCAGAAAGAACACCTATCGTTTTGATAATTTCATAATTTAATTGTGCCATTATATCGCCTCCATTTATTTTAGTTCTGCATGTATAAACTTTCCGGAAAATGTGTTGAATTGGTTTCCTTTCTTAACTGAAACCGGGTTCTTAAATATTGGTCCGTCAAATACAAAGGTGTGAAATTCTCCATACTCCCCGCTCGGATCCACATCTTCAGGAAGCGAATCGATAAATTTTTGATCAAATAACTTACCAGCCTTTTCTGCAGGAAGTTTTTCAGCATCAATCGTTGTAACAATTGCACGAAAGCCTTTTGCAACAAAATCATTTGCCGCTGCCCTTGTATCTTTTTTCCATAAAGGATATAATCCCTTCATTCCTGTACATGCAAGGAGATCGTCTCGATAGGCTTTAATATCCTCCAGCAATAAATCTGCATAAGCAATCGTTTCTATCCCCTGCTTTTTAAAGCTGTCAAACGCTCGCCTCATAATTGTTTCATACTGCTCGTTGCTTGCGCCTGCAGGTATATCCACCTCATATAAAGGGAGATCTGCTTCTTTGGCCTGCTGGTGTATAAATTCTTTTTTTACCTCATGAACTGGCAAACGACCGCTAGCTGAAGATGTCGTGGAGAAAAGCCCTCTTACACGGTGATTTTGATCATTGAGCAGTTCATTGAGTGCCAGTGCACTGTCCTTTCCTCCGCTCCAGGAAACAATAATATCTTTCAAAAATATGCTCACCTCTTTGTTATGAAATCTTTGTTCCATTTTTCGTCTCTTCATCCGGCATTAGAAGAATAACATCCCCTTCTTCCGGCACACCGCCCAGCACGAGCACTTCTGATTTATACCCGGCAACGCGCATTGGCGGAAAGTTTACCACTGCTGTAACCTGCCGGCCTACCAGTTCTTCTGGTTCATATCTTTTTGTTAATTGTGCAGAAGATTGTTTCACACCAATTTCCTCTCCAAAATCTATTTCCAATTTAATCGCAGGTGTGCGTGCCTCCGGAAAAGATTCAGCCTTTAACACAGTTCCTATCCGCAAATCAATTTTCATAAAATCATCAAAACTTGCCATCTATTATTACCTCCATTTTGTCAGTGCTTCATATATAATCTTCTATCTTAAACAGCAGAAATCCTGCATGTTCTTGTACCTTTTTGTCATATCTTTCACTTTTGGCAAATATTTTTTGGATCCCTCTCTAAACAGAGCTAAACTTCCACATATAAATTGGAATAAAGGTTTTTGTTGCGAAAAGATCCCCAATTCACATTGGGGATCTGCAGTTTATTAATGGAATTTCCCATTTTTATCATCAAATGGGAATAACTCTCTCTCTTTTGCTTCAACGGCATGATGCTTTAGTATTTCATCAAGCTGCTGTTCTGTATCCAATGTGTCTGTATTAATACCGAGTTCTTCCGCAGTTTGTGCTATTTTACGGTCCCTGATTTCTTGCTTTAGCAAATCTGGATCTTTATCCCCAACATCAATCCCCATCGACTCTGCTTCATTTGTTATAAGTAACGATGAGACTTCTTTTTTGAGGGTTTCAATGTCCTTCCCCGCGGCATCTATTCCTAACTCACCCGCTTTATTTCGAACCATGACTTCATGCACTTCTTCAGCCAGCGCCTCGGGCGTTTTTCCGCTGGATTCCACGCCCAGCTCTTCCGCTTTTTCCACAACTTTTGCATGATGCACCTGCTGTTTTAATTCTTCAATATCCTTTCCTTCTGCATCCAGCCCCATTTCCTTTGCCATATTTTTTAGATTAGTTTCAAAGACTTCCTTTGCCAGATCTTCCAGTTTTTTGCCTTCTGTCTCAATTTCCAGCTTCTCCGCTTCGTGTATGATCAGTGATTCATACTTTTCCAAACTATGTTTATTATGATGATCCTTCTTCTCTTCCCATACAGGCACCAGTTCTTCTTCTGCAAAAACCGTCGTGCTGAAGGCTGATTGTACTGTAACTACAGCGAGCACAGCAGCAAATACTATAATTAATTTTCTTTTCATCAATCTGCTCATCCTCTCAGAAATTAATTTACATTTTATAGCATTCCCAGGAGGAGTAAAAAGATGAGTAAATAGTTTTCAGCAATGTATCATTTTCAGTATACGGTTTATGGAAAATGCATCTTAGAGAACTTTGGGTTATTCCAAGCCTTAATATTTTTATGCCAGATTATCCACCATATCGGTCATCAGCTGCATACTGTCATCATAATGCTATGCCACTGCATTTCCAATTATAGACGATAAACCCGCTATCCCAATAAATTAATATCCTGTACAAAATGTTGACTAAGTATGGCAGCAAATTTTCCTTTTACATACTGCAGACTGGCGTAATAACTGTCTCTGGCCTTATAAAATTCTTTTTCATCCCATTTCTCAATCATTACACTGTGGAGAAAGTCTGTCTCACTCCTGTTTTAATATACGATACTGGCATAGTCTTTACCAATATTAACATAGTGCTTTTCTTAAAAAATAATAAACCCAATAACCTGTAAAAATACTAATTCCGTTTCTAATTTAAATTCAATAGGTTTATTTCTAATCAGCAGTGTCCTAATCGAGCGATCTTCTCTGGATTCATAGTTTCTCCTCACCATGTTTTTATAATTCTTTCTTCTGTACACATGATAAATCTCCCGCTGCCCATACTGACTCTATTTTTTTCTCCGGCCATTTTGCTTCACTAAAGCTTCGGTCATTATAGCCAATTACCATAATGGCATTTTCCGGACGAAATAATGTTTCATTTAATAACACATTATACAAACCTCATTTAATTTTCCTAATATTTTTATGCTTCATTTCTTTCTAAATAGGGTAATGAAAAAGTAAGAATGATGTATTATCTTATTCATTGATTTATAATAATATAGGTCATATTATTTAGGTTAGAAGATTGATAGAAATAGTTCAAAAAGTCTGGTGAAAATGGGATTTCGAAATGGTCGGTCCTTTACACTCTCCTTTTTTGGACGTGCATTGATAGGAGGATTTTCCGTGAAAGAAATGATTTTTTTGGCTTTTTTTGCTGCCATTGTTTTATTACTTGGTATTTTGGAACGAAATAAATTGGAAAGAAACATCAAACGAATCCCGAATAAAATTCTTGTTAATGGAATTCGAGGGAAATCCACGGTAACCCGATTGCTTATGGGAATGATAAAAGAAGATGGTCAGCGTGTGGCTGGTAAAACGACCGGGACATCACCCCGGCTGTTTTTTTGGGATAGAGAGGAAGAAGAGCCCATTGTCAGAAGTCTGCAAGGAGCTAATATTTCTGAACAGAAAATGATGGTCAGCAAAGTGGCCAGAAGGGATGTCAATGCCTTCGTAACAGAGTGCATGGCGGTCAATCCTGAATATCAGCATGTATTTCAGGAACGTTTTGTACAAGCCAATATTACGGTTATCACCAATGTCATGGAGGATCACTTGGACGTGATGGGGCCGACCTTAGATCAAATAGCGGAAGCCTTTGGAAAAACAATTCCTAAAAATGGTTATCTTGTAATCCCGCCAAATACATACGAGGAACATTTCCGGCGTATCGCAAAAAAGCGGAACACGGAAGTGGTTGTGGCAGATACAAGTCTTATAGATGAAGCCTATTTGGCTGAATTTCCATATATGATGTTCGCTGAAAATGCAGCCTTTGGTCTAGCTGTGGCTGAGATCCTTGGAATTGAACGGGACGTGGCGTTGCGCGGTATGTTAAATGCCCCGGTAGATCCAGGTGCAATGCGGGTTCATCAATTTGGAAAAGCAGCTGCCCCAAGCTTTTTCTTTAATGGATTTGCTGCCAATGACCCAACTTCCACTATTAATATTTGGAATAAAATACAGGAACAGGATTATCCATCTGAAAATAAAGTAGTGATCATGAATTGCCGTGATGACCGTGTAGACCGTACTATTCAGTTTGCTGAAGAAGTGCTTCCGAAAATAGATGCACATAAACTTATACTAACAGGGAAAAATGTTACCCCCGTTGTACAGGCATATGAGGATGGCAAACTTTCTATAACGACTTTGATTAATTTGGAAAAACAGTCTACAGTACAAATAATGGGTTCAATAACCGAGCTCGAACCCAATAGCCTTATTTATGGGATTGGAAACATTCATGGCGGCGGCCAAGAACTTTCAGACGCCATCGAATTACTTGGTTTTGAAGAGATAAATTTGGACAGCTCGAAGAAAGCAAAACAATATCAATGGAAGTCACCCAAAAAAGAAAAAGCTTATGCCAATTTTCCTTCTTAAATCTTCATCATAAGTTGGGAGTAAAGGCAGGTTTAGATTAGGAGTTGTAAATGAAGTGTTTGGAACAGATTTGTACATTGCAATTATTATAGGAGTTCTACTTTCTCTGCTTTATGCGGAAAAAACGGGAATTGTCCCTGCCGGCTTAGTGGTCCCAGGATACCTTGCCCTTGTTTTTGATCAATTAATGTATGTGGTCGTTGTAGGTTTGATCAGTATATTGACATTTTTAATCGTGACACAAGTAATAGGAAGAGTAACTGTTTTATATGGAAGAAGGAAGTTTGCCGCCATGCTGACGGTTGGTATCCTTTTGAAAATGGGAATGGATTTCTTATATCCGCTCACCCCCTTTCCTATGATGGAATTAAGGGGGATTGGTGTCATTGTTCCGGGCTTAATTGCTAATTCCATTCAGAAGCAAGGTGTCCTCCCTACCTTCTCATCTACATTTATTATTGCATTTTTCACATTCGCTATTATCACCGGTTTTCATTTGTTTTAAAGTAGGAGCGTTTATCTATGTCTAAGGAATTATCTTTTAAGGAAAAATTAAAATTAATAACAATCCGGCACCGGGAAAAGGCAACACTTCACTCCATTATTGCACTAGTAGTACTCTCAGTTCCTTTTTTTGCTCATCAGTGGTATTTCTCAGCTGATCTGCCTGAGGATACACGGCCGGACGATGTGGAATACCGTATGTCCTTCGTCGGCGATATGATGCTGGGACGTCACGTGCATGATGCAGCTGTCCGCAGTAATGAGCCAATTGATCGTGTGTTTGATTATGTGCAGCCTTTTTTTGACGAATCCGATTATGTAACCGGAAATTTCGAGACACCAATTTTAAATACCGAAGATGAAGAAATCAATGCGATAATGGATGAGGCGGAACTCCATAACAAGGATATTCACATTTATTCGGAGCCTTGGGCAATTGATGCATTGACAAATGCAGGATTTGATTCCGTCAGTCTTGCCAATAACCATGCACTTGATTTTGGCGATTTATCTCTCCAGCAAACACTGGACCACACAAGGGATGCAGCGATTGATACACTTGGAATCGGTGATGCGATGAACTTATCTGATGAAGAATTGGCAGAAGGCGCCATTGATGCAGCGGAAATGTACTATTTTGATGTAAATGAAAATGTCCGTGCTGGTATTATTGGTTTTACTGATGTTTTTGTGCAGGGGTTCAGTGCCCAAGATTATGTGGGGGGTGTATTCACTCCACAAAACCTAGGCTGGGATGAGTTAAGGAATCGATTGCTTCGAGGTAAAGCACCGGAATCAGAAGGCGGGGGCGGTGCCGATATTGTTATTGTTCACATCCACTGGGGTGACGAATATCAGATTGGTTCCAATGAAGCCCAAGAGCAACAGGCGCAATTCCTGGCTGACCAAGGGGCTGATATTGTTATTGGGCACCATTCCCATGTACTCGAACCCGTATCTGTAGTGGAAGGAACAAGTGGTAACCGTACGCTTGTATTAAACAGCATGGGGAACTTTATATTTGACCAAGGGTGGACACGGACAAAAGAATCCACGATTGCACAGCTTGATTTTCTGGCGGACGGTTCCAAGCAAATGTCTTTTGTGCCGATGTACATTGAAGATACACGTCCTAGGGAAACAGCCGGCTGGACAAAACCATACCGGGACTTTCGCATTTTTCGGACGTTAAGAAAAGAACTGGATGAGGACTGGTGGACGACAGAAAACGGCCGATTGATTGTTGATTTGGATGCGGCCGGTGTCCTGGAAGGAGTGGAGGTGGCACCATGAATTATAAATTTCATTTAAAAATTACATACATCCTTGCAGGGATTGTTTTTATCGGATTGATCAGCTGGAACTTTTATTTTGAGGATGAATTTGATCCATTCAGAGAGCCATACTCCAGCAGTGATTTTACTGAAAGGCAAGTGGAATCAGTTGGTGCAGATAATACAGAAAGTAATGAGCGTGAAGAAGATGCTGAGGTGGAAGTGTATGGTGTCAGTGCTGTTCACCCCCTAGCTGCTGATGTCGGCATGCAAATCATTGAAGATGGCGGCAATGCCATTGATGCAGCTGTAGCTGTCTCTTTTATGCTTAATGTCGTGGAACCTTATGGCTCCGGTATTGGCGGTGGCGGCATGATGTTATATCATGACCCCGAAGAAGGTGTTGTAAGTTATGATTACCGGGAGGCTGCAGCTGAAAGTGAAGCATGGCCTGAAAGAAGTGTAGCTGTACCGGGATTAGTAAAAGGAATGGAGCAGGTTCATGAAAATCACGGAAAGCTTGAATGGGAGCGTCTATTGGAACCTGCAGTCGAAGTAGCTGAAGAGGGTTTTCAAATTGGTGAAATTTTTCATCAGCAAACAGGGAATGCTGTTCGATACTTGGAACTGAATCCGCAGGAAAGTGAATTATTTTTCCCTGGTGGTCAAACATTAGAAGTGAACAACACCCTTGTACAAACAGAGCTTGCAGAAACATTGAAGCTAATTCGGGAGAACAGAGCTGATGGTTTTTATAGTGGTGAAATCGGAGAAGCGCTCCAACAGGAATTAGGATTTACCTCGGAAGACCTTGAAGCTTATGATGTGCAAATAACAGAACCGGCAATGGCAGATATGGGAGATCAAGTCATTTATGGTGGTTCTTCCCCATCATCGGGAACCGTAGTGCTTCAGGCACTGCAGCTTACTGAAAAAATAAATATGCAGGAAGTGCTTCCAGATGAAGACATTCCAGAGGATATTTCTATGGGAGATTTGGTCAACCATGAAGAACTGCAGCATATTTATATGCATTTGATCAATGAAATATCAAAAGTCACCTACAGTCATCGCGTTGATACGTTAGGTGATCCGGGATTTGATGTGATTGATCATAACGCATTAATGAGCAATGAGTATATCGATAGTATGCTGGATGAAATTTCCTATGATGAAGTAACCGATATAGATACTTCCACACTATTTGATTCTCCTTCAGAAAAAAATGATTCCAGACATACGACCCACTTTGTGATTGTTGATAAAGAAGGAAGAATGGTTTCAGCTACGCATTCACTGGGAGAATTTTATGGTTCGGGAAGATATACAAAAGGTTTCTTTCTCAATAATCAGTTGGATAACTTTAGTCAGGTCGATGATTCCATCAACCGCTATGAACCAGGTAAAAGACCAAGAACCTTTGTGTCGCCGATAATTTTTGAAGAACAAGGAAAACCGGTACTCGGACTCGGAACACCAGGGGGCAGAAGAATCCCTGCCATGCTTTTCCAGAGTATTATGCAGTATCACTATGCGCTTAATGATCAGGGAGACCTGCTCAGTCTGCAGGAAGCCATCGAGCTGCCACGGTTTTACAATGATGAAGAAGTGATATATATCGAGGAAGCCCTGCCGGAGGAAACGGTGGAGCACCTTAGAAATATGGGATACTCCGTGATTGGCCATGAATCACCGCTATTCTACGGCGGAATTCAAGGACTGGGTGTTATTCTTGATGATAACGGAGTGACCCAGGGGATGTATGGCGGCGGAGATCCGAGGAGAAATGGCGCTTGGCAGATTGATGGGGAGTAGGGAATGTTTGAAGAAACGGGCTGCCAGAGTGATTTGGCAGCCCGTTTTTTATCTGTATATAGTTAAATTTTCATTCCGACTTCATCAAACGTGGCCATATTTCTGATAATGCTGCATGCTGATTCGATAATCGGGAAAACAAGTGCGGCCCCAGACCCTTCTCCAAGACGCATATTCATTTCCATTAACGGATTAATGCCAAGCAGTTCGCTGGCTTTTTTTGCAGCGGGTTCAAGAGAAACATGGGAAGTAATCATAAACTCCTTTGCCTTAGGTTCAATCACTGCAGCAATCAGGGCGGCTGCAGTAGATATGTAACCATCGACAACAACGGGGGTTCGCTTCGCTGCCGCTGCAAGAATGACACCGGCCATCCCTCCAATTTCCAAACCTCCCACCTTGCTTAAAATATCGGTGCCATCTTTAGGATCAGGGTGATTAAGCTTAATCGCCTCATCAATTACTTTTGCCTTGTGATCAATTCCGCCTTCTCCAATCCCGGCACCTATACCTGTGATTTCAACGGGGTCATCAACTCCTGCTAATATCGATAAAATGGCAGTGGATGGTGTTGTATTCCCAATCCCCATTTCACCGATTCCAAGTAATTGTGCACCATTTTCAATTTCCTCATTGGCAATTTGTATCCCAACCTCTATTGACTTTATTGCTTCATCCCTTGTCATGGCAGGGCCTTTAGCTATATTATCTGTACCATGTTTTATTTTACGAATGACTACGCCGGTCTCACTTGAAATGTCGCCTTTTACACCAATATCAACTGCTACAACTTTAGCACCGGAAACCTTGCTGATCGCACACACACCTGTTAGTCCCCTTGGAAATAGCGGTGTTTGTATATATGTTACATTTTGCGGGTTGCCGGAAACCCCTTCTTCATAGACGCCATGATCGGCGGCCATGACAATTATGGCTTTATTGTTCAGGTCTGGATAAACTGTTTTTGTAATTCCAGCAAGCTGAATAGCGATATCTTCTAATCTACCTAGACTTTCTGGAGGTTTCACCAGATTATCCAGTCTCATTCTTATCTCATTCATTTTTATTTGATCAAGTGATTCAATCTTTCCTATTGTTTCTTGTAACAGACTCATTTTATCCATCTCCTTTTTGTTGAAATTAGCTGTTCTCCAAGTCTTTATAGTAATAGGATTAGCCTGACCTTATTCAGAATAAGAAAGACTGCTAAACAGAAAAAGTCTGTAGTTTATTTGCATAACAAATACACTACAGACTTTTCCATCATCTATATACATATAGAAGCATTAGGCAGGTCTCCTGGCTCAGAATCAACATTTCACCAAACCTTCCCGGAATTTTTCCAGTGCATATCTGACGAAAATCCCCTATACAGTGGCGGGTCCGCTGAAGCTTTTCATTCGGGAGTTCATCGGCTTGATCACTTGCTTTTCAGTTTTGGCTTGTAAGCTATTACCATTCATTTGAATAAATTAATTAAAATCTTTCAAGCCCTAAGAGACAGGACGTAACGTAAAATAAGTTCATAGCTAAAACGATCCCTATCCTGCATTTCGTAAAAGAACCTATCTTTCTCATTATATCGGATTCTGATTTGAACCATTCATCCAATAACAAATTTGCCCAGACTTTCTATTATTATTCCAAATCATCAATCATTTCATCCAATTCCTCAATTAAATCATCTCTTTCATCATCATCCAGGTCATCATCGTCCGCTATTTCCTCCTGTTGGAGAATAAGACTGGCAATTTGAATATCATTATCCTCGAGTTCTTGCCCAAGATCCAGTGCCGCTTCATGATTTTCCAGTTCAATATAACTGTGAGCCGCCAGATATTTTGCTCTTTCATTTTCCTGATTATCATCGTAAACTTCAATCACAGATTCATATTCTTCATTTATCCAGGCTTTTTCAATACTAACTTCCGGTATATCAGATGCTATCGTAAGAATTGCCTCATTAGCATCTGAACTATTTAGTCCCGTTAATCCTTCAACAACCCTCAAAGGGTAGTCTTCACCCAAATTGGCTGCTTTTTCCAGACTTTCTGGAGTATCTGAGTTAAGATATTGTTCAAGTAATATCATTTCAGCGTTTTCATGAAGATTTTCAACACCTTCGAAAGTTGAAATGGCTTCTTCTGTATCACCATTTATAGCTGCTTCATAGGCTCTTATCATTAAATCTCTATTCTCAAGTGAAGCTTGCAGTTCCTCTTTTTCATCAATTAATTCCAGATTTTCATGACTTAGTTCCGCTTCTTGGTTCATTTGGTTATCTGCCGCTTCAGACATTGGTACTACTTTAAACATATAGAGCAATAACATACCGGCAAGTACACCTATTAAAATACCAGAGAGCAACGGTTTTTTCGGAATTTCTTTTCCCTGCTTCTGCTCTGGAATTGGTTCAGAATGGAGCACTCGATTAAGATGCTCTATGCTGTCGGCCTGATGAATTTTTTCCAGAAAAGAATTTTCTCTTAATATGTTCTTCTTTTTTGTACTGTTGATTTGCGATAAACTATAGGATGAAAACAGATAAATGATTATCTTCTTTAACTCTGACAGAAGCTGAGGAACTGTTAATTCCTCGGTTGGAAAAACAGAACGAATGCCACGATGAGCCAGCATGACATTACCTATATCATCAGCATAAATATTAGTTGGATGAATTAGCGTGGTATATTGTGTGCCAATCATTTTTTCTACGGACAAAAGGTTAATAGCTATTTGACGTTTAACTTCTTGATCGGCTTCTAAAAAATGCTGAATAGATTTATATCCTTGCAGCTTCTCGTAGGAAACACGAACATATGTATCATCTACTTTGCAGTTTTGAAACTTAAAGAATAAAGGATCATCTTTCTTTAATTCATATAATTGTTCCTTATCAACCAATCTTGTTTGTTCCTTTTGAATTTGATAAATAATTGATTCGTTCTCTTCTTTAATATATCCATGCTTTAGCACATGAGAATCTTCCATATAATCACCTCCAAGGTTCTATAAAATCTACATTGGCTGGTCAATATCCGAACGGAAAATACGTTCCAAAAAAGTTGGCCGTACTCTATTTAATTTATTTATAACTTGGTCTATCGAGTCATATCTCTCATCCGCATTTGTTTCTGTCAGCTTCAATATAAAATGAGCAAAAGATTTAGGAAGGTTATTGGATAATATATTTCTTGCATTGCTTGTGTAAATATTTTTACCGCCGCTTACGATGTAAAACAATGTGGCTCCAAATGAAAATAAATCTGATCGCAAATCAATACCCCCGTTTTCAAACTGTTCCGGTGCTGCATAACCAATTGTTCCTAAAGCTTTATGCCGCTCGGCAGCATTCAGTACAGCAGATGTCCCAAAATCTATTAAATGTACCTCGGTTCGGTTAGACAACAGAATATTTGATGGTTTAATATCCCTGATCACAATTGGCGAATTTTTTTGATGGAAAGTTTGAATGATATCAGCAAGTTGTTTGGCAACATCCAACAGTTCCTGCCAATCGAACTTCCTTCCTTCATTTTCAATAATATCCGATAGGCGCTTGCCTTCCAATTTTTCCATGATAATACCGTGGTAGTGACGATCCACCATTACCTTATCAAACAGTTTGGGTATATTTTCATGGTTAACAGCAGCAAGAATTTTAGCCTCATTATCAATCTGATCGTTTAATAGGGTTGTGGGCTGTTTAGATATTTTTAAAACAGCCCGCTCTTCCCCAGCAATTTCTACTTCATATACATGAGATGTGCCGCCTTCACATAGAAAGCTTACTATCTTGTACTTCCCATCAATATATTCAAGCGTTTTTACCATTTTTATTCCCCAGTTCTTTCACTGATATTAACCGTAAGTATGGAAACATCATCACGGAAATGAGATGTTTTAGCTAATTTGTAAAAGTAATCACAGATTTCCTGCATACTTGCCCCTTCTTCAAGTTTATTGCACCATTGATCCCTTATCCAATTATCGGAAAATAAATTATGAAACCCATCAGAGGTTAATAAAAAGTAATCAGCACTTGTAAAAGATCCTGAAGCGGTAAAAGGCTTAATGCCACCTTTTACACCCAGACATTGCGTAAGATAATGAGATTTTTCATGATTATTGGCAGCTTCAGGTTCCATTTTACCGTTTTTAATTTGCTCCGATGCCCAGGAATGATCCTCTGTCAGCTGTAATAGCGACTTTTCCTCATCCAGATCAATAGTATCGTCTGTCGGTTTCTCCTCTCGTTCCAGCACGCTTTCCCTATATCGATAAATTCGTGTGTCTCCGATATGACAAACGTAATAGTCATTCCCTACAAATAATATGACACTTAATGTTGTACCAATTTTCTTATTCTCCAGTCTTCCTAACTCAATTAAATTATCATTGATTTCGTAAAAGACATCTATAATACTGGCTTGACAATCCTTAAAAAATGCATCCACTGAATCATGTTCCCAGAGGATACGCTTCCACCATTTCAATATAAAATGGACTGCATAGTAACTCGCGGCATCTCCTGATGTATGTCCTCCCATCCCGTCAGCAATGATTCCTATATGTACATCTTCACCATTATTCATCGTATCGCTGACGTATGTAAGGTAATCTTCATTCACCTTTTTGGATGAAGGGTTTACACTTACCTTTCCTCCGTACAATTTTATTCCCTTCCTTGTATTAATCATAGACGACCCTATACGTATAGATTGTTTTTCCGATTTGTACCTCATCTTCATCTTCCAGTTCATAAATTTTATAAGGAATTATCTTCTCTTGATTAATGTAGGTACCATTTTTAGCACCTAAATCTTTTATCCCGTAAGTATCAGAGAGTTTTATAAATTCAATATGCATTCTCGATACACCGATGCTGTTTTCAACAAAATTTGTTCCTTTTTCTGCCCTGCCAATAACAAAATTATCTTCATCCAGTTCCATTCTTTCTTCCGTTCCTTCTCGGTCCACCAGCAAATAATTTTGTGCTTTTCGTAATTTCGATTCGGATACCATTTCCGATTCATCCAGCAGCATTGTTTCATCATAAACTTGTGTTTGTGGTTTCTCAGGTATTGCATTGTTTCCAGTAGTTGAATCAATGGTTGAAGCACTTTCCTGTTGAGGTAATGCAAAACCTGTTTCCGTCAGCTGATTGCTTTCCTGCTTTTGTTTTTCAGGTTGCCATTCATTTGATGACGCAGCCTTCGCTTTTCTTTCCCTTGTTTGCTTTGGTTTGTTTTGTTTTTTCTTCACCTTTACTTCTTTTTCAGTAATAATTGGTTCTACACCAGGCCGCCATACAAACCAATAAACGACTACACCACCAATAACAGCAAGCGATAAGATGATTGATAATGTAAACATAAACGGACTTGGAGATCCATCATAAAAATTCCAGACAACGGCGAGTAACAGAACCCCAATTAATACGGAATAAAGTTTTAATTTCCTGTTTAAAGGGGGCATTCGCCTTATCTTTTTTGTTTTATATTCTTCCTGATGATTCTCTTCTTCCTGATTGTCCTCTTCAGCAGCATGCTCCTGCTGTTTATCTTGAAGTTTGCTTAATAACTGTTTTATTCCCTGAAGACTGAAACCGGGATCTTTGATATAGTTAAGAATCATTTTAAACTGCGTACCATTCAACCCTTTAACTTCACTCGCCATATTTAACAACAGTTGTTTCAAACTTTCATAAACAGAGCTATTCTCCTCACTTTGTTTAAGCGGCAGGTAAATTAAATTTACATCGTGATAACCATTTCCTATATAAATATTCTCTTCATTCAATACAAAGTGACGGTCTGTCAGCATATTATTGTTCGAATCTTGCAATGCCTGAATAAGATTGATAAACAAAGCATAATATTCCTGCATGGTAGGTGGGTGTTCTTTTGTTAATGAACGTAACTTTCGTAAACCTTCAATTTTATAAAAAACGGAAATCCGGTTATTTATATCTTCAAAGCTCATTGGCAGCAGTCTGGGAAAATGATTTGACTGAATCATTTTCAGCTGAAGCTCCTGAAAATCGTCTTGTTTAAATCCTTCATTCTGGTTTTTTTGCAGTTTTAAATATGTTCCATTAGATTCAACATACTCTATTGAATATTCATCCAGTTGCGTAGACATGTTATTCCTCCTTAAGCCAGATACATATAATAAAATGCTGTGATAACACCTGGTATAACAGCATAAATGAATGGAAACCGGTTGGAAATATTGTTTTTAAATTCATCCAAAGGTGTTAGTGATTTATCTTTAATAGATTCCTTAATATGTAAGAGTGCCAATGTAATATTGATCAAAAAAGTTTTAGTGAATAATAATACGATAAGTGCAATAATTCCTGCAAAAATGATGGTATACATAATAGCATATAAAGAAAACAAAACACCGCTGATAGCTCCAATAGCTGCGAATAATTTCACATCACCTGCTCCGAGCGCTTTAAAAATATACATGACCAGCAATATGCCGCCTGCTACCAATAGCCCCAGCACAGAGCTTATGAAACCATCCAATTGGTTTACGATAAGATGGTAAGCCATACCAACCAGCATTCCGCTCATGTTTAACCAATTAGGCAGCCGTTGATACCTGATATCATAATAGGAAGCAACGATTAAAAATATAATTAATATGATAAAGTGTCCAGCCATTTTTCTCTCCTTTCCATTTTAGTGTCAATTACCAGCCCAAGCGCGTTCGACAGTTTTTTTCCTGATGGTTATATCCCTCTCATAAAAAGGCAACACAAAACGTAGTTCATTTTCGACTTCAATTCTGACATCTGAATCTTGGGATTGAGGAAAATTGTGATCAACGATGGATATGCCATCTGCATTAAAGAAATCTGATCCCCCTACTTTGTCCTTGTATTTATTCATGACTGCTTCTTCAAAAGTGGCTTCTGCCACATGATCATTAAGCAGTGCTCCAGTTGAAGGTATTTCACTTTTAACTTCCTCACTTAATGTGTCCAGCAAATGATTCGCAATCATATTATTATCAAATCTATCCTTTTGATCGTCTGTTAAATCATCAATAAACCCTTCAGTACCATCCATCACTGCCCCCTCAATCACAAGCGCGAGAAATGAATAATGGGCTACTGTTTGTGCTGTTTCATTTACGGATTCCTGCAATGCCATTTCAGCAATGGCTATTTTAACTAATGACATTAAAAACAGTAAAAAAGTTAATAGAATAGGGATGAGTAATGATGCTTCCACCGTGATACTTCCATCTTCTTTGCGTAAAATCTTCAACTTTATACAAGCCACCTTCTTTCTAAGACATGATATTCCATTTATTTAAAGCGAAGAGAATGTGCTGCGCTTAAGAAGAAACACTAACTACTTATTAGTATTCCTTCTTAAGGGCAACAAGTGCCCTTAGAAGTTTGCCTTTATTGTTCAGGAATTGGCAGTTCAAAATGAAATTCATGGTTGGGATCATGAATGTTATACACCAAATTTACAACTCCATCTTCCTGGAAAAGCGTATCAATTATAAAAACAAGATCAGCTGTTACTTCTTCTCCGGGATTAAGTTCCGCGTCAAGCTCAGGACTTAAACTCATATCTGGATATTCACTTGTGAATTCACCATCTAATGTTGGAGACATTGTATCATTCGGAACAAATGAATCATCTCCTGTATTGTTTAACGTAACATTGACCA
Source organism: Virgibacillus oceani (assembly GCF_041521345.1). GTDB lineage: Bacteria > Bacillota > Bacilli > Bacillales > Amphibacillaceae > Virgibacillus_N > Virgibacillus_N oceani_A. Next base: position 56,571 of record NZ_JBGOHB010000006.1, on the reverse strand, counting down.
CAGCAAATCTTGCATCCTCACTCGGCTCGAAACCTTCGGCGTATATATCTTCTAATGTATTTCCTGCTACTTCATCACCAGTTACTTCAAAATCATTTACTGTTACCTCATAAGGAAATCCATAGGAACTGCTCGTTCCTTCTGCAGTTTCACCAATTTGATAAATATTTGTCTGTTCATCTCCATTGTCTTCATTGTTCTCACCATCGTCATCACCATTATTTTCTTCAGCCTGATCGTTCCCGTTCATTTCCCCATTACTATTTTCTTCTTCGTCATTTCCATTGCAGCCTGCAATGAATATACCTGCAAGTAAAATAATAAATAACTTTCTCACTTTTTTATTCCCCCTAATAAGAATAAACTTTGGTCTTCTCAATTGTATAAGTATTTCCGGATAAACTTCCACTTCCATTCGGTAGAAGATTTGTTAACCCTGGAATAAACAATAAATCCACATCGCCTCTTACCGTTCCCCTTATATATGACGGATTGTCATCCAGTTGAACATCTGTATCCAATGTGATAGCTGCTTGCAGTCGTCGCATTTTATCGTTATTATAATCCTCTCCTCCAGTAGATCTCACAATCATAAAAATGCGCATAAATAAAGGCATTGACATATTAAGTGGTGGTGATATTTGCAATGGCCTCCACGAATATTGGTTATTACCCGTGGTCAGTTGCATAACCCCTGTTACTGTCACTCGAAAAGCATCAGCTACAGCTCTTAAAATTCCCAACGGACCAGCAAAACCTCCCTTAAATAATACTGCATCAATTAAAGCAACAACAAAAAACACCATCGCTATATCCCTGATAAATGCAACGTAATTGGCTCCGGCTGTGGTATAACCATAAGTAATAAATTGGGCCTGCTTATTTTTATATAGAAAAGCATCTGGCTCCGCTAGATTATACGATGTATCTGTACCATAATTTGCCATAACATATTCATTGATATAAAGCTGGTTTCGGAATGACTCTGGAAACCCGTTTGCGAATTCTATGAACTGGCCGAAACGGTCAAATGCATCTTTTACAAATTGCAGTCTTCCCGGATCTTCATTATCAATGTCACCATTTACTGCATCGTATTGTGAGATAATACTCTCTAATTGATCATAAGTAGCTTGATCATCTGCTAAGTTTTCAAGGCCTCCTATAATATCCCACAAATCGGAAAATGATGCATCTGCTTCTTCTTCCAATTCCTCCAAACCATCTTCCTGCTCCAGCAATTCCTTGGAATCTTCATAATCACCTAAATGGTTTTGCAGTACTTCAGCGTCATTATTCCGATAGTCATTGTATCTTTGCCTTAATGTATCCTTAATATTAGTGGCAGGATTTACATGATCCTCAATGATTTTATGGAAACCATCCACAAGTTCAACGACTGTTCTTGACCCATATTCACCAGAAAGTGCATCTTCTGTACTCATGGATTGATTTGGTGAGAATTGTTCATCAAGTGTTTCAATATGGTTATAAATTTCGTTAAAGAACTCATCATCCAATATCATGTTCTCCAGCTTTTCAATTTCACTACGGGATTCATCATCGATGTCAATACCATCAAAGTTGAGATCTCCCATGATGTCCGCCATCCGATCATTGTAGTCCATAGCTGAGTTTGGTCCATAATTGTCCGGTGAACCTGCAGCGGGCCCCGTACCAAATAGCAATCTATTTATATCTGACTTAATCGAACGGAATTGAAGAAACAGGGACAAATGGTAATCTTTTGATTCATCAAGTGCATTTTCATAGTTCTCAATCTCTTGCTGTCTTTCTTCTTCGCTTTCTTCATCTTCTTCATCACCATCTTCTTCAGCTTCTTCAGCTTCTTCAGCTTCTTCAGCTTCTTCTTTTAACTGGTGATAACGTTCGTTATAATAGATCAACTCTTCCATATTTCGGATATCTTCTGGTATCTGTTCAGGCAAACTCGGGTTAGACGGACCAAGTATGTTTGAAAAATCACCATCTTCACTAAGCATATTAATATACTTTTCAATATCACTCCGAGCCTCATCAATCTTCTCATTCCGCTGCTTTGCCAACTCAAATAATTCTTCATAGGATTCAGCTAGATCTTCAATATTATTGGCATCGTCTTGAGAAATGTTATCTATTCCTGAGTTTCTAACAAAACTAAATATTTCCTGACCAATTTGAGCCGGTGCCTGGTATTTCATACTTTCCAAAATTTGATGTTCGAACACATCCAGATCTACCAGGTTACGGTCTGTATCAAATGTGGCTGTTGCTGAACCACTATGTATATCCGGTTGTACGAGCGAAAATGCGCCGCTAAGCTCCCCCGAATCGTACATCTGCTCTTGCAAATAATGCTGAAAATCTGATTCTGCCTCTGCCTGACTCCCACTGTAACCGAACAACCCAACAGCAGCCAGCTTTTCATCGAACTCTGCCATTGTTGAACGAAGAGCGGTATCAATAGCATTGTCAATTTGCCGCTCCGCTGTAATAATGCGAATGGTATCAATAAATAAAGCATTAAGCAGAAAAATTGGCAGGATAATCAGAACGGCAAATACCGAAACTGCACCCTTTTCCCTGTGCAAAAGACGTTTAAAAAAACTTTTCATATTTCACCTCCTGAAAGAAGATGTTTAGTAAGCTGACAGTTGATGTCAACTAATTAGTTACTTTATTGGATTATCAATTTCCCTAGTCGTAGAAAGCAAAAATATAACAGTTTATTAATTAATGGATGATATTAATTAATATACTTCACTTTCCAATACATCCCAATTAGCGTATGTTATTATTTGTTCGCCTCGTCCTCCTATGATGAAAAGATATTCATCATGGATTTCAGCTATTTCAAACACATGGTCGCCTGTAACGGATTCACCTGGAGCTATTTCTCCCCCTAATAAATCTTGTTCTACATACACTTTCCATTCCTCCTGCCGAAACTTCAGCTCTAATAGTAGTAACTAATCATCCCTCAATTTCACTATCAGAAACTTCCCATTGGGCATAGGTGATGATTTGAGCACCACTTCCTCCAATTATAAATAAATATTTATCCGTCTTTTCTGCAACACCAAATACATGAACACCCGACACTGATTCTCCAGGTGCGATTTCTCCTTCCAGTAAATCCAGATCTGTAGTATCGATCTCCATTAATACTTCGTTCAGAGATGCTTCAAATCCACCATCTGGACCGAATCCAGGCTTATAAATATCCATAGCATTAAAGTTTTCATCGCCGATATTTTCAACGGTAATATCTACAACCGCATATGTTTCTATACCTGATATATTATCAATACTGTCATCGTAAATGATTGAGTTTAAAGTCACCTCATAACTATTTTGACTGTCTACTACAGTTCCAGTATCACCCATTGTAAGTCCTTCCTGATGTTCTACATGCATATCATTGTTTTCACTGGTATTTTCTGAGTTATCACCGTTATCCTCTGCCTCATCACTAATATCTTCTGAAACATCATTATCTTCTTCAATATCTTCTCCCTCTGTTTCATTCGCTTCTTGACTGTTTTCCTCTTCATCTGTTTGATTCTCATCTTCTTCATTATTAGAGCATCCTACTACTAGGGTTATAGTCAGGATAAGTAATAAAGATAATTTGATATACAGTTTCATGTTGCTTCCCTCCACCTTCGTTTTAACCAAAAAATTCTCTGACCGAGTTAAGAATATTCTCCGTTGCGTCCTGTAAACCGACGGCTTTCCATAAATAATTTGCAAAATTAAAAGTGCGTATTAATTCAGGGGTCTCTGTGACTACCCGATTTGATGTAGCAGCCAATGAGTTATTACTGCTGTCTAACATATTTTTCAAAAAAGTAGGCATATATAACTCTGATTCTGCTGTGACTTCTACCTCGCCGTAAATAATGTAATTAGAGTATTCAACAGTCACATCAATTGGATTACTGAATTTATTTTGGGCTAGCATCTTTTTTTCAGTAACTAACCCTCCTCCCTCCTCAGGTGCAAAAACACCTTCCAGTCCAAACATTCCCAATATATTATTATCAAAAATACGCCAGTACAGCCCATCTCCACCTTCCAGCCCCGTATATGACTGATTATCAAATTCACCAGTCTCCAAGTCTTTATTCGAGTTATTCCAGGAATAAGCAACATGGGACGCTGCGTTTTGCGCCACATAATGTGCAGTTCCCATCTGGAATACAACAATACAAAAGAACACTCCTGCAAGTACGAATAACAGAAAACCGGGGAACACAAGGGTTGCTTCAAACGTAAAACTCCCCCGTTCCTCTTTTAAGAAGGGTTTCATTTTTGTCACCCCAAAATTCATCATTAGTTTAGTAATTTAATCTCCAGGCAATTCATCTTCAATAGTATCAAATAAGCTATCAATCCAATCCATAATCCTATCTCTAAACATTAAGGCAATGACAATAAGCACTGATAATATAAGCAGGATTTCTATCGTTTCAATGCCTTCTTCGTCATCCCAAAAGTTTTTAAAAAATGTTGATAATTGATTCATTATAATCCTCTCCTTTTATAATTTAGAACACGGTTAATGCGGGGTATATTACGATTAGAAGCACTGCCCCGAATATAAAAATGATTGGAAATACAAGTTTGGATGATGCCTCTTCCCCTTTAATGCGTGTGATGGTTTTTCGTTTTTCCCATAAAGATACGGATAGTTCCTTAAGAGAATCCGTTAGCTGCGCTCCACCTTTCCGGTAATTCATCATGACAGTTGTCGTGAATACAGATACTTCTTGGATACCACTCCGGTAACTCAGGTCTTTCAATGCATCCTGAAAAGAAGTGTTTGCTGACATCTTATTCACAGCTTCATTTAACTCAAAATACAATGGTGATTCAAATATTCTATGCTTATTCTGGTTTACACATTTCTCAAAAGCTCCCTGTACTGTATCTCCTGCATTTACCAGGAGAATGATTTTATTCACAAATTCAGGGAGTTCAATTAATATAGAGTCCTTTCTTTGCTTCACTTTTTTATCCAAATCCTTCACAAGAAAAACGATAAAAATAACTGTTAGTATTAATCCATACACTAAACTTTCATATCCTTCACCACTGGCTTCAACCGCAACTAATGATAATAGTACCAGCACTGTTAACACAGTGATCATCTTGGCTAAATAGATCCTTGTATGGTCTCCGGAAAGTTTACTTCCCCTTAATGTAATCATTTTCTGATGAATAAAATTAACGAGTTTAGGGAGACGTTTGTACAAATTCAATTTATCTATAACTGTAAAGGCAAACGGTGCAATGGCAGGCAATGTAATATCTTCCTGATATGTAGAAATGAATTGTTCATAGATTTTCTTTTGTTTTAAGGTCACTAATAGTACAACAATCAGGGTAACAGCTATAACCATTCTTAATACCATATTGCCTCCTCCCCCTCCATTTTAATATTAAACGCTTATGTCCATGAGCTTTTGACTGATGAATAAACTTAAGACAATAAAACTCAGTGCAACAGTCATAATGACCGGGCCAGCAGTTCCAAATTCAAACAACGGCTCTACAAAATCAGGTGATGACGTTCTTAGGAACAGGATAATCCCAATGGGTGCCACAGCCATAATTTTTGATTCGAATTTTTTTTGGGATACCAGAACTTTAATATCCTGCTGTATTTCAATTTTATCCGTAATAATATCTGACGTCTGTTTAATGACATTCACTAAATCCCCGCCGGTACGTTTACATGTAATAAATACATTGGAAAAGTTCTTGATATCTTCAACATCTGAACGTTTCGCAAAGTCATCTATTGCCCTTTCAACGGTTTCCCCATTTTCTATTCTTCTATTAATCAAGTTGAATTCTTTAATAATATGTGTCCCGTCATCCGGATAGAGTAATTTCAAGTCTTTTAAAGCTTCCCGAAATGCATTTTCTATCGATTGTCCGGCAGCAAGTGATGATGATAAAGCGGAAATAGCTTCTTTAAATTGCAATGATAAATGATCTTTACGCTTTTCCTTCAGATCCTTCTTTTTTATTTTCGGGTATATTAGACCGAAACATGCTGCAATGATGGACACGATGAAGCTATCATAAAATAAAAATGCAATCCCAAACAGCACGATCCCGGCAATCAGGCTGTATTTTACCTTTTCACTAAAGGTTAAATCATACGTAGCATAGTCAATTAATGCTTCCCCGCCGATTGTCCTTTTTCGAATAGCTTGAATACTTTTTTCTCTTTTTTGGGATTCTATTTTTTCCTGCTCTTTTTTTTCCTTTTTTCTGTTTCGGGATTGAAACACGCGCCGAAAAACAATAGTTCCCAGCAAAATAACAATAATAATTGTCCCAATAATTTGTTCCATATCCATTTTAATCAATCCCCAGTGTATTAATCAGAAAACTTCTCTGCAACATCAAATTTACCGGCTATTTTTAACTTGTTTGTTAATTGTAGTCTGTGTTCCGTCTGCTTTAACTTACCGATTATTTTCCCTTTGAAATCTTCGCCTTCCTCTTCAAATTGATACAAGGGAACCATCACAATTTCCCCGTTTTCCATACCTCTTAACTCTGATATTTCAACAACTTTCCTGGAGTGATCGCGAAACCTTGACAAATGAACCATAATATCTATAGCAGAACTGATTTGTTTCCGTATAGCTTCAATAGGTAATTCAGCAGCACCTAATACCATTGTTTCCAACCTGCTCAGCATATCGTTAATGGAGTTGGCGTGCCCTGTGGAAAGGGAACCGTCATGCCCTGTATTCATCGCTTGCAGCATATCCAATGCTTCCTCTCCGCGAACCTCTCCAACTATAATGCGGTTGGGTCTCATACGCAAGGATGTTTTTATTAAATCTTTTATGGTAACCTCACCCTTACCTTCTGTATTAGGGTTTCTCGTTTCAAGACTGATAAGGTTAGGTATTTTTTGTATTTGAAGTTCTGCAGAGTCTTCAATGGAGATAAGCCGTTCTTCCTCTGGTATAAAGTTTGATAAAACATTTAAAAATGTCGTTTTCCCTGAACCAGTTCCCCCTCCGATAAATATATTGTACTTTGCTTCAACCAGCTGCTGCAGGAAATATGCGACTTCATTATCTAATGCTCCCACCTTGATCAAGTCTTCTATCGTTAAAGGATTTTCCGGAAATTTTCGGATAGTCATGGCGGGTCCTTTTAAAGCAATTGGCGGCAGAACAACATTTACTCGCGATCCATCTTCAAGTCTGGCATCCGCTATGGGACTTGACTCGTTTACAACACGATTTACTTTTGACACAATGGTCTGTATTGTATCTTCAAGCTTTTGTCTATTTTCAAACGCTACGTCGGTTTTCGACACCTGACCGTCCCGCTCAATAAATATTTCTTCGTGGTTATTGACCATGATCTCCGTAATGGTTGGATCATCAAGCAGCGGCTGCAGTGCACCCAGACCCCGAAAGGCATTATACATGCGGTCTACGATTTGCTTGATCATCGATGAATTAATTTTATGTTCTCTTGCATAATCAATAACTGTTTCCTCAACGTGCTCCAATAATTCTTTATTTGTGACAGAGTGCATGAAATCAAGTGTTTCTCTTAGCTCCTCAATCAAGGCTTTCGTAATTTCATCTTCGCTTTTCACTTGGGATTCCTGGCCATTTTCTATCATTTCATGCTCGTTCTTTTTATTCTCAGTTTTCAACTAAACCCACCTGCCTATGTAAATCAGGGTTCTTTTCAATTAATTTTGCAAGCTTTTCCCCTACAACGGTATCTTCCAGCACTTTTTCTTGTTCGTCTGTTTCAAGCCAGTATGGGTTAAAAGGAATTTTCGTCTCGATGCTAAAATTATAGCTGTTATATCCTTTAAATAAATTCGAACCTACTTTATTAAGAATATAATGCATTTTTGACTTATCCATTTTCACACCAAGCAAGTCGTTATCCAGCATATACTTCGATCTTTCCATACTTGTTTCGTTTGAACTTAGAATCCAGAAAACCTCGTCACTAATTTCCATTGCCGTATTATTGCGTTCGTGTATAGAAGCGTCTAAATCTATAATTATATAATCATATTCTTCTGTTTCCTTTAAGGAATGCACCAGCATTTTCACATCCTCGTCTTCCAGCATTTCCATTTCTTCCGGAAGAACCGGGAAAGTGAAATAATCCATGTTTGTTAAAGCATCATGTGATTTCAAAGATTCAATTTTAGACATCAATCTATCGGTATTGTTTTTTAAGTAATAAAATACTTCTGCTGAAGATGTTTTAGGTTCCTTGAAAAATAAATATGTTGTATGTAATTGTTCCAAACTCAGATAAAAAACACGCTTATTCTGCATTGCCAGGTGCTTAGCAAGACATAAAGAAAGGGTAGTTTTACCGGTACCGGCACCCCCGCTGTAGAAACTGATCACAATATCCTTATTATCTCCATACAAGGATTTATCCATTTTCCCGTTATGTTCATAATGTATGGACAATACTTGGGATAATAATTCGTTAAGCGGCTGATACTTAAACACAATGATACCCTTTTCGGACTCACTTGATTTATCTTCTGAAAGTTTGATTACTTCATCAAAATTACTTGTTTCTTCCGCTTCAAGATGATAGTCGGTTAATAATATGTGCTGTTTTTGATTTCTTATATTATTTTTGAAAGCATCTACATTGGTAAATATTTTCGTTGAGAATTTCATACTATTCTCCGGGTTTCTCATAAAATTTGAAAAGTATTCAGCATAAGCGGTATCCAGTGTAAATAGGACAATTTTTACTTTACTCATTTCTTACAACCTCCCTCAACCTTCGTTGAACATCCCCAAAACGCTTTTCTGATTTTTAAGTCCTAGCTGCACGCAAACGTATTTTACAAAAATTAGGTTTTAGAACTGATGTCAAATATATTTGACATCTCTTTGTCAACTTTGTAATATTATCTGCTTCTTAAATTAGGTTAGACTTCTCAGGATTATCCTGTCAACGAACTATATAAAGTTTTGTTAAAATTGATCATATAGTCCTAATAGATATAAATGGCAGTAGTACTTTTCATTATATTAATAGTGAAATATGCCTGCAATATCTATGAGCCTAATTGCCTATTTAGTTACAAAAAGTTACTAAATGTAGATTAATACCCTGGATTATCCACTATTTTTGTAAATATTGTTTGCTTTCTATTACGATTTGATCGGAAATAAGCATAAATGGCATTCATCGTCGTTCGTTTTAATGAACAAAAAGGTGCGAAATAGCATAACTTGCTATACGTTTGGTATTCGGTATTCGGTATTAAGATAGTAATAAGATTTATATTATAATCATTTTTTGAAATCTGTTGATGTTTCGTTACTATTAATGTAAAGTTATTCCTGTTGCACTTTCCCCCCTCATTTGTCACAACTTTGTTCTGTATAAGCTTTAATTAATGTTAGAGATTGTTGTTTAAATAAATATCGACCATATCGGTATTGTGCGATAAATCATATCCTGATTTGATCTGGCGAATAATCTTGTGCCTTTGGTGCATAAAATTGCATGCTGTTATTACCCGAATCCAATATGCTGGGAATGTTATTATTGCATTGCAATTTTAAAGATTTGTAATAAAATAGTATTTTGATATTTAAAATTGGAGGGTGTTACATGCAAAAAAGAGGGTTTGTTTTATTTGTATCTTTAATCCTATCAGTATTGTTGATTACTGGCTGTGGCTCAGATGAAGAGGAAGAAGCCACGGTTGATGCAACTGAGGAAGAAGATACAGAAGAGGAAGTAAATGACGATGAAGAGGTTGTGGAAGCAGATGAGGAAGAAATAGAATCAAGCGAGGAATTTGAAGGTGGGTTCAGCGAACTAATTTCCTATATGGAAGAAACAACAGAAGGAACAGCAAATGTTCTATATGAAAATGATGATGCCCAATCCCATGAAATGGATGGTCTTACAGTTACTTTGGATAGTTATACATTAGTTGAATTAAATGATTTCCATACAAACTTTAATATTCCATTTGACGAAGAAAATGACGGCGCATTAATTATAGCTCAATATACAGTTAAAAATGACACAGATGATGATCTGCATTATATGCCTCATTTAGATGTGACTTATGTGGGTGCCGAAAAAAATATAGGAAACCACAGAAATATTTTGCCGGAAGAACAGCAATTGCCGGTCATCCTTTCTCCTGATAACGATTATACTGTGAACGCAGGAGAAGAAGTAACAGGTTATTATACTTATCCATTTGGGGAAACCCGATTTGCAGACGTTTTGGATGTTGGAAGTGTAGATGTGCAAGTTCCGACGCCACAAACAGACCCGGAAGATTTTTCCAGCACCATTGGTTCAGAGGGGCGATTTACCATTTCTCTTGATGAAGAAGGGACTGCCGAACAAGAAGAAACAGCCAATGAAGGATTTTATGAAGATAAAGTAACAGCGGATAACATGGGAGATAAAACCATGATCGAAAGCGAAGAAGGTATTGGCGATACTGAAGAGTTAAGTAATTCAACAATTACGCTAGAAGGTTATCAGTTCACAGCGTTTGAGCCAAATGCTGACGAAGCCCCGCGTTTCGAAAACTTTACGGAGGGAATAGTACTCCTTACAGTGAAATTTTTGATTGATAATGGAGAAGGCGCTGATATAAGCAAAACTTCCATGACATCAAGATTAGACTTAAATGATGGACAGCAATGGACATTGAATGAAGGTATGCTATTAAACTATGATTATAATAGTGCCATTGAATCTGGTGAAGAAGGGGAATTGTTACAAGTGTACCCCCTTGATAAAGAGCAATATGATTTGATTTGGCAGGATAAATCATTTGAAATCGAAATCGGACCATTGCGTGATATGGAGGCTGAAGATATTTCAAAAGGTCAGGAAGCAACATTCCAGCTGAAATAGGGTAAACCGGGCAGGAAGGGGCAACAAACTCCTCCTGCCCATTTTTAAGTCAAAAATAAGTATATATTTTATGGATCAAATACAACCGAGCCTTTACTATCGCTTTCCTCGCTGTAGAAATTAATACTCTGCTACAGAGGGGGGGTATTACCAACCTGTTTACAGAGGAAATACTTGACTTTCTTTGGAAAATAGGAAGTGAACTAGGGCTAATGGGCTTGACCCTATTTGCTGAAATTTAATACTCCTTCAGTTGTCTGTAATCATCAGACAACTGAAGGAGTATTAAAAGAAATATACATCCCCCTGTTTACATTTCGATCTTTTCAAAATACCCCTCCAACTGTGCTTTCCGATATGAAAAAATGTTTTCAATACGCTTTCGGATAAAAAATCGATGAACGAATCGGCCAAGAATTGAGAAAGGCATCACATAATGAACAGTATCTCGCAGCTCCACTCCATCTTTATTTTCGATCAAGCGATGCTGATGATGCCAAAACCGAAATGGCCCGAAACGCTGTTCATCAATGAAATATTCTCCTTCTTGAATATGTGTAACTTCAGTCACCCATTTCATATGAAATAAAGGAAAGGGTTCAATCTGATGGCGAATGATCATGCCTTCATACATACAATCTGGAAGTTCATGTATTAGTTTCATAGACATATCATCAGGCGTTATGTTTTCCAGCTGACTTGGATCAGAAAAAAATGTCCATGCTTCTTCTTTGGAGATTGGCAGTTGTTGAATGCTATTCAATATATACATTTTCATTTTTATCACACGCTCCTTTACCGCTAGCGAGTTTAATTTAATCTAGTGTATGTGTGCAGAGAAGTAAGCATTTTTCATGTCTGTAATTGTGAACTTCGAGGAAAACTTTGTGAACTTTGGCATTTTCCCGTTTTACCATCAAACACTGCCTCACCGAAGCACGACATGCCACTCCCAACATCAATCCCAATAATCCGGATCGCTCATCCGAATTTCTTCCACGACATCATCCAAGTCTGCAGGTGTAATAGTATAAATAGGATAATCCCCGCCTGCTCCCTTCGCAGCCTCGTAAAAATAGTGGTTACTCCCAGGGTATTCTTCATCCACCAACAAAAGACATCCATCACTTTTATCTGCCAGCCACATATTTTTTGCCTTAAATTGAAACGCTCCTCTATAATCTCCCTGATAAATCGGCTTGTAAAAATCACAGTTGGAGATTAACATTTCATATTTTTTCTGTAATGCTTCTGGCCAGCGGCTTGCCTGATTTTCAAATGGAGGAAAAATGCCAAGGTTTACCGGATAGGTCTCCTTCATTTCCAACACAACTTCCGCGGTCCATAATTCCACACCCATCTGCCCGGAGATCAGCACCCATTCCAAACCTTCTTCTGCGAAATTAATCAGCTGCTTCTCCAAAGCCCCCTTGATAAAAGTAATGCGTGGGTCGTCCTCTTTAAATATGTTTAACTCCATTGGTTTGTACCCTGTCACTGTTAATATTTTCATATGTAAGCGGCACCTTTCCGTTCCTAAAATCAAAGAACAAAGAGCTGACATCCTCTATGTCAGCTCCCTCTATAAGTTAACACCATTTATCTTTTTTATTCCAGTGTTTCGCTCCATGATGATGGTGGTGACCATGACCATGTCCATGACCTGGTGCTGTTGCTCCTGCTACTTGGCCGCCATTACCCATACCTGCTCCGTATCCCGGTGTCATCGCTCCTGCTACCTGACCTCCACCAGCTCCATATCCTGCTCCATAGCCTGGCGTCATTGCGCCTGCCACTTGACCGCCTGGTCCCATACCTGGCCGAGGTGGTGTCTGGAAGGTACCTCCATATACATCTACACTGCCCGCCGTATTTTGAACAGATGTAGAGTGCGGAAATACATGTTTATTTACTTGCGTATGATGGTTCATGACAGTTGTGTGAGAGGGATGAATATGCTCAACTTCACTTTGCGTGCAGTGCTGGACACAATGATGCTTTGTTGGATGAACTACTTGTTTAGGGCATCCACAACCTTTATGAAAATGTCCCATTGATAATCCCCTTTCCATATTTGATTACACTTATAACCTATGGTAAAAGGCCAGCATTCGTATAAGACAATTACCTATTTTACGAAAAATTACTAATGGAACAGTTTATAAAGGCTATAAAATTCAGCATGTGACAAGCTTAAGCCTAATGTGCCTTTATAACTCCATATGCCAATAATCAGTAATGCGCCATCAACCCTTTATTCATCGCCACCCGCTCACAATAAAAGAAAATGCCAAGTCCAAGCAGCAAATAGAATACGGCATTAAATCCTAAAATCAAAAAATCCCCTGCAGGTATTTGACTTAAAGTCACCCCATGAATCATAATTTCCCGAACCAAGTCAACTCCTTTTACAAATGGCAGATAGGCCAGTAAAGGAGATAGGCTCAGCGGTACAAATGTCAGAGCGGCCAAAATAAATTGCAATATCTGCAGAAACGCCTGCACCTGTTTTAATACAATTGAGATCCCGGCAATGATGAAGCCCATCCCAAACATGCTGATTAATGTAAGTATTAATACAGGAAGAATGGAAACAATATCAAGATTTAACCATTGTCCTGTCGTGAACATGGATAAATAAAGCAATAAGACAATCATGATGGAATAAAGCAAGGTTGTTGCAATTAACCGGGAGGTCATAATACGCCATATCCCCATCGGTGACATGTTCAGCTGCTCCAATGTCCCGCGCATCGCTTCATTAATGACTTCCCAGCCGATGCTGTTAATAATCATAAATGCCAGGAACCAGAAAATATAATTTACGATCACGTATTGTGTGTTAACATCCTGGGAACCTGGGTCCCCGACAACCTGAATTCCGAGGAACATTCCAAGGAAAATGAAATAAAAAGTAAACAGCATTGCCAGGGTATTCGGAAGATAACGTTTTAATTCAATATATTCCTTTCTCGTATTTGCTTTAAGAAGATTGAGCCAGCGAGCCATGTCTCTCTTCCCCCTTTACGATTTTCATGAATATTTGCTCAAAATTAACAGTACTTCTGTCAAAGGATTCAACTTGAATGTGATTCAGTTTCAGCACATCAAATAAATCATAGATATCTTCTCTTCTAGCAAGATCAATTTCCAGTGTGGACTGAACTGTGTCCGGTGTATACACAACGTGAGGAAATTTCTGATGCAATAGCTCCTGCTGCTCGTTCGTCAATAGCCCGCCAAGTGTAATTGTATAGGAACGCACTTCAAATAACTTCAATAGGTTCTCGACTTTATCATCCGTAATAATTTTTCCTTCATCAATAATAACGGTCCGCTGACACAAATCCTGCACAACATCCATATCATGGGAACTGATAATGATCGTCCGATTATAATCACGGACAATATTTTTCAAAATCTCCCTGACCTCATAGCCCGTTTCCACATCCAAACCAAGTGTCGGCTCATCCAACAGAATCACTTCACTTTCTGCAAGCATGGCAACCGCAATCGCCAGCTTCTGCTGCATCCCGCGGGAAAGCCGGTTAACCAGTTCATTTTCCTTTTCTTTTAAATGAAATTGCTCCAGTAGTTCATCGATTCTATCTGCAACATCTTTTCTGGAAAAACCCCGGTTCCCTGCAAAATACTCAAGATTTTCCCGTACCGTTAAACGCCAATATAAATTTCGGTTGCCTTCCAGTACAGCGCTGATATGACGCAGTCCATGCAGTCTTTTTTTCCTCATATTTACCCCATTCACCTGAATGAACCCTGAATCAGGAATCAATAGACCACAGAGCATTTTGATCGTCGTTGTTTTTCCGGCGCCATTTGGACCTAGCAGGCCCAATATCTCTCCCTGCTTAACATGAAACGATACATCACTTATTGCATGTATGTATTCCTTCGTTCTCCTTTTCTTATAAGATTTTTTCAAATTCTTTACTTCAATGATATTTTCCATGTGCCCCATCCCTTCTTTACTTCATTTCAAGGTTCATTTTACGTCGTTACATCCGATTTCACTACAACCCGAAGCACGAAAATTTCTCCGCCTCCAGATGGAGATTATATTTGCTGCAAATGATTATCCTTGAAACCTGTTTGATATTTAAGTCCAAATCCTGCCGCACGATCCATGCCGATGTGTGCAGTCCAGATTAAACCGATTGCCAAAAGAATCTGCATGGAAAAGAATAAACTGATTGTAATAATTAGTACCGGTGTAGTGTATGTATGGAAAATATTGTAAATAATAGCCCCTACGCGGTTGTTACTAAGGTATCCAAGCATGGAAATGTCCGGAACGAGCAACAGCAGAATAAATAGCAGCCAGCCAAAATCGGTAAGTGAATAAACATAAATACTTAGCAGCAAAACAATTAAACCTTCCACATGAATTAATATTTTTGGCAAAATAATCATTCCCTCAATAAATTTTTTGACAATTAAATATACGAAAAAACGAAGGAAAAGTTCCCTCGCAGGTGAAAATTATTTTATCATACCATTGTTTTTGCCATAAATAATAAGATTGTCGTAAGGATCTCCCGAGATTCCCAACACTTCACAGAAGGCCGGCTCAGTTTTATATCCTCGTTTTTTCAGTTTAATCACTTTTTCTTTTAAGTATGGGATTTTTTCCAAAAGTGACTGTTCAATTATCATATGTAGATATGCGTGTTGTTCAAATACAGGCTGAGACTGGCCAAATAGCTCAAACTCAAAACCCCGATCGAAAAAGTTGGCTTTTATCACTTTTTGCCCTCTGATGTTAGTATGTTTAATTTTAAAATTATCGTGTTTACTGTGTAGTTTCCTGATTTTCTGCTCGAACCTGGGAAAATCATTCACTTCCATGATGATATCAAGATCTGAACTATCCACATCAATCCCAAGTGGAATCGTTCCACAAAGGATTGGCGTAAATTCCTTTAGGTCATTCATAAGATGAAGTGATTGTATAACTTTGTATGCTCTTTTTTGTTTTTCATTTTCCGTTTTAAAATAGTTTATGGGGTGATGCACTCGATTCACCTCTCATTTCAACCGCGATTAAAATTGAACAGAAAATCGCCCAACTGTATGAATTCCTGTTCCATGCCTGATCGCATCTTTTTCCCGAAGTTCCATCACTGCATTTTTCACATCTTCAAAAATACCAGTGTCGATGCCAAGCTGATTATGTGAGCCAAAAATCATGGTCACCCCTTTTAAATTTGCTATCCTTTCAAGCGAATTCACTAAATCTGCTGGGTCTGTAGTCGGGTAAAATGCATACACCGGCGTTCCGGTGTATAACAAATCACCAGTGAAAAGATAACCATAATTCTTATCAAAAATACATACATGTCCCGGGGAATGGCCAGGAGTATGGAGAATTTTCAGCCTCCGTTGCCCAATAACTATGGTGTCCGCATCCTTCATCATGCCAGTCGGATTTCCCTGAAAAGGAACATATGAAGCAGGATCAAATGATGCTGGTGTGGGCAGGGTTATATCCCGTCCGATATCTTTACGAAGTTGTTCCATTGGCAATCCTTTAATCCCGCTAATAAGCCAATCCGCTTCCAGCTCATGAACGTAAATCTCATCAAATTCACCATGACTTCCAATATGATCGGCATGAACATGTGTGGTGATCACAATAATTGGCAAATCTGTTAGTTGATCGGTAACTCTTTTGATATTATCAATTCCAAGACCAGTATCAATTAAGGCTGCTTTTTCATCTCCAAGCAATAAAAAGGAATGTACCTTTTCCCAATGTCCGTATTCACTAATAGCAAAGGTTGCTCCATCTATTTTTTCCACCGTGAACCATGGATCTGTTATGTAAGACAAATTAATCCCCCCATATTTTTTTCGTAAAACAGGAGCAATCATGTGTACGATTGTAATAAGCTTTTATTTTTTCCTTATCCTCACCGCTATAATGTGCCCAAGCCTGAACAAACTGTAAGTCAGCATTGATGGTCTTTAATTGTCTCAGATTATCAATAAATACGTGCAAATAGGAATATCCCTCCATGAATCCATTTTTCTCATACCAATCAATAACCCACTTATCATCCCTTGTCCATGCTTCCAGGTAGCTGATTCCTTTTTCTTTTGCCTTGCTTTCCGCTTCATGCAGCAGTTTTTCCCCGATTCCCATCCGCTGAAAATCAGGGTGAACAGCTATATGCCAGATCATCCCTCCCAATCCATTATTTCCTGTACAGACAGTTTTTGGTTTTTGTTCACATTCCACATCAATCAGACCGACAATCTGATTATTTATTTCGGCGACTAACTCGATTGCTCGATTGTTGTAGTTTTCTTTCTCTCGCAGTACATTATCATAATAAGCGGTGTGTCCAGAAACGAGAGCATTCTGCAACGCACCCAGTCTTTTTCATCATCGGCATGATATCTTCTGATTTGCATGTAGAACTTTCCTCCCCTGAAATGTCATATGTTGCTGCAGAAAATTTATCTCCTGTTCTGCTCCTTCAGTAAATCCCTGATTTCTACAAGCAGCTCTTCTCGAGCATCGGTTTCCTCTTCTGCTTCTCTCTCCGCCTCTTTTTCACGCTTAAACTTCATTAATATCCGAATAAACAAGAAAATTGAAAATGATATAATAAGAAAATCAAATATAGACTGGAGAAATACGCCATATGTAATTTCGGAATTTCCGACAGTGTAAGATAAGCTCGTAAAATCTACACCATTCAGCAAAATCCCCACAGTCGGTGTTATTATATTTTCCACAAATGAATTAACAATTGCTCCGAATGCGGCTCCAATTACTACCGCAACTGCTAAATCCATCACATTTCCCTGAAATGCAAACTCTTTAAAATCTTTCCACATAAGATACTCTCCTTTTCTTAATGTATATCGTAAATCATAGCAGAAGACCAAATTTATTTGTATGATTTTTAATGCATTAAAGAGAAAAATAACAACTTAATCCCGCATCACTTATCACCGTGATACGGGAACAATTGAAGGTAGAAAAATAAATCGAAATATATTTTATTATAAACCATGGTGCGGATTATGATTTTGTCTGGAATGATTTTTATTCTTTACCTTTTTGGATCCCCGCAATGGCTCACCATATGGTTGTTGCGGACTTTGCGGCAGATCCGGATTTTTCTTTTGCTTTGGTCCTTTTGGACGGCTTCCCATCATTGTCCCCTCCTTTCCTTTTATGGGTTAGTTTTTGAAAAAGGGGACGGGTTTATTCTTTTGTGAAGGCTAGAAAGCAGGAAAGTTGATTAGGTTGGGAAAAATAATTAGTAAAATATGATGAATGAGTGCAAAAAAACGATTTAACCAGCTCATCCCATGGATTAAGATGTTTCTAAACCCTCGAATCAACCAGAAAATACATGGCTATGTCTCATAGTGGTCTGCTATTGACCGGAATACTAAGAAAAATACATAATTTTTGTCACATAGAGGTCTGCTATTGAACGGAACACTAACAAAAAGCCATAATTATGTCGCATAGAGGCCTCCTATTAAACTGAATACTACCAAAAATTCACGGTTTTGTCCCATAGAGGTCCCCTGTCAAAAGCTACATAAAAAAGCTATCCCGGAAAATCATCCCAGAATAGCTCCCATCAACTATTTTGTAAATTCATCTGTCAGCACAGTGACAATCTGTTTTTTGCGTGAAACAACGCCTTTAAGGAGGGCACGGTTATTTTCATCCAGTGTCACACCAAAGCCCTGCTCCACTTTATCTGTCCCGTCCCCGCGTGCAAGTACTTCGGAATCGTTATTTAAAATATCGGTTACGACGAACAGGAAAAGGTCGAGGTCTTTATCCTTAATGATTTGCTCCATCTCTGTATCAATATCTGCCTGGAACTCGTATACGGAGCTAGTATCAACCGTGTTTACCTGGCCGATCTCCACTTTAGCATCTCCCATGGAAAATTCCTTCGCATCCATCGTCAATAATTCTGTCACAGTATGGTCGCTCAAATCAGCACCTGTCTTCAGCATATCCAATCCGTATGTTTCCAGATTAACGCCGGCAATTTCAGCGAGTTCATTGGCTGCATCGACATCTTCCTGTGTGCAGGTTGGCGATTTCAGCAGTAGGGAATCCGAAATAATCGCAGAAAGCAACAGTCCTGCAATCTCTTTGACAATAGGAATATTTTTTTCCTTGTACATTTTATTTAAAATGGTTGCCGTGCATCCAACTGGTTCAGCGCGGTAATAAAGCGGTTCTTTTGTTTCGAAATTGGAAATGCGGTGATGATCAATGACTTCCGTGATCCGTACATCTTTAATATTCTCCACACTTTGCTGGAATTCATTATGATCCACTAAAATAACATCTTTCACATCTGGGTCCACTTTTTCAATGAAGCGTGGTGCTTCAAACCCGAAGTATTCCAATGCAAAATTCGTTTCCTTGCTGACTTCACCTAGCCGAACCGGCTCCACATTCTCTCCGATTTTTGTTTTCAGATCAGCATAAGCGATTGCCGAGCAAATCGTATCTGTGTCCGGGTTCTTATGCCCGAAAATTAATGTCTTTTCCATTATTCTTCACCTCTTCAGAGTCAACTTTCCAACTAATAGATTATCATAAATACAATCAGCATGTCATGACAGAGGCTATTTCTTCTTCTAATTACTGCTGCCCAGCGTCTCAGTTACATTCCAAATCCTGTCATATTCAGTATAGCCGTTTAATGCAATATCCAGGTCATGGAAATATCGGTGCAGATCACGGACCAGCTCCTGATCCTCTTTCTCCACTACATCCGAGGCTAAATTATGGATAATATTTAAATCATGCCGCAGCGCCTCATTTACTATAGCATCATTTTGTTCATTAATATAATCCATAATTTCCCGTGCAATTTCTGTTTGCTCTACCCAATCCAAATTATTAATGCCGCCATAACCGGTTGTTTCATTGTAAAATTCATGCTGATTTGTAATGAATTCTCCTATTTCACTATGCTCCTGTCCAACTGTTTCCTGAATCTCTTCAATTTCTTGCTGCGTTTCTTCTGTTATTTCTTCATTTACTGTGGAAGCCTGCCTATTTAATATGTCGTTAATATCAAGATTGAATAGGTTAAAAAATATGGCTGCAGATCCAATTACCGTGACAGTTAGAACGATAATTAACGTCCACACAAACCAGCCTAGCTTTCTTTTTCTGGCCAAAATAAGCACCTCCATCGATTGGCGCTTCATACCTCTTTACGCTGCTATTTCATTTTCCCCAATACTGCTTTGCCTTAACACCTTTTTATTCACCTATTTTTGATAATCTTCATTTTTATACCAATTCATGATTTCCTGTCTGATTGCCTCATCATGAACTTCCCTGGCACCAAAACCCGATACATCTACAATTTTTATGTATGGGTTTAAAGGGCCATCTTTCTCCTGCAATTTTACTATACAATACGCTTCTTTTTGTGAAGGTATGATTTCTAAAATAGCTTGATCGGAGTATAATTCATACATTTTTTGCTCATCTGCTTCACTGATTGTCCATGATTCAGAAAGGTTCTCTTTTTCCGTAGCTGATGCTAAGTTTGCCGAGACTTTTCCTTCAGGATTTTTTGATGTGTGATAATGCTTCTTATGTAATAGCCGAATTACTTCTGACAGTCCTATCAACATTGCTCCATTTGCAACGTAACTGGGTAACATCATAAAAAACATGTGCCAATCCATAGTTGTTGAGTATGCATCACCTGCGACTGGATTATCATAATTCGCATTCTGATAGGCACTATATACACCAATAATTATAACGGTAATTCCAGTAACAAATAAAATAATACCAATAATATTTACCTTCATTATGTCCTCCCTCCTATATAGTAATTCTTTATTGACGGAAAAATTCCTTTTTTATTTTACTTTTCCACGAAATATTTCTATGATTGAGATGAGCACACACATTAGTTTTTTGAGGAGGAATTTTACATGTTTAATCATTTCAATTACACACGTGAGGCAACATTGGGAGTGGTTAAGGGACTTGATGAAAGTAAAGTAGATAGTCAGCCGGAAAAAATTAATAACACACTCCGCTGGCATGTCGGCCATATCCTTGTTACAGCAGAAGCTTTATTACTTGGTTTCCCGAATCACTCCAAGAATATTCCAGAAGAATACAAGGATCTATTCTCCACAGGCACCAAACCCGCTGACTGGCCGGAAAAAGTACCATCGCTTTCTGAAATCATCAGTCATTTAAAAGAACAGCAGAAGCGGATTAATGATTTAAACGCCGACTTCTTTGATCAGGACCTTCCTTTTGAATTACCGTTCGGAAATTTTAAAACGTACGGGGATATATTTTTAATGATCACCCAGCATGAAGCAGAACATATTGGTCAAATGAAGGTGTTGAACATGCTTGTCAATAGATAATCCAGACCCATATATAATAATTGGCGCCGGTATTGCTGGTGCCGCAACTGCCTACTATCTTGCCAAAAGCGGCTGCGATGTGGTGATTGTAGACAGGCTAGAAAAAGGACAGGCAACAGATGCAGCAGCAGGGATTTTATGTCCCTGGCTATCTCAACGCAGAAATAAAGCATGGTACCATTTAGCAAAAGAAGGGGTGAAGTTTTATCCTTGGCTGATGGATGATTTAGCTGCGGAAGGGCTGACAGATACCGGGTACGCTAAGGTTGGCGCAATTAGTCTTCATAAGGACAAGGGAAAACTTCAGGCGATGAAGGAGCGTGCCATCAAGCGGCGTGAAAAGGCCCCGGAAATTGGTGAAGTAACACTACTTGATGAAAGCAAGACGAAGGAATTGTTCCCATTGGTGGCCGACGGATTTGGCTCGGTTCACGTGAGTGGTGCTGCCAGGGTGGACGGAAGAAAACTTCGTGAATCTCTGATCAAAGGTGCAAAAAAACTTGGTGCTTCTTTGGTGGAAGGTAATGCTCGCTTATTATTTAAAGGGAATTCCATTTATGGGGTGAATGTGGATGGCAAGGAAATAACCGCAGTAAAAGTGATTGCTGCCACCGGCGCATGGATGGGTGAACTGTTCAAACCATTGGGTGTGGATTTTCATGTTCAACCCCAACGGGCACAAATCATGCATGTGCGTATGCCGGATACCTTGACAGATGAATGGCCCCTTGTCATGCCGCCAAATAATCAGTACATGCTTGGATTTGATGAAGGCAGGATTATTATCGGATCCACCCATGAAGATGAGGTGGGATTTGACCGCCGAGTAACCGCGGGCGGAATGCATGAAATATTAACAAAAGCAATGGACATCGCACCGGGGATAGCGCCGGCCACAGTGCTGGAAACCCGAGTCGGCTTCAGACCTGTCGCACCTGGGTTCCTGCCGATCATGGGAGAGCTGCCCGGATGGGACGGACTAATTCTCATTAATGGACTCGGTGCATCAGGATTAACGATGGCACCATATATTGGATCACAAGTAGCCAAGCTTGCCCGTGGTGAAAAAATGGATATTGATTTGAATTATTACGATGTATCTAAAGCGTTATAATGGAAAACGGGGCTTGGTAACTTGTCCACACAACTGGGACAGCTAACCTGCCCCAGTTTTCTATTATTTAACAATCAACACAGGACAATCCACTCGTTTTGCTACTTTATGGCTGACGATTCCAAGCAGAAATGTTTGCAAGTCATTTAATACGCGGCTACCAAACACAACGCAGTCAAATACATAATCATTTGCATAATTTACTATGGTCGGACCTGCTTTACCGTGTAAAAAATGTGTTTCATATTCTACGGATGACTTTTCCAAGAGACCTCTAATTACCTTCAACTTATCATTACGTTTTTTTCCAACTAGAATTTATCTCTTGTCTGTATGACATCTGTTTTTGCTGCTGTTTTTACTAGAAAAGTAAAGAACGTATTTGATTCACATTATATTTACATATTCTGATCGTTTTGATAATCTTATAATAGGTATTAATGGGGAGGAAATTAGGCGTGAAGGAAAAACTTACTATTTTCATTGTGTTACTTTTTACGGTTCTTGTATTAGTTATTGCCTGGTTTTGGCTTGAGCATGTCATTGAGGATTACGATGTAGATCGGGCTATGATGGAAAATATCGTCGACCAAAAGATGGAACATGGAAGTTCACTTGCGGAGAAAAGTCTTCAAATAAACAATACGAATTTTGCCGGCAGCTAATTTTTGGATAATCTGTTCTGCTTTTTTTCTTTCCAGAATATCTGCTGAATTTGTATTTGACTTCTTCATCCATCTGCTTCCAATGCAATACGCAGAAGTTCGGGATAAAGCTGCGGGTTAAGTAAGTAACTGGGTGATATCGCATGTTTTTCATAATAGCTGGAAATTTTATCGACAATTGTTGTTGATTTAGTTTCAGAGATATAAATAATTCTGCCTTGTGATAGAAAACTGCCATCTTCCAATGGAAGCAGCATAACGGAAACGAATTCCCCCTGTACTGGCCTACGACTTCCCTTGCTATGGACACCAACAATTTTCCTGTCCCCTTCAAATATATCCCGGAAAATAAAAAACTTACCAGATCGATCATTCTCCACATAGTAAAAACCCGGGCTTAAATTCAGCCAGCTTGCAAGCACCTGTTGAACCGTCATGCTTTTCCTTTCCCATTCTTCTTTATTTACTTTCAAGAATTCCTGAAAGACAGTTATTCTGGTTAGCTTCATGCGATAACAAAATATGGTCCACCAAAACATTTGGGTAAATACACGGTTTTCGGTTTTCTCGGAGATATTCATCCTTTTCAAATAATGTTCCGTTATTTCAACAATTTCCTTCTGATATTGCTGGACAGCATAATCCACCAGCTTATCCAGCACATTAATTAATTCCTCCTGCACTTTATCTGGAAAATAAATAATATTGCTTTGTGCCATTATGATCCCTCCATTGTTTATTTTTCCTCATTTTATCACGCTGCCAGAAAAGCTCAACAAGCTGAAATTCCAACATAAGTACCGAAGTAATAAAAGAAATTCGATTTCTCTCCCTGTAAAATTCAAAATTTGCCATAGCGTCAGCCTGTAATTTTTAAAATTAGCTTTTTTAAATGAATTTTTTACTGGATATAAAAAAAGACAGGAATTCTCCTGCCTTAAGCTGTGTGTTCCGTATGTTTTTTTCCTAGACGCAAATCCATCTTGAATATTAATTTCCTGAAAGTATGGAATGTGTATTGGAAAATCGGACTTTGAATAAAGGTAAACAGAAATGTAACAATAAATACCGGCCCGCCCAAAATCCAGCCAATTCCAAGGACGAGCGTTTCTACAATAACTCGAATTTTTCCAATGGGGGCCCCGAGCTTATCGGAGATGGAAAGCATGAATCCGTCCCGCGGTCCCGACCCAACTCCTGCTGCATTATAGAGTCCGCCGCCAAATCCCATAACGATAATACCGAGAAAGATCGTTAAATAATCCTGCCAACCGTGTGTTGCTGGGGGGAGTATATCAAGCCATAAATAAAAGTCAACGCAAGCACCAACAAGCACCGCATTTAAAAATGTTCCTAGTTTTATATAGCTTTTATCCAATACCCAGGAAACGACAATCAGCAATACGGAAATAATAATGGCCCACGACCCAATCGATAGACCAACTTTTTCAAACAAGGCAACGTTCAGCACATCCCACGGGTGAATACCCACATGCTGCACCTTAATTGCGATACTAATTCCATAACTAAAAATAAGGACTCCCACGAGAAAAAAGCCCCAACGTATTCCAAGCATCATTATGTCCCTTCTTTCTATATAACTACTATCATAATATGTTTCAGGAAAATAATGAAGCAAACCAATTTATTCAGCTGATTTATTCTTCTTTTTATATCAATTCTAATAGGAGTATCTAACATGTAAAATAAAGAAAATAAAAGGAAATTATGTATGGAGAAGATAATTACATACGCTTAAAAAAACTGAAAAGATTGAATAAATGAACAAATAAACAGAGCGATTTTCAACCTATCTGTAAATTCCTTTCCACCTGCTATTCTGCTAAACTAAATAAAACGCCACAGAGGAGGAGAAAAATGACAAAGAAACTCATTTTAGCGTCCGGATCACCTAGAAGGCAGGATATTTTAAAGCAAATAAGCCTCCCTTTTTCTGTTCGAAAGCCGGACATCGATGAATCACAAATTCAGATTAATGATCCAAAAGAAAAAGTACAGAAATTAGCAAAACTAAAAAGTGAACATACACTACTGGCGGATAACAATGAAGTCATCCTTTCAGCGGACACCGTCGTTTCATATAAAAATAATATATTTGAAAAACCAATAGATAAAGAAGATGCTTTTCGAATGATTTCCATGCTAAGCGGATCAATACATGAGGTTTATACAGGCGTAACGATTCGTTCAGTCAAAAATGAAATTACGCTCGTTGAGAAAACGGAAGTAGCATTTTGGCCTTTATCCAAAACGGAAATAGAATGGTATGTATCTACAGAAGAACCTTATGATAAAGCTGGTTCTTACGGAATTCAGAGTATGGGTGCCATGTTTGCTAAGAAAATAATTGGTGATTACTATAATGTAGTCGGACTACCTGTCTCAAAAGTTGCAAGGGAATTAAGAAGTTTTTCCATTTTCCCCAAATAGAAGGTTGATCCGTCAATGAATCAACCTTCTTGCCATTAATCTAATGGTTTGCTTCAGCCTCCATTGCAGACTGTACTCATTTATTTCGAACAATGGTAGAATGCCCCATATTTTCATAAAGAAATTCTAGTATTTGACTCCAAGAATCTTTTGCTGCCTTTGCATTTGCTCGTTTTGATCCACCAAATGTCACTGTCATTCCTCCCCCGGTATTCATGTGAATATTCGCAGGAAGGTTAACAAAACTATAGGGAAAAGATAAAAAATGACCTGCATTTTCATAATATAAATAGCGATTATAATCTGAGCCCTTTGCATCCTTTAACTTGATCTCCATCATTTTGACAAATTGGTCTGAAGGCCATAATTGATCATCTTTTCCAGTTATCAACATAATAGGAACATTAATATTTTCAACAGGAATGCTTGCTTCTGTAATCCCTTTCTGACCTTTTAGCGTTTTATCCCAAATTGATAAATAAGAGATCGATTTTCTTAATATCCAGTTCTTTAAAATAGAAAACATGGTTAAGGGGCGATATTTAAACTTAACATTAGGCAATGCTTTCTGATTGAACATCCACGACGACACATTAGCAAAATTCCATTTTTCATGCCTGGTGTTATATAGGCACTCGGGGCTCCCGCTATTATGGATTTATAGTCATCAAACGTTGCCCCTAAAAGGAGGGCAAGTTCTGCCCCTCTCGAATAGCCAATTAAATTCACATCTCCATTCACATATGGGTGATCTTTTAACCACATCGTTGCTTCTTGAAAGTATTCTAATGAGATATTCTCAAGATCTTTTGGTACTCCTTCTACACCAAAATAAGAAAGTGCAAATGCTGAATACCCTTTAGAAGCTAATAAAGCCGCTGCATGCTCTTGTTTTCCACCATCAGATCCACTAAGTATGATAATCGCAGGATAACGGCCACGCCGCTCTGGATGAAATAACACCCCTCTTATTTGGGCATGCTTAACACATTCCTTTTTCACGCCATCCATATAAAAATATCGATGAATTGTCACGGTATCGCACGTTTTCCCATCCACTTTCAGAACTAGATTTATAGAGATTTTATCTGCACTGTTCTTCTCATAGTAATCATCCAACCTTGAATTAGCATGCTCCATAGACCAGAACAAACCAGAACCATCTGCCTGATCATAAGTACCCTCAATTGGTTTTTCCGAAGATACATTAACATTCCCTCATGATCTGCGATAAATGCAGCATAGGAACAAAATTTCTTTTGTTCTTCATCAAACGTTGTTGCATGTATGATCACCTCTGTATGCTTTAAACAACCAATTACTTTAATGGTTACCTCCTCATCAATATATGAATCAATCGAACTAACCTGAATTTTAGGTGCCAAATGATCCCCTCCCTTTTTATAATCACTTCGCAATCTAGTTCGCTCTTTAAACGTTCACTATCCCCCGGCTTCCAACCTTTTATTTCTTTTGCCATACCATTCAATTAGCATTAATCTGTTCACCGTGAAAATTTTTACTTCACCACCGACAAACCATTATTTGCAAAGTTATTAATAAGAATCGCCATCTCTTTTGGTGACTGATCCAAGTTTCCTTCCAACCACTCTCTTATCATTTGAAGACAGCCACCTATAGTAAATATGGATAAATAATGAGTAAAATCTTCATCAAGCATCTTTGCCAGGCCCCAGCTGTCCATCAAATATTTTTGCGCGATTTTCATCACTCGCTTTTGAAAGTTCGGATCTGCATTTTCATGAAGCAGGATTTGAGCTATTTCTTTATTTGCCACAATATACTCCAATATTCTTTCAGTCATCTGAATAGATTCTTCATCTTTTTGAAAATTATACTGATATAGGTACGTTTTCATATCATCAAGGACTTCTTCTTCCATTTTATTTAGCAAGTCGTACAAATCCAAATAATGCGCGTAAAATGTAGACCGGTTCACGTCTGCCAGTTCACAGATTTCCTTCACAGTTATCTCGGAAATCTGCTTTTCCTTTAGTAATTTGATCATACTGTCTTTCAGAACCATACGAGTATATTTTTTTCTTCTGTCCAATTTAGCTTCTGTCATAAAAAAATCACCTTTTCCCAGCGTAATTCAACACATCTATTCAATATGTTGGGCATTGAACGAAATCCACAAAACTGTCTGTTGAATAAACAACACCGTGTTTTATATAATGATATAATGGAAAGAGAAGTTAGGCAAGAGAGGATGGAATTTTAAAGTCATGGCATCACGAATATTGAAGTATAAAAAATCTATAGTTATCACGTTCGTTCTTCTTGCCATCATCAGTGCAGTTGTCCAATTTACAGTGTCTGTTAACTACAATATGACAGATTATCTGCCGGAGGAGTCCCCTTCTACCATTTCAATGGAAGTGATGGAAGATGAATTTGACGGCAATATGCAAAATGCAAGGGTAATGATTCAGGATGTATCCATCCAGGAAGCCCTTGTGTTTAAAGATGAACTGAGCAACATTCAAGGAGTCACAGATGTTAACTGGCTAGATGATGCGATTGACGTAAAAATGCCAATCGAAATGGCAGAGGAAGATACCGTCGAATCTTATTATAAAGACAATGCAGCATTATTCACCTTCGCGATTGAGGAAGAGGAAGAAGTAAGAATCACCGATGAGGTCTACGCGCTTATTGGTGAGGAAAATGCGATGGATGGCGAGGCTGTTGACACCGCCGTCTCACAAAAAATGACTGGTTCAGAAACGATGACCGCCGCAGCTATACTGATACCAATCATTATCATTATATTGGTTTTATCCACTTCATCATGGATGGAACCGGTGTTTTTCCTGACAGCAATTGGAATTTCTGTTTTGATCAATTTAGGAACAAATATTTTCATCGGGGAAATTTCCTTTATCACGCAATCTGTTGCGCCAATCCTGCAGCTCGCAGTTTCCCTTGATTATGCGATTTTCCTGCTTCACAGTTTTTCGGATTACCGAAAAAAAACGGAAGATCCGCAAGAGGCAATGAAATTAGCAATGAAGCGATCCTTTCCCGCTATTTCAACCAGTGCAGCAACTACTTTTTTCGGGTTTATCGCATTAACATTCATGAATTTTGAAATCGGTGCGGATTTAGGTTTAAACCTGGTGAAGGGGATAGCGCTTAGCTTTATCAGTGTAATGGTGTTTCTGCCAGCATTGACGGTTTTACTTTATAAATGGATTGATAAAACACAGCATAAGACACTGATACCGACTACGTGGAATGTAGGAAAGTTTTTAGTCAAAATCAGAATACCCATGTTAATTATCGTACTGCTTTTCATCGTTCCAGCATTTTTGGCACAAAGCCAGACCAATTTTATTTTTGGTATGGGAGAGCATCCGGATAATACAAGAGCAGGCAGTGACGCTATTCAAATTGAAGAGACATTTGGAGCGTTTACGCAACTGATTTTACTTGTGCCGGAGGGAGACATTGCCAAAGAGGAACAATTAATTCAAGATTTAAGAAGTCTTGATCCTATAACTAGCAGCGTTTCCTATGTTGACGCAGTCAGTACTGGAATCCCGCCGGAATATCTGGAAGAAGAAGTAACAGAGCAATTCTTCTCGGAAAATTTCAGCAGAATTATCCTTAATACAAATACAGGTGATGAGGGGGATGCAGCATTTGAACTTGTTGAAACAGTGAAGGATGTCTCTCAGGATTATTACGGTGATGGGGCATATGTGCTCGGGGAAAGCGCGACATTATATGATATGAAAAATACAGTCGAACGAGATAATACGGTAGTCAATCTGCTCACAGTCATCACGATAGCGGTTGTTATTATGTTCGCTTTCAGATCCATTTCGTTACCTGTCGTGTTATTATTAACGATTCAGTCTTCTGTATGGTTCAATTTATCTGTACCTTATTTTACCGGATCTTCTTTAGTCTTTATTGGCTATTTGATTATCAGTACGGTTCAACTTGCAGCAACCGTGGATTATGCCATTCTTTATACAGAGGAATACAGACAAAATCGGAAGGAAATGTCAGCCTTTGTGGCAGCAAAGAAAACGTTGAACGAGAAAATATTCTCGATCACCGTATCCGCTTCAATATTATCAAGCGTTGGGTTCATCTTGTGGCTGACATCAACGAACCCGATTGTAGGATCAATCGGCTTGCTGCTGGGAAGAGGAGCATTGCTCGCATACATTTTAGTCATATGCTTTCTCCCTGCGATCCTCATTATATTTGACAAAGTGATTAATAAAACCACAATGAAAAATGTGTAAACACCGGGACGGTTCTTTTGGGACTGCGCTAAATGCTCGTCCCACCGGAAAGATTTGTTTCATTATTTGACTGGTGAGCTTCACGCAACAGTAGAACCGTCCCTTTGTTGCAAAAAGGAGAATTTTTATCATGAGATTTAAAAAAACGTTTCTAATATTTCTGGTCGGCTTGCTGGTGTTCCCTTCCCTTTTCGCCACTGCTAATTCCGAAGAGGAAAAAGAAAGACAATCGCAAGGAGATGGAAATTATTCTTTTAAGGATGAGGTGATCTATGGGACCCTTCATCCAAATGGATCACATGAAGAAATCTACGTCGTTAATCATTTTAATGTGAGTAAATACGGTGATTTAACCGATTATGGAAACTACGACAGTGTCAAGAACCTGACCGATCTGAGTGTAATTGAACAGGATGAGAACGAAATTCATTTCACAGCAAATGAAGCTAATTTTTATTATCAGGGGAATATGAATAATGCAGAACTGCCATGGGATTTTACTATTTCCTATTATCTTGACGGAGAAGAAATGGAACCTGAAGCCCTTCTTGGTGAAGAGGGACACCTTGAAATAGAAATCTCCACCTCTCAAAATGAAGAGGGTGAAGCATTATTTTTCGAAAACTATTTAATGCAGATTTCACTCACCGTGGATCCGGAACGCTACAGTAACATAGAAGCGGAAGAAGCAACGGAGGCCAGTGCCGGTACAGACAAGCAATTCACTTTTACAGTGATGCCGGGAGAAGAAGAAACCATCCGATTTTCAGCTGATGTGGCAGATTTAGAGCTGGATGCGATTGATATTAATGCTGTTCCTAATTCCATGTCAATTGATGAACCGGAGACGGGTGAAATGACGGAAGAAATGGACTCTCTGACAGATGCCATCGCAGAAATCAATAATGGGGTTGGAACGTTAAGAGACGGCGTTTCCGAATTAAACGCCGGGGGGACGGATTTGCAGGATGGATCTGCACAATACCGGGACGGGATGGAGGAACTTGATCAATCCTCCACCGAATTGGTGGACGGCTCTGCGGAAATTAATCAGGCATTAGAAATGGTGAGCAATTCGCTTTCAACAGAGGATGTTGATTTTGACTTGGGTGAGTTGACCATGTTACCGGATGAGCTTAACAAAATGGCTGGTGCAATGGAAGAAATAGCAGATGGTTTGGAAGCGTTGAAAGCGGGCCATCAGGATGCTTATAATGCATTGAATGAGGCAATGGAAGGGATTCCGGAATATGATTTTGATGAAGAGGAAATTATTGAGCTTTATATGGGTGTAGGAGGAGAATCTGAGGCCCTTGATCAATTACTTGATGCTTATGAAGCAGCACTTACAGCCAAAGGCACCTATGATGCTGTAAAAGAAGCATTCCAGGCAGTAAATCCAGTGTTGAACGAAATCATCGAAACTATCAGGGAACTTGAAACTGCTTTAAACACAACCTCAGATGAAATTTCAACTGCTATCGATAATATGGATGTCATGGACCCAATCACGCAGTTGACCGAGGGATTAACAGAGATTTCTTCCAGCTATAATGAATTCCACTCCGGCCTAGTAAGCTACACAGAAGGAGTAAGCGAATTATCGAATTCCTATCGTGATTTGCACGGCGGGATTGTTGAACTAGGAGAAGGAACAAACGAGCTAGAAGAAGGTACAGGGGAGCTTCATGACGGTACAGAGGAACTATATGAATCTACAAACGATTTACCTGATCAGATGCAAGAAGAAATTGATGAGATGATTTCAGAATTTGATCATTCCGACTTTGACCCTGTGTCGTTTGCGTCAGAAGAAAACGAAGATGTGAACTCGGTGCAATTTGTACTGAGAACAGAAAGTATTACAATGGAAGAAGAAGAGGAAGTAGAGGAGCCGGTTGAAGCGGAAAAAGGCATGTGGGAACGATTTCTGGATTTATTCAGATAAAATGTAGGGAACGGTGGTATTATAACAACCGTTCCCTTTTTGCATGCAATTCTGTTAATATGATGTGTAGTACATATCAAAGGAGTTTAATTTGCAATGAAAGTGACCATACTTTATGAAGATAATCATTTACTATTCGTTGAAAAGCCTGTCAATATGCCAGTGCAAGAAGATAACTCAAAAGATCAGGATTTGCTTTCCTATTTAAAAGAGGATATAAAAATCCGTCATAATAAGCCTGGAAATGCTTATCTCGGACTTGTTCACCGCCTGGACCGACCTGTAGGTGGTGTAATGGTTTTTGCAAAAACATCTAAAGCCGCTTCCCGCCTATCCGATACAATAAGAAAAAACACCATGGATAAAAAGTATTTAGCTGTAGTACGCGGGCGACCTGAAAAAAGCAAGGCAACCTTGGAAGATTATTTAGTAAAAGATCACCGGAATAATCAAGTGTATGTAACGAAACCTAATTCCAATAATGCAAAAAAAGCAGTGTTGGATTATGAAGTTATTGGAGAAAAAAATGGTCTAAGCCTTCTGTCCATTAACCTCCATACCGGAAGACCTCATCAAATACGCGTTCAGCTCTCGTCACGAGGTTTTCCGCTTTATGGGGATCAAAAGTATGGTAGCAAAGTAAATAAACCCGGACAGCAAATTGCCTTGTGGTCTCACACTTTGTCGTTAGAACATCCAACAAAAAAGGAAGAGATTAGTTCTGAATCCGGTCCACCGAATGAATATCCATGGAGTCTTTGGTAAAATCTAAATTAATATTTTGTAAATAAGAAACAATCTAAGTGAATGTTTACACCTTCACATGCTAAAATGGAGTTAGAAGGATAAGGAACAGATTGATTGTTAATATGTTAGTTATTGCCTCCATCCTCTAGCATAATTTTGTAATACTTGTAATGTGGAGAGAGTGACTTTACTTTTAGGGTGAACTTTTTACTTGGGTCGTGCAACTTTACTAAGTTTAGAGAGAACTGATACTTGAGTTGAGTGATTTCACCCCTGGCACGAGCGACTTTTTCGGTATTCCGAGCGATTCCAAGCGTATGCCTAGCGAAACCATAGATTATTGAGCGAACTTATACTTTTACCAAGATTATACTAAATGTCCAAACGAGTTTGCCTGTTTCCATTTTGAGCAAAAGTTCCAGGCTGCACATACTACTTGTCTTTAAAACAATCTTATGAGAGGAGCAATTGTACATGAACCATCCAATCGTCCAAATGATCTTCCGAATATTACTTATACTATTGCTCACTGTCATTGGACTGTTTCTGCTTTTCCATTTCTTGAGACTAACTTATCCTTTTCTGATAGCGGCCATGTTTGCGTTTCTTATCAATCCTATTATCCGCTTACTGGAAAAATATGTACGCTTTCCGCGACCGATTGCTGTGTTGACAAGCATTCTACTCCTCTTTGGGGTAGTTGGCGGGTTGGTGACCATCCTGGTTAAAGTGATTCTTGATGGAATTCTTTATTTATCGGATTACATACCTTCACAAATTGAACAGATATCCAATAATATACAAAATTATTTTAACGAATACATATTCCCGCTATGGGACCAGGGTATTGGTTTACTCGACAATTTAGAGCCATCCCAGCAGCAAGCAATGCAGGAAGGCATTCTCATTGTTGGAAACAATATAGCATCTTTGCTTGGGAATCTTGGGCAAGGAATCGCCAACGGTATTACCACTTTTATCGGTGCGCTCCCTATTACATTTACAGTTATTATATTTTCGATTTTGGCCATTTATTTCATTAGCAAAGATTCAAAAAGATATGCAGCAATTTATAAAAATAAACTCCCATTGGTTTTCAGGAAAAAGACCAAGCGTGTGCTTCTTGATTTGAAAGTAAAGATCTTTGGATTCCTCAGATCGCAACTTATCCTGATGATCCTTACCGCCATTGTCAGTTTGATTGGATTATTTATACTGCGGGTGGATCAGGCGCTTACCATTGCGGTTATTCTTGGGATTATCGATTTAATACCATACTTTGGCCCAGGGCTTATTTTAATCCCCTGGAGTATTTACAGCTTTTTCACAGGCGATATTTTCCTGGGAGTCGGGCTGCTCATACTTTATGCTTCCACGGTCACTGTCCGACAAATAGCGGAACCAAAAGTATTATCAACAAGCATGAAGTTAAACCCGCTCGCTATTCTCGTATCCATGTTCGCCGGTTTACAGCTGTTCGGATTAATTGGACTTGTGATAGGACCGATTACATTGGTACTTCTCATATCTTTATATGATGCTAAAGTATTTGATGGTTTATGGCGATTCGTAAAAGGCGGGACATAGGGACAAATATTTACGATGGGACGAGCATTCAGCGCAGTCCCAGGTGAAATGTCGCGCTATGCGTGAGACCGTTCTCCCTTCTCCCTGGGCACACATATATAAACGCAGCATACAGTACTTCCAGGCATATGCTTGGAGGTATTTTTATGGAAAATTACGTAAATCAGATTTAAAGTCATTGGGAAGGCGATCCATTAATTGATCCATTATTTGTGGTACTTGTTCCGGTGCGGTGGTAGAAAACCCTGTCCCTTTTATGATATTTTCACTTTTTTTAACGTTTTTAGTCAAGAAGTCTCCATCTTCAACCGTGTGAAAGACGATAGCCCAACGGTAAGGTGGCGATGAATTAGCTTTCGGTCAAGTACGTCTTTAGACGTGCTAATTGATCGAACATATGTTTCTATGATAATATGAAGTGTTCTTTTATAACTGGATATATGTGGTTGTATGGAGAAACTAAATGCGAAAACCAAGCTATCCTTCCGTGCGTAAAATATCCAAGGTAACAAAAGAAACTCCGAATCGTCGAACATCTAGGGAAGGAACTTCCCGAAGTAACGCTCATGGAGACGAAAGGTTGCTTTCGTTGTGGAAGTGAGAAGCTCCCTCTTCAAGCGTAGCTAAGTGGCGAGTAGTTCACATAGCCCCTTACCATGTTGTAAACAATCCGTTAATTTTTCATGTATGTCTCTTACCTTCGGCATAGTCAGTTTTCATTATTTTCTATTGCGCTAATAACATATTCGAATGCCTGTTAATGATTATCAACTTCATAAAATTCGCTTCTCGAAATGTTTGCGTTATTCGGCAGCGTATCATTAAGTATAATCGATGCTGTTTCCGGCAGTGATATTGTTTTCCTTCGCTAGCGCTTGAATGATGTGCTAACCGAACTAAAATATCTTCTAAATAATCGCGAGTCATTTTTTCTACTAACCGTACCATAAACTGTACCTCTATTATAACTCATGAAAAGACAAAGTGACAGATCACCAGTCCACTTTCCGTACTATAATAATCCATCGGGCGAAGATTCTACTGTTACGAGTAAAAATATACTTCCAAAATTTTTGGGGAGCACTGTTTGGATCAAAGGGGATAGCCATCCAGTGCTCCACTTCAACTGTTTTTTCTGCCTACACCCTAACAGGCCAATCCTCTTTGTTCTCGGCCATATCCCAAAACATATACTCAAACAAGCTAGTTTTTACTACGATCTCTTCCAAGAATGCTAATTCTCTCTCCGGCTTTCCTTCCGCTATTTCATTCATCAGGCTCTTACAATCTTCAGCCAGCTCAGTAAATTCTTCAGAGGAATACATTTTTACCCAGTGACCATAAAATTCATGTTCCAATGCACCCGGCCATTTTTCAAGTTTTTTGCCAATAAAATTATAGCTCCATGCACATGCAAGCACAGACGCCACCACATTTTCCACTCCTCCGCGCTGTGATACATTCAGCATGTAGCTTGTATAAGCCGTCGTCGTTGCGGCAGCACCCGTTTCCTCCAGCTCCTCACGAGAAATGCCGAATTGAGCAGCATACTGCCGGTGCAGATCCATTTCCATATCCAGCGTGCCATGCAGCAGCTTCGCAAAAGTTGCCATCGTTCTTAAATCCTCTGCTTTCGCACTTCCCAAGGCAAAAAGCCTGGAATACTCTATTAAATACACATAGTCCTGCTTCATCCAATGCTTAAATTTTTCCCTTTCCAGCCAGCCTTCCCCAAGCCCTTTAACAAAAGGATGCGCTAAGTATGAGTTCCAAATTGGTTCTACCTTGTCCCACAATCGATCCGTAAATAATTTGCTCATTTTCTCTTCCCCTTTTCATTTAATAGATTTTTTTCGTTATTAGTTGATTGCAGAATTATCTCACCTCTTTAACCCAAAAGGAGCAAGCACTAAAAACCCATCACCGGCAACAGGGATGGGTTCAGCAATATTTTTTGATAATCATAAAAATTGCTAGTTCCACTTCCCTACGCCAGCTTTACCTGGATCAGGTTCAAAGGGTCGATCATCTCTCTCAGCATTTACATGCTCCCCCAGCAGAATTAATTTTATATTTTGCTTTCAATACGAGTATAGGCGGATTAAGTGAAAATAGCAAGTACAACCAGACAATTCACCTGTCTTTTTACCCACCCTATTACAACGAAATAACACCTAATAGAATTGCAATAAAAATTAAAACAATACTTAGCCCCCACAACCAAAAGAAGGAATAGCGTATATGTTTTCCCATTTCCAGTCCTGCAAGACCGAGTGCAAGCCATAATGCAGGTGAAAAGGGACTTACAAATGTCCCGACAATATTACCGATAATCATTGCATATGCCGTTGAAATAGATGCAATTCCAAAAGTTGCACCTATCTGCTCTACGACAGGCAGTAAGGCAAAGTAATAGGCATCTGTACTTAATAATAGATCAAACGGTACCCCCAACATACCGATAATGATATGAATGTATGGAGCAATAAATTCAGGCATTACAGTTACCGTATCTTCAGCGATGGAATCAAGCATTCCCGTGCCGCCTAAAATTCCTAAAAAGGAACCTGCAGCTAATATAATCGTTGCCATGGTTAATGCATTTGGTGCATGTTTACGAAGTGCCCCGTTTTGATCCTCTGCTTTTCTAAAGTTAAGCGGCAGCGCAAGACATACACCAATCATAAACGCCAAGCCAGCCGGAATAATCCCTGCTATTAACACACTGATCACGGCTACGGTTAACGCTACATTCAACCAATACTTTTTCGTTTTTGTTATGTTTTCTTTTCCATTCTTTTTCCTGTCAAAAACGGTGCCATTACCTTCTGTTGCTGCAATTGCATTTTCAATACTTCCATAGTGAGAAATAATTTTTTTCTTCTCCCGCATCCCCACAAACACTGCTAAGCCAATCATTAAAACCATACCAATGATCTGAACAGGGATCATCGGACGCCACAAGTCAGTCGGATCCATTCCCAATACAGAAGCCGCGCGTCCAAGCGGGCCTGCCCAGGGAATCATATTCATGATACTTGCACTTCCAGCAGTTAATAATAAAAGCAAATAAGGACTCATTTTCATTTGCCGATAAATAGGCAATAGTGCTGGAATAGTTATCAGAAAAGTAGATGCTCCAGAACCGTCCAGCTGAGATATTGCAGCTATAAATATCGTTCCCACTGCAATTGTAACTACATTTCCGTGTGTCATCTTTATCATTTTATCTATGATCGGATCAAATAGACCGGCATCCTGCATAATACCAAAAAATAAAATAGCAAATATAAACATAATGACTACTTGTATGACAGAAGCAATTCCGTCACTGAAAAAATCACCGAGCTCCGTTATTTGAAAGCCCGCTACCAGCGCCCCGATAATAGGAACAACTACCAAGGGGATAATCGGCGTCATTTTACCGCGTATGAGCAAAACAACAATGGTTATTATCGTAGCAAATCCGATTAAACTTAACATAAATTAAACCTCCATTACATCTATAGCATAAAGATAACGTTTTCATAGCGTAACAACTATTTTTATAAGTTATCATAAAATGAAATGGATATATATATTTGCTTCAATAGTTTTTTATTGCTTTTTAGAATCATTTTGTTCATTTTGTTTACGATAAATATATTGTCTTAGCGGCCGGCCTACATTACCGTAGTTCAAAGCTGCATCGACTTTATTGATCGTTACTAAGTATTCCATATAACGTCTAACGGTGGAACGGCTCATTCCAAGTGATTTACTTATTTTCGTAGAAGTCATCGGTTCGTACGCATCATCTTCCAGAAAATTAATGATTTCCTGGAGAGTTAGCGGGTCGACACCTTTAGGAAGGCGCTGGGCGGGAGACGCTTCCTTACCCCCGTCCACGGAAGATGAGCCGAATATTTCATCGACATCCTTTTGGGTAAAACTCCTTTTATACTGAATAAGTTTTACATAATCCTGATAACGGTACAATGCTTCCTTTAATCGAGTATGATCAACCGGCTTAATTATATAATCAAAAGCACCAAATCGCTTCGTTTCTAAAATAGTGTTGTCGTCATTCGCTGCTGAAATGATAATAATATCCACTGTCGGATACGATTGGCGCAAGGAATGAAAGAGCGATAGACCTTCTGTATCGGGAATAAAAATATCCAGCAATATGACCTGAGGCAGACGTTCACATTCCTTTAAAAATTTCAGTGCCTCTTCACTTGATTTCACCGACTTGTCTACTATAAAACCCGTAATATTTTCTGTGATTTCCTGATGAATACCCGCAATCCTAAAATCATCTTCAATGATTAATACGTTTATTTCCGCTTCCATGCTTACACCTCACCCTTAGGAATAACTATTACAAACAATGTACCGCCAAGATCGCTTTCTTCAAACATAATTTCACCGCCAACATCATTTAGCATTTTTTTCGTTAGTGCCAGGCCAGTCCCTCTTCCTGTTATACCTTTTGTCGAAAATCCCTGTTCAAATATGCTTTCTGCAGGTTTTTCCGAAATGCCTTGTCCAGAATCCTCAATTTCAAAAACAATATCATTTCCTGCATCAGAAAAATAAATGGATATTCGCTTATCCGAAGGTCGACTTGATTTAATGGATTCAATCGCATTTTCAATGACGTTACCTAAACTCGTTAATAAAGCCTCCTGTTTTTCTTCTATCAAGGGACTTTTCAACTCACTGTCCTCATGAATATGAAAAGCTATACCTAATTCATTTGCCTGGTTATATTTTCCCTGCAAGAGTCCATGTACCATTGGATCTGCTACATGATTCGTTAAAAACGTCAGCCAATGATCCTGAATATTACTCTCCTGTTTGATGTAAGCTTCAGCTTGATCGATGTTATTCAGCTGCAACAAGCCTAAAATTGTATAAAGTTTATTGGAAAACTCATGGGATTGCGAACGCAATGCATTGGCATATTGCTTTACTTGATTTAGTTCCTGCGTTATATGTTCCAGCTCGGTTTTTTTCCTAAAAGTTGCAACCGCGCCGGCAGGTTCCCCCTTTTCTTTAATAGGTGTGCGGTTTACCAGGACTACATCGTCTCCAATAACCATTTCGACATCCGATTCTATTTTGTCATGCATGTCAGCAAACAGTTTTTTAGGGCCAGCCTCATCCCCTTCTTTGCCATTGGCGAAAATTTCCCGCGCTGATTCATTGATCATTGTCGTTTCCCCGTTTTGGTTGATGGCGACAATTCCTTCTTTCGTTGATTGCAGAATGGCTTCTCTTTGCAGTAATACCTCAGATATCTCTTCCGGCTCCATAGAAAAAAGCAACCGTTTTATATAGGTGGAAATACTGACCGCACCGATAATACCGAGTAAAAATACAGAAGCTATCACCAGCCAGATAGAAAACTGCTCATCGCTAATTATCTCCTGTACGTCCTCGGTTAAAAATCCAACAGAAACAACGCCAATTATTTCATCATCCTGGTCTCTGATGGGAACTTTTCCCCGAATAGCCGGTCCGAGTGAACCCGTCTGTTTGGACACATAGGACGCTCCTTGTTGTAATGCCCGTTCGTTATCTTCCCCAACCATTTCCTCCCCAATGCGTTCTTCAACGGGATGAGAATAACGTATACTGTTCTTGTTTCCGACTACAATATATTCCGCATCTATTGTATTTCTAATCGGATCCACTATTTCCTGAATCCCCCCGGTCGGATCATCCAGTTCCACATGATGAATAATATCTTCCATACTTGCGACAGATGTTGCAACACTCAGTGCTCTATTCCCAATCTGGTCTTCAATTGTTTTGGTTATAAAATGGTTTAAAAACAATCCGAGGATAAGCAGAATACCAATAATAAGCACACTAATAAGCATGATCATTTTTATATTTAAATTAAAAAAACGTTTGGAATTACGCTGATAAGGAAAATTCCTGTTCATAACCGGATACCCCTTTGCCTTGTATCGTACTTCTTGATTTTATAAGGGACAAGAGAATATAGCAAATTCACAACGAAAAAACATACCTATTTCGTATGTTCTGTAGTTATTATATAAGCGTTGTTTACATTATTGAGGCTCATTGAACATTTTTATAGTCCATTTGCAAATGATGATATTGATGTCTAGGCCTGGTCTAAAGAGAAGAGTGGTATGAGAAATTGAAAGTTGTGTAAAAAGGTGTACAACAGTTATATGTACACCTTCGAAGTTTCTCCATATCACACACCATCTAATTCCCCTTAAGTGCCCATTCCATTCTACTCAATAGCATATTCCTGGTTAGCTCTCCAGTCATATTAAAAACCTGTAGATTAAATTGTGGTTCTTTCTGGTCAGAGAATTTTTTCCATTCTTCTGCTACATATGCTAAATCGGCTGCCTTAACCAATGCCACATCTGTATCCTCTTCTGAAAAGGCTTTCAATTTATGGGCTTGAGATATTGCCTCCTTTGTATAATCATGTACTACAACTAAGAATAGTGTAACTCTCATTTTATCTGATCGAATATACCTTAAAAATTGTTTAAAATCTTTTTCAGGAAAAGTATAAGGTGCCTCTGTACTCTTGTTATCCCATAACATTACTTCTGATAAACTAAACTGAACTTTCCCGTCAGCATGTCTTGTACCTTCCATTTCTATTAAATTTACACCTAATTTTAATTCAAATAAATATCGGGTGGCATCTTCAAAATAATTATCTACCTGGACATCTTTATCAATAATTTTATTAATTCGAAGGGATTTGTAGTCTCTTGCAGCTAAAGACTCGTAAAAATCATATAATCTTGCTCTGTCATCAGCGGGGTCAGAGGACATAAGAGTTGAGAGCGTTTCGTAATAATCAATGATATTTTGGATTTTCTCTTTTTTGGTGCCGCTTATTTTTGTACCTTCAAGATTTCTTAGAATATCCGATAAATCTTTCGACCCAAATACTTTTAACGCTGTTGAAGGTAAAATATTGAATTCTATAATACGATTCACTAATACTTCTTTTACGCCACTGACATTAAAGTCCAAATGATTTAAAATCTCTCTTAGTTGAGTAACATTTAGGTCCGTTAATAAAGTTGCATAAACTTCATTTCTGAGTTCTCCGCCCATTTCATAACGTAAAACCCGGGCAATATCTGTTGGTATAATATAATATGATGTGTCTTCTCTAAAACGAAGGATAAGACCTCGTATTTGCAGGTTGATCAACGAGCGCCCAATCTGATGGTGAGTATGCAGTTTATTACCCTTTTGCGGAAATCTTCCTATGCGGCTTTCCAGTAGATAATGCTCTCTCTTGGTAAGGTCTAATTCATTTCGCAAAACGGTCAAAATATTAATCTCATGAGCATTAAGGGATTCATCTTTTTTCCATGCTTCTTCCAATACCGAACTGTAGATTCTTTTTGCATCTTTTTCTATGAACCGGTTAATATAGTTATCGTCCGAACCTTGTTCCAATATTTCTCTTTCCATATCTTCCACTTCTTTATAAAGTTCAGATTCACTTAAAAGATACCCTCCCTTCTCCATCAACGCCATCAGTATCATTTCATTAAGCAGTGTCACATCACGTGATTCATTTCTAAAATCTAAATAACGCTTTACACGTTCTCTGTTTTGAAATTCATCAATATTTTTTAATATAACCTCCCTCATTTCTTCTTCGGAGTCCATGTGCACATCTTTAAGGAAACTATCAACTATTCTTCCCAGGTAAAGCTTAGACATCTTTGGCAAAATATCTTGTAAGTACATTTCTCATTCCCCCATTTAATATATTTTAAATTATAACTATATCTATATGTTCTTTCTCTATATTGTACCAAATTTACATACGAACTGTCTTTACATACACATAATTTTGTAAAAACATTGAATATTTTCAAGAGAAACATACTCACTATCACCTTTTTCGAAAATCTAAAAACCAAAGTACTTTACTTTATTAAAATTTAATACTAAGATACAAGTTACAATCATAGAATAAGCAAAATCCACTAGGGGTGCCACACGGCTGAGATAAGATCCCAATCTTAATCCCTTCGAACCTGATCCAGTTAAAGCTGGCGTAGGAAAGTGGAGATGGCATGTATACGAAATTTGTCTATTACAACCACTCCATTTTCGGGGTGGTTTTTCGTTTATCTCATAAATTCCATCCCGGAGCTCACTAGTTTCACTCAACTATTATCAATAGAAAAGGAGAATTTAACCATGGACTATATTGCAGAAATCAGAGAGAAAAACCCGCTCATCTACAACATCACAAATGAAGTGGCAACGAACTTTGTCGCCAATGGTCTGATCGCGATAGGTGCATCACCGGCTAATTCAAATACACCAAAAGAAGCGGTGGAAAATGCACACAATGCTGCTGCGGTAGTATTGAACCTTGGCACATTAACTGAAGACCGTGCGGAAGCGATGCTAATCGCCGGAAAAGCAGCTAATGAAAAAAATGTACCAGTCATTCTCGATCCGATCGCAGTTGGTGGTACGGAATTTCGTACCGAGGTTATTTACGAATTACTGGAAAAAGTTAAATTCACAGCAATCCGTGCCAACGCAGGCGAAATTGCTGTACTGGGAGACGCCTTGGAGGAAATGAAAAGTCCAGATTCCACAATCGAAGAAATTGATCCAGAAATTGCAAAAGCTGTAGCAAGAAAATATGAAACAGTCGTGATTGCAACAGGGAAAACTGATGTCATCACAGATGGCAGTCGTACTTCCCTTTGCAGCAACGGGCATGCCATGCTGAAAAATATTACTGCCAGCGGATGCCTGCTCACTTCTCTTGTTGGTCCCTATGTCAGTGTTGGAAAGGATCCGTATGAGGCTTGCATAGGAGTAACTGCTGCTTATGGCATAACTGCAGAATTGGCAATGGAAACAGCGAGAGGTCCCGGCTCATTTATTCCGGCACTGCTTAATCAGCTCTATTTCCTGGACCAAAAGAAAGTGGATGCGCATAAACGTGTTGAAGAGTTATAGCGTGCCGTTTACTTTTTCGCTACAATATTTTTCAAGGAGTTCATCAATGATTACAATCTTGCAAAATGATTTTTGTCATCCAGCTGGTACAGCAAGCAAACGCGAAAAAAATGTACATGCTTTTCAGGATAAATTGGCAAACATGAAGCAATTGCTGGAAGCTGCCCGTCAAAATAACATCCCGGTTGTTCATGCTATATCCAGGCATAGTGACTGGACCGAATCACCATCCGGGAAAGAAAGAGTTGGCCGGAGGGATCAGGGGAGTCAGCTTTCCTATTGTGAACCAGGGAGTTGGGGTGCGATTTATCATGCTTTCACTCCCAAGTCCAATGAAAAGATCGTTGTTAAAAATCGTTAAAGTGCTTTTTACACACTGACTTGGAATTGATTCTGCG
This sequence comes from Virgibacillus oceani, assembly GCF_041521345.1. Lineage (GTDB taxonomy): Bacteria > Bacillota > Bacilli > Bacillales > Amphibacillaceae > Virgibacillus_N > Virgibacillus_N oceani_A. Next base: position 13,030 of record NZ_JBGOHB010000006.1, on the reverse strand, counting down.
GAGAAATGGAATTGAACATATTGTCATTACGGGAGCCTACACCAATGTCTGTATAGACAGTACGGCTCAAGATGCATATTAGAAAAAGATTCTACCTGGATGATTGTAGAGTAAGATATGTAGCATTTCGATTTATGAAAGTGACTAATATGTTTGTTGTAAGTTTATGTGTTCAATGTTAGAAACTCACAGCACCTATATTCTATTTTTTATCAATATTTGAATTATAGCTAAAATCATGACATCCTGTAAAATAAGGTTATTACACGATATCTTAAATGCCCACCTGCTAAAGTAGGTGGGTTTAGATATAAATACCAGCGACTAAAGTCCTTATGCTGAAACACAATTAATTTCGACTAAACTCCATCCTCTATCCTGAATATTTCGTCCTTTTCTTTCGTAAATTGGTTTGCTATATCATTCCGTATGCTTTCCGCTGTTACTGTTCTAACTGTTGCACAAAAATATCCTCTTGCTCATAAATGTTGTCCCCAATATCTCTTTTTTAGAATTGGAAATTCTTCTTAGCTTATTCGTGCTGTACTATTTTATTAGAAGACATTCTTAGTGGTCTTGATATCAATAAAAGTATATGATCTTTTCCCATACTTCTTTGTAATATAACTATTCCTCTGTTGAAGTTCATGTTTTTTTCGTTTACACTTGCCATAGAATCAGTCCCCTTGAAATGTTTTGGTTTGGTTACTTATTACATCACCAAATACGGGCTTTCTTTTCATGTTTTTCCTTTCACTTGTTGGATGATTATCTTGAAGCCTCAAAAGTGCTGTTACAACTGGTGAATAAGAGATTTGATGAGAAACTATGAATACTTCAGGAAGAATATAATCCAAAAGAATGGACGCTTGATTATGCAAAAAAAGATATTGGTAGTGGAAGATGACAAAGAAATAAATAATCTTGTTACAAGCCATTTAGAACAGGAAAACTTCATAGTGTTTACTGCTTTTGACGGTGAAGAAGCACTTCGGATTTTTGAAAATAAACAAATTGATTTGGTCTTGCTTGATTTAATGCTCCCCAAGATTAATGGCATGGAGTTCTTGAAGAGAATCAGAGAGACAAGTTTTGTTCCGGTACTTATTATTTCTGCAAAAGAGAGTGACGTTGATAAAACGTTAGGTCTCGGTTTTGGTGCAGATGATTATATAAGTAAGCCATTTTCCGTTATTGAATTAACAGCGAGGGTTCATGCTGCTATTCGAAGAGCAACGCAGTATCTGCCTGCAGCCGGTAACCCCTCTTCAGACATGATTCAATTTAAAGCACTTACACTGGAACCAGATACTTTTTCAGCACAAGTAAATGGAGAAAATATACAGCTTACATCGAAGGAATTTCATATATTAAAACTTTTTATGACAAATCAAAGCAGAGTTTTTACAAAAGAACAAATATACCAATTGATCTGGGAAGATGATTACTTTGGTAATGAGAATGCCATCAATGTCCATATCCGAAGACTGCGTGAAAAGATTGAAAAAGATCCGTCAAATCCACAATATATACGAACGGTCTGGGGAATTGGTTATAAATTAGGAGAGTAACATATGAGTTTTTTACTAATTGCAGTGATTATCGTTTTGCTGTCTATCATAGGGTGGCAATATCTATCGAAACGAATAATTAAGCGTGAACTACATCAATTAAGTGATCATTTAGCTCGTATCATTGAACAGAAAACGGCCGAAAAAGTGTTTATCCAAACAAGTCAGCAGCCTGTTCAGCAGATGCTTATTCAAGTGAATCGTCTTTTAAGCTATAACCAAAAGGTAGTTGCCGATAATGTCAGAAAAAAAGAAAGTTTAAAAAAAATGCTTTCCAATATGTCACACGATTTGAAAACGCCCCTAACGGTTATTCTGGGATACGTCGAGAAGTTAAAACAGAATAACAAAATGTCAGAAGAAGAGCAGAGCGAGATCGTAGACCGCCTTCATGAAAAAACATCCAGTGTGATCAGTTTAGTGAAGCAGTTTTTTGATCTTGTCAAACTGGAGTCTGGTGATATTGATTTTCCGGTCACTCGATTACCAATTAACGAAATATGTCGTAAGAATGTTTTAGAGTTTTATCATTTATTCCAATCAAAAGGTCTGCAAATCGAAGTAGATATTCCGGAACAGAACTATTTCATTCTCGGTAATGAGGAGGCGTTAAATCGAATCTTGAACAATTTAATTTCAAACGCAGTTCGCTATGGAAATGATGGTGGCATATTCGGGTTAACCATCCGAGAAGAAGGCGAAAATATCGCCATAGATATTTGGGATCAAGGTAAAGGGATTGCAGAATTCCATCTGGATCGCGTGTTTGAAAGGTTGTACACGCTGGATGATGCAAGAAATCCTGATTTTCAAGGAAGTGGTCTTGGTTTAAGCATCACTAAGCGTTTAACTGAAGCAATGAAAGGTGAGATTCGACTAAGCAGCAAGCCGTATGAAAAAACAGTATTTACGTGTGTTTTTAAGCGAATGACGTATTAGATTTTCAGATGAGGTGTTCATTATTAGGAACAGCCTCTTTTTTTGTATGCGATAAACTTAAGAATTTTGTAAGGAATGAGAAAGGAAAAAGATAATTTTAACTATTAGAATAAATACAGTCAATACAAAAGGGGTTTTTAAATCATGGAATACATCATTCAAACCAATAGCATGACAAAAAAGGTCAAAGGGAAGGAACTTGTTTCTGATATCAATATTCATATTAAAAAGGGTGAAATTTATGGCTTTTTAGGACAAAACGGAGCAGGTAAAACAACAATATTAAAAATGTTAACGGGGATGACAATGCCATCAAAAGGTGAAATGTTGTTATTTAACGAGAAGCTTACGGAAAAAACTAAATCAGCACTTGCCCGAGTCGGGAGCATTATTGAGTACCCTGAATTTTTTGAGCATTTAACTGCGTTTGATAACTTAAAACTTCATGGTGAGTATTTGGGAACTTATGATGAACGTGAAATGAAACAAGCGTTACAATTGGTAAAATTAGAAGAAACTGAAGGCAAAATTGTAAAAGAATTTTCATTGGGGATGAAACAGCGGCTGGGGATTGCAAGGGCGATTATAACTAAGCCGGAACTGATTATTTTAGATGAGCCGACAAATGGTTTAGACCCAATGGGGATTAAAGATATCCGGCAATTAATTCGGATGCTGAATAAGGAATATGAAATAACCTTTATTCTATCAAGTCACATATTAGGAGAATTAGAGCAAATCGTTGATAGAGTCGGTGTGATTCACGATGGAAAATTGTTAAACGAGATAACACTTGAAGACATTCGGAAAGAGCGTTCCGATTATATTGAACTTGTGGTAACAGACGTGAAGCAAGCCGTGTATTTACTTGAAAAAGACCTCCACATCTCAAATATGAAAATCATTCAAGATCATAAAATTCGCATTTATGATATGTCGCATACCCAAAGTGCCATTTCCAAAACGCTTATTCTTCATGATATTGATATTGAAGAGATACGGAAGCACTCCAACTCACTGGAAGACTATTTTTATCAACAAATCAATGGAGGTGATCTGGATGATTAAATTAATGCAATTAGAATGGAAAAAGCTAAAACAAAAACAAGTTATAGGTGAAGTGATCATCTATCCACTCATTTTAATGTTTATGCCCGTATTTTTTATAGAAGCTGTTAGTCCTGAATTTGGCCAGAGCTATGCTGCAGTTATTGAGCTGAACTTATACATTCAAATGGGGTTTATTTTATTTGGAGCATCATTGATCAATCAGGTTTTTATTGATGAATATAAAAACAAAACAATCTCTCTATCCTTTAGGTATCCGTTCAGCAAACAAAAGCTGTTTACGGCGAAAATACTATTTATTGCGACGTTTGTGTTTCTACTGACGATGGCTTCTTATTTGTTAACGGGTATTGTCACGTATGTCTTTGATCAAGTACAACCAATCATTAATGGTGATCCGACGCGTTCAGATATCATCACTTTTTTTAGTCAGATGATTTTTCGTTCATTGATTATTACCGTGATTAGTTTTATCCCGCTTTTTTATTTAGGGATTTGGAAAAGAGCAACAGTCCCAACTGTCATTTGTGCGATGGTTGCCATGCAATCATCATGGCTCTCACCAATGGTGAACCTTAATTTTAATCTGGTTCTAGTGGTGATGTGCCTGATGGCGAGTCTCAGTATCTTTCTATCTATTAGTAAAGCGGAGAGTATTGGGGAGATATAATCTGCTGAGCTTCATTTGATATTTTAAAAATTGTAAGGGAATGGAGGGATTGATTTGATTATCTCATTTATGCTGCAAGGTATTCTCAGTGTATCATTTTCAGTTGCCGGCATACAGAAAATAATGGGTGATCGGCGGCAGGTTGACATGTTTAAGAATCTTAGGCTTCCCCAGTGGTTTCGGGTCGTAACAGGCTGGGTACAGTTAGTTGGTGTCGTGGGATTGATCATTGGCTTTTGGTTACCGTGGGTTGTTGTTATAGCAGGATTATGGTTTGCCGTTACCATGCTGGTTGCGATGCTCGCTCATATTAGAGTAAAGGATCCGTTTAGAGAATCAGCATCAGCCTTTATGTTTTTGGTCGTTTCCTTTACATTGAGCATGCTTCGTTTTTCTGAATTACAGGGTATTCTTTCATAATAAGTGAAAATTGCATATATTATGTAACATTTTTCTTTTATATTATTGGTTATCCGCTCTACAAATATTGTAATTCAAGAAAATATGAATGGCTTAATGCATTATCTGTTTTAATTATGTTGGGGATTTTAAATTCCTTATCCTTTGTAATAGCCGTGTTTAAGCTAAAGAAATACGTAGGATGACTATTCCTCCACTATCTTAGATTTGATGATCCCATCAACAACACTTTCCATGATAATAAAGTCATTATCTGTTAAACTATCAAGTTGTTTTTCTAATTGCTTTCTTCTAGTATTTTTAATCATATCAGAAGCAGGCAGCCTGCAGGTACAACGGTTTGGAGTACATCAAAACGATGTCAAATTTTTAATGCTAGTTGACGTCATTTTTAATTAAGAGAAATGTTTATGTCAGCAGACCCATCACCAATAGTTTTTTCTTGCCTACTGCGTTGATGATTTTTCCCGCAATCGGCCTTACCAGCACTGCCCCAAGCACAAATATACTTGCAGCAAACCCCGCTTCACTTTCAGAAGCATGAAAGTTTTCAACCGAGTATACAGCCATAACCACCATTAACATGTAAAATGATATAAATAATAAAAAGTTTGATACAGAAACCAAGATAAAATCCTTGGTCCATGATACAGTTTTTCGCCCCAACCATTTTCCTCCTTATTTTAATTTGCTCTTGAAGCACTGGATAGTCTGAATTGCTGTCTCCAGGTCAGCTTCCGGAATTCCTTCCAAGAGCTTATTTTCAAAGTTGTCTACTATACTTAATGCTTGCTCACTTACTTCCACACCCTTTGGAGTGAGATCTATTCGTCGCTCCTGCTTGTCCTTGCTAGGAAAATTTTCAATCAGTTTTCTCTCTTTCAGGCGATTTACGGTACGAGTTATCGTCGGTTTTTCCACATCTAAATAATTACTGATTTCCACCAGCGTAGAAGTTTTGAATTGAGTTAAATAGTAAATAATGAGCCATTGAGAATGATATAAGTCAACCGCGGCTAAACGTTCATTTAACCGCTTCGTAAAAGACCTTGTAAACTGCTGATTTTGTTAAAAAAAAATGTAGCAAAAAATCCCCTCCCAAATGTAGTTACCTAGTTAACTATTTATTTCATTTTGAAGAAATTGTCAATATGGTGCCTAGGACTGCGCTGTATGCTCGCCCCACCGAAAAGCATTTGTCACTCCCCGGATTTTGTCGATATTTCCGGCAAAAAAACGTGATTCCAAAATTAGAGCCACAGCTTTCATAGCTTTCATAACCTGTTATTTCGATGGAGTTAATTAACTTCCTTCTTTTCCAAATAATATTTCCTTGTCAAATCAAAATGATGATGCTCATGTATGGCGAGCAGATGTATGCTTTGTATCAGATTAGGATTGTGTGCAATGGGATCCGGATAGTTGATATTTCCTGCCACATCCTCGTCTATAAATTTTAACAATGAATAGAGTTTTTGCGTCTCATACTCCAGAAACCATTGTACTTCAGTTATGTTCCATTTTCTTTCTAATCCGGCAGGCGGATTGATTACTGACGGTGCCTTCATTGCTCTTCTTTTCTTCTGATGATATTCTGCGTAAATATTATAAGTTTCTGTTGCGTATGGCTTTTTTTTTCTTGCATATGCCACGGGCAGCATAATCGGAATGTAAAAGTTCGATAATCTCCTAAAAAACTTGGTCATTAACACCAGATGATACAGCGTTTCACCGATCGACCATTTGTCAGGTAATGGTCTGATCCAACCTTCGTCAAAATTCAGATACGTTTTATTATAAAATGACTCCCGCTGGATCTTTAGCTGATCGAAATAAATTCTCATTTTATCGCTTTTCAAGGGAACACCCCCTTATTTTTTTGTTAATTTTTATTTTACAGTTATAGTTCTGGTGCAAGCTATAAATAAGCCTAAAATATATTATTTTGTTATAGTATATCTATATCAAATTACAAAAGGAATGATACCATTGACACAGCAAATCCCTGAAATCATGCTGCACGACGGAAATCGAATTCCATCCATTGGAATCGGAACCTATAAGCTTAAAGGAAATGCCGGTTCTGCAGCTATCGCGAATGCCATCAATAATGGATACCGATTAATTGACTCTGCATTCAACTATGAAAACGAAGGAACAGTCGGCGAAGGAGTCAGAAGATCTGCAGTTCGAAGAGAAGATTTACAAATTACCTCCAAGCTTCCTGGCCGGTATCAGGCATATGATGATGCTGTTACCACAATTCAGGAATCACTTTATCGTGCCAACCTTGATTATTATGACCTTTACTTGATTCATTGGCCGAACCCGAATCAAGATCAATACGTGGAAGCATGGCAGGCATTGATTGATGCCAGAAAGTGGGGGCTCATCCACTCCATTGGAGTATGTAATTTTCTGCCCGAACATCTCGAGCGTCTGGAAAGGGAAACTGGTGTAATGCCGGTCATTAATCAGGTTGAACTGCATCCATTTTTCAACCAGGAAGAGCAGCGGAAATGGCATAAAGAACATGGTGTTGTAACCGAAGCGTGGACTCCATTATTCCGCGCAAATGAAGTTTTCCAAAATGAAACGATCAAAAACATCGCAGAGAAGCACAATAAAACCGCTTCACAGGTTATTTTACGCTGGCATTATCAACTCGGAAATGTGGCAATTCCTAAATCAGCTTCCCCTGTTCGTCAGTCGGAGAATATATCTATATTTGATTTTTCTTTACCGGAGGACGATATGAAATCTCTGAACAGTCTTTCGCGTGAAGATGGAAGAATCAATGATCAAGATCCAGCTGTTTATGAAGAATTCTAAAAGGAGTGGGTAAGCTTAACCGATTCCGTTACCAATCGCAAACATTAAAAATGTAAGCAAAAATGACTATCAAAAGAAGGTTAATTTGATAGTCATTTTTCATAAAGGGATTTTATGTGAAAATCGAAGTAAATCTGTATGGCAAAATGTAACCCCAATTGCAGGGGTACAATAGCTGTTGTTACCTCGTATTTCCATTTACAAATTAGTATTAATTTGTTGTTCATTTTTGATAGAAGAAATCGTCAAAAGATTATTTGTTTACTTGACTTTACAGTTTATTCCGATATTTACGGCAAAATAAATGTGGAGTGTGTGATGAATTGCCTTAAACATTCGTACCAGATTGTAGAGTAAAAGGAGGAGAGTGATGATTGAAGCGATAGGTAGCGGAACGCGTTAGGGTAAGTTCACTCTTGTTTTTAGTTTTCATTCTGGATGCCCGTCCGATCCTTTCTTATATCACACCCATAGTGTATTTCTATAGCACTCTACCCAAGATCTTTTCATATACTATAAGACTATTTATAAACGGAATGCATTTTATGCCGTTAACTTACACCCCACTTGGGGATTCATTATCAGCTGGGGCGGGCTCCGCTTTCAGCAGTGGATATGCACAAATTCTCGAACACCTTTATCACACTCCGATACAGCTTCATATCCATTCACGGACGAAAATTACAACAAGTAATTTCTTACAGTTACTCTCCAACCCTCTCGTCAGACATGATATTGCAGCCGCCAGTTTCATCACAATTTCTATTGGCAGTAATGACCTTCTTCAGCAAATAGAGCCTATATGAAACAAAAAGATCCCATGGATATTGGAAGAAGCTTACATTCATTTTCATCAAAATAGGTATAAATTCATTCATGAGTTGACTCATATCCAATCGCACACGAATCACGTCCTGTTATCATACAAGTGCTCGGATTGACAAGGGGACAGGCGAATTGTCCCAGGATGACTGGGACGAGGAACCTGTCTTCCTTTGTCCCTTACCATTAGGACAAGGAACCTTTCCCCTCTATCCCATTAGCTACTGAACGCAAATCCCTAAATTAAAGTACCATTCTCATGCAAATTGTGCTAAAATTTAATTGCCTCATAACTTTCAATTTTGCAGGTAATATTTTATTTCGGAGGTAGATATTATGACTAACAATATAAGTATTGGCGTAATAAGCACTAAGGGGAATACGTCTAAATAACTAAATATAGCGTTTCCCCACATTTGAAAGGGGAAAATCATTTGAACCAAACATTGTTAATTATTGATGCTCAGCAAGAGTTAATAGAAGGGAATCAGGAAGAAAGTGCTGTTTTTAATAAAGATCAGCTTATTCGGAATATCAATTTAGTGATTGAAAAAGCGGGTAAATCCAGTGTTCCAATTGTCTTTATAAGGGATTTGGATGTTGCTAAAGGGAAAGGTAAAGGATTTCAGATTCATGAAGAAATTAATGTGCCTGCGGGTGCCGTGATTTTTGATAAAACTGCAACAAATTCTTTTCATGGAACAGGACTACTAAACCATTTAAAATCTCAACGGATTGAGCATGTTGTTATCATGGGGTGTGAAACCCAGCATTGTATTGACAGTGCAGTCAGAACCGCTACTATCAGTGGTTTTGATGTCACATTAGCAAGTGATGGGCATTCAACAACGGACAGCGGTGCTTTAAGTACAGAACAAATCATTAAGCATCATAATGAAACGCTTCATGGTCATTACAATGTGGAACACTTTTCCATTGTAAGAAATGCAGAGGAAGACTTGTTCCACCCAAGTCATGATTCCTATAGGTAGTATTCGTTACTGATAGGACTAAGGGTGAACTGCCCTCAGTCCCATTTCTTTATTTTTCGCACTATTTTTTTGTTAAATTTAGTGATGAGTGTCTCTTTTCCTTTCGTTGTTTTCTGTTTATGCCATTCATTATAACTGGCGACTGCAATTAAAATGGAACCGGCAATGAGCAGGTAAGCCCACCATGGCATGGCACCCCAGAATGGTCTTGTCTGCAGGAAGAGATTCAATAGTAACACTCCAACGCCGACAAAAAAGAATGATTTTTGTCTTGCGTACATACCGCCGATCATGGATGCAAGCGACAGTGTTCCTACAATGATAGCATCATACACCGTGTTGCTTGCCAAACCATCCTGTACGAGAAGCAGTGCCACAATTACCAGTACTGCCCACTGCATATAATTCATATTTTTCCGTTGTTCTTCCCCTGCTACTCTTTTTATAAAGATTGTCATTGCGATCCACGGCAGTACTTGAAATTCGCGCTCCAGCAAATCAGGCAGTTCAATAAAACGGAGCATGGCATAATACGGCTCGAGTAAATACCCAATCGCAATTACTGCAACCCATTTTCCTTCTATTAAAGAGAGACGATTCTTCTGTAAATATAATGCCAGCGCTGTGAGAATTCCCGGAAGCATTTTTTCCCAAAACACCCAGTCAGCGTGAATATACATCAACCCAATCGCAACAAACCCTGCAATCGTATACCAGTCAAGCTGAGGAAGACTATTCTTATTCTCTTTATACACCTGAGCATACACCAGTTTGCCGGCACTAATGAAAAATACAGCAAGAAAAGTAAATAACAAGTACGCTGTCCCCGGAAAATAATCAGCGATTTTCATAAACGCTGTAAATACCAGTATGATTGGCAGGACATTTAAAATATCCCACTTCTTCACATGCAGCAGCGCAAGGATCAACCCTAAGTATAAAAGACTGACAATAAATATTATCAAATCAAATGGCTGCGAAAAAGTAAAGATGTATGCCCCGATAAAAGAAAATGGAAGTATATAAAATATCATTCTATTTTTCCAAACCTGATCCCCTATATACCACCCTGCTGTTAAGATAATGCTTGTAATCAGCAAAGCGTATTTCAAATGTCCATCCAAATTCAAATTCATCATCACGTAGATGATTAGAATCCACAATGAAGTAAATCCTGCATATAGGAATACTTTCATTTTCCATTCTTTCTTTGCATAGAGAACACTTAAGCCATAAACGATGATTGCCAATGCTGCTGACCAAACAGCTATTTCGTCAAATAATAAAGAAATTAAAAAGGCAAATGGATAATAAACATGCCCTATCCAACAGAAAGCATTTGTTAATTTTAGATCATATTTCCTTAATACCAGCCCCGCAGCAAATAACAGAAAAGCCCCAAATGGAAACTGAAGTGAATCTACTAATTGTGAACTGATCATCAACTCTTCCATGTGAAGGGCATACAAGGCTGTAAGATAAAACATCAAAGATAAACTGCTAATGACATAAGGTAGTGCCGCAGATTTAATTTTCCTGTACAAAAGACAAGCCATGACTATTCCGCCAAATACGATAACTGCACGCAAAGTCGGATCAAAATCAAAATAAGCGAAATGCATCGTTAACAGCATACCTGTAAAATAAAATCCCTGTGACACGTAAAAAGTATGATTTTTGTATTTTTCCCTTTTTACATAATGCCAGATCATTGTCAGGATTAGAAGAATGATACTCGCCAATACAAGTGCCAACGGTTGAAAAGGGCCAAATTCTCCCAGTGTTACATTTTGACTGGCTGCATATAAAAAGATAATGGCAATTCCAAGTGAAAGAGGCTGCAGCCAAGTAGTAAAATCAGTCTTTTTCACAAAGTTTCTCGACTCAAATCGTTCCATAACAAGAGCAAAGATGCTGACGATGACAAACATGACTCCCGCCTGCCCATAATCAATAGCTGCCAGACGCAGAAACAGGCAAAGCACCATCACAACCACGGCAATATCCCGTGCACTCGTTTTTATTCCCCTTAAGAAAGAGATAGTGGTGATACTTCCAAATACGATATAAAAAGCAAAACCGGCAAAAAACATAGGGAGAATTAAAGATTCATATGGTATAAAAGCCCCCCCTATCCTCACCGCCTCAAATAAAGCGGTCATTAAAAAGACAGAACTCAAATAAGAAAAGAACATCCGTTTCTCTTTAGACAGATTGGATAAATAAACAAAATTACCTGCGATCAGCATGTAAGCGATAACCAGGATGACGGACGGATCCTCCATTCGAACGACCATCCCCTGTACAGTAATATAAATAAATGCCAGTCCGGATATCACAGCACTTGTATACCGAAATACCCTTGCCAAACCATGCTTATCCTCAATTAGCTTCGGCAGTGCCACAAAGAAAAAACCAAGCAAAGCGTACGCTACAGGGCCAATACTATGCAGTGCCGAAAATTCAATAACCTGAAAAGCACCATAAACCAGCATGGCAGTGAAAACAAAGTTGTATTCCCTGCGGTTTGTTGCATAAATCATCGCAAAATAAATAGCGGCAGTCAGGATCAAATTCAATCCATGAAATACTTCACTGCTGTAAAAAACAAGCATTAGCATGGTAGAAAAAATCAGATTTCCCTGCATGTAAACTACAAATTCATTAGTAAACAATTTCCATTTATTCTTATTACGGAGAAAATAATTACCAACAATAAGCAAACTATTAAACAGCATAATCCCTAAGTAAAAACCGTCTACCGGCAAGTGAAACCACGCGATTAAAAAACCAGCAAACAAGGTTAGCGTGATATTAGAAAACCATACAAACAGTCTTGTCTTTAGTTTGGCAGCCAAAAATAAATAAACAGGAAAAAGAAACAGACTTCCTAAGGCACCGTATAGAAAGCGCCCTTCTCCGGAAATGGATAAGTAAGGCCTTAAATGTTCATAAAATCCGATAGATATGTATACAATAGGCAAAAACAAACTTCCCAGCACATGAAAAGCAAATGCTGTTTTGGTGATATTCAGCATGCGATCCGTAAATACGGCCAGCCCAAAAAACAAAACGGCAACAAGAGCAATCATTCCAGTTTTCATCCAGTGTGACAACACATCCCAAGTACTTGTGGCCAGCACGGTTCCGCCTATTAAAAGTAATATAACCCCAATCGCTAAAGACCAAGTAATATTCCGTTCGCGGATTTCTTGGGCTGAGAGTCTCTTGGGCTGTTTTACTGGAGGGGCAGCCTTTTTATCAGGTTGATTCTCTTTTTCATGAACTATGCCATCAACATGTTGTGTTTGAAAAGCAGATAGTGAATCATCTTCCGGTTTGCCATTATACTGTTTTTCCTGCGGTGGCTCTTCCTCAGAGGGATGGGAATCTTCATAATAACGATGATAACCATGGAGCACTTTATTATAAGTCTCATATGAAATATAGTTCCCTTTTTTTAGCTTATCCAGCTCCTCCTCCACCAATTCCTTTTTCTCCTGATCAGTCACCCACTCTTTCAATTAAAACACCTCTTTTCCTATGAAACTACTTTTAAAGCGTCAGCACAGTATTTTGAAATCGGAAAATTATAAAGTGAAACTTCATTCAGTGGGGGTTTTCTTTTCATCCCCCACTGAAACAACCATGGCTATGCTACGCATCGCCACCAACTACCATGAAAATGAATTTCTAAACGAAATAGAAGTATTCAT
>NZ_JBGOHB010000059.1:0-7485 GCF_041521345.1 Virgibacillus oceani | reverse complement strand
TGAACTTTTTGATTATGTTCACTGGTTTAATCATATTCGAATTCATGGATCACTAGATTACTTAACACCTACCGAATACAAGTTAATGAACCTTTAATTATTTGTACAGTTTAGTGTTGACATACCAAATGTAATTTTTTTAAGGGGGACTCCACATTATGTATATGCTATATGTGATGGGAATGTACTAAATGAATGAAGAACTAATAAAAAGTCTATCCAATAAAGTATGGATTACTCGAAAGTGTAGAATTAATACTTCTGACAGACTGGTTTTTACCAGTAAAGTTATCCAGGTTTTGATTAATTACTATACATTAATGATTTTGAGTATATCTATTTGGTCATTAAATACCACTAATAACAACCATTTGTCTCTTTTTGTGATTATAGCATCACTTTTCTTGTTTGCAATCACTATAGGTATAAATTCATTAAATTATAAAGAGAGGATTATATATTTAAAAAGCAGTTACATAAAACTTGATGATTTGTACATAGATTTAAATATCTTGTTAGATGAATTACCTTTTATAGAAAAAAAGGAAGCAAAAAATAGATTTATTGAAATTAGAAATGAATATTCTAAGGTTCTTGAAAGTGTAGAAAATCATAACGCTTATGATTTTATTAAATTTCAGATCTCCAATCAAGAAGATGATGTAGGTTATAAACACTATTTGCGCTATTATCTATATAAAATATATTACAGACTTGTTTTTATGGTTCTATTTTTAGTACCATTTTCACCTATAATTTTTATATTAAAGGGTTGGATTTAATATGAGCGCATATAAGGATTTTAATAAATTGTTTCGAAATAAAAAAATTGAAGGATTATATAAAGAAAAAGTTATATTAAAACCATCCACAGGAATAGACGGTATTAATAAAGAAACTTTTGAAAAAAATATTACATATTATATAAATGTAATTAATAGAAAGGTTACCAATAATACTTTTAAGTTTACCCCCTATAAAGAAAAATTAATTACTAAAGGTAAGGGTAAAGCGCCAAGGGTAATTTCAATACCAACCATAAGAGACAAATTAACATTATCAATTGTACACAGAATATTATCTAATGCTTTTGCGGAAGACATCAACTTTGAACTAGTACAAACTGTTATTTCAAAAGTAAAAGAAACTTTAAATAACTCCAATTATAATTATTTTATCAAAATTGATATCGAAAAGTTTTACGATAATATTAATCATGATATTTTAATTAGTAAGGTAAAAAGAAAAGTACGTAAAAAAGAATTGATAAACCTTATTAGTAATGCAATTAAGACACCTACTATTTCCTCAACAACAAGAAAACCATATACGAAAAACAAACGTGGTGTTCCTCAAGGATTATCTATATCAAATATACTGGCTAATATTTATATGAATAATTTAGATAGAGTTTTCGAAAATCAAAATGCCTTTGCCTATTTTAGGTATGTAGATGATGTTCTTATTATTTGTAATAAAGCTGGTAAAGAAAAGATAGAGAGTAAACTAGAAAAGCACATTAAAAACTTAGGATTAACTTACAATAAGGACAAAAAACAATATGGATTTTTATCACAAGAGTTTTCATTTCTAGGATATAACTTTAATAATAAAATCGCAGGTGTCAGAGAAGCAAATATTTTTAAATTAGAAACATCTTTAGTAGAGGTCTTCACAAGGTATAAATATTCAAATTATAAAAGAACTAGTGAATTTATATGGAATTTAAACATAAAAATAACCGGCGGGATTATTGATAAAAATAAATATGGTTGGTTATTTTTTTATTCACAGATAGATGATTTAAGTATTTTATATCATCTGGATTGGTTTGTAGGAAAGCTTTTCAAAAGATTTGAGATCAATAATATTAGTGAGAAAAATATAAAGAAATTTGTTCGGACTTATAATGAAATACTTTATAATCGCTCGGCAAGTAATTATATCCCTAACTTTGATGAGTATGAAACAAAACAAAAAAAAGAATTATTAGTAAATGTTTTTAATTTAAGGTATTTAAGGAATGCAGATGATGAAAAAGTAGAAAGGAATTTTAGAAATTATATATTTAATAGCTTGAAGAAATTAGAGCAAGACATTCAACACTTTTCCTAGATAGTTGAAGGAAATAAAAAGTGTAAGTACTACCATCGAGTCTATAATGGGAAGATATCAACGTAATTTTCATGGGGTGGTCATATTGAATCAATCAACACAAGATAAAAGCATACGTTTTTTTAAATATTTATTGGAACTAAATAACTTAGTGGGTAAGGTAGACCGAGATTATACTGTTTATGAGAATACTTGGGATGAGCGCAGTCTAGCCCCCTTGGAAGATGTTTCGGTATTCAGGGAGAATGACAATGAAGAGACGTTCCTCGAAGTGCGAAAACCCTCCATTACCGAGAAAGATACAGCGCCACCTGCACCACCGGAAGAACTGGAAAAATGGCTGAAAGGCTCTTTTCATAACGAATTGCAATCGCCCGAGGTGTATGCTGAAAGAAATATTAGAGATGAAGCAGGAAACATTATCACAATAGCTTTTCATGACAATGAAGAACGGGTCGAAAATTTCCATGCATGGAAAAAAGCCTGGCGTTATTGGTCAGATGAGTTGAAAATGAAAAAGAAGACGATGGATTTATATAATTATTTTTTCCAATTGGTTTCAAGATTTGAGCAAGAAGGAGACCGTCTGGAATTTATTTTTGGTCGTGGTATTCTAGTTTGGAGGCATCCGGATCCTAAAATTGGTATCATACGCCACCCGCTGATTACAAGTAAATTGGAACTGGAACTATTTCCACGGGAAGGGATCATTACTGCAAAAAAGATTGATGAAAATATCAAAGTAGAAAGAGATATGCTCTCAGGTGTGGATTTGCCAAATAAAGCACGTATTGACGAACTTATTAATGAGATGAATCAACTTGCTATTGATGACGAATTTGATGATGTATATGAAAAGTTTATTTCGCTCATTCATCCGGATGGAAAATTAATTCAAGGTCAAGAGACATTGTCCGCTTCTAAAACGCCAGTGATTTACGATCAAAATTTGTTTGCCCTACGCAGCAAAAAGGTTCGTATCTTAAGGCAAGATTTAGAACAGATTGTCAAAGGGCTGGAGAATGAAGAATTAGAACTGACAGAAGCAGTCACCTCAATATTTGAGATAAATGAGTCCCAGGAATCTGTTAATCAGAAAAATAATGAGGTTTCTCCGCTACCAAAGAATCATTTATATTTTCCACTCGCAGCCAATGAACAACAAAAAGAAATTGTTGAGCGTATCGATAAAAACTACGGGGTAACTGTTCAAGGCCCTCCGGGTACAGGGAAAACCCATACAATCGCAAATCTTGTTTCACATTTTCTGGCACAAGGTAAAAAAATCCTGATTACATCGCAAAAAGAAAATGCGTTGAAAGTGTTAAAGGATAAAATTCCCGAGGCAATCAGGGATTTATGTGTACCTGTGTTAGGCGGCGGAAGGGAATCCATGGATGAAATTGAAGGATCGATTCGTGTTCTAAGTGAAAAACTTGGGGAATTGGACTCAGAACGACTTCAGAAAATGATTGACCGAAATCTTGATGCTTTGGACAAAAGTAAAAGAGAAGAAGCCAAATTACTGAATGAACTAAAAGTGTATACAAAAAAAGAGGGGTCTCCATTAATACATAATGGCGAGAAATTGTATAAGTACGAGGTAGCCAAAGAGCTTGTTACAACAGATGTTGATTATACATGGATAAAAGATGATGTGCCTATGGATACACCATTCCCGCTAGAGAAAGCCGAATGGATCGAACTGCTTCATCTCAGAAGCAGATTAATCAAAGAAGATCTGGTATTGGAATCCAGGAGGCTTCCCCAACTGGAAAAAGAAATCCTGAACCTCCAGGACTTTGAACAATTGATGGAAGAAGGAGATGATCTATCAGGTTATGAGCGTGTAGGTGAAACGATTTTTGAAAAATATCATCTGAAGAAAAACAAGGAAACCATTGCAGCTATTAGGCAATCTATTCAGGATATCTTATCCTATGAAGATATGATCAATCGGGAGAGTTCCAACAGGATTATGGAAGATTTAAAAGCTGGAGATATAAGGAAGGTGCGATGGGAAAATTTATATCATGAACAGAACGAGGCTGTTCAAAAGCTTTTTGTGCGTCATCATGAACTAATCACGCATGATGTGAATTTGCCTGATAAGAATTTATTAGCACAAAAGAAGGCGATTAACCTGGCGATGGAACATTTGAAATCCGGTAAAAAACCAAACTGGATGTTTTTCCTGTTGAAAGGAAAGCAAGCGAAATATTTATTTGAAGATGCGGTGTTGAACGGAAAAGCTGCAGGAAATCTGGATGATCTACAAGTATTACAAAATTTTGTGGAATTTCAGGATGAAAAGAAAGAAATAACTCGTATTATAAATGGAAATATGGCTGAGATTAATGGAAAGTTGATTGATTCCGAATCTCCTCGTTTTCCATATGAAGCAGAAGAGATCTTAAAAGATGTAAATACTGTTATAACATATGAAAAGGATATCCAGAAGTTATATGAAAAGTTCCCTGGAGAAAAAGGAAATGAAAGCAATTTCTATGATTTTGATGAATTAAAGAGAATCGATCAGGATTTAATGAATGCAGAAAGCTACATAAGTTTGAATCAATGGAAGGTGAAAAAGGATGAAGAAATTGAAAAAATAAAAGGGTTAACAGAAAACAGTAACGTCCACCCCATTATACATCAATTTTTAGTTGCGATGAAAAATAAAGACAAACATGCTTGGAAAAGTTTAATTGGGAAGCTGATTGAACTGCGAGGCAGGCAGGAACTGGTGGATGCTTTCTATCAAAAGCTGGATCGGTTTGTTGAGGATTTCTATGCGACGAAAGAGTATATCACCTCAACAGTAGGAGACGCGTGGGAGCATGGGGAGGATTTTTCCAAACCCCTTGAACTGAGAAAACTGCAAACATGGCTGGATGAAACAGCTGATGTGAGCGTTTCCCGGTTGAAAGACCAATTGGAAACTGCACATAAAGAGCAAAAACGTCTGATTTATGAAGTGGTTGCGGCATCAACATGGAAGAGTCAAATAGAGCGGATTACGCAAGAAGAAAATCGAGCATTATCTTCATGGAAATCGTATATCAAACGTTACGGACGAGGCACTGGGAAATCTGCAACAACGAATTTAAAAGGCGCAAGAGATTCGATGAAGACTGCGCAGGGGGCGATTCCTGTCTGGATTATGCCGATGAACCAGGTGATTGAGAATTTCCCTGTGACGAATGAAAAATTTGATGTCATTATTTTTGATGAAAGTAGCCAATGTGATCTGTTTTCCATAAACGTTTTACTTCGCGGGAAGAAAATGATTGTGGTTGGGGATGAGGAACAGATCAGTCCACAGGCGATTGGAACAAAACTTGATGATGTGAATGAACTTGTACGTCGTTATTTAGATGATATACCAAATGCGAATTTGTATGATGGAAATATTTCGCTGTATGAAATTGCGGAGCAGACATTCCCTAAAGAAGGCAAGTTAATGCTCCGGGAACATTTCAGATGTGTGCCGGAAATCATCCAATTTTCCAATGACCTTAGTTATGGTGGAGAAATGATCCCGCTTCGGCTGCCGCTAGAGGAAGAGAAGCTGGATCCCCCTATATTTTCAGTCAAAGTTAATGAAGGTTATAATGATGAACGCGATAAAGATATTAATGTTCCGGAAGCAGAGAAGATTGTGGAAGATATTGTAGCCTTAACTAAGGATCCGCAATATAATGATCAGACGATTGGTGTTATTTCCCTGCAAGGCAATAAGCAAGCACCGTTTATTGAAACGAAACTTAGGGAGGCCATTGGTGATGAGGAGTTTTATAACAGGAAAGTGATATGTGGAGATGCGTACACACTGCAGGGGGATGAAAGAGATATAATCTTGTTATCCATGGTTATTGCGCCAAATCGGAATTTCCGTGCCCTGACAAGAAATAGTGAGAAACAACGAATCAATGTTGCTGCAAGTCGTGCAAAAAATCAAATGCGTCTCTATCATTCTGTTAACATATCGGATGTAAAACCAAATGATTTTCGTTACCGATTACTAAGCTATTGTAATAATCCAACTCGAATAAATGAAGAAATCGAAGACTTGGAGAGCAGATGCGATTCTCCTTTCGAGGTGGATGTGTTAAGAAGGATTATTGCAAAAGGGTATAAAGTTACACCACAGTTGAAGGTAGGAAGATACCGTATTGATTTGGTCATCGAAGGGCTTAGGGACAGGCTGGCGGTAGAATGTGACGGGGAAGCATGGCATGGACCTGAGAAGTTTGAAGAAGACATGCAGCGTC
Organism: Virgibacillus oceani; assembly: GCF_041521345.1. Lineage (GTDB taxonomy): Bacteria > Bacillota > Bacilli > Bacillales > Amphibacillaceae > Virgibacillus_N > Virgibacillus_N oceani_A. The sequence continues at coordinate 1,096 of NZ_JBGOHB010000059.1, read as the reverse complement.
AGGAATCACTGGAAAGAGCCGGTTGGAAGTTTTGGCGTATTCGCGGAAGAGAATTCTACTTTAATAAAGATGAAGCCATGGAAAGCCTTTGGGCCACTTTGGACGAAATGGGTATTGAGCCAAATACTACAGAGGTTACCTCAAACCAAAAGATCGATATTGGCCAGCAGAATAATTATGATGAGAAGGAGAAAGATGTTAATCAATTTGCTAGTGAAAATTTAAATCTAGAAAAACAACTGAGCTTATTAGAAGATGATACTGATCAACAAATGAATTTATTTGAAAAAGAAAGAGATAATAATTCTTTCGAAAACACTAATGAATGGTTAATAAACTACTTCGAATCTAAAGGTTTAAAAGTTATCGATAAACGATACAAAGACGGAAATTTATGGGTAGTTGGGGGAAATGAGCTAAAACCAATTTTAAAAGATCTTGCAAATAAAGATATTTATTTTAGGTTCGCACCTTTTGGTAGTCATTCAACCAATATGCAACCTGGTTGGTATACGAAATATGGTGGGTAATATTGGTATTTGAGAGGAGGACAAATAAGGACATGTCACCCTGGTTTCGTCTGCCAAGCATAACTTTGAATTAAAACATAAAATGGCATCAAAAGGAATTGCCTTGGAAATCCTCTCTAACAAACTTGCAATCAAGCTGGACGATACAACTACATTTGGTGACAGCTTTAATGATTTATCTATGCTTTGAGTGACTTGAAGAGCAGCCAAGGGAAATGCGCTAGAGAAAATCAAAATGTTTACCAGGAAAAAGCGCTAACAAATATCGATGATGGCGTAACCCATTATATTTACGCTTACTTGAGCCAAAGGGACAGGTACGAACCTGTCCCTTTGGAGTCTTTACATTATTCCAACCTACTTCATAACACTCTCATTTTCTATTATCTTATCAGCTACAGCATTAGTAAGCTCTTGAGCTGTCTTAGGAACGAATGACTGTAAGCGTAAAATAGTCCACACCTGTTTTTCAGATGTGGACTACTGTTATAATTTATTTAGATTTATTAGGAACGCGGCATTCATCAGGGAGTGTAGCGGACCACGGCAGAAGTCGAGTCAACTGC
>NZ_JBGOHB010000058.1:0-10690 GCF_041521345.1 Virgibacillus oceani | reverse complement strand
GACATTCCTTGTCTGGTAGCAATAGCGGAGAGGTCACACCTGTTCCCATGCCGAACACAGAAGTTAAGCTCTCCAGCGCCGATGGTAGTTGGGGCCTTGCCCCTGCAAGAGTAGGACGCCGCCAGGCAATAAGAAAACCGGGATACGATTTAATTCGTATCCCGGTTTTTTAAATTTAAGCAAATATTAATATACCAAACCTTGATTAATATTGAATCAGGTATAAAACCTTCAATCACAATTACCCCCTTTATGTCTAAGTGCATATAATTAATTAGAATAATTTATTATAGGGGGAAACTTTATGTGTTACTTGTATCCACAGTTCTATTTACCGTATAATTTTATTAATTATTTTCCTGTCAGGCAGTTCCCGCCTGTAGATCCGAATGTTTTTTCTGAATCGGCAAATGAAATGAAAACGCTTATGAATGATGCCAGTAATGTGCTTGATAAATTAGCTGCATCAAAACAGTTTGCTAAGGAATTAATGACAGCTGCGCAGGAGTCGGATGTGAAAGAGGTGGAACGATTAATTCATACGGTTGATATTGCGTCGGAAATAGATGTTAACTTTAATCCGGACAGTTTGCGCTTAGAGTATAGAAGAAAAGTCACAAATAATGAAATGGAATGTTGCCGATTACTTGTTACTTTAAGATGGCGATAATTTTTGGTTTCTCTGAATTTCCTTGTGAATCTGACTGGTTAAATTATTATTGAGATATTCTGATTTGTAACGGGATATTTTGTAATAAAATTATCTAAGGACTTATGTTAGTAATTTAATATACAATTGCATGTCATCTCCGTGTGCTTCTGTTTTATGGTAAATGATAAGTGGAATTATCAGAGAGTTAATAGTTTATAATTAAAACAAGACTTTTTTCTGCGTGCTTCTTAATAGAGGGACGCTTATTTGTGTTAATAAGTATCATAAAATAAGTGTTTAAAGATCTTTGTAAATTATAACTAAGTGATAACTAAGTGACTGGTCTGTGCTGGCTTTATGGTATACCTTTTTATTAATGAAAAGATTATTAAACTATGAGCAACACATATCTAAGAATGTTAAAGCAATTATGATGGTCATTTGTCTCCACTTCGGGCAAGTTTAGATATAATGCATAGTGGGAATCAGCTAAATTGATTAACTTTTTATTCAACACTTCAAGGAGGGAACTATTTGCTACACAAAAAAGGAACAAACCACTTATTTTTGGAAACAGGCCGGCCAGTAGCTGAAGGAAGGAATGGTGGGGTGACTTCTCCACATTATTTAGCTTCATTAGCTGGCAAGTCTATTCTGGAAAGGGGCGGGCATGCCACCGAGGCTGCGATTACGGTTAATGCTGTATTATGTGTTGTTTATCCTCATATGGCAGGGTTAGGCGGTGACTTGTTCGCGCTCGTTTGGGATAAATCGGAAAAAGAGGTACGCGAATTAAATGGCAGTGGTAAGTCCGGAAGTAAAGTAACGAGGGAGAAGTTTTCTGAAAATGATTTAGATGAAATTCCAGATAGAGGCCCATATGCTGCTAACACAGTACCGGGAACAGTAGATGCATGGTGGGAACTCCATCAGGAATATGGGAAATTACAATGGGCTGAATTGTTCGAAACAGCTATTCATTATGCGGAAGAAGGGTTCCCGATAACGGAAAATCTCAGTAATTTTATCCGTCAAGAAAAGGAACTACTGAAAATGTTTCCAGAGACGGAGAAAGCATTTTTGAAAAATAATGGTACACCTGAGGCTGGAGAAATATTTACTCAACCTGATCTGGCCTGGTCTCTAAAGCAAATTGCCAGTGGAGGGCGCGATGTTTTCTATAAAGGGGAAATTGCAGATAAAATCGTTGCTTCATTGGAAAAACACGGTGGTTTTATAACTAAAGAGGATCTTGAAAACCACTCATCTAAATGGGATGAGCCGATTTCTACAAATTATAAAGGATTCGATGTATATCAGGTAAGACCCAATACGCAAGGAATTGCGATGTTAATGATGTTAAATCTGCTGGAAAAACAGGACTTGTCTGATATTGCCGACGGGACTCCAGATTATTACCATCTCATGGCTGAATCCGCTAAAATTAAATTTTCCTACAGAGACCAATGGGTAACAGATACCGACCACATAAATATCCCATATGATAAACTACTTTCCAAATCCTTTACAGATGAAGTGTACAAGCATTTTTCTTGGAATACAGTTTTTCAGGAAGATCAATATGATCAGCTGCCGGAAACCAAAGGCAACCGTGATACTGTCTATATGAGCACGGTAGATCAGGAAGGGAACAGTGTATCCCTCATTCAGAGTATTTTTCATGAATTTGGTTCAGGTTTTATTCCGGAAGGCTGCGGTTTTCTGTTGCAGAATCGAGGCTCGTACTTCAGTCTGGATGAAAATCATCCAAACCGGCTGGAACCCAATAAACGGACATTTCATACGATCATGCCTGCGATGGTGATGAAGGATGACAAGCCGTATATGCTGTTTGGATCTATGGGGGGAGAGGGTCAGCCGCAAACCCAATGTGCTTTGCTAACAAGAGTAATAGATTTTGGTTACAATATACAGCAGGCAATTGAAGCTCCCCGTTGGTTATACGGAAAAACATGGGGAGAAGACAGCTCTACATTAAAACTGGAAGGCAGAGTTCCGGATGTTACTATGGATGAGCTGGAAAAACGCGGACATTTGGTAGAAAAGAAGGGAAATTACTCTCAGACAATGGGACATGCACAAGGAATCATCCTTGATGATGAACGCGGTATCTATAGCGCTGGTGCAGACCCACGCGGCGATGGTATTGCCGTTAGCTGGTGATTTTAATAAGATATTAAAAAAAGCAATCGTATAAGAAACGGAGGATACAACATGGATAGCAATTTACCAGTAGATTTACTTCATTGGTCATTGGCAATTCTGCCGTTAGTGCTTTTGCTGATCATGCTGGTCGGACTGAAATGGTCTGGTGGGGTTTCCGGCTGGATTGCCATGGCCCTGGCAACGATTATTGGATTTTTTATGTACCAGGCACCGCTGGATAATCTAGCTGTCGGCTTCGGAAAAGGATTATGGGAAGCATTTTTCATCCTGCTTGTTGTATGGCCGGCCCTTTTGCTTTATCAGGCTACCAGTGAAACAGGCGCTTTTAAAGTGATTAGGAAGGATATTCAAAAGCATAGCCAAAACTATTTGTTTCTTATTCTGGGTTTTGGCTGGGTTTTTGCATCTTTCCTTCAAGGTGTGGCCGGCTTTGGTGTGCCCATTGCTGTTGTGGCGCCTCTCCTCGTGGGAATTGGTGTAAAGCCAGTAATGGCGGTTGTCATTCCATTAATCGGTCATGCCTGGGCAAACATGTTTGGGACGCTTGCTGTTGGCTGGATTGCTACGGTGAATGCGGTTCAGATTGATAATGAGATCTTAACCCTCTTTTATACTGGGGTACTTTTATGGATTCCCAACTTGATTGCCGGTCTTATGATTAGTTGGCTATATGGAAAATGGAAAGGGGTTAAGCAGGGGTTTCTTGCTGTTATCATTATCTCTGTTATACATGGCGGGGGACAGCTTGGAATCATATTTGCAGATCCTATCCTAAGTACTTTTATTCCAACTATTTTAGCATTCGGAGCGCTGTTCGGCCTTTCCAAGATGAAACGGTACAGTGAAAGATCTGAGCTGGATGAAGAAACAGAAGTAATGGAAGAAAAAGAAGATGAGGAAGAGGAAACACCAAATATTTCACTTCATCAGGCCTTTATGCCTTACTACTTCCTTACTATTACAACAATAATCATGCTGGGGGTTCCTTTTATCAAGGACTTTCTTGAGTTATTTGAACTAGGTCCGGCATTCCCAGGGGTGGAGACAGGCTATGGATTTGTAATGGACGCAGTGGAATCCTATTCGCCAATTGCTCCATTCACCCATCCAGGCTTCTATTTGCTGCTATCGTTTATATTCGCCTATTTCTGGTATAGACGATTGAATCTGTATGGAAGCAGCCCTGTGAAAAAAATATTATCCGGTACGAAGGATAACGCAATGGGGGCATCTATTGCAATTGCCGGATTTTTAACAATGACTATGATCATGGAGAATTCCGGGCAGACAAATGTACTCGCCTTAGGTATTGCAGATGTCTCGCCACCTGCTGTTTACGTGGCATTGGCAAATGTGTTAGGGATTATTGGCTCGTTTATGACATCTTCTAACACGTCATCCAACGTATTATTTGCACCGCTGCATGGTTCGGTTGCAGGTTCGATGGATAATCTCGGGCTCCCGATTGTCATTGCGGCTCAATCCACCGGTGGCGCTATTGGTAATGTTATTTCACCTGCAAATATTGTCCTCGGCACAAGTACAGCAGGCGCACAAGGAAAAGAATCAGAAGTTTATAAACAAACACTTCTCTTTGTGGCTATTTCCGGCGTACTCGTTTCGGTTGCTGCAGTATTCGTGCATTTTTTGGCAGGTTAATAGATAAGCAAAATGAGGAACAGCAATGGTAACCCGTACTACTGTAATGTGGTACGGGATTGTTTTATGAGATAATAAGAGGAATCTTTTTTCTGCCTTTCTAATATAGTACAAGTAGTATGTGTTTTTTAGAGAGGGATTTTATGGGGTTTAATAGATTTTCCGGATCAGGATTATCTCCATTTAATACGCAACAATTGACAGGAGATATTACTTCAGGAATTATTGTTGTTTTTTTGTTACTGCCGCAGAGTATGGCATATGCGCAAATTGCCGGTGTACCCGTAGTAATGGGGCTATATGCAGCTGCATTTCCTTTAATTACTTATGCTTTGATAGGAAATTCTCGGTATTTATCTATCGGGCCGGTTTCTATTGTATCTTTACTGACTTTTTCGGGTGTTTCCAGTATTGCTGAAGCCAGTGAAGCTCAGTTTTTAGAGCTTGTTATTCTCCTAGCTTTACTCGTCGGAATAATACAAGTTCTTTTCGGAATACTTAGGTTTGGTTCGTTTTTCCACTACGTCCCAGCGGCTCTTATTCGCGGGTTTATTTCCGCTGTTGCCATTATTATTATTTTTAATCAATTGGGAGCATTGCTTGGGATTACACTGCCGGGTTATGAAAATCTTTTTAGTCATATGAACGAAATTTTGCGGCATGTTATGGAAATAAATATGTTTACGGTTGGAATTGGTTTAGGAAGTATTTTTTTATTACTCATTTGTAAGAAAATAATTCGTCCTTCCCCGGGACCGTTTATTGTTTTTCTCTTTTCCATCATCCTTGTTGATTTTTTTAATTTGGATGTTTCTGGTGTTGATATTGTAGGGGAGATTCCTATTGGAGAGTTGACACTTAATTTCTTACTTCCTGCGTGGGATAAGGTTTTTATGCTGCTGTCTCTTGCATTTGTGATCAGTCTTATTTCTTTTGTAGAGTCGTATGCTGTTGCCGGGTCACTGGCTATAAAGGATGGGGACAAGGAAAACTTGAACCCGAATCGTGAATTGATTGGACTGGGGGCAGCCAATATGACAAGCTCCTTTGTTGGTGCTATTCCTGTTGCCGGAGCTATTTCCAGAAGTGCAGTTGCCTATCAGTCAGGCGCTAAGACGAAGCTGGCATTATTCATTACAGCAGGTTTTATGCTGGTATCCATTTATTTTATTACCCCTTTATTTTATTATTTGCCAACCGCAGCATTGGCTGCCATTATTATACTGGCTGTGGCGAATCTTATTGGAGTGAAAGAATTTTTATATGATTGCAGATATAGGCGTATTGATGCAACTATTTTTTTGATTACTTTCTTGGCTGTATTGTTTGTGGATGTTTTCCTCGGTTTTGTGATTGGCATTTGCTTTTCCTTTGTAGTTCGAGCATTTATAAAATGAAGATAATAAACAGACTTTGAAGTCGCTACAGATAGCACACACCAGCTGGGAAGCATTGTAACCAACGAGAATGTGCAAGCGGATACGTATTTGACAGTGAGTGAAGGTCAGTATCTAAAATTGCAGGATGTAGTAATTGAAAATTGAAGTGAAATCCAGGTCGGTTCTACTGTTTGCAAGGCAGTAGAACCGTTCTTTTTTTAATTTGTGCTTTAAATTACGGAATTGCTAAATTTCATATTTAAACTGCCGAAGTTCAGAAGCAGAATGAAACACTGGAACCGCTCCCTGTGTTTCATTTGCTATTTTTCTCAAGCAATTCCAGCAGTATGTCACCGATGATCGTTCCCGCCGTTTTCGACGCAGTTTTTCCCGGAAGGCCGAGGGAGTGAAGTGCTTTTATTCCAAGTGATTTTGCAGCCTGAAAATCTGTTCCTCCATCGCCAGACGCAAGATCGAGTATCAAGCAGGAGGGATCCATCACAGATAAAATTTCTTTATTAAGCGTTAGTTGGGGTATCGTGTTTATACAGATCTGGGCAGTTGTAACGGTATCTTTAAGATTTTTTAAATCGACATCACTCATCCCCATTTGCCTGGCTCTGGCAAGTGGCTCGGATCTTCTAGTGGCGACCGTAACCTTTGCGCCAACGGAAGAAAAGAGATGGGCTGTCGTCATGCCAACCCTGCCAAATCCTAGTACAACTACAGAGGCTCCATGGATGGTGACATCGGTTTCCTGAATAGCCAGCATTAATGCCCCTTCTGCCGTTGGAATGGAATTAAATATAGCGATATCATCCCTATCGAAAATATTAATTAGCTGCCGATCGGCTGATTTAGCCATGCTGGTTAAGTATTGATTGGCAGTGCCTGAATAAATGATACAATCCGCTTTTGTCTTCTTAAGGAATTCTTTCGATAACACAATTTGTTTATCGGAATAATCGGCTTCTACGTTACCCGAAGTGTCCGTTCCGCGAACTGGAAGCAGGATGGCGTCAAGTTGAGCAGGTTCTATGTCGTCCATCGCTGTATAATGAATATTGGGGAAATCAAAACTGATTTTTTCGAATCCTGCAGCAAAAACATGCATCCCTTTTTCTGCTAATTTTGTTATTACTTCCAGTGTTCTGGCATCGCCTCCGAGAATGAGTATGTTTTTTTTCTTCAAAATCATCGCTCCTTTCGTACTTATAAGTTATTATATCATTTATTCTCCTATAATTATTACAATAATAATATCTAGTTGGCATTGCAAGATAGCTGTTTTTCTGTTAAGCTATTTGGTATTACAAGATACAGTATAAATGAAAGATTTATTTTTTTGCGCAGCTATTTTGCATTACAAGGTAGGTGATCATTATTGTCATTAAGAAGTCAATTATTAAAAGGAATTTTGGAAGGGTGTATTTTGGCAATCATTGAAAATCAAACTGTTTACGGCTACGAGCTTTCCATGAAACTTCAGGACTATGGGTTAGAAGTCAGCGAAGGTTCGATTTACCCTGTACTTTTACGTTTGCAAAAAGAAGAATTGATTCAGGGGAAAATGAAAAAATCACCAAGTGGGCCGAATAGGAAATATTACTTCATTACGGATGAAGGAGTGGGGGCATTGGAGGATTTCAAAAGGAATTGGGAAGGAATAAAAGTGCCGGTGGACCGATTGTTATCAAAGGAGGGAACATGATGGATGCAAAGGAATTAATTCAAATGAATAACGAGAAACGTAAACAACTGGAAAAAGGGAACTTGAAATTTTACGAGGATATGCTTGTATATGTTCGTTTATCGTATGATAAGTCGGAGCAGGAAATAGAAGAGATATTATCTGAGTTGCTTGATCATTTGCTTGAAGCACAAAAAGAGGGGAAATCCGCAAAAGATGTGTTTGGTGACGACCCGAAACAATATGCCGATGAAATCATTGATGAGCTTCCCAAAATGGTAACAAAGGAAAGAATGAAATTTTTCTCTATGGCAATTCTATATTTTTTCGCTTCTGTTACTATTTTTTCTGCTTTATTTACAGTGATTGGTTATTATTTTTTGGATCTCCATTCACTGACACAGGAAGTGTTGGTCGGAAGTTTGGCTATTAAAACCGTATTATCTGTCCCGATTGCATTTTTAATTTTGTATTTAATTATTCAATATCTTCGCTGGTCTTGTTTTAAAAACATAAATAAATTTGTAGAATTCTTGGGATTTTGGTTAACTGGTATTGTTTCCGTTGGTATCTTTATGGGTGTGATTTTTATCATCCCTGACATCGGCCGCGTTATGGAAGTGCCAGTTTATCTTACCTTTTTATTTGCTGTGATTCTTTATTTCGCTGGACGACTCACGAGAAAATCCATATAAATGAGTCAAGTCTCCCGTAATCATCCGGGAGACTTGACTCATTTTTTAGTTGCGAAGATCTTCTTCCTCGGCAAATTCAGTTTGGATTCGATTTTCGGTGTAATTGAAGGGCTTGTGATTAGGCTCCAGCACGAACTCATTCAAATAAATATGGAACAAAGATTCCGTAACGGCAATGAATATAGCTGCAAGCAACGCCATGGTAAATGCCGGGAATCCCGGCCCGATGAGGAAGAGGCCGAGTAGCCAAATCGTAACAGCCGCTAAGCCAAAATCAGCAAAAAAAGCCATGCCATTTCCAAATTTACGGAGGATATACAAATCTCCTATAAGATATCCAGCACCTGTGACGGCGATACTTATCATTACAATATCCCAATAACTTGGGAGGTTCAAAAGTAGTAAAAGCAGAGAAAGCACAATCAGCGTAGAGAAAAATTTAATAAGTATTGCTTCAACATGTTTCATAAATAGGACGTATCCTTTCTACGTATAATAATTCCTGTCTGTAGCATGTGGATAATGGGAAAAATTATACTTAGTATGAGCAAAGGAAACTGCCTCTGTTGCAAAATTTTGCAATAAAAAACCGTCCCGGTGTTGGACCGGAACGAGTTTGGATGATTTTAGAACCATGCTGCTCCTACGATGATGAGCAGGATAAATAGCACAACGATGAGGGCAAAGCCTCCGCCGTAGCCACCACCATAGCCGCCACCGCCGTATCCATAGCCATATCCGCAATAAGACATATTATTACCTCCTGTTATTAGTTTAAGTTTTAATTAATATCCATAACCACCGTAAGCTGAACCTACAATGATTAACAATATAAATAACACTACAACGAAGGCGAATCCTCCACCATAGCCAGCTCCAGCTGTAGTACCCATTAAGCTAACACCTCCATCTCCTTTTGTTATTACTATATGTTATCTGTTGTTTATTGATATGGGTATCTCCCCATATGAGAAAAAATGGGCGGTAGAATCTTTTTGCTTGAAACGGAATTATATTCTATTTGCTTTTATGTTCACTGCAGCTCTCAATATCTCTTGAAATTAGTTTTAGTATTTTTCTCCATTGCATTATATTCATCCCATACATCAACACGGAACGAACATACCCTATTTTAGCACTCTCTTTATTGGAGCAGAGATTATGTCAGCGATGTAAAGGAAAGGCAGTAGAAATTAGAACACATGACGGTGCACGCCATAGAGGTGTTATCAATCATGTTGATAATCATAAAGTTTATTTGCATCCATTTGATCATCCAAGGCAATTGGGCGGATTTGGTTTTGGCTTTGGAGGCGCCGGATTTAGTGGTTTAGGTGGGGCAGGGCTTGGATTCGCTTCTATTGCAGCTATACCTTGCTTCCATTTCTTTTCATCTAATGGAAAGCCATATACCCTTGATAAGTTATCCCAAGAAAATGCAGCCGAGAAGGGCGGATACCTTTGCGAAAATCGTGCAGTTGAATAGGATATACCAAGCACAACTAAAGGAGGTGATCGGATGTTTCCGGTAAGACAAAGACCACCTATGCCGCCTCGCTCACCTTTTGGACCTCCAGGGCCACCGCAAAGAACGCCACAGCGACGGATGGGGCAACAAATGCCACAACAACAGAGTACAACGAGACAGAACTTAATGGGTATGCTTCAGGATGAGAATGGACAATGGGATTTTGATAAAATTTCCAATACTGTAGGACACGTCAGTAAAATTTACGGTCAGGTAAGTCCTATGGTAAGTCCTATGATTACAAGATTTTTCAGGTGAATATTTACTTGCTCTGCAAAAGCTTAATAATTGAAGAAAGGTATATTCATTTTAAGGGATCAAATCGAATGATGATCTGGTCCCTATTTATTGGATTAAAATTATTAATTAGCATTCAAAAAATTATGTTAAAATGGATGTGATATTTATGAGTGTTAGTTGGAAACCCAGTTTTTCTATTCGATTATTTCCCTGGTTATTTAGTTTGGAGGGTTCAATTGAGATCATTTAAATTTTTGCTGAGTTGGATTTCTGGTGTGCTTATAGCTATGTTAATAATAAGCTGGTTCAGAAATGAAGGTATAGACTGGGTACATGCGGGTGGTATGATTTTGGGAGGAATAATTGGCGTTCTTATTGCAGCAGGGATCAGAGGAGCTGTAAGGAAAGAAGTCTAGTGAAAGCCCAGTTACATAAATGGCATGTAACCAAAACAGATCAAGGTTTAACTCCAATAATTATTGAAAGCGAAGAGTAGGATCCTGGATTATTTATGGAATAGTGAAATACAAAATTTTCTTAAATTGCAATAGTAAATGCAACACCCCCTGTGAAACCGCTATATAAGGTTTTTCTGTAATTTGTTGGTGTTGGGGCCTAGGCCCCAACACCAACAAATTTTGCGAACGCTTCGGCTGGGGT
>NZ_JBGOHB010000057.1:0-13000 GCF_041521345.1 Virgibacillus oceani | reverse complement strand
CCTCAGGAGGATAAGTCTTCCTCGTTCAGAACCTAGTCTGACTCAGACTTCTTACCTCTGACATCTTCATATTACATACTGGTTGTTTTGTTCAGTTTTCAAAGAGCAAATTTATCACGTCGCTTTTCCCGCGACAAGATTCAATTATATCACCTTGAGCAATCCATGTCAACAGCTTTTTTCTTTCGACATTTCGTCTGCTCAAATTGGCGACTTTATTAATATAACATGCATCTGTAATAAAGTCAATTATATATTTTGCTTTTTCGTTGCCAACGAATTTATCCTTCGAGCATGAATATAGTAATCTCACTACTTTTCATTTCTGATTCACTCGTTTTTTAAAGCAACGATATTTAATTTACCATGTTTATAGTTGAAAATCAAGCACTATATTAAAGAAAAATATGGGATTTGTTTTTGTCTGACCTATCGCATTCTAAGTAGTAGTATTTGCTCTTTTGCAGCGACTATGTATCTGTAAAGGATTTTATGTAATCATTTACCCCAAATCCCCGAAGAATAAAACAAAAAACACCGGCAGACAAAAAATAAAATACCGGCCGGTGTTTTATTTAATTAACGATTCCGCATCTGCGGGAATAATAGTACGTCTCGAATGGAAGGTGAATTTGTTAATAGCATGACTAAACGGTCAATGCCAATCCCCAGTCCGCCTGTTGGAGGCATACCATATTCCAATGCTTCCAGGAAATCTTCATCCAAATGATGCGCTTCGTCATTTCCTTCATCTCGTTCTTTTACTTGCGCTTCGAATCGTTCACGCTGGTCTATCGGATCATTCAGCTCACTAAATGCATTGGCATGTTCACGGCTAACAATAAACAGTTCAAATCGATCAGTAAAGCGATCATCTTCTTTATTTTTCTTAGCCAAAGGTGAAATTTCCACTGGATGGCCGTAGATAAATGTAGGCTGAATAAGCGTATCTTCTACTTTCTGTTCAAAGAATTCATTCACGATATGGCCAAATGTCATCGTATCTGCTACAGCAACATTATGCGCTTTAGCAAGGCTATGTGCCTCTTCATCACTCATTTGCTTCCAGAAATCAACACCTGTCACTTCTTTTATCGCATCGACGATATGCAGCCTTGTCCATTTTGGCTCAAGGTTAATCTCATGATCGCCGTATTTAATATTTGTTGTTCCATGTACTTCTTTCGTAATATGAGCGATAAGGTTTTCCGTTAACGCCATAATGTCTTTGTAATCTGCATACGCCTCATATAACTCAATCATTGTAAATTCAGGGTTATGTCTTGTTGACACACCTTCATTACGAAAGACACGGCCGATTTCATATACTTTTTCAAGACCGCCAACGATGAGCCGCTTTAAATGCAATTCGATAGCAATACGCATATATAATTGAATATCGAGTGCATTATGATGCGTTTCAAATGGGCGGGCAGATGCCCCCCCCGGAATGCTGTGCATCATTGGTGTTTCCACTTCCAGAAAACCTTGCCCATCCAAATAACGGCGCATAGACTGAAGGATTTTGCTTCGTAATATAAACGTTTCCTTACTATCCATATTTGTAATTAAATCCAGATAGCGCTGGCGATAACGCTGTTCAATGTCCTTCAAACCATGATATTTTTCTGGCAGCGGACGAAGGGCTTTTGATAACAGTTGAATGTCTATCGCTTTAACAGATAGTTCCCCAACGTTTGTTTTAAACATTACACCTGTAACTCCAACAATGTCACCCATGTCCATGGATTGAAAAATCTCATACTCCGCTTCGCCAACAGTGTCCTTCCGTACGTAAAGCTGAATTTGCCCGCTCAAATCCTGAATATGTGCAAATCCTGCCTTTCCTTTTCCACGCTTTGTCATCATTCTGCCCGCGATAGTTACCTGCTCCTGTTTTTCTTCCAGTTCCTCTTTAGAAAATGTATCATATGCAGCCTGCAGTTCCTCAGCCATATGTGTACGCTCAAATTTTCCGCCAAAAGGATCCATTCCCTGTTCACGATGCGCCTGCATTTTCTCCCGCCGCACTTGCATATGTTCATTTAATTCTTCTGACACGTTTGATCACTCCAGTCGATATAGGTGTGTTAAACCTTAAAATCCTGTTTTTCTATTAGTAAGTATATAGGAAATCTGTAATTACTTCATGTTTATTATCTTCAACCAGTATTACCTGAAGATAGTTGCGGACGTTCTTCATTGTTTATTGAGAAATTCTGGCTTTCCATTAAGCCTTCATGCAGAAAGGCAAAATGATTTTTTCCTTTTCAATTTTCGAGCACCCTTGTGCACCTGCTAATGGAAAAATCCGCCAGCAAAGAAATGGCAAGTTCCGCAAAATTTTAATCTAGATCTTGTTCATCCTGTTTTATCAATAATAATTCTTCTTTGGATATAGCCAATATAGACGAAATCTGGTCCAGCAATTCATCTGGAGCTGCTTTTGTTCCGCGTTCCACTGCTCCTATAAATGAGAGAGAAGCATCCAGCTCTTTTGCAAAATCCGCCTGCGTATAGCCTTTCAATTTCCGAAATGCCTTTATTCTTCTGCCGATTCGCTTCGTTTCCATTTTACTACATCCTTTATGTCTGATCTTGATAGCTCTTCTATCATTTTCTCAACACTTTTATCTTGTTGCGGTAAAATATGCTTTGGCGCAACTTCGCACAATGGAATAAGTACAAAAGCACGCTCATGCATTCTTGGATGCGGAATCATCAATCTTTCCTTGTTTATATCTTCATTATTATAGAGTAGAATGTCAAGATCAATAGTACGTGGGCCAAATCGAATCGTGTGTTTTCTCCCCAGCTCTTGTTCTATCTTTTGACAGTAATCCAACAGTTCGATGGGAGAGAGATCTGTTTCCAATTTGATCACCATATTTAAAAAATCAGCCTGATCAGTATAACCTACGGGCGCAGTTTCATAAATGGAAGATTGCTGCAGGATCGTTATTTGTTCATTTTTCAAAAAATCCAAAGCTTGATTTAAATGCTTTTCTCTTGGTTCAATATTTGTCCCCAAAGCAAGGTAAACTGTATTCATACGTTCTTCTCCCTGTATAATTCCACAGACACGGAATGGTAATTTCCTGCGATTGGGGGATCTGGTTTGATTACGTTTACGGTGCATGCGGAGAGTAAGGAAAAATTGGCTAAAAGTCTTTCTGCAATCGTTTCGGCCACAGCTTCAATCAAGTTTTTTGCTTCCCCTTCTACTACTTCTTTAATGATTTCATATGCCTCGCCATAGTGAATCGAGTCATTCATATCGTCCGTTTCACCTGGTTTTTTTAAATCAGCATACAGTTCAACATCCACATTAAAACGTTGACCTAGCTTGTTTTCTTCAGGCAACAGACCGTGATAGCCGTAAAATTGTAAGTTGTTCAGCAAAATTTTGTCCATTTCCTACCCTCTTTCCGAATGAAGCATAGCATCCATCATTTTAGTTAGTTGTACAGTCATTTCTACATTATGTACGCGCACGATTTGAACTCCTTTGGAAACTCCCAGACAGGTTGTTGCTCCCGTGCCAACGTCTCTCTCCTGAGGGACGCTTATATCCAGCTTCTTTCCAATAAAGGTTTTGCGTGAAGTACCTAGCAAAAGTGGAAGATTAAATGCCTGAAAAGCTTCCAGATAGTTCATCGCAATTAAATTATGCTCCATTGTTTTTGCAAAACCAATTCCCGGATCCAAGATAATATTGTACTTTGGGACACCTGTGGAAATAGCAATCTCAATACTTTCCTGCAGATCTTTTTTCATATCCTCGATTAAATCAGTGTAATCCATGTTGTTACGATTATGCATTAAAATAATTGGTACATTATATGTTGCGGCAACCTTGGCTATTTCCGGTTCGCGCTTTGCTCCCCAAACGTCATTGATGATTTCTGCTCCGGCTTCAATCGCCTGCTTTGCTGTTTTCGCTTTATAGGTATCGATGGAAATTGGGATACTAACTTCTTTTTTTATCGCCTCAATCATCGGGATTACCCTGCTGATCTCTTCTTCCTCGGTGACAGGAGCGTGATCCGGTCTTGTGGACTCCCCGCCAATATCTATGATATCCGCACCCTGCTCTTCCAATTTTGTCGCCTGTGCAACTGCCTTTTTCACTGAATTATAACTCCCCCCGTCAGAGAATGAATCCGGGGTTACGTTTAAAATTCCCATAATATGTGTACGGTCCGTTAAATTATAATTTCTTGACTTTGTTTTTAACTCCATTTCCTGTGACCTTCTTTCATCAATCATTCGTGTATTTAGCTTAACACAGCATATTAATGAGGGGCAATTGCCGCGGATGTTTGCAGCACGCTCCAGGAAGGGTTTAAAAAAACATATTGACTTGGTCACTTATATGGCTGTTAAGTTACCGTACGGATCTAATTTTCCCTTCACCCCGGCACTTGAACAACCTTCAAACTACCGCATGAAAATAAATTATCTCCATTTCATTATTTCCTTATTAATTAAAATACCGGCGCGCTCATTGGGGGATCGCGCACCGGTTTATGTTAAATTTCGGCCAAGTCCTGTCTTTTCCAGCCAACAATTCCTGCTGAAATGTCTATGGTATGTTGTGAACTTCAACCGAAAGTATAACCTTTTTTAATCTTCAACGCTCTTTCCCTCTTCCTACAAATCATCAAAACCGTTCAAATCACTTGTCTTCGTATATTGCCTGGATTTTTGCTCAAAAAAATCTGTTTTCGTGCCATCAAAATTATCGGCATATGCACGGATCCATTTCATCGGATTTTCCGTATGATCGGGATAAATCTCACTCAGGCCCATCATCCGCAGCATTTTATTCCCACGATATTTGATATAGCCGGCCATTTCATCCAAATCGATGCCTTCAATGCGGGCAAGAACATATTTGGACCATTCGATTTCTGATTCAACGGATTCCTGGAACTGGTCATACACCCAATCGGTAAAAGATCCCGTATTTAATTCTGGGTTTTCATAAAGCGCAGCACGAAATAATTCTGCTATAAAACGGCCATGTTCCAGCTCATCCCGATTAATATAACTGATCATTGTTGATGTGCCAACCATCTTATTCTGCCTTGCAAGATGATAGAAGTACGCAAATCCAGAATAGAAAAACATCCCTTCCAAAAGTGCGGTATACACAGCGGTTTTCAGGATATTTTCGATAGTCGGTTCCTCAACAAACAGATTGTATTGATTCATGATTGTTTCATTCCGTTTCAACAGTACCGGGTCGGTGCGCCCGAGCTGAAAGGCCTCATTCTGTTCATCAAGAGATACTACCGACGACAGAACGTAGGAATAACTTTCATTATGAACTGCCTCCTGCTGGGCAATTACCGCCATGATCGACTGGACGGATGGATCAGTAGCATAAAGAGACAGTAAGAGTGCGGTTCTCGTTTGCGGTGCATCCAGTGTTGATAATAGTCCAATGATTTTTAGATAGGTATCCCTTTCTTGTTCCGTGAGTGTAGCAAACTGGCGCAAATCATCGGACATATTAACCTCATCTGCCTGCCAGTAATTACCGAGGAGCCGTTTATACATTTTATACCAATGCGGATAAGCAATATCATTCCAATTCAGAATACCGCTTGATTTTCCGCCAAAAACCGCGGTTGATTTATTTGGATTCATTGGTTCCAGTGTTTTCGCTTTATTAAGCAAGACTTTTGACATCATGTAGTACTCCTTCCAGCCAGTTTTCTACGATACTTTCTTGTGACCCACGTGGTGACTGTTCAATTTTCAGTCCGTTCCACCTGCTTCCGTAAAAGACAGCCAGTTTATCGACTGCCCTGCAGAAAAGGTCATCACCGCCAAACTGGGTGTCCCCTGTGCCGAATACCGCAACATTATCCGGTTTATAGCCAACCTCCAGCACAAAATCTTTTACCTCATCCGGAGTTGCACCCATTTCCCATGTAAATGTACCGATAAAGATAAGATCATAGACGGAAGCATCAACCGGCGGGTCGATGCCAATTCCGTGCATTTGGACACCCATTCCGTCTGATTTTAGCTTTGCCTCGATCATCTCCGCTGTTTCCTTTGTATTGCCGCTGTATGATAAATAGGCGATTAAACTTCTCAACTTTGACACCACTCACATTCTTCGACATCATTGGCCGTGGAACGGACATAATACGTTGTTTTTAACCCTTCCCGCCATGCCTGGAGATGCAGATCCAATAAGACCGACGCTTTAATTGTATTTGGCACATATATATTGAAGGAAATACTTTGATCCACATGCTTTTGTCTGGCAGCATTCTGTTTCACTGACCAGCGCTGATCCAAAATATACGCGGATCTGCGGTAAATATCATACGTGTTATGGTCCAGATCCGGTGCCGTGACTGCAATTTTAAAATCCTTCTTTTCTTCAAAATAAAACGGTTTGAACACTGGATCGATACTTGCAGTGGAACCCGCGATCATCGAGGTGGATGAATTCGGCGCCACAGCCATCAAGTAACCGTTCCGAATACCATAAGTTCCTACATCCGCTTTTAATTCATTCCATTTTGCATCACGATAACCTTTTTCTGTAAAATAATGGCCAGTCTGCCATTTGCTTCCTGAAAATGCCGGATAGCTGCCTTTTTCCCTGCTGAGCTCCATGCTTGCTTTTATGGTCAGATAAGCAATTTTTTCATACAGTTCATCGGCATAGTCAACGGCTTCGTCTGATTCCCAGCTAATATTTTTCTTAGCCAGCAGATGGTGCCAGCCAAATGTTCCGAGACCAATAGCCCGGTATTTCTGGTTTGTAAGCTGTGTCTGCTTGAGCGGCAGCGTGTTTATACCAATCACATTATCAAGCATCCGGACTTGAATGCTGATTAGTCTTTCCAGTGCATTTTCCGGTATCGCACGTCCAAGATTAATCGAGCTCAAATTACAGACTACATAATCACCAGGTTTATATCTTTTTACAATGGTCCCATCCGCTTCTGTGAATTCCTCCAGAAACTCGGTCGGTGACTGATTCTGTGTAATTTCCGTACATAAATTGGAACAATAAATCATGCCCTCGTGCGGATTGTTATTTTGCCGGTTCACTTCATCCCGGTAAAACATAAAGGGTGTCCCTGATTCAAGCTGCGATTTCATGATCCGTTTCATCATATCAATAGCCGGCACTACGCGTTTCGTCAGCTCATCAGATGCCACACACTCCAAATAGCGTTCACGCCAGGAGCCTTCTCCTTTTTCTTCATCAAAAAAATCTTCCAGCGAATAACCCATGACTTCATGTATTTCGTGCGGGTCAAATAAATACCAGTCGCCTCGTTTTTCTACCTGCTCCATAAAATAATCGGGCAGACTGACACCGGTAAAAATATCATGAGCACGCTGGCGTTCATCTCCGTTGTTCAGTTTCAAATCAAGAAATGCCTCGATATCGCTGTGCCATATATCCAGATAAACGGCAATAGCTCCTTTTCTCGTACCAAGCTGATCCACACTGACTGCCGTGTTGTTCAGCTGTTTAATCCAGGGAACAACGCCGCTCGACATATTTTTATAGCCTTTAATAGAGCTGCCCCGGCCACGGATTTTCCCCATGTAAACACCGATTCCTCCACCGTTTTTAGAAAGCTTCGCAATGTCGGTGTTACTGTCATAGATGGACTGCAGGCTGTCATCTACCGTATCAATAAAGCAGCTGGACAGCTGACCATGAGTTTTACCAGCATTCGTAAGTGTTGGTGTAGCTACCGTCATGTATAAATTACTTAGCGCCCAATAAGCTTCGGCTACATACTCACTGCGGCGGCTTGAGTCCTCATCCTGCATCAGATGCATAGCAATAACCATCCAGCGTTCCTGTGGCAGTTCATAGACATTTTTACCATGGTCAGTTGCGAGATACCTTGTTGCTAGCGTGTACAGGCCAAGATAATTGAATAGGAAATCCCGCTCCGGTTCGATAGTTGCTGCAAAATAAGCAATTTCCTGCTGCGAGTATTTTTTCAGCAGCTGTTCGGTATAAATTCCTTTTTCAGTTAGTATTTTGATTAAATGATATAAATCTCCATAACCGTGACCGGAATCGTAGCCTCTATTTGCAGCGGCTTGTTCGTATAATGTTTGGACATACAGACGGCTGGCGACAAATGTCCAATCCGGATTGGCCACATCAATATTCTCCAGTGCCTTTTTGATTAATTGATCGTAGTTATAATCTGTTCCATGGAATTTTTCTAAAAGCTTTTCTTTGTCTACATTTAATCCCGATGTAGCCTCATCTACAATCTGTTTCAGTTCATCTGCTGCAGTTAAGATCATGTTTCTGCCTCCCTATAATTTAAAAAAGCCGCTTACCTCGGGGGTAAAATGGCTATAAAACGACAGAAAATATGAAACTTACTCTATCGTTTCATCATCGCTTGCCCCGAGGATACGAAACTTCCTGAGCTGTGGCAGGTCTCCTGACTTGTGCTTTAAACCTACTAGGCTCCTTCCCGTACCGCTGCCGTGAAGCAAGCTGATACAGTGGATTACCCGTTCGTCCGCACTTACAGTTGCGGGGACAGTTCCGGATTTACACCGGATTCCCTATTAAGACTAAGATGTCACCATAGCTCTCGAACACTATATCTAGTGTTTTATTTTATTTTCAATAATATATATTGTATTCAATAGACTATCATAGTCAATTTTATTGTGCAATGAATTTGATGGAAAAGATTTTTGCTGTTTGGGAAAACAATTAGTATAGTAATTGGCACACAAATGTGCGCAGTTCTTAAATCTGTGCTCTTTTTTACTTATCCTCACACTTTGTATGCTGTTTAATTAATCCGAACTGCCAACTATCTATCCGTCTATTAACTATTTTAGCATTGAAACCAAGTGTTCAGCACAGAAACTGTATCATTATCTGCCGCAGTAAATTGTTCTAATATTACTTTTTTTGCTAATTATCGCTTGATTTGCGCCTTAAACTATTTAACTATGCTATACTGGAAGACAGGGAGTAAAATTGGATATCTCAAAAGAAAACCTTGAAATTTTAGTGTCTTGGCAATCGACTGTCAGTCTCTCTAAATTATCCCAAAGGTTTTTTTAATAAATTTGGATGGAAAAAAATTACTCCGGGTAAAAAGCATAGCGGAACACAAATAATAATGGAGGTAAGTCAATGAAAGAAACAGCAGTTCTATATTGTGAAAATAAATTTGGAACAATGGATGGAAAGACAGCAAACGGACTAATTAGAAGTTCGAGGAAATATCAGATTTTAGGTATAATTGACAGTACGAAAGCTGGCATGGATGCAGGTGAAATACTTGATGGAGAAAGAAATGGCATTCCCGTGTTTGCAAGTCTTGACGATGCACTTAAAAACTTATCCACGACACCTGACCAATTCATATATGGCATTGCCCCGTCTGAAGCCTTTCTGAAAAGCGATGAAAGAAACATTGTATTACATGCTATGGCAAACGGAATAAACGTTGTAAACACACTTCATGAATTTTTTACAGATGATGAAGAATTCGTAAAGCAATCCAAGCAATATAGCGTTAAGATCACTGACGTGAGAAAGCCTCCTGAGAAGAAAGACATGCATCTTTTTATAGGGCGAATTTTAAACATCAAAACGCCTGTTATAACAGTACTCGGGACAGACAGTGCCATCGGAAAACGTACCACCTCCGTTCTACTTGAAGAGGCATTAATCAAAAAAGGCTTGAAGACTGCTTTTGTAGCAACAGGGCAAACCGGATTAATCCAAGGCGCAAAATACGGTATTGCGATTGACGCCATTCCTTCTCAATTCATGACAGGTGAAATCGAAAATCAGGTTATGAAGGCATATGATAATGAAGATCCTGACATTATAATTGTTGAAGGCCAAGGAGCATTAAGCCACCCCGCTTATATTAGTTCGTGTGCGATTATAAGGGGTTCAAGACCTGGGGCAATCATTGTTCAACATGCCCCAAAACGTGAATTCCTAGGTGATTTTAGCTTTATGAAAATGCCAACCTTAAAAAGTGAGATAGAGCTTATTGAAGCCTTTTCTAAATCAAAGGTCATCGCTACTACCATTAACCATGAAAACATGAGTAATAAAGAGATTGAAGAAGAAGTCGCAGTAAATGAAACGCAGTTGAACCTGCCAGCAGCTGACGTCCTTACCCATGGATGCGATAAACTGGTAGCAAGCATTTTCAAAAGCTATCCAGAGCTAAAGCGTAAACAGAAAAAAGTGCTTGTTAAGTGATCAAACTTGGCACACCAAGAATTGAAATCAACCTTGCAAAAATTGCACATAATGCGGAAAAATTGCGACATTTATATGAATCAAAAAACATCGGGATTATGGCTGTTACGAAAACAGTTTGCGGTGACCCGATTGTTGCTAAGGCTTTATTAAATCAAGGCGTTCATACGCTTGCAGATTCGAAGTTAAAAAATATCATACGAATGCGGGAGTCAGGTATTGAAGCGCAGTTTGTTTTACTAAGAACGCCTGCTATCAGTGAGATTGATTCCGTCATCAAATATGCCGACATTAGCATGAATACAGAGTTAACTGTTATTAGAAAATTATCAGCAGCAGCTAATCGGTCTAGCTCCTGTCATAAAATTATTCTCATGATAGAGATGGGAGATTTACGCGAAGGTATTATGCCTGAAAGTCTTCATGCGTTCATTCTAGAAGTAATGGATTTATCCGGAATTGAAATTGTTGGTATAGGTGCAAATTTTGCTTGCTTTGGAGGTGTCAAGCCCAGTGAAGAAAATATGGGGCTTTTATCTTCATTAGCGGAAAACATAGAGGCAACGTTTACATTGCCCCTTTCCTTTGTATCAGGAGGTAACTCAGCTAATTACAGTTGGTTCCTGGGCGTTCCAAATACCGGAAAAATAAATAACCTGAGATTAGGCGAGTCGATCTATTTAGGTCGTGAAACATTAAATCGAATGCCAATCCCTGGGTTATATACAGACGCTTTTACATTCGTTTCAGAAATCATTGAATCAAAATTAAAACCATCCGTTCCCTATGGAGAAATAGGCCAGGATGCGTTTGGCAACCATCCCCAGTTTCAAGATCTCGGAAAAATGAAGAGAGCCATTTTAGGAGTAGGGTCTCAGGATGTTCTTGTTTCAGGGCTTACACCAAGGCTAGACATCGATATGCTTGGTTCAAGCAGCGACCACACCGTACTTGATCTCAAGAAAACCGATTTAAAAATAGGGGACGAGGTAATGTTTGACCTTAATTATGGTGCACTCCTTTTAGCAATGACCTCACCTTATGTTTCAAAAGAATATACCCGTGCCAATAAAAAGCTCCAAGGCCATGTTCAAAAGGAACGACAAAAGCTCCCTCCCTTTGTTAAAAAAGTTCGTTAATTTATTGAAATGAATGATCAGAACACAAATGCCTTCCTGAATAAATAGGAAGGTTATTTCGCTTGTGACTTCGTTTTCACTCTAACAGCATCAAAATTAAACCAGATACTTTCCTTAAATAGGTTGTTCAAAAATGGACTACACTTGGATAAAAAAAAGGTATACAAACCCATGAGGATTCGTATACCAAAATATATATTTATATCGATTTTCCGACTTATACTTATTCCTCATCAAACTGATAAAGCGGTGTAGACAAATATCTCTCCCCATTATCAGGAATTACGGCAAGTACTTTCTTCCCTTTACCAAGATCTTTGGCTACCTTTTGCGCTGCAGCTACTGCTGCTCCTGCAGAAATTCCGCCAAGGATTCCGTTCGTGGTTGCCGCTTTTCTGGATGCTTCAAAAGCTTCATCTCTCGTAATCTGAACCACATCATCATAAAGATCCGTATCCAGCACATCCGGGACAAAACCGGCACCGATTCCCTGGATTTTATGCGGTCCTGGTGAACCACCGGATAAAACAGGTGAATCCGTTGGTTCTACGGCGTACAATTTTACATCACCGAAATGATCCTTAAGTACACTTCCAGCACCTGTAATGGTCCCGCCTGTACCGATTCCGGAAATAAAGGCATCTACGCCTTCACTCATTTGCTTGACGATCTCCTGACCTGTCGTGCGGGCATGTACTTCAGGATTTGCTTCGTTGCTAAATTGCTGCGGCATAAAATAGCCGTGTTCATCTCTCAGTTCTTCCGCTTTTTTAATAGCACCTTTCATCGCCTCTGCACCCGGGGTTAAAACAAGCTCTGCACCATATGCACGCAATAAATTACGGCGCTCCTTACTCATCGTATCCGGCATCGTAAGCACCGTTTTATACCCTTTTGCAGCAGCTACCATCGCGATGCCAATCCCAGTATTCCCGCTTGTTGGTTCAATGATCGTATCACCTGGTTTAAGCGCTCCTTCTTTTTCCGCAGCTTCTACCATCGCAAGGGCAATACGGTCTTTTACAGAGCTTGCGGGGTTCATAAACTCAAGCTTCAAATAAATATCCGCACTATCTTCATCTGTCATCCTGTTCAGCTTTACAATCGGGGTTTCCCCAATTAATCCGGTAATATTATCAGCAACTCTCATTATTAAAGCCTCCCAATCCCTACTATTTTAGTATGATTTAATATTACTTTATGCGCTTCACGGCAAAATGTCAAGAACAAAGGCGGAAGCGCCCGGTTAGCGACGTACAAACTGGAGCACTCCGCTAATGAAATAAAGGAAACACGGCGGGGTACGAGCCGATGTTGACTTATCGTAGTGGAGGAGTGTGAAGTTTGGGACTGCGCTAAATGCTCGCCCCACCAAGATTCTTGCTAGTCGCTGGGCGCTGGAGCTGGACGATGCTAGAAATCTTTATACAAGTTAGCCAGTGTATATTAGTAATGTCTTCAATTAATTAATTTCCTTAGGTTCATTGTAAAATGAAATGCAACAGCTAAATAAATAGAAAGCCATCGTGAAACCACGTATAATTAAGGTTGACAAAAACACAAACCATACGGAGGTAATTCACGATGACTCAAAACCATTCTA
>NZ_JBGOHB010000056.1:0-16406 GCF_041521345.1 Virgibacillus oceani | reverse complement strand
GTCGTATTGTTATTAACTATATCTCCATATTTTTCTAAATGAATACTTCTATTTCGTTTAGAAATTCATTTTCATGGTAGTTGGTGGCGATGCGTAGCATAGCCATGGTTGTTTCAGTGGGGGATGAGAAGAACCCCCCACTGAATGAAGTTTCACTTTATGTTTGCTTTGCAGCATATCTTTTAGCGATGAACCACAGAATGAAACCGATCGTGACCATTGTAATTGCACTGGACAAAAACGGTAGTCCAAGCGTTTCTGCTGTGGCACCTGAGACAAATGAACCTGAGACAGATCCGAGAGAGAAGAAAGCATAAAAGATGCCGTAAGCTTTCCCGCGATCTAATTTGGAAGAAGCCTCGGCGACTATCCGGTTCATGGATGGAAAAACAAACGCAAACCCAATTCCGTAAATGACCATAAGCAGCATGCTTAACCAGTAAATTGAAACGATATTTAGCAAAATATGGACAGAGCCAATAAACATAATTCCTGCCACGACAAGCTTTACAGAAGATACCCGGTCAAATATCCGGTTTAAAGGGGTTAAAAAGATGAGTAATGCGACAATCCCATACGTACTCAGCATCATCCCCGTTGTTGAAGAGGTAAGCCCCATTTCATCCACTTTCAGCGGCAAGGCAAATGCCAGGGTCCCGTTACTGATCATTAAAGCAAAAGCAGCGAGTGAAGCCTGAAGCACTAGCGGGTGCTTCAAAAGTGGCATGAATTCGGCAAAGGAAAACTTCCCTTTTTCCGTGGATATAAAGGATTCCTCAATAAATTTGTGGATTAAAAAAGCACTAATAAAGAACAGAACAGCTACCAAGATAAATACGTATTCTACCTGGGCTCTGGCAGCCATAGCCCCGCCAATCGCCGGACCTGCAATGGCTGCGATACCGATGCCTGCGCCGGTAAATGCCATGGACCTTCCGCGTGTATTCGATTTTGATCTGTCTCCTACATGAGCAAAAGCTGCTGGGATTAATACCCCGCCGGCCAAACCATGGAGAAATCTTATAATAAACAGCTGCCAGCCTGTCTGTGCAAATGGATAAAATAAAAGAATAATGGCTACAAAAAACATCCCTGTAAATAACATGCGTTTTCTGCCGTATCGGTCAATCCAATGGCCGCCAAAAATATTACCAACCATATTGCTTAGTG
Organism: Virgibacillus oceani; assembly: GCF_041521345.1. Taxonomy (GTDB): domain Bacteria; phylum Bacillota; class Bacilli; order Bacillales; family Amphibacillaceae; genus Virgibacillus_N; species Virgibacillus_N oceani_A. Next base: position 15,236 of record NZ_JBGOHB010000056.1, on the reverse strand, counting down.
AATAAACAGCCACAATAGAGCCTGCTAAAAGGTGAGAAGCGCCCAATTCCAACGCATACGGCGTAATAATTGGCAACTGGATAAATGTATCTAAAAATGAAACTACAATTATAATAAAAAGAATTTTACTCATTGCTTATCCTCTCTAACTTTTTCTCTCCATTATTATACCTTAAAGTAAGAAATTTGACAGGAAATGAGCCTTTATGAATTTCGAGGAAATGGTAAACATTTTAATAAAGTCAGGAACCACTTTTCAAGATCGATTGACGTTAATTGGGTTGATTACTTCCACCCGCGTTTGCCAGCTAATCTATTATAATCTTACAAAAAATACAATGGCAAAATACCAGAAACTTTTAGCATCTTCAAGCATTTTGCAATAATAATACGTTGTTTGGCAATAAATCTATCTTCATTCCCTTATAGGGGGGACACTTCCAAAATATAAAGGATGAGACTGTTTTTAAATAGCGTGAATTATTGATAGAATAAATGAATATTATAAAACAAGCACGTTTCTTAAAAAGCGTTTACACAAAAGGGGAGGAAGTTAGAAGTGCTAAAAAGGAGTAAAAAGTCCATTGGCGTTTTGTTTGTTTCGTTTTTCATGATGTTCACCCTCGCAGCGTGTGGCGGGGATGAGACAAGTGAAGGTGAATTGCAAGATTCCTATGTTGTCGTAAGTGATACATCCTTCGTTCCATTTGAGTTTTATGAAGACGGGGAGTATGTAGGTTTTGATATTGATTTAATCAATGCAGTTGCCGATGAAGTGGGCTTTGAAATTGAAATGGAAACGACCAATTTTGATGGAATCATTCCGGGGCTTCAGACAGGCTCTTTCGACATAGCTATTGCCGGAATTAGTATTAGAGAAGACCGGAAGGAATCGGTAGATTTCAGTGATCCTTATTATGAATCCGGCCTTCGTATCGGTGTTCATATTGATAATGATGACATTCACGATGTTGATGATCTGGAAGGGAAAACAATCGCAACCAGGCTTGGTTCCACAAGTGCAGATTACATTGAAGACAATATTGAAGGTGCAGAAGCCAACCAGTATGAACAGCTGGATCAGGCATATCTGGCCGTGGAAAATGGAAGTGTTGATGCCATTTTGTATGACGCGCCAAATGTCGCCTACTATATTCAGACACAAGGGGAAGACAGCTTGAAAATGGTCGGGGATCTGTATCAGGCAGAAAACTATGGTATTGCTATTTCAAAAGGGCAGGAAGAATTAGTGGATGCCATTAATGATGCACTCGAAACGTTAAGAGATGATGGAACATATGATGAAATTTATGAAAAATGGTTTGGAGATGCGTCTGAATAATAGATGGCACCTCACCGGAAAAGGGTGTAACAAAACATTCGTTACACCCTTTTCCAATTATACAAAGCGAACGTAGATGCTTTAAAAAGAGGTGAAACGATGATTGGGAGATTTGACTGGGCTGGTGTTATTGACTTTCTTCCACAGTTAATGACAGGTCTGTATTATACATTGCTTATATCTGTACTTGGCCTTTTATTTGGTTTTATTCTCGGAGCTATTTTCGGGTTCGGCCGTGTTGCAAATAATAAAATAATATATGGTATAGCGACAATATATATTGAAGTCATCCGCGGCACTCCAGTGCTGGTACAGGCCATTTGGATTTATTTTGCCTTGCCACTCATCATTGGTGTGAGTATTGAATCAATTACTGCAGGTGTGATTGTCATTGCGATAAACTCCGGTGCCTATATTGCAGAAATTGTCCGGGGCGCCGTTCAATCGATTGAAAAAGGACAAATGGAGGCAGGAAGATCGCTGGGACTGGATAACGGCCAGACGATGCGCTATATCATTTGGCCCCAGGCTTTTAAGCGGATGATCCCGCCGCTTGGAAACCAATTTATTATTAGTATTAAGGATACCTCGCTATTATCTGTCATCCTTGTACCGGAGCTGATTTTCCAGGGGAGACTGGTAGCGGCAAACCACTTTAATGCGGTGGAAATTTACACGACTGTAGCTGTGTTCTATCTTTTCATTACGCTTAGCTTATCCTTGGTATTACGTCTCTTGGAAAGAAGGTTGGATATTCAATGATTGAAGTAAAGCATCTTTATAAGCAATTTGGAAACCTGGAAGTGTTAAAAGATATCAATTGTAAAGTAGATGAGTCTGAAGTTGTCTGTGTAATCGGGCCAAGCGGTTCCGGGAAAAGTACATTGCTGCGCTGTCTGAACATGCTTGAGGTAATGACGAGTGGTGATGTGATCATTGATGGGGAGCAGCTGAATGATAAGAAAGTCAATATAAATGAAATTCGTGCAGAGGTAGGCATGGTATTCCAGCAGTTTAATCTGTTCCCGCACAAAACAGTAATAGAAAATATCATGCTGGCACCTCAGAAGGTAAGAAACATCAGTAAAGAAGCGGCTAGAGATCGCGCGCTGGCTTTGTTGGAAAAAGTAGGACTGGAGGATAAGGAAAACAATTATCCAAGCCAGTTATCCGGAGGTCAGCAGCAGCGTGTGGCGATCGCTCGTGCGCTGTCCATGGAGCCAAAAGTAATGCTTTTCGATGAACCTACCTCCGCCCTGGATCCTGAGTTGGTCGGTGAAGTGCTGGAAGTGATGAAGCAGCTCGCACTGGAGGGGATGACAATGGTAGTTGTTACGCATGAGATGGGCTTTGCCAGAGAAGTAGGCGACCGGGTTCTTTTTATGGATGAAGGGATGATTGAAGAAGAAGGAGGACCTGAGCAAATATTTTCAAATCCAAAATCAGAGCGAACGCGGGAATTTTTAAGGAAAGTGTTGTAGGGAGAAATTTGAGAGCTCTTTTCCTCTTTATGGAGGGAAGGGCTTTTTTTTGCAGTTAAGTATATCTCATGCGGATTAGTTCTTATTATACAAGGTCTCCCAAATGATAATAGCTGAGGGATTAAGTATAATAAAAGAAATACTAAGCAACACGGAGGTACACATGACCAATATTAAACAACTGACCGAAAAAGACTTTGACCAGATTTTTGCTCTATCCCAATATGCATTTCAATATGAGCTGTCGCAAGAGGAACTGGAGGAAAAGAAGGAAGAAGCAAAGCGGCATAAAATTTGGGGCTGGATGGAAGGAAAAGAGATGGCAGCCAAACTTCATATCATCCCGCTTGCCGCTTATATAAATGGAAAACCTTTAAGCATGGGAGGAATTAGTTCGGTTGCAACCTGGCCGGAATTCCGCAGAAAAGGAATGGTGAAGGATCTTCTCCGACATGCACTGTACGACATGAAAGAAAACGGGCAGTTACTTTCCCTTTTACACCCATTTGCATTTCCTTTTTACCGTCAATATGGCTGGGAGCATGCCTTTACCCAAAAACATTATTCCATTCCGATAAACAAGTTGAAAAGGGATTGGGGAGCGAGCGGCTACGTGAGGCGCAGCGCGACTGAAGATATATCTTTATTGCATCAGCTGTATACGTCATACGCAAAATCATACAACGGAATGCTGACAAGAGATAAATCCTGGTGGGAGCAGCGAGTGCTAGAAGGTCAAGCGCATATTGCTGTAGCCTATAATCAACAGCATGAAGCGGAAGGCTATATTATATTTTCAGTGAAAAATAATGTATTTGCCGTCAAAGAAATGGTCTATAACACACTGAACGGGCGAAAACTGCTACTGCAATTCATTGGCAACCATGATTCCATGGTGGAGAATGCAAAAATGATTGTGCCCGAGGATGACCAGCTTGCTTTATTGGTGGACGAGCCCCGATTTGAACAAAGCCTAATCCCATATTTTATGGCAAGAATTGTAGATGTTCCCGCTTTTTTGGCGGCATATCCATTTCAAACCGATGGAATAATGACACTTCATGTCGAGGATGAATTTTTTCCAGAAAATAACGAGAGCTATCAATTGCAGGTAGAAAATGGTCGAGCGAAGGTTTCTGCAGCCCAGGGAGTATCCAGTAGCCAAACAGTACATTGTTCCATCCAAGTTTTAAGCGGCATGCTGCTTGGCTTTAGGAGGCCAATCGATTACTACCAACTGGGACAGTTAGAGGCAGACCAGGAAACCATACAGCAATTGGAAAAAATCATTCCACAGAGAAATACGTTTTTTGCCGATTTTTTCTAAAAGTATTTTGACCTAAGCCTTTTTGCCTGTTCAGGTTATTTTCACCCTTGCTTTTTCTGAGGCTTATGTCGCTTTTTGCAGTAAGCCTTTCTTATTCCATGAAAAACTTGTAAAAATGATAGAATTTTAGCGAATTTTAAGTTAAAATGAATGCAATCAGGATTAGGCAATTTTTGAGAAAAATCAGGTGTGGGATACAGAAAAGGAAATGATCAGATGAGATATTATATGAATCTAGTAAAGTTTTTTCGCTCGATGGAAGATCATTTATTTCGCGTTCGACAAGCAGAGAAATTGCATAATGTATGGAAAACCAGCCTGCTATTGGCACTTATTAGCGTGTTTATTTACGTATGGATGGCCTATTTGGGAATAGGGACAACGGCGATTTCACCAACAGCTATTACTGCAACAGATATTGAGTATGAACAGTATAAATACTGGTTTATCTTGGGGCGGGCTGTGTATGCGCTGATTTTTACAGCATTGGTTTTATTTATTCCTTCCCTGATTATTTATGCATTCACGGGTATTCCTTACCGAAAATTGCTTATCATGCAGCAGGTTGTACTGGCAGTGTTATTAGTAGAAAGAATGATATGGATCCCGCTGGCAGCTTTTATCGGGCTGGAATGGTATGTATCTCCTTTAACACTCGGCATTATTGCATCCTATTTCACTGAAATTGACTGGTTCATTTACTTTTTCGGTGCAATATCGTTATTTCAGTTATGGGTGATCTGGTTTCAGGTCAAGTTTATCTCGGGATTTCATGCGATACGGAAAAGATGGCTATGGCTGATCGTTATTTTGTTACATATTTTAACCTGGGTAATGGCGGCAACGATAGCAGCAGTGGACACGCATATCATAAGTGGGTGGTTTGAATGAAGCGACGGAGAAGAATCATACAAATAGTTATTGCGGTGTTTATTGGGATTAATTTCCTGCTCATTTTTGCGGATGAGGAAGCCCGTGTTGACCGGATTTCTTATATTAAGGACTGGTCTGATGCATTCTTGGCGGATGTTCGTGAACAGCACCATACTACCGTTGAATTTGCCTTTGAGGATGAAGAACATATTTATTTTGATACCTCAGAAGGAAGCTTCCAGGAATTTTTGATAGAGGAAGAGGAGGATATTTCAGTAGGAGATCCGCTTTTTTCCTATCAGGTTGATAATTATTATGAAGCAGAAGCAGATTTGATGCAGGAAATAGAGAAGCTTGATGGAGAAATACCTGCCATTGAACAGGCAATATCGGAAATGAATGCTTTTCAAATTCCTGATTCGACGCAGCCAACCGATCCCAACCCTGCATTTCAAATGACGGAGGAGGAAATCTATATCGAATTTCCACAGGATGATCCGGTAGAGGCGGAGGTAATGAAGCAGCAGTTTATCATTGATAAGGAAAATGAACTGGCACAAAAGCAGGCAGCATTGCAAAGTACGCAAAATCAGTTAACGGAGCTGCAGACAACCGGAGATACGATAACAGTGGAAAGTCCATATGATGGAAAAGTGAAAAATATCGCCACCGATCTGGGTGATCCAATTGTTACGATAGAATTGCCAATACTTGAAGCGCGCGGTGAATTGACGGAATTAGAACGGAATGAGATAGAGGAAGGTTTTCCGGCATTGGTAGAGCTAACGAACATACAAACATTTCTGGATGGAACGGTAAGTAATTTAAATGATTATCCGGAAACTGTTTCCGATGAAGGGGAAAGCATTTATTCCTTCCAAATTGCTTTTGAAGAAGAAGTGCAGCCGGAAATGGAGAATATACTTCCCGGTTATCATGCTGATGCAAGTATTACGCTGAATGAATCGCTAGAAGCGACCGTCATCTTTGATCATCTGCTGACTGGGAGTGCGGTATGGAAAATGACAGAATCAGGCAGACTCGTGGAACAGCCTGTGGAAACAGGAATACTTATGGATTCCATGCTGGAGATCACCGATGGCGTGCAACCGGAAGAACTGATCGCTGAAGAAAGCGTAAATCAATTCCGCGATGGAGCAGCATTTATTACCCCGCTAAAGCTCACCAGACCAACCTGGCGGGAAATCACACTCGGAGGCAATCCCAACTGGAGTGAGTATTTCGTAACCGGAATACTGTCACGGTAATACAACATAGGAACAGTTCTGCTGTTGTAACTGGAACAGCAGAACTGTTCCTATGTTTCAGCTGTTTTTCTGATGATAGAGTGCGTTTATGACTGCGCCTATCATGAGAGCCATACCTGTCAGGAAAAACCAGATCATTAATATAATGATACCTGCAAGGCTGCCATAGGTTTCATCATAGCTTCCAAAATTACTGATATAAAATGAAAATCCGAGTGAAATTAATTGCCATAAAATACTGGCAATCAGAGCACCAGGAATGATATGTTTAAATGGAAGTTTTTTATTTGGCGCAAATCGATATAATAAAAGCAGAATCCCTGTTAAAACGACAATGCTGATGGTCCAGCGCAAAATTTGCAATAAAAAGGACATCGCACCTGTTAAACCTAAGAAATTTGTAATATATTCAAGAAAAACGTTGCCGAGTACCGGAAGCAAAATTGCGACAACAATTGCAAAAATCATGCTGATGGTTAACCCGAGTGCAATCAGTCGAACAACAACGAAATTACGCGTTTCCTCTACATCATATGCTTCATTCGTTGATTTAATAAACGCATTGATGCCTGCGGAGGCGGACCATAGCGCAGCAATAATACCGATCGTTAATAAACCGCCGCGAGGAGTTTCAACCAGACTGATGATGTTTTGTTCCATTACGCCGGCCAGCCCTTCCGGCAGTGCATTCGACATAAAATTAACCGCCTGATTCGGGTCAATATTTAAATAGGGAATAATAGCAAAACCTACGATTAATAATGGTATAATTGACAAAAGATAATAGTGAGCTTGGGCCGCAGCCAATAAGGGAATATTGTCCTCCTGAAATTTTGTCATAAAATCTTTTCCAAAACTTTTTAATTTCGACATATGTTTTCCTCCATGTAATCTGTAATTGTTGTGTGAGAGAAAATTTGCTGTAATGAACCTATACCCGATAGGTCCATGTTTGAATCAGCGGAGGGACAGAGGGATACATCTTTACGGTGGGACGAGCATTTAACGCAGTCCCAGGGGTGGGATTGCAAGATATTCTCGTTCCGTCATAATGATCTGTCCCTTTGTACTCGTGTTTCAATCAATTTATCTAGTGGTATAATGCTTTAATGAAGGGGGTTTTTTCGTGGCAGGAATATTTTATTTAACCATTTTACTTATCGCCATTGCGTTTGCCATTGTTGTTGTTTACATTGCTGTCGTATTACATCGAATATCAAAAACAATGAAATCTGTCGGAACAACGCTTGACAAAACCGAGAAAGAAGTCGAAGCAATGCTTCCACATATAAGAGAAACAATACATCAGACAGAAGCAATGCTTGACGATGTTAGTGAGAAAGTAGAAGCTACTGATGGTATTTTCGAGACAATCGATAATGTAGGAACTTCTGTAAACACGGTTAATCAGTGGATAGAAACCAATCATAAGGAAATGACTGATGATGAAATGAATGAAAATACAAAACCATTTATGGAAGGTCTTAAATGGAGTGAGGCAGCAGTCCTTTTATATTCAAAATGGAAAGGGCCAAAAAGCAATGTGCCAGCCGAAATACCGGAACAGGATTTAATAAAACAAACGAGGAAAGAGGGATAATCGATGACGTTAACGGGAGTAGGGGTTTTACTTATCGGTATTGCATTTTTAGTAATAGCTATTTTTATTGCCCATGCACTTCAGAATTTAGCAGGTGTATTAAAGGGTGTTGAAAAGACGATGGACAGACTGCCGGATCATATGGACACCATTGTGAATGAAACCGGTGAGCTGTTGAATGAAAGTAATAAGACATTGACAGATGTAAATGATAAATTAAAACAACTTAGCCCGCTCTTCTATGTAGTCGGGGATGCTGGAAAAGTTTCACACAAATTTTCCTCCTCATTGGTGGATATGACTGATTCATTAAAGCAGGAAACTGGCGAGGCAAAAGATGTAACAGACAAAAATAAGCTTGGCGGACTGTATGGCACCTTTGCATTAGGATATTACTGGCTGCAGCGCCGGAAAGAAGCGAAGAAGGCAAAAAATGAGGGTGAGCAGTAATATGGTGAAGGATAACAAAGATCTTACATCAATCATTGTCGGAAGCCTGGCAGGGTTAACCCTCGGCTGGATGATAAAAAACTATTCCTCCAAGCGTCTGCAGCTTGAAGAAAACAAACCCTTTCTGCAGGAATTGAAACAGATGGAGCGGAAAGTATATGAGGATGGGAAAAAGAAAGCAGAAGATATAGGGCAAATAAAGAGCGATGTAAAAGCGAAATTGGAACATTAAAAAATCCCTTGAGCAGGGATTTTTTTCGTTCTTTCTTATATTATTCATAAGCAATTTCGCTTGACCCATTGCTGATTTCGCTCGAAAATCCGAAGACTCGCTCAACACCAGACCGATTTCGCTCGGAAAATCAGAATATCGCTCGACTCCACTTCAAAGTCGCTCGTCATCGCCATAACCCTGCTCGGCAATTCTCGGAAATTCGCTAGCACCATCCGTCATACTAGCTCAACAAATCCAATCCCCAACCCCTACTTCTTCTTCTGAAAAACCAAATACCCTAAAGTTGCAAAGCTCAGCAAAGCTTCCATATGCTCTCGTTTCAACATTCTGTCCATCAAAGGTGTAGTTGACGTGTTAACCTTCGAAACGACATTAAGAATATAAGAGGATAAAGCATTTAACGTCCGCCCAATATTCCCGATGATCGCAAATAGCGGATTTAATTCTTTCATTTTCCCATTTACTTCACTTGCCATTTCTTTTCCTTGCTGAATAGCTTCAGCCGCTTTTGTCATCACGGCCCCCACCTGATTCGGAAGTGTTGCCGTCGTTTTTTTCAAGTTAGCTAGTACACCGGTAAGATTTCGTAAAGGTTTAATCAATAATATAACTAAAGCTAAAAATGCTACACCAATTACAGTAACACCTATACCAACCCAATCCATGATCCCAAGAACCTCCTTCTAAAAATACTTTCTTTCATCATACCACTTTTTTCGACAGATGAAACAATAAAATCCCACTACCCAATAGTATTCCTCCCGCCTTTTCCAATATGTATAAGCATATTTGCAAATGGCAGGCCATATTATAAATTAGTTAGCATAAAAGGGGACGAGTCTATGTCGAAGTTCAATAAAGTTTTTTTATGGTTTATTGGTGTTGCCATCCTAATTTTTCTTATTCAATTTCCAATCATGCAAAGTGATACAGCCTGGAATCAAGGGTGGTCACTGCCGCTCAGTGGAAAAACCATTGTCATCGATCCCGGGCATGGCGGGCCTGACGGAGGAGCAGTAGGTAAAGATGATACCTTAGAGAAGGATATTGCACTGGCTGTGTCGGAAAAAATTCAGGATTACCTCCTGCAAACAGGGGCACTCGTTTATTTGACCCGCGAAGAAGATGTTGATTTGGCGGCTGGGGACACACAGGGGCTTTCCAAAAGAAAAGCTGAAGATATACGGAACCGGCTGGAATTCATCCATGAAAAAGAAGCGGATTTTTTCATTACACTGCATTTAAACGCACTGCCTTCCACAAAGTGGCATGGTGCCCAGACATTTTATTATCCCCAGTCAGATGAAAGCAGGCATTTAGCAAAGATGATCCAGGATGAAATCATAAGAAACTTGGAGAATACTACTCGTGGCCCGCTTGCCGTCAATAATCTTTACCTGCTAAAACATGCGGAACCCCCGGGTGCGCTGGTGGAAATTGGATTTTTATCCAATGAACAGGAGCGGGAATTATTAAAACAGGAGGATTACCAACAGCAAATGGCTGCAAGCATTTATGAAGGAATTTTGCGCTATGCAACAGAGGAGTCTGAAGAGGAAGAATAGACACTCCCTGAACAACTCGCCATCCATGATTCAAATCACTTAGATTTTCGTTAATTTGTGTTATACTAGCGTTGCATGAAATTTTAAGCTGATGTTCAAAATGGAAAGGAAAGCGATTTCGAAGGAAATGCCGGTTTCCTTTTTGGGCATATGATAAATTCTAAGCTGGAAAAAGGGATGGTGTCACAGTTGTTATCAAAAGATGAGGTAGTTCAATTACTAAACCCTGTTAAAGATCCATTTTTACATAAAACACTGGAAGAAACCGGTGGTATCAGTAAAATAACGATAAAGGAAGACAAGAACCACGTCAGTGTAAAAATCGCGATCTCCAAAACGAATACTGGTGAGCAGATGCAGCTTCAGCAAGAAATTGTCGGCATTTTAAAGCAAAACGGTGCCACGACTGTAGGATTGCGCTTTGAGCAGTTGCCTGATGAAGTGATTCGAAAATATCAGCCGGCTGTAGAGGAGGAAAAAGAATCTTCACTGATGGGCGGAAGCTCCGGTACGAAATTTATTTCCGTAGCCAGTGGAAAAGGCGGCGTCGGAAAATCAACCGTTACCGTGAATCTGGCTATTTCTCTTATGCGCCTCGGCAAAAAAGTTGGGATCATTGATGCGGACATCTACGGCTTTAGTGTACCGGATATGATGGGAATTGAAAATCGCCCGGCCGTCCGTGCAGAAAAAATTATTCCTGTAGAACGCTACGGCGTGAAAGTGATCTCCATGGGATTCTTTGTAGAAGATAACTCCCCGATTATCTGGCGTGGCCCAATGCTTGGGAAAATGCTGAACAGCTTCTTTAGTGAAGTAGAATGGGGCGACCTGGATTACTTGATATTGGACTTGCCTCCAGGCACCGGTGATATTGCCATGGATGTACATGAGCTGCTGCCAACAAGTAAAGAAGTGATCGTAACTACGCCGCACCCATCAGCAGCATTTGTCGCAGCGCGAGCCGGGCAAATGGCATTGAAAACAGATCATGAAATTCTCGGTGTTGTGGAAAACATGGCTTACTTTGAAAGTGAGAAAACCGGGGAAAAGGAATACGTCTTTGGCCAAGGCGGCGGCGAGAAACTGGCAGGTGTGCTGAAAACAAAAGTGCTTGGCCAACTGCCATTGAAGCAGCCGTACGAAGATGAAGATGATTTTGCACCTGGAATTTATCAGGAAGATCACCCAATTGGTAAGGAATATCATAAAATCGCATCAAAAATCCTTGCAAAAATGGAAGACTAAATATAATCAAAGCGGACCACTTTCAATGTTGGTCCGCTTTTTTGCATATGCTTATGATCCACCGCCGGAATCACCTCCGCCACCGTCGCCGGAGCCGCTTCCGCCAGAGCCACCCGAACCACCTTCTCCGGATTCTCCACCGCCTTCACCGCCCTGCGCTTGGCCTTGTTTTTCTGCGGCCTTTAACAAAATTTCCTGAATTTTCGCCTGGAAAACGGGCGTTTCCAATGTCTGCTGAATGGTTTCTTCCAAGTGAGAACGAAAGTCTTGTCCTTTTAAAACACTTACCATCTGTTCTTCCATTTCCGGGTTTTGCATTAAATCGAGCATTTGCTGCTGGTACGCTGAATCATTCATTAAGTTCTTCATCAACTTTTTCTGTTCTTCACTCATGGATTCCGCATAACCCTGCACGAATTCCGGATCCTCAAATAACTTGGACCACATTTCTTTGCCTTTATCTGATACAAGGGTCTCGCTGATCGAATCCTTGACCATTTCGGATTCAATCACAAGCTCCTGCTTTAACTCTTCATCCGCCAAAATTTCCTTTAATGCCTTTTTCCCATCTTCTGTCTGTAATATATCAACAACCATTTTTTTCGTTTGTTCATAATCCTGATCCTCCTGTGCTGCAGTTCCACCATTACACCCACTGACGATGAGGACTGACAGGATCATCATGCTAATCAAAAGGGAGCGAATCATTACAGAAACCTCCTTTCTTCATGTCTAGCTCCAGCACCCAGCGACTAACTGCTGACTTCCTTCACCTCCGTATGATAAAGAAGACTTTCCGACTGGAAAAACATGAGGCTTAGTCGCACTTATACCCTTGTGGTGAAAGTCAACATCGGCGCCGTGTTGAAGGAAGGCCGACTAAAATTGGGCTTTGCGCCCAACGTCGGCATATCCCTATGAAGGGGTATGTTTCCTTTTCGCTTTCCAAGCATAAGATTCACTATGATTTTTACATTTGTAAAAATCAAGTTCATCTAATCTCCTACGGAAGGAATGATCAGTTAAAACCGCCTCTTTGCGGGGCAACGCCGATCCACCTGGCAGTCGCAGTCCGTACGTCGCTAAACGGGTGCTTACGCTTTTATTCGTTGCGGTTTCTTGTTGTATGTTAAAATCAATTGTCATCAAAAGATGCTACTTCACCTTTAATATTGGTGACAAAAATAAAAAATATGCACACAGAAAAGGAAAAATGTCGAACTTCGTGTTAAAATACTATGGGAAGAATCAGTATGCATTCGAGCATTTTCTGCTTATTTGATGTTTATTCGTAAAATTTTTCATTGTAGCTATCCCTCCTGCATAAGGAGAACACTTTCAATACATACTGGGAGGATACTGAACTTGAATAGTCGTAAATTAGTGAATTTCTTTTTCAAAACTTTATTACTAGGCGGGATAACCGGGTTAGTCGCAAGTTTTTTTGTGAAAGCGGATGAATATCTCATGTTCCTAAGTCCGTTTGATGCATTTGAACTGCTAGGACTAGTGGTTGTTTTAACCGGGATGGCGCTTGTTTTCACTGTCGTCAGTCAAACCGGATTTTTTGCCTATTTATTTGTCAACCGTCTCGGATTAGGGGTATTCCGCTCCTACTGGTCACTCGTCCAGATCCTGTTAATTGCTTTTGTCGTATTTGATCTCGTGTATTTCCCTTATCAGGCAACAGACGGGGAAGTGTCGATCTTTTGGTACATACTGATGTCAGGAGCCATCTTAGGTTATGGTCTGATCATTGCGAAAATCAAGGTAAACGAAACGAATAAATCGGCATTTATACCGGCATTATTCTTTATGGTTGTTATTACAACGGTTGAATGGATACCCGGAATGCGGACAGAAGGCTACGATTATACTATTATTATGATTATCGTTTTGCTTGTTTGTAACACGTACCAGCTGCTTGCGCTCCACCGCATTAATCAAAAAGAAGATATGAAATCGAAGCATAGTAAAGGCAGGGAAAGAGATCCTGGGGATGTGAAGAGAAGAAAAACTGCAGCCAAAAAGAATAAGAAAAAATAATACAAATGCACCGCCTCAAGTTCAGGTGGTGCATTTTTTAGTGTAGCGCCATTATTCCACGAGTTCCGCCTCGGCGTGAGCCTGGTTAATCAATTCCGAAATGGGAACAAGGGTAAACCCTTTATTCTGTAACCCTGGCAATATAGTCTTCAACGCTTCCGGTGTTTGTTTTGCCGCATCAGAAGCATGCATTAAAATAATATCCCCATTATCGGTTTCATTCATCACCATATCGACAATAACCTCTGTGCCTGGTGTTTCCCAATCTTTTGTGTTTACATTCCAATGGATAACCTGAAAGCCCATCTCCTCTGCCAATTCTAAAATTTCCTCATTGAAATGCCCATTTGGAGCCCGGAGCAGTTCCGTATCTTCAAAACCGAGCTTTTGAAAAATTTCCTCTGCCATTCGTAAATCTTGACGCACTTCATCTATTTCCTGATCAAGGTAGCTTTTATAACGATAGCCAAGCATACCGATTTCATGCTCGCCTTCCGAGATCTCCTCCACAATATCAGGATGGCGTTCAGCCCATTCTCCGCTCAAAAAAAAGGTAGCCTGCGCCTGTTCCCGCTCGAGTTCATCCAGGATATCAAACACCCTTTCTTCTCCCCAGCTGATATTAAAAGTTAATGCGATATTAGGTTCATTTTCATTTCCTTTCGTAAGCGCAGTCGGCCCCTCATCGGAAAAAACGGAAAAAGTCCCGTCCCGTTCAAACCAAATAAAAAGCGCTGCAAATAATGCCAGTGTAATGACAATACTATATCGCTTCCATTTCCCCAACCGCCAAACATAAAAATGCTGCATAATTATTCCCCCTTGTCCTTCATATTAAATCCTATGAATTTATGGAGAGAATAGAACAAGCTATCCGTGGAAAAAGAGGCGGCAAGAAGCAAAATTTAAACTTTGAAAAGTTTCAGAGCAGTATTTTTTTAGCGGAAATTGGATGAAATACCAGCCTTTTGGGGAATAGTAATTTTAGGTTGTTCAAAATCAGCTGCAAAACAAAAGGAGTAACCGACCAAATTCAACAATTTTTACGAATAAATATAATAACTGTTTGTAAAAAAGTTAAAACGGGTAAATAGGGATTATTAAGTATTGAGGAAAATTGAGGTGCAAAGATATGTTAGGTTTATTGATAAATGAAATGGAACAGAAAGAAATTGAATACGTTCTAAAACGGGAACTAGATGAGTTGTTAATGGATCTGGAGGACCACCGCATTGATCATATCGTTAAGCGTGCCATGCGGGAAAGATATCATGTGCTATTTCAATTATTTCGCAGAGTTGCAAGTGATCAGGAATGTGTTAAATATATGCCGAGACGAAGTAATAACCAATAAATATTAAGGGAGATAGGGGAAGTCTTCCTGGTAATTATAAAGAGGAAATATATTTAAACTAAAAACTACGTCGATCTATTGAATTTATTGTTCATCTATGCTATTATATTGCTTGTTGTCAGTGATTGAAGCAGGTTTTTTATTTATGCATAATTTAATTTAAAAATCCTATTGACAATTCATTGTCAGCATGATAAATTATATCTTGTCGCCAAAAACGACAAACTTAAATTGCTCTTTGAAAACTGAACAAAACAACCAGTATGTAATATGAAGATGTCAGAGGTAAGAAGTCTGAGTCAGACTTGGTTCTGAACGAGGACTTATCCTCCTGAGGTCAATTTTTGAAGCTAAGAAATAAATAATGGATTGGTGTCCATTATAACCAAACTTTTATGGAGAGTTTGATCTTGGCTCAGGACGAACGCTGGCGGCGTGCCTAATACA
>NZ_JBGOHB010000055.1:0-17151 GCF_041521345.1 Virgibacillus oceani | reverse complement strand
CAGTTGACTCGACTTCTGCCGTGGTCCGCTACACTCCCTGATGAATGCCGCGTTCCTAATAAATCTAAATAAATTATAACAGTAGTCCACATCTGAAAAACAGGTGTGGACTATTTTACGCTTACATATGAAAAAGTTCTGTTAATTATTAATTATATTATCAAAATTATTACTGATATGTTTAACATTCACTAGTAATATGAACGGGATTGTAGCAGTCACGGATTTGTGATGATTACTTTTACTATAGTTGCTTTGATTTAGTATGCATTTAAGGAGGCTTCGAAAAATATGTAACATAGGTAGTAAATGATCAAACTTTTTTCAAAACTGATTCTTTTATTGGTCATAAGATAAGTGTTTACGAGATATTTTTAATCAAACTATATTTCAAAGCTAAAGTTGTTGTAAATTTAAAACAAAGTCGCGATCTTTTAAAAAAGTTGCGAAGTTACACCTCTCTGGATGTTATTTGTCTAAAGGGGTTTCTTATGATAAAAGTAAAGTAGGGTTATACCGCAAACGGGCCAATTTAACGGAATAACGAAATCGAGAATTTTATTAGCTGCGGTAAATTTAGCTTGGTAGACAGAAAGATAATACAGTGAATCTAATAAACAAAAGCGAGTTGATTTAATAAAGAAAGGAAAAACAGAAATTGTTCAACATCAAACTACGGCTATAGAGTTTGTGCTATCTTTAAATAATTTAAGTGAAAATCAATGGAGGAGTAAAATAGGAAAAGGTAAATGGACTGTAGCCGAAGTGATTGGACACTTGACTCCATGGGATGAATTTGTTTTACACAATCGAATTCCTTACTTGTTCACAGACGACATGCTACCAAAAGGTCCTGCAGCAGGTAATGTAAATGTAAAATCTGCCTCCGGAGCCAGAGAACAAGAAAAGAAAGTCACGATAGACGATTTTATATTGGTAAGAAGTGATGCTCCTAAGAGCAATTGATGAGATACCAGCTAATCGTTGGAAAGAAGAGTTAGTAGTTGGGCAAACAAGGCTAAGTTTATTTGAATATTTTAGCGGGCTTGCCAAACATGACGACATGACGTTCATCATTTTGAACAAGTGAAAGGTGTTCTTCAGAACTAGGGGCTCTAATTCAGAATAAGGATTTTGGTATGTCTTGGCGTAGCAGACAAGAAAAAGGGGGATAATTGATGAATAAAAAGAAACTTAGGTATGCCATATTGAAAGAAGTTGACAACGGTAACAAAGCACTTACTGAAGATAACTTTGCAGTTACCGCAGATCAATTTGATGACGCTGTAAGGTTTCTAAATAGAGAAGACTATTTAAAAGGTATTTTCTACGCAGATGATAGGCCTTAGCTATTTGAGGGAACGGCTTATTTAACAGAGGATGGTGAGAATTACTTGGAAGAAAACAGCTCATTAGCAAAGACGTATAGGGGTTTAAAAGAAATAAAGGGTTGGTTAAGACTATAGGCAATGTTAGCAGTGGTTTTTGATATTTGTACCGCAATACGATCGGGCGCCTTTCTTGAATAAGTATTGGCGACATTATCATTTATGAACCATTTAATGAGTGAAGGTAATGGTTAAATAAAGAGAATAGCAATGGTATAATTTTGATAAGTAAAAAAGAGGTGTAAAATTCATTGATTAGGTTAGAACACTTTGACAAGAAAGACTTTGATTTACTAATAAGTTGGATTGATTCTCCTGAATTTCTTATGCAATGGGCAGGATCTAATTTCAGTTATCCTTTAAATCATGACCAATTAAATCAGTATATAAAAGGGGCAAATGAACAAAATTCAAGAGTACATATTTACAAAGTGATATTTAATGAAACAAATAAAACAATTGGACATATATCATTAAATAATATTGATTTAAAGAACCGTTCTGCGAGGATGGGTAAAGTTTTATTAGGTGACAACAGTTTACGTGGCAAAGGAATAGGTCGGGAAATGGTTGATGCATTATTGAATATTGCTTTTAACGATCTTTCTATACATAGAGTAGGTTTAGGAGTATTTGATTTCAATGAATTAGCTATCAGGAGTTATGAAAAAGTGGGTTTTGTAAAAGAGGGTTTACTTAGAGATGTTAGAAAAATGGGTGATGAGTATTGGAGCTTATGGGAGATGAGCATTTTAGAGGATGAATGGAAAAGTAATTAATTACTATTATACCTATCTTCCATAATACGATCCGGCGCGATTATTGCAGATCAGTAGAAAATGATCAAACTTTATTTTAAAGCAACATAAAGCTAACGGGCGCATTATTTTCATAAGTATAGATCGGCAAAAATGTTGAATAAGAGGAGGCAGGAGGGAACCAATATTGAATACTACCATTTATATGATAAGACACGCAAAATCACCATTTCTTTTTGGTCAAGAACGAACGAGAAAGTTATCACAACAAGGCGAATTAGATGCAAAAAAAGTGACGTCTTTAATGTCCAATAAGCAAATTGATTTGATAGTGTCGAGCCCCTATAAAAGATCAATCCAAACAATTGAAGGAATTGCTGACACTAAAAATATAAAAATAAAGGTGTTTGAAGAATTAAGGGAATGGCAGTTAAAAGGTGCTTATAAATTACCGAAAGAAGAAATACAGCAAGCAATAAAAAAGTCCTATGAAGATATTGATTTTTTCTTATCAGGTGGAGAGTCAGTGAGAGACGTCCAAAATCGAGCTATTCCAGTTATCAAAGATCTTTTATACAATGATACAGCAAAAACTATTATTATCGGGACCCATGGAAATGTGATGACCATTATTTTGAATTACTTTAATAAAGAATATGGATATCAGTTTTGGAATAGCACTTCTAAGCCAGACATATACAAATTGGTATTTTCGGGAGAGCAACTTCAATCTTTACAAAGAGTATGGGAATAACTTAGTTGGCAAAACGGGTAGGATAGTAAAAATCAAAAAAGAATTGAGGGGGATAAATGGAATTTGAATTAGTAAAGGTAGAAGTGCTGTTACCAGAAGAATACATAGAAAAGTTTAGAAATGAGCTAAATGATATTGGCGTTTTGACAGTCGGTAATTATGATAATGTTGTTTCATATTCTGCCGTAAAAGGGTACTGGAGACCTTTAGAAGGTTCAATCCCTTATAATGGTACGAAAGGAGAAATTTCATTTGGGACTGAATGCAAAATGGAATTCAGTTGTTTAATTAAGGATATGGAAGAAGTAAAAAAACTGATTAGAACAGTTCATCCCTATGAAGAACCTATAATTAACGTGATGCCAGTATTAAGCTAATTAATCCTTGTGAAAAAGAAAAGATCTGTTTTTATTTAAAAGGGGAAATTAAATGAATTTCAGGCTTGCAGTAGCAAAAGACATTAAACAGTTAATCAAAATGAGATGGGAAAATACCTAGAATTTGATAAAAGCAAAAAAAGCGAGTCCTATGAAGACTTTGAAAAGGAATGTCGAATATTTTTAGAGGATGCACTAAATAGCAGTCAGTGGCATATATGGGTTGCAGAGAATAAAGAGAAAATTACTTCACAACCTGGTAGAATTACTCATCCATTTGCATATATGACTAATGTGTACACCATTCCAGAGTATAGAAATGGAGGCGTTGGAAGTAAATTATTAACTTCAATTCACAAATGGATTAAAGAGAATAAATATGAATTTGTAATTGTATGGCCAAGTGATGAAGCTGTTAATTATTACAAGAAAAATGGTTACGCTCATTGTACAGAACCTATGGAATATTTCCCTTCTTGATATCAGTGACATTGTAGTTCAATACTTTTATTGGATTATTGTGTGCTTTGTTTTAATAGGTTTTTGAATAGAAGTACCGCAATTAACTGCCAGATTTTGTGGAATATATTGCTATTGAATAAAGTAGATACGATCATTATTAGAAGAGGGCGAAAGTATATGAAGACAACCAATTACTCAAATATAGCTGACAGATACGATAAAAACTCATATAGAGTTAGAGAAATCAGATTTGATTATGACTTAAAGGAATACATCGATAATAATAGAAAATCTGAATACCAGGTATTGGATTTATCTTGCGGAACAGGTCTTTACTTGGAAAGACAAGTAAGTTATTTTGACGGACTTAACATAAGGTGGAATGGCCTGGACTTATCAGGTCAAATGTTAAGAAAGGCAAACGAAAAGGTTGAAAATGTAAATCTGGTCAGAGCTGATGTAGTGGATATGCCGTATGAATCAGACACCTTTGATTTTATTTCAAATAACTACGCCTTCCATCATTATAGAGACAAAGGACAAGCGTTAAATGAGATTAGTCGTGTTTTAATAAAGGACGGCGTTTATAAAATGCATAATATAGCAGTACACGATATGCCTAAATGGTGGGTTTATCATTACTTTCCCTCCGCTTATTATGAAGATCTAAAAAGATATTGGAATAAAGATGTTATTTTTAAAGAGCTTACATCAAGAGGTTTAGACGTCAAAATAAAGGTTGAGTACAGGATGGAAAATATAAGTGTAATGGACTACATAGATCACGCTGAAAACAGGGATATTTCTGTACTTACCCTAATTACAGATAAAGAATATGAGGAAGGATTAGAAAGAATGCGATACGATATAAAAACGAATCCAGATAAAACGATTGTAAATAATTTTGCCGAAATGTTTTGTATAGCTGAAAAAGTATAAAAGCGAGGGTTTCTCATGAATCAAATAAATCTTAATGATGAGATCATTGGTTACTAATGTATAAAATGTAATATGGAATATCCATTTGAATGTAAGTCTCGCGGCAAACCATCCAGTGTAAAGCCTATTTACCAAGGTCTTTTCAACGGTGAGAACTGGCTGCCATTTGAAGGGGAATTAGTCTTGCTGAGGGCGAGGATAAGAGATAAATCAAGTGATTACAGCGAATGAAATGTACCAATCTTAACACCCTAAGTACCTGTAGATTATTTTCTTTTTTCTGCTTTGTCGTTTTTCTATCATGTTCACCAAAAACTTTCTCGTTCCCTTGGTAACAAAGTTGTTCCGTGAATGTAATTTATAGGAGCAAAAATGGATCAAAAAATGCATAAAAAAACCGAGACGATCGACCATTTTTTAATACAAAATCAATGCCAAACCAATAAAAATTTAATAAGAAACTCAGGCTGGATTCAATCAAGGTTCAGCCTTTTTTCTTATCTTTTCTCTTTCTTCTTTAACCTTCTTCAAATCTCTCCAATGCTGGCTTCAACACACATTCAATATTTTTTCAATCAGTCTTTAATCAATCAGTTTTTCAAGCCGAATCCAATCAATACCGTCAGGAACCCAACGGTTATAGAGAGAAGAAAATAAGAAAAGAGGGTTCATTTCTCTTCCTTTCTTCCTTCTATTAGGGAACAACTTAGTTACATTACAGAAAAAGGAAAAAGAAGAGTAAGAGTAGTGGTGGTAAGGGCTTGAGGGGTGTTTGGGGAGGGGACGACTAAGTTTTTGCTATACAGGAGCGTATTCTTGAAAAGTTTGAGATTGAAAGAGAGTATTGGAAACGCAAGGATATTGATTGGGGCATTGTTACGGAGGAAGAGATATCAAAAATTTCTCTTCCTCTCTTCTTTTTATTACGAACCAACTTTGTTACCTTTTCAACAATTATTCATTTCGAATCGGTTCAATACCGAGCAAATGTCTTGCACCGCTGCCAACGATATGCGTGATCATCAAAGCGATCGCGCTGGGCGGCTGGTGCATACCTGTTTCCATCCAATGCAACAGTATACTCAGATTTGAAGCGGCAAAATAGGTGATCAGATAATCTTTGGGAACAATAGCTTCACCCAGATCCGGTTGCAAATTCATGATTTTGCTGATGTGATTCTGTTTGAGAAGATCCATGATCTGGCGGGCAAAGGCGGGATCGCCTTTCGGTCCAAGCATCGCCATAAAGAAATCGGCATGCTCCGCAAAGTAAGATATGACCTTGACCATGGCTGGATCCGGTTCTTTTTTGGCAGCGAATAACAAGTAGTCATACGGATTCAGCTTCTCCATTCGTTGTTTTAGAGCGACCCATATTTCTTGCTTCACCTGCTCCAGGAAATCAGGCGCATCCATATAATGCAAATAGAACGTTCCTCGATTAATGTCCGCTTTATCGGTCAAGGCACTGACGGTGATTTGATTGACCCCCTTCTCTGCAATCACTTCGACCAAGGCTTTTCTTAACAGTTTTTTGGTTCTGATTTTGCGCCGATCTGTTTTGGCTGACATCGTTTTTCTCCTTTTTCGACATGTGACGTTTAGATGATCAACAAAAATCGCTCAATGTATCGATTAAACAACAGAAATCAGAATATTGCCGATTGAATACATCGTTTATATATTATATCATACATTTATGGTGATTAATCAACACACATGTTTATTATTTATAATTCTTATGTAGAAAGAGGGATGCAACCATGCAAGAAAGCAACAACAAAACCGAATCAATGACGCCTGTTGTGCCTGAGTCAACAGGATCTTCTGTTCGACGTGCCCGTCAGGTGCTAAAATGGATGGCGCTACTTTTTATGATGGGCATTCAGGTACAGGTGTTTATTGCTGGCTTAGCGCTATTTTCAGCTTCTACTTATTGGGATGGGCACGTTACGTTAGCCCGCTATATTGCCATTCTTCCTGTATTCATGATCATTGTCTCCTTTTTAGCCAAGTTGTCGTTATCCTTGCGTATGCAAATTGTTGCGTTGATCGGCATGATCACCTTGATGTTCTTGACAGCTTATGTCTCCACTCGTGTCGGTTTTTTCGCTGCGCTTCACCCAGTCATTGCCGTTGCGCTGTTTTATCGAACCTCCACATTGTTTAACGGAGTTAATAAGTTGTTGAAAGGCGATAGACGATGATTAAACATATTACGCTAGTTCCGGTTGCTTCTTGTCCCCACGTAACTCTTTTTTACAATCTGTAACTCACTCTTACAAATTGTAACTCAGTTTTACAAAAGGGGCAGCAACCATTGCCAATTTATGAGCATTATTTGATCTACCAAACCAGAATCGGTAACGTACCAAAGGTACACCATCTCGGTTCTTTTTCTTGCCCAAATATGAACCGCTCCTGGCTTTTTCTCCGCTTCTTCATCCCGTTTTCTTATCCTGTTTCCCCCCTAAATCCTTACCCCTATTATCTCTACTCTGGCATTTAATCAGGCTTTTTCAGGTCTTTTCTCAGGATTTTTTCGAGCATATAGAAGAAATAAGTAAGAAGGCTTCTAAGGCTCTAAAAAAGATGAAGAAAGAGTGAAAAAATGGATGAAAATCCTATCTCCTTTCTCCTCCATCCTTACCTCTACTATGTAAAACCGAATTAAAATATCTGAATATTCTATGTATGTTTATATCCTGATTTTTGTAAAAAATGTGGATTTCTGTGTAAAAAGAGTTACAGATTAGATGTAAGGAAAAAGGAGTGAAAAAGGGCTTGAGGTTATGGGGGAGAAGGGGATGAGGGGTGTGGGTGGTTTTGTAAGGGAGAGTTCCAATGGCACATAGTAGAATAAAGGGTTAAGGAAAAAAGAAAGGAAAGTAAAGTGAGAGGATAATTGTCAGAAATTTATGTTATCAAAAGGTTAGATTTTGTGAATAATTGTTCTTAAACTAAACGGCAGGTTAAATTTTAAATCAAAGCAATTTTACAGTTTAAAAGACGTGCTGCTATTGACACGTCTTAGTTGTAGCAAATACTAATGAAGATTACTTTTCCAATTGCCATTTTAACATATTATTTTCTGAACCGATTCTTTTCATCTGTAATTTTTCTAACACTTTTATTGAAGGAACATTATCCTCAAGACATTCAGCAAATACCTTATTTACATTTTTATATGAAAATGCCCATTGTATAATTTTCTCAACTGCTTCAGTTGCATAGCCTTTACTTTGTGCGGAAGGCACAATTCCATACCCGATTTCAACGTAGTTTTCTGAATTAGGTTTGCCTTTAAAACCAATATCACCAATAACAGTGTTATTATCTTTATCTATCACAAACCATACACCCCAACCTAAAAGAGTAAAATCCTCTTTTAGTTCTCCTAAATATATATCTATATGAGGACCAATTTCATATTCGTCTGGTGTTTTAATAATTGATAATGACTCTTCTGTACAAGGAATCAATTTTAATCTTTGTGTTTGTAATTCCATTATTTATCTCCTTTTTATATAAGTTTTATCACCTCAGTAGTAGTTAGCAAAATAGTAGTTTCAATCATATTCAAATCCCCTTTCAGTTCTCATTCTTTTATTATACAATGAAATAAACGCTTGCTGTAGAAATATTTATACTTCTGGAAATATTTATTCAGTCATTAGAAGTTAGGCATTGATGGGAAGCCGAATATACTGTTAGTGGCACGGAAGTCTGGGAAGAAGAGGAGAATCTAACTACTCTAACGAATATAGTGATGAGTTTGTATTAACATACAAAGGGACTTTAGAAGAACTTTCTTCGTTGGAATCACTTGAATTTTCTTATGATACATCTATTGGAAGCGGACATGCTGGTAGAGAATTCGATGAACCACCCAGAGAGGTTACATTTAAGGGTGGCGGTGGGGGAAATGGAGCAAAGATAAATGATGATGAAGTTATTGAAGTAAAAGTTGAATGGGATAGCTTTGAAGAATCATTTGAACTGCTTAATGAAAGTAGTTAATTCTGAGGGTTTTTTCGACACTTTTTGTATGAAAGAGCAGCATGTTTGTAATGTTAATTAACAAATTCCAGAGAGGGGGATACAAAAGATGAGTGTTCTTTTTAGAGTTGAGTTGTATGTGAAAGACATCGAAAAATCTTTAAAGTTTTATCAAGAAATTATCGGGTTAGAGCTGTACGGCAGAGGTAAACGGGGAGCACGTTTTAATTACGATTGTTTCTCCTTGTTACTTACTTCTGAATCAACTTTAGGGGGTAACCATTATTTTAACAATAAGGCTAAAAGTGATATTAAGGGAAATGGCTTTGAACTGATTATCGTAGTAGATGAATTGAAAAAAGTGTACCAACGCTACCTTGATCACAATTACCCAATTGAGATTGAGGTGGAAAAATATCCATGGGATATGAGAGGATTTAAGATTGCTGATCCAGATGGATATTTTTTAAGAATTACTTCTAAATAATTTTGCGCAGAAGTCATATAATTAGGGGTTATTGATCAGTGGTTATCACTTAAGTTAAAATAAATGAATTTTAAAGGGAGAGTTTACCTTGAAGGAAACAATAGAGCCAATTACAATTGATAAAACGGAAGAATGTGTCGAACTCTATATTAACGTTTTTAATAGTGAACCTTGGAATGAAACTTGGACATATGTAACTGCTGAAGAAAGACTTATTGATTTACTGCATACACCTAAATTCCTTGGCTTTTCATTATATGATAATGGAAATTTAATTGGATTCATTGCAGGTAATAGTAAAAAATCGTATGGAGGATTAACCTATTATTTGGCTGAACTCTGTATAAATAATCAAATTCAAGGAAAAGGGCATGGTTCTAAACTGCTTCTTTGCTTAGAAGACGAGTTGAAGAAAAGAGGTATTCAATCCCTTTATCTATTAACTTCAAATGGAGGGCTTGCGGAATCATTCTATTTAAAAAATGGCTACTCAATAAATGATAAAAGGATAGTTATGAAAAAGAATTTATAAAAACACCCACTAAATGCTAATGATGCAGCTTATTCTAATAGGAAGATAAAGATAAGTGAAAATCAATATTATTGCATTAATTTGTGGGATTACTGAACGAAGAGAATAGTTAATGGATAGATTAGGTGAGAAAAGGTTCATAATAACCTAAATGCTGCGGAGGTACTATAGTTGAAAAGTAAGATTGAGATATACGAGAGGGAATATAAAAATTTCATACCCATTAAACATTTTAATTCACGCATTCAAGAGATGATGGAAAAATCCAGCTATGGGGCTGAGGTTGCCTCAAAATGGACTGAAGTTTTAAATCGATCTCTTATTGGTAAAACTTACCCAGTAGTTCACCCAATTGGTGGGGAGACGTTCTCATTATATTCAGAAATTCAAACTGGAGTATTTGAATATGCTTTAGACATTGACGGTGCTACTTCACTAATAAATGAAAAAAATATTAAACCATTAAAGTTTTCTCCGTTTGACATTAATGATTCTGTTGACCCAGGTAACATAAATAAAGGTTCAAATGAGTTAAAACCAAATCATATAAATCCTGTAATGGTACTTCAAAGTCTGTATCTCACTGAGAATAAACCTTATTGCATCAATGGAAACCATCGCATATTTGAAGCATGTCAAAATAATAATGAACAAATAGAAGTTTATGTTTTTAAAGATTTGGAGTTTGTTCCTTTCTTTTATGACGATCTAAGTAAAGCAACATATTATTTAGAAATTGATTACCATAATGTAGTAAATGATAAAAGATGTTTATTGCATAGCGAAAATGGTGCATTTGCAAATGAATTTAAGTAATATTGGAATTCGCCTAAGGGGGGCTAATCCAAAATAAAGGGTTGATATCATTGTTGGTTTTGGCAGAAATTTTACGCGCAATTTCTTACGTAATACTTATTTTTAGTTCTGCTTTCTATTTACGGCATTTGCAAAAAAACCTTTGAATTTACAATGTACATAATCATACAAATTGCATTTTCCCTCTTTATAATCGGTTTATTGATTTCGATATTTGTGAATTGATTGTGAGTACTAATAAGCTACTCTCTCAATTCACAAAACAGGCACGATTGTTAAAATAGGTAAACGTCTCTTGTACTAAAGAAGCAGGGTTATTTAATAAGATTAATTTTAAGGTGGTTTTATTTTGCAGAAATGTGGGAACTGCAATGAGCAATTTAGTTGGAGTGAAATTTTTAAATCGAACTGGTAGCATAGTTAAAAAAAGTGTTGTCTAATTTTCCGAGACGAACATCGTAATATCAGATATAAACAATTTGGTGGTGATTGAGATGGAACCAAAATGGCTTGAATGGGCGAAGCAACTCCAATCCATTGCACAGGCAGGATTAACGTATTCTAAAGATGTATATGACTTGGAACGATTTGAAATGATTCGGGATATTAGTTTTGAAATGTTGTCTCAGCAAACGGATGTTAGTAAGACTGTAATAAGAGATTTATTTGCCAATGAAACTGGTTATGCCACTCCAAAGGTAGATATTAGGTCTGTTGTTTTTAAAGATAATGAAATATTAATGGTTAGAGAGAATGCAGATGGAAAATGGGCGTTACCAGGCGGTTGGGGTGATATTGGGTTAACTCCAAGTGAAGTTGCTGTCAAAGAAGTAAAAGAAGAATCGGGTTTTGATGTCAAAGCAATTAAATTGGCAGGTGTACTTGATAAGAAATGCCATCCTCACCCTCCTTCTCCCTATCACGTTTATAAAATGTTTATCCAATGTGAAATAATTGGTGGAGCAGCCAAAGAAGGAATAGAAACGAATGCTGTTGATTTTTTTGCTGAAAATGAATTACCATCATTATCAGTAGACAGAAATACAGAATCACAAATTAAATTGGCTTTTAAACATTTACGTAATCCGCAGGAACCTGTATATTTTGATTGATACTTTAAATAAAAAGAACAAATAAAGTTGAAGGAGAATTGTATGGGAAAATGGGAAAGAAAGTTTTTAAAGACCCATCGTGGCATATTTGAACTTTTTATTAAAGGTGAAGGTAAACCCGTTTGTGTTACTCATTTGTATTCTGAGTTTAATGAGACGGGTGATTACTTTGCGGAATCATTTGTAAATACACATAAAGTGTTTTTAGTAAATCTAAAGGAGACAGGAAATTCAGATAAATTGACACAACCGTATGAGCTGAGTATGTTAGAAACAGTATATGACTTGGAAGCCATTCGTGAAGAATTAGGGATTAATAAATGGGGATTTGCTGGTCATTCAACAGGTGGTATGTTAGGGGTTATTTATGGGATTTATTTTTCAAATAGTTTGGAGTTTAATGTAATTGTAGGGGCATCTGCAAGAGAGTATATGACATATTCTACGAATTGTATATACAATAAAAACCATCCAAATTATAGAAAAATGCAGGACTTGATTGAATTATTAAAACGTCCTGATTTGCCAATAGATATAAGAAAAGAAAGTTCTAAAGAGAGAACAAAATTATCCTTATTTGAGCCTGAAAGGCATGATGAGATTTTTTCTTTGGATATAGAGAAAAAAATGTCAGCCATTAGGTTAAATTATTTTAGCCGAGAAGTACAAATCTTTGATGTTACCAAAAAACTAAGATTAATTTCAACACCAACTCTGATTATTTGCGGAAAGTATGACGTTCAATGCCCTGTAACATATTCAATAGAAATGAATGAGCTAATACCAGATTCTAAAATAGTTATATTTGAAGAGAGTAATCATTATCCTTTCTTGGAAGAGGCAGAACTATTTAATAAAGAAATCAACAATTTTATAACAGGCATAATGGATCAATAAACTCCAAAGGTAAGTTTATGAAGAAATATACTTAAACGGGCAGGGTTGTGAAGGGGATTAAAAATTGAATAGATTTAATGAATTAGAAAATAAGATATTTAAAATAGAAGAAATCCAAGGATATCCACCACAAATAGGTGATTTGGTCTCTATGATGAATTATGCAAGGTTCACAACAGTAGAAGCGGTAAGAGGATTAAATGTTGAACAGTTAGATTACTACCCATTAAGGACGGAAATTCAATAGGTGCATTATTATTACATATCGCTGCTGTTGAGTTTGGATTTCAAATAGAGCTATTTGATAAGAGAAAGCCCAATAAACAAGAATCCGAAGAATGGGGAGCTGCTTATCAACATGGTGATTTAGGGAGAACACAGATTAAAGGGAAGCCCTTAGAGTTTTAAATTGAGAAATTAGAAAAGGTGCGGAATAGATCTTTGGAAGAGTTCAGAAAAAGAACAGATGAATGGTTATATGAAGAAGCAATATGGGATAACCATTTATCTAATAATTATTTTATATGGTTTCATACCTTTGAAGACGAAATTAATCATCGTGGACAGATTAGAATTATAAGAAAAAAGGTGCCGAATTGTTGATTCGAACGTTTAATAAACGAACAAAGGCAATAGTTAACGGACAGCTAAGAAAAGGTTCATAATAACCTAAGGTGCTGGGGGGTACTACCGTATATAATAAAAGGTGGATGTGTTTTATGACGGAAAATTTTGATGTGAAATCAAACAGAGTTTGATAACCAAAGGGTATAGAGTGAAGTACTATGCAATGAAAAACTTGAACAAGGATAAACCATGAAACATAATTTCTTTCCATTTCTAAACATTATAAAAAAGGGGTGAACTATGAGAATAGGCATTTACACTGTTGTTATTATAACTTTCCTTCTGTTATTGGGTGGCTGCAATCATCCAGAAGTTGAGATAGATCCGCCATACGATACAGGAAATAACCCGATTAACAATCGTCAATTTGGGTTCGTTGCGGAAGACAAAGATTGGTTTTACTATATTGATGGAGAAAACAACCATAACATTACCCGTACTAATGGTAATGTTAAAGAAACTTATGAAAACACTTATGCACGAGGTTTAAATCTCTATGGTGACTATATCTATTTTGCTTCACATAGTTCAGACTTTGAAGGAAGCAGCGGATTTTATCGAGTACATAAAGATGATCCCCAAGATATCGAGAAAGTGCATAGCCAACACACAAATGATCCGATCATCGTTAATGATTATATATTTTATAGTATTTTCTCTACAGATGATAGAGTAAAAAGCGGTTTATATAGATCTAAGACTGATGGTTCAGAACAAGTGCAGTTAGACGAAGGCACAATTAATGGCCTCCAATGGTCAGATGGATGGCTCTATTATGCGGTCTCATCTGGTGGAAGCGTGTATAGAATGCAACCGTCTGGAGAGGGAAAGGTTAAGTTAAAGACAAAAGACAATATTCCCATTTCAACAACAAACATTTTAATTATTGATGACTGGATATATTTTGAAAGTAATGATGATCAGTTTAATATCCGTTATGGTGAGGGTCGCTCTCCAAGCATATTCAGACTTTCCTTGGTTAACGACAATGTGGAAAAGTTGGCAGTAGGGAGTTTACATAACATTGAGGGTACAACGGGTTATGTATATTTTTCTAAACCCTCACATAAAGAATCAGGTTTATTCAAAATGAATCTTGATGGGAGCAATCAAACCGAAATTTATCGAGGAGAAAAAAGTTGGAGTTGGATTAATATTATCGATGATGATGTCTATTTACTTGATTGGGGGGCAGGGGATCCTACGCATTTATATAGATATACGCCTGACGAACAAGACTCGATTCTGACTCCTGTGCAATGATCATAAAGGGGCGTTAAAGTTATTTCTCAAGACGAATCTGATACACAGCGAGGGAGGGAGTTAGATGTTACATCGTGTCATTGAAGAATTTGGATTGCAAGTATTATCAATTAATGAAGTCAAGGACTCCCATAGTTCAACAGTATATAAATGTAATCTGCATAATGGTGAAAATGTTTTTGTGAAAATTCCTTTTACTAATTGAAACATCATCGGGAGTTAGAAGCCTATGAGATTTTAAAAGGAAGTGTTGCCATTCCCGAAATGTTGGATTATTGGGCTGGTGATAAGGAGTGTCCTGGTGCTTTTTTATTATCCGAATTAAAAGGACAACCATTAACAACTGAGGCTTTACCAACAGTAGGATTTCAAGTCGGGATCTAACATGCTTTATTTCATGCAGTTCAGCCACCAAATGCCCACGTATTAAACGGAATAAAAAATGAATTTCCGAATTGGTCTGATTTTATCGAACGCCAATTTTATAGTTTTGCTGAGGATGTAAGAGACGGTTTGGATGATCATTTTTACAAACAATCCATTGAAAAATTTGAAGAAATGATAGAGCAGCTTCCTCCTCCTGATGGGCCGAGCTTTATACATATGGATTTTCGTCCAGCGAATATAATTGTTGATGGAAATAAAGTTTCAGGCGTAATAGATTTTGAAAGCGTGCGATTTGGTCTAATTAGATGCAGAGGTGAGTAATATGAGACAGTTTTTAAAAGTAAATAATAATAAGATAGAGATTCATAAAATAGGAAATAAAGGTAGACCAGTGGTTATTCTTACAGGAATGGGTTGTTCATTTTACGAATGGTATAATGTGGCAGAATCAATAGGCAAATCTCATAAAGTCATCATGTTTCATCGACCTGGACTTGGATTAAGTGAAATTGGTACAGAAGATCGTAATACTCAAGCTGTTGTTAATGAATTGTATGATATTATACATCAATTAGAATTATCCGAACCTGTCATTTTGGTTGGGCATTCATATGGCGGGCTGTGTGTACAGCATTATGCCAAAGAGCATCCTGAACAAATCGCAGGAATAGTTTTAGTGGATTCAACTTCAGTTGATTTAAAACAATTAGATGACTTAGACTTGCCAGTCTTAGATGAAGACGATACTGATGAGGATTGGGTGGAAAAATGTTATTCCTTTTCGTTAATGGAACAAGAAAAATTAAGAGAAAGAAATAATCCCTCTCTATCAGAAAAAAACAACTGCCTCTTCGTATTCAACAAAGTTTAGCGGACTTTCACACAAATCCTTCTTTATATAAAGCTATGTACTCAGAAATTAATAATTGGAAAAAGGATGCAGATATTATTAAGGCATTAGGACTATTTCCAGATATACCGCTGATTGTTATCGGTCGAGATAAAGAGTACAACATTAAGTTAGGAGCTATGGAAGGGTTACCTGAATGGGAACTGAGGTTATTAGAAGAAAAGTGGCAAGAGCTCATTATAAACCAAGCAAACCTTAGCAAAAATGGTGAATTGATATTTGCAAAGAATTCCAGTCACTCCATACATATTGATAGACCAGATGTAATAATCGAATCAATAAACAAGTTTGCTTAAAAAGTTTATTGAAAGGGGAATTTAAAGTAATGGAAATTAAATTATTAATCCTATAAACCGAAAGTATCAATGAAATGAAAAATTTTTATGTAGATAGTTTCGGATTTCCTTTAATTAATGAGCTTTCGAATTGCAATTGGTTCAAGTGAATTAGAATTTACTCAGATGATGTGAAAGGTAAGCCTTATTACCATTTTGCTTTTAACATTCAGGCTAATAAATTTGATGAAGCAAAGTCTTGGGCTAAGGAAAGAGTTAGCTTGATTACCGAAACAGAGACTATTCTCCTTTAAGCTCGACATCAATTAATTGTTGGGTTGGAGTCCCTAAACAGAAACAGAGATTAATTAAAGTGAATTGGTTGAAAGAGAATCGTGGATTTTTGTTGGGAATTATGGTGGAACAATGGATATTCGTTTGAATAAAACTGATACTGTGTTTACGGCCAAGGAAATGTACCACTTCTGCTATCTTGTTTACCAGCGATTGGACAAGACTTACCACTTGTTGCCACCGCATTTACCAATGGGGGTGCATCAAGAAAATGCGGATTTAAAACGTTAAGCAAATTACAGCGTAAAAAAACCAATTTCCTTACAAACGTCGGAAATCGGTTTTTTGATCGGGTTTATGCAACAATCTCGCCCTAAATGAAAATTAAAATATTCATCAACTTTTATATGTAATCGAAATATTTCTTTTCAAGATAATTATTTATTCCACTTTTAAATGATCCCTTGTTTTGAAGAACGTAAGTAACCCATGCGTTTCGTTCATAAGAGATGATTGCTAGTTCCCAAATACATGAACCTGCGATATTGCTGTTTGTGATTTCTTCAAATTCCTCTGGAGACTCAAAAGATGATTTATACACCTTTGTGATGAGCATGTTTCCTTCTACCCACCAATTAACAAGTGTAAAAATTGCTTCACTTGCTTCATGAGAGATGACAAAAGCAACTTTATATGAGTTCCCTTCTTGATCTGCTTGGTGTAAGTTCTGTTTTGTTAATTGGATTGACGTAAGCGTAAAATAGTCCACACCTGTTTTTCAGATGTGGACTACTGTTATAATTTATTTAGATTTATTAGGAACGCGGCATTCATCAGGGAGTGTAGCGGACCACGGCAGAAGTCGAGTCAACTG
>NZ_JBGOHB010000054.1:0-19456 GCF_041521345.1 Virgibacillus oceani | reverse complement strand
GCATTTCGATCAATTCATAGCCATCAATCTCTTCTGGTTGCGATTCATAAGGTTCTCCTACATTTCCTGTAAGATCCTCGGAAGGGGCTAGTTGATTTCCTTCTTCATCGACGTGTTCAACTGTAACTGGTGCTGCATCACCTTCGTCAATAGGCGCATATACATAAGTTACAGTTTGTGGTTCTTCTGTAAATTCACCAGTTGCGTTTTCAGGTGTTTCGATCAATTCATAGCCATCAATCTCTTCTGGTTGCGATTCATAAGGTTCTCCTACATTTCCTGTAAGATCCTCAGAAGGGGCTAGTTGATTACCTTCTTCATCGACGTGTTCAACTGTAACTGGTGCAGCTTCATATAATAAAGCTTCTGGTATCGGGAAATCTCTTAGTGTATCTGCCTCATCCCCGACTGGTTGTAATGTTGTTCTTTCATTCATTGGAAAGTAAGTATCAGGAGAATAATTTTCATGTTCAGTGTCAAGTTGAACTTTATACCTTAAGTTTACCTGTTCACCTTCACCTAAATTCAACCCTTCTACTTGAATTGTTTGATCAGATAGTTCAGATTCCACTACACTGACATTAATTCCTTCTATTAATTGTTCTTCAGTTTCCCCATCAATTTCTCCAGTTAAGTAATAATCTCCATCTGTTAACATTTCATCGCTTGCTTCAGTAAATTCGTTATCACTTACTTGTAAATTAAATAATTCTCCCATCGGATCTGTGACAATACCGTTATTAATACTATTAATAACCGGAGATGCTAAATTTCTTAACATATCAGCTATTTCATCTACTTCAGATGCTGCATAATATTGCTCGGGTGAAGAAGCGATTCCTTCCATTACTTCTATTGCTTCTTCCTCGGTTGCGCCATCTGATCCTGTAATCTCAATACCTAAAGAATACATATCAAAATCATCATTTTGAGATAGAATCCTTTGAGCTTCTTCTAACGTATCCTGGCCATGTGTTCTTTCCGCTCCATTGTAATCATAGTAAAAACTAAATTCAAAACCAGGCTCATATAAGCCTGCTGCACCTACTATATTTCCATCTGGGTTCTCACTAAAGACAGGGACTCCATCTGTAATAGTAAAGATTAATTTGTTATCCGCTATACTATCCGCAAGAATGGATTCCGCTTCCTGCAAAGCTGCTTGCGTAAAGGTTCCCCCATTGTTTGCAAGGCTTCCGTCGCCTATATCCCGTTCTATAGGAGTATCCTCAGGCAATACATTAATAATAGCCTCTGAATTAGTGGTTAATTCTTTATATGATAGATCCTCTGTAGCATACATCAAAGGAACCTCAGCATAGGGTCTATTAATTCTACCATCAAATACATCCGAACCAAACGTCACTAATGCCATTTGCGTATTTCCATTACTATTACTACTTGAGTCCAATAAATCCGTTACGAAGGAGGACGTCGCATCAAAAGCAATACTATCTCTATCATTATCATTCATACTATTGGAGTTATCATAGACAAGAACAATATCAGTAGTTTCTGTTTGTTCTTTTTCTTTCCCTTCAATAGTTAAGTCAATAAAGTATTCTCCTGGATTCCCTGAATACGTGGCCTCTTTAGAGACTATCGAATCTTCATATTCAATTGGATTATCATCCGGGTTTATATAAGATCCCGTTCCGTCGTCTTGAATAATTTCTTCTGCTGAAGCCTCTTCTGCAATCAATCCATTTATAAGCAGTGAACTGATTAACATAAGGATGAGCAAAATTTTAGCATAATAACTACTCTTACTTTTTAGATAACTATTCATGTTTTACCTCCTAAATAAGTTAATACTGTGTGAAAGCTTGATCTTTTTCTAGTTAGATCACTCCTTTCTATGGCAGTGTTAAACATGATGCTATTTGATAAAACATTTCTATAATTTTACACCCCCTTAAAGTAAGTTGTTACAAGGTTTTATATTAGTAGATATTAAGTTTTTATTAATAATGTTTCATATAAAGTATCATTCATTTCGCTGTACTCAAGGCCCATAAGCAGATACATTACAGGAAACGAGCTCAATGTTACCACTGATTTCTTCTGAATCAACTATTGGATTACCATCTTCATCGACGTCATCCACTGTTACTAATCCTTCTGCTTCAACAGCAAATGCCTTGTTTTCCCCTAGGTTAAACACAAAAAAATAATTAAATGGGAGTAAAGAAAGGGTAATATCTCCGCCTTGATGGATGGATTATTATTTAATTTGGTCAAACTTTTTTCCATAATTAAATATTTACCACCTCCTGAAATCAGATAAAACAAGGATTCTTTCTTGTGATTTTATATTAAATCTTCTATAAAAATTCTGAAAAATAACAGTGAAAATGGATCCTCTTATTCTTCATTTATTTCTTCTTCATTTTCTTTTTTTAGCTTGAAGAGTCCAACTGATGTTAAGAGCGTTAAAATGAAAGTAATAATGACGTAAAATGCAAATAGATTACTTCTATCAGTGATTAAGAAATTACCTTCCGTGTTTTCTTCTTGCTCATTCTTTTTACTTTCGTTTTTATTAGACATAATAGTGCTCCTTTCATCATTAATTTTATATCTTCGACTATTATATAGGTTTAAGTGCACTTTAAAGCAATAGTCCATGTTATAGATTATTGATTATTTTTGGCTATACTGGAATTATGTGTCAAACCAATGAATAAGGAAGAATGAGTGACTAAAAGTAGAGTTGAAGGTTTATAGTTATAACATACATATTTAGTAGGACTATATATGCAGGCATTATTTGCAGAGTATCAATTAGAACGATTTTTAATCGATAAAGTAGTATCTTTGTATTTTTCTAAAGCCAAAGACCCTAGGAAAGCGCTGTAAAGCCTAGCTCTAACCTAATTAAAAACGATTCTAATTTGCTTCATCCAAACTCCATCCAAAACAGAAAGCGTCAAATAACTCCACCTGTTTCCAGGGGAAGATTATTTGACGCTTATGTACACAATACCAAGCTGGTTTTGTCACTGCCTATTAAAAGCTAAGCTATACCGTCCCTCATCCTTCTTGTATCTTCCTCTCCCGCCTATTTTCCCACTGCTGCAAAAGACTCGCATTCGCGGTATTACCGAATACATTCAGCAATGTGCGGAAACCTTCCGTTACCCTGTCAATACCAGCAACAATCGCAATTCCTTCTAACGGCAGATTTGCTGCAGTAAGTACTGTTGTCATCATGATGATCCCCGCACCAGGCACACCGGCTGTACTAAACGAGACAAGCAGTGCGCTCAGAAAAACTGCAAGTACGAGTTCAACCGTAATATCTACACCAAATAATTGCGCAACAAAAATCGCATTAAACCCCTGTAAAATGCCGGCACCATCTCTTTTCAGCGCTGTGCCGAATGGAATGGCAAAACCGGATAAGTCACTTTGCAACCCAGCTTTATTTGCACCATTTAAGGCGAGGGGCAAAGCTGCATTGGAACTTGCTGTACCGAAGGCCAATGTAAAAGCCGAGGCAAATCCATTAAAAAATGTCTTCGGTTTTACGCCAGAGAAAAATAAGATCAATATATACAAACCGATCATAAGTATAATTGCTAAAATCAAACCGAGTATATACACGGCCAGATTGCCGATAATGCCAAATCCCTGTGTTGCCACCACGGAAGTAATCAAGGCAAAAACCCCAATTGGCGCGATTTTCAACACGAGCTGCAGGATTTTCTGCACAATCTCGTACATGCTTTCCACGACATTGAAAAAGGGGCGTGTTTGCTCCTCTTTCAGCAGGTTAATCGCTGTACCTACCAGCGCGGCGATGACGATGACCTGCAAAAGATTCCCTGATGCCAATGCTTCAAACGGATTGGAAGGCACAATGCTCACGAGCCATTCAACCAAGGAATACCCTTCATCGGCAGCGGATGCGTCTCCTGTAGAAATTGCTTCCGCATTGTTGCCTGGTCGAACAATAAATGCGACCACTAGGCCAAGAACAATGGCCACCGCTGATGTCACTACGTAAAGGCTCATTAACTTCGTTGTATACCGGGCAATATATCCAGATCCCTTTAATTGCGTGATGCCCATAATTAAGGCTGCAAATATGAGCGGGACAACAATTAATTGAATCACCCGTAAAAACACATCCCCTACAGGCTGTAATAGATATTGATCAAGTGGCTCCACCCAGTCCGGCGCATGCAGGTTCAGTAAACCTCCAAATAAAACGCCGGCACCTAAAGCAACAAAGATTCTCGTTGATAACGACATATTGTACACTTCCTTTTATCCTTACATTTTAATACTCATCTATATTAGCATGTTAAACATATAATTCCTATCTTTTTAGTTTGGATTAGATAGGAGGTTTTGGATATTAAATCAGTATATTTCCAAGGAACAAAAAGATGTTTTTTGCTTACTGCGGGCTGTGTCCTGCACAGTTCTAAAAATATACTTTTCTATCGGGATTACTAATATTTATTTTACTTCGTGTTGATTTTTTCTATTAGCATGATCTGTTTTTTAGAAAAATAAACTACCCTTGTTTTTTTAGGTCAACTGTATTACAATAATATCTAGTCAGGGGTATTTCGATATTATCCTTACACAAACAAATATTTAAATGTATTGGATCAGAAACTTGGCAGCCAAGAAAAGTACAAGAAGGGTGATTGAATATGAATAAAGCGGAGTTTTGCAAGGCAATAGATTATTCTATTTTATGGCAGAACAGAAGTAAGGAATCAATAGAAAAACGAAGCCGTGAGGTGATTAAATACGGCTTTGCAGGTTTATGCTGTTACCCGACGGACGTTCCTGTAGCCAAAAAAATTATAGGAGAAAAAGCCAAAATCAGCGGTGTAATCGGGTTTCCAATGGGATTTGAAACAACGCAGGCTAAAGTTCAGGAAGCTTTAGCATCGATCGATTATGGTGCGAATGAGCTGGATATTGTTATGAACATCGCTCGCTTTAAAGACGGTGATTATGACTATGTGTTAGATGAGCTGAAGCAAATTGTCGAAGCAGCAAAAAACAGAAGAAGTGACTGTACTGTTAAGGTGATCATTGAAACACCTCATCTTAAAAAAAGGGAGGAGTTAGCCAAAGCATGCGAGCTCGTAATAGATTCGGGGGCTGATTATGTGAAAAATGCTACAGGATTCGCTGTGGGGTATGATGGTACTGGAGAAGCTGGTTATACGGATGAAATGGTAGAGCCTTACGATAATACCGCAGTCGATAATGTAAAAGCAATGCGTGAAATTGTGGGCGACAGAATCAATATTAAAGCTTCCGGGGATCCTGAGAATTTGGACGAATGTCTCTATTACATTCAAGAATTGGGTGTATCCCGGATAGGTAATGATTTTATCATTCAATGGCTCGACGAAGCAGGAGACGAGTACTGGGAAGATAAATAAATGATGTAAATGAGGTGTTTTATTTCTATCACGGCTTAGCCTCAAAACAGCTGGATTCATTAATTTGAGAGGAACAATACCCGTTAGTAACCTTCATATAAAATAGTCAAAATGATATATAAAGCCAAAAATCGTAATATGGCAACTGATAATCATCGAAAAAGGCTCCTTCTAAGTTGGAGCTATCGTATATAGCAAAAAATTGAAAGGAATGGATTTTGTAATGAAGAAAGTAATTGTGATGATAACAGTCTTACTATTATCAATAGGATTGTACGGATGTGGAGCAGCCGATAATGAAGCGGAAAATGAAGAAGGAAATCAAGAGGAACAGGAACTAGTCTTGGGATTGACGACTTGGACAAGTACGATCCCTCCGACAGAAATTGTAACAGATATATTAGAAGATATGGGATATAACATTAAAGTAGAAGAAGCGGATATCGGAGTTATTTATGCCGGCCTATCCGCCGGAGAAATAGATATCTATATGGATTCTTGGTATCCACAACAGACCCAATACTTGGAGGAATATTCAGATTCCATCGAACAATTATCACCAATTTATGAAGATGCCAATGCAGGAATGGTCGTGCCAAATTATATGGAAGACATCAATGATGTTGCAGATTTAATTGGTAAAGAAGATATAGTGAACAATGAGGTTATCGCCATTGAAGATGGTGATCCTGCCATGGATGAATTGCAGGAGCTTATAGATGCTTATGAGCTTGATGTTGAATTAATAAACGCTTCAGAGGGTGCGATGCTTGCTGCCGCTAAAGCAAGTACAGATCAGAATGAACCGATCTTATTATATGGCTGGGACCCCCATTCCATGTTTAATGATATGGGCTTAAAAATACTGACGAATGAAGAACATCCGGAATTTTTTGATGGAAGTTCGATTCATCCTATCGTTCATCAAGATGTAAAAGAAAAAGCACCTGAAGCCTATGAACTTCTCGAAGATTGGACAGTAAGCATTGGTGATATGGCAGATATGATTACTGAAATCGATAACGGTGCAGATGCTGAAGAAGTAGCCGAAGCGTGGCTGAACGATAACCCAGAGTGGCTAAACAATAATTAAAATAAGGTGGATGGATAGACACCAAGCAAGCATCATAACGGAGGGTATGTCATTTTTTATAACCTATACGATGAACGGTTCCAATGATTTGCTTGCCTATTCATCTGTTCCATACCATTTCGTTTATAATACGAGAAAAGGAGTGTATTCGTTGAAAATGAAAAAGATGTTCATCGATGGTGAATGGGTTGAGGCTAATTCCGGCAGTGTCCGTTATATTATCAACCCCTACAACCAGGAAACCATCGCAACCGTTTCAGAAGGCGATATAGATGAAACAAAAAATGCGATTGCCGCAGCAAGGAAAGCTTTTAACGAGCGTGATTGGTCCACCATACCAGCCATAGAACGCGGGAAAGTGGTTCATAAAATTGCTGAATTGATCGAACGTGACCGGGAAGAACTGGCTGACCTCGAATCACTTGATACAGGTAAAACGGTGGCGGAAAGCCTCATGGATATGGATGATATCGCCGCTGTTTTCCGGTATTATGCGGAAATGGTTGATAAAGAAGCAGATGGGGAGATTATCAATTCACCCATTCCAAATTCAACCAGTAAAATTGTTCGTGAACCTATTGGTGTATGTACGCAAATCACACCATGGAATTATCCCTTACTGCAGGCATCCTGGAAGCTGGCACCTGCACTTGCAGCAGGCAATACACTTGTCATGAAGCCAAGTGAGATTACACCACTAACAACGATTAAAGTATTCGAATTAATGGAAGAAGCCGGTGTTCCAAAAGGTGTAGTCAATTTAGTGCTTGGCCCTGGTAATTCCGTTGGTGCAGAAATGGCTTCGAATGATGATGTGGATCTGGTTTCCTTCACCGGCGGGCTTGAAACAGGGAAGAAAATTATGCAAGCTGCCAGTTCCAATGTGAAGAAACTGGCACTTGAGCTAGGTGGAAAAAACCCGAATGTGATCTTTGCCGATGCTGATTTTGAAACAGCAGTGGACCAAGCTATGAATGCCGTATTTTTCCATGCAGGCCAAGTTTGTTCGGCAGGCACGCGATTGATTGTGGAAGAAAGCATTCACGATCAATTCGTTGAGGCATTGGTCGAGCGCGTAAAAAACATTCGACTTGGCAGTGGTTTTGAGGAATCTACGCAAATGGGACCGCTTATTTCAAAAGAGCATTTAAATAAAGTGATCGATTATGTGGAAAAAGGGAAACAAGAAGGCGTGACTGTTGCTGTTGGCGGCGGAGTCCCTGATGATCCTGAATTGCAAAAGGGATTTTTCTACCTGCCAACGGTGTTAACAGATTGCACGACGGATATGCGTGTGGTGCAGGATGAAGGGTTCGGCCCGGTCATCACCGTGGAAAAATTCACGACCGAAGAAGAAGCAATCGAGCTGGCTAATGACTCCATTTACGGACTTTCCGGCGGGGTTTTTACCAATGACATTGCAAAAGCAGAGCGATGTGTAGCTAAAATGCGCATGGGCACTGTATGGATCAATGACGTAAACCTTTACTTCCCACAGGCGCCATGGGGTGGCTACAAGCAATCCGGTATCGGTCGGGAGCTTGGGAGGGCAGGCCTTGAAGAATATCAGGAAATCAAACATGTTTTCCGTAATTTGAAACCTGAACCATTGAACTGGTTTAAGTAAGAAGCAATATAAATGAATGTTAGCATGTTTAATACATCTGCCCGCAACATGGCTTCAGCCGAAGCGTATTCGTGACGGCTGCAGGTTTGTTGTATTCTCCATCGGATTCCGTTAGTTATGAAGGAATTCGGTGGGGAAGGGC
Organism: Virgibacillus oceani; assembly: GCF_041521345.1. Taxonomy (GTDB): domain Bacteria; phylum Bacillota; class Bacilli; order Bacillales; family Amphibacillaceae; genus Virgibacillus_N; species Virgibacillus_N oceani_A. Next base: position 11,180 of record NZ_JBGOHB010000054.1, on the reverse strand, counting down.
AGATGTTTTTTTATGTAAATTTAGTTTGCATTAAGTTACAACGGAGTGTTGGATATGAGGTTGCTGCTTTGGAATTTATGTATGTTCTATCCCTTTAAGGTTTTGGATATTCGAATTATCGTATGGAACTTCCCCCTCTGTTAGGATAGTTTAAGAGTATTGTTTAACTTGTGTTCAAGAATCGGTCCAATTTAATGGAATAAGAAAAAGGATAATTCGTACATTAATCGAATCTTATTTATTGAGAGACTCTTTTCGTATAAATAACTCAATTAGTATGAAAATGAATTGATTAAGGAGAGGGTGCTAAATGCGTATAGCTGCTATCTACGATGTTCATGGGAATTATTCCGCATTAAAAACGGTTTTAGAAGAGATTAGGAAAACCGAAGTTGACAAAATTGTAGTAGGTGGAAGACTTAGCATGGGGTCCAGAGCCACGAGAGGTCATTGATCTTTTAATAATCCAGTCATTACGAATTACGTGTATAATGACAAAGTACACTTTAGTTTGTATGATGAGGCAAATGACCAGAGGTAGATTATATTTTTTCGAATGGTGATGTGAATGAGCCTTTTTAATGGCGGTCTTCTCATGAGGGTTAGTCCCTAGCTGGATTAAAGTGTGTTAAAGTAAAAAGCGCTGCAGCCATTTGCTGTAGCGCTTTTTACTTTAAGTTTATTTTACGTATATTCTATCACTTTAAAGTACTAAAGGATCCCGTAGCCATCAAGCTAACGAAAAATGAGAATATTACACCCTCCTTAGCTTAATTTGATCGCTGTGGGCACCGACCTCTTCCAGCAAATGCAAAGAATCGGGTGTTACTGTCAATGGCAAGCAGCTTTGCTGGATATGACTTTCTGGTTTTAAGAGCGATTGTACCAAAAATGTCTCACAGCTCCGCAAGTGGTGGCTCTTTTCTGTAATCGATCGCTCAATAGTTCGCTTAAGCGGCTCCATTCATCCGCAGTAAATAATTATAATGAAATAAGAACAGGGTACGCTTTCGGAAAGTTGTGCTCGCAGCATAAGCAGTTGTTTTAAGCAATTGGAATATATCGGTGTAGTTATGGGATACATGGTGAAGGTATCAGATATTGGTGTTTTGATTTGCGATTTTCCTGTTCTCCTCCGTTTACCCGTTTTTCTTACAGATGTTTGTTAAATATTCTCTGACCTTTTGTTCAACCACTTGATGGTTGTAAAATCGTGTATAAATGACAGACTCGAACGTCAAGCCAGTAATGAATATGATTAAATTATGTGCCTTGTCCTCGATATTGATGGAACTTTCAAGATATCCATTATGATAAAGCAGGCTTATAATGTTCTTTGCAAAATTAAGGTTTACTTTTCGATAATCTTCATTAAGGTCCTGGTATTCCGGGTTCATCGTTGCCATTAAAGTGAATTTCACCCATATATCATTTTCCATTCTTTCTACATCTGTTTGAACTTGCACAATCTGTTTTGCCATATGAACAGCATTTTCAAAAACATCTTCATCTGCCTGTTCTACTTTTTGCATTCTTTGTTCAAATCTTTGGAAAATGATGTCCATTGCGTACGTATATATGTCCTTTTGTTTTGGAAAGAAATGTTGAACAGAACCTAATGATAACCCAGCCTTTTTGGCGATTTCCCGTAATGCAGCTTTTTCAAAACCATAATGATAAATAACGTCAAACGTTGCTTCCACAATTTGTGCTTTTCTTTCATTATGATCTATGATTTTAGGCATATGATGACTCCTTTGTTTTTTTAAGCTAATTGTATTATAACACTTTTAAAGCCAAAAGACTTACTGTTAAAGGGCAAAGTCAGTGTTTCTTCGATAAGAAGTGACCTGCTCTATGTAACGACGGATCCTATTCAGTGCTAGATCTACCAGGATGCAGGGTGCAGATCAAAGTGAAGTCACACCTTTTCCGCAAAAGTGGTAAAACTTAATGAGAAATTTCATGGCAATCATCTTACGTTAAGGAGTGGGTAAGGGGAAAGCCTAATCCACCGTTATATACCGAGGAATTAGGCTTATGAACTTCAGCTTTCGAACAATTATTGAATGCAAGAAAGACATTTTTAAAGTCATCCAGGCTAATTTCTGCTTCCTTTCAATGTTATCAAATATCTGCATATAGCTGGAAGCGTTAATTTTTATTCTGCTTCCGAACCTTGAATAATCCGGCAACTATTTCCCATACTAATCCAATTAAAAGGAATACTAGTATCCAAAGTGTAAGTTGTTCCCATATGATCTGTATCGTCTGGTATGCATTCGTCCCCCTTGTTACAACGTTATATTGCACAAGTTCATTCATAAAATTTGGATTCCAAAAGCTTCTTCCGGATACCAGCACCATAATGATGCCAATGGAAATGACATTTATAACAGCGGTGTAAATAACCAGTGATTTCGTCCATCTCCCGTAAAACAGTTTCAGGCATTCTTTCATAACGATAAATACAAAAAAGATGATAATTAAAATCAAAAATGAACCATACGCACTCTCATTTAAAAAGGAAATAACATTGGCCATCTCCCCGTTTTGATAGGCCCAAATGCCGAAATATTCATGAGAAGCGGCAAAAAACACAATCAGCAATACACTAACGACTATCGCTATAATCGGTTCGGATGGTTTAATCTGCCGCTTTGGGTCAGGAATAGGCGCCAGGTTTGATGGGTGCCATTCTTTATCCACTTTCACTTTGGACAGTTCACCTTCACTGAAATATTCTGCCAAAGCAAAACCTAATGTGGTCCAGCCAATGACATTCGGAATTATCGCAGTGAAAAAAGAAACAATGTAGTCGATAAAATAATCAAGCATGTTCATTGGATTCAAGATGACTTGAATCACGAAAACTGCAGTGAATCCTGCAACAACCGAAATCAAAGCGATCTTCAGCACAAGCACATAAAAATCATACAGCTCCGGCCCGATGATATACTTTTTTGTTCCACGGTATTTTTGTGCCAGACGCTTTGGTGGCCCTAGCTCCAGCAACACTTTCTCCACATCTTTATCCGTAGTTTTTCTGCCCTGGACACGCTCATCCAGCATATCTTCTATCAAACCAAGAAGTTCATCCGAAACATCTTTTCTTTGTGCTTCCGGCAGCCGCTTCGTAACCGCGTAAACATATCGGTCAATCATTTCCATTTTCTTCACCCTCTTTTCCCATGGTTAAATGGTTCATACTCATGACAATGCTTTGCCACTCTTCCAGTAATAAATCCAATGCTTCTTTTCCAGTTTCACTTAATAAGTAATACTTTCTAGGCCGTGTCTCGTTCGTATCCCATTTGCTTTCCAAAAAACCTTGCTTTTCCAGCCTTCTTAAAAGTGGATATAATGTCCCCGGTTCCACCTGAATCCCCTTTTCTTTTAATATTGTTACAAGAGAGTATCCATATTGGGGCTCATCAAGCTGACTCAACACCCCAATGGTGATGGTTCCCCGTCTCAGTTCCTGCATTAGTTTGTCAATGTGTTTATGTGCATCGCTCATATGATCAGCTCCTGAAAGTATTATACTGTATGACGTACACTATTGTAAATGACAAATTATTGTGATGAAATTTTTTGGAAAATGAACTGGTAGAATGGTTCAGTGAAATGGGGTGCCTCCATCGGTTGTTCGGAATTTGCCCATCTAAGATATTATTCGGTCAGCTGTTTGACTGGAAAGGTTAAAACATGTATGAATAAAATTTCACTCAAATATATAGTTATTGGACCTGGGGCGATTATTTCGGCGACCTTTGTAGGACCTGGAACCATTACAACAGCAACAGAAGCAGGCGCATCGTTTGGATATGCGCTTTTATGGGCACTTGTATTTTCTGTGGTTACCACGATGGTGTTACAGGTAATGACAGCGAGGCTGGGTATTATTGGTCGAAAGGGGCTAGGTGCAGCCGTCCGTGACCAATTTGCAAACCCTATTCTAAAAAACACTGTGTCGGTCTTTGTGATTGCTTCCATTCTTTTTAGTTTGATTTAAGGCGGTTTTATTGTGAAATTATTTGTTTTGTTGAAGTGAGTTAAACAGCATGTGTCCTTTACGAGATTATTCATTTAAGTTTTGATTTTAATTGATGTGTGAGCGTAATCATTTGAAAAGTAAACTATAGCGGTAGATAATGATCTTAAAATAAAAAACAAGGGAACTACTATGATAAGATGTAAGTGAATTATCATGGAGTTTGAATGATCTCACGCATAATAATTGACACTGTGGAAAATCAAGCTAGGAGAAACCTATATGACAGGTTCAATAAAGTTGCAAATCTAAATGTTATAGTTGCTTTAGTGTGGGGTGCAGTCTGCATGTTGCTCATGCTAATTGCCTGACTTACCTAACTAACTGGCAGCAAAGAAAGTGTGATTCTTATCCTTTTTTATAGTGTTGTTATTCTCGTCATTTTCATTGATCAAGTATTTAAACATTGGATTCGTACACAGCTAGACGTGGGCGAGACGATGGTTATTTGGGAAGGTGTGTTAAATTTTACGCACATTCAAAATAGCGGTGCTGCTTTAGGGTTGTTTGAAGGATATGGCCGTTTGTTTGTTCCTGTTGCAATCATTATTGCGGTTGTAAGTATTTATATGCTGAAGAAAGGTTATATAAATGGAAGGTTACTGCAAACAGGAGTTGCACTTTATGTTGGTGGTGCGATTGGAAATGCGATTGATCGTATTTTATTTGGTCAAGTAACGGATTTTATTCATTTTTCATTTCGAGACGGTATTCCTAATTTGGCTGATTATGCGCTTGTGTTTGGGGTGGGCTTGATTATTGTCGATGTTGTTATTGTGTGGGTGAGGAAGAGGAGGGCGGTGAATTTGGATTAACTTTACTATCAAATTTGATAAAAATCGATTGAAGTGGGAGATTGCGAGTCAGCTTTGTATAGTTGGTATTAATTGATTGGTACATTAATAAGGAGCATTGAGGTGGAAACAGTTGCAGACCTTGCACTGCAGCTGGATCCGCTTTTAGGGAGCTAGGCGGAAAACTTCCTGGCGATTGGCATTGAATGGGGCAAGGTACCCTATGTTCCCCTCTCTCTTATTTTGGAACACTTTTCCGTCTCAATCCTCCCACCAAGAGGATAGTTAACGTGATCCCATTCAGAAATAAAAGCTCAGCCATTTTCGATGCATGAAACAGATTCTCCTTTAGCATCATTTCTCCGGCAGTCCAGGCAAGTAGTGCTGCGCCAATATAAATAATGATTGGATACTTTTGAATTCCTTTTAAAATAAGCTCACTTGCAAAAAGGATGATCGGTATGCTTAAAATGACCCCTGCAATAATAAGCAGCATGTTACTGTCCGCAATGGCAGCGATCGCAAGTACATTATCGAGACTCATAATCAGATCGGCAAAAATGATAATGGTAACAGCCGCTCGCAGCGATTCCCCGCTTTTGATATTTTTCTCCTCTGGTTTGTCCACCAATAAATTATACGCAACCATTAACAGAAGCATTCCCCCGATGAGCTGTATAAATGGAAGGTGAAGCAGGTAAATCATCAGGAAAGTAAATAAAATTCTCAGTCCAATTGCGGCAAATGTTCCCCATTTAATCGCTTTACCTTGCAAGTGCTCCGGCAAATTTCGGCTTGCCATGGCAATGACTATGGCATTATCTCCGCTGAGTAATAGGTTGATAAATAGGATTTGCACTACAGGCTCTATAAGTTCCATGGAGTTTCTCCTCACGTTTAATGACAAAGGCTTGTATCACGTTCCTATCTAATCTGTATGAGGATAATCATGTATAAAGAACCTATTTTGGCTGTTGGGTTTGCGTATGGGAAATAGCTCACACTATTAAAACAATCCAATAAAATGCTAACGCTTCCCAACCTCTGCTCTCATAACCTATAATTGACATAAAAGAAATGGGGGTATTACAAATGAGACTCCAAACCCTAATCGAAAAAGCCTTACAGTACGAACAGGATCAGGAGACTTTGGAAGAAAAGAAACGAGGGCACCTAGAATTTTTAAATCGTTTTCCTTTAGAAAAATTAGATGAATTATCCGTAGAAGAATACGCGAATACCAAAACCAAAGATAGTTTTATCTATTGGCTTGAAAGAAAAGGTATTTTATCAGGTGTCGGGGGAGGAAACGCCTCCAAGTTTGGCATTTATCTTGCAGAAAACGGTGATTATTGTAAAGGTGCTGGTAAGCAAAAAACAGTATTGCAGGGAGATCAATTGTCAGAAGAATTTACCATCTTAAAACAAGGAATCATCCAGGCGATCGAACTTGCGGAAGAAGGCCGGATTAATGAAAATATTTCACTGAACTTGCCTCTTTTTAATATGGTATTGCTGAAAATACTGAACATCTATGTTCCCGAAAGGTTTTTTAATGTATATTCTCCTTCCATCTTAATTGAGCTTGGAAGAGAATTGAATATAGATGATGAACTATTACTTCCCCAGCAATCGATAGAGTTGAATCATAAAATACTTACAGCCCTGAAGAAACAGGATGCCTTTGCAAATTGGACCAATGAAGAGATTGCTTCTTTCATCTGGAACACCTTTGCTGAAAGAGATAATAAAATCGATGAAAATATCCAATACTGGCTGGTTGGCCATACATATGAAAACGAGGGCTCCATTGAAAGCTACCTATTAGAAAATAACTATATTGGGGTTGGTTTTCTAAGACAAGATTTGTCCTCCCATTTAGATGAAGAGATTGAAGACTTCATAGAAGAAAAAGAAGAAAGTGCTGCAGGACAAAAGGCGTTAAAACAATTTTTCTCCATGAAAGAAGGCGACTTTGTTGCCCTCAAGTCAACGTATACACGAAAAATAGATGGGAAAACAAAGTCTGTTTTGCGCATTAGTGCAGTTGGAAAAATCACCGCTGACGCCTTTGATGGATATCGATTTTCTGATAGGTATGGACATCTTCTTCCGGTTGAATGGATTCATAAAGATGGCAAAGAACTGGTAGGTTATGGTGGTTATCGTCGTACCATTAATAAAGCAAAAGACAATAGTGTTATCAGTTTGGTATTTATAGAAGGAGCAGATATAGAAGACCAACCAGAAACTTTTGACCCAGAAGCAGACCATGCCCCAAAGAACTATGTGTTATATGGCCCCCCTGGAACGGGAAAAACATATCAATTCGTAGATCGGGCTCTTGAAATTGTTGACAAAAAAACCTTTGAAGAGTTAGAAGCTGATGGACGCGAGGCACTCCAGCAATATTTTTCGCAACTAACGAGAGAGGGGTCGATTCACTTAGTAACATTTCATCAATCGTATGCCTATGAAGATTTTATTGAAGGTTTGAAATCAGATGGAGAGGGAAATTTTGTTCCTTCTGACGGCATTCTAAAAAGAGCTGCAATTGAAGCCATGTATGAGGGAATCCAGCTCGCAGAACATGGCTATTCTGAAGAAGTTCATTTTGAACAGTTATATGATTATTTGGTTAAAAACGGCATGGAGCATCAAGTCATATTTGAATCGAAAACAGGATCAATCAGTTTTATTTCGCATATTTCACCTAATAAAAATATCGTAGTTACCAGTGAAGGTGCCAAATCAAGCTCGATTGTTTCCAAAGCTCGTTTATTAGAGGTGTACAGATATATTCGACGAAAAGATATTGACTGGAAAAATTCCGTTTCTTTTGTTCGTGAGGCAATCGGGGGTAGCAACCAGACATGGTACTGGTCAGTTCTAAACTGGATCATGAGAAAAATGGAAGAAGAGGCTGAAGAGCAAAGCATAGAAATTGATGACAATGAGAAAAGCGCCATTGTACAGAAGGCACTGAGGGAAAATGGTTCGTTTGATTTTACAAATGCCAAAAGACATATCGTGATCATTGATGAAATGAATCGCGGCAACATTTCTAAGATATTCGGCGAGCTGCTGACCCTCTTGGAAGAGGATAAAAGATTAACAGAGCGCAATGAAATCGTTGTTGAACTTCCGTATTCAAAAGAAAAGTTCGCACTGCCGCCAAATTTATATATGATTGGGACAATGAATACAGCAGATCGTTCTATTGCGCTCTTGGATACGGCTTTGCGTCGCCGATTTGCTTTTGAAGAGATCATGCCAAACCCGGATCTGCTTGAATCGGTTGGTAATGAGATCGATGTTATTACCATGCTCACGATCATGAATCACCGTATCGAAGTGTTGTATGACCGCGATCATATGATTGGCCACGCGTATTTCATCAATGCAAAAACGGATGAAGAAGTGATCGATATTATGCAAAGAAAAGTGATCCCATTGCTTCAAGAATATTTCTATGATGATTGGGAGAAGATCGGTCTCGTTTTGGGAGGAATCGGTACTTCCCGGGAAGATGCTTATATTGTGTATAAAGAAGAAGTCGATATCAATCAATTGTTTAAGGATAGGCCGTCTATTCATGTTCCGGAACTGTACCGGTTAAAGCAAAAATTATCAACACAGGAGCTAATATCTATTTATGACGAAAACCATCACAGTTCGTGAGTCGTTTGACTGGATAACGGAAAATGATGTCACAGCCCAAGAATATAGAGAGCTCATCAGATATGTTGAAGAAAAATACCCTGATGAATTTGTTCTGGATCAAAAATATAGACGGCTTCGTTTTATTAATTATGTCGGTGTCATTCAATGCTCCACCATACGCTATGAAGTTGTACCAAAAGTTACAATTTCACCTATGGATGATCGAAAATCATTGATCAAGATGCTTTCTGTTGTAAAGTTTTTCCCTATTTCGTTTTATGAGCAAGTGCAAAACGGCGAAGAACAAGGTAGCTTGCTGGATGCATTTCTTGCAGCATTTGTGGAGCGATTACTTCAAGAATTGAAAAAAGGGGCTTATAAGACATATGAGCGTCAGGAAGAAAACTTGAATATGATGCGTGGCAAGCTTGAACTTAGCAAGCATGTTCGTATGAATGCATTTCAAAAAACGAAAGCATACTGCTCCTTTGACGAGTACAGGGAGAATAATACATTAAACCAGCTATTTAAATCTGCTTTGCTAATAGTAAGGCGATACATGGCTACATCGAGATTGAAGCTTCATCTGGAGCGGTGTTTAGGGTATTTGGAAAATGTGGATGTTGTGCAGTTTACACCGGAAAAAGTCAACAATATCATCCTTAACCGTCAAAATGAACGATTTGAGGAAGCAACAACATTTGCAAAGCTTATTGTCGAACGAGCATCGATATACAGTGGCGGGCGCAGCAGATCATCCTTCTCTTTTCTATTTCCAATGAACCTGTTGTTCGAAAAGTACATTGAAGTTGCGCTTAGAGAAGCTGCAGGCACAAAAGAAGTCATCAGTCAGCATGCTGAAAAAAGATTGCTGCGAAATAAAAGAAGTGGTCGTGACAATATTTTATTAAAACCCGATTTTGTCATTGATAATAAAACGATTATTGATACCAAATGGAAAAGTGCAACCTATGATGGAAGGAGCCAATACGTACAAAGTGACATTTATCAAATGTATGCTTATGTGACTGCGTACAAAGGCGTGGAAAGGTGTATTCTGTTGTATCCAAAACAAGAGGGTGAAGCCGAGCATCCTGTGTGGGAAGTGATTGATACGGAAAAGGTTATTGAAATGCGTGCAGTGAGGATTGATGCGTTTTGGGAGAGCGTAGAGGAATTGAGGGGTGTGTTGGAAGGGGGTGAAAAATGACCGCGGGGACAGGTTCATCGGTCCAAAGTGCAAGATGGGCTAATTGGACCGAGGTGTCTGTACCTGTGGACTAAGAGGGTTTGCTGAACGAAACAAAACCTTTTGTATCAATGGTTCGAAGCATAAATTTTGATTTAAGTTGCAAGGGTTTTGCAAGAAAACGTTAAAAACCCTTGCACCTCAATTAACTTCAGGATTCATGATAGTATCAGTTTTATTGTGAAAACATCGCAAAAAACCTATATTCATCGTCAATATTGAAGTTTTCACTCTAAAATATTGCTTTTACTATCAGAAATGATTTCAAAATGTTCCGTTCAGCAGCCCCTATAAAAAATAAGGAAGGTAAATTTTTTGATATTTTTAAACCATCAACCTACAGGTAGTCTAATTAGTTAGAGGAAAGCCTGTATTATAAGTTAGTTAAAGTTATAACTTATAACTTTAATCACAATTATTTAGGTAGGGGATAGTTGGTATTTGAAAATTTTATGGATAACTAAAGTTTTTAATAAATTACGAAGCAAGAAAGGTGATTTATCATAAAAGACTGGATATTGTTTCTTGAGGAATAAAGTAGTATACTAGTATAAAAGGACTACTCAGAAAAACATACGAATCATTCAGCAGAAGACAGTTCTATTTTAAACTAGAATTGTCTTTTTAATATAACCAAGCCAAACATTAGGAGGAATATAATTCATGTTAAAGAAAAGGGTGTTTGTAAGTTTTGCAATAGAAGATAAGGATTTAAGAGATTTATTAGTAGGACAAGCTAGAAATGAAAACTCACCATTTGAATTTGTTGATATGTCAGTAAAAAAACCTTGGGATTCTGCTTGGAAAACAAATTGTAGAACTAGAATTAAAGGATGTGATGGGGTTTTAATTATAGTTACCAAGAATACTAAAAAAGCTGATGGGCAGATTTGGGAGATTAAATGTGCAAAGGAAGAAGCTATTCCTAGAAGAGGGATATGGGGAAGTCAAGCTAATCGTCCTGCAACCCTTCCAGAAGAACTTAATGGTGTTAGAATTGTTAATTGGACATGGGAAAACATTGATAATTGGATAAAATCTTTAAAATAGAAGGGCGACTGACTTTTATGAAAAAGGCATTAGTTGTAGGTATTAATAATTATCCAACATATCCACTCCTTGGATGTATAAATGATGCAACTGCTTTTAAAAGTGTAATTGAAAGCAATGGTGATGGTTCACCTAATTTTGATGTTAAATTTCTATCGGATGTCCAAACAAAATCCGAATTGAAGGGTTTAATAGTAGACTTATTCGAAGGAGATAGTGATGCTGCGTTATTTTACTTTTCTGGTAAGCGTCAAATAAAACACACATAGAATCAGAAAGTCATCCATGCGATAATCTTCTTAGAAATGAATTCAGGAGGTTATGCGATGACTCTAAAAGACAAAAGAATAGAATGGGAAGCGCGGTATGA
>NZ_JBGOHB010000053.1:0-20237 GCF_041521345.1 Virgibacillus oceani | reverse complement strand
CAAACCCCAGCCGAAGCGTTCGCAAAATTTGTTGGTGTTGGGGCCTAGGCCCCAACACCAACAAATTACAGAAAAACCTTATATAGCGGTTTCACAGGGGGTGTTGCATTTACTATTGCAATTTAAGCTTATCATATATTCAATAATAAAGCAATATTACCGTTGACAAAGGAAGTTTGTTCAATGTATAATAATTGTTTTTGATATTGTAGAGGCGGTTTGGAGTTAAACACTGATATTATAAAATGCTGAGGGTAAATGTATTCAATGGGGCTCCAGTACCACCGTCCTAAAGAAGTTAAGTGAGTGTCAAAGATTGTCATATCAATAAAAAAGAGAGACTAAATCATTTGTGATTTGCACCCCTCTCTCCTCATAAGAAAACCATTATCATTTCAGTGGATTTCTTTTCCTTTATACGTCTCATATTGCTTATATAAATCTTTCAGGGCAGATGCCAAAGCATTGCCTGCTTTCCCCAAATACCTTTCTTTTACTTCATTTACCGGTTCTTCTATTCCATCCTGTAAGCTGAAACCCTTCAATAGGTGCTGAATGAAATCTCTTCCATGATCCGTCGCCAGCGTACAGTTCGCTGTCACGATAACACTATATTTCTTATCGATTTCTGCGGTGATAGTAAGTGTTTCATAGATGCTTTTTGCAGCCATTCCGGAAGGTAGCCTGGCATGACCGGCAATAAAAACAGTATTATTCAACATATCAGATCCTTTCCATTCTTCTAAAACCAAGTTTATCAGAGATTTCTTCCGCTGTCTGATGTGTTTTCTTTTTGATCAGTTCAAGATGCTCACCAGTAAAATGAGTGGATAACCCGCTTACTGCCAGTGCCGCAACCACTTCATTCCGATAATCGAATATGGGATAAGATATTCCTGTAGTATCTTCATCCTGTTCCCCTGAGCTCGAGGAAAACCCTTCTGTTTTAATCATTTTCAAGTCTTCTCGTAATTGTTCCGTTTGAATAATTTTTCCATTTGGGAAGGTTGCTGATTTTGACCGCTGTATGATTTCTTCCTGCTTTTCTTCCGGTAAATAGGCAAGCAGCAGTTTGGGACCAGAACCGGCATATAACGGAGCACTTTTTCCAATCCTCGTATACAACCGCAGTGCCCTTGTGCTATCAACTTTTTCAATATACGTTGCTTCTCCCTGATTAATCACGACCAAGTGAACCACCTCATTGATTTCTCTGCCTAACTGTTGCATATACGGCAGTGCAATCTTTCGGACTTCTAATTTATCGGAAACCAACTGCCCCAGTTCGAGAAGTTTTAATCCAAGGCGGTACCTGCTATCATGTTCACTTTCTTTTGTTTTATTTAAAAAGCCTGCCTCTTCCAATGCTGACAAAAGCCGGTACGCAGTCGGTTTTGGAATATTGGAGCGGCGGGAAATTTCTTTTAGTGATAATTCATATGTTTCTTCTGTATATAAGTCCAATAGTTTCAATGCTTTTAATACACTTTGATTCATTGCTTTATCCCCTTCAACGATCATGTTAAGCTACTATACTCTTTTTATCAGAAAATTACCGGGAATACAAATAAAAGTCTTCATATACCCCATGGGCCATACTTATCACTGCAATAATGCGAGTGTTCATAAAAAATGCCCCTCTGCACACAGCAAAGGGACAATTTTTTATGCTTTTACTGCAGATGGATCAGCTTTGACCTTCTCCTTTATATTCACCCCACGTTTGGCCATTTCCTTAATATAGGTATCCCCTGCCACAATTTTTTCAGGAGGAAAGACACCTCTTTTTGTAATTTTGTCACTTGCAAGCATTTGAGCTACAACAGAAATGGTATTAGCTGTAGCACGCGCCATGGCTGTTACATTCGTTTCCCTGTCCTTGAAAGTGGTCATTTCGTAGCTATAGCTTGCAGGTGCGCCGTCCTTTTCCCCGGAAACGGTGACACGCAATAAAACTGCATCATCTTTTTCTCCCAGCTCCACAATCGGGTCAAGCACTTTTAAAAGGACTTCTCTTGGGTTTATTTGCTGGCCATTTACATCCACTTCATAATCCATTCGTGTTAAATTTAAGTCTACCAGAAGCTTAAACTTTTCCGCGTGGCCCCGATAGCGGATTGTTTTATACTCCAATGTTTTTAAATCAGGATAAGATAAAGATAAAGTCGATGTCCCGCCAGATGTATGAAATGCTTCTAACGGGCCAAACTTTTCAAAATAAACCGTTTCCACTTCTGATAAAGAAGGGATTTCTTGTTTAACGCCATTTCTTATAATAAGAGAAGGGTCCGTGTAATGATCAAATACCCCTTCCATGGAAAATACATGGTTATATTCAAACGGAGGCTCTGGCTGCACCGGAATGCCACCTACGTACAACTTAATTTCTTCCAGTTTATCGAGTTTTTCCGCACCATAACCGGATAAAATATTAATCATTCCCGGCGCGACACCCAGATCCGGGACTAGTGTCACATTAGCATCTGCTGCTGCTTCATTCATTTCCAGCACTTTATCTGTCATGTGCCCGATATGACCACCCAAATCAACAGAATGCACGCCAACCTGTATGGCTGTTTTTGCTACTATTTCGTTAAAAGAGTAAAACAGCGCATTAATAATGACGTCAAACTGACTCATATAATCTGCCAATTCAGCCTGATCACTTGCATTTACCTGATAGGCCGTCAGTTTGGGAGCGTTTAATTGATCTACAACACGCTGAGCTCTAGCCAAATCGATGTCAGCCAGACCTACTGCTGTGACTCCCTCACTGGCAACTAAATCGCGTGCCGCTTCTTTTCCCATTAATCCAGAACCTAATACACCTATTTTCATTTCATCAACCCCTATGTTAAAAGTTATAATCTGTTTAATCTATGTTAAGAAATTCCCCTTCTATGCCTACGGCGCTTATCCAGCATGTGAAAGCGCAATCTTTTTTGGGTACAGAGATGGTCGGAAAATGCACTTCCCGACCACTTTTTCCCTGTCATCCCAAACTAAAATCGTGCAAATCTATTAATCTACATCAATTTGTGCACGCTGCAGCTTGCCGCTGTAATCCACATAGACTGCTTTCCACTCGGTAAATACATCCAAAGCTTGAACACCGGAATCTCTGTGGCCGTTTCCGGTTCCTTTCGTTCCACCGAATGGAAGGTGAATTTCAGCACCGGTCGTACCGGCGTTTACATACACAATACCGGTATCCAGATCACGCTGTGCCTTGAAAACACGGTTTACATCGCTAGTAAAGATAGAACTGGACAGACCGTAGATTACCCCGTTATTTACTTCAATCGCTTCTTCAAAACTTTTTACCGGGATAAGGGAAATAACCGGCCCGAAAATTTCTTCCTGCGCGATGCGCATATCCGCGGTAGCATCTGTGAAAAGGGTTGGTGCAAAGTAATTTCCTTTTCCATGCTTGCCATCTTTCAGCTCATGCCCGCCAGCAAGCAGTTTTGCCCCTTCATTTTTTCCAATTTCCATATAGCTTTTAATTTTTTCCATACCAGCATCGTTAATGATCGGGCCAACAGTGTTCGATTCATCCAAACCATCACCAATAGCCAGGTCTTTCATTTTTGCCTGGATTTTTTCTTCCACCTGCTCTTTTACATCTTCATGTACGATGACCCGGCTGCATGCTGTACAACGCTGTCCGCTTGTACCGAATGCACTCCAAATAATTCCTTCGACTGCAAGATCAAGGTCAGCATCATCCATAACGATTACTGCGTTTTTACCACCCATTTCCAGGGATACTTTTTTCAGCTGTCTACCGCACTCAGCAGCGATGTTGCGTCCGGTATCATTGGATCCTGTAAAGGAGATCACCCGGATATCATCATGATGCACCATCGCATCCCCTACTTGTGAACCTGAACCAAATACAACATTCAGAACGCCTTTTGGCAGACCGGCTTCTTCAAAGATTTTTGCAAGTTCATATGCCATCATTGGCGTCTCTGTAGCCGGCTTCCAGATTACCGCATTACCTGCTACAATCGCCGGGAAAGACTTCCACGTGGCAATCGCAATCGGAAAGTTCCATGGCGTTATAATGCCAACTACACCTACAGGTGCACGCTGACTCATCGCAAATTTGTCTTTCAGTTCTGCAGGTGTGGTGTGTCCGAATAAACGCCTGCCTTCTCCTGACATATAAAAAGCCATGTCAATACCTTCCTGAACTTCACCACGTGCTTCCTCCAGCACCTTGCCGTTTTCCATTGTCAGAAGCTGGGAAAGTCTTTCTTTTCTTTCTTTCATGAGATTTCCAACTTCGAGAAGAATCTCTGCGCGCTGTGGTGCAGGTACGAGTGCCCATTCTTTTTGTGCTTTTTTAGCTTCCTGTACGGCATTGTTTACATCCTCTGCACCGGATAACGGAACTTGGACGATTTCTTCTCCTGTTGCCGGGTTAATGACTGCAGTTGATTTCTCAACATCCACCCATTCCCCGTGAATAAAGTTCTTTAGTTTGTCTGTCCCCAATGTTACTGCCATGAAAATTCCTCCTTGAAATATATAAATATTATGTGTTCCTTTATAACCTTTTTTCTGTTTTCAGTTGCAGTACACTTTCCTGAGCAATCATAAGAAACTCCCACACCACTACTAGATGTAAGCGCTGTACTGCTTTTTAATTATATCATAAAAGAATGATAGATTCTGCCTGCTCAAAAAGACCCTCCTTCATGAAAGCCTTTTCAACCTGGCTATCACTTCATCTAGTCTTTTTTCCGTGACGGATAAGGCAATTCGGATAAACCCTTCCCCATTTTTGCCGAACGCATTACCGGGCGTGACAATAACCCCCGCTTCTTCTAGCACTTTATCCGCAAAGCTTGCAGATGTATACCCGTCCGGAACTTTTGCCCAGACAAAAATGGTGCCCCTTGGTTTCTCGGTTTTTATTCCGATTTCATTTAATGCAGCATGCAGTTTTTCCATTCGTTTTTTATAAATGCGATTATTTTCTTTTACTGCGGAAAGATCACTTCTAAGTGCTGCCTCTGCCGCTTTTTGCACCGGAATGAACTGCGACGTATCAATATTGCTTTTTAATGTAGCCAGTGCCTGGATTACTTCTTTGTTGCCGACTGCAAAACCAATCCGCCAGCCTGTCATGTTAAAACTTTTAGACAGGGAGCCAAATTCTATGGCCTGTTCCTTGGCCCCCGGTGTCTGCAGCACACTTGGCGATTTATAGTCATCAAAAGTAACCAGATCATAGGCTGCATCATTCACTAGTAAAATATTATTTTTTCTCGCAAACGAGAGTGCTTCAGTAAACGTCTCAAGCTCTACTGTTGCTGCGGTCGGATTGCTCGGATAATTTAAAAACATCAGCTTGGCCTGTTCCGCTTCTTCTGCAGACAGCTTATCAAATAATGGGATGTACCCATTATTTACATCCAACGGAAGGGGAACGCTTACACTTCCGGCAAGATGGACTGCAGTACGGTAAACAGGATAGCTAGGGTCAGGAATGATCACTGTATCTCCGGGATTCGTTACAGCCTGCACAAGATTCGCAATCCCCTCTTTCGACCCAATGAGGGCAAGCACTTCTGTTTCCGGATCCAATTCAACGTCATAGTTGTTTTTGTAAAATTCTGCTACTGCTTCCCTAAATGACAGCATTCCACTGTAAATGGAGTACCTGTGGTTCAACGGCTTCTTTGCTTCCTCCACCAATTTATTAGACACAAATTCAGGTGCAGGCAAATCTGGGGCGCCGATCCCCAAATCAATCACATCTACCCCGTTTGCTATCAATTTCTTTTTCTTTTTCTGAAGTTCTGAAAATAAATAAGGGGGCAGATTTCTCACTCTATCAGAGACAAAAGACAACGTGTTAAAACCTCCTCATCATTCCAATTAATGAAATGTTATTTCATATACTTAACATCAGTATAAAGCATCTTGCCAGAATTGACAACAACAAAATCAAAGCTTTTTTTCAGTTTATCACTTGAGCTAAATTTTCATCACTTAAACTTTAAACTACCGTTATAAGATCTCAGAGGCTATATACCCATAATTAATTAGATTTCCTGATATTCGATTCCTCACCGGTTTGTTCTATATCTTTAGAGTTGTTTTTAGCAATACCCATTCCGGTAAATATATAAATAAGACCAAAAATTAACGCAAGATACGTGAGCGGTGCATACAAAATATATTCCGCTGTCGGCACTCCCAGTGTATCTACGATAAATACACCTGTAACACTCCATGGGATCATTGGGGCAAAAGTAGTACCTGTGTCTTCCATCGTTCTTGACCAATTTTTCCGCTCCAGTTTATGTCTGTCATATAAAGGATTTATAATTGGACCCAAAACAGCGTAAGTGACATAATAGCTTCCCGTAATCGAGAAAAGCAGGCCATGCAATCCAAATGTGGAAGACATCATCGTTTGGGAGCTCTTAGCTACCTGCATTATTTTTTCCAGCAAAATATTTATTACTCCAGCTGATTTTAATGGTGATCCGAAGATAGCAGCTCCGATTAATAGGGAAACAGTACCCAACATGCTGGCCAGACCGCCTCTTTGTAATATTTCATCTACCAATTCTATACCTGTGGAGCTTGTGTAGCCAGATTCCATTGCATTGAAAAGTTCCAGAAGAGAGCTTCCCTGAAAAATCACTGCCATTAATCCCCCTACCAGGATACCTGCTGCAAATGCAGGCAGAACGGGTTTTTTGAGAAAAATTAGAACTAAAATAATAATAGGCGGAAGAAGTAATAATGGATTCAGGTTAAAATTATCCTGAAGTGTATTTATAATCGAATTTACACTTCCCTGATCTGCAGTCTGTCCGCCATAACTAAAGCCGAGAAAAAGAAACAGCCCGAGTGAAATAACAAATGCCGGGATAGTTGTCCAAAGCATATGCTTTATATGATCAACTATATTAATCTCTGCCATCGCCGAAGCCATTACGGTTGTATCTGATAACGGCGATAGTTTGTCCCCGAATAAAGCGCCTACAACAATTGCTCCTGCAGTGTATGCAACAGGAATTTCCAATCCAATAGAAACACCCATTAATGCAACTCCTACAGTAGCTATTGTTCCCCAGGATGTTCCTGCCATAACTGACATTGCTGCACAGATTAATGCAGTAATTACCAGGAAATATAAAGGATCAATACTTAATAAGCCATAGTAAATAATTACTGGAATCGTTCCGGATAGCATCCATGAACCTGTTAGCATGCCTACTGCTAATAGAATTAAAATAGGCTTAAACATGGATTTTAATGTGTCCATTAAATCGGCTTCAATTGTTTGCCAATTTATCCCCCAAATCATGGCTAAAATAACAATGGATATACCTGCCATGATGAGTGTTATATTGGTTGGTGCACCAAGGTAAATTACCCCTCCTAGTACGATAGTAAAAGAAACCACCAACAATGTAACCGCTTTCCAAAATGATATTGCATTATTCATATAAACACTCTCCCTTACTTCTTGTTAATAAAATAAGCTTAGCGTATATTTTTATCTATTCTAATAATTAATAATAATTACAAGCTTTGTTTTTGTCAATATAAAAAATAAATTATATAAGGTTTTTTGTTGAATATACTTTCATATATAGGTTGATTAAACATAAATTAATTCTTTTTGTAATAGTATTATAAAGTAAAATTTATTATCGTATATGGAAAAACCTTTGTATCAAATGATGGATATCGCTGTTGAAAATAATGTGGATGTCGATTTACATTTACATGATGCAGGGGAAACAGGAATTTCAACCATAAAAAAGCTAGCTGAAATTACAGAGCAATCCGGATGGCAGAGGGGGGGTTCAGTCATGCATTTGCACTGGGGGATATTGCTAGAGAAGAAGTAGACCATGTTACTGAAGTTCTTTCTGATCAAGGGATTACCATTATTACGAATGTCCCAATTGGACGAACTATGCCGCATGTTAACTTGATCCATAAAAAAGGGGTAAACATTGCAATTGGTAATGATAACATCTATGATTCCTGGTCCCCTTTTGATAACGGTGACCTTCTTAAACGAGCCGGCCATTTAGCTGAAGTTTTTAATAGGGCAACAGAATTTAAATTAGCTGAATCAATTAGATTTATTACTGGCGGGAAAAAACCACTGGATAACAAAGGAAAACGTATTTGGCCAAAGGTTGGAGATGAAGCAATTATAGTGTTGACTGAATCAAGCTTTTCTGCTGAAGCAATTGCCCGAAAAAACAATAGATCAGCAGTGCTTTATGATGGTAAGTTTTTAAAGGGGCTCACTGGAGATTAATTATAAATAAAGGGGGGGTGAAGAACCCCCCCACTGTTTAAAGATTTTACTTTTATTTTGCAATCGGTTCTTCCTCTATTGTATCCGAATCATGCGGCTTTTTCAATACAGCAAATAAAACAACGATCCCGATAATCACGACAACCAAGCCAAGGAATACATTTCCCGAAAGTCCAAGCGCCAAATAACCTAGTCCGGCAATCCCAGCCGCTGTTAGCGCGTATGGTATTTGTGTTGTGACATGATCAATATGTGGAACGCTTGATCCTGTGGATGAAAGAATCGTTGTATCTGATATTGGTGAACAATGATCTCCAAAAACAGCACCAGCAAGGACTGCAGCCATCATTGGTAAAATCAGGGAAATGTCGGTTGCAGCTGCAATTTGACCGGCAATCGGAAGCAGAATTCCAAATGACCCCCAAGAAGTGCCAGTAGCGAAAGCGATAAACCCTGCAATGATAAATACCGCTAGTGGAAGCAATGAATAACTTAGATTGGAAGATTCCACTACACCTGCCAAATATGTCCCTGTGCCGAGCTGGTCAATTAAATCGACAATGGCCCAGGCAAATATTAATATCAAAAAGGCTGGCAGCATCGATTTTATCCCTTTCACAAGCCCCATTCCAAACTGACTTCCGGTTAACTTTCCTTTGATCATATGACGAGAAAATAATATAAAGGTTGCTGCCAAAGCGATAATTCCGCCATAAAGTAAAGCGATAGTAACGTCTGCCTCACCGAAAATATTAATTAATGTACGCTCTTCTTCCAGTGCACCCAAACCGTTCATGTACATAATTACCGTAACTGCTATAAAAAGAACAGCCAGAGGAATAACGAGATCACTTATTTTTCTTCTGTCGCTGACAGGTAACTTGTCAGTGGCATCCACTTCTTCTTTACTATCAGGATTCAACACCTGCCCGGTCTTTAATGCACGCTGTTCATGCAGCTTCATCGGGCCAAAATCAACCTGCCTGATTGCAATGACAAGTACGACGCCAAGTGCTGCCCATACATAGAAATTCATCGGAATGATTTGCAGAAATGCACCAAATGCCGTATATTCCGTTACGCTCTGTGCCGCAAATATGGATCCGATGACCCCAATAATATAGGCACCCCAGCTGGATACAGGTGCAATTACGCAAATCGGAGCAGCTGTGGAGTCAACAATATAAGCGAGCTTTGCCCGGGACACCCGGTTTTTGTCTGTGACCGGTTTTGCCACCTGTCCAACTGTTAAACTGTTAAAATAATCGTCAATAAATACAATAATACCAAGTATCATAGTCATGATCTGAGCACCTGTGCGGGTCTTCACCCGTTTTATCGCCCATTCCGCAAATGCCCTCGTTCCACCCATCATACTGACAAACGCCGTAAGAACCCCCAGCATCAGTACAAACAGCAGAATGTACACATTCCATGTATTCAGCGCCCCATCATCAACAAAAACCCCCCGGAATGCTTCCCAAATGGAAGTTAAGGAAGACATAAAATGGAAGCTTTCAATAAAAAATGCAGCAGCAACAACCCCTGCCGCCAAAGATAGTATGACCCTTCTTGTCAACAAAACCATAACAATAGCAAGGATCGGCGGTACTAAAGACCAAATCGTTTCCGTCATTTCATTCCACCCCTCTTTTATTTTTTTCTTCCTGTGTAATAGTTCAGAAATTTGGTAACCTTCACTATATCTCCCCTTCAGTTTAGTTTGTCTATTCGAGTATTAAGACCAACCATCTGCTTCATGTTTTAATTGATTCCTGATTTTCTAAAGCTTTATCGAATTTATGAAGATCGTTTTTATGCTTTACCTTCTTATTTTGATCTTCTTTTGCTTTATGAAGATCGTTTTTATGCTTTACCTTCCTATTTTGATCTTCATTTGCTTTATGAAGATCGCTTTTCCGCGTTACCTTCTTATTTTGATCTTCATTCGCTTTATGAAGATCGCTTTTCCGCGTTACCTTCTTATTTTGACCTTCATTTGCTTTATGAAGATCGCTTTTCCGCGTTACCTTCTTATTTTGATCTTCATTCGCTTTATGAAGATCGCTTTTCCGCGTTACCTTCTTATTTTGATCTTCATTCGCTTTATGAAGATCGCTTTTCCGCGTTACCTTCTTATTTTGATCTTCATTTGCTTTATGAAGATCGTTTTTATGCTTTACCCTCTTGATTTGACCTTCATTCGATCGTAGCTTTGATAATCATTAAAAGAATAGCCGTCTCCCCCCTTTTTTGTAAGGGCTTACATAATTCTTCTTATTTTTTATATTCTATATTACTTTAAAAATTCCTCTTTTATACTGAAAAATATTAATATTTTTATTTACGCTGTGATAAAATGGTGGAGTACATGTATTCCAATGTGAGGTGATGAAATTTGAATACCAATCATAAACGTGCATTGTTCATGGATACAAAAGATGCATTGAAACTATACCGTAAAGAATTTTATGTGAACGAAAATGTGATTTATTTTGACGGAAATTCACTCGGGTTATTATCCAAACGGGCAGAAATAGTACTGGAGGATTTAAAGGAATCCTGGAAAACCTACGCCATTGACGGCTGGTCAGAAGGAGCACATCCCTGGTTTTACTTATCGGAAAAACTAGGTTCCATGTCTGTTCCTTTAGTTGGCGCCAAACCGGAAGAGGTTGTTATTACCGGTTCGACAACCACAAACTTGCATCAGCTTGTAGCCACCTTTTTTAAACCAACCGGAAAAAGAACGAAAATCCTTGCAGATGAGCTAAATTTCCCATCAGACATTTATGCACTGAAAAGCCAGCTGCAATTAAATGACTTAGACCCTGAAGAAAATCTTATTCAGGTGAAAAGCAAAGACGGAAATACACTGAAAACAGAAGATATCATAAGGCTAATGACAGAGAATGTTGCTTTAATTGTCCTGCCATCTGTCCTTTATAGAAGCGGCCAAATTCTTGATATGAAGAAATTAACGGAGGAAGCGCATAAACGAAATATTATGATCGGTTTTGACTTATGCCATTCGGTTGGAGCCATTCCCCACCATTTATCCGATTGGGGTGTTGATTTTGCATTCTGGTGTACGTATAAACATTTAAACGGCGGACCGGGGAGTGTTGGTGCCCTGTATGTAAATGAAAAGCATTTTGACAAAAAACCCGGGCTCGCTGGATGGTTCAGTTCATCCAAGGATACACAATTTGATATGGCTCATACATTGCAAAAAGCAGCAGATGCAGGTGCCTATCAAATCGGAACACCACATATTTTCAGTGCGGCACCACTGCTTGGTTCCCTGGAAATTTTTTCCGAAGCAGGGATAGAGAGAATTCGCACCAAATCTTTACAGCTGACTGACTATTTAATGACATTAATTGACAGCGAACTTGCAGCATTCAACTTTCGGATTTCCAATCCCAGGGAAGAGACGGAACGTGGCGGACATGTTTATTTGGAACACCCGGAGGCAGCACGAATCTGTAAAGCACTGAAAGCAAATGGTGTCATACCGGACTTTCGCAACCCGAATGGAATTCGCCTGGCACCTGTTGCTTTATATAATACATTTGAAGAAGTATGGACAGCTGTCCAAATTTTAAAGACAATCATGGAGGAAAAAAGCTATTTGCAATACAAAAACAAACGGGGAGTGATTGCGTAATGGGAAAATGGATAGATATTTCACAGCCGCTCACCAATGATATGGCAGCATTTCCGGGAGACACTCCTTTTCAGTATTCGCTGACATATACAAAAGAACAGATCGGTTCAGCAAATATTGGCCAAATGAGTGCCAGCCTGCACACAGGGACACATATTGATGCCCCTTTTCATTATGACACTAATGGGAGAACTGCAGATGAGCTTGACCTGGACAGATATATTGGAAGGGCAACTGTAGTTGATGTGAGTCATACCGATACAGTGACAGCTGATATTTTGAAAAAGATTGAAATGCAATTATCTCCAAGGGTTTTGTTGAAAACATCATTACCAAATAATCCGAAACGTTTTCCGGAAAAAATGCCAGTGCTGGGTGAGGATATAGCTGCATTTTTAAAGTTAAGTGATGTGGTTTTACTCGGTGTTGATACTCCTTCTGTGGACCCAGCTGACAGTAAACAGCTGGAGACGCATCATGCACTGTATAAGAATGACATTAATATTTTAGAAAATATTATGCTTGATCATGTTGCAGCAGGGGAATATGAATTAATTGCATTACCGCTTGCCATTCAAGGCGGGGATGGCAGTCCAGTACGGGCTGTATTACGACCCATCCAGTCGGAGGAGGCATGACCATGACGGAGAAAAATAGATTTGAGTCGGAAAAAGGCATTCATACCGATTTTACCGAAAAAATGACCTATGGAGATTACTTAAACCTTGACTCATTGCTATCGAGCCAGAAAAGATTATCCGACCATCATGATGAAATGTTATTCATCATAATTCATCATGTAAGCGAATTGTGGCTGAAATTAATTATCCATGAGATTCAGGCGGCCATTAAAGCTATTCAGGATGGTGATATGCAGGCTTCATTTAAAATGCTGGCAAGGGTATCAAAAGTCCAGTCACAAATTATTCAAGCATGGGATGTCCTTTCCACATTAACACCAGCAGAATATATGGAATTCCGCGACAAACTCGGAAATGCATCAGGCTTTCAGTCCTACCAATACCGGCTGGTGGAGTTTGTCCTTGGTTATAAAACACCTTTTATTTTAAAGATTTATAAAAACGATCCAGAGCTACATTCTATTTTAAAAGAAGCCTACGAAGCACCCGGACTTTATGATGTAGCAATACAGGCATTGGCAAAAGCGGGTTTTCCCATTCATAAAAACGTATTGAATCGTGATTTCTCCAAAACCTATGAAAAAGATGAATCAGTAGAAGCGGCATGGCTGAAAGTTTACAAAAATGTGGATCAGCATTGGGAATTATACCAGCTCGGCGAAAAGCTCGTTGATATTGAAGACTGGTTCCAGCAGTGGCGATTCAGACATATGAAAACTGTAGAACGAATCCTCGGACACAAAACTGGAACCGGGGGCTCTTCTGGGGTAGGTTATTTGAAGAAAGTACTTGATCATTATTTTTTTCCCGAACTTTGGGATCTGCGGACAAAGATTTGAAACTTAGGTTTGACTTTTAAGCAATACAAACGAAATTGCAGAAGAAGTATAAACAGCGAAATTTTTGCCGATCTTGTCTTTTTCTTATGTCCATACTGCCTGAAAGCTAGTTATACTTTTCACATTTTTTAATCACTTTCTGAGAAGTTCCCGTTCCTATTTCTGAGCACCTCAAGCTTTTTCAAGCTTAATCTTTTATATAAACAGATTAATATGTTACGTTTTCCATATACGAAAGATACTAATAAATATGAGGAGAAACGATGATGACACGAAAAATCTTGATAATCGGTGGCGTTGGCGGCGGGGCTACTGTAGCTGCTCAATTGCGCAGAGAGGATCAGGAATCTGAAATCATTCTTTTTGATAAAGGCAATTATATTTCTTTTTCCAACTGCGGCATGCCATATTACATTGGAGAAATAGTCGAAAAAAGAAACCACCTTCTATACCCGGAAGAGAAATTCAGCGAAAAATATAATGTGAATGTTCACACGAATACAGAAGTTATTTCCATTGACCGATCCAAAAAACAAATCACTTGCAGAGCAGCATCAGGCACCTATGAAGAAAGCTATGATACGTTAATTTTAGCACCTGGCGCTTCTGCAGTCATGCCCGACATTAAGGGGATAGATAATGATAAAACCTTCCCTTTGCATACGATCCCTGATATGGATGCCATTTATTCCTATATTAAAAATAACAACCCAAAAACAGTGGCAATTACAGGGACAGGCTTTGTTGGTCTGGAAATGGTGGAGAACCTTCACAGATTGGGATTAAAATGCACGATGATTGACAGATCTTCCCAGGTTTTCAAGAATGTAGATTCCGACCTCGCAGACCATATTCAACAACATCTTGAAGAAAATGAGGTTGAGATTCATTTAAATGATGGCGTAGCTGCTTTTTCCGATAATGGAACCTCTTTGCATTTAAACAGCGGTAAAACCGTCCAATCAGATTTGAATATTATGGCAGTCGGCGTAAAACCAAATACTGCCCTGGCGATTGATGCTTTTTTAACCTTGGGTAATACTGGAGCCATTAAAGTGAATGAATTTATGCAAACATCGGATCCGGATATTTATGCACTCGGAGATGTTGTGGAAACAAGGGATTTGGTGATGAACACACCAAGGAATGTAGCACTTGCCACACCTGCACACCGACAGGCATTCATTATAGCCAGCCACCTGAACAATAAACAAATTCCATACAAGGGCACATTAGGTACTTCCATTATAAAACTTTTTGACCTTACCATAGGTGCAACCGGCCATAACCGGACAACTTTGAAAAAGCACGGTGTTACCTATAAGGAAGTAAGCATTGGATCCTATTCCCATGCCAGGTACTACCCAGGGTCAGATAAGCTTTGGTTAAAAGTATTATTTGATGAAAATACTGGCGTTATTTACGGGGCGCAAGCTGTAGGTTTTGAAGGTGTTGATAAAAGGCTCGCCGTTCTGGCAACAGCCATCCACGCAAAACTGACAGTCGCTGATTTACCGGAACTGGAGCTTGCCTATGCGCCGCCATATTCGAGTTCCAAAGATCCGATTAATATTCTAGGGTATAAAGCCAGTGCACAGCTTGAAAAATAATATTTATGGGTTCTATGAGAACACTTGAACACGGAATTTTTAACAAAAGGGACTTGAGGACTTCCATCAATGACATTTGGACATGATTTTCCAAGCAAAAGGAACTTGAGAGCTCCCATCAGCGACATTTACACACGATTTCCTAAGCAGAATGTCCATAACACCAGCTCTCCACCGCTAACCTAATCGACAAAAAAATCCCAGCGCTTCCTGCTGGGATTTTCCATTTTACAAATCTTCCTCAAACCGGAAAACAAGTCTGTAATTTGTTTCATCAAGGAGCTCGGCAACATGGACACGAGGGCCATGTCCGAATATAACTTCGTCCTCGGTCATTGCCACGATCATTGCTTTCGTACCCTGGTGGACATCTTCGTATATATCGCCCACTACCGGTTTCAATGTATTATCTGTCTCTGCAAGATAACTAATGGATTCGTCCTGAAGCTGCTGTTCTTCGGGTACAAGATTTTTATCAAAATAAGCAATTTCCTGACTGGCATCACTTCTTCCCGGAACCATTACAACATACTCATTATGTTTTACCCCATTATCCCTTGTGGTCACTACATTTCCATCTTCTATACTTTCCACTTTCTCGATTTCATTAAGGGAATAGTGATCTAAAAAGTCCGGTGCAGGCTTCACTATCAAAATATAATCGCCTTGCTCAGGTACTTTATCCTTATCGATTGTATATCGCTTTCCATAAAAAATGAATGTATCATTATGCTGCGGACGATACAGCTCAATCTCACTTGCTCTCGTCAAGATTTGCGTCATATCCTTCAGACGATACAGGTGAACAGACTTTTTTAAAATTGGTTTAACCGAATACACTTTGTGCAATTCGTTCCTGTAAAAAACAAACTGTCCCTTCCTGACTTGAAATAGTCTCATATCGTTACCTCCCATTATTCTTGAATGATTCTACCAATGAATATCATTTTCTCATTTATTGGTATCAATTTAAAAATGAAACCATAGCTCTATTTTCCCTATACTGCAATTAATTTAAACATCAACCCGGCAAGTTAATCCTTATTGTTCATTTCCTCAACTAATAAAGCAAGTTCTTCCCATCTTTCCATCTGCTTTTCCAGTTCTTCTTCGGTATCCTGCTGCTTGGAAAACAGCTCCTGTACTTTTTCCGAATCACTGCCTGCTTCTGTTATCTTCGCCTGTGTCTGTTCTATTTTCATCTCTAATTCCATAATATGATCTTCTATTGTATTCCATTCTTTTTGTTCATGATAGGACAGTTTTTTCTTTTTGTTTGGCATTCCTTTTTCAGCAGGTTTTTTTTCCTTCCTTTTCTCCGTACTGGCGATTTGCTGTTCCAAAAAGGCGCTGTAATTGCCATAGAACACATTTATTTTTCCTAATCCCGCAAAAACAAACAGTTTATCTACTGTACGGTCGAGAAAATAGCGGTCGTGGGAAACAGTAATAACAACGCCGGGAAACTGCTCCAAATATGCTTCCAGCACACTTAATGTCTGTGTATCCAAATCATTGGTCGGTTCATCCAATAGAAGTACATTTGGTTCCTGCATAAGCACTTTCAGTAAATAGAGCCTGCGCCGTTCCCCGCCGGATAATTTTCGGATGAAAGTCCATTGTTCCTTTCTTGCAAATAAAAAACGTTCCAGCATCTGCTCTGCGGTAATTACATCGCCATCTACTGTATGAATAACCTCTGCCTGCTCCTTAATATAATCAATAACTCGCATTGTCCCGTCAAGTTCTTCTTCCCCTTGCGTATAATAGCCGATTTTTACAGTCTGGCCTGCTTCCACAGTTCCTTCATCAGGCGAAATGCGAGCAGCCAACAGGTTCAATAAAGTTGTTTTTCCGGTTCCATTAGCGCCGATAATACCTATTCTGTCTTCCGGGAGAATAACATGGCTAAAATCGGAAATAAGTTTTTGCTCTTCATAAGATTTACTAACCCGATCTAATTTCAGCACCTGTTTACCGAGGCGGGCAGAACCTGCCTGAAAAGCAATAGATTCACTTTTGGTATGAAACGTTTTTTCCTGCATTTCCTCAATACGTTCTTTTCTGGCTTTCTGTTTTGTAGAACGCGCTCTCGCTCCCCGTTTAAGCCAAGCCAGTTCACGCCTTAACGTATTGTGATGTTTTATTTCATCACTGGCTTCTAATGCTTCTCTTTCCGCTTTTTTCTCTAAAAACACTTCATAATTTCCTTCATAATGATACAAGTTCCCTTGTTCCAATTCAAAAATCCGGTTCGTCGCCCTATTTAAAAAATATCTATCGTGTGTGATTAGAATAAAGGAACCTTTGTATGATTGCAAATATGTCTCAAGCCAATCCACTGTTTCGTTATCCAAATGGTTTGTCGGTTCATCAAGCAAAAGCAGATTAGCTGGCTGCAGCAATGCCTTTGCGAGCGATACTCTTTTCTTTTGTCCGCCGGAAAGCGTCTTGACTTTACGCTTGGAATCCGTAATACCCAATTTGGTTAAAATCGTTTTTGCTGCAGTATTTGCTTCCCACGCTTCTTCTTCATCCATTTTCTGCTGCATATGCATTAATCTTTCCTGTGCTGCTTGGTTCTCCGGCTGCTCCTGTAATTGCAGTAACGCATGTTCATATTCCCGCATCACTTTCATCATGGAACTGTCTCCGTAATAAATTTGTTCCATTACTGTCAGGTCATCTTCCAGCACCGGCTGCTGATGTGCATATTCTACATGGTAGTCCTTAGGATGTTTAATCAACCCTGCTTCCGGCTGTTCAAGCCCTGCAAAGATTTTCAGTAACGTAGACTTCCCCGTGCCATTAATCCCAATTAAACCAATTTTCTCCTGCTCCGTTATTGCACATGATATGGAGTGAAACAATACTTTGTCCCCATATGATTTATGTATATTCTCAACAGTTAGCATGCTTCATTCCTTCCTTTATTTCTGTTCAGCTTTGATTTCTTCTCCCCTTGATCCATTCCTTTACTATAATCATAATTAAAAATAGAAACCAGGATGTTACAATATAATAAATGGATCTGGCGAAAATGTCCATTTGGGAAAAGAAAGTAGTCATTCCCACCCAGATTACCCCTATAACCGTAAGCTGTATAAGTAATACTTTAATGATAATCTCCCCCACTGATGAATAATAACCTACCTTTTATTTTATCCTACTATTTCACAATTTTCCACCTGTGGGATTGCCCACTACTTGATTTTCTCCAGTTCTTGAACCATCCACTCATAATCCATTGCTCCGAAAGCTTTATACTGAATTTTTCCATTTGAATCAATCATGTATGTAGTTGGTATCGGCTGAATTCGGTACAGCTGACTTACACTGGAATTTTCATCTAAGAGAACTGGAAATTCAAGTTTATACTGGCTGACAAAATCAGTAACTGTTTCTATCGAACCCTCTGAATAAGTAAGGTTTACTCCTAAAACAGTTACATTTTTATCCTCAAACAATCGCTGAATATCCGGCATTTCTTCCCTGCACGGTCCGCACCAGGTTGCCCAAAAGTTAAGTAATATTCGTTCCCCTTGATAATCGGATAAGTGTACCTCTTCTCCATCCAATGTTTCCAGTCCGAAATCCGGTGCCATATTTCCGACATCTGTTCCTTCCACTACTTCTTGTAATGTATCATCTAACTCCAGTAAAATATGGTCATTTTTCGGTTGTGCTGCAGTTGGAACAAACGCAACAGCTGCAAACAATGTCATTACGATAAATGTCGGCAGGAATACAAGCAGCTTTGTATTTCTCATTTGAATACCTCCACTTTTTTATTCCTATTGTTGCACCTGTTGGCAGAAAACATACGGAAGATACAAAACTGACAATTTGTTCTTCTATTGCGAGAATTTTTGCTATAATGGGTATGATAAAACTTTGCCAAGGAAATGATATATCAATAAAAGAATCTGCTCAGAAAAACGACTGGTAAGGAGACCTGATATAATGGTTTTACCAAAAGGAAAAAACAACTGTATTACAGATATCGAAGGGGTTACGGTGGGTCATGTCACCTTATATGAAAAAATAGATGAAGAAAATACCGTATGCACCGGGGTTACCGCTATTCTCCCGCATAGTGGAGATCTTTTTGACCAAAAGCTGCAGGCTGCCAGTGCAGTCATAAATGGCTACGGAAAAACCGCAGGACTTGTACAAATAGAAGAACTTGGGCATCTCGAGTCTCCAATTATGCTGACAAACACATTTAGTGTAGGCGCAGTTTGGCAAGGTACCTTACAATATATGATTGACAGGAATAAGGCAATTGGAGATACCAAGAGCACCGTCAACATTATCGTTGGGGAATGTAATGATGGTTATTTAAACTCTCTTCATTACCAGGCAGTCAAACCAAACCATGCCATAGAAGCATTGGAAAAGGCAACAGACGAGCCAGTAGAACAAGGTGATGTCGGAGCTGGTAAAGGAATGACCTGTTTTAGCTATAAAGGAGGAATTGGTACAGCCTCCCGAACTGTTTCCGCAAACAATGAAAAATACACGGTTGGCTGTCTCGTTCTTAGCAATTTTGGCAAACGAGAAGAAGCTTTATTTGCTGATTGGGGCAAAACGAAAATGGATACACCAGATGGATCGATCATGATGGTTATTGCGACAGATGCCCCGCTTCACAGCATGCAACTAAAACGGCTGGCAAAACGGTGTGCTGCAGGGCTTGGACGAGTAGGCAGCAATATAGACCATGGGAGTGGAGATATTGCTATTGCATTTTCTACGGCAAATACATATGACCACCAGGCCGAAAAGACGCTGGAATCGATAACCTATATACGGGATGATCATAAAATAATGAACCAATTATTTCAGGCAGTGATTCAGACAACAGAGGAAGCCATAATTAACTCCATGAAATACGCTGAGACAACTTACGGTAGAAAAGGACGGTATTTAGAGAAGGCTCCATTATAAGAACAAAAGCGCAAGCGCCCGTTTAGCGACGTACGGACTGCGCCTGGCCTAGCCAGGTGGATCGGCGTTGCCTCGCAAAGAGGCGGTTTTAGCTGATCATTCCTTCCGCAGTCAACCATGTATCACAAAAAAGCTATACACCACGGAGAATGAAAATAGTTATTGGTTGGCGATACTGATGCTACGGCTGGATGAGGAAGGTCGAAACTCCTTGGTGCG
>NZ_JBGOHB010000052.1:0-21839 GCF_041521345.1 Virgibacillus oceani | reverse complement strand
TGTTATTAACTATATCTCCATATTTTTCTAAATGAATACTTCTATTTCGTTTAGAAATTCATTTTCATGGTAGTTGGTGGCGATGCGTAGCATAGCCATGGTTGTTTCAGTGGGGGATGAAAAGAAACCCCCCACTGAATGAAGTTTCCCTTTATCAGTTACACAATTTTCAGTAGATATAGTAGGTCAATAGTTTATCACTATTGATAGCTTTTCTACATACTATGGATTATTCAAAGATATGTGCAGAAATAGGGCATAGGTCAAGGTTGGCATTGAAAAGGGGTTGTATAGACATGACAGATTTATTTACTCATTCACTAGATTGGATTAAAAAAAAGCATCCGATAGCAGGTATAGATGATGTATATAAAGAATTCTATAAAAATGAAACAGTAACATATACACTTCCAAAAGGGGATGCACCGGAATGGGTTGATTGGGTATCTCCTCCACAGTTCGGAAAAAATAACACATTTAACAAGTCCTATGTTTCGGTGATAAATAACGGAAGTGTATGGATGTGCGATAAGAGGGAGGGCATGTTATATGCATTAACACCTGATCTAAAGTGTTTGCATGATATGGTTTTTCATTTATATTGGAGATATTTTGAAAAGGCTGCAGTTAAGGAAATACCTACCTCCACTTCCTATAAAGGAACTTGGGGAGTTTTGGCTTGGGCTGGGCACACCAATTACTGGCATTGGCTGCACGATACGTTGGGAAGGTATCATTTGCTAGAGCTCAGCGGCTATAATATCGATAAATATGTCCTGCCGCCCCTGACATTGCCATTTCAGCGGGAAACGATTCGAATGCTTGGCATACCCGAGAATAAAATTATTCAGCTTGCTCCGGGAGAACACTTGAGGGCTGAAAAACTGGTTTTGCCCTCGATTCCGTTTAATGCAGGAACATGTGTGAAGTGGGCCATTGAATTTCTCCGGGAGAGGTTTCTTAAATCAGTATCGAAAAAGTATTCAAGTGATTTTGACCGGATTTACATCAGCCGGGAAGATGCCGCATGGAGAAAAGTTGCTAATGAAAATAGGTTCCTAAAACTTCTGGGAGAAAAAGGATTTAAGAAAGTTACACTTAGCTCGCTGACTGTACAGGAACAAATCAATCTATTTTCTTCAGCAAAAGTAATTATAAGTCCGAATGGTGCCGGATTGGCTAATCTTATGTTCTGTCAACCAGGAACAAAAGTTATCCAATTATTCACCACCACTTCTGATGAATTTGTGAAAATTGGGCAGTATTTAAATTTGGATTATCACTTATTGAAATGCAGAATTGCGAACCCTGGATCTAGAGGACATGAAGTGATCAAGAACCTTGTTGTAGATGTAAAAAAGGTAGCAAGTATTCTGGAGAATGAAGGGATAACTTAAGTGATCTGCCTTTTAAAAAATAATAGCATGTTAATAGAAAATTAGGTAGAAGCAGTGCCAGCTTCATCTTTATCTCAATATGATAGTGTATATATTTAAAAAATGAGGGGGTTGCTGTATGGTCAATCAACCGCATGGCGGAAAACTAATCAACCGGGAATTAACCGGACAAAAAAAGAATGAGGCACTCAGGGATGCAGAAAAGCTACAGTCAATAATAGTTAATTCCTGGATTATTTCCGATATGGAATTGATTGGAACAGGCGGTTTTAGTCCGCTGACAGGGTTTATGGTGCAGGCTGATTACAAAAATGTCGTCGAGAATACACGTCTTGCAGATGGGACGATTTGGAGTATTCCTATTACACTGCCCGTAGCAGAAGAACAGGCTAAAAACCTTCACATTGGAGAGCGCATTGCTCTAAAAGGAAAGAATGGCATCATTTGTGGAACAATTATACTTGAGGAAAAATATGCCTATAACCAAAAGAAGGAAGCGAAAAGAATTTATGGCACTGCAGATGCGGCTCATCCCGGCGTGAAGAAAGTCTATGAGAAAGGAAATATCTATCTTGGTGGAGAGGTTACTTTGCTTCATCGTCCGGACCACAGCCGGTTTGCAGCATATTACATGGACCCGGCTGCAACGAGACGTATGTTTCAGGATCTTGGATGGAAAACAATCGTTGGGTTTCAGACACGCAATCCGGTTCACCGTGCACATGAGCATATTCAAAAAACTGCTCTCGAGGCAGTAGATGGATTGTTTCTAAACCCGCTTGTCGGGGAAACAAAATCTGATGATATTCCCGCATCGGTTCGGATGAAAAGCTATGAAGCTATTCTGGAAAACTACTATGTGAATGATCGTGTTCGTCTTGCCATCTATCCGGCTGCAATGCGCTATGCGGGGCCGAAAGAAGCAATTCTTCATGCCATTGTTCGAAAAAATTACGGCTGTACCCATTTTATTGTTGGGAGGGATCATGCTGGTGTTGGAGACTACTACGGGACATATGAAGCGCAAGAGCTAATTGCAAAATACGAAACTGAACTTGGCATTCAAATTTTCAAATTTGAACATGCGTTTTACTGTAAAGTCTGCGAGAATATGGCGTCCGCAAAGACATGTCCGCATGCTAAGAAAAATCATATACACTTAAGCGGTACAAAAGTGCGTGAACTGCTCCGGAATGGTGAGCGTCCGCCCAAGGAATTTTCACGCCCGGAGGTTGCCGATATACTGATCAAAGGGTTACAGCAGTAACACTTGTTGTTTTACCAATAAAAAATTCCGTTGCTGAGATAGTGACGTTACTGCTATTCATCAGGAAAACGATCTTCTTCTCATCCAAAACTATAACTCTCTTCAACTATATAAGCGAACAAAACACCTCTATCATGACAGAATGGCATATTTTCAAAATTTATCTATCCATTATGGCCAGGAAGTTAGATGATAAAATGCATCATTTATGATAGTACTTTTCCGTTTACTCTTTTCATCAACCCTTCAAAACCTTCCTCGCGAGAGATGAAGTATTCTCGTTTTCCTGAAGACCTGTTAAAAAGGGGATTTGATATCCGATGTCGTTTGATATGATGTTTCTTCTAATTATATTGCTGGCCATGTTTGCCGTGCTGATTTTCGAAGTGGCTCGGCCGGACATGGTCATTTTTTCTGTATTGGTCATCCTGCTGCTATCCGGTATTTTGACAGTGGATGAGGCATTGAGCGGATTTTCCAATGAAGGCATGCTGACGGTGGCTTTATTATTCATTGTTGCGGGCGCTGTGCAGAAGAGCGGTTTGATTAACCATATGATGGAAAAGTGGCTCAAAAACAGCCGAACGCATACCGGGACAATGCTCCGATTTTTTGTGCCGACCTCGGCATTTTCCGCTTGTTTGAACAATACGCCAATTGTTGTGACGTTTACACCAATTATTAAGAAATGGTGTGAGTATCGTGGAGTCGCTCCCTCCAAGTTTCTAATCCCATTATCATATGCCGCTATTTTAGGTGGCATGATCACATTGATGGGAACATCTACAAATCTTGTCGTTCATGGATTAATGCTAGACTTTGGACTGGAGGGCTTTTCATTATTTACATTGGCCGCGGTTGGTATTCCTGTTGCAGTGGTTGGACTCATTTATTTATTTACCATTGGATATAAATTACTGCCGGATAACAAAGGGTTTGTTCGAACGGTAAAGGAGGATTTCAAAGAATATATTGCAGAAATGCATGTGACCCAAAGTTTTGGGTTTCATAACATGCGTGTTGAGCAAGCTGGACTGCGTGATTTAAAAGGTCTTTATCTTATTGAGATTATTCGAGGGGATGAGAGAATATCGCCGGTTAGGCCAAAGTCAGTTATTCAGCGTGGCGACCGGCTTATTTTTACCGGATTAATTTCTACCATTGCTGAATTGCAGAAAGTGAAAGGTTTAGAGCTGGAAACAGGTACGAATATAGATCTTGAAGATCTTAAAGATGGATCGACCAATTTAGTAGATGCTGTTGTGTCAGACCAGTCTTCTCTTTTAAACAAATCGATTAAACAGCTGCAGTTTCGTTCGCAGTATGATGCGGGGATCGTTGCGGTACACCGGAATAATGAAAGGATCAGGAGCAAGGTGGGGGATATTGTTTTAAAACCTGGAGACTCATTGTTGCTTTTGACAGGTACCGATTTTATTGAAAAATATCAACAGTCGAATGATTTTTTTGTAGTGTCATCTCTGGATACTCCTGCTGTACTGAATCAGAGCAGGAAGAAAGGCTGGTTCTCCATTATTATGCTGCTTGCGATGATTGTGACGGTAACAATCGGATGGCTCAGTATGTTTAAAGCGATGGCACTCACAGTACTGGTGTTACTGACTGGAAAGATTATTACTCCCCAGGAAGCGAAGAAATATGTTCATTTTAATGTATTATTATTGATTGCTAGTTCATTCGGGGTTGGAGCTGCCATGAGGAAGACAGGTCTGGCGGAATGGATTGCAAATGGCCTGTTAGGTTTTGGAGAAGTATTGGGATTGATGGCCATTTTATTTATGCTTTATGTCCTGACTAATATGTTTACGGAGATTATCACTAACAGTGCAGCGGCTGTAATGATGCTTCCGATCGGGATTGAAATGGCACATACACTTGCTGTCGATCCGAGGGGAATGGCTGTAGTCATTGCAATAGCTGCCTCGGCAAGCTTTATCACACCAATTGGTTATCAGACAAATCTGATCGTATATGGTCCTGGCGGCTACAAGTTTACTGATTACGTAAAGGTTGGGCTCCCGCTTAGTTTAATAGTAATGGTGACTTCTGTTTTTATAATTTATCATATATGGTTTTAGGAGGAAACATCTATGGAAAAATCAGAAAATATAAAATGGCATGATTCGAAAGTAACGAAAGAGCACCGCAGGCAATTGAATAATCATAAAAGCGCGGTGTTATGGTTTACTGGTCTGTCCGGCTCAGGCAAATCAACGATATCGGTTGAACTGGAAAAAGAACTGCATAACGCGGGTATCCGAACGTTCCGTTTGGATGGGGATAATATCCGCCATGGTTTAAATAAAAACCTTGGTTTCAGTCCGGAAGATCGTAAAGAAAACATCCGCCGGATCGGTGAAGTATCCAAACTGATGGTGGAAGCCGGATTGATTACGTTGACTGCTTTTATTTCACCATATCGTAAGGATCGTGATGAAATACGTGACCTGCTGGAAGAAGGTGAATTTATTGAGGTGTTTGTCGATGCAAGTATAGAAACATGTGAATCACGAGATCCAAAAGGACTGTACAAGAAAGTTCGCCAAGGAGAAATCAAAAGTTTTACAGGGATCGACGCACCATATGAAGCGCCGATAGACCCGGATGTTACTGTAAATACGAACAAACAAAATAGTGAAGAATCGGTACGGACAATCATGACATATTTGAAAAGGGAAGGATACTTGAACCAATGAGTGAGATAAGTTTAGAGACACTTCTGGATATATCATTAGAAGCCGGACGGGAGATAATGAAAGTGTATGAACAGGGGTTTTACCATCCGGAGAAAAGGAAATAATTCTCTTTTGACAGAAGTCGATAATCGCTCCCATCAAGTGATTATCGGCAGCTTCAAAAAGCATATGGAGAAATTCCAGTGTTGAGTGAGAAAGGATGTGAGAACCGTACGAGGAAAGAAAAAAATGGGATGTGTTTTTCCTGGTGGACCCGCTGGATGGTACGAAAGAGTTCATCAAGAGGAATGGAGAGTTTACGGTGAATATTGGATTGATTGTAAACGGCTACCCTGCGATAGGGGTTATTTATGCTCCGGTTTTGGACGTATTTTACTTTGGACATTCTAATCTGGGTGCGTATAAATTGGAAAAAGCATCAAATTCAGATCCGACTCATGATAAGGAACTAGTCGAGAAAAGCAACCGCCTGCCGATTGTTGCTTTCGGTGATGTCATCAATGTTGTTGCAAGCCGCTCCCATATATCAAAAGAAACAGAAGTGTTTATTGAAGAACTGCGGAGTGACCGTGAAGTGAATGTAATATAAGCCGAAAGTTCACTGAAATTTTTTCTCGTAGCAGAGGGTAAAGCCGATTATTACCCTCGCTTTGCTCCAACGATGGATTGGGACACCGGTGCTGGCCAGGCAATTATTGAAGCTGCTGGAGGTACCCTTTTACGTTATAAAGATCAAACGCGCCTTTATTGCCATTGGGGAAAATTAGAAAATATCTGGTTTTTAGTAAAGCGGTAAGATTTTATTGCGCATATAGAAATTATTACCATACTTTAACCATTCACCCTCCTTCAAAATCTGTGATTTATTGGGGAATGAATGGCTCTTTTAATTTTTCATAAAGGAAATAGAGCAAGATAAATCAAACCATGTTTTTTCTAAGGTGATGTACTATGGATTGAAGGATTCACTGGAGAGGGAGCAATAATTGTAGATTAAGCGATTTTCGCTATAGACTGTAGGAAATATTATAGATAGAAAGTGAGGACCATCTCAGTATGCGTATTATTAAAGTTTAGCTAGAATAAGTACCCTGGAAATATGCCCAGGGTACTTATAATGCTTATGCAGTTTCAGGAAAACGGGCAAAATTGATGGCATCAACAGATACATACATTTTGGTATTGCCCCCGTATCCGCCGGTAACCTCAATAACCAATACCAACTCTGGGGTAACACTGGAAAGAATTCCTTCTGTCATATTATTATCGGTAGCTACCAAAACGTTTGAACCAATGCGCGTTGCCAGCTCGGCAGCAAAAGTGTCTTCAAACACGTAAATACCTCCTTTACAATTCATTTACTAGTTCAATTTTATCAATTCGAACCAATACTTGAGCGCCTGTATTCTCAACAACGACAACATAGTCGTCTCTAACAAGGAGCAATGTGCCGGTTACCATATCAAATGGAGTTGTAACTTCAACTTGTTCATTAACTAAAGATAGCAATACGTCTCTAAGCGTAGTAGGTGGTTCTGGTTCCGGTGGAGTGGGAGGGGTTTCAGTCCCGCCTATCCCTAAACTGTGATCAACATTAAGGCCTAATCCTGGTATATTTACGGATGCGTTGTGATTTAAGCTGTTCTCACCAGGTGAAATTATATTTTGCGACAATTGGTTTGCTAAATTTAGCAAGTTTCTCTGACGGTCAGTTAGTGGTGACAAATTTATCATTCCTTTCTTTAAATTCTCATGAAGGTTCTACTATCTACTTAAAGAGAACCATTGACTCAAATATCCCCTAGAGGGGAAGTTAGTTATTTATTCTTGGGACCAACTCCCCGCACATTTTTAATCATTTGTTTTATTTTTTATAGGATATCGAGGCTAACAACGATAGCAACAAGAATTTGGATTAACAATTGAAGGTTGATGGCTATATCCGTATCTGTAGTAACGATATCCACATCTTTAGATTGTTCTACAATCGTTTTTTGGCGGTTGCTCTGTCTATTTCTTGTAACTTGCGTCAGGTCTTGAACTACCTGATCAGCCTGGGTAGAGCTCCCAATAGCAATACTAAGAACAACAGCAATTGCGACCTGGATACCAAGCTCTATGGAGACTGCTGCCTGGGTATCGGTAGTTGTAACATTAATATCCTCTGAATCTTTAATGATAATCCATTCAAAGGATTCTTGCTTCGTACTTATAGACTGTTCTCCTTCTTGAAGCACTGTCTCATCGCTTTGTCCGGGATCATCACAATGATCCAGCGCCCGCCATTTTGTTTTTGACATAATATACACCTCTTTTCAATTTCTTTATAAAATATCAATCATTACTACCAAAGCTACTAATACTTGCAACAATGCTTGAATATTGATTGCCACGTCCGTGTCGGTTGTTGTCACGTTAGCATCTTTCGTATTATAGATGAATATCTTCTGTTTATTTTTTTGCTTTGTGCTGACGTGCTGCAAGAGTTCTTGTGATACACCATCAGCTTCCTCACTACTTCCGATGGTAATGTTAATAACCAGGGCGATTGCTAATTCTAAACCGGCTTGAAGGGAAGCGGCAACTTGCGTGTCCGTTGAGTTAACCTCTATATTGCAAGACTCTTTCACCCAAATCAATTCGGTTGATTCCTGATCCAAAGTTGAGACTTGATCGCCATCTTGGAGTACTGTTTCATCGTGGTTGCTTTGGAAATAGTCAAACGAAGGTTCTTTACTGTGCTCTTTAGTAGGTGCACTGCATTTACAGCACGTACTGCATTTACTGCATTTATTGCAATTGTCATATGGAGCTCTGGAATTAAGGCAACAATGATGCTGATGCTTGGAATGCTGCTCAAGTTCGTAGAAAAAACTTCTATTTCTTCCCTTGGCAGGCAGTGCAGTATCATAGTGTCTATATGACGTCATATGAACACTCCTTTCTTTAGTTATAGAATATACTATTGATTTTTTTATCCGTAAGATTGTACACATGCACTAGATTAGTTGAAAATAAAAAAAACACCTATGAATAGGTGTTTTATTTAATAGACTTTAGTCATCTAGTCACTCGATTTAGTAACGTTATTCTCACCTTTATTGAATTGGTCTACTTGCTTCCTTAAGTCTTCAACCATTTCTTTTAGCATTTGTTTCTGCTCATCCGATACATTACTTTTCATTTCCTCAGGTTTAATGCCATTCTTTTTAAATATATTATCCACCATTAATTGCACTACCTTTTCCGGGACGAATGACTGTTTAGATGAATCACTCATATCTAATTTCACCTGCTTTCTCTTAATTTACTTTTATACTATGGTTTGTGATCATACTTTGACTATGTTGTTGTCTATGTTGTTCCGCTGAAAATACACATAAACTTATAAAAAATGGATGTGCATCAATTGGTTCACTCCCAAAAAGGTCATGTACGAATTTTTAAAACAATATATAGTGGTTAATTAATTGTGCGAAACGCTATATATTGTATTTTTTAAACCATTTTATTTTTTACCCCCCCCTTTTTGGGGGCTAACCATCAATTTAATTTAAATAAAAATAACTTATAATAAAGATAAAATAAAAAACAATATGAGGAGAGGTTTACCATGAAAACAGAATCGCTTTCCTATCCGTCATGTATCATAAAAATGGAGGGAACCTTGGAAAAAAATGAAGGTGTAGAAGCGGCAAATTGAGTAGTTCAAAAAGGCTTAGATTAAAAATCATAAAAAAAGGTAATGGTAAAACTAAGAGGAGGGATTCACATGTGGCAATTAGCTCCTTCTGTGAGAATCGTACTGACCATTATTGTTTTGATCGTGCTTATCATCATCCTCGTCCGTTTCACAAGAAAAAGAACTGGAACCTCTTCCCGCGATTCGCTTGTTGTTATGAAAGAAAGAATGAAAAGAGGAGAATTAAGTGAAGAAGAATATGAGGAAGCACGAAGAAAAAGAGGTAAATAAATAGAAAAACTGCTCCTGAAAAGGAGGCTGACAACTCAGGTTTGTCAGCCTCTTAGGGGGTAGCTAGTATTTATTGGCTGCTTCTTTTATTTGGATGTTTAAGCTTTCTGAAACCAGCTTTCTAATTTCTCCAGTTTTTCCTTCATGAAATAAGTCTACAATTTTACTGCCGACAATTACGCCGTCACAATAGGAGCTTAATTCTCGTGCCTGCTTACTATTGGAGACGCCAAAACCAGCCAAAACTGGAAAAGTACTGAGGCTCTTTAGCTTTTTTAAATAAGCTTCCACTTCACTATCATGTGTTGATCTAATGCCGGTCGTCCCCGTTACAGATACGGCATATAGGAAGCTGTTTGATTTTGCTGCCAGCTTTTTCAGTCGGTCGTCCGAGCTTGTTCTGGCGGCCAGCCGAATAAGTGCAAGTGAATGAGCCTTAAAAGGGGCAGAAATGATTTTTTCTTCCTCAAGCGGCAAATCAGGAATGATGACGCCGTCTACACCTGCTCCTTCGCAATCAGCTGCAAATTCTTCCGGGCCATATTGGAGTACAGGATTCATATAGGTCATTAATATAATCGGTACCCGCCGTTTTTTCGCAGTATCTTTTAATGTATTCAATACGGCTGATAAAGTAGTGCCTTGTTGCAAGGCACGTAAGCCTGCCTGCTGTATGGTCGGCCCATCGGCAACAGGGTCGGAAAAGGGGATGCCTAGCTCGATTGCCGATACATTGCATTCTTCTAAAAATGCAATTCGTTCTTCTAATATATTTAATCCGCCATCCCCGGCCATAATGTAAGGGACAAATAACTTTTCATTGTCAGCCAGTTTTTTCTGAAAGGTATGGTTTATTTTTTCAATCCCCATGGTTATATCCCTCCAATATATTTTTTACCTGCTCTGCATCTTTATCACCACGGCCTGAAAGACAAATAACAATGGATTCATCCTGACTCATTTTTTCAGCTAGCTGCAGTGCGAAAGCTACAGCATGAGCGCTTTCCAAAGCAGGAATGATTCCCTCTGTTTTCGATAAAGTTTGAAATGCTGTCAACCCCTCTTCATCGGTAACGGTTGTATAAGTGACACGATTCGTTTCCCTCAGGTGACTATGCTCCGGGCCAACCCCCGGGTAATCAAGCCCTGCTGATACAGAGAATGCTTCCTGAATCTGTCCATGATCATCCTGAAGCAGCTTTGTCATTGTTCCGTGAAGTATACCTGTTTTACCGTTTAACGCATTAGCATGCTTGTTGGTTTCAATACCTTTCCCGCCTGCTTCAACACCGAATAAATTCACACCCTCATCCTCAATAAAAGGATAAAACATTCCCATTGCATTGCTGCCGCCGCCAACACAGGCAACAACTGCATCCGGAAGGGCACCGGTTTGGTCCAGCGCTTGGTTTTTCGTCTCCTGGCCAATAACTGACTGGAAATCCCGAACGATTTTAGGGAATGGGTGAGGGCCTACGACTGAACCAAGAATATAATGGGTATCACCGACATGGCTGACCCAATAACGCAGGGCTTCATTCACCGCATCTTTTAATGTTCCGCTCCCATGTGCCACACTGCGTACTTCTGCACCTAATAATTCCATGCGAAAAACATTCAGCCTTTGTCTCCGGATATCTTCTTTTCCCATGAAGACAATACATTCCAGTCCAAGCAGGGAACAAACAGTTGCTGTTGCTACACCGTGCTGACCGGCACCGGTTTCGGCAACGATTTTTTTCTTGCCCATCCGCTGTGCAAGGAGCGCTTGCCCAAGCGTATTATTAATTTTATGGGCACCTGTATGATTTAAGTCTTCACGTTTTAAATAAATACTGGCTCCGTTAGCGTGTTTAGTAAGGTTTTTTGCATGGTAGAGTGGCGTCTCCCTGCCGACATACTGCTTGGAATAATCATTTAATTCTTCGAGGAAGCCTGGATCATTGATTGCACTTTCATAAACTGTTTCCAGTTCCATGAGTGCAGGCATTAATGTCTCCGGCACAAATCTTCCGCCATAATGGCCGAATTTACCCTCTCTGTCAGGCATTGTATAATTTTTCAATGCGTTTCCCTCCTTTGGCATTTTCAATAAATTGCTTTATTTTTTCCGGATCTTTCACGCCGTTTGTTTCTACGCCGCTGGACACATCAACTCCTGCAGGCTGTACGAATTCAATGGCCTGCTGAACATTTTCGGGCGTCAGGCCCCCGGCTAAAATAAACCTTTCTTTGGGCAGGTCTCTGGTTAATGTCCAATCAAACGTCTTTCCATTTCCTCCGCGGTTTTCTAAAGCAGGACCATCAACTAAGCAATATTCATAGTGATGATTTTCCTCATTGATGGAAGAAATCTGTTCTGACGAAAAAGCTTTAATAATATTCCTATTAAGTTTATTGGCAATGGAAGGGGGCTCTTCTCCGTGTAATTGAATATAATCCAGCTCTGCCATCTCACTGATCGCGCGCATTTTTTCTATATCCTCGTTTACAAAAACACCTGCTGTTTTTACAAACGAAGGAAGGGTGCGTGCGATGGAAGCAGCTTTTTCAGGCGTGATTTGCCGTTTGCTCCGTGCAAAGACAAAACCAATGATATCGGCTCCTGCCTCTGCAGCAGTTCGTGCCATTTCCTGTGAAGTAATACCGCAAATTTTAATGAGCATTTGTCATACCTCTTTCTTTATTTTTTTCGCTTCTAACATTTGAAAAGTCTTGTTCAGGTCACTGGAGACCATCAATGTTTCCCCGACCAAAACAGCGTCCGCTCCCGCATCTCTTACGCTTGCAGCATCGGCGCCACTTTTTATGCCACTTTCACTGACAAGAACAGTTTCGGGATGCTTTACTTGAGCAGCAAGGCGATTTGTTGTTTTCAAATCTACATTGAATGTGTTAAGATCCCGATTGTTTATCCCAATGATTTCAAAACCATGCTTGATTGCTATATTCATTTCGGCTTCATTATGCACCTCGCAAAGGACTTCCAATTTTAATTTTTTGCAGTGGTTATATAATTGAATTAATCTCTCTTCGGATAATGCAGCTACAATAAGCAGAATAATATTAGCCCCCGCTGTCTTCGCTCGGTCAATTTGGGCTGGATGGATGATAAAGTCCTTGCATAAAATCGGCAGATCTACCGCTTTTCTTACTGCCTGTAAATCTTCCATTGAACCGTTGAAAAAATAACGGTCGGTTAATACAGAAATGGCAGAAGCGCCAAATTCCTCATATTTCTTAGCTTGTTCAGCAGGATTGACGTTTTGCTGAATATCTCCTTTTGATGGAGATGCCCGCTTGATTTCTGCAATAATTCCGATGTTATCTTTATGCTTGATCATTTCTTTGAAAGGCGTGATCGTTTTTATAACCTGTTGATTAAACGTTTGACCAAGAAGCTCAGCGACTTCTTTTTCTTTTTGTGTTAATATTCTTTGCAAAATAGACATTCACATCACCTCTGAAGGGATTTTTCTGCTGTATTGAACTAGGCTCTCCAATTTTTCCAAGGCACTTCCGGATTCAATACTTTGCCTGGCCATCTCGACCCCTGCTGGAATGCTTTCTACTGTTCCGCTGGCATATAATCCAAGTCCGGCATTTAAAAGGACGGTATCCAGATACGGACCAGTCTCACCTTTCAGCACGCTTTTCGTGATAGCAGCATTATTTTTGGCATCTCCGCCACGAATGCACTCATTAGCATATACAGGCAAACCGACTTCCTCGGGATGAAGCGTGAAAGAGGTCAATTCTCCTTGATCAACCAATATCAGGCGGTTTTTCCCCGAAAGAGATGCTTCATCCATCCCGCCGGCTCCATGCAATACAATTGCCCGTTTTCTTTGCAGCTTTTTCAGTGTTTCTGCAATCAGCGGAAGCAGATCATGGCGATAAACACCAATCAACTGGGAGTCGAGGTCAAACGGATTAGTCAGCGGGCCAATGGCATTAAAAATCGTTGGTAGCCCCAAATCTTTTCGTACCTTGGTGAACGGCTTTAACCCCTGATGCACATGCTGAGCAAAAAGGAATGCTATTTTA
This sequence comes from Virgibacillus oceani, assembly GCF_041521345.1. GTDB lineage: Bacteria > Bacillota > Bacilli > Bacillales > Amphibacillaceae > Virgibacillus_N > Virgibacillus_N oceani_A. The sequence continues at coordinate 8,438 of NZ_JBGOHB010000052.1, read as the reverse complement.
TTGTTGTGAAGTGTTTCTTCCATATGCTCCCGGCTTAATGACAAGGAAACCCCCAAATGTTCCAGCACATCTGCGCTTCCGGCTTTACTTGATATACTTCTGTTTCCGTGTTTGGCCACCGGAACTCCCGCACCGGCGATCACAAAGGCAGCGGTTGTACTGATATTGAAGCTGTTGGATTTATCCCCTCCGGTGCCGCAGTTATCGATCAGATTGGGCAGGGAATTTGAATTAAATACTGATTTGGAGCGGATGACTTCAACCAGTCCGGTTAATTCATCAGCTGTTTCCCCTTTTATTTGCAGTGCTGTTAAAAAAGCGGCTATTTCGGGCTCGGTTGTTTCGGATTTGAAACAGGTTTGCACTGCATTTTTCATTTCCTTCACAGTTAAGTTCTCCTGTTTTATCAGCTTTTCAAGATAATTTTTCATACCGTAAACTCCTCTCTGACTTCACGTAATAGATTTTGTATCATTTGTTTTCCGGAAGTACTTCCAATGGATTCCGGGTGAAACTGAAGCCCAAATACCGGGTAGTTACGATGCTGTATTGCCATGATTTCATCGTCATCCAATGAGGTGGCGGTAATCTCCAGGCTCTCTGGCATCGATTGATTATCGACAACAAATGAATGGTAACGCATCACTTCAAGCGGCTGGGACAAATAACTGAACGGGCCAGTATTGTTATGTGTAATGAAGGATGTTTTACCATGTTTCATGTTTTTTGCTTCAGTCAGCGCTGCTCCAAATGCTTCTGCGATAATTTGCTGTCCTAAACAGATTCCAATGATCGGTACACTTTGATAAAAAGCGTGAACAATATCGATGCATATGGCATGGTCTTTCGGCAAGCCCGGTCCTGGTGAAATGATGATTACCTCGGGTTGGAGTGAGTTCACTTTTTCCACTGTAATTTCGTTGTTTCGTATCACTTCCACATTGGCATGCGCTTCTGAAAAATATTGATACAAGTTATAGGTGAAAGAATCAAAATTATCGATGAGCAGAATCAAGGTAAGTCACCTCCATTAAAGATTTTGCTTTATGCATTGTCTCTTCGAATTCTTTTTCCGGATTGGAATCAAAAACAATTCCTGCTCCGGTTTGCAAATAGGCATGGTTTTCTTTGATTACAAGGGATCGGATAGCAAGTGCAATATTGAGATCATGATTGAAGTTAATATAGCCAATCCCGCCGGCATACGCACCGCGCTTTTTTTCCTCAAGATCGTTAATAATCTGCATCGCACGTATTTTTGGCGCGCCAGAAACGGTGCCTGCAGGCAGACATGAAATCAGGGCTTCCAAACTCGTATAATCGGCTTTCAGCGTTCCTTTGACTTCAGATACTATGTGCATGACATGCTGATATTTTTCCACCTGCATATAAGTTGGGATCGAGATGCTGCCAACTTCGCAAACCCGGCCAAGATCATTTCTGCTCAAGTCGATAAGCATCCGGTGTTCTGCGATTTCTTTTTTATCTGCCAGTAATTCACGTGTTAAAGCTTCATCTTCTTTTTGCGTTTTACCGCGCGGTCTTGTGCCGGCGATCGGATTTGTGATTACTTCCTTTCCTTTTGTCTGAATCAGGCTTTCCGGGGATGCTCCAAGTAGACAATAGGATTCAAAATCGATATAAAACATATATGGTGAAGGATTTGCTTTCCTCAGCATCCGGTAGAATGAAAAAGGATCTCCCTCCATTTCTGCTTTCATACGCTGTGATAAAACTACTTGTAATACGTCTCCTTTTTGGATATGTTTTTTTGCAACCCGGACTTTTTCCATAAAACTTACTTTTGATGTTTCTGGCTGAAATTGGAGTGTTGTCTGTTGCATTGGCTGCTCGTTTTTCGATTCGTTAAGCATGCTGTTTAACTGTTCCAGCCGATCATCCAGCAGTTCTTCTCCTTCACCGTCCGGGTTCATGGCAATCAGATAAATTTCTTCATTCTTGTGGTCAAAAACAACAATGTTTTTAAAAAGCATAAAATGAATCTCCGGCATGTCTAAGTCATCCTGGAGTTCAGTGCCGATATCCTCGTAAGTTCGGATTGCATCATAGCCGATATACCCGATTGCTCCGCCGTAAAAGGGGAGGGGGAGATCCACGTTCAGCTTTGGTAATTGTTTTTCTAAATAGGCGAGTGTATGCTGATTAACTGTGATATGCTTTTGCTTTTCATGATGGATATCTATTGTTTCGCTGCCGTTTCCCATAATTTCCTGATAGGGATCCATACCGATGAATGAATATTTTCCTTTTTTATCATGGTGATAGGTGCTTTCTAGGAGAAATCGCTTTTTTCCTGTTAATCGGTTGAAAATTATAATCGGCGTTAACGTATCTGCATTTTGCTTTTTTAGCTTGTAAGGAACGTCCGTTTTTGAAACTGACATTTTTTCATCTCCTTTTTAAAATAGATATTGGTAAATAAAAAAGTCCTCTATAAACACATAGTAAATGTATTTATAGAGGACGATCATGACCGCGTTGCCACCTCTTTTGAAAAGAAAAAAGGATTCTTTTCATCTCAGGTTCAGATACGGAGCTTTTCTTCCACGTCTGGCTACAGCGTCCAGCGACTAGCGCGACTTCCTTCACCTCGGGCCTGAAGGATGCAGGTCAAGTTCGGTGTTGCGACATGAGGTTTTGGTGGGGCGAGGAACTACTGTACCGTAGTCCCAGGACGTCGCGTTTTTAACCGAACATCCTTTGATAAGTCAACATCGACTCCTTACGGGTAAAGGAAGGCCGACTAACTACGGCCTTGCCGGCCAACTTCGGCATACCCCCGATGCGGGGCATGTTTCCTTTATCTCCTACGGAAAGAATGATCAGTTAAAACCGCTGCTTTGCGCGGCAACACTGATCCACCTGGCATGGCCAATCTTTACGGTGGGGCGAGGAACTACTGTACCGTAGTCCCAAGGCGCAGTCCGTACGTCGCTAAACGGGCGCATACGCCTATGTTTACTCGATATCCTATCCGTGTAACGGCGGAGCTCCGTGTTTCCATACTGTCATTTCAGGAAACCTCTCGTAAGTCCATTCAGCTTATTGTCACGTACCGGTATCCCACCATTACCGGCTCTCTGAGACGCACGTAATAAGCCTACTCCTCTTACTTAACGATTTTTTTGTATTATATTGTTTTCCCGTAAAACAAAAAGGCCCCTCGCCTGAAAAAAGGACGAGGGACCGTGGTGCCACCTTTATTAGCTGAAAAACAGCTCACTTTAGCAATATCAAGCAAAAACGCTTAATATTCGTCTCGTGTAACGATGAGACTTGATCGCCAAAGCCTACTGCCGTAATGTTCGGTTTGGAAGCTCAGAAGCCCATTCATCTACTATCCCACACTGATTCTCACCAGCCATCAGCTCTCTTAAGTGTTCCTATAGATTACTCTTCTTCATCATTGCTTTGTTGTTTTTTGTATTGTGGATTATCATAAGTGATATTTTTATAGATGTCAACCCTTTATTTGAAAATTATTTTTTCGACTTGTTTTAGGACCAGTATATGATGAAAAATACCCGAATGAATATTTTAAACTTTAGAAAGGGGGGCAGAGAAGGCTTGTCAGTGCTCGATAGCGAGATCAGATGGCTTGAAAAGCAACAGAGAGTGCCAGTCAGTGCCCGATAGCCAAGGCAGACGGTCTATAAGGTAACAGAGAGAATAGGATGACAGTTGACAAATGAAGGAGATTTCATATTCCCGTAAAAAAATAATGTTTCTCCTGTTTCAACCAAGCTGATTTATGCTATTTTATTTATATAGGCTTTACTGAAAGGATGAGACATAATGACAAAGAAGAAAGTAGGGGTTGTATTTGGCGGAAAATCAGCCGAACATGAGGTTTCCCTTCAGTCTGCGAAAAATATTGTAGATGCAATAGACAGAGATAAATATGAAGTCATGTTAATCGGTATTGATAAAGAAGGCAAATGGCATTTAAATGATCAATCCTCCTTTTTATTGAATGAAGAAAATCCGAAGCTAATTCAATTAAATAAATCAAATGAGCATGTCGCAATTGTCCCGGGGGATGAAAACAACCAGCTGATTCATGCTTCCAAGTCCATGCCTTTGGATCAGCTGGACGTTATTTTTCCAATAGTTCATGGAACATTGGGGGAGGATGGTAGTCTACAGGGGATGTTCCGTGTAGCAAATCTTCCTTATGTAGGTTCCAACGTACTTGGATCCTCTCTATGCATGGACAAAGATGTTGCCAAAAGGCTGTTAAACGCAGCAGGCATTAATGTTGCCAAGGGTCTTGTTTATAAAAGAAACAGGAAAAACGAGATTAGCTATGATAAAGCAGCGGAAGCATTGGGAACACCGTTGTTTATAAAACCTGCAAATCAGGGATCATCAGTAGGTGTAAGCAAAGTTTATAATGAAGAAGATTTTAATCAGGGAATTGAATCGGCTTTTGCATTTGACCATAAAATTATTATAGAACAAAGTATTGATGGTCGGGAAATAGAATGCGCTGTACTTGGGAATGACGATCCGAAAGCATCTTTATTGGGAGAAATTCTGCCAAATACGGAATTTTACTCCTATGAATCCAAATATATTGATGAAACAGGTGCTGAGCTGGCGATCCCGGCTGATCTTACGGACGATGAAACGAAACGGATGCAGGAAGTTGCGGTTGAAGCATTCGAGGCACTTGAGTGCGGCGGGCTGGCTCGCGTTGACTTTTTCCTGACCAAGGAAGGGGAGATATACGTAAATGAAGTAAATACGCTCCCTGGCTTCACGAAAATCAGTATGTATCCGAAACTTTGGGAAATCAGTGGGATCAGTTATCCCGAACTGATCAACGAACTCATCGAACTGGCTATTCAGCGCCATCAGGATGATAATGATTTAAAGAGCAGTGTCTAATGAATAAGTAAATAATTTAGCTGTTAAACCTTGAAGTAATCACTTGGGTTTAACAGCTTTTTCTTTGTAAGTCTTGTAACAGTGTCGGCTCTTGGTTTACGTCTGCCAAAGGGAATGTAAAAGTATAATTTATACGTAAGAAAACTTTTTAAATTAATGTTTGACTTCCATCGAACCACATGTTAGATTATTATTAATAATTATATTTGTACTGCTTTTAGATGATTATCAAATGACAAGTTAGGATGTGACGAAACTATGGAAAAACTGAATGGAAACTTTTATGTCGATCGATCGCCTGTTTACGAATTGTTCATTCTTATGCTTCGCTTGGCAGACTATAAAGATTCGGAAAAGGATACGTATCAAACACGCGAAAACGAAAAAATGAATGAGTGGATTGCAGAAAAGCAAAAAGGGCTTCCGGAACATATTGTCGATAAATTAAACGTTTTTTTTCACCCGGACAGTTTTTTTGGGTTGGCGATGACTCAAGTTTTCTACCAGCTTGATAAATATGACAACATTGAGGAAAGTCTGAAATTATTAAAATCACTGGATGCCAAAAAGATGATTTCACTATTCTTTAACACAGGCCAAAACACTTTGGACAATGAATCTATCATAGATAATCCATCCGAAGTGCATGATCATGTCAAAAACAGCACATTGCCACTGAATGAAAAATCCAAGTTATTCTTTCTTTATTTTGATCCGGAAGATACGATGGAGCGATTTGTAAATCTCATTCAGTATTGTTATGAACAATTATATAAACCAAACGCAGCCGAGCTGGAAAAGATTCATATGGAAGGCATCCAAACAATCAAAAAATTGTCTGTTCAACAGTTAAGTGAAATTATCAGCTTTGACTCCGATTCACCTGAAAAATTCCCCGAAACTGTTATCATTTTTCCTTCTTATTACAATCGGAATCACTCCATTTTTTCATACGATGTCAAAGCCGATATCGCTATTTCCATTGCAGGAATGCAATTATTTGAGGATTTACTGGATGGGGCAAATATGGAAGAAAAAGTTATTGAGCTTGCCCGTGCCTTATCGGACAAAAAACGTATCAATATTATTCGAGAGTTGAACAAAGCACCGCATTACGGTTTTGAACTTGCTCAGCGACTTGATTTATCAAGTCCGACCATTTCGCATCACATGAACGTTTTGTTTAGATTGGGGCTTGTAACTCACACCAAATATGAAAATAAGATTTATTATGAAGTCAACAAAGATAAATTAAAGAAGGGACTTGCAGAAATAACCGATCTTCTGACCTGACTCAAATACAGGGAGAATATTGCATTAACTTGGTATCACATCATGTTAGATGGACATCTAACAACTTATTGGACTTAATTTATTTTATCTTCACTAAATACTTCGACTTATGCTCTGGAGTTAGATAATTATCTAACATGTAGTTCGATTGAAAATGGCATTTTAATATTTATAACGATAAAAATTCATACGGGATGATGACGACGAAAGGTTCTGTAAAATCTATTATCAAATAGGAACAGGGAAGGTGAAATTATGTTTGGTTGTCGAATTGAAATGTTTAAGAGCATTGCAGATGGCCGGCGAGAACAGGTAAGGAAGAGTGCAGTCAGTAGAAAAGAACCTGAGAAGCTCCATAAAAAAAAGAGAGAAAAAGGAACTTTAAAATATCAGGAGGTAATTTAAATGAAAGCAATTTTTATGAATAAAGATTTTATGCTGTTGTGGGCGGGTTTAACCGTATCAAGGTTTGGAGTTCGTTTTATTAGTTTGGTGATCATGTGGTTTGTAATTCAGGAAACAGGTTCTGCCCTGGCGTTGGGTGCTACTGTTATTTGTATCACGTTGCCGACACTGTTATTTGGACCCATCGCCGGTGTGATTGCTGATCGATATGACAAGAAGAAAATCATCGTCATCATGGATTTTTGCAATGGAGCCCTCATACTAACTCTTGCAGCATTGATGTTAACTGGAAACCTGTCCATGCTGTTGCTGTATACTTTGTTAATTTGCATGTCCACTGTATCTGCATTTTTTAACCCTGCAGCAAGTGCCAGTATACCGCTTCTTATTGAGGAAAAAAAATTGTCCCAGGCGAATTCGTTGAATCAATTCAGTACACAAGGAAGCAATATAGCCGGACCGGCAACTGCTGGAATTTTGTTGGCGGTATTCAATAATGAATATGGGGTGTTATTGATTGCCGGTGGAATTGCTTTTATTATTTCAGCCATAACGGAGATATGGATAAAGGTGCCTTCCGTAAGTGACGGGGAACAAAGTGAAACTAAATTTATACAAGAACTAAAAGAGGGGTTGCAATTCATTTTGGAGGATAAAAGACTGCTTATGCTCATCATTACTGGAGGAATGATCATCAATTTCTTCCTGGCGCCTCTATCCGTTTACTTTACCATTATGAGCGACAGTATTTTCAATGTTGGATCCGCTGGACTAGGAATGTTGAATTCATCGCTTGCAATCGGGGCTTTGGTTGGTTCATTAACAATCATGTTCAATCTGTTTAAAGACAGATACAAAACCGCTATTGCGGGGCTGGTTATGGAAGGTGTCGGACTGGTTTTGATTGGTTCCTTCATGGATTTTTATGTAACGATTGCCGCCGTATTTATAATTGGAATGGGGATCTGCTTTGCAAGTGTCGGGTTAACCACACTGTATCAGACGATCATCCCCAAGCAGAAAATGGGCAGAGTGATGAGCTTGGTCACCGTACTTTTGACCGTTTCTGTTCCACTAGGCACGCTGTTTGGGTCGATGATCATCAGCTATATTCCAATGTTTGCAGTCCTGCTTACATTCGGGGTTATCGTAACATTATCCGGATTGTCTATCATTATTATTGCAAAACGAGACAAGACAGTCATCGAAAAGGAAACGGTTCCAAGCTAAACTGAGCATGAAAGGAGACTTTTGATCTCTGTTGCTTTTGTAAAAGTCAATCCCTGTAATATCACATTCCGGCTGCAAATCATCACCATTACAAATGTAGATAAAAAAGCTGGATAACTGGAAGAACTGGCTTTATAATGAACACATGATTATGGAAAAATGAATGACTGACACCAAAGGCTTTAAGGAGAAAAGTACACTATGGGTATGCTTTACTACTTAATTCTGTGGAAAAAGAAACATTAAACTTTTGAATTTAAGATCTTTGATAGATGAGTGATGAAGTGGTGTGAGTATTCATGGAGGCGAATAAAATGATATGTAAAGAGCGGAAGCGACTGATTAAGGAAACATTGGATGAATGTCTGCAGGCAGTATTTGTTCTTGTCTTTGGTTCCCATGCAAAAGGAACAGCTCGAAATAATAGTGATCTTGATCTTGCCTACTTTTCGGAAAAAAACCTTACGCCTTAGGTGGTTACCCCTAAAAGTTAGAGTTTTATTATGCAGCTGATTGGCTGGGTTGAGTTCTGTATTCTACTGGACTTAATCCAGCCAATTTTTCTTTTGATCGTTCATGGTTGTACCAGTAGATATATT
>NZ_JBGOHB010000051.1:0-22438 GCF_041521345.1 Virgibacillus oceani | reverse complement strand
CCGTATAAAGTGGTGGGATTTCTTTTTCAAAATAAAAAATAGACTTCTGAACCAAAGAAAATACTTTTTTTATGGATTGGGATTGTAAATTAAAATAAAAACCTTAGTTTTTGGGTGCTAACCATATAAATATGATATAAATTGCTTACATATAAAAGGCTTTTGATAAAGTGTTGAAATATCATGATTTCAAGTTTTAGGGTGAAATTTATATATTTTTGGCCCAAGTTAAAAGATGTTAGTTTGATAAAAAACCTCCTTTATACCCTTTGTTATCAAGAATAAAAAACAATACATTTGTCTTATTGTTTTTTCCGGCATGGATAGTAGAATAGCGTTTAACACGATTAAGAGGAGGAAATTTTATGCAAAAAAGGTTTCTATTTTTACTATTTGTCGTTTTCTTCTTATGCTTTAGCTCCATTTCGGCTCTTGCTAAGCCTACACCCGGACAGGATGCAGATTTAATTCATTCAAATGCCACAGTAGTCGACGGTCATATTGACACCATGATGCATATTATTGATGATGATACATGGCTGCCTGCAGTCGATATTGGTGAAGATACGTCGCTGCATGTAGACATACCAAAGCTTCAATCCGGTGGTTTAAATGCTCCTTTTTTTGCAGCTTATACTTCGGGCTATTATGATAATAATCCACGCAGTATAAGCAGGACATTGGCCTTAATCAATGCGTTGTATTGGACAGAAGAACAAAATTCGGACGACCTGACAATTACTTCTACTACAAAAGAAATCAGACAAGCAGTTAGAGATAATAAAATCGCAGCTGTTCCAACAATAGAAGGTGCCTATTCCATGGAAGAAGATAATGCGATTGGTTTGCTTCATCAATATAATGATCTCGGGATTAAAGCGATTGGCTTTAACTGGAACTATTCAAACGCGCTCGGTGAAGGTGCTGATCGGGTATATGGGGATCCTGACAGAACACCGTCAGAAGGTGGTTTGACAGATTTAGGTGCTGAAGTCGCTCTTGAAATGAATAAATTGGGGATAGTAATTGATGTATCGCATATGTCGAGAAACACCTTTTGGGATGTGATGGATGTTGCTGAAGCACCTGTCATTGCCTCTCATTCTGGTGTAAATGCTTTAAAGGATCACCAGCGTAATCTTACAGATGAACAGTTATTGGCATTAAAGGAAAATAACGGTGTGATCAACATCGTGTTTTACCCGGTATTTTTAACAGACAACCCACAAGGTTATGTGGAGGATGTTGTTGACCATATTGATTATGCTGTTAATCTAATCGGTATTAATCATGTAGGACTGGGGTCAGACTTTGATGGCGCATCCATGCCTGCCGATCTACAGGATGCCTCGCAGTTGCCTAAGATTACGGAAGAATTAGTAAAAAGGGGTTATTCCAACTCCGAAATTGAAAAGATACTCGGCAAAAACATGCTGCGTGTCATGCAGGAAGCTGAAAGACTTGCGGAAAATGACCCATCAAAACGTGGCGTGAGCCCGGAAGTCATGCCAGCTTTTGAAATGGGTGAAATCATTGAAACAAGCACGCCGCTTTTGACAGCCGAAATTGCAACTGAAAGAGGGCCGGCTTTAGATGAAGACAGCTTAAAAGTGATCGTAGATGGGATAGAATACGAGCCTGATTATATTAGAGAAACGTCTGCCATATCATTGCAGTTGACAGAGGAGTTGGAGGAGCGTTTTCATGCAGTAACTTTTGAAGCTGCCAATAGAGCTGGGAAAGTGACAAGAGAAACAAGAATCTTTTATCTGAACGACTAATGATATCAGGAGTTAAATAGGAGCAGGATGAATGTTCCTGCTCCTGTTTATTGCCCTGCAAAATGAACTTGATTTCCTTATTTTATATGGGGAAACATTAATTTTTTAAATATAGTGAACTATTCCTTCTCAAAAAGCTTAATCAGTGCCTGGGTTCCGCTGTCATTTTCCCCTTTTTCAGCAAGCTCTTTATAAAGCTCCAATGATAACGCCAGTCCTGGCGTGGATAATCCCATTTCCTGTGCAGATTCCAAGGCAATTGTCATATCTTTAATAAAATGTTTTACATAAAATCCCGGAGCGTAGTCTCCTTGGATCATTCGGGGAGCCAGGTTGGATAATGACCAGCTTCCGGCAGCACCTGTTGTAATGCTGTCAAGTACACGTACCGGGTCCAGCCCGGCTTTTTTGGCATACACAATCGCTTCACTTACGCCAATCATGTTGGAAGCAATGGTAATCTGATTAGCCAATTTTGTATGCTGGCCAGCACCTGCTTCTCCTTGTAGCATAATATTTTCTCCCATAATGTTGAAAACAGGAGAAAGCACATCAAAATGCTCCTTCTCACCGCCGATCATGATTGCGAGCTTGCCATTTTTAGCTCCGATATCCCCGCCGGAAACAGGTGCATCCATGGCGTAGAGCCCTCTTGTTTTAGCTTCGTTATAAATTTTCTCAGCTAAAACTGGTTTTGATGTAGTCATGTCCACAATATAAGTACCGGGTTTTGCATTCTCCAGAATGCCATTTTCGCCAAAATAAACATATTCCACATCATTAGGGTAGCCAACCATCGTTATGATAACATCGGCAGACTGGGAAAGTTCTGCAACTGTATTTTTCCACGCAGCACCTTGCTTTATTAGTTCTTCGGCTTTTTCTTTTGTACGTGTGTAAACGGCAATAGGGAATCCTGCTTCCTGCAAATTGACTGCCATGCTTTTTCCCATTACACCCGTACCGATAAAACCTATTGTTGATTCTTTTGTCAGCATCCAATCATCTCCTTTTTCTGTGCTTAGCAAAATTATGAAGTTTAGTGCAGTATAAGAATTGCCACGTTGAGCGTGCATTTCAACTTTTGTTCCTTATAGTATTATTTCGACAAATTACTCCGAATTCCTTTTTTCCTTTGGTGGATAAAGTTTAATTTTCGCAAATTTGGTGAATCAAGCTATTATAGGCTTCCACATATTAACACGTTCCGTAAAGAATGTCTTTTTATTTTTCCGTGCATAGTATAGATACATAATTAAAGTAAATGGAGGATGATCTAAAGTGATCACCAGCGCGGAAATAACTCAATGTAAAGCTGCACTACTGGAGAGACAGACAGAGTTGATCAATCATGTGCAGGATCATTTCGGTACATCGCTCGAACTGGCAAAAGAATCTGTGAGCGAGCTATCTAATTATGATAATCATCCCGGTGACATGGGCACCGAATTATATGAAAGAGAAAAAGACATTGCTTTAAATGAACATGCTGAAACAGAACTTGAAGAAATAAATAAAGCATTACATGCAATAGAGGAAGGGACGTATGGAATCTGCAAAATATGTGGAGCCGATATCCCTTTTGAACGGCTGCAAGCAGTACCTGAAGCAGATCGTTGTATGGAGCATGCAAAAGAAACTACGTTTGATGAAAATCGCACGGTCGAAGAAGATGTGTTCAGTCCAAATATAAATCCAAACGAGGTGAAAGAGGAAGAACAGACGGCATACGATGCTGAAGATAGCTGGCAGGAGGTCAGTCGTTATGGGACTTCGGAGACTCCCTCGGATTTTTACGGTGATCATGATAACTATGATGAAATGTATCCTAACCATGAGGAAGATACCGGTGCTGCAGAAAATATAGAGGAATTTTTATCTTCAGATATAGACGGTAAATTCAGCGGTGTAGGACCTTATCATGAAAAGTATGAAGAAGATGACGATAACTGGGAAACCTGATGAAAAACCTCACCAATTTATTAGAGAAACGCTCTCTGGTACGAAAGATTGCTAAAAGCTACAGTTGCCTACCAGAGATGCACTCTCTGATACATACGAAAGATCCTTCCCCAAGAGTCGCTTACCAGACAATCGTTTATTTCTATTATACACATTACAAAATATAATCAGAAAAAGTTTTAACTACTCCTGGAAGTGTAATAGTACTATGTTACATATTCTGGGAGGTATTGCATGGAGATGTCACCTGAACTAGTCGGTTTTAGTATTATTATCATTGGTATCTTGCTGTTAGTTGGAAAATGGATCAGAATCTTTACTCCTTTCCTGCAGAATTTTTTCATCCCAAGTTCCATGCTTGGCGGTATAATTGCCCTGTTACTTGGTCCCGAGGTTCTGGGAGCTTTTGGAATAAATGTATTCGACAACGGGGGATTATTTCCTGCAGCAATGACTGAAGTCTGGTCCGTGCTTCCTGAACTACTCATTAGTGTCATTTTTGCTTCACTATTTCTGGGACAAACGATACCAGGCATAAAGGAAATATGGAAAATCTCAGGGCCGCAAATCACCTTTGCCCACTTCATTTCCTGGGGGCTATACGTCGTAGGCATCACCCTGACGCTGTTTGTGCTGACACCCTTTTTTAACATGAATCCGGCAACGGGAGCCTTGCTTGAAATAAGTTTTGTAGGCGGTCATGGTACAGCTGCTGGGCTGTCAGGCACTTTTGAAAGCCTAGGTTTTGAAGAAGGCAGGGATCTCGCTGTTGGACTAGCCACTGTGGGGGTGCTGTCTGTTGTATTTATAGGCATGGCGCTCATTAACTGGGGAGCCAGGAAAGGAAAAACAGAAGTGCTTCAAAAGCCTGAAGACATATCAGAAGAACAGAAAAAAGGGTTAATTGCAAAAGAAGACCAGCAGGAAGAGCCTGCGGGTCATCAGACTACAAAATCCGAGTTTATCGAAACCTTTACTGTACATCTTGCCTACATTGGCTTAGCCATATTAATTGGATTTTTAATCCTTGAAGGGCTGATCCTTATTGAAGAAGCATTCTGGATTGACGATATTGAATTGTTTGCGCATCTCCCATTGTTCCCGCTCGCTATGGTTGGAGCTGTCATTGTTCAGGTTTTTATGGGTAAGGCTGTAAAACATCAGATGCTTGACCGCGGCATTATCAACAGAATACAGGGGCTTGCACTCGATATTCTCATCGTTTCAGCGATTGCCACTTTGTCCATTGCTGTCATAGCAGATTATCTTGTGCCATTTATTCTCATGTCTGTTGCAGCGGTTAGCTGGAACCTGTTTGCTTTTTTTGTTCTGGCTCCGAGGATGATGCCGGATTATTGGCTTGAAAGGGCAATTGGTGATCTTGGCCAGGCAATGGGGATGAGTGCGGCAGGTCTGCTTCTCATTAAACTGGCTGACCCGGAAGACAAAAGCCCGGCAAAAGATGGTTTCAGTTATAAACAGCTGATGCTGGATCTTATTGTTGGCGGCGGTTTGATGACTGCGGCCTCAGTACCATTGATTATTGCTTTTGGACCGGTTCTTGTGTTAATTGCAGCTGCTGTGATCATGACTGGCTGGCTCTTGCTTGGCCTTTTTTACTTTGGGAAAAAGGGATAAATTCAAGAGGGAGAAGCATTGCTGGCACGGAAAATGTGCTTATATGCAAAGAAATCGATGGATTAAGAACCATCGATTTCTTGCTGCAAAAGGGTTTCGGGGACAAGGGGTCCCATCTATATAAATTATTAGGAGGTTATATAAATTTACATTTCCGTGGATTCGTCTTCTGCTTGTAATGTTAACTCCGCTGTTTCGAGATTACCCTCACGGTAAAATTCAATTTCCACTGTTTCTCCAATGGAAGTATCTGAGTATAGGAATTGACGTAATTCCAAAATGGATGTAACTTCCTGGCCGTTGATTTTTGTGATGACATCAAATTGCTGAAGTCCTGCATTATCTGCAGCTGAACCGCTCAACACATCTGCAACAACCATACCGCCTTCTACTTCTTCCGGTAATGCAATTTCATGATGATATTGTGGTGGAACCTGATTTAATGAAGCAGTAGTGATCCCGATAATTGGCCGTTCAATCTCATCGCTCGATTCAAGTTGTTCCATGACAGGTATTGCTGCATCTATCGGAATGGCAAAACCAATGCCTTCCACTTCCTGCCGGGCAACTTTCATGGAATTAATGCCAATCACTTCCCCTTCTGCATTCACTAATGCGCCGCCACTGTTTCCCGGATTGATGGCAGCATCTGTCTGGATGACTTCTGTAATCCAATCCGGATTGCCATCCCCATTAGTATCCACTGGTACGGAACGGTCTAATCCGCTGACAATCCCTCTTGTTAGTGTATTGTTAAAATTCATTCCCAGCGGATTACCGATAGCAACGACCGTTTCCCCTATTCTTAAATCATCAGAAGCCCCTAGGCTTGCCACAGTGTCAATGTTTTTCCCGTCCATTTCCAGAACGGCTAAATCGGTAAGCGGGTCGGTTCCAAGCACTTTGGCAGGAATCCGCTCTTCATCCGGCATTACGATTTCCACTTCCTCAGCCCCGTCAACAACATGCTGGTTTGTTACAACGTATGCTGTATCTCCTTCTTTTTTATAAATGATTCCGGAGCCAGCACCAGCTTCTTCACTTTGTTCCCAAATACTACGCTGCTGCAGATTCGCAACACCAACTATTGCTCTTGAAGCATCTTCTATACTGGATGAAATTTCCTTGTCTTCACCACCAATTGTTTGAACAACTTCCGGCTGGTTATCTTCTTCTGCTGCTGTAAGGCTCTGTGATGTCTCCTGTGTCGGGATTGCACCATTCATTATAAATATTATAATGATTGCTGCTGAGACCACTCCGCCGGTGATTCCGCTTACCAGGACGTATAGCCATGTTTTATTTTTCGAGGGAGGTTCCTTCTTTGATCTGTTATGTTGTATGTCTTCTTCATTTAAATTTGAATCGGATGAATCATGGATCATTTCTTCTACACTCTTCATATAGTTAGTTTCTTTTGTTTCTTTATGTTCTTCCTGCTCATTTTTAGATTCAAATGGTTGATTTTTATTTTGATCATCTGCCATTAAATCACCTCTTTAACGTAATTAGTAAAAAAGGGGGTACAGAGAGCTTACTTCAAGCAAGGGGGTAGGGGGGGACTTGAAGCAACTCTGTTCTTATTATCTGTACAATTCTTATTATATATAGCAATTATGGATTACATTTGGGATAAATGTGGTGAAAATGTGTAAAAAAATTTTTAAGAGAAACATAAAAGAATAAAATGTTGTTTGTATACTGCTGTATGTGCAAAAATAGAGATAGTACATGATGGGAAAAGGTGATCTTAAATGAATTACCATATCGGAGTGGTGGAAGACGATGCTAATATCCAAAATATTGTTTCCGCTTATTTAAAAAAAGAAGGATTTGCCGTAACGATTTCAGGGTCTGCTGAAAATGCATGGCGTGTTTGGGAGTCTGAAAAAATTGATATGTGGATCCTTGACATTATGCTCCCGGGAATGGATGGCTATGAATTTTGCAAAAAAATTCGAAATGAAAGCGAAGTCCCTATTATTATTATTTCGGCAAAGGATGATGAAATAGATAAAATTCTCGGATTGGAATTGGGCGGAGATGATTATTTAACAAAACCGTTTAGTCCACGAGAATTAGTAGCTCGGATGAAACGCCTATTTAAACGTTCCAGTCTGAAAACACAGGAGCCGGAAATAGCAGGGGAAAGGGTGAAAGCTGGACATCTTGAAATAGATAAAAAAGAGCGACGGATTTTTTTCAAAAGTGAGGAGAAGGAAGTAACGACCAAAGAGTTTGATTTGCTATTATTGCTAGCAGAAAATGTCAACAGGGCCTTTTCCCGTGAAGAGTTATTAATAAAGATATGGGGCGATAATTATTTTGGGAGTGACCGTGCTGTTGATGATCTCGTTAAACGGATCCGGAAAAAAATTGGTCAATTAAATCTCGAGACGGTTTGGGGATACGGATACCGTCTAAGAATAGAAGAGGATCGCAAATGAAGCTCCAATCTCAGCTGAATGCTGCATTCACCGCATTGCTGCTTGTTGTAATGGCTGTAACCGGATATTTTATTTATTCGCTTTTAATGGATCTTTTAATTCAGGATGAACAAAGACAATTGAGGCAGAGCGGGGAAATTTTAGTCGAAGTACTCGATGACCGATTTGGACCGAGAACGGATATTCAGCAGTTCGGCAGTTTTTTGGAGGATCAGGACCTGCAGCTGTTTTTATATGACCGGAATGAGGATGCTGTATTCTTTTCAACGATGCCACCTGAAGTGGTGAATGGTTTCTTTCAAAATAATAATTTTGCAGACAGCTCAGAGCCTGTGTGGGATTACGGAAACGCAAAATTTGTGAACTCAAGGATTCTGGTCTATCCGGAAGCAACAGGGCTGGAACTCATTTTATTGACGCCGATGAATGATTTACATGTGGTACAGCAGAACTTCATCTTTAGACTGCTTATCGTTTTTATCATCGGGGCTATAGCTGCTGTGTTGCTCAGTTATTTTCTAACAAATAAATTAGTGACACCGCTAAGCCGTTTGCAAAAACAAGTCAAGAAGATAGAAAACAGGCAATTTGAAGACCTCGAGCGGGTGCAGGCAACAGGGGAAATCAAAGAGGTGGAGCAGAGTGTTTATGAGATGGCAAAAGAATTGCAGCGTTACATGAATTCACAGCAGTCATTCTTCCAGAATGCCAGTCATGAATTGAAGACGCCTTTAATGACCATCCAGGGTTACGCGGAAGGAATTAAAGAAGGCGTTTTTGATAAAGAAGAGGAGGAAAAAGGGCTTGATGTGATGGTAACCGAGGTGAAAAGGCTGAAAACAATCATCAATGAAATGATCCTGCTGGCCAAGCTGGACAGCGAACCTAGTGTGTACCAGCCAGAAGAGATAGAAGTTTCCTATTTGGTAGAAAAAGTAGTTGACCGAGCCCTGCCGCTAACGAATGAAAATGAAATCGAACTCAAGTATAATGTGGGGGACAATATCCGAATTACCGCGGATGAAGAAAAAATGCTGCGTGCGCTGTTAAATTTAACCTTTAATGCAATTCGCCATGCGAGGTCGAAAATAAAACTGTCCGTATACCAGGAAAAAGAAACGACCAGGATAATAATAGAGGATGACGGAGCTGGTGTATCGGAAAACTTAATCCCACATCTTTTCCACCGATTTGTAAAAGGGAAAAAAGGTGATACAGGGCTGGGGCTTGCTATTGCCCGAGCGATTATTGAGCAATCGAATGGTAAAATTACAGTAGGTGAGTCGGAAGCGCTTGGCGGGGCAAAGTTTGAAATTAAATTTGAATAAAATTTCATCTGTATGATTGGTGAATCCAATCTTTTTGATTACTAACACCATATCAAGGGAACTTTATGTTATAATATAATGGTTTTATTCATTCGGTAATAATAGAGGAGCGTACTTTTTATGCAATTAAGAGAAGGTATTCGTAACATCGCGATTATTGCACACGTGGATCATGGGAAAACAACCCTGGTCGATCAGTTGCTGAAATATTCTGGAACCTTTCGTGAACATGAGCAGGTGGAAGACCGTGCCATGGATTCCGGTGACATTGAAAGGGAACGTGGAATTACGATTTTGGCGAAAAATACAGCGATAAAATATAACGATACAGCGATAAATATATTGGACACCCCAGGACACGCGGATTTTGGCGGAGAAGTGGAACGGATTATGAAAATGGTGGATGGCGTGGCTTTAGTAGTGGATGCCTTTGAGGGGACGATGCCGCAGACCCGCTTTGTTTTAAAGAAAGCACTGGAGCAGAAGCTGACACCAATGGTGGTCTTAAACAAAATAGACCGGCCAAATGCCCGTCCCAATGAAGTAGTTGATGAAGTGCTTGATTTATTTATCGAGCTTGGTGCAGATGATGAGCAGCTGGAATTTCCGGTTGTTTATGCTTCTGCTATAAATGGAACTTCCGGATTTGAAGCGGAAATGCAGAAAGAAACAATGGATCCGATTTTCCAGACGATTTTGGAGCATATTCCTGCTCCTGTGGATAGCCAGGAGGACCCATTACAATTTCAGGTAACCCTTCTTGATTATAATGATTATGTTGGGAGAATTGGAATTGGCCGCGTGGTGCGCGGTACAATGGCTGTTGGCCAGCAGGCTGCTGTAATGAAGAAGGATGGAACAAAAAAACCTTTCCGTATTACGAAATTATTCGGTTTCAGTGGCTTGAAGCGGATGGAAATTAAAGAAGCAAAAGCCGGTGATATTGTTGCAATTTCCGGTATCGATGACCTTAATATAGGCGAAACCATCAGTGATCCGGAACATGCGGATGCTTTGCCGTGGCTGCGTATTGATGAGCCGACTCTGCAAATGACTTTTCTCGTGAATAACAGCCCATTTGCCGGCCGTGAAGGGAAGTATATTACATCTCGCAAAATTGAAGAACGTTTAATGAAACAACTGGAAACCGATGTCAGCTTGCGGGTAGATCCAACAGATTCTCCGGATGTCTGGACTGTTTCCGGACGCGGGGAGCTGCATCTTTCCATTTTGATTGAAAATATGCGAAGAGAGGGCTATGAGCTGCAATTATCTAAGCCGCAAGTAATTATAAAAGAAATCGATGGCGAAAAATGTGAGCCGATGGAACATGTGCAGATAGACGTTCCAGAAGACTATACAGGCCCTGTGATGGAATCACTTGGTTCCCGCAAAGGGGAAATGCTGGATATGGTAAACCAGGGAAATGGACAGGTTCGTCTGGAATTCAAGGTTCCCTCCCGAGGGTTAATCGGTTATACCACAGAGTTCATGTCACAAACACATGGCTATGGTATTATCAATCACACGTTTGATGCATATGAGCCAGTTGTGAAAGGTCATATTGGCGGCAGAAAGCAGGGAGTTTTAGTAGCTTTGGAAAATGGAAAAACTTCCACTTATGGCATCATGCAATTAGAGGATCGCGGCGTAATTTTTGTTGACCCGGGTACAGAAATATATGCTGGGATGATCGTAGGTGAGCATAATCGGGATAACGATTTAACGGTTAATATTACAAAAGAAAAACATTTAACCAATATCCGTTCAGCAAACAAGGATCAAACCTCTACAATCAGAAAAACACGTGATATGTCATTAGAAGAAGCACTGGAATTTTTGAATGATGATGAGTATTGTGAGGTAACGCCGGAATCGATTCGATTGCGGAAAAAACTGCTGAATAAAAGCGAACGTGAAAAAGCTGCAAAGAAAGCAAAATTAGGATAGGATTTAAACTCGCTTGACGAATACTGTTCGGAAAGCGGGTGTTTTTTTACCTCATTTTACTTTTTGTATTCAGTGTCATACCATAGTGCACACAATGTGCTTTTTATTTTTGATTTTGCAGCCAATGAAATACCATGGGCGATTTCACTGCAGTTAATAGGTTTATGTCTGTGAGTTTACCTTTTCTCCTCAAGAAAAATATATTTTAGTCCATAATTAAGAATCCTTAAAATAATATTCATGCGTGTTTTCTTAAAATTTAAGGCTGTTTTCTTAACGATTTGAGCAACGCTTACCGTCCGGGGTCGCTTCGGGGGGCGCTTTCCGCGGGCACGGCCTCAGCCTCGGGCTAACAGGATGTTAGTCATGAAGGTGTTGCGACAGGACGTCGCGACTTTAGCCTTCCATCCACTCGACCACTCTGCGGGGTCTTCGGACTCGTGCTGGGACTGCGATTACTCGCCCCACCGAAAAGATTTGTTCCCGCAGGAGTCGCCCCCCTACGCTCACCCGGACTAGTGACAGCAATGAAACTGTTTTGACCGATTGCAATAGTAGTAGAAAAAGAAACCATACTAGCGGAGGAAAAACACGGAGACTCCTGCGGGAAAAAAGGCATCGGTGAGACCCCACAGTGCGACAAATGAAGGCCGACTAAAACCGCCCTTTGCGGGCAACGTCGGCATACCCCTTGTCGGGGCAAGGAGGCTCACCAGCCGCCCTGTATTTCCGGAGCGATATTGATGCTCCAACATCATTTAAAGTTACTTTGCAGTTACTATCAACTACGAACAATAAAAGCAATAAAGCTTACGAAAACAGCTTCTTTAAAGTCAACCTTTATTTTTAGGTAAACTCAAAGTTTATGTCGTCTGAAGTGTCGGGAATAAGAAAATTAAAAACATCGAAGTTCATAGGAGGTTTATGTTATTCGATATATTTCATTTATTTCACTCTTGATATTCATTTTATTCATTACTGCCTGTGCAGCAAATGATGCAGAAGAACCTGCTGAAGAGGAAATTTCAGAGAATGAGGAGATAAAAGGTACGGAAGAGGAAGAAGGTGCAGAAGGTAGTTCTGAAACAAGGAATGAACGGACGGTCATAGCAGAAAACCTGGAAGAACCTTGGGAGATTCAATTGCATGAGGATACTTTTTATATCAGCGAGCGGACCGGCAGCATAGTTACAATTCAGGACGAGGAAGAGGAGCGTAAACCGGTAGAACTTGATCAAAGCCTGTCAAATCATCCAGAAGCGGGACTTTTAGGTATTGAATTACCGGAGGATTTCAATGAAAAGCGTACCGCATTTGCCTATTATTCCTATGAGGAAGCAGGTGAATATTTTCAGCGGGTAGTTACAGTGGAAGAAACAGAAGATGCTTGGATAGAGACCGAGATTCTACTTGATGAAATCCCGGGTGGTCAGGTTCATCAGGGAGGGAGGATTCAATTAGGACCGGACGATAGATTGTATATTACGACTGGTGATGCGGCTGATCCGGAACTGGCACAGGATCTGGGTAGTCTGGCCGGAAAAATCCTGCGTATGGAACAAGATGGTTCCATTTCAGACGATAACCCGTTTGATGATTCTTATGTTTATTCCTATGGACACCGTAACCCGCAAGGTCTGGCATGGACACCTGATGGAGAACTGTATGCTACAGAGCATGGTGCAGAAGCACTTGATGAAATGAATCACATAAAAGCTGGCAATAATTACGGCTGGCCGGTAATCGAAGGAAATGAAGAAGAGGATGGGATGGAAACGCCAATTCTTCATTCTGGAAATGACACTTGGGCACCTTCAGGCATGGCTTTTACAGATGGTCAATTTTATTTTGCCTCATTGCGCGGGGAAAGTGTGCGCCAATTTGATCCTGTGGAAGAAACAGTGGAAGTGATCGTCTCAGATGTGGGAAGAATCAGGGATGTGCTTCCTGCAGAGGATGGAATATACTTTATCACAAATAATACAGATGGAAGGGGTAACCCAGATGAAGCGGATGACCGGCTGATTTTTGAACCCCTGTCCACAAACCAAACACAGTAATAAGAGGCGGTAGTGAAATGATGCGCTTTTTAAGAAGAATTCGATTTCTGTTTAAAATTCATAAGTCGGTACCTTTTATAAAGGATTTCTTTTTAACTTCCGAAATAAAAACGGCAACGAAGCTATTTTTCGTGGCGATTATGTTAGGTTACTTTGTTTTTCCATTTGATCTGATCCCGGATTTCCTGGTTGTGATCGGTTTAGTTGATGATGTTGTGATAGCCTTTTTAATCCTTCAGCAAATGGTGAAAATCGCACCTGCCTCACTTAGAGATAAGTATAATTTTAAATTTAAGTAATAAAAGGTGCCTGTCTCCAAATGGATTCAGGCACCTATTTATCCTCGCAATAAAGGTAATGTACAGCACCTGAAAGAACCACCGGATTTAATGATTTCTGAAAATTCAACCTCTATCACTTCAAAACCTGCTTCATGCAGTTTGTGATTCAGCCTTTTATTTTCAGGTAAGCTGATCACCGTTTTATTTCCAATACTTAAGACATTCGGCCCCATATTAAACTGTTCTTCATTGGTTACCTCTATTAAGTGATATTGGCACTGCATCAAATGATAAGATGCTTCATCAATTGCTGGAGGATAAATAATTGCCGTATCCCTGCCGATGATATTAAAAGCGCAATCCAGATGCAGCATATTTTTTTCCAATTGGACTGTTTTTATTGTATGTTCAGGGAATTCCTTTTCCAAACTGCAAATTGCCTGAAAAGAGGTTCTTTGGCTGCAGCCAATCCAAAGTGTATCTTCGTCAACAACTACATCTCCACCTTCAATACCGGAGAAACAAAGCTTGAAGTCCATGCCGCGCTCCTCTAGCCAGTCCTTGAAAATATCAACCTCAGTTTGACGGATGTTCTTTGCCATTGTGGAAATAAAAAGCTTGTTCTTAATAACAAAACCAATATCCCGTGTAAAAATTTGTTCCGGCAGATTTTTCTTTACCGGCAGTTCGATGACTTCTATCCCTTCATGCCGTAAAACATGGATGAAATTGCTGTGCTGCCTGAGTGCTTCAGACCGATCAATGTTTTCTTTCATGTAATATTTTTGTGTTTCATTGATAGCTTCTTCAATCTGCATGTACAGTGGTGCTGCAGTAATCACTTTTTTTATCGGAGCGTATTCATTTTTACAAGAATAGTTTTTATTGATTCCTATAGCTGCACTTTTCATTTTTCTCAACACAGGTGACTTCCTGTGCCTCCTCCTTTCATAATGAACATTTCTTTTTTTATACCCTTTTTTAAATGGGAAAACACCTATTTAATAAGTCTGTTTTAGTTTGTTTGCTGCCGGGTATAGTTGGATGAAGGTAAAGTCATAAAGGAGGATCTTTGTGGAACGGACAGCTAGCTATTTATTGACAAAAGACACTTTTGAAAATCACCCCGAATCCTTGCCCAAGTGGGTAAATGATGAATATAGAAATTTTGAAGCGATAGTAACCAACCCGACTTTCCCGTGCTATTTTGGCATGTCGGGTCAACAGCGCGGGGAGTTGAGATACGGTTATATCACGCATGATGACTGGTCTGGTCTACTGCGGGCGTTAGAGGAATTTAATTCGCTTTTTTATCATCAGGAAAAGTTAGTCAGGCATGGATTTTTTCTATTTGTAGAACCAGAAAATGAGGAGCGGTCACTGGAATATTACAGGGATTATTTTTGGGAGATCCTGCAGTATTTACATCATCATGACAGGCATCCGTGGCCGGAAGGGTATCCGAAAGACCCGAATCATTATTTATGGAATTTTTCCTTTGCTGGAGAGCCTTACTTCGCCTTTGGCAACGCACCAGCATATAAACAGAGAAAAACAAGAGACTTGGGAAATAGCTTAGTGATCGGATTTCAGCCACGGCGTATTTTTGAAAAGTTGGAGGGTACTTCGAAGGGCGGTGCCATGTCCCGGGAAAAGGTAAGAAAAAGAGTAGAGAAATGGGATAAGCTGCCAAAGCATCCGAATATAAGTCATTACGGTGATGTGGATCACCGGGAATGGAAGCAATATTTTATCGGAGATGATGCTGAGCCAATAGAAGGGAAATGTCCATTTCACCCAGAATAAAGAGACTGTATTATAGTCTCTTTTCTTTTACATTTTTTTCTTTTTTTTCATTTGGAATATATTTGGTGTAATAGGCTGCGAATAACAGGAAAATAAAAGACAAGCCCCAGGAAATGATTCCATTCCATTGGAAGTCTATCCGCAAGCCAACAACCAACACAATTGCACTCATACTGAGGAATAAAGCAGTAAGATATCGTTTCACGTAAGTCACCCCAAAACAAGATGAAGTTTTATCAAGCAATACATCGTAGAGGAAAAACGGCGTTAAGGCTTTCACCTTGAAAGACGATAAGCCAAGTTTTCTAATAATTTATGCATAAAAGCGTAAAAACGTTTATCAAAATTTGCGCTATTTTATATAACATGTGCACGTCGCTGCAAGGAAATACAGTTTAGTACTATTTTATCACTTTTAACGAAAGGATGCTTGGGAAAGATTCTTTATTAATATTATTTTAAGGCAGGGAGAAATCAAAATAGTTTCTACATAGAATGACGAATGAGCAGCAGAAAATGTTTCACCTTTATCATTAGAAACCTGGGCTTACCGTTGAAAGGATGCTTGAAAGCGTACTTTTCTTTCTTAGAAGCCCTTATGCAGTGAAGTGCAAATCTTAATGGCGGAAGCCTTCGTCTGCGATGTGTCACTCCCGCAGCATTTCTTGTGCACTTATGCATGTAAGAAAGTTTTATACTTTCTTACATGCCAAAAAACACCTCACAATAGTAAGGTGTTAAGCAAAAATCAAGCGGGGATTTTCTTGCGCGCATGCTATTCCTATATATTTAGTTGATCAGTTTAGGATTTTCATTTTTTGCTTCTTTTACCCATTCTCTTCGATATCCTGAAGCGATGTCTGCAAGTTTAAACTCTTTTGCATAACGTACTTCCTGGGCATCTGTAAGCTGTTTATTCTTTGTTGGCTGGTATTGTGTTCTAGCCATCATGATCCTCCTTTGATCTAGTAATCTATTATATGTTTTCCCTTAAATGATGTATTAAAACATGACGCATTATTAAAAAAATGAGATTACTTAAGGTTAAGAGCTTAGGGGTCTAACGCTAAAATATATACTGCCACTTTCATTTAAGGAAAGATCCAGATATAATTGCACTAAACTAACATAAAATTAAAAAAACAGGAGTGGGACTATGCGAGATGTAGTTATTGTGGAAGGGTGCAGGACAGCTGTCGGACGCAGAAAAGGTGCTTTTGCCAATTACCGTCCGGATGAGCTGGCAGCAGAAGTATTGAATGATTTAATGAAGCGGGCGAACTTGGATAAAGAACTTGTGGAAGATGTCATATTGGGCTGTGTTACTCAAAGCAGTGAACAGGGAGGAAATATCGCACGTACTTCTCTCTTGATTGCTGACTTCCCAAAACATGTTCCAGGTGTAACGATTGACCGTCAATGCGGGTCAAGCCAGCAAGCAGTACACTTTGCTGCCCAGGCTATTGCATCAGGCGATATGGATATTGTCGTTGCCGGCGGGGTGGAAAGTATGACACGTGTTCCGATGTTTTCGCAAATGGCGGATACGAAACCTAGTAAAAAATTGACCGAAAAATATGAGATTGTGAATCAGGGAATTTCAGCTGAAAAAATCGCTGATAAATGGGAGTTTTCCAGAGCACAACTGGATGAATATGCTTTAAAGAGTCATGAAAGGGCTTTAAAGGCAATTGATCGGGGAAATTATGAAAAAGAGATAACCCCTGTTTCCGTGCCAAATGAGGATGGGACTTCTACAGTGGTAAAAGTGGATGAAGGCCCACGACAAGATACTACAATAGAGGCTTTAAGCGAATTGAAAACGGTGTTTAAGGATGACGGTAAAATTACAGCTGGAAATGCCAGTCAAATGAGTGACGGGGCAAGTGCGGTGTTACTTATGTCCCGAGAAAAAGCGAATCAGTTGGGGTTAGTGCCAAAAGCAAGAATTGTTGCAAGAAGTGTGGTTGGATCAGACCCCACACTCATGCTGACAGGGCCGATTGCTGCAGCCAAAAAAGTTTTAGAGAAAGCAGGTTTAACCATGGATGATATGGATCGTTATGAAGTGAATGAAGCTTTTGCACCCGTTCCGCTGGCCTGGTCAAAAGAATTAGATGCAGATCCGGAAAAATTAAATGTGAATGGAGGAGCTATCGCGCTTGGTCATCCCTTGGGAGCAACTGGGACAAAACTGATGGTTTCTCTGGTGAATGAATTGGAAAGAAGCGGTGGCAGATACGGCCTGCTGGCAATTTGTGAAGGAATGGGAATGGCTAACGCAACTGTGATCGAAAGGTTATCAGAGGAGAGGTAAATATGCTTTTTAAGGATACAAAAGCGATTGTTACAGGAGGGGCATCCGGACTGGGGGAAGCTACTGTTCGGAACATTGTTTCATCCGGTGGAAAAGCAGTTATTTTCGATTTAAATGAGGAGAAAGCAAATCAAGTAATCACAGAGCTTGGGAATGAAAGTGTTTATTTTTTGGCAACCAACGTAACAAATGCCGAAGAAGTGGAAGCGAATACAAATAAAGCCAAGGCGTTTTTAGGTTCCATCAATATGCTCGTTAACTGTGCAGGCATTGCCACGCCTGGTAAAGTGCTATCCCGTAAAGGCACGATGGAATTAAGTCAATTTGAGAAAGTTGTTCAGGTAAATTTAATTGGCACGTTTAATGTCATCCGGGTTGTGTCTTCTTACATGGCAGATAACGAAGAAAATGAA
This sequence comes from Virgibacillus oceani, assembly GCF_041521345.1. Lineage (GTDB taxonomy): Bacteria > Bacillota > Bacilli > Bacillales > Amphibacillaceae > Virgibacillus_N > Virgibacillus_N oceani_A. The sequence continues at coordinate 4,455 of NZ_JBGOHB010000051.1, read as the reverse complement.
GAGAAAGAACGCGGGGTTATTATTAATACGGCCTCTGTCGCCGCATTTGAAGGACAGATCGGGCAGGCAGCTTATAGCGCATCCAAAGGTGGGGTAGCTAGTATGACGCTGCCTATCGCCAGGGAGTTTGCAAGTAAGGGGATTAGAGTCATGGTGATTGCCCCTGGGTTGTTTGAAACACCGATGTTTGAAAAGCTGCCGGAGTCTGCAAAAGAGGCATTGGGGAAATCAGTTCCTTTCCCGAACCGATTGGGATTGGCGGGTGAATATGCAAGATTGGTAGAAAGCATTGTGACAAATCCGATGTTAAACGGTGAAGTAATCCGCCTGGATGGTTCGATTCGCATGCAGCCAAAATAATGGGGGTTGGAGATGAGTAGAAAATACCGGTTTGAAACTGAAGAACATGAACTATTCCGTAAATCACTCCGGAAGTTTTTACAGAAGGAGGTAGCACCTTTTTATAGTCAATGGGAAAAGGACCGGATGATCCCGAAAAAATTATGGGGTAATCTGGGAGAAATGGGATTTCTTTGCCCCCAGGTTGAAGAAGAATACGGCGGGCTGAATCTCGATTTCAGTTACTCGGTTATTATTCTGGAAGAATTAGAACGGATTGGAACAAGTTTAATAGGAATAGGCCTGCATTCTGATATTGTTGTGCCCTATATAGCGTCTTATGGAGATGAAGAACAGAAAAAACGCTGGCTTCCCGGCTGTGTTACCGGTAATCACGTTACAGCGGTTGCCATGACAGAGCCCGGAACCGGATCTGATCTGGCAAATATCCAAACAACTGCTATGGAGGACGGCGATCATTACATTGTAAATGGTCAAAAAACCTTTATCACAAACGGGATTCATGCTGATTTGGTATTGGCTGTAGTGAAAACGGATCCAAATGCAGAACCAAAGCACAAAGGGATCAGTCTGTTAGTAATAGAAGAGGGAATGCCCGGTTTTACGAAAGGGCGTAAGCTAGATAAAGCTGGGTTGCACGCACAGGATACCGCAGAATTATATTTTGAGGATTGCCGTGTGCCTAAGGAAAACCTGATCGGCATCGAAGGGAGAGGCTTCCGTTATTTAATGGAAAAACTCCAGCAGGAAAGACTGGTTGTAGCGATAGGCGGCCAGGTAGCTTCCGAAGAAATGGTAAATATGACGGTGGAATATGTGAAGTCTCGGGAAGCATTCGGAAAACCAATAGTGCTTTCCAAAATACACAATTTAAACTGGCTGAGCTGGCTACACAAGTGGAACTTGGTCATGCTTTTTTAGAGTCAGTGATCGAGGATCATATCGCCGGGAAGGATGTTGTCTCGAGGGTGTCCATGGCAAAATATTGGCTGACGGATACTTCAAAAAACATTGCCACGGAGTGTATGCAGCTCCATGGCGGCTATGGGTATATGGAGGAATATGAGATAGCAAGAAGATACCGGGATGTACCAGTAGCGGCTATTTATGCAGGATCGAACGAGATAATGAAAACGATTATCGCCAAGAATATGGGTTTGTAGGGGCGACGGTGCCTGGGACTGCGCTAAATGCTCGCCCCACCGTAAAGATTTGTCACTTCCCGAATTTTGTCGAATTATGGCCTTGCCGTGACTGTATTTAACTTGATTATATAAAGATTTCCCAAATTGTGCTGGACAAACATTTTGGGCATTTTTTATATTATTTTATCGTATAATTTGGTATGATAACTCTGTGATTTATATTGCATGGGACGAGACCCCAGTTTGATACATAAGGAGATTTACAAACATGGAATGGAAAAATATATACCGTGGTTTTGTTATGGGAGCAGTTGAACTGATGCCAGGCATTAGCAGCGGAACGATTGCTGTTGTCTTGGGAATATATGAGAGATTGATCGCAGCAATAAATGGACTTTTCAGCAGAGAATGGAAAAAGCACTTAAGTTTTTTGATACCTTTGGGGGTAGGGATGGTAAGTGTGATTCTTCTATTATCCCGCCTCATTAAATGGTTATCTGAAAACTACCCAGTTCCCACTCAGTTTTTTTTCCTTGGTTTAATTGTAGGGGTGTTGCCTTTCTTATTTAACCAGGTGGACGTTAGAAAAACGTTTCAGTTAAGGCATTATCTTTTGTTAATAGCTGGTGCCGTAGTTGTTGGCTTTATGGGTCTTTTTAATCCTGCGGGAAGTGAAGTTATTACGGAAATGAATTTTTCCACGTATGCATTATTATTTTTTTCAGGTATGCTTGGGAGTGCTGCCATGATTCTGCCCGGGATCAGTGGAGCATTTATTTTTCTGGTAATTGGTGTATATTATACGATTATCGACGCAGTTAATAATTTGCAGTTTGATATTATTTTTGTTACAGGGCTTGGCATTGCGATCGGAATTATTTTGATGAGTAAAATCGTTCATTTCTTCTTACAAAAATACCGTACTGCAGCGTTTGCTCTCATTATCGGATTCGTTATCGGAGCCACGGTTGTTGTATTTCCAGGATGGGCAGAAACTCCCCCCCTTATGATTGCAAGTATCGTGACATTTGCTGCCGGTCTATTTGCTGCTTATATCCTTGGAAGAGTGGAGCATAAAGCGTAAAGCAAAGTAAAAGACAAATACCCTTCCGACGATTACAATAGATTTAGAAAGGAGTGTGCACAAGTATGGAAGCAATAAAAACGGAGGAACAATTTTATGAAATTATCGACAGCCCGGAACCTGTCATTATAAAGTTTTTTGCCGATTGGTGTCCGGACTGCAAGCGTATGGACATGTTTATTGGAGATATACTGGAAGAATTCAATAATCATAAATGGTATGAAGTAAATAGTGATGAAGTAAAAGGTATTGCGGAAAAATATGAAGTGATGGGTATTCCGAGTATATTGATTTTCCAAAATGGGGAAAAGAAGGCTCACCAGCATAGTGCCTATACGAAAACACCGGAATCCGTAACAGAATTTCTTCATCAGCAGTTAGGATAAAGTGACAGGAAAGAGTGGTAACCCCACATTGAACGATTACATTTAGTTTTACTTTAATATAAGACGAAAAGCCCTTGGTAATACCGAATTCGGTTGCCAAGGGCTTTAAAACATCAAAAGGGTGTTGTTATGAAGCGGTTATTTTATGTCCTTGCTTTTTTGTTGGCTGCCATCTTGTTTACCGGGTGCACTGCTGAAGGTCCCGTAGTCGAACAAGAGAACGAGAATAAAGAAGAAAGCATACAAGATGGGGAAATAGATGAAGATGGCTATTATACGGCAAAGGAAGAAGTCGCCATTTACATCCACAATTTTGCTGAGCTTCCAGCTAATTATATAACAAAGGAAGCGGCCTATGACTTAGGATGGGAGCCGAGTGAGGGAAATCTTTGGGAAGTAACGGATCAAAAGAGTATTGGCGGTGATCGATTCGGCAATCGGGAAGGAAATCTTCCGGACGAAGAAGGCAGGCAATATTATGAGGCAGATATTAATTATGAAGGCGGCTACAGACGCCCGGAGCGCATCGTTTATTCAAATGATGGGTTAATCTATTATACTGCCGACCATTATGATACCTTTACTTTATTATATGGAGATGATTAAGATGAGACAAGTTATATTAGATGGGACAAAAATACAGGGAAAGGGCACCGTCCATTCCTATTTAAAAGAACAATTGAACCTGCAAGCATACTATGGGAACAATCTGGATGCACTTTGGGACGCCCTTAGTACGCACGCTGAGCCCTTGGAAATTGAATTCATTCACCATGAACAAATGATGGCGCAGCTTGGGAATTATGGGAAGGCTGTTTTGCAAGTATTTGAAGATGCTGCAGAAGAAAACCGGAAAATATTATTCAGGTTAGTGTAGCAGGTATCCTTCTGCTTGCGTTTTGTAGTTCCTGCCAGATTCTCAAAAGCCTGTATCAAACAGATAGCGGATAAGCTGGCCCTTCGTTACCCGCTTCGAAGGTGTCAATAAACTTTTCCAGTGTCGAGGTTAAATAAGTGTCCTTCCTTCTGATAAATACTGTTTTAATCTTATTGTATTTTTTAGGTAAATTATGGCATCGGATTAACTCCCGAATGGGATACGGCCGTCCTTGGCACAAATGTAATGCCGAGTCCCATGGTAACGCTCCCTAGGATGGTTTCCAATGTGCCAAATTCCATCACTTTTTGCAGTGCTGTTTTTTGATCTTTATACCAGTTTTCCAGCCTTGCACGGTAGCCCCGCCCTTCACTGAAACATAAAAATGGCTCTTCTATCAACCCCAGTCGAGAGTACCCCATCCTCAAGGAACCATGTGAGTAGGGTGGGGGTGAATCGACTTCGGATCAGGGTTAGTTTATGCCAATTCAAATGATCCGACTTCCCGATCAAGAACGTCTGTGCTATAATAAAAAGAACATATATTCTTTGTGGGAGGTGAAGTCTCATCAAAAAGAATCAAACGTTTTATTATAAAACGGA
>NZ_JBGOHB010000050.1:0-24373 GCF_041521345.1 Virgibacillus oceani | reverse complement strand
CTACACTTTGCCCGCTATCTTTCCAAGCATCATACCGCGCTTCCCATTCTATTCTTTTGTCTTTTAGAGTCATCGCATAACCTCCTGAATTCATTTCTAAGAAGATTATCGCATGGATGACTTTCTGGTTCTATGTGTGTTTTATTTGACGCTTACGTTGTTATTGCACTTTTTTGCTTTGTAATGCGATACATTTTGACATCCCAGGAGCTTATCTCCAAGTTTTCCATCCATTCAATATGTCGCTTGCTATATCCACTATTATCCAATTTAATCACTCCCTTTAAGTAGTTAATTAAATACAATCTTATCATGATCTAAATTAACTTTATTCAACAATCTGGCCCGATTGCGGAAGGCTGTTCTTATTGAAAATCAATCAGATTTGTACAATAAATATAGCATTCCAGATTCCAAAAACCACGGGTTTTTGACTTAGATCATCCAGAAGGTATGAAACGGTAAAACAGTCTGTCATTCATTGGTACACTTCCTGTCATTAAGTGGTAAAAAAGATGTCACTGTTGGTACATTTCATTGGCAGTAATCACGGTGATTACTGCCAATGAAAATTTACCACCAATTGCCAAACTGTTTACCACTTAAAACCTCTTATAATTAGAAGGCACACCTACGGTGGTGTGAAACTTTTATATAGGAGGTTTTTTGTTTGATTCATTATCGAAAGATTTTGGAATTACATCATGACAAATATTGCTTTGAAAGACGTTAAACGATATCTTGATATTTGTCCCTTTTCCAACTTGGCCCGTAAGCTTAACTTCCCCTCCATGAGCTAATATAATATCCCGAGCAATTGCCATTCCAAGGCCGGTTCCTTGTATATGTCCAGTATTTGTACCACGATAATAGCGGTCAAAAACTTGATCTTGGTCTTCAGGGGAAATACCTTTTCCATTGTCTTGTATGATAATAGCGTCTTCTGTAACATTTACAAAAACTTCTACATTTTCATCATTATGAATTAATGCATTATACATAAAGTTGAGCAAAGCGCGTTTCATTAAATGCTGGTCTATTTTCCAGCTTAGTTCGCTATTTTCACTATAGAAATGAATTTGTGACGAGCCAAATTGAGGATCATTTAGTAAATCAATGACCATTTCTCGAACAAAGCCTTCCATATTTGTCTCCTGTCGTTGAAGTGGCATTTCTTGGTTTCGAAGTCGCATTGTTAGATTGAAGTCATCTACTAACTCCTTCATATAAAGGGATTGTCGTTCGATTACCTCTGCATACTCTAAGCGTTCATTTGATGAGACATTATCGTTACGTAAGAGTTCAGCGTAACCACGAATGGAAGCGAGTGGCGTTTTGATGTCATGCGAGACATTACTAATCCAATCGTTTCGCATTTTTTCTAATTTAATACGTTCCTTTTCGTGTTCTTGCAATGTCGTCGAAACAATATTTAGATCTGCAAATACACGTTTGTATATGCCTGGGCGTTTTGGTTTTTTTGTGTGAAATTGTCGTTCCTTTAGTTCATTAATACGTTCAATAATGCGATTTACGGGTTTTGTTAAAATAGTACTAAACAAGAAGCCAATGACTGCCACAATAATTAAATCTACGATGATAATGAATCCAAAAAACCGTGAGGCATACATTATGATTGTGGCTGGATTAAGCATAAATACTTCACGTTTTTCATTAGAATTTGGCACACCAATTAAGTAACTATATCCTTCATAATCGCCTATAAAGTACGTATGTAATTCATCATCCATATACTTATATTTGTGTATAAGATCAATGGGGGTGTAACTTGTCGCGACATGATCTGGAGTTTGATATGACGAAATCACATTTCCATTGTCATCTAAGATTTGCAGCCAGGCACCAAATCCTTCTAAGGCAGTCTCTCCTTCTTCTGTCACATAAGGTTGATTATCCTCTAATGTTAGGTATTGGCTGAATGTGCGAGTGAAATTTTCACCAGAACTATTTTCTGTATCATCTGTATTCTGGGAGGCTTGATAAATAAGCAGTCCAAAAAAGATTATAGTGTTTACAATTGTTACAATAAATACGATGCTTAAAATGGATATTAAATAACGAGCAGTTAGTTTCCATTTCATTTTCTATCACCTATTCTTAGAAAACTTGGTTGTCACCAAGCCTTTAGGGGACAACCTTAGTTGCACTTATGCAGTAAGAAAGTATTTTATACTTTCTTATCTGCTAAAAAAGGAAAGTCTATATTTATGCAAAATAACTACAAATCCATAACTCATTTCTCATTATTTGGCACGAATCGATAACCTAGTCCCTTCACCGTTACTATATAGGAAGGATCAGACGGATTGTCTTCAATTTTTTCCCGAAGCCTGCGAATGTGCACCATTAATGTATTATCAGCACCATAGAAATCCTCCCCCCATACATTTAGAAATAAGGTTTCTTTGCTGAGGATTTGGTTCGGATTCCGCATAAATATTGCCAATAATCCAACTTCTTTGGCGGTTAACTCAAGTAAATGACCGTCCTTTTTTACTTCAGTTTCATCTGAATTGAGTTCAAAAGGACCGACGCTGGACGCCATAGCTGCAGTTGTCTTTGTAGTTGCCTCTATTGTATATATACCCGCACGCCTAAGTTGTGCCTTCACGCGATAGGCCATCTCTTTTGGACTAAAAGGTTTCGTAATATAATCGTCTCCACCGATTGCCAGTCCTAATATTTTATCCACTTCATCGGATTTAGCAGACAAGAAGAGAATAGGGATACGTGAAACTTCTCTTATTCTTTTACACAAATCATAACCTTCTCCATCAGGAAGCATAACATCTAATATTACTAGGTTTGGTTCGAAAGCTTGAAATCCTTTCCATCCTTCTTCTATGGTGCCTGCCATTTCGATTTCAGAAAATCCTTCCTTTGTTAAGCTTATTTTCATTAATTGGCATAAGTCTTGTTCATCGTCAACAATGAGAATGCGTGGTCTTTTCATGTTTATCACCTCACCTCTTCATACTTGTTATTATCATCTAATTTATTCTATCTTAACAGAAGTTTGCTAGAAAAAACGTATTTAAGGATTTTGTAAGGTAAATGTGATTGTAGTTTAAGGGTGGAGGGATATAGTAAAGACAACATACGAAAGAGGTGAAGGAATAATGGAATCTTTATTACTGGTCAAAAATGTTGAGAAAGTCTTTGGAAAAGGAGCGAATACGTTTAAAGCACTGGAGGACATTTCCTTTACGATAGATCATGGTGAATTTGTTGGAATCATGGGGCCATCCGGTGCTGGAAAGTCAACATTACTTCATGTATTAGCGACAATTGATACCCCTTCTATAGGTGATATTTATATAGAAAATGATAATATTGCAAAAATGAAAGGGAATCAGCTTGCTGATTTTCGCAGGGACCATCTCGGATTTATATTTCAAGATTACAACTTACTAGATTCTTTAACGGTACGTGAGAATATCGTATTACCACTTGCAATTGCAAAACTTCCTGCAAAAGAGATTGATGTAAAAGTAGAATCAATGGCAAAAGCATTCGGGATTGAAGCAATACTCGATAAATACCCCTATCAAATTTCTGGTGGACAGAAACAACGGACTGCATCTTGCCGGGCTCTCGTTTCTAATCCAAAATTGATTTTTGCAGATGAGCCTACTGGGGCACTTGATTCCAAGTCAGCAACGGATTTATTAAAGGCCTTGAGCTCATTAAATGAAGATCAGGAAACAACCATAATGATGGTGACTCATGATGCATTTGCAGCAAGCTTTTGCAGAAGAATACTATTTATCAGTGATGGGCGTTTATCTAGAGAAATGATTCGTGGTACACACTCACGAAAAGAGTTTTACCAAATGATTTTAGATGAACTGGCACAACTAGGTGGTGACGGGCATGACATTGTTTAATTTAGCACTGAAGAATATCCGTCGAAATATGAAAAGTTATGGACTTTATATTGGCTCAACCATTTTTTCCATCATTATATTTTTTACGTTTGCAACTTTAAAACATAGTGGTGATATAAGTGAGTTGGCAGAAAAATCAAAACAAATTAGTGGTATAATGAGTGCTTCCGCCTTTGTGCTTATCATTTTTGTTGCCATCTTTATTCTGTATTCAAATTCCTTTTTTATGAGGAAGCGAAAGAAGGAAGTAGCATTATATTCATTAATGGGTGTACGAAAAAAAATAATAGGCTTTTTATTGTTCTTTGAAAATATGGTAATAGGGTTAATTTCTTTAATCGTGGGAGTAGTACTAGGTTTCTTCCTATCTCAATTACTACTATCTCTTCTTCTGAAGTTAATGGAATTGAATATCGACGTTGGTATTGCATTCTCATCCAATGCTGTTGTTGAGACAATTATCGTATTCTTGATTATATTCCTTGTTACGTCGTTGCAAGGTTATAGGGTTATTTATCGATTTAAGCTGATTGATTTATTTCATGCATCGAAAAAAGGAGAAGAATTGCCAAAAGCCAGGCTAGTTTCAGTAATGCTAGGGTTGGCTTCATTGGTGACAGCTTATTGGTTAGCATTACAAGATTTAACTTCAGAAGCGTGGAAGATTTTAGGCGTAGCAATGCCAATCGTCATTATTGCCTTAACCGTATTAGGTACGTATCTCCTATTTAACAGTGTGCTGGTTTACGTACTTCATATGTTGAAAAAAAGGAAGTTTTGGGCATGGAAAGGTCTCAATTTAATGTCTGCTTCCCAACTGTTATATCGAATTCGTGGAAATGCAAAGACATTAACTATTATAGCTACGTTAAGTGCAACAACGATTACAGCAGGCGGTGCAGTGTTTGGAATATATTATAATACGGAGAAAAACGTAGAACAATATACACCATTCTCATTTATGTGGGAAGGGCAAGCAGAAGATATCGATGCTTCTGTTGTAAAAGAATCGATTCGTGTAGATACGAAGAGTATTCGTATTAACAGTGAACAAATGGAGAAAGAGTATACAGTTATTGACCATTCTGCATTTGAGAAGTTGGCGGAAGCGCTTGAATGGGATATTAATTCCTTAAACATAACCGAGGACGAAGTTGCCATGATAGAACCGTTTTATGATGAAGAATGGACGGAAAATGTAAAGGAAGTTTCCTTTAATCATGTAGATCATGAAGTTGTACAAATTTATGGAAAATCTATCTTCAATATTTCTACGGTGCCTGGTGCGGTAATTGTTGCTCATGAGGAAGCATACAATGATTTGAATGCAGAAGAATCGACTTATCAAGCTGTGCAATTAGAAAATTATAAAGAGCACTTAGACTTGTCCCAGGTGTTAGAAGCGAAGTCATCAACAGTAGACTTTTCCAGTGCTGTACAAGATTATCAAGATTCTTTAGAGGGAACAGGAATCATGTTATTTGTTGGTAGTTTCTTAGGTCTTGTCTTTCTTGTTGCCACTGGCAGTATTATATTCTTTAAAATGATGACAGAGGCTGAAGATGATAAAGATAAGTATTCCATACTATATAAGATTGGTGTATCAAAAAAAGAGATAAAGCGTACCATTCGTCACCAAGTTGGATTAATATTTATAGCACCGCTCTTACTTGGATTACTGCATGGTACAGTTGCTTTGATTGCATTTACTAATTTATTTCAAATGGACCTATTAGCACCAATCATAATTTGGATGTCGGCGTATGTATTAATTTATATTAGTTATTATTTTATTACCATACGAGGGTTTCATAAGACAATTTTGTATACAATTCAGGAGGGAAATTAAATGAAAAAAATAATTGGTATAACAATTGGTATAATTTCTATTCTATTGGTGGCTGCAGTAGTGATATTGGCCACGGTTGATTTTAATCGCTTAGGAAAAGAAAATGTTTATGTGCAGGTTGGAGATCCTTCTTACACAAATGAGCATCAGCTTGATTCGGGAGAAATTATGACAAGCTATTGGTATGAACTTCCTGCGTATCGTGAAAATGGCAGCACAGTAAAAGTAGAATTTTCTGCACAAAAAGAATTAAGACAGGATGCGTACTTGAAATTGTATGTGAAACAAGGAAATGAAGTTACATCTTATGATGAAGTTTCTTGGGAGGAGGTTCCAGAAGCCGCCCAAGAAGAATTAGAGCAATAAATACCCGCCGGTAGAAAAAGGATTTAGGTCCGCCTGCTCCACTTCTGGACAATGTCGCCTTGTAAGCTCTGCACTAGAAGCAAGGACCGAAGCGTGGCACGGATTTAACATCTCAACATCCCATGTATCACGGGATGTTGATCCATACATTCCTTCGTCCTGCGTATCCACAAGGTGGAGGTCGGAAAAGTTCCTCGGCTGGGTCTTGTGCCCGAATGGAATAAGTAAGCTCCGACTCTGCATTATTGGTGTTTGTTTAACTCCAGAAATTCAAGTGCATTACTATATATTTTGCTGAAAAGGGAATTTCCTTTTCAAAATATTTTCTCAAAATTCTCTTGACAATCGTATTATAATCAGTTATCTTAAAATAAATCCGACCGTTCGGTTTTTTTAAGGAGAGAATGAAATATGGGCAGAAAATATAATGCCAAGCAGACGAAGGAAGATATTATTGCGGCTGCGGTACAACTATTTAAGGAAAAAGGCTTTGAAAAAACAAGCATGATGGATATTGCAAATACGCTTGGTATATCGAAAGGCGGTATCTATTATCATTTTGCATCGAAAGAAGAAATTATTGACGCTGTCAGGGAAAATAAAGCAAATAGTGTAAAAGAAAATTCAAATAAGTGGATCGATACCATTGATGCGCCATCTGAAAGAGAAAAATTAACTGCGATTTTGGAGAAAAATCTGGAAGACCAGGAAGCACAAGCTCTTAACGAAGTTTTCAACTCACAAATAAAGAGTCCAGATTTTATTCTTTCCATCATGAAAGATTCCATCAATAGCAGTGCACCCGTATTTGCAGATATGATGAAAAAGGGATTGGAGGATGGATCCATTACTACAATTTACCCGGAGGAACTTTCGGAGATTTTCTTTTTATTGATTAATGTCTGGTGTGATCCGGCTATTTTCAAGGCTGATGAAGAGAAACTATATAAAAGATTAAAGTATGTACAAGAGGTGATGAGATTACTTGGAGCAGATATTGTCAGTGACAAAGTATTGAATGAAACCGCAATCCTGCTTAATCACTTGTATTTTGGGGGGGACGAGGAAAATGAGTAGCTCTCCCATCATACAAATGCAAAATGTAACCAAAGCAGTGCGGCAAAGGGAAATTATCAGGTCATGCAATTTATCTATAAATGAAAATGCCATTTACGGTTTATTGGGTCCAAATGGTGCCGGCAAAACAACGCTTTTCAAGCTATTGACTGGCTGTATTCATGCAACCGGCGGGAAAATAGAGATTTTAGGCAGGGATATTGCTGCTGAAAGAAATACCATTATAAAAAATATCGGGAGCATCATTGAGGCGCCTGTTTTTTATGAACATTTATCAGCAATTAAAAATATACAAATTCATTTGTCATACATGGGTTTAAAATCAAATAATGTCTCATCGTATTTAGATATGGTTGGTTTAGAACATACCGGAAGTCAGCCTGTATCCCAATTTTCCATGGGAATGCGTCAGCGGTTAGGTGTGGCGAGAGCAATTTCACATGAACCAAAAATTTTAATACTGGATGAGCCGATAAATGGCTTGGATCCAATGGGCATTCGGGTCATGCGTCATTTATTTACTGCGCTTGTGAAGGAACATGATATGACTATTCTCATTTCCAGTCATATTTTAAGTGAAATTGAACAAATTGCTGATACGATTGGTGTCATATCTAATGGAATGATTTTGGAAGAAGTGCATCTTGCCTCCATCAAAGAAAAATTCCCCGATGGGCTGGAAGATTATTTTTTTCATGTATTGCAAGGGGAGGCAATAAAGTGATTCATCTTATGAAGCTCGAAATGCAGAAAAATAATATGCGTACGTATATGTATGCCAACGTTATCATTACAGTGACTATGATTGGCTTGATTTATTTATTTGCATATGTTCCGCATATTGAACCCAATGATCCGGAACTGCTTATATTTGCAGGTTACGACAATGTAATTCTGTTATATGGTTTAGTTAATATGACAGTATTTTCTATTTTTTCGTGTGTTATATACTCCCAGCTTATTATCGAAGCTTTAAAAGGAAAGCAATTAATACTGCTTTTCTCTTATCCTGTCAAGCATAACAAAATACTAATTTCTAAAATATTCATCGTATCTTTGTTTATTTCATTATCCATGATAATTTGTAACGTTATTGTTTTCGGAACGTTCTTCATAACTGAATCTTTTGTTCCTATTACAGCCGATGTTTTTTCAGTTGCATTAATTTTAGATGCCTTAAAAACGACGCTGATCATGGTTATATCTGCTGCCTCATTAAGTGTGATCGCAACCGGGATTGGATTTCACACAAAATCAGTCCCTGCTGCAATTATAGCTGGAGTAATCCTTTGCTCCCTTTTCTGTAATGTTGTTTTTAATGCACTAGGCAATGAAATGCTCCTATTGATTTTTATGATGATTGCACTTCTGTCCGGTGCAGTGATGACCATTTTATTAATGAATAAAGTTGATAGATTGGAGGTTTTGTAGGGGTGGAAAACAGCGTAGCAGGTTATATAGACAGCAGCTTGGAAAATGTTGCACCAATTCTTTATTTATTTAGTATTATCTGTGGCATATTACTCGTTATCATAGGATTCTATCTGATTATAAAAAGTAAAAACACGCATGATAAAATAAAGAAGATAGTTGGTGTTACATGTATTAGTATCGGCTTTCTGGCTGTTTTCAGTGGGGTCATACAAAGCGTATTTTAAATGGAATATTCGAAGCAAAAGATGAAAGGCAATTAGCCTTGCATTGTATATTTAGAAAGTTGTTATGGGGGGATAAACACTTGAATAATCGAGAAGTTTCATCAAATGAACGGATTCAATCACTTGATATTATTCGCGGTGTTGCTGTCTTTGGGATTGTACTCGCTAATATGATGTATTTCAAATCTCTTGCGCAAAAAGATATACTCATATTCTTGGAGGGGCATGAACTGCCAGAAGGGGGATTCAACCAATTCGCAACATTATTTGTTTCTTTTTTGGTAGAAGGTAAATTTTATCCTATGTTTTCATTGCTTTTTGGTCTTGGATTTTATATTTTATATAATCGTCTGCAGCAGAAAGGTTTACATGCTAATCGAGTATTTTCACGCAGACTTGTTTTTTTGATTATCATCGGTGCCATTCATATTATATTCTTTTGGCATGGAGATATCTTACTTACATATGGCTTAACGGGCTTTTTCTTGTTGTTTTTTATCTCCAGACACCCGAAAACCATATTAATCTGGTCAATTAGTATGCATGTAGTTGCAAGTATTGTTGTCGGTATGATCACACTTAAAGGAACACTCGGTTTTCCGCCAATTGGAGAAATAAAAGCGTTGAATGAAGTGACAACATCGATGATGGCTGAGGGAGGATATTGGGAGATTGTTGGTTTTCGTTTCACAGATTCGATGATTAATATTATATCTAATATCTTCAGCATACCAACTATTTTACCATTGTTTTTGCTGGGCTTATACATGGGTAAAACGGGTATGTTTCATCATGCAGAAGCACATTTGGGGCGCTGGAAGAGGATCTGTCTGCATAGTTTGTGGGCAGGGCTGTTAACATCTGTTGCCACAACGATGTTAATGCACAATTTAACACCAATTCCTTCTTATATCGCTTATGGGGTTGGGTTTGGCCTGCGTACGCTTACAGGACCAATATTGATGCTTTTCTATCTGTCAGCCATTATACTTTTAACTCGTAAAGAAATACAGAAAAAAATAATGAAGCCATTTGCAAATGTCGGGAGGATGGCACTGACTAATTATTTAATGCAGACGCTTATCCTGGTTTTTATTTTCCATGGATATGGGCTTGGTTTATATGGCCAATTCAGCAGTGGAGCCGGACTGCTGCTCTCCATAGGTGTGTATATATTCCAGCTTATATTAAGCACATTGTATTTAAAGAAATTCAGGCAAGGACCAATGGAAGCTTTATGGAGGAAATGGACGTATAGTAAGGTTTAATAATGCAATGGTGATAAGGAAATATGAACATAACTTCCAATAGTCCATGAAAAGGTCTTGTCTATGATAAGGCTTTTTTTTGGCAGCTGAGAGAGTATAGAATTTATTAGCGGGATAAGTGAGATAAGCCAGGTTTTCTAAATATCCGTACGAAGATATTGGACCTGACGTTTGGTTATACCAGACGCTAGTACTCTGTGGAGATATTTTCATTAATGAACTTAAATGAAGTGTAATCTGTGAAATAATCTGTTGTTCTCTTTTAATTGCTATGTTATCTCATTGATATTTTCATATGATACATTAGAAATAGTTAAAAACCCTGTCGAAATATGTCGAAAGAATCAGGATTATATTTCAGTTTTTAACTAACCAATAAAGACAGATTAAAGGAGGAATTACGTTGGCGCAGTCCAATCAACGAGTGAGAAAGTATGTTCTTTCTACAGCATTTGTAACTTCTTTGGCACTTACTCCTATTTTTAGTGAGAGTGTATCTGCCAATGCTGGAGATGGTGGTTCAGAAGGAGATATATCCATTAGTGAGAGTAATCTTTCTAATGTACAGGATCAAGGGGAAGCCTCATTAGACACGACACTCACTCAGCTTGGAGATGTAAGTACAGAAGTTGAGGATATTCAGCAGGAACTACAGGGTCAAGGTTATTATACATACACCATTGACGGTATCTTTGGTCCAATAACGGAACAAGCGGTGAGAGATTATCAAGCAGACCAAAATTTACAAGTCGATGGTATAGTAGGTCCAAACACTTCTGCTGCCTTGGCATTAACAACAAGTGATTCTTCTGAAGGTAATTTAACGATAACAGAGGCTGGAGAAGAATCTGATATTCAATCTGATATCGTTGCTGCTGCAGAAAGTGTCGTAGGAACACCTTATGTATGGGGTGGAACAACCACAGACGGAATGGACAGCAGTGGGCTGATTAATTATGTGTTTGATCAAGTAGGTATTGACGTTTCACGTACCCATAGTGAAATGTGGGTGAATGATGGTGTCCATGTAGATTCTCCTAGCATTGGGGATGTCGTATTTTTTGAAGGTACTTATGAAACAGAAGGCGCGTCCCATAGCGGCATATATATTGGGGATAATCAAATGATTCATGCGGGTAGTGATGGTGTAAGTGCAGCAGACATCAGCACTGATTACTGGCAAGATCATTATCTTGGAGCTAAATCTCTTACAGAATAAGAGAAATGCAGATTTTGAATGAAATTGGTAAAACTTAGAAAAGGTGAATAATCTACCTTGTTGGCTGTGAAAATAAGAGAGTTTTAGAGATTTCTCCCTAGTTACTAGAAAGATGTGAAAGCGAGTTTGTCATACGAGAAGATAGTAGCAACCTTATCCTTTTTTGGGATTTGGTTGCTTTTTTAATTTATGAAAATAATTCACTGCTGTAACTCTGAAAACAATGGTTAAATTCGATTGATTATGTATAAGAGCGTGTTCAAAAAGTACCCATTTTTATTAAAATTTGAGTCTCATATGTCTATATAGCTACCTCATATCTAGACATAAAGTTAAAAAACTAAAGATCAAAAAATTAATTTAATGTTCAAATTAATTAAACTAAAAAAAGGGCAGACTTCCCCCCTCGGTTATAAACAGACTTTTTAAAAACTGTTCGATTTAGATGGAATTAAACAGGTAATGAAAATTGTTCAACCTGCTGTGTCTGTAATTCCTTTATTTTCTCAACATGATCCTTGGGTAATATCGTTTTGCGAACATGTTTGATAATACGTTGAATGAGTCGAAACGTATCTCTCATAATGAAAAAGGATTGTACCTTTTCGGTCGTTTTCACAGGAACCTTTTTATGGCGCAAGACGGAATCTAACTGATTGGATTCATGGGCAAAGGCTAGTTCTACTTGCTTGCGAAAACGAAGGATATTATCTTGAACAGATGACCCTTGTGTCACTGGCCCATAAAAGAACGGGTTCTCTTCAAAGGAGAAACCAAACTGTTTATCACAAGTTGCTTGGAGTGGGCATTCTGTGCATTTGGCCTCATCTCCATTAAACCAAGATGTTGATTCAATCCATACCTCCTTATAATGTGAGATACTTTAGCCCTGTGATTAATGAAAATAATTTTGTGTTACGTGACTCCCACGGGGTTCAAGGGACTTGGCCAAAAATGGTTCTTTATTCAACAACAGTATCTTTTCTTTGTGAAAAGTAAAGTGATTAAATAATTAAAATCACAAGAAGAAAATTAATGGGTCAATACCTTCGAAAGAGTCATCTGTCCAATAAGTTACATAAATAGCTTCGGCAACTTCTATCAACAAAAAAATAAAGTTTAAAAAAGAGGAGAACTATTCCAGTATGACTTATAACATTAATTTCTAGCTTTTTAACATTGGCGTTAATTGACTCTGCCAGTTTTGGTACATTAATGAATCCTGGCAACTCATGGCTTCTCAGCTAGAAAATTTATTTATTTCACTATTTGGCTTATATGGAGGAAGCAATTTTATGCAACCCCAAAATAAGACGAGAGCAATTACAGGATGTAAAACGCCAATGATAGCAAATCTTGCTGATATTGCAGCAGTAAAGAATAAGGCGATGACCATTCCGAATAAACCGATACTCTGCCAAATAATCTTTTTCTGTAATTGGGCAAAGTAGGCCAGAATTGCCATAAGAAGGGGAAGAATAAAGAAAAATCTAGCAAAATTCACATGATAGATCCAATTAACAGGGTTGATGAATAATGCAAGCCCCGTTAATAAAACTTGGGCAATAATGCAAATGGCAAAAATCCAGGCTGCAATACCGAAACTAATTCGACAAAGTTGCATAGTTTTCAAAGTGTTCATTGATTCATTCCTCCTTATTGAGTAGGGTAAAAGTCATAGTTATACACGATAGTTGTCTGCTTTCCATTTTTGTATGGATCGTTTAATATCATCAGGTGACATATTTTTTTGGAAAGCTTTTTCACATAAATCTGGGAATTCATCATCCGGTGCAAAACGTAAGGCAATAATTTGCCCTATTGTTAAACGGGATTCGAGCAATTTTCCGGTTAGAACGAAATAACGGAAGTTTTCTTCTGTTCGTATAACCCGATCCTGTACTTTACAGACAAAGGATCTGAGGAAAAAAACTGTTATTGTTGCAATCAATGCAAGAGAGATTAATAATACAGGGACAATGATTGTCTCACCCCGTATTATCGAGACTACTCCATTGGCAACAGAAGCAAGTAAAGTAACAAAGCAAAGCGGCACAAGAAAATAGTGGAATCCGGGTACTGATTGAGTATGATAACTGAACGTTTGAACTTTCAACGTATCCCTCCTAAAAAATATGATTTAAATATAACAAACCTGCTATCAAATATATGAGTGTGTGCCCACTCATAACAGTGTAAGAGACAGCAGTTTAGACACCGCTTCCAAACCTATATTATCCGGTTACCTTAGTCGACATCAAACCCTTGAAATAAGGTATCTAAGATATTATTAACGACTTTGACTTTTGATTGTCTTGACAATTCTTTATCCAAAAATCTCATTTGAAATGCATATTGAAAGCAGCTCCCTAATATCATATCTGCTGCAGCTCTTGGATTAAGACGCTCTTCGATTCTGCCAAGCGTTTGTTCTTCATACAGGTAAGATTCAACTGCTTCATTAGCTCGGTGTGGTCCTTCATTGCGTTTGATGAATCCGTCTCTATGACGTATTAATAATGTAGGTTCTGAAAAAATGGATGCCATTAACGGCATGGAGTAGTAATAATCTTCAAGGGCAGTGATGGCTACTTCTTCCAAATTTTCTCGTACTGTTCTAGTTCCTTTTCGTTTTGGGAGCCCGGTTAAAATACTCATTAAATTTCTTAATTGACCTCTCAAGACGTGAAGAAATACGTCTTCCTTACTTTCAAAATTATTATAAAGTGACCCTTCAGAACACTCTGCTGCCCGGGCAATTTCCTTCGTTGTCGTTCGTGAAAGTCCTTTTGTTTGAATGACTTGTTCTGCTGCTTGAATAATTCTTTCACGTAGTTCCAATATTTATCCCTGCCCTTTCTATCTCTTGACAATAAATAATTTATTCTTTACACTTCCATTATGAGTGAGCGTGCACTCATTGTCAAGTGTTTATTTCCCTTTAGTGAGTGTGTACCCACACAGGGGTTGGTATTTAAAATGATTACACAGGTACATTTTAAGGAGGGAATAAAATGGAGAGTAAAAGGTCTGAAAGTACCAACGTTTCAACATCTCAACGCACACTTATTATCAATATTGTATTAACAATTGTGGTGCTTGGGGTTGAATTGATGGCGACATACGCTAGTTTAACAGGAGAACCTCTGAATCCGGTAGACAATTGGTCTGTGACACGAGGCACAGATTGGGTGGCATTTGCTGCAGTTGTGATAGGTTGCTGTTCGCTTTATTGGCGGCATACGCATCCTATTCTTGCTTTAGTTGTAGCAACCTCGTCCTACTGCGTATTCATGCTGCGTGAATATGAATTGGGTTTGTTTCTCCCGGCTATGCTAATGCTTTACACGATAATTGCCAGTGGTCACTCCCGTAAGTGGGCAGTTGGTATGGCGGCTGCAAGCATCGCAATATCATTGTTTTGGTTATACGAGCGTTTAGTGTTGCTGGAGGATGCAGGCGTTACAATGCTTGCCTGGGTTGCATTTGGAACTGTATTCGGGGTATTTTTCGCCGTGCCGCTGCTCATCGGTGAAATTGTGCGCCTTCGAAGAAAAATTTCGGGGGTATAGATAGCTAACTGAAATATACTTATACTAAAGGAGCAGAATATGGAAAACAATGTTTTTGAACAGATGGCAAAAAAATATGATACAGAAGAATGAGTTAAATTAGCCAATGTTATAGTCAAGGAAGTAAGACTAGAATTACAAAATAGTAAATCAAAGTCTTTAATAGACTATGGCATTGGTACTGGACTAATTGGCCCAGTTAAATAAATTGTGGAAATGAAATTCTCCTACCAAAAGTAGGAGGGAAATGAAAGTAATGAGGTGAGTAATCCCTTGCCCCATCTGGCTCGGTAAATACCGAGAGTCTATATTTTTTAAAGGAGGGTTTCTGATCAAGAATAAGATTGCACGCTGGTTGATGATTGTTGGGGCTGTTAGTGCATTGATAGCTTTTTTCACAGGTTTTGAAAATATTTCATCCAGCTCAAGTGAACAACTAATTGTTGAACTATGGAGATTGTTTGGTTTTATCGTTTTTTCAGGTATTTTCGCATTATTAGCTTTAAAACCTGAACAATATGTTGGCATTTGGGAAATTGCTATCTTTCATAAGCTTGCAATGGCCATATCTGCTATCGTCCTTATACCAAATGTCGAAGATGCTATCTATATCGCGATTGTTGATGGGATTTTAGTTATTCTTTTACTCACGGCTTATCTTTTAACAGGTAGCTATACATCTTGGAGGGTTTTTACTAGAGGCAAATCTAACAATAGAAACGCCCCCGTTTAAAATAGTTTGAAAGAACGCTAAATTACTACCCAAGTTAAAAAAGTGCATAACAAATAAACCTACGAATAGGTCTAATTAGTAAAAAATGTAAAATAAAATAACAGTACTAAGTGTTTATACGTTTATCGGGTATTTGGTAACCTAAGGTTTCCATGTAACGAATTGCCATAACCTCTGTGATCCGAGGTGCGTAAGTTTTATTTGGCTTTGGTTCGGGATCTGTTTTGTATAACTCTTCATCAAATGGCTCGTTTTTATCAAGCATATGATAATACAAATAAGGAACAAACCGGATGAAGAACGATATGAAAAATATTTAGAAAGTGCAATGGATCAACGAAATATAATGGACGTTGCATATGCAGCAAACAAATTTAATATAAGTACAGTCTCAAATGGTGCTGGAAATGGATCTGGGGACATAAGACGAATTATTGCACCAGTACTCGTATTATGGGGAAAAAATGATGTCATCACAACAGAACAAATGACACTCGAAATCATTAATGACATGAAGGGTACTGGGATTGACGTCACTTATTCAATCTTGTCAGCAGGTCACGCTGTACTTATAGATAATTTGGAAGCAGTACTCATGAAAATTGATAAATTTTTAAGTTCGTAAAATATGCGAGAAGTTTTATTATCTAACGTTAGTCTCGAGCATAAACATTAAAAAATTAATACTTAAATAACCATAATCCGGTCATGTTTTTCTTTATGAATCAGGTGCGTTAATGGAATAAAAGCGTGCCTGTTTGCCATTTTAAACAAAAAGACCCACAAGAAACTTATGAATGATTTAAATACCCCTTTACAAACCGCCGGTCGGTCTGTATAATGAAAAAATAAAAACTATATAAAAGGTGATTCGAATGATAAACAAGGGTGAGCAAACGAAGACATTTCTCATATCTGCAACGAGAGAACTTATTATGGAAAATGGCTGCAGCAAATTAACTTTTAAGCGCATAATGGAACGAACGAATTTATCCAAAGGTGCGATTTATCATCACGTTAAAAATAAGAATCAGCTTCTCGCGTTAGTTTTGTTAGAAAGAAACAGAGAAATAAATTCGCGATTTTTTTCAGAGGTTGATTATAATAACCCGAAACTGGACGGTCCTTTAGAAGAAATTCTGGCTAATATTCCTTCGCTCAGTGACCCTGATGAAGTTTCGAATCAAATTTTCTTTTATTTATTAAGTCAGATTCATGATTCTGAAGTCGCTGAGGTTCTTCAGCAATTATATGAACAATCATACGGTATGTCTAAGACTTGGATTAAAGAGGGACAAGAAAATTATGTGATTTCAAAGGGCATAAATGCTGATTCCACAGCAGAATTGTTTACAATGCTTACTTATGGGCTTCGAGTGAGAAGTATGATTTCAGGAAATACCAAAACGGATGTTTTATCAGGGTTCATAAAAGATTACTTGAACAAGAATAAATAGGTATGTGCCAATAAGTATTCAACACAAGGTGGGTAAGAATATGGCAACATTGGTTTTATTATTATGTTTTTTGGTATTGTGTGTTTTAAAACAATTAAAAGTGCCTGTTTCATATCAAAAAATAGGTCGCATTTCCATGAGTGCAATGCTTGTATTTATAGGGTTTAGCCATTTTTTTATACCAGAAAACTTAATGGAAATGATCCCTCCGGCATTTCCATTTACGCTTCCCATTGTTTATATCACGGGTATTTTAGAATTATTATTTGGCATATTATTATTGTTCGACAAGACATATAAAATGACTGGTAAAATCCTTATGGTATATTTCATTTTAATATGGCCGGCGAATATATACAATGCAATAAATGCGGGAGATATTCCTGGTGGTGTAGAACAGTATGTGCCATATTATCATTGGATACGAGTAATACTTATTCAGCCTTTCTTTATCTTGTGGGTATTGTTGTCAACAACTCTAATAAAAAAGTAGTATCGTATGAAGTTCAAATTGAACGAAAGTGGCGTTATTGGCGGTTGTGCCACATATTTATAAGTTCGAACAATAAAGGAGACGGTCTTTGTGTTGGTACGAAATGAGGCAGAAATCGAAAATGATATAATCGGATTTATTAAAGGGTGGGGGTATTGCAGAAAGCTGCCGGATACAGAAATAAATACAAAAGGACTTGTAAAAAAAGTGAAATTTGGAGCTTCTGTCTATGGGCGTGAACTTGAATATTTTCATTATTATAAAGAAAATACTTTGCCATTAGAATTTAATAACATTGATGGACCTCATTGGGTAACACTTTTTGCACATACCGAGAAAGTTGTTAAAAACATGGAAAATTTGGGTTATAACTTACGTGCAAATGAGTATTTAATGAAGGTATGCCCAATAAAAAATATGGGGCAATATGAGAATCATGTTGTAGAGAAAGTGAATACGAAGAAACAATCAGAGGAGATAAATAATTATCTTGGATTTGAAAAGTTTGACCCAGATCGAATCGATGATCCCAATATTCACTATTATTTTATTCAAGCTGATAATAAACCCGTTTGTACAGGGCTGATTTCTACAGTAGAGGGAAGCTCCTGCCTGGATCGAATCCACACGGATGAAAACTATCGGGGTCTTGGGTTAGCGGCATCTCTATGCTCCTTCATGCTGGATAGCTGTCAAGATCACGGGGTAACAAGAAATATATTAGGTTCAAGTGAAATGGGACTCCATTTATATAAGAAACTTGGGTATGAAACAGTAATTCCAATGTACGTTTTTGAGAAGAACTAGATATACTTAAAAAGCAATTTAAGATAAGTTCCTTTATACTATACTGTTTATAATAAATTAAGGAGGGATATAGGATGTTGGTAATTACCCGTTCATTGAACTGCTAAATGAATAGTTCAGTGGCTCTGAAAGTATCAGAGTTAAACGGGATAAGTTTATCCAATATATCTCTTTACGGCAATTTATAAGAAGGGAAAGGTGGATTTTATCTGCCTTTCTTTTTTTATGCATTTTTATAAAATCTCCTCTTTTTCTTTGATCATTTAGGAGTCATTGTTCTTCTTTGTAAAAATCGCTAATGAATACAATTTAAAAGGAGGAAGTATATTTTGACAAACACTATTAAAAAGCCAAAAGTATGGTTTATAACGGGTGCGAGCAGCGGACTGGGATATGAATTTACAAAAAAAGCTTTAGATTCAGGAGATAAAGTAGTTGGTGTTGCCAGAAATCCTGAAACACTAAATGATTTTAACCATCATATAAAGAATCTTTCCTTTCATTGAAACTGGATGTTACGGATAGAGATTCTGTTTTTAAAGTAGTAGATAAAGCAATTACTCATTTTGGAACACTTGATATTGTCATTAACAGTGCTGGAAATATGGTAATGGGAATGATTGAAGAGTTTAATGAATATGAAATCAGGCGTCAAATCGAAACAAACTTTTACGGCGCCCTATGGGTGAGTCAGGCAGTAATGCCACAATTGAGATCACAAGAATCAGGTCACATTATACAAATATCCAGCATTGGAGGGTTAATTACAGGCCCGATGACTGGAATTTATAGTGCAAGAAAATTTGCTTTAGAAGGGTTTAGCGAATCGCTGGCACAAGAAGCTGCACATTTTGGTGTTCATGTTTCTATTGTTGAGCCTGGGGGCTATTGGACGAACTTGTACCTCAAAATGGGTCATACTAAGCAAAAAGAGGAGTACAATTCTTTACGTGAAGCATTAGCAAAGCAAAATTTTGAATCGAATGATAGTCATCCTAAAGTGGCTGCAGAAGCGTTAATAAAGCTTGTTAATAGTAAAAATCCGCCGTTAAGATTGATATTTGGAAGTGCTGTTTATGATGCAGCAATAGAAAGTACAAAAAGACGAATGGAAATATGGAAAGAGTGGGAATCGGTCAGTCGATCTGCTGAAGACAATATTCCAGCACCAAAAGGTTACGGAGAAAGTCAGCGAGATTAATAGGGAAGTTATTTGAATTCGAATGTCCTTGTATTTTTTGAACAGGTGCGCTATGGAATGATGGCTGAAGTTATTCCCAAAGGGCAACATGTCTGCGTTTCAAGGCGTGGTATGATACGCATTTAGATACGCCTTATGAATGGCGCAGAGTTGTTAAACAGTTTATTGAAGGTGTAATTAAATAAAAAAGTCGCAGTGGATATAAAGAACTAGCGAAATTTTACCCCTTTGGATGTGTTATCTCCAAAGGGGATTTTTTAAGAAGGAATAATCCTCTCAATCAGGTGTATATGGGACATTATTTTAGTTTATTTTTCCAGAACCGTGAAGTTCTTCTGCAACATCCCCTCTTTGTGATTCAGGCATGCGAATAATTTACCTTGTTGGCGTGAAAATCAGATGGTTTCAGAGATTTTGTTCTAGTTACTAGAAAGATGTGAAAGTGAGTTTGTTCATACGAGATGATAGTAACAGCCTTATCCTATGTTAGGATTTGGTTGCTTTTTTAATTGATGAAAATAATCCACTGCTGCAATTCTGAAAACAATGGTCAAATTCGATTGATTATATATAACAATAATTTATCAAGTTTAATTAAAAATCTATATTTTATTTATTGGATTACAATGCGTACAATAAAGTGAGAAGAAAGTTTAGATTATATGGGGTGAGCTCATGCCAATTGATTTTCACGATGAGCGCAATGAAAACAGCTATAACTCAAGAAGTGCAGATGAAGATTGGAAAGATATCATGAAAAGTCTGACAGAAGAAATAGCCATTAATAAGGCTGCAGACATTGGAATTGGCGGCGGAATTTATTCCAAAGCACTATTAGATATGGGGGTGCCTTTTGTAACTGGTGTAGACTTTTCAGCTTCAATGATAAAAGGAGCAAAGAAAAACTTAGAGAAATATGATGGACAGGTACACTTTAAAATAGGGAATGCATATAACATAGGTTTACCCGACAACTCCCATAATCTGGTGTTGGAAAGGGCGCTCATTCATCATTTGGAAGATTTACAAGCTTGCTTGATGGAAGCTTACAGAGTACTACATGAAAATGGGGTCATAATTATTCAAGACAGGACACCAAGTGATTGTTTCTTAGAAGGTGATAAAAGACATATTAGAGGATTTATTTTTGAATTATTTCCGAATCTTAAAGAAATAGAACAGAGGAGACGATTTTCAAGCCACGAAGTAAGAAAACAACTGGAAAGAGTCGGATTTAAAAATGTTAAAGCAATTAAATTTTGGGAAACAAGAAGAAAATACAATTCAAAAGCTGACTTGCTCCATGAAATTGAAACCAGGAAAGGTCGTTCTATTCTTTTCGAGCTCAGTGATGCAGAATTACAGGAACTGATATCTTATATTGACAGGAAGTTTAGTCATGAAGAAGCTATCGTAGAAAAAGATCGTTGGACTATATGGAAGGCTATGAAATAAAAATACCTTAAAATTCTTCTGCTTCCGGTTTGTCAAAAATTTGACAGGCTGGAAGCTTTTTAATTCAAGCCACATCCCCTGGGGCTTGAACTTTTTCTGCTTCCATTAATTTTTCCGTATAGCTGTAAAATAAATTTCTTTACTGATCAAAAAAAGCTTTACAAATTCTAATCATGATGTATAATTATTGATACATAACAAATGATATATATCAAACTGTATGAATGCAAAAAATATTTTCATAGAAGGAGAGACTGTCATGCCACCCAAGAATAAATTTTCCAAGGAACAAATTGTTGATGCTGCTTTTCACATTGCTGATACAGAAGGAATCGATAGCATGACTATAAGAAAAGTCGCCGATCAATTGGGAAGTTCGATTGCCCCTATATACGTTAATTTTAAGGATGTTGAAGAACTGAAACGCGCAGTGGTTAAAAAGGTCGTTGCTGTAAGTCAGCGTATGTTAAACGAACAAAATACCGGAAGCCCATTCGGCGATATAGGCTTTGCCAGTCTTCAGTTTGCCAAGAAGCACCCTATGCTGTTCAGAGATTTTGTGATGAAACAAAACGATTATTTACTGGATTATGACCAAGAAATGGGCGATGAACTTCTGGTCCAAATGAAAAAGGACCCGGAGCTTGAAGGTTTCACGGATGAGGAACTGAAGATCATTTTATTTAAAATGAGAGCTTTTCAAACTGGGCTATCTGTCATGGTGGCCAATGGGCTTTCTGAGATATTGGATATAGAAGAAATGAAAGAGATGTTAGATAGTGTTGCTGAAGATGTTGTGACTGCTACTCGTCTGCGAAAGAAAAAGGAATAAAACGAAATGACAGAACTGTATTCATCAGTAATCAAATCAATTGTGCCAAACAGGAGGTTTCATGATGATCAAAAAAATGGACGAATCTTTTCTCAATCATACTGCCGGACAAATGATAAGAAAAAGAAACAATTTCGGGGCTGTGCTGTGTGTAGAACAAGGGGATAATGCTTTCTCCTGGACCGGTGCAGCGGGTAATATTGAAGAAGATGATCAATACTTTATCGCCAGTGTCACGAAATTATATGTTACAGCTGTTGTTCTGAAGTTAAGAGCGGAAAATCAGCTGCAATTGGAAGATCTTATTGCAGACTATTTGTCTGAAGATATTATGCGTGGCATTCACGTTCTAAATGGGGTTGATTATTCCCATGATATTACCATTAAACATTTAATCTCCAATACATCGGGCATACCTGATTATTTTGCCTGTAAAGAGTCCAATGGTAAAACGGTGGCTTCACAGCTATTCAATGGCAAAGATGAAGATTGGCCACTTGAAAAAACACTGGTTTTAATTAAAAAACAAAAACCAAAATTTAAACCGGGCCAAAGAGGGAAAGTCAATTATTCGGATACAAACTATCAACTTTTGGGAAAAATCATTGAGAACATTACCGGATTGAATATGAGAGAAGTATTTCAAACGTTCATATTTGATGAGCTGGGTCTATCAAAAACATATGTTTATGAAGATGTAAATGATACCAAGCCAGTGTCCTTATACTATAAATCTAATACCGTAAATCTCCCGCTATATATGTCCTCTATTGCACCGGAAGGAGGTATCGTGTCAACCGCTAATGAAATGATGATATTTTTAAAAGCTTTTTTCAATGGCTATTTTTTCCCAAAAGAGGAAGTGGAAGAACTCAAACAATGGAATAGGATCTATTTTCCTGGACAATTCTATTATGGTATCGGCTTGGAAAACCTATGGGTGCCGCGATTCCTTTCACCGTACAAGCCGATCAAGGAAATATTAGGCTTTTGGGGTCAGACTGGTGCCTTTGCCTTTTACAATCCCGAGAGAGATGTATACTTTACAGGTACGATCAATCAAAGCAGCGGTTTTGGGCATAGTGCAGCTTTCAATGCTATGATAAAAATAATTAAAGCAATTTCTTAAAGTTTTAAAGTTATTGAATGATAGGTCTATTATTAAATATAATGTCTTGGTAAGGTATCGAGCGAGCAAGTGTTGCACCATCTTTTTCACAGTATATAATAGAGTTATAATCACAACGTTTGATTATGCAAAAAAATATTGAATTGTAGAAGATGACAAGAAAATAAGTGAACTCGTTACTAGTCATTTAGAACAGGAGAATTTCATCGTGTTCACTGCTTTTGACGGATAGAAGGCATTCCAGCTTTTTGAAAATAAAGCCATTGACCTCGTATTGCTTGATTTAATGCTTCCAAAGGTTAATGGCATGGAGTTTTTGAAGAGGATTAGAGAGACAAGCTTTGTTCCGGTACTTATTATTTCAGCAAAAGAAAGTGACGCTGATAAAACGTTAGGTCTCGGTTTTGGTGCAGATGATTATATAAGTAAACCATTTTCCATTATTGAATTAACAGCAAGGGTTCATGCTGCTATTCGAAGATCAACAAAGTATCTTCCTGTTTCAGGTGATCACGTTTCAAATTTAATTCAATATAAAAGCGCTTACACTTGATTAGGATACTTTTTCTGCAAACTTTAATGAAGAAAGTATACAGCTCACATCCGACAAATGGTTTAGACCCAATGGGAATTAAAGATATTCGTCAATTAATTCGGATGTTGAATAAAGAGTATGGAATCCGTTCAGTGAATCTATGCAAGCGTTCGTATTGTTGGTCACTTCCGTCACCTTGAGCACACTTAACTTTTCTGAATTACAGGGAATTCTTTCATAATTAGTAACAAAATCTAGGGTTTAGTTTGAGAGTTTAAGGAAATGTTTTTAGCAATCGAGAAGAAGTCGATAGCCATGGTTCATGATAGACTTAAGAAAACATTAATAAAGCGGTGAACTAATATGAAAAAAGTTAAAATAATACATGAATACTAAAAGTCGTGTCTTGAGATAAGTGGGTTGCAACTCATAGAATAAAGGAAAAAGAAGCCATCAGACACAAGGTAAGCTTACAGCGAACGACGATGGCTTGTGCCTGTGGATATAGATTTCTGACGGAGTCTTTCGACGAGTTGGTGAAGGGAGAGGAGAGACCCAGTGATTGCGGCATTACGCATGAATAAGATGAATTAAAGAAAAGAAAGGAGTTGTGACAATGAGATTTTTGTGCCTTGCGTATGGAGACGAAGAGGGGTGGAACTCATTGAACGATAGTGAGAAGCAGGATGGTATGTCAACACTAAACTGTACAAATAATTAAAGGTTCATTAACTTGTATTCGGTAGGTGTTAAGTAATCTAGTGATCCATGAATTCGAATATGATTAAACCAGTGAACATAATCAAAAAGTTCA
>NZ_JBGOHB010000005.1:0-174216 GCF_041521345.1 Virgibacillus oceani | reverse complement strand
TCATACCGCGCTTCCCATTCTATTCTTTTGTCTTTTAGAGTCATCGCATAACCTCCTGAATTCATTTCTAAGAAGATTATCGCATGGATGACTTTCTGATTCTATGTGTGTTTTATTTGACGCTTACTTTTGTTTTCTCATTAAGAACTTCTAAATAATTATTTAACCTTTTCCTTAATAAACTAAATATTAACTTACTATCTTCTTCCGATACTTCATAGGCAGGATAGTGATCATCTATACCCTTCATCTTATAATCCTCAAAGTTATATAATTCTGTAACAGCTTCCACTTCAATAAACAAACAATTATTATCTGGATAACCAGAATTATAAAATTCCTTATAATCCTTAGAATTGGGATAGAAAGTAATGTCAAATCGTGAAAATTCATCTGAAGGATTTAATTTGGCAGTTATTTCTTTGTCATCTTTCATTCTAATTATGTAAGGTAATTTTATTCTAGTAAGAACTTTTAGCCCCATACATTAACTCCCCTTATTCTGAAAAAAGATTAATTAAGATGGATTCTTTTTTACGATTTAATATATTACTTTCTATTATCGCAAAACTAATAACAAAGACATGGAGGTGTAATTAGTAATATTTGTCTATGAGAGATTGTTCTGACTTATTAAGATTAGCCCCTATATGCATCGTATGGTTGCTTTTAAAATGTCTCTTTAAATCAAATAACTTTAGAGAAACATTGCGCCTCTTATATAAATCCCCAGTAATCTTAATTTGAGGTGGATAACTCAAAAATTCAAGCATTTTTTTTGCTGTTATTCGCCCTTTATAAATATCAAATTTAGTGCTTGGTTTCTCAAAATAAGTCCCTTTTTCAAAGTACTTTAAGGATGGTGGTACTCTATCCACAAACTTTGTAAAGGACGATTCATCTATTATATGAACACCATTAACAAAAATTGGACTTCCTATCATTGAAGTGGTTAATAAAATGTTGTGTGTTTCTTTGGGTACAAAACTTTCAGTTAGATTAAGTTGTTCTATGACATCCTGTAAATTATTTTTATAATACTCAGCTATCCTATTTAATTGATGTGTCTCTTTGTACAACTTACTTAGATGATTCGCATGTTGTCTAGTAGTAAAAGGTTGTACGTGTGCTTTACATTCCACAAAGAATAATTCATCATCAAGTACGAACGCAATGTCACACTCGAATTCTGTTTCCTTAGTTTTTTTATATAACCTTTTGCAATTTAGATTTTTAAGTTTTAACCCCGCTTTTGTTCTGTCCTCGAATCCCGGTCCTTTAAAATCTAAGTTTAAGTGTCTATTTAAAAAGTTAGATGCTAATGCTCTTGGCGCGTCAGATTGCGATGTTAATGATGGTAAAATAATTAGTTGATTATCAATATTTATAAATGGACAATCTACTAAATCCTGCGATTTGTTGTCAAAAGTGAACACTTCGATTATTTTATTTGAATCTTCTTTAGAAAATCCGTTCCGTTGAAAAATTTTACTCCAACCTTGGAATGATTTACTTAAACACACCTTATCAAGGTTATATGCTTTCACTCTCTTATTTTTTTGTGAAAAGTCTTGACTTAGAGTTATTAATAACTCATAAGCCCGAAGCCACTCTTTCAATTGAACCCCATTTACACTTTCTTCTAGAAGGGGGGAACCAAAATAAAGAGTGGCAAAAAGGTAATTAATTTTAGATTTACTTTTAGAAGTAATATCATCAATCGATTTTTCTGTATTGTCGGATTCTATTTGTAAATCACGTATAACACTTGTTTGCCATCCTTGGCGAAGATTATTAAACCTATCGTTGGATATTAAATTATTTAATTCAAATTCTTTATCAGCAATTTCAAATGAAATTTTTCCATTCCCTTTTTTGGAAACATGAACATTAGAATATTTCCAGTACTCTAATATATCGTTTAATTCATTCCAAATTTCACTAAATACTATATGTGATAATGAAGTATTAAGAATCTTTGGTGATATATTTCGTTTATTCCCTTTAAAATCATACCTTTTATATTTAAAATAGTTTAATATCATCCCAGTAGACTCGATCGCAGAATCAAACAATGCTGCTTTCATGTTATGTTCACTTAATTCAGGGATATCAATTAATTCAGTTTTTATGTTGTCGCTAGGTTCATGTATAATATTTCTAAGATACAGTTCTAAAGAAATTAAATAGGAAACAACTTTATATTTATCATCTATTGCTTCATATTGTTTAAAAAAACTAGTACGTAATTTATCGAACTCGTTAAATATATTTTCAAAATGAGAAGCTTCAATACTTAAATCTTCAATTCTAGAAAGATCTTGGTTATCACACTGGGACTTTATATACTCAATAGCTTTACTAAAAAATTTCTTTTGCCTTTCATTATTAAATATACTAACTGCAAGTCCCGATGTCTTGAGTATAGTTAATGCATCTTCAATTTCTCCTGATTCGAGAATCTCATTTAAATACTTAAAGAAATTCGCCTCACCTTCTTTAAGCTTGTTTTCTGCCTTATAAAAATTATATCTTTCTATATTTTTAAAAAGTGCCATCCTAATACTTCCCTTTATATAATCTTATATTAGTAGTTTATCTATTAATATCAATATAGTTCCCATCAAATTACTAACTAATTTTCACATAAATAATATTACTACTATTTTATTTCAATTAAATTTTATTCCACAATCTGGCCCGTTTGTTGAATACAATTCTTATTGAAAACCAATCGACTAAGTACCACAAGTATAACATTTATAATTGAATATACGTATGGCTTTTTACTTTTAATCATTTAGATAATGTGACGTGGTAATCACCTGTCATTTACTGGTACATTCGTTGTCTTTCAGTGGTAAAAAGTGTGTCAACATTGGTACATTTAATTGGCCGTAATCACCCATCCCATATGTAGCATTTAGCCAGTACTTTAACTAATTTAAAACGATAGCTATCAATTATTATTTTTACCAGTCAATTCTTCTCTGTACAAACTATATAATTTGATAAAATAAAAATATGCTTAACTTTAGTAAATAAAATCACAAGAGGTATTTGAATGAAGAATGAACAATATAAACATCACTTTTGATGAGGAAAAGCAATTAAGATCTACTGCTGCTAACAAGCTTATGATTTCATTTTCCGGAACTAACTTGCCAATTTTTTTCTCCATTTTCATTTATAGTATTAGGAATATCCTTATAAAAATCTTGTGAAGCAATTTTTCCATGTACTCAATATAATTTTAATGTGGATTACATTTTCCACTTCTATATTCACCATAATCATACCGCTCCTTTATACTATCTAGTCACTATAAAAAGCGTACAATTAATAGAGGAAATGTAAATTGGCAGAAAATATATTAAGAAATATATATTTTTATACATAACCCCTTAAAATATTAAAACTTTGAAGCTACAATGTCTTTCAACCAAATATCGCCGGCATTTACTTGGTTAATTTCGATGAGGAGAGTTTAAAAGTGGCTGATAAGAACATATTAGATTATAAGGAACACTATAAATCAATTTTAACTATAAAAAGTGATAAAGCTGAGAAGGCATCTAATTTTCTACAGTTATTTTCTGATTTAATTGTCAAATATACTAATCAAATAGAAGAAGAATATATTAAAAACAATAGGGGGATTGATTAGAGTGGAGAAAACAGCTGTGACATCTGTAAGTTTTACTACAGAAAAATCACTACCCAATGACCAACAAAGTAAAGTAATAAAGGTAATAGCTTATGTACGAATTAGCACAGAAAAACAACAATCAAACACTTCTATTGACGATCAAATAAAAAGGATACAAAAGTATTGTGATGAAAACGGATTTTTATTAGTAGCA
This sequence comes from Virgibacillus oceani, assembly GCF_041521345.1. Taxonomy (GTDB): domain Bacteria; phylum Bacillota; class Bacilli; order Bacillales; family Amphibacillaceae; genus Virgibacillus_N; species Virgibacillus_N oceani_A. The sequence goes on along the minus strand of NZ_JBGOHB010000005.1, from coordinate 170,353 downwards.
ATATATGTAGAGGAGGCCTCCGCTAAAAGTATTGAGGGGCGCCCTGAATTCATAAAAATGTATAATCAATTTATTGACGACGATGAGATTAACTTTTTAGTAGTATTTAAGATCGATCGTGCATTTAGAAACTTTTTGGATTCCATTTTTTTCTGGAAGAAACTAGGTGAAGAGAGTAAACACTTTATTTCTATTGCAGATAATATAAATACAACTAATCCAGATTCCAAAACTTCTTATTACATTAATGCTTATATGGCCGAAAAAGATAGAGATAATATTTTATTTAGAACCTCTAATGGTATGAAGGCTAAAGCGGAAAAAGGTTTTTTTAATGGTGGTATAGTATTCGGTTATGAGTCTGTTAGTAAAAATTTGAGAATTGTTCCCTCAGAGGCTGAAGTTATTGAATTAATATTCAATAAATATGCTCATGATAATTGGGGTTACAAAAAGATTGCTTCAGAATTAAATATTCAAGGTATTAAAACTAAAAAAGGAAATGACTGGTCAATTAATGGTATCAAAACAATTTTACAAAATAGAATTTATATTGGTGAGATAAAATGGGATAATGAGTATCGTAAAGGTATTCACCAACCGATTATTTCAGACGAATTATGGAATAAGGCTCAATCGTTAATGAAACGAAAAAGTTACTCTTCAGAAAAAATCCATCCGGGAACATATCCATTATCAGGTTTAATAAAATGCCCGCAATGTGGTTCTCCAATGGTCCAAGGTAATAGTAGTCAAAAATATAAGTATTATCAATGTAATAAAAATAAAAACAGTGGTAAAAGTGTATGTTCTTCTAATCTGGTTCCGAAAGATTACGCAGAAAAATATGTTTTTAAACATATTCTAACTTTTTTTAATAAATGTGATCTTGCTACTATCCTTTATCAAATAACAATCAGTAATTTGAATAGCGTTTTAATTTCCTTAGAGGAAGAGACTAAGTTATTAACTAAGTCATTAAATAGTTTTGATAAGAAGATTAGTGAACTTTATAAACTTGTTGACAACGAAAAAATGAGCATGGATACGTTTGCACTTTTAACTAATGATATAGAGCAAGACAAATTTAAAACAAATAAACGGATAACTGAAATAGAAAAACGCATTGCTACAAAAGATAATATGAATTTATTTGAGAACATCGAATTTGCTGTAACTAATTTTGAAATTTTCTATGATATTATATCAGATTCCGAAAAGAAACGGCTATTCCATAGTTTAATACAAGAGGTTCGCGTAACATTAGGTAGCTCAACAAAAGATAGGAAAATAAAAGAAATCATATATAAATTTGATTGCGATGATGTAAATGAAGCATTATCAGCATAATTAGGAGAAAGAAAATAATCTTTCTCCTTTTCTTTTACAACTTCATCATCAATTATAATCAAGGAGTTATCCTATTATTTCATACATTCTAATTAAGTGAGTTTTCTGAACACAAAGACAATAAAGGCATGAGATTAGTGAAAACTTAACCACAGATGCTTATAAATGTTAAATGCTACAGGAAACTAGCTTTAAATGAAGGAGTCGTAAGTGGTGTAAAAAGCATTCATGAAAGTGGTATGCTATTAGCCAATATTATTAAGCATAACACTTGCTCTTGTTCAAAATAAATAAAATATCTTACGTAAATATTAACTAGAAAACTTTGTAAAAAACTATTTTCTGTTAAGCATTATAATTCTTACTGATCACCAAATCTATTGAGTCAGTAGGAATTTATTTAACTACAAATCTTTGCTAACTCTGATTTTCTCCATTTTTCTATACGACTTTTTACCCACTCAATACTATGGCACTTAATTTTATATTTATCTGCTTCTATTAATGCCTCCCGAGTATAGCCAGAGCTAGTAATAAACCTTACCAATACACAGTCATGATTTCTCTTTGCGGAGTTAAGTTCTCTAATTTCCCTAACAGTAATTTGGTTCTTAGATGATAAGTAATGTTTAATTTGAACCGCTTCATTAGTTTGATGATATCGGTTAAAAATTATCAAATCAACCCCACCATCTGCACCGTTGGATGTTTCCTTTGGTTTATAGCCCCATGCCTTAAAATATAGATAACAAATTCTTTCAAATTCTCGCCATGAAAGTTCTTCCAATGTAGATTCTATTATATTTTCATCGCTTCTTAATCGATTAAAGTCTTCCGTGTTTTTATATTTTCTTGAATTATTACGTGGAGACTTTGCCCGTTTTTTAGTCTTTCCTTTTTTTGATAGCGCGTTATAAGTTATACCATCAATTATAGCAGTAGTGAGAATAATTCCGAAAAGTATATAAATATTAGTACTGTGAAAAACAATCCAATATAAATATAAACTTATTATTAAAAAGAGTCCTGAAGTAACGTTAGCCAATAGTTTTCTATCTTTCTTATTAATCTTGTTCACATCCTACTTTTAATTTTTATTTACTTGCGACATTTACATATTATACCACCGTTTAGTTTAATGGATTATTTGATATAAAGAAAGGAATAGATGATTTGTAAAAGGATTTGAACGTTGCCAAAAATTCAAATGAAAGGCGTGGGGATTTGTTCTATTGAAGTTGAAATGAATTGTGCGGTAAACTTCTTAGAATAAATGAGCCATACAATCCAAAGCCTTAGCAACTAATTTGATAATCCCTTAGTCAATCTATTCATTGCTCTTTGTGTTCTGACTGTGACATATAAAACTCGTTTTCCCCTTACTTAAATTCATAGTATTATTTAAGATGAAGGGAGGATATAAATGAATGAAATAAAAAAAGTCGCTATCTATTGCCGCGTCAGCACAGAAGAGCAAGCAAGTGAGGGATACAGTATTGACGCTCAACTGGATACCCTACGTCAATACGCAAAGTTATATGGTTGGGATGTAAGTGACGAATATATTGATGAAGGGATAAGTGGAAAATCGATTAAAGGACGACCCGCCATGCAACGACTTGTGTCAGATATAGAGAAGAATAAATTCCAAGCTGTTTTAGTCTGGAAGATCTCTCGTCTTTCACGTAACATGTTGGACACGTTGGTTCTTTTGGATAAATTTGAAGAATATAATGTGAAATTCATTTCTTACTCGGAAAACTTTGATACTGGTAGTCCCATCGGAAGACTTGTTCTGCAGCTTATGGCTTCCATAGCCGAAATGGAAAGGAATACACTATCTGAAAACGTAAAACTTGGCATGAAACAACGCGCTCTCCATGGTGAATGGAATGGTGGAATTGTGTTTGGTTACGATTCAATTGAAAAGGAACTTATTATTAATCAAAAGGAATCAAATGTTATTCAACTTATCTTTGATCAATATGCAAAAGGAAAAGGATTAAAGGCCATTGCAAACTATGTAAACAAACAAGGATACCGTACAAAAAAAGACCGTTATTTTTCAATTAACGGCATCGCAACTATCTTAGACAATCCCATATATAATGGAAAGATTAGTTGGCTTAAAGTAGAAAATTGGGATACTAAACGCAGAAAAGGAAAAAATCCAAATCCTATACTGGTAGAAGGTAAACACGAAGCGATAATCAGTGACGAATTATGGAATATAGTACAAACTCGAAGAAAAAGTAAATCTTTTAAACAGAGACAATCAAATGAACCATTTTTGTTAAGCAGCATATTACGATGTCCTGATTGCGGACAAGGTATGGTTCCATCAATTACAACCTATACACGTAAAGACGGCACAAAAAGAAAGCATCGATATTATGTATGCAGCGATTTTCACAACAAGGGGCCTTCCGCTTGTAGAGCTAATTCAATTAAAGCTTATAATGCGGAAAGTACGACTATAGAAAAAATTCAGGAATTAATTAATAACAAAGAGGAATTCGCGTTAAAGATTAATTCACTTAATAAAGACTCCGTTAATTCTACTAAAGAAATCCAATCAGAATTAAAAAATGTTGATATTAGAATTATCGAATTGAAAGAACTTCAAGATAAATATTTCGAGGCATATGAACGAAATCTATTTCCTGTGGATATTTTACAAGAGCGACTAAAGGATGTATTCGAGGAAAATCAACATTAGAACAAAGAAAAAATGAACTAAGTACTAAACTCAGCTCAATCGATACTAAGGTTATACAGCCAGATCTTCTTCATGTCCTTTTAAGAAAGTTTACTGAAACTTATGAACGATCATCTAGAAATAAACAAAAACAATTACTACAATTATTGATAGAAAGCATTAGCATTTTTCAACCTAAAGATAAAACACGAGTTGTGGATACAATAGAACTCGATTTTGATTTCACTGAAGTTAATATCTCAAAAACTTTTGCCTTAATCCATTTATTATATTTAGAAACTGATGTAGAGGGTGTAATCCTACCTCAAACAACAGTTTCTAACGATAAATTACCACCTTATCTTGAACAATTTTTGCCTCTATTTATGGTACGGTTCATTCCTAATAATCCTAAACCCTCGATAAATCTGCTCCAACAAAACCAGCCGCATTAACTGATGCGGAAAAGTCATCTTAGAAAAAGACAAAGCCAAATCACTCCGCTTCTGCACTTCCGCACTAATGCCCAGCGATCCACCAATCACAAATACCACTTTACTTTTTCCATACGTCGCAAGCTCGTTCATTTTCGCTGCCAGCTGTTCTGAGCTTAGCATTTTACCGTTGATTTCCAGGGTAATCACATATGTATCCTGACTGACATTACTTAAGATCCGCGCTCCTTCCTTCTGTTTCACTGCTTCCATTTCCGCTTCACTCATACTTTCGGGTGCTTTTTCATCCGCCAATTCGATGATATTCACTTTTGCATAATTGCTCAGCCGCTTCAGATATTCCTGGATGCCCTGTTTCAAATACTTCTCTTTCAGTTTTCCGACAGATACGATGGTAATTTTCATGCTCGCCGCCATCCTTCATTAAAAATTTGTTTTTAGTTTACCATATTTTATTCATCCGGGACTTCCTGCTTTTTATTTTTATACAACGGATAAGCGGAGCCTATTTTGATAACTGTAACACATAGAGAAATACTGAAACCTTCCCACGAGCCACCGTTGAACTATCATAAATTTGTATAATATCGAAAATTTTATTGACCTCAACCTAGGAATATAGTAATACTAAATAGAGAATCATTTAGCCTGATTTGTCTGATCCTCTTTCCTCGTGAACACAAACAAAGAAAAAGTAAAGGTTGTGATATTATTTTCATACAATTATTTGCTATTTACGGATTTTATTTATTACCTGTTTACGGGATTATTTTCTGTCTAAATCTGGTTTCCCTGTTAAAGAAGATAAAGCATAATAAGGTTACAGAGAAGAATACTATTTGGATGACGGCTTCTTTTATTCTCATCATTACGACGATCGGCGCTTTGGCAGCTCTACATACGTAGGGATTATTAAGTTAAATGATCGGGTGGCTTAAAAAACGAAGGTAATTCGTTATTGCGTGAAAGCGCAGTTACAATGGAGCAAAATTTAGTTCAAAAGATAAAAGGAATGATAATGTGAAAAAACGATGGATTTTCTGGTGGATTAGTAATATATTTTGGATTATCATTTTCGCAATAGGTTCAGCTATTATTTGGCTGAGAGAGGTCGATGGGGCTGGTGTTGTTCAAACACCTGAGCTTAAATTAGTGGCATTTATTGTTTTATTAATTGCGTCTATCCTTCCAATAATTATTCAAATTGTGTGGATGATTTTCAATCTGAAAATCAGCAGTAATGCTGATCGTTTCGGGAAGTAAAAACAGGATGTTCGACGAAAAAAACAAAAGAATCTCCATGCTTTAAATAGCTGTAGACTTTTTTGCAGACCGTTTCTAAAGATTCAATATAGTGAAACGCTAACGAGCTAATGACCACATCAAATTGACCTTCTGAAAAACCAATATCTTCTATTGGCAGAGTCAAATAAGAAATGGAGGAGTCACTCGTCATCTCTCGTGCCTGCTGAGTCATTTTTCGGATATATCCACCCCAATCACAGATTTTGCATGCTGCTGGCGGGCATAACTGCAATGCCAGCAGAAGCCGTATCCCAGATCAAGCACGCTTTTATGCTGGAGTTCGGGGAGAAGATCTTTAAATATGTGCCATTCTCCCGCACCTTCCAGTCCTTCTACCAAGCGAGTCATTTTTTTATATGCAGAAAAGAAGTGCACATCTTCATATTTGTTATGTTTCATGATATCCCCCCTACATGTTAAAATTTCCTCGTAATTTATACCACTATTTTCTTTTATGGTTAACTTACCTTCCATTAACGCCCTTATTTCTTTTAATAGGAATGAATGACTTTAAATTTTCTGCCTATAAAGTTGGCTGGTACAGGGGTTACCTCCATTTCTCTTGACCATATCGAGAGCTGGCCGATATGGTGAATTTCATGAGCAATTATATGATGTAATATTGCTCCCACCGTATGTGTTTCATTATCCCACGAGACGCTCACAACATTCTCTTTTAATTTATCTATATTATTTTTTAGAAATTGAGCTATTTCATTTCGGTATATATCTGAGAGAGATTTAACTTTCTCAAGCGTCTTGTAATCAGCAAATTCAACTATTACGTCTTCCTTGCCCTGAATACCACGAAGCCAACTATATTCCACATCAATAATGTGAAATAGGGTATATAAAATACTTCTCACTCCGCCAGTCCGTTCTTTTATCAATTCTTCATGTGATAGTCGTTTACACCATTCAAACCATTCGTCTCTTACTTGCCAGTTATATTCAAAAAAATTTATCAATATAGACACTCCTTGCTTTGTCCTACTTCTATTAACTTGTTCCGTTTAAGAAATGTATAAGTTATTTTAAAGTGCTCATGCACTCTAGTGGTTGAAAAGGCTATCTTCCATAAACGGTTCTTTCGTTTCACTAAAAAATATTGGCTTCCCGTATAAAGCCCGCATTCACCCACTCCCCCTCAAGCTTAAACAGCTCATATACAGTCTCTCGGTCCATCGGCGGCCCATCATCTACCCAATTTAACAGGTTACGAATAACAGATTCTTTATCCGGAAAGTAATGGATAAAGACTTCCGCCTGCTCATGGAGGCGTGTAGTCCAAATCTGAGCCCTTACCATGACCATGGAATAGCAGGTTCGAATGAGTTTTCGAGCGAAGTTTTGTGAAATGATTTTAAAATCCTTATCAGAAGCTGTTCTTAACCTGCCCAACGTCCGGTCAAGCACCTCCCCAATATCACCATTAAATCGAATGGCTATTTCCGGGGTAAGTTTATACGGATCAAATCGTTTTACTGCATCTTCTCCATAGACACAAACACAGAGCTCCCGCAGAAATGCATTTTCATAGTAATTGGAGGGGTCCATCGTGTAATCATAATCTGCGACTGCAATTCCAACATCCCGAACCAGTGAACGATATTTCTGAGAAAGTTCCCCGGCAAGCTCCCTTAATTCTTTCAGCTCAACGGAACTGGGTTTGCGGTCAAACATCGCAATAAGATCCAGATCTGATTTCAGCATAACTGCTTCACCTCTGGCTACGCTGCCATACACATAAACACTGTGCAGGCGCTGGAGAAACAAATTCCTGAGCGCTTCGACAGATTCCCGGATACAAGGCATATAAACAGGATATATTTTCTTTATATTTACATCACTGACAATATATCCTTCAGCATCCAGACCATATCCAGCATTTAGAATAGCCACATTCATTTCCTCCTAAACTGCTGCAGACCTTATTGCAGATAAAGTGAATAATATTCCCGATATTTTCCATTGCTCGATTCCCCTTATCTATTTTTATCTTTATATTGGTAGATTACCACATACTTTTATAAATTTTCTATGAATAACAGCTATTTTGTAAATTACACTTTACTTTATACATTATTTTATGTATCATATATCTAAAAGATACATATCATAAAGATAGGGGTTAGGCATTTGAAAACATACAACGATACCACATACGCGATTCTTGGCATTCTAACGACAGGCCACCGTTCGGGCTATGACATCAAACAGTTTATGGATAAAAGCCTGAACCATTTCTGGAAAATCAGCTATGGGCAAATTTACCCGACATTAAAGCGGATTGAACAGGAGGAACTGGCAGTAGTAGAAACAGCTTCCCAGGAGGGAAAACCCGACCGGAAAGAATATTTTCTCACGTCAAAAGGGGAGGAAATACTAAAAGAGTGGCTGGAAGAGCCGATGAAACAAGTGCCGTCGGAGCGCAATGAAGTGCTGCTGAAGTTATTTTTTGGCAGACATCAAACAAAGGAGCAATCTGTTGCGCTGTTGCAGGATTATAAACAAAAACTGGAAGTGCAATATGAGACGTATAAGCAGATTGAAGAGATGATCTCTCACCATGGCTGTGAAGAAGGGGACGCACCGTATTGGCTCTTCACCCTTGATTACGGAAAAAGGGTGACGAAAGCAGCAGTGGAATGGTGTGAGGAAACGATGGGGAAAATTTAAGTATTTGAAAAAGGTGGAGATTTATGTTTACTTTATCTATTTTTATTCATGTGATAGCGGGGTTTGTTGCTTTGATCATTTTATGGATGCCGCTCATTTTTAAAAAGGGCGGCCGGTATCATCGCTTGACAGGCTGGATCTTCACATACAGCATGTTTGCAATTAGCGGTACATCTGTACATCTTGCTTTGTACAGAATTTGGTTTGAAGGAAATCTGACGACAGCAGAGTTCTCCTTTTATCTATTTCTGATGTTTATTGCGGTATTAAGTTTTGCCACAGCGATGTACGGATTGCGGGTATTGAGGTTTAAAAAACATGCTGGAAAACACCGTCCATGGATCGACTGGTTTATTCCTATCATGCTTTTGACAAGTGCGATCATCATGAGTACTTACGGATTTATGCTTGGAGACCCCCTGCTTGCATGGTTTCCGATGATAGGCGTATTTCTGTCTATATCCCATATGGTTTATTGGTGGCGTCAACCTGATTATAAAAGGCGCTGGGCTGTAGAGCACCTGACAGGCATGTTAAGCTGCGGAATTTCCACGGTGACGGCATTTGTTGTTTTCGGCGCTCCCAGCATATTTGCATTGAAACAAGCTTCTGTTTGGCTATGGTTTGCACCAACTATTGTGCTTGTTCCGCTGATCATCTACTTTTCGGTGAGAGAAAGGTATAAATATCAAAGAAAGCGCTTGGTGAAGCAGGGCGTTAGATAGTGCCAGTGAATTCCAAGAATGCGCTCACTTTATTTACTTCAGTAGTTTTCATTAAAAGGAGAGACTAAACATGGGGAAAAAGGTTTTCACCGGCAGATATACGACAGAAAATGAGGAGGACATCGTTGTTTTTCTTATCGGCATGCGTATTAATAAACGATGGGCCATTCAAAAATGGGGGCCCGTTTTCGCTGCAATGCCTGCAATGGTGAAGGAACTTTATGCACATCAGGAGAAATTAGGTTTTCTATCGATGGAAAGCTATTTTGGCCTTCGTACGACCGTTATGATCCAATATTGGCGTTCCACGGATGAGCTGCTCGCTTATGCTCAAGGAGAAAAGCATCTTGCAGCGTGGAAAAACTTCAACAAAAAAGTGGGAGATAATGATGCTGTAGGGATTTATCATGAAACGTATGAAATTAAGAAAGGAAGCTATGAATCCGTTTATGGAAATATGCCTGTATACGGTTTGGCGAAAGCGAGAAAACATGTTGCCATTACCTCGGAGCACCGTTCTGCACGTAAACGATTGCGCACTTCAGCAACGAACTAACATTATTCGATGGCTTTTTGATTATGAAGGGGGAAACTTTTTGTGACAGCTAAAACAGAAAAAGCTATTCAGATTGAGAAGAAAAATTGGAATTATACATCATTAACGTTTTGGTTAAGTTGGCTTTTTGCAATTGGATTAATCGCTCTTGGAACGAATGGTTTGATTCAGCCGAACGCTGCATCCCAAGCGTTTGGTATTGGAATTACAGAGTCAGCAGCTAGTGGGTTTGTGATGGTAAAAGCAGTGCGGGACCTTGCCCTTGGACTTACAATTGCACTATTTGCTTTTGTCAAAATGAAAAAGTCATTAATGATGCTTGCCTTCGTTTCATCTATCATACCTTTCATGGATGGCATACTCGTAATTACGCAAAGGGGCGAAGTAATATACAGCTTGCAGCATTTTATTACTGCCATTGTTGTTTTAATCACAGCATTTTTACTATGGAGGGAAGATAAAAATGCTTAGCTCCTTCAAAAAAGAGGCGTTTGGGCTAAGTCGTTCATCAGTCCGGAGCACAGGTTTCGGGCAGTGAAATCGAATTTGCGGGAGGAATATCTATGGATATAAATCTGTTAATATGGTCTTTTCTAATCATTTTCATGCTCCATAACTTTGAAGAAATAATTACGATGGAGAAGTGGTTCAAAAATACTTATCCTCGTGTCATGGAGCAAATACCCCCTTTTGCCAGAAAGGAGATTGAACCATTCAGGAGCATAACTTCTTCCCAGTTTTCTATTGCTGTATGTGTCCTTTTCATCGCAGCTTCCATTTTAATACTGATCACAGTCACAACAAATCATTATTTTTTATTTCTGGGTTTAAACATCTTTTTTGCATTAAATATCCTTACACACCCCGTTCAATCGCTATTTCTAAGAAAATATGTTCCAGGGTTATGGACTACGATCATGCTGATTATCCCATACAACGTCATTTTATTTTCCAATTTTCATAACGAAGGCATTCTCGATGCCAGCACAATAGTAAGCGCTTTCCTCGTTACAATACTTTTCATTCCCATATTACTGATAAGTCATAAAATAGCTGAGAAATGGGGATGAAATTATAAAATTCCAATATCAAAATAATAAAGCACGTATCTAAAACCACCTTAGATACAGGCTATTTTCATTCTTTCTCTTTTCATCTTCCAATTCAATAAAGTAATGACTTTTACGATAAGACGTTGCCTCCATGGTTACTATAAGATTTTCTTCATGAAAGGCCTCTACTTGGTAAAATCCTGTTCGAAAGTTTCGCTTTACTTCTTCTGTTGCACGGGCTGTTAGGTTGTTCCCCCAGTTTCGCTGACTCCATAACTGTATGGATGTATTTATCCCAAGCGATGTTCTCCCATAAGCATTACAAACTGCAGAAAAGGCATAGTCCGCCAATGCATAAATAACACCCCCGTGCACCGTGCCATATGCATTTACCATATGATTTTGCACTTCTAAAACGGCTTCCGTGATGCCAGCCTCAAATTTTGTTAACTGAATTCCCATCGATTGTGTGTATGGGTCTTTTTTTACTTTTCCATAAACTTCGTCGTAGTTTAATGAATTTTATTTAATAATGCAGGCGCGAAATTTAGTTCTGTTTAACTTAGAAGCACAATCATTGATTGGTATTTGGACTTATTCCCGGTTCCTTTACTTATACTGACCCAACATCTGACTAACGGTAAAACAGCTTTCACATCCATGTAAACAGATAGTTGTCATATGTATACCAAGGGTTTATCGATTTTTTAGAATGGTTCCTATACACTAAAACCAAAGGAGGATGACAATGAAAATTGGTGCACAAATTCGGGCGTTGCGCAAGAGTCAAAATCTTTCTCAAGAACAATTAGGGGAAAAACTGAATGTCTCCCGTCAAGCTGTTTACAAATGGGAAAGTGATAAAGGGTATCCTGATATCCAAAATTTAATTACGCTTAGTGAATTGTTTGATATCAGCATAGATGAACTCATTAAAAAAGATAAAGTTTTTCAACAGAGAATAATAGTAAAAGGCGGGATCATATCCAACAGGCGTCTTTTAACATCATTAAATTATTTCAGTATTTTTTTCGCTCCTTTCCTATTCCCTTTTATTACAATGCTTGTTGGCGAAACAGACATAAAAGGACATGGCAAAAGAGCATTCTTATCACATGCTATTCCGGTGATTCTGTACTTTATTATGATGACAGTATTTTATCTGCCTGTATATTTAACAGGAGCAGATCAGCCTGATTCCCTTCTGGTTGTTATTGGGATAACCACCTTTGCTGTAATCACGATAGGTGTGGTTATTTGGAATGTGGTTCAGGGAGTAAAAGTGATTAAAAACAATTTGAAGCATGAAGTTAAACAATAGAGGTGAACATTTATGGACGATAAACCCATTTTACAATTAAAAAATGTTAGTAAGACGCTTGGCAACAAGGCAGTTGTAAACGATCTAAACTTAGATATATATCCCGGGGAGATTTTCGGATTATTAGGACCAAATGGGGCAGGCAAAACGACCACCATTCGAATGCTTGTTGGATTAGTGTCAATGACTGAAGGCAAGGTATTCATGAACGGTGTGAACATTGAAAAAGACTTTGAGCAGGCGATCGCGCATGTAGGAGCCATCGTTGAAAATCCCGAGTTATACGATTATTTAACGGGCTATCAAAATTTGATTCATTTTGCCCGTATGTCTGGCGGTATTTCAACAAAACGTATCCAGGAAATCATTCAATTGATTGGGTTGGAAAATGCCATTCAAGCTAAAGTGAAGACGTATTCGCTCGGGATGCGCCAACGGTTGGGGTTGGGTCAAGCGCTTATGCACTCCCCTTCTATACTCATATTGGATGAACCGACAAATGGATTGGATCCATCAGGTATTCGTGAGTTCCGCCAGCTTTTAATCACGTTAGCAAAAAACGAAAACATGGCTGTGCTTGTATCGAGTCATCTCCTGGCTGAAATGGAGATGATGTGTGACCGTATAGGTATTATCCAGCACGGAAAGTTAATTGATGTCCAATCAGTACGTGGCTTCGTTGAAACAGAAAAACAATGGACCGTAACTTTTACCGTTGACCGCGTTGATTTAGCAGCAAAAGCTGTACAACAGCAGTTAAATATGAAGTCATTTATCATAAGTGACAAGACTTTCGAAGTCCATCTGGAATACAATCAGGTTCCGCAAGTCGCAAAAGCACTCGTAAAAAAAGGAATTAACATATACAGCATTACATCAGCACAGAAAACGCTGGAAGATAAATTTATTGAAGTAACAGGAGGTCAGCCCATTGTCTAAATTAATTGCATGTATTAAAAATGAACACATGAAAATCTATCGTCGTTCTGGAACCAAAATAATGTATGGTTCATTAATTTTAGCTGTGTTTGCTGCGGCTTTCATCCATCGTTATTTGCCTGATTCCCCTGCATCTATGTGGGAATTTCTATATGTTAATGTAGAAATTTATGTTTCCATTATTGTTTTATACGCAGTCATTATCGCTGCGGGGAATATTCCGGGTGAGTTTTCGAAAGGCACGATTAAGCTGTTACTCATACGCCCAATTAGCCGTTCCAAAGTTCTGTTTTCTAAATATATCGCTACTATTTCTTTTTCACTTGGCATGCTGATTGGTACATTTGCACTGACTCTGGTTGTCGGTGGGATATTTTTCGGATTTGAGCCTCCCTCTCAAGCAAACCTAATAACCATGACCGGCAGACCGGTAGAAAATGTTATTCCTCACCTTATCAGTACCACTGCATTTGTCTTTATAGATATGCTCATGATGATTACCATTGCCTTTATGATTTCTACTATTTTTCGTAATAGTGCCATGGCCATTGGTCTTGTGATCTTTTTAAGGTTTTCCGGTCCGAATATTGTGATCGCGCTTCATCAATACGATTGGGCTAAGTACATTTTGTTTGCTCATTTGAACTTAAGACAGCACATTGGCGGCGCTTCTTTTATAGAAGGGTTGACGATGACCTTTTCTGTCATTACGCTGGCTGTTTATTTCCTTGTTTTTATCATCCTGACTTGGTGGATATTTAATAAGAGGGATATAACTGCATAACGGAAGCCCATGATTTCGTTGGATTAGTGAAGGAAAATGCTATAATTTTTAATCCGGTTTAAAACAAACACGAAGTAACTATTGACAATGTAATAATTAGCACTTATAATTTGAATGAATAAAAATTTAATTCATTCACTTACTAAGGAGGTGCAAACTTGAACCAGCTTGATAAACGTAAACTGCTTTTTGGTACTGCACGTGAACTGTTTTTGGAACAGGGATTTAAAAAGACAAATGTTGCTGCAATTACCAAGCGTGCCAAGGTTGCTGTAGGTACTTTTTACAAATATTTTGAATCCAAGGAACAAATTTTTTACGAGGTTTATCAGGCTGAAAATGAGGAGGCAAAACGCCAAATTGTTTCACAAATTGATCCTGACCAGCCGCCTAAGGAAATGATGAAAAAATTTCTGAAAGCGATCATTGAGATAAGTGAAGATAATGCCATTTTAGCTGAATGGTACCAGAATACGGAATTTAGCCAGTTGATCAGGGAGTATATTCAGGAGTCTGATTTTTGGCAGCACAGTTATGTTTACAGTTTTCTGATCGAAAATATTAAACGTTGGAGAAAGTCCGGTCAGTTCCGGCAGGATATCGATCTGGACACCATGCTTGCGCTCTTCAATGCATTAGTAGTCGTTGATAACCACAAGGAAGAAGTCGGAAGTCAGCATTATCCGCAGGTGTTGGAGCTACTGGCTGAAATGATTGTTGATGGATTAACTGCAAAGAAATAAGCGCCACCGATTGTTGTGGCGTATATTTTTGAAATAAAATGAATGAATGAAAAATATATTCATTCAAGAAAGGGATGAAACATATGCAAAATCAACCAGAAAAAATAACAAAACAAAAAGGAGGACGTACAATGGGATTGCAAATTTTAGGGTGGTCATTGTTAGTTATCGGGATCATCATTACACTTTGGGGTTTCTTTGAGTTTCCAATGAATCAGTGGCTAGGGCTTGATTTTCTGAGTTTTGCAGTGAGCGGCATTGTTTTGATCGCAGGTGGCCTGGCTATTCTCAAATCGCCTGCCGTACTGATTATCGCTGCTATTCTTATTGCTGCTTTATTGCTGGTACTTTATACATGGCAGGCTCCAATGGATTTTGGCGTATCCCTCATAACCTATATTATTATCACAGCACTTGCTATTTGGTTAATCAGTCTTGTCCTTAAATAAATTGAAATAGATTTATAAAAGAGGTGATCATTTTGAGTGATAAAACATCCGCAGGCTTAGCTATTGAAGCTAAAAGTCTTGTAAAAGCATATGAAAAACACCGAGTCGTGAATGGGGTGGATTTAAGCATTCCCCAAGGAATCATATATGGTTTCCTGGGACCAAATGGAGCAGGAAAAACAACAACGATACGAATGCTTTCTACATTAACTTCAATGGACAGCGGTACAGTAAAAATTTTCGGCAAGGATCTTGCAGCAGAACCGAAAGAAGTCAGAAAACAGATCAGTCTGGCTGGCCAGTATGCTTCTTTGGACGAAGATCTGACGGGGATGGAAAACCTTGTGCTGATTGCAAGATTATTGGGTTATCCTCGAAAACAGGCAAAAATCCGTGCAAGCGAAATATTAAGTGCCTTTGGACTGGAAGAAGCAGCCAAGCGTCAGGTGAAAAACTATTCGGGAGGTATGAGGCGGCGAATAGATATTGCAGGAAGTATGGTCAACACGCCGAAAATACTTTTTCTTGATGAACCAACTACAGGACTGGATCCTAAAAGCCGCAGCCAGGTTTGGGACATCATACGGGCGTTAAAAGAAGCAGGTACGACAGTATTGCTGACAACACAGTACCTGGAGGAGGCTGACTATTTGGCAGACCGCATTGCTATTATTAAAAAGGGAAGGATTATTGCAGAAGGAACGATTGGTGAATTGAAAGCATCCATGGGAATGGGTGCCTTACGGGTTCGTTTCCCGGATGAAAAGGAATTTGCTAAAGCAAAAAGGGTATTATCAGCCCGGTATGAAGCTTCTTTGACCAGTGCTGATCCGTTTGTACTTTTAGCACCTGTGAATGATTCCATAATGGCAATGGAAGAGATGCGTAAATTGGAAGCGAAAAATATCCGTATCCATGATTTTTCCTTTGGCCAGCCTAGCCTGGATGAAGTTTTCCTGCAGCTAACCAGTCAATCCTTTCACAACCACGGAAAGGAGAAAGCAATATAATGGATCAAAGTTCAAATAAACCCGACCATAAAGCATCATCCGTCCTACTGACACCGGAGGAACAACCAACAGGAAATGCCTTATCTTCTTCACTGACATTTGCATGGAGAGCGCTCCTGCGAATTAAACATGTTCCTGACCAGCTTTTTGATTTCACGGTTTTTCCTGTTATTATTTTGCTGATGTTCACCTATTTATTTGGGGGTGCCATTGCAGGATCGACAGCTGAGTACCTGCAGTTTATCCTGCCAGGCATACTCGCTATGACGATAACCATGCTAACCATGTATACTGGTGTAGACCTGAAACGAGACATTGAAAAAGGCGTATTTGACCGTTTTCAAACGTTGCCAATATGGCTGCCATCCCGACTTGTGGGCACTTTACTTATTGATATGGCGCGCTATACAATCGCAGCAATGATTATGCTTGTGTTAGGATTTGTTCTTGGCTTTAGGCCGGATGGCGGTATAATGGGGATAGTAATAGCAATCACACTGCTGCTCATTTTTTCTTTTTGTTTGTCGTGGCTATGGATTATGCTTGCATTAATTCTCAAAACGGAAAAGTCACTGATCATGGTTAGCACCATTTTAATTGTACCATTTACATTTGTCAGCAATGTATTTGTTGAGCCGGAAACTTTGCCTGTCTGGCTGCAAGGTTTTGTTGATGTGAACCCTGTCTCTATTCTTGTGAATACTGTGCGTGATGCTATGCATGGGGCTGCTACGCTGACGCAGGTAGGATCGCTATTACTTGTTTGTACAATTACAGCAGGTATATTTGCACCGATAACCATGTATTTATATCGGAATAAAAATAACTGATAAGTCTGCTCCGCCCTCTTGCAATCCATTTACAGAATTTATGAGAGAACTGGAAGAGGGCGGGGCCGACCAGCAAAAATTGCTACTGGTGTATTGGCTATACGGAATTTATTTACGCTAATTATCCATGATAAAGTTCATGCACGCTGTTAATCATTCAGCAAATGATGCAGCATCCGTTCCCTATTCTCAAAAAACTGTTTCATTACCTTATAGTGACTTGTTTCTTCCAAGCTGGTTTCCTGCATCCCTTCTTCGGTTAATTCAATGATAGATGCCTCCGGATACGCCATTAAAATCGGGGCGTGCGTAGAAATGATAAATTGCGCTCCCTGATTTACTAATTCATGAATTCTGCTCAGCATCGACATTTGTCTCAGTGGGGAAAGTGCTGACTCCGGCTCATCCAATATGTAAATTCCATTACCACGGAACCGGTGGAGAAATGCCGCAAAAAATGCTTCCCCGTGCGATTGTTCATGCAGGGAAGTCCCGCCAAAGGAATCAATAATTTTCCCGCCTCCACCTCCTTGATCAAGCTCTTCAATATTTGTGGCTACATTATAAAAAGACTCTGCACGGAAAAAGAAATTATCCTTTGGTCTTCGTGTTCCCTTGGCAATGCGCAAATAACGATCCAAGTCCGAATGGGAATCATAGCTGGAAAAATTAAAGTTGCGTGTCCCACCTTCCGGATTAAATCCGAGACCCACGGCAATTCCTTCGAGTAATGTTGACTTTCCCATCCCATTTTCCCCAATGATATAGGTAACATTCGGATGGAATTGGAGGTGCCGGAAATTGCGCACTACCGGTAAATGGAACGGAAATGCATCAAACGAAGGCACTTCCTCTCTTTTTAAATCCGCACTTTTAATGAATTGTGTCGCCTTAGTTAATTTCATATGTATACACCTTTTATCGTTCGATTGTTTAAGATGATTTTATCACAAGCAGTTAAACAATTCATATTAATTCTATTTACCTATGAAACAGGTTTTGATTATGCATAAAATGGCTATGCCTATATAGTATAATTAAAAATAAAAATGGAGTGAATCATTTGGATAATAGAAAGAGATTAGAGTTCCAGATAGAAGAGCAGCGAAACAAAATGTATCAAGCTTCCGGAAAACAAAACAATTATGAGCAGGTCATGAACATTTCTCAACATTTGGATCAACTACTGAACAAGCTGGAAAAACTTAAAAAACATGAAGGGGTGAAATAGGCATGTGCTCTCTATAGCCATGTGCTTTTTTCTTTATTAGAAAATCTTGAAGTTTTTTTTCGATTATGCATAAATCTGTTCGCAGCGGGTATAGTCCACTGAAAGAGTTTACAGAGGGAGGTCTAATATGGATAAAAAAATCATCGGCGGTGTTTTTTCTGATGTAGCTACTACCGAAAAAGTGATTCACGAACTGATGGACCAGGGCTACAGCTCGAAGGGGATTTCTGTTTTCGCCCATGACAAAAACAAGGCAGAAGTGCTCGAAGATGAAACGAATACTGGTGTAACAACCAATGACGAAGGACGAGGAAAAAATGCTGGAAAAGGTGCCGGTATCGGAGCAGCCTCCGGCGGTGTACTCGGCACACTTGGCGGACTGGTTGTCGGTCTTGGCCTGCTGACGATTCCCGGCATTGGCCAAGTCGCAGCAGCAGGACCGCTGGCAGCAGCACTGACTGGTGCAGCAGTAGCAGCGGGTGGCGGTGGCATCATTGGCGCCCTCGTAGGACTCGGCATGCCGGAAGAACAAGCGAAGCAGTACGAGCGTTTTCTTAAGAATGGAAAAGTGATTGTCTTGGTTGAAGCAGACGCTGAGAACGAGCACAAAGTGTATGAAACTTTCATGACCTATGATACGGAAAATAAATCGATGTATCCCGATCGTGTGACTGTTGGAAGCAGGAGTGCAAATAATTGGTAAGTCGTTTTTTTGAACTAGGGAAAATGCTGGGTGAAGTAAACCGTTCCCTGAGTGTACAGAAACCTGATATTAAATAACAAATAGCACATTATTTTCGTTGCATTTTCATCACAAAAATCAAGGGAAAATCCAACGCACGAAGACGCTTGGATAGGATTTACCTCTGTCCAAGCGTTAATTCATTCTGTTAATTTCACTGTTCTATTCACACCTAAAGTTAATAGTAACAACGATAAAAAGACAAATATCACCCAGTAATTATTATTATCAACTGCCATAATAACCCCGATGACAGCTGATAACGTTGATGTTAACTGAAAAGTCAGCCACTGTATATCTTTTAATACCGGCCAGTTTATCACTACAACCTCCACAGCTTTGCCAGATATTCGTTCCATTTATATGACGATTTGGTGAGGAACAAATGCGCATTACAGCGTGTTCATAATCTAATAAAGGCATCAATCATCATGCAGGTTCTTCCTCGTCCTCCTGACCATTTGTAGCAAATAATGAGACAAAAAATAATGCCATTCCAAGACAAAGAAATGATAATGAAAGATATTGTTCCTCGAATACAAATGCTTCATTGAACTTTTCAATAAACAAGAATGTACCAAGAATGGAAAATATAACACCCAATCCAAAGTTCGCTTTTCCAAATGGAGTAAGTTTTATCATATATTACATTCCCTTTCTGCTCTGAGCAGTCTATCATATAACCCGTTAAGTACCAGTACCGGATGCAATATTTTTACACTTGAATTCAGGCACTAAACCTAACTATAAAAAACCACATTTATCGCTGCCACTGCAACTAACATCACGCCATATAACAACCAGGCTGTCACCTTGTTTCCGTTTGGCGCTTCTTTCATTTTTAAAACCTGGAACAGCTGATACGTAGAAAACACAAATACTAATGCTGACACAAATATCATTTCACTCATCACATAACACCTCATACATTCAATAAAACCCAATGAAATTTAGCACCGATACCAAGATCAGTGACAACAAACACCCAATGAAAAGAAGTACGACAACCGTTTTCTTTTCCTTCGTTTCAAACCAAACCACGGTGGCTATAATGATAGTAAAAGTCACCCCGAAGAATAAAGCAGCATAAGGATTCGTTGGTGCAAGAAAATCATAAGACTGCAGCCAATCCATTCGCATACCTCCCTATTTTACGTCACCCTTCATCCACTCCCGCAATTTTGCTTTTGGAAAATAAATGTTATCATTTATCTTCATATGGGGGATATCAGGATAGGCCTTCAGCAAGGAAGCCGCATCCTCCTTGGAAATACCTAGAAAATGGTGGATATTCTTTTCTTTGATCAAATTCCAACTGTCAATTGGTTCGGATACTTTTGTTGCATTAGGATTCTGAAAGTTTTTTAACCCTTCACCAATAAAATATCCAGCTGCAGCGAGCCCTCCAGCAATCCCCGCAGCGAGAAACACTGAAGCAAGCCAAATAAGTTCCATTCCCATCCTTATTCACCCATTCATGTCCACTATTTCATAACTCGATTTTTTCCATTGATTGTGGAGGGCAGCGTAACTGCGATAACCGAAGCCCCCGCGGAAAGCGTCCTTCTTAACCGCAACTAATCTATGCTTATACCGCTGCTCTATTTTGTGTCGTTTTTCATCCACTCACGCAATTTTGCTTTTGGATAATAAATATTATCATTTATCTTCATATAGGGGATATCAGGATAGGCCTTTAACAAGGACGCCGCATCCTCTTTGGAAATGCCTAGAAAGTGATGGATATTTTTTTCCTTGATCAAGTCCAAACCATCATCTGATTCCAATACATCCAATGCATTCGGGTTCTTAAAGTTTTTTAACCCATCCCCAATAAAATATCCGATGGCAGCAAGTCCCACCGCAAGCCAGAAAAAGTCCAAGTCCATTTTTACACCCTCTCCTATTCGTCTATTCCACCAACTCCATCTGCTCCGCTAATTGCTGCAGGTCTTCCACCTCGATACTTGGATCAATGACAATCATGGAATACGTCAAACCGTCTTCCTGCCAATTCAGCAGGCGTAAACCATCTGTATCCGTAAACGTTCCATCCACGCCGCGTACCGTAACCTCTTCTTCATCTGGCATTGTAAAATCATCATCTATATCCTCCGGTGATTCAGATACAGCCAATGTCGCAAATGGCACATCTTCTTTCGTATATTCTATATTGACCTCTGTCTGTTCGACGATATCGAATTTTTCAATGTTGCTGATTTCCATTCCTTCTTCTTCAGGGAAATAGTAAAAAGGTTTTCCTACCCCATCTGCTGCATCTTCCAGTGTGATCTCTTCCGTGTTGTTAAAGTCATTTAAATTTGTTATTTCGGCGTCGTCAGGTATATCAAGTGTAAATTTATCCCCGGAGATTTCCGCATCCTGCTCGAACTTCGTATATACTACTTCCGTCATTTGGTCTCCTGTCCAGGAAATCATTTTCAGAACCATCCAGTTCTCCCTGTCGATCCATAATTCCAGTTCGCCGAACAAACTGTTTTCATCATTCGGTTCGGCAACAAGATGGTATGTATCACGCCCGGCGACCTCGCCATCCCCCTCACTGGAAATTTCATGGCTGTCACGGATGATGTCCAAGATGGTATTTGCCTGCTCCTTGGGGGATGGCTGATTAAATTCCAACAGCTCTTCATCATCAATGACAATCGCCTGGTTCTCGTCTATTTGGTACGTAATGACGCTGCTCCCGTCATTTACAACGATCGATCTGTCATCTCCTGCTGCATTTTCCGCCTCTATCCGGATTTTTCCATCCTCACTTCGCCACTCCTTCATGAATACTGTCTCTTCATCATTGTCTTCTGTGCTGATTATTGACGTTGATTCTGCATAATAAGCCGGCAGCTCCTCTTCCGCCATGGCATGATTAATCATTTGTTCCGGTGAATAATTACTTGATTCCTCCGAGCATCCAGCGACCATAATCATTACCCCGACAAGCAATAATGCTGTTTTAATTTTATTCATTTGATATCCCTTCCTCTTTCATTGCCGGCAGACTGCAAACAACACAAGTGCCGACATTTTCTCTTGAAAATATCTGTACATTTCCTCCGTGTTTTTCGATAATCTGTTTTGTAATACTCAGTCCCAAACCTGTTCTGCTCTTGTCATTTTTGCTTCTTGCTTCATCCGCCTGGTAGAGCGGATCAAACACATACGTCAATTTATCGGGAGAAATTCCTTCCCCCTCATTTTGCACAACAAAATATACGGCAGCTTCCTGTATAACATCTTTTTCCGGTACAAAATCAAACAGAGTTTCAGTGAGCTTTTTACTATCCGACACTGCCGCAATCCAGATCTTTCCCGTCTCCGGTGTATGCGCCATTGCGTTGGAGACTAGATTATCTGCAACGCGCATCATTTGCTTCGGATTTACTTTATACATCCCTTCCACTTCTGCACAGGCATGAAGTGCTATGCCTTTTTGTTTACTTAAGGGTTCGTAATCCGCCACGAGCATGTCAAAAAATTCATTTCCATCTACCGGAACCAGCTCCATGTCATGCTCCCGCGACTGCAGCAAGGTATAGGTTAATAAATCATCCAGCATGTGCTGCATAAAGTCCGCTTTTTCCGCAATCACATTCTGATAGTCTTTCTGCTCCTTCGGGGTTAAGTCGTTTTCAGCTTTCAAGGACTCAGCATATGTTTTGATAGAAGTGAGCGGTGTTTTCAAATCATGCGACACACTGGCAATCAAGTACTCCTTTGCCTGCTGCTCCTGTTCAACAGCCTCCCGGGCGGTAATAATCTGGCGGCTCATGTCATAAAATTGCTCTGTTACTTTGCCTACCTCATCATTTTTTACCGGTTTTTCTTCCACAGGCTGACCCATGGCAAAAGCGGTCATGTTATTCATTAATCCCGTTAAAGGTGTGTTCAATTTTTTATTTACCATGCGAATGACGGTAATATAAATGAGGGTGAAAACAAGCAAAAATACTGCTCCGACAAGATAACCTCGGTTCTCCACGCCTGCTACCCATTCATCCCGACCCATTTGCACATGAAAAAATCCAGCCAAATCATTATTCTCAAAAACCGGCTGTTTGTACGTATATGCCCGGTAACCCTGTTCCAAGGTGTACAGGTCTTCGTACAAATGCTCTCTGCCCAGGCTATGATGGGTTGACGCAAAGGAAGGATTGGACGTGTAGATGATGACACCATCCCTATTGTAAAGCGCAATCGACAGGTTTTTCCCTGCCAGTGCTTCAACCTCTTCTATATCTCCACCCGGTGTGTATAATCCCGGCTGATCCAATGTTTGTTTCACTTCTTCCAGCACCGATGTTACCTCAATATGCTCTGCTACTTTCTGTTCATCATTGTAGGAGTTGATCCATCCAAGCAAAAGGTAAGCTGCGATGAGCGGTAGAATCATGACAATAAAATAAGATAATAATAACCAAGCTTTTATTTTCATGCAAACTCTCCTATGAAGCGGTAGCCCTGGCCCCACACTGTTTGGATAAACTTCGGCGTTTTCACCGGGTCCGTGAGCTTTTCTCTTAATGATTTTATGTGAACGGTGACCGTATGCGCTCCGTCGGCTTCCACTTGATTCCAGACATGCTCAAATAATTCTTTTTTGGAAAAAATACGCTCCGGATGTTTCGCCAGAACTTCCAGCAGCTTAAATTCAAGCGAGGTTAGGGGGAGCGCTTCATCCTCCATCATCACTTGGTGCTGATCCCAGTCGATGGATAACCCGTACATGTAGGTCGATACATTCTTTTCTTCCGGCACACCCTGATACCGCCGCCATCTGCGCAAGTGAGATTCCACTCTTGCTGTCAACTCCGCCAGACTGAATGGTTTCGCCACATAATCATCCGCCCCGAGATGCAGCCCCTCAATTTTATCTTCATCCTCTTTGCGCGCGCTGATAATAATCATAGGGACATCACTTTTTAAGCGGATATTTTTACATAATGTAAAGCCGTCCATTTCCGGAAGCATGAGATCGACCAGCACCAGGTCATACGTCATTTCCTGAAAATCTTCCCAGCCCTCAAGCCCAGTCGTCGCCCAGGTGATATGGTAGTTTTCACGTACAAACATATCCCGGACAATGCGGCCGATTTCCGGATCGTCTTCCACCAGTAAAATGCTTGCTTGCATGAATGATTCCTCCTGTATATGTAATATAGCATGGCAAAATTGGCTTACCGTATATTTTATTATTTCTTTATAATTGATTATACCTCTATGGGGATTACAGGAACAGGTCACATTGATTTAAGTAATCCCCTCTCACTTCATACAGGGAGAGGAAATGATATTTACCATTTAAATAAAACAAAACCCAAAACTCATATTCGACAGAATTGGCAGCTAATCGATTATAATAAGCTTATAATGAATATACTGAAGTAAAGGACAGTGAAATATATATTTATTTCAAACAAACTTTCTTACAAAACTATTATGTTTTTACTGATGGAGAACAATAGAATTATTGCAAATAATTATCCTAATTATTTAT
Source organism: Virgibacillus oceani (assembly GCF_041521345.1). Classification (GTDB taxonomy): domain Bacteria; phylum Bacillota; class Bacilli; order Bacillales; family Amphibacillaceae; genus Virgibacillus_N; species Virgibacillus_N oceani_A. The sequence goes on along the minus strand of NZ_JBGOHB010000005.1, from coordinate 145,969 downwards.
CTGCTGCAAAAGGTTGTCAGTACCTAGGGAAGATTAAGGAGGTATTCACAAAATGAGTTACTTGAAGGATATCGAACCATATGGTCAAGATGTTTCTGTTTTTGAAGTAAGTCCATTTGAAACAATAAATATCCTTCATTTACGAAGTCGTTTAAACAAGCAATCTACCATCTGATGGTAAAAGAGCGAATTCTATTAATGAAGTATGACCTCGAGCTGGTGGAAAATGTTGACCTTATGGTTGAACATATAAAAACAGTTTACGATTTCTCTACATCCACTGAGCCCCAAGAAGAATTGGTGGCATCTCGATAAGGTAGCATCAGGTGAAATGGAAGTGGAAATTGGACCAAGTACAAAAAATAAAGCATTATAATATAACGTCGTTTTGGGAGGCCTTCATTCCATATAAAATCCATACCCTTAATGATTGAAAAGGGTATGGATTTTTGAATGGAGATAACCGCTTCATTATGGTCGTTTCTCCCACGGCTCAATTTGCCCAATGGTATGAATTCTCTCCGGTTGCTCAATTGCTTCAATAACACCATCGGAAATTTCCTGATGCGTTAACCATCTTGAATGAGCACCCTCCATCATAAAACCCAATTGAACATGGTTGCATCTACTTTCTTTTTTAGCTCATCACTATTTTTATAATCCACCAAAATGGGGGTCACCCGGCTCTGAAAGCTTGTCTTTTCCATCAGTCTATTCATGCGGTCGGCATTCCTGGCAATGATTGACACATGATACCCATTTTCCAGCAACCAAAGTGATGAACCTGATAACATGCCTGTACCGCCGACTACCGCTGCGTGTTTCATATTACTTCTCCATCCTGATAATAATAATCTCTTTTCGATCGATCAAATACAACTATGTTGATCATCATGCCTAGTATCAGAAAACCAAAAGAACTTATAATATAAATCGGCCGAATCTCAAATAACTCAGCAAATAATCCTATGGTTGTTGTTAACAGAATGATGAACAATGCCTCCAGCATATTTAGTAAGCTGGAAAATCTGCCCATAATATCTACGGATACATTGTTTTGGTAAAAGGTTAAAAAGCCAGTGTTTGCAAACGACAAAGCGAAAGTTAACGTAAAGAAACCTATCGACGCCCAAATAAAGTTCTGTGAAAAGGCAAAGATGATATATCCAACCGGTGTAAAAATCGCACCCATTCCAATTAAAATATTAAGTGTAAAGTGTTTCACGAATAAAGCGTTGATGAGTGAACCTGCTATAATGCCAATCCCTGCAATACTTACAAGGAAACCATAAGCGCTTTCGGATAAAAAAAGAACCTCGGTGGCAAATGCAGCTTCCAGAGAATCCAAGGCGGTCATAAATACAGTCATTCCGCTGAACAGGAAATAAACCAGGCTGATATGAATATTAAATTTGCTGAAATGAAGCACTTTTTTCCAGTCATTAATGATTAACTTCATGCTGAGGTTTTCAGAAAACACATTTTCTCTTCCCCATTCCAAATTAGGAAGGAAAAGAATAATAACCGCGGATATAAATAACGCGATCGCATTTAATTGAATGGCAAAATAAGGCGACCCGAATATAAAAAGGAATCCTGCAACAGAAGGACCCAAAATAAAACCACATGAATTTATAAAATTCCGCAGTGCATTAAATCTTTGTCTATCCTTTTTGGGAATTAGTTTTGTCATATAAACCATGGATGTTGGTTCGAAAATGGAGCTTGCTATATTGATCAGAAAAACATTTACATATATCAATAAAAGTGAATCCATAAATGGCAATACAAATATAAAAATGGCTCTAATGACATCTAAGGAAATCATCAAATTTCTTTTGTTTAACCGATCTATAAAGCTGCCTGACCAAAAATTAGTAAATAAAGTTGCGACTGGTATCAATATATATAGTATGGATATCGCCAACGGAGAACCGGTCATTTCCAGTACAATTAAATTTAACGCAATTAAATAAACCCAGGCACCTAAGTTGGATACGCCAATACCCATTAAAAGTAAAATCGGATATTTCCAAGTAGCATCACGCATTTCTTTTTCACTCCCCAATTCAAGATTATTTTAATAAAAAAACTCACCTCCAAGGTTATCCTTGGAGACGAGACTTCTTGAATTTGGAAGTTCGCGGTGCCACCCCAGTTTGCTTCTGTGTCGCCACAGAAACCTTTTTAAGTACGACATAATATCGATTATGCTTATACTCTATCTCGATAACGGGAGAAACCGGCACATCATCAGTTACTAAAAAGTAAAATCCTATATGCAGCTCCGAGGCTTGATTCCATGTACGACGGCATTCTCCATTTCCAGCAGCTGGAGTTCTCTGTTATGCTTTCATACATGTACTCTTCTCTTCTTCGCTTTTCGATATTATCGATATTTTAATACAATAATCCAATATAGTAAACAGTGAATTTTTCATAGCTTCAGGAAAATGGAGCACTACAAATGCTTGCTTCCAGTTTATAGGTCTTCGTTGGTGGTACTTTATTCAATTGGCAGGACAGTGCACTTTCCCGCCTTCTGCCTTTACTTCTTCCCATAACTCAGCAAAAATTTCTTCCAATGTTTGTGATGGATTCGTTTTTTCTGCCTATATTGTTTGTGCAAGCTTCTTTCCCATATACGGGTGAACCTCATTTGCCAGTTCTTTGGATAAATGTTCTGGTACCTGAAGTAAATAATCAATGAAGTAATATAGTACTATTAGCGAGCGATTGCATAGCTCAACAACTAAATTTTCTTCAAAGACTCCACTAACCATCCGAAAATTATGTTAGTATTGTGTCATAAAGAAGGCAAATTTAGAATTGGATTCACTTAACGTGCATGACAGCAGGAGGTCAAGCTATGGACAGTCAACGAGTTGATAAGCTTAAAACAATACTTAATGAACTTGGAAAAACTGTTGATGAGGAAATTGCTAAAAAACTTGAATTGGAAAAGTGTGATCGAATCATTCAGAAACTGAGTTCCTTTTCACCCGATTGTGAAGCATGCGATCAACACTTTATTGATTTGGAGAACCATATCATGCAGCTAAGGGATAAGTCAGATCAACTGACAGAAGAGGATATTAAGCAGCATAAACAAATAATAGATGACATTAGTGCCCATCTGCAGAAAGAACACAAACTGGTGACAAAGGGGTATTACCTAAGTATATATATATCCATGGGGGCAGGAATAGGTGTCGTATTGGGACTGCTAGTATTTGATAATATTGGATTGGGTTTGCCAATCGGATTTGGAATTGGTGTCGCCATCGGAGCAGGGTTAGATGCAGATGCGGAGAAAAAGGGAATGGTCTTGTAGCTGTAAAACGGAGCATTTTTTTACCTCCTTGTGAAAAGTGGTAAATAAGGATAATCTGTACGTTTGATTATATAGGAGACCAGCTTCTTTATTTTTCTTACTATACATATATACTCTATTCAAAAGAAACCTCCATAACAAAAAGTCCTCCCCGCACAAACGCATGGAGAGGACTTTCAGCTGTTAAGTAAAACGGAGAACTACAGATGCCTGCTGCCAATCCATAGAACTCCGTTGGTAATAGTTTATTCAACTGATAAGACAGTTACCTCTGTCTCACTGCCACTGCTCCAGTAAGTGATCAGCACCTGCTGCTATTTCCTGATAAGCTTGCTGTGAGATGCTATCTTGGTAGGAATCCAACAGTAGACTAAAATTTTCCAAATGCTGAATTACCCTATCCGCTTGTTCCTCATTTTCAAATTGCGCTACTGAAGTGAGATGCATTGTAAGGGCACGTACAGTATCACTGTCTTCAAACGCCCCCTCATCCTCATAAAGCTCAACAATTTCTATCAGTTCTAGCGCACTTCCCGGCAGTGTGCCACCTTGATCATCTGAAAACTCATGCTCTGCAAGCATGATGGCTATTTCATCTTCAATACCTTTTATGTTTGAGCTGGCACTTATAAAGTTGTTTACAAGTATGGAAAAGATCAAATCCTCGCCATCCAGTGTAGTCACATAACCTGATAAAGCAGATACAGTGTTGAGTGAACCGGTTTTTCCCGTTACATTCCCTTGCGCAGGACCTTCAGTCATTCGGTTACGCAATGTTCCGCCCACAAATCGCTCATTCTCACCGGCAATCGGCAATGAGTATTCAAACGCAGGGAACCAGCTCTCATCTTGGACATGATACAATAACTGGGCAACCTCGTTAGCCGGTATATGATTTGTATGAGACATACCAGAACCGTCACGGAAAGCTATCGTATCTGTGTTAACTCCTAATTCACTGATCGCATCTTCCATGACTGCGAGTCCTCGACTCCAGCTTCCTTCATCATGCACTACTTTACCCATTTCTTTCGTCAAAACTTCTCCATGGCCGTTATTGCTTAATTTCATATATGGGACAAGCAATTCATCAAGCGGCATGGATTCTCTAGAAGTAAGTATATTTGCATCTTCAGGTGTTTCATCCATACGAACATCGGAATTTCCGATAAATTCAATACCTTGCTCTTCCATTGATTTTCTAAAAACATCCACGGCATAGCCTGTTGGCTCCCAGACAGTAACCCAGGAACGCTGCAGCGCACCATCTTCAGGCATGGTTCCTTCGATTACAATATCATTTGAACCATGGTCACGCACGATGGAAATACTCCTTGATTCTCCAGCAGGCACCATTTCCGTATTATTGACGATATTTACATAATCAGTTTCCGGTATAACAGTAACTTCGGCCTCACTCTCATCTTCCGAAGGCGTAACTTCAACAATGACTGTTCCTGCATCATAATCTTCATTCGGAGAAAGGCTTAATGCAGAAATTTGTGATGCATAATAATAAGGCTCATCCGACCAAGTGATACCGCCGGAAAGTCGGACATCATCATACCATGTATCATCGCCAACCAGATCTCCATTGATTTTGTCAATTCCCTGATCTTTCAAATCCATGGCAAACTGATCAAAATCTTCCTTTAGTAGCGTCGGATCTCCTTTCCCTTTTAAAAACAAGTCACCATGCAATACAGGGCCACTCATATCCCCGTCTGTCAGTACTTCCGTAGAAAATGTGTAGTCTTCTCCAAGTACTTCCAGTGCTGCTGCGGCTGAAAAAAGCTTCATGTTGGAAGCCGGGTGCAAGCGGATATCACCGTCACGGGAATACAATACTTCACCTGTGTCCGCTTGCATGACACTTACACCAGCAACCGCTCCTTGTAGATGTGGATTATCCAAGATGGCCAGCATTTTCTCTTCAATTGTGGCATCTTCCAGGAATTCTTCCTCTGTGAGGTCATTGGTAGCGGTTACAGAAAAAATGTCACTTTGAGCAGCAAATGGCATTATCGCCAAGACTGCGATCAATAGAAACAAAAATAGTTTTTGCATATTTAATTTTGACACCATTTTAAATTCACATCCTTTTTAATATAGTTTGAATATTATCATAGCAGAAAATATAGTTGAAATGGGTTTTTTATTAAAAATTCGTTCAAAGTGCCTAGAATATGGCCGCAACACACGGGACAGAGCTGTGACTATGCTCCCGGTGATTTAACAAACTGGGCACGTCATAGGAAAAAAGGTTTACCTTTACTTAGGGTTAGGGGTGAAAAGAAAAAGGAACACGTTTTACTATAAAACGAGCAGGGAATAGTTATATATAGATGATAGATTTTTAATGTCATTCCAATAAAAGGAGTGAAACAATGAAACAAGTATTATTTATTCAGGCAGGAACCGGTATGGATGTGCATGGTCAGGACGTCTCAAAGGCAGCAGTGCGTGCTACAGAAAACGCCATTTGGTATAATTCCATGCCAGGTATTGATAAAATGATGCCGGATGGCAATGTTGAAAATATGAAAGTAACTGTAAGGCTTGCTGTTCCGCTCGATCGCGAAAAAGTAGATGTGGAAAAGGTCAAGAAAGCCATTCCATACGGTAACGTTACAGTGGATGTGACAGAGGGCGGCATGGCGACAAGCAGCGGAGTTATTTTGAAAGAAAAAGAAGACGGCAATGATTTGATGTATATGGTGAACGCTTCTGTGGAAGTTGGCTATTGAGCTAAGGTAGGATAAGGCTGGCATGTGTGCCCCTTATTCTACTTTTCTCTTATAACTAAAACCTGGTACGCCCTTATTAGAGCGTACCAGGTTTTTTTGCATATCTTATTTGTATTAACGCCAAAAAGTAGTGTAATCTTTCTTATCTTCTATGTTATATTCGATGATTTTCTCCAGCAGCGAAAAATTAACCGGACTATCCCACTTCATCCGAATCAGATTCTTTGTGTGATCATAGCCAGCCTTTTTTATTTCACCGGAAAAATGGTCAATCACTACAAGCTCCGGAGCAACAGCCAAATGATGTTTGGCTGCACTGAATCCGATAATATATGTGCCGTGATCGGTAAACATAGGTTGGTTCCACTTAACTACCGGTTCTAAATTTGGAAATTTCTCAGATACCCAACGTAAAACTTCTTCCGTTCTATCCCGATGCTGGGGATGATCCATATTCTCCAGAAATTCTGCAAAAACTTCCATTTTGTTCCCTCCCTTGTTTAACTATTCTGCAGCTGCGGAAACAGCTCGTAACCTCACCATTTAGCAAAATGATCTTCAATGCAGCCAAGCAGACTGTCAATGTGCAATGTGTTTTCCTCAGAAATCTTTATTTTCCCGTAATAATGACCAACCATTTGATGGTAAGCAGTGATGTTTGGCAGTGAATTGAAACCAGTTCTCTCCCCATGGCGCAGTGACATTGTATGATCTCTATTATGGTTGAAAAATATGCCAAGTTTTTTTATGGATAAAACCTAAGCTTTCCTGGATATCTTCGGGCATATTGCATTTTCTTCCCAGTGGAATAATAATCGTTTCCTCGATATAATCTTTGGTTTCATATTCAACAAAACAAACAGCAGCATAGTCAAGATGACTGTTGGTCGCCGAAAACATGGCTTCCCTGCCGAACACACACCAGTAATTCCACTTTTTCCTGCGCAGAAAATGGCCGGATAGGTTAGAGGTAATGATCGGGTTTCTTGCCCAACTAATGCTATCTTTATTCAGTGTCCCATCTCTATTGCATAAAAAGGTATGCTCCGTAATTTCCTTTTCCTGATAAACCAAATCTACAGCTCCCGTCGATGGATCTCTAACACGCATGATTCCTTTATTTATGTTAGAATGCGCCTGCTCCTCCACCACCAGTAGCACTTGGATTTGATGATGTGTTACTTGTACTGTGAACTACCGTAGTATACAGAGCCAGGTTGCTTGCACTAAATGAAGTGGCTGCGTAAACAGGATTACTGAGCAGCGGATACATTTTGTCCCAACTCGAAACTTGTTCTTCTTTTCCACACTGTTCCCCGTAACTTTCCCCTCTATCTAAAATGATCGCATATTCAAGTCGCCGTTCTATTTTATTTTGGTTGGATCCTATTGGATAGCGACCTTCTTTAAACATACGGTCGGCTGTACGAATGGCGAAATTCAGCTTTCTCATGTCTTTATTCCAATACGTTGACGGAATAATCAGTAGTGCTAAACCCGATATTCCAAAAAGAATAAGTGTCAGAATAACAGCTGGTGTCAGCGTGAAGCCAACTGCAGTCATCAAAATAGCAATAAAATAGTACGGGATAATCACCCATTTATTTCGGTTGAACACGAGGCTGATCATCGTCAATACTCCCGTAATTGCCGGCAATACCCATTGTTCCGTCTGGCTGATCGTATCGATTGTCGTAAAATAATAAAACAGCCCAAACGTAATGATAAGGGTGGGGATAGAAAAGAGCGAAAATCCTCTGAAAGTTTTCTGTAACCCTTGATAGTCCTCTCTCTCTTTCACTAATCCTGCCCACTCGGTAAAGCGCGCATCAAATTCTTCCGCTTTTTCTTTTTTTACATCCTCTGATTCATTTTCATTATCAAGGAGGGTGTCCAATAAAAAATAGTCTCCACCTTGATCTTTTTCCGTAAATAACCAGGAACGCAAATAATTGTCAGCCATATCGACTTCAGCAGCTTCCTTGACCCATGTAAAACGAAACGTGTTTTCTTCTTCATTTATGAAAGAAGGTACCTCCTGAAGTTTAATTATTCCTCGCTGTTTTAGCGAAAACAACCCAGCAATAAAGCTTTCATTTGGCAAATGAGTCGCATAACCGCTCACATACTGGACGAATAGCGGATCTGTTTCTTCCAGCAAGCGCAGCAAATGGTCCTCGCTTTTATTTCCTCGATAACGATTAGGATGCACCATAAATAAAATAATGGCAGACAGGAGAACAGCTCCAATTAAAACCCGTAGAATAGGTACTGCTTTTCCCATGTTTTCCTCCAGGTTCGCTTCTCTCTCAGCTAGTTCACGCTCTGCTGCTAGAATCTCAGCTTCCATCGCTTCCTCTTTATCCAATTCCATTCCGGTAAGCTGATCAGATGGAAATACAAATCGAATACTTGAGGTTTCCCCAGCTTCTAGTAAGGCATTGTTATAGACCAGGCTGCTGCCTGAAACAGTCAGCTCCCCGGTTTCATCTTCATGCAAAAAATAATGTGTGTTGGTCATATTACCTGAGGGCGTCGTGATCTCAATTGTTACATTATGCAAATCCGTTTCGTTGGAATCATCAAAAAATGCATACGTTATATCAGCAACATCCGCATATTTTTCCACCGAACCTTCTACATCATAGGTATATAGCACCTGCTTCGTTTCATCCGTTGACGCTGAGAAAATACTATACGTACCATCCTCTTCCTCCACTTCCAGGGCTACCAGTTCATTTGAAGAGGCTGCAGCGTTCCCCTCTGTCAGATATGCTTCAAAATGATTTACATCTGAATCTATGGAGCGAGTCATCCCTTCAAAAGATCCATGAAAGGTATATGTAAAAAGTTCACGAACCTGTATTGTCCCTTCTTCATCAATATGCGCATCAATGTTCACTTCATCAATGGAAAATGAGCGATCTTCATCCGAACAGGCTGCTAAAATGAATAAGGATAGCATGATCATTAATGCAGAAATTAATTTCTTCACCGTGTATTCCTCCTCCGATGATAGTAATACGGACAGAGGAAGGCTTTGGTTTCAAAAAGGTGCCTGGGACTGCGCTAAATGCTCGTCCCACCGAAAAGATTTGGGACTGCGCTAAATGCTCGTCCCATCGAAAAGAATTGTCACTTCCCGAATTTTGTGTTGAACACCGCCTTGGAAAAATACTTTTAACAAATCTCATTCTCATGTATACTTTTATGTGAATAAGATATATAATTAAAGAGACAAGGATGCATCAACATCCTCGTCTCAAATGATAACAGTTTTATGCCACAAGGCATGGCTGAACGAATTACTAAAAGTGATTAATCTTTCTTAGCTGTCTGCTTTCGGTCAAAAGCAAGGCAGCTTTTTTCTTTCCAATTATTCCATTGGAGAATGGAAAGACCAGCATTGTAATATCCAACGTCCAAGTAGACATCAGATACACAGTTGCCAGGAGGATGATAAGGCGAAACATTTTATCATCCATACGCTTCACCTCCTTTCTACCTGAAATAGGCGATGAAAGGAGTCCAGCCGCTATCTTGCTTTATAAAATTGTTAACCATTTGATTATATCATTCTATTAATCCAGTTTCCATTAATTTTAATGAAAATTTAAAAAATATATAAATTAAGCTTATTTACTCCAATTAGAATAAAACATAGAATTAACGAAACAAGGATACGCTAACCTCCTCGTCCCAAATAATAAAAGCTTTATGCCCCAAGATATGGCTGAACAAATAATTATGTTGTTTTTAATTTTTTTCTTAACTGCCTTCTTTCGGTCAAAAGCAAGTTAGCTTTTTCCTTACTTTTTTAAAAATAACATTTTCCACCTAAAACCACGAATTTAGACTTAGTCCAACCTAACTATAACTCATGTGAAATTATCTAAAAATGAGTACTTATCGCACTGTTGCCTCCTTCTTTAGCATGATACCATTTTAAATGAGTAGATTAATAGAATGGGGGAAGATTCATGCTAGAGAAAAACCGTAGTAGTTTTACTAGTATACTGCTGGCATTCATCATGATTTTTACCATAACGGCACCATATGCAGCCAATGCAGAAATTGATGATCAATCATCGGCCAGTGAGGGGCATCAACTGGCTGACGGTGCAACAGAGCCGATTTATTCCTATGAGGATGCGATTAAAGAAACGATCTATATTGCATCCGAAATGGACAGTGACCGGGACGGCGAAATGGATTTGATTGCCGCCGATATTATGCGGCCACAGGAAACAGAGGACGATTTGCAGGTTCCTGTCATCATGGATGCCAGTCCTTATTATGAGAGCATGGGACGCGGGAACGAGTCAGAAATAAAAGACCCTGATGGGGACGGCATTAATGAATATTTTCCGCTTTACTATGATAATTATTTTGTCCCAAGAGGGTATGCAGTCGTTCTTCCGGATATGACGGGAACAAACAACTCTGATGGCTGCCCGACGACCGGCGGCTGGGAAGAAACGGAAGGCGTGAAAGTGGTCATTGACTGGCTGAATGGAAAAGGAACAGCGTGGGATGCTGATGGAAATGAAATCCAAGCAGATTGGTCTACCGGAAAAGTAGGAATGGTCGGAAAATCCTATGACGGAACATTGCCAAATGCTGCAGCTGCTCAAGGGATCGAAGGATTGGAAACAATCGTGCCAATTGGAGCAATCAGCAACTGGTACCATTACTACCGTTATGGTGGTATTCCATTTTACTATAATGGACCATCCGGTTTAGCACAAAGAGTCACAGCGAGCAATAATGTGGAACAATGTGCACCAGTTCGTGAAGAAATGCGGATTGCAGCAGATGATGCAACCGGTAATTATAACGAATTCTGGGAAGAGCGTGATTATGTAAAGGATGCAGATCAAGTGGAGGCAAGTGTGTTTGTCATCCATGGAATTAACGACTACAACGTTAAAGCAAACCATTTTTCCGACTGGTGGCTGGAACTGGCAGAAAACGATGTACCGAGAAAGCTTTGGATTTCTCAAACCGGTCACGTCGAGCCATTTGATTTCCGCCGGGCCGAGTGGGTAGAAACGCTGCACCGCTGGTTTGATTACTGGCTGCTCGATATCGACAACGGCATTATGGACGAGCCGATAGTAGATATTGAACATGGCAAGGATGATTGGGAAACATACAGCGCTTGGCCAGATGAAAATAAAGAAGATGTGAAGGTAAGGTTAGCACCATCTGATGACTTGCCTGGTACATTAGCGACAAGCCCTGTTTTGGGAGATTTCAACCAATCATTTACCGATGACCCGAGACAAACAGATGCACAAATGGTGGAAGATGAATTTACAGATAAAGATAATCGATTGATGTTTTTATCTCAGGAATTGCAGGAAGATGTACGCTTAAGCGGCGTGCCTGAGCTGGACATTCACGCTGCGATTGATGAGGAAGATACGAATCTGACAGCTATGATTGTTGATTATGGCACAGATGAGCGGATTAACCACCGGAGCCGTGAAGAAGGCATTCGTACCCTGGACACTGAATCCTGCTGGGGTGAAGGCGACGATATAGACGATGGATGTTACAGAGATACAGAAATTGTAACCAATGTAGCCGATTATGAAATTGTCACCCACGGCTGGCTTGATGCACAGAACCGGGAATCTTTGGAATACCAAGTACCATTAGTACCTGGTGAAAAATACAGCTTTGAGTGGGAAACCCTGCCAGAAGACTATATCTTTAAAGAAGGACACCGGATTGGCATCGTCATTGCAGGAAGTGCCAACAGATGGACTGTTCCTAATCAAAACAGAGCAACGTTTGATGTATCCCTTGGGGAAAGCAATATCAGCCTGCCAATTGTGGGAGGAAAAGAAGCATTGGATGAGGCTTTAGGATACCAGGGAGGTACACTGCCGGAAAGTGCAGCAGACATGCTGGACATTGTCCACTATTATGAGGACGAAGGAGAATTTTCTAATCATGGTGCTTTCCGTTCAATGAACGCACACCTGACAGCAGTAGACAGATTTGCAAGCCAGGGAGATACGGAAAAAGCAGTAAGACATTTAACAAACTTTGCGCACCTGCTTGAAGTTCACCAGGAGAACATGTCACAGGAAGCGTATCAAGTATTAGCAGCAGACAAGGATTATTTGCTAGAATCCTGGCAGTAATAGACTTTAAGGAGTAAAACGTCTGGGAGAATAGAAGTACACCCGATTGGACGAGGGTCAGCTTCTATTCCCCGGGCGTTTTTTGTTAGGATGATTTTATGTTGCACTGCCATCTGTTCATGGGGGGAGGTTTTTTAGGTTCTGCTATTCATTTATGCTACAATATCAGTTCATTATCATAGAAAGTGAGTATTATATGGCATTTTCAACATTGTTTACTAGCTTATTTTTATTCTTTGTCCTTTTTGTCTTTAGGGATGATTTGGCATGAATGGATGAAGCCGTGTATGTTTGGCTGACTGCCCACGAATCACCAAATGATTTTCGGAATGATGGAGCGCTTTACGACAATTGGTTCTGGTGAGATGATTTTATTTCTTATCGTGGTTACCGCCTTCATTTTGGCTCTAATGCGATTATGGATGTATGCAGTATTTACAGTCAACGTTTCAATCGGCGGCATGATTATCAACCTTTTGTTAAAAATGACAGTCCAGCGTGGAAGACCTGGTGAAGCAAGTGACTTGGAAGTATTCGGGTACACAATGGACATCACTTCATACAGATTTCCAAGCGGCCATACGATGCGCATTGTGCTGTTATCTTTCATTTTGATTTTGCTATGCCATCATTTTATTAAGCGGGAAAATTTAAAAGTAATCAGTATTTGCTTGTTAGCAGCTATACCTGTTCTTGTAGCTGCAAGCAGAATTATGACTGGTGCCCATTTCTTTACGGATATTTTGGCGGGCGTATTTATTTCAGTCGTATGGTTTCAGCTTTGCTTATATGTATCTAATGTGTTCTGGTCTCTTCCTTTAAATGCATTTATACCCCTCCATCCCTATTTGCAATTTGGAATTCAATATTTTTCCACATCCATTCCATCACACCCAGCCCAATGATATTTAATATTATTCAGATACGGATTACTAAAACTTCACCTGCTAATCAATATAAACAACTGGGAAATCATCATTGCATTTGATATAATCATATAAAATATTAGAAAGGAAGTGGGATAGATTTATAAAACACGCCAAAAATCTGATGAATTGCGAATGCTAGAATCTCTAAGCACTCGAATGATCTTGCCTGAGAAAGATATGCAACGTTTTTTGAATCTGAAAAGAGGATATGAAGGAGAGGTACTATTTGATTCATGGACAGAAAAACTTCAGTCTGACTGTTACATACTAAACGACCTCCTCTTTAAAGCAAACAATACGTATTTCCAAATTGATTCACTGATCATCACCGCCGTTAAAATTTATGTTTATGAAGTGAAAAATTTTGAAGGAGATTACTACTTTGAAGGGGATAGTTTTTATAAGATGCCTCAATACGAACTCACCAATCCGCTGCATCAATTAGGGAGAAGCAGATCCCTGCTTAAACAGTTATTCCTCAAACATAATATCCATCTTCCAATCGAAGCTTCTGTGATCTTTGTTAACCCGGCATTTTCGCTGTATCAAGCTCCACTCCATCAGCCAATTATTTTACCGACCCAAGTTAAAAAGCACATGCGCAAATTAAATGCATTGCCTGGCAAACTACATGAAAAACATAAGCAGATGGCAAATAAATTGATCTCTTTTCATCATGAAAAATATCCTAATAAGGAGCTGCCTTTATACAGTTATGAAGATTTGCAAAAAGGCGTTCCCTGCTTGGAGTGCGATTCTATCTTAACAAAAGCAGAAGGAAATAAGTTACTTTGTAAAAGCTGTGACCACAAAGAAAATTTAGCTGCAGCTGTCCTGCGGGCCGTGGAAGCGTTTAAGCTGTTATTTCCAGAAAAACGTATCACTACATCTGGGATACGGAAATGGTGCCATATCGGTGTTTCCCATAAACGTATTAAATTCATATTGGAAAAAAATTATAAAAAAGTCGGGGAGAAGCGCTGGACTCACTATGAATAGCTTATAAGAGGGAAAGTAAGCTTAAATTTTGCCGTATAAATAAACACTTCAAAGTCCGAACCTATTGATAATTTCTATTCGACTTACGTTGCTGCTTCCGAAATCTTGAATGGCAGTTAGACATACTCTATCTCACTTACACGGCTAAACTCGGTCTTTCAAACGACAGATAGATATACTCTATCTCACTTACACGGCTAGCTCGGTCTCTCAAACGGCAGATAGATATGCTCTATCTACCTTACACGGCTAGCTCGGTCTCTCAAACGACAGATAGATATGCTTTATCTACCTTACATGACTAGCTCGGTCTTTCAAACGACAGATAGATATGCTCTATCTCACTTACACGGCTAGCTCGGTCTCTCAAACGACAGTTAGATATACTCTATCTCACTTACACGACTAATTCTTTCTTTCAAACGACAGATAGATATACTCTATCTCACTTACACGGCTAGCTCGGTCTTTCAAACGGCAGATAGATATGCTCTATCTACCTTACACGGCTAGCTCGGTCTCTCAAACGGCAGATAGATATGCTCTATCTACCTTACATGACTAGCTCGGTCTTTCAAACGACAGATAGATATGCTCTATCTCACTTACACGGCTAGGTCAGTCTCCCAAACGGCAGATAGAAGGCCTCTATCTACCTTACACGGCTAGCTCGGTCTCTCAAACGGCAGATAAATATGCTCTATCTACCTAACACGGCTAGCTCGGTCTCTCAAACGGCAGATAGATATGCTCTATCTCACTTACACGGCTAGGTCGGTCTCTCAAACAGCAGTTAAAAATGTTCTATGCAACATACGCTGCTACTCCGTACTCATACAGGACAATTACACCAACTCTATCAACTGTTTCTTACCAATCTACTAAAACAAAAGCATGCCGGACTCTTCCCAACCCGGCATGCTTCCTTTTAATTTCCTTCCGCCTCACTCAAGTCCTCATCATCTTCCGCTTCTTCTTCCTCTTCCTCCACAAACAAATCCTTAAAATCCTCTTCTTCAATTACAGGGTCGGCATCCTGAATAAGCTGTTCAATCTTTGCCTGGGCAGCTTCAATATCCATTTCCTGATTAATCCGATCTCTTCTTAGATCATCCTTTACTTCTTCAAAATCCCCGATACTTTCCTCTTTCTCCCGCTTATCATTCACTTTTATAATATGATAACCATACGAGGTTTCCACTGGATCACTTATGTCTCCCGCTTCCATGGCAAACGCGGCATCTTCAAACTCGGCTACCATGGAACCGGCAGAAAAGTAACCAAGCCATCCGCCATCATCGGCATTGGATAGATCTGTCGAGTAGTCTCTTGCCAATTCATCAAAATCCTCGCCGTCATCGATTTTCTCTTTCACTTCCCACGCCGTTTGCTCCTCTTCTACTAAAATATGCTGGGCATCAATCTCATAAACTTGCCGCTCATATGCTTCTTTAAGCTGCTCATCTGTGATATCAATATCTTCAGAAGCAACTGCTTCCTGCAACAAACTCAGTTGAATCATTTGTCTCATAGCATCTTCATCCTTAATTCCCTGATGCTCCAAAAACATATCAAACTCGTCACCCAGCTGCTCTTTTGCCGTATCCACTTCCTGATCTATTTCTTCCTCATCTACCGTATAATTTTCACTCAAGACATCAAATGTAATCATTTCTTCCAGCACAATATCTCCATAACGATCTTTTAATTCCTGGTAAAATTCATCCTTTGTTATTGTGCCGGCGCTAGTTTCAGCAATTACTTCCGATTCAGCCTGTGATTCATTACATGCTCCGAGGAACAATAAAGTAGATGAAAATACAAGTGCCATTGTCCTATGCTTCATGAGAAACACTCCTTTTTTTGAAATGAATGATAACTTGAGGTTACTATGTAAATTTTATATAGATTGCTATGTTAGCTCCTGCAGTATGCAGTATTATCCGCATACTGCAGGAGCATGATTAAATAACTTTACTCTTCCGTAGCTAAATCAGTTACCGCTGTTTGAACAATATCGCCAACCATTTGAATTTTTTCCGGGCTCACTTTATCAATCGTATCCTCTGGTGTATGGTACCACGGCTCAAGTGAGTGTGTACCCGGCTCTCTCCAAATAAAGTTAGCTGCATCTATGCCTTCATTGTAAAATGGCACATGGTCCGAAGCTCCGCGCTGGAAAAGGAATAGGACATCCAAATCTACCTTCTCCTGGGCTGCTTCAGCATATTGCCACACGGTATTTGGTGCACCGTCAACAACATTTACATACAGTGTTGTCGCCGGCTCCCAGTTTGTACCAATCATATCCATATTAAAATTGGCGGCACTCAGGTCAACCTCATCATCAGATAGCTGATCCACATAGTGGTAGGCTCCTACAAGGCCTATTTCCTCTGCACCAAATGCAACAAAACGGATTTCCTTATTTGTGTCAAGGTCCTTTAAAACCCTGGCCATTTCCAAAAGACCGGATGTACCTGATCCATTATCATTCGCACCAGGTGAACCTGGTACACTATCATAATGTGCTGTCACATGAATGATTTCCGGATTTTCCACATCCTCAGGAGTCAAAGTAGCAATCACGTTTTGTGAAATGGCGCCGCCTCTGATTTCAAACTCCTGCTGCGAAGCTTCGTAACCTAGACTTTCCAGTTCATCCTGGATGTAGTCAGCAGCAATTTGTTCCTCATCAGTCCCTGCTACACGCTCGCCAAGTTCCACACTTAAATATTGAAGGTGATCCATGGCATTACCAGCATTAAAAGAACCTTCCCATTCTTCAATCAAAAAGTCAGTGTAAGTCTGCAAAGCCTCTTCTGCAGCGGCAGTGATCTGACCATTGTCCAGCTGATGTGTCAGCAACAGCTTAAAGCTTTCCATATGACGGATCACTTTATCAATTTCCTGCTGATCTTCATATTGCTCAACCGCTGTCAGGTGCGTAGTTAATGCACGTACAACCGTATCACTTTCAAATGCACCCTGTTCATCCAAAAGTTCTACAAACGCCTTCATGCCTGATGCGCTAATGTCATTAAAGACAGCATCTTCTATTGTCGTCGTTTGCTCCGGATCTGTTTCTGACGTGGCCGTAAATGTCAGACTTACAGGTGCAGACGCTTCTTCTGGGATCTCCACATATACAGGTACTTCCACTGTTTCACCTGCTGGGACTTCAATGACATTATGCTCAATCATCGTCTCCCAGTCGGATTCCACCTGAATTCGAACCAAGTCTGTTTCTTCCCCGGTGTTTGTCACAGCATAATTATGCACACTGACACGACCCGGTTCTGCTCTTTCAACTTCACCACTTTCAGCTTCAAGGCCACGTTCAAAGACCCCATCTTCATCTAAATGGCGTACTGCTGTCCGATACTTAAGCACTCCATCATCATCTCTGTATTTATCTAAAATATAGAAGTGAAGACGATTGTATGGATCGTTGTATTCACTGACCACATTGTCCCCGCTAACACTATCAAAATCCCCGCTTACCAAAGTATCTCCTTTTCCTGCATTGAATAAAGCATCGGCAAGTTGTCGAGGGTCACCCTTAGTAACCATAGCTTCTGTACCATCAGGTCTTGTAAAATCCACCACATTAATATCTTCCGGGTGTGAATCAACTACCCAAATGAATGGTGCCCTTTCCGCATCTTTTGTTTTGGCAATCAGTACACCGGATTCGGTCGCGAAGGAATCAGCACCTATGCGATCTATCACCTCAATGGTGTAATTATCGTACCCACCGCTCAACATATCGTTACGCCAGTCACCCTCAAGGTAATCCTCAGGTGTTAAGTCGTCCATGCTGATGTTGATACCATGGAGTCCCGTTCGACCGAATTCACTACCAATCGGGGCTTGGCGCGCAATAATATCCGCAAACACCGGACCAGTATCTTTTAACTCATCACGGTCCAACTGTAGGACTTCATCATCGTCTAGAAACTCTTGTTTCATCTTATTTCGAAGCATATGAGGTGCCGGTAAAGAAGAACCCATGGTAGCCGGAATCATCATACGAGAGTGCGTTCCACCGGGACCATTGAATGACCCACGACTCATCGTTTCCCAATAACCTGAATAAGTTCGGGGGTCGAGAGCCGCGTTATTATAGTTATCTCCAAGTCCGCGAAGATGGCCAAATTCATGAGCAAATGTAGCCATACCATCACTTTCTCCTTGAATAGAAACACGAATTCTTTCACCATTGATTTCTGCACTGGATGCAGCAGACCAAATACTCTTAGCTGCAAGCCAGGAAGTCCATGGTACATAACGAGTTGAAGCCCAGTTTGGCATGTCTTCAAATCCAGGCAAATCCGGTGGTCCAAACTCATCAGTTATATCCTCTGGATTTTGAAACATCATTTCACCAAGTTCTTGCCATACGGTTGATTCGTCATAGCCAGAATGAACGATGAAAGCAAAGTCATAATCTACTCCAGATGCGATTATATCTTCCTCTGCTATTGCTATGCCATCGCGAAATAGGTTTCCACTTTCATATTGCTCAGGCAGGAAACCAGGATTCATACGCTCTTCAAGCCCGTACTGAAATTCGTATTTATCCAAGCGATAGACACCGTAAGAATCAAGTGTTACGCCCCATTTACCGTAAGAATTCTCTTTCCAAAAGCTATCGATTGTTTGATAGTTGTTTAGTTCACTTGGAACATTCAGGTAGTCATTCCACCACTCCCCAAGATCTTCGCGAGGAATTGGATCGATTTGTGGATTACCCGCTGGATCAGAACCTTTAGGTTCGGTCAAGATAAAATCCTGATCAGGAAAATCAACAATTATTAAGGCTCCTTTAAGTTCTTCTTCCGGTTCAATATCCGTAGTCGCCCAGTCAATCCCAGGAATTGGTTCATAGTCATCCCAGGTCATATCTTCTGGCAGCACCCATGATTTAGGATCTACCGGTTCGGGAAAATTAGGCAAACCCGTAGCATTTGCCGAAACTGCCGTCGAAAATATCATGAAAAATAAGGCGGTAAATAGAGAAACCCTTATGAATTTTTTCAATATGTGAACCTCCCCTATACTAATTATTTATGCTATTATGTGTGTGTACTTTTTCTAAGAGATTAAATGGAATCAGACGGATCACGACCGCCTGATTCCTAATGCCTCTTCCCTTACAGATCTTCACCATCTGTTTGTGTTGCAGTAAACGTCCACTCTAGATTGAGCGCATCTCCTTGGAATTCATTTTGATCCTCACCGTTATCCACAAAGTTAAACTTAACAACTAAATCATCATAATCCCCAGTCGGCAAACCTTCACCAAGGATTGGATTTAGCGCATGCTCACCAACTGCTTCCGGTGTCATTTCCCTTAGTTCAGCAAGGGTAGTGCTGAAGATGACTTCATCCAGCTTGTCCACGTTATATAAAAACTCCACTTCGATATGCTCGCCGAAATCTTCGGTATTGTTCCCTTCTGCATCATCCACGGTATATTCGGTGTCCAAAAATACCCGATCAATATCCAGGGACCCGTTATTTTGAAGTTCAAATGTACGAACCATAGAATCTCCCGGTTTCATATTGTCCACATCAATGATTGTTGTCGGCTCTGCTGACAAGTCCAATGTACCCGCAGCAAACGTATTTTCCGTTGTTTCCGTATCACTGAAGTAAGCGAATGTTCCTCCGCCAATAAGTGAAATACCTAAAGCTGCCGACATAATCCCCATGCCCAATTGTTTTTTTATATTCATGATTAATTCCTCCCTGAAATTTTTATATTAGGATGCTTCTTCCAAAATTGAATTTGTGCTTACTGGCTCACTCAACAGCTCAGACACTGCAGAATAAATTAGGTCTCCTACAAGTTGAATTTTCTCGGGACTAACTTTATCAATCGTGTCTTGAGGTGTATGATACCAAGGCTCTAAACCGGCTGTACCCGGCTCCATCCAGATAAATAATGCAGCATCAATGCCTGCATTATGGAATGGCACATGATCTGATCTGCCAAAAGCATTAAGGAATATTTTATCTTCTTCAAGGCCAATTCTTTCCGCTGCGGCTTCAGAAGTCTGCCATATCAGATTTTCAGGATCGCCATCTACCGGATTTATATAAAGCTGAGATGCCGGCTCCCATGCCGTCCCTACCATATCCAGGTTATAGTAACCTGCACTTCTATCAACCTCGTCATCTGACAGCTGGCTGACATAGTAATTGGCTCCTACTAGTCCAATTTCTTCTGCACCAAATGCCAGAAAGCGGATTTCTTTATCGGTTTCAAAATCCTGGAAAACTCTTGCCAATTCAAGCACTGTAGATGTTCCTGAGGCATTATCATTTGCTCCCGGTGAACCTGGAACACTATCATAATGTCCACCAACATAGACAATCTCAGGATCTTCTACATCCTCTGGTGACATTGTCGCAACTACGTTTTGCGAAACTCCATCACCACGGATATCAAATTCCTGCATGGAAACATCATAGCCAAAACTTGCAAGTTCATTGCTGATATAATCTGCTGCTTCTCTTTCTGAATCAGCACCAGCTACACGCGGACCAATTTCTTCACTTAAATAGCTAATATGCTGCATTGCTCTATTAGAATCAAAGCTTCCTTCCCACTTTTCAATAATGAACGCTGTATAAGCAGTGAGATTTTCATAAGCATACGCAGACATCATTTCATTATCAAACTGGTGCTCAAGCAGCAGTTCAAAGCTTTCCATATGTCTGATTACCTTATCAATTTCTCCCTGTTGCTCAAATTGATCAACAGCAGTTAAGTGCATGAGCAGTGGTCGGGAATCATTCAGCTCTTCATCCGCTGCCAAATTCTCCACCAAGTTCATCATATTTGCTGCCGTTCCTACGTCTTCGGAATCATACAGGGCGATCCCTTCGATTTGGGTGTTCGTAGCACGTGCATCAAATAAATATGGCACCACCGTCATCAGCTGCTGATCCATACCAACAAAGATGCCCTGATTTGCTACGTTTTCCGTTTCTAATGAAAACAGATCAAGATGGGTTTCCATTTCACTTGCCTGGTCATTTGTCAGTAAATAACCGCTTGGTTTATTCTCAAGTACATTGGTTGGATCCCAGTTATCCGCACCATCAAGGTAGAATGGCTCTGACTCATCAGCGCCTCTTTCTGCCTGACGATCAGGTGCATTTTCAACTGCATCCACCACATCATCAAAACGCTCGCGGTAAAAGTCAATAACAGCTTCTACTGTTGCAATTTGTGCATCAACGCGATATGTCGGGTCCTGTTGTCCAGCAGTTTCTGTTAAAAGACCGATGCCGTTACGGAGTCCAAGCATATTGCGAAGAATAGTTTCTTGCCCACCGCCTGCACCGCCAGGGCTTCCATAAAGACCTGTACTAAATCCGGCATCTTCTACATCAGGGAACAGATACTCTTCTACCATTTCCTGACTTAAATCCTGCACATTTTCATCCACATTTAGGTTGCGCGGCCACAGCATTTCCATATCAGGATTACCTGTAGCATTTGGACGCTCATGTCCATCAATGGCAATGTCCGGGTTAAAATAATCCAAAACGGATGCAATATACTGTGATTCCAAAGTAATTAAGCTTAAATGCTGGCGATTGATGTCAATATTATCTGCGTTTCTGCGTGTATTGATTTCTCTACCATCCGGATTTGCAGTAGGGATAAATAAGAAAGTTGATTCACTCATTTGATCCAACAGCTCCGGATCCTCGGTAAAGGCTAAGTTACGCAATGTCTGCAGAGCCATTTCCCTTGGCGCATTTTCATTTCCATGCTGTGTACCAATGGTGAGCATGTTTCTTCCTTCTGCAATCTCTTCATCTGATGGTGGCTCTGGATATCCCACTCGCACTAAATGCAATGGTCTATCTTCTACCGTTCTGCCAATTTCCGTGTAAGTAACACGATCAGACGACGCTGCTACTTCTTCCAGGAATGCCTGCTCTTCTTCATATGTCGTCCAGCCATCTCCATCCCGATCTTCAAAGCCGGTTGAAGGCGCCTCTTCCGGATCTGCCACCAAAGCCTGGCCTGCAACGGGACTTATTGTCGCAACCAGCAATAAAATCATGAAGATCGTAATCACTTTTGGCCACATTTGCTTTTTCATAATATCCTCCTTCAATAAATAATGTGTTAGTTTCATAGATTAAGATGTTATTAAAGAAAAGTTCTATTGGTGTCAATTTTTTAGACGATTTGCTTTCTTTCACCTCCCCCAAATGCAGCTGCATATAAATAAAGACACCTATCACCCCCTTAAAGCATCTTTTGCTGCAAGTTCATAGCTGACTGAATTTGAGTGTTTGTTTGTTCAAATGTGCTCATAGATATTTATTTCTTTCCTCTATCGCCATCTATCAGAATGGGAAGACTACTTCTTCTTAATTTCATCCAAGTGTAATCCTTATTGTGGATCCATGAGTGTTTTAAAGATTACTTTGCCATTTCCAGATCAATTCATCCGCTAGACTCATGAGCTTGTTATACGCTTTATCTGAGATCCACTCATTATCCAGTTGATGGTCGAGTAGATCTTTAAAGCTTTCCATGTGCTTGATGACTTTTTCCGCTTCATCTTGGACTTCGTAATGACTCACAGCCGTCAAATGAAGGGTCAAAACTCGAGCATATTCTTCATCAGCGAATGCACCTTCTTCCTTAAAATGTTCAACAATTACTTTGATTTCAGCTGCACTAATCGGAATTATTCTTTCCAACTCATGACGCGCCTCGTTCAAGAAATTTAGTGCAGCATCGACTTCTGCTTGGGTTGCCTCAGAATAATTGAGCAAATCGTTGGCTTGATTCAACGCATCCTGGAATTCTTGCCAGCTTTCTTCTGTGTAATCTTTTTCATTCAGATTTTCATCATTGATTTCATCCACACGATTTTGCAATTTTGTTTTATCAACTTCAGGATCCGGTTCGAACAAGTCATCTGGTGCCCGCGGTGCATCTTCACCCCCGGTACCAACACCGAAGAATGCCCATTCGTTGATCGTACCTCCGCTGAAGTGTACCATCCCGACACGACCATGATTGTAAGAATTGTCAGTAGCCGTGACTTGGAACGCTTCGGGTTCTTCCTCATCGTAAGGCCAAACCTTCGCGCGCATCACATTGCCTTCACGCTGTAACACGACTTGATACCACGTATCTTCCATCGCTGTGAATGGCACTGATTGGCTACTATGTTGTGTAAAGTTGCCTTCCTGCCAACTATTGATTCGAACACTATCGGAAGTACGTAAATCCACATAGTAACCATTCTCGCTACCCTCTTCACCCGTAAAGTGAAATCCGATCTGAAACAATGTACTTGGGTGATAGTTTGCCCGTACCACACCAGATACTTCGACATCACCGTGAACTTCGTCAACATTGTCCCATGTCAAACCCTTGCTACCGCCATCACTTCCTAGCACAACATGTTCTACACGACGGGGATCATCCAATACTGTCCAACGACTCTCCCGCCACATAGATGACCACTGAACCGGCGGCCCGCCAAACTCATCTTCAGTAAAATCGGTCGCATACTGTGCAGGATCAGTTTGTTCCGGTGGCTCTGGTGGCTCTACCGAACCCGGATCCGAACAGTCATATAACGCCAGGCCATTCACCTCGTTGTGTGAAGCCCGTTCATCAAGCAAATAAGGTACGACTGTCATCATTGGTTGTCCCATTGTGATAAATACACCGTCTTCACTCACCTGTTCGATCTCCAAAGAAAACAAGTCAATGTGTTGGCCCAGTTGCTCAGCCTGTGATGTATGGAGAAGATATCCGCATGGAGGCGGGTCCAATATATCCGATTCATCTGGTTCTCTCCTATCGGCACCATCCAAATAGAACGGTTCGGATTGGGTCTCACCCTCATCTTTCTTGCGGTCCGGGGCTTCTGTCACTACCTCCCCTATATCATCAAAACGTTCGTGATAAAAACGCAATGTCGATTTAACTGTTTCCATTTGCGCCGCTACACGATATTCCGGCTCTGCAGCCCCGCCTGATTCAGTCAACAGACCAATACCATGGCGCAAGCCGGTCATCTGAGACAAAACAGTTTCAAGACCGAGTGTGGAATGAGTATGGCCTCCGTATAGTCCTGTAGTAAACCCCGCTTCTTCAACGTCCGGGCGCAAGTAATTCTGTACCATTTCCTCGCTCAATTCTCGTAGTTCTGTATCCGTGTTAAGGCTGCGTGGCCACTGCATCTCCATATCTGGATTGAGCCCGCTCGGCCTTTCATGCCCATCCACGGTAATATCCGGTTTGTATTGCTCCATAACTCCCGCTATCGCTTGTATCTCGGGCGTAACTAAATTCAAATGATCACGATTAATGTCTACACCTTCAGCATTTCTACGCTGATCCATTTCTATTCCATCCGGGTTCGCTGTTGGGATAAACATGATAGTTGCCTGACTCAATAGATCCACCTGTTCTGGATCATCCGTAAATGCCAAATCCCTTAGCATTTTCAATGCCATTTCCCGGGGCGCTTGCTCGTTACCGTGCTGCGATCCAATCACCAACATATTTCTTCCCTCAGAAATTTCCTTATTTGAAAACGGTTCCGGATAACCTACTTTTACTAAATACAATGGTCTATCCACTACGCTTTTTCCAATTTCAGTATAAGTAACTCTATCTGACAACTTTGCAACTTCCTCTAAAAATGCCATCTCTTCCTCATGACTAGTCCAGCTTTCTCCATTTCGATCCTCAAAACCTGTTGTCGGCACCTCTACCGATTCATCCGCTAAAGCCTGTCCGGTAAAAGAACTCATTGTTGCAACCAGCAGTAAGATCATGAAAATCGTGATCACTTTTTGCAACATTTGCTTTCCCATATTATCCTCCTTCTAAATAGCTTCCTAGATTAAGAAGTGATAAAAGGGCTCTATGAATCCATCTGCAGATTTTCTAAGTTAACTGGTTAGCTAACCTCCAAACGAACCGCCAAAAATACCACCCATCAGCTTCTTAAACCATTTGTGTGCCGGTCTAGCTGCCTATATTGTATTATGAAAAAACCTACTCCCAGGAATCAATCAGATAATCAGCATCCATCATTAAATCGTCATACGCACCCTCGGTAATCAGCTCCTGATCCAACTGATAATCAAGTAATGTTTGCAGGCTTTCCATATGCCTGATCACTTTTTCCGTATCATTTTGCAATTCATATTGATGAACGGCTGTTAAATGAAGGTTTATCATATGTGAAGCGCTGTCTTCGATAAAAGCTCCCCTCTCATCGAGTACTTCCACATAATCCTTCATGGCATTAGCACTCCATGCACTGATGGCTGTACCAGTTTTTTCTCCTACAACCAAACGGACCGGATTCGTCGAAACAGTTTCCCGTGTCGGATGCACACGGTTTGTCAGCAGTAAGGCAACCGTGTCATTATTTGGACTTACAACAATCGAAGTACCGGTGTAACCGGTATGGCCCAATGTATTCGTTTCTGCCAAGCGATCCATGTACCAGGACTGATTCAACTCCCAGCCAAGTCCTGAGGACCGAGCACCCGGTATTTCTTCATTCCAATTGGTGCTGATCAGTTCGACCGCTTCTTCCGATAAAACTTCCACACCTTCATACGTGCCGTCTTGAAGCATCATCTGGCCAAAGACTGCCAGATCAGCTGCCGTACTGAACATGCCCGCATGACCTGCTACCCCATCAAGTGTCCATGCTTTTTCATCATGTACCTCACCCCAAACAAGTTCACGATTCACCCAAGGTTGTTCTTCTGTCGCAGCAATACGTTGCTGCAGCTCAGCTGGCGGATTATACATTGTATCCGTCATATTCAGCGGCACACTTATAAATTGCTCAATGAATTCATCCTGTCGCTGGCCACTTATACGCTCAATGAGAACACCAAGTGTTATAAAATCCACATCACTATAGAGATATTGTTCACCGGGAGGGTTTTGCAATGTTTCATTCAAAACAAAAGCCAGCTTGCCCTCTCTATCGCCCTCAATTTCATGGAGTGGCTGTGTCGTACTCGGTCTGAACCCTGATGTATGCGTCAACAGTTGACGAATGGTAACTTCTTCTTTTCCATTTGCTGCAAACTCTGGAATATAATCTGCAACAGCATCATCCAGTTCAAATGCTCCCTGATCCCAAAGTTGCAGGACAGCTGTGGCAGTGAACAATTTGGAGATTGATGCTAAATCAAAGATTGTATCCTCACTCATTTCAACGGGGTCATCCATTTCCGTAAAATCACTATCTGTATAGCGTGCCGCATACCCGTACGCATCATGCTTCACGACTTCCCCATCCCGGGCAACCAGCACTACTGCCCCTGGCATAACATGATCTGCAATTGCTTCCTCAAGCAAAGGATCCATATCATCCAATGGCTGCTGAATCATTTCCACCTCACTTGGATCGCTTTGCAACAACCCGTTTGAAGCGCCCAGTATGCTTGCTGCACCAGTAAAAAGAAGTAATGCGAAAAACAGCATCATCGCTGGCGTCATTCTTTTGAGCATGTTTTCAGCTCCTTTAAAGTTATATTTAAAACTTTTCAACAGGGTATAATGCAGTGTTCGCTGATATATTCACAATTAGCACCGATATATATCGATTTTCGCTGTTAAATCACAATTAGCGCTGATATATCTTGATTTATGATGATAAATCATAATTAGCGCCGATATCATATCAGCCGATAAAATGTCAAAACTCTAGCTTGTTTAACCTCACATGCTACCGAGTAAATTTACAGAAATGCCGATGCATCTACCCGGATCGGGCTGCATACTCCAGCCACCACAAAAGAAATCCAATCCCCCGGCACTTAACCCAAGTTAAGCACCGGAGGCCCTTATTTTATTCCACCCCTACCGCATCATACGCAGCTTCTACCGCTGTTACTTCATCAGAAGAGCTTCCATATAAGTCGGTTGCAGACTGAATAGCAGCCTGTCTCATCATGCTGAAATCAGAACTTGCCGTTAAATAAACATCAAGTGCACGGTAAAAAATTCTCTCCGTTGCATCGCGTCCGACACCATCTACTTCAACACCATAGTGTTCGCCGCCTTCCGCCACAAGATACGCCGCTTTATTATTAATACTGCTGTTAATATGCACACCGCCATTATCCAGATTGCCGGTATACCTCAGATCCCAGTGATCCGGATAAGGAGCCTCCGTTCTTCTTTCAATCAAAGCAGCAGGGTCTTCCAGAGAACGGAGTGCCATTGTGCCATCGGCCATAATACCTTCCCCAATCAGCCAGTTTTCCCTGTCTACCATGGCTCCAAAAATATCGGCGAAAGACTCATTCAATGCTCCGGACTCATTGCGGTAAATTAGATTTGCCGTATGTTGAATAACACCATGACTCATTTCATGGGCGGCAACATCAAGTCCTGCTGAAAGCGGATGGAAACGTATGCCATCCCCGTCCCCATAGGACATCTGCCTGCCATTCCAAGATGCATTATTCCAGTTATTTCCTACATGAACTGCAGAAATCAAAACCTGTCCATTATCATCTACTGAATTACGGCCAAATGTATCCATGAAATAGTCGTACGTAACCTGTGCGTTACGATGGGCATCTACTGCAGCACCATCATGGAACATTTTGTTAATACTCAGCACATCAAGGTTTTGACCAGTATCGGCATCATAGGTTACAACACCATCACCACGGCTTTCATCAAATAACCTGTACATGCCGTCATATTCCTGGGCTTCAAACATTCTTCTTTCACCGAATACGCCGGTTCCGAATGCAGTCACATTGTTCGACGCATTAAAGTGATCAACAACTTCACCATCAGTGGCGTCAATAAAATAATGCCAAAATCCGACTGCCGGATACGTTGTCGAACCTGTTACAAGGTAAGTGAAATAGAAATCATCTTTATATTCATAGATATAAGGAGCAATCTCGATCTCACCGTCAAACTGCCCAATTTCTCCAATTCGATCCTGCAAATTATCTTTGAAAATAGCAATCGCTTTTTCCTCTGATACATTTGCTTTTGTAGAAATATTTTCAGCATCCAGATTTGGAATTACTTGTCCAAAATAGGAAACAACATTATTATCCTCATCCAAAGTTATGGTTTGATCCGCACCATAAATAGGGATCCCGTTATATTCCTGATCCACCCGGAAATGATGCGTTCCCGCTTCCGCATCTTGTGACTCACTTTTTATTTCAAAGCTGGTATTCATATCCTGGGTTAATTGAAACTCCCCGCTATTTTTCGCAAAATAAGCCTTTACAATTTCTTCCTTCGACAACCCTCCGGGAGCTTCCCAGTTTTCAATAATGTAGGAAGGTGTATCATAGGTGTCATTCATTTGGATGCTCGTATCATCTGCCAATGCAGGAGAGGCGAAAATCCCTAATGAAACAACAACAGCAAATCCTGAGCTGAGTACTTTTTTGTTCAGGTTCATCTCATTCATCCTCCTTATGAATTTATAAAACTACTATTTATAGATCTTCTCCATCTCCCTGGGTGGCATTAAAGGTCCACTCCAACTCGAGAGCATCTCCCTGGAACATGTTCTGATCTTCATCATTATCGATGAACTCAAACTCCACCCAGAAATCATGTGTCTCACCTGTGTCCAGGCCGCCTCTTTCCTCCCAGAGCGGATCCCAAATATCCCGTTTCACCACATCCGGATCCATCTCCTTTAAGTCATATAATGTAGTTTCAAAGATAGGTTCACTTTCCTGATCCCAGTTCCACAGGAAATTCACCTGGATATGATTTCCAAAATCATCTGTGTTGTTGCTGCCTTCATCTACAACGGTATAATCCGTATCTAAAAAGACATTTTCTATTTCCAAACTGCCATCATTTGATAATGAGAATTCCCGAACCATCGAATCCCCCGGTTTTAAATTATCCAAATTGATAATTGCCATCGGATCAACCGATAAATCCAGCGTACCGGCAGCAAAGCTGTTATTCGTTACTTCTTCATCACTGAAATAAGCAAAGGTTCCTCCCCCGATTAATGAAATTCCGAGTGCTGCTGAAGCTATACTTAAGCCTAATTTCTTTTTAATATTCAACATGCTTCCTCCCCTTTTATAACTTTTTTCAGTAGCAAAAAATTTGTTTGAAATCTGCCACTGATTCCCCTCTCAGAACACCTATGAACAAATTTTGCAAGCGCTTACTTAACTTCACCTCCCGTTTGCTGATTACCGTTTGAAACATCCCCGTGTTGTATGGAGAAGTATACAGAAGAATAAACGACAATGGTGTCGAATTATGTCGAAAAAAATCCCTTAAAAGATAATTGGTAGAAAAGGTCTGCTTTTACTCGCTTTTAAGCTTGGGTATATAGACGGAGAGTCAATTTAAAAAATTGATGAAACCGTTAATACAAAAGGAATACTTACACCTGAGGCTTTACAATCATTGGGGAGAAAATTTACACTTTTCTATTAAAAATGATTCCTTCTTCCTGTTTTGATAGATTTAATCAGCAAAAATAAAAGATAGAACAGGCCGTTCTACCTTTATTCAGCATTTATATTCATTTTATTATATATCTTTAGGCGCAGTTTTTTTGCCCTATAGGCCTATTGTCCCAGTTTGCGTATTTTATGTTTTGGCTTTACGCATTTCTATCTAACTGACAACAGAGTGTTCAATCAAGGGCGTTATTCTGGTTTTTCCCTTCAATGAACCACCCGAGGTCTGCCAAAGCTTCCTTTGTTTATTCGCATTCTACTATTTTTCCGCCTCCTCATACATTGCATCAAAAGTTTTCACCATCTCAAAATCAAGAGACGTCAAACCCTTTGCCTGCCACGACGATATTTTCAGCTTTACCATTTTATAATTAATCGAGATAAAGGGATGATGCTTTTTATTTTCCGCATATGCCGCTACTTGATTTACAAACCCAACCCCATTCAAATAGTCCTTAAACCGATACTTCCGTTCAATCCACTTTTCATCCAGCCGTTTCCATTCCGGGAGGTCATTTAGTTCTTTGTTAATTGCTTCTTCCGATAAGCGTTCCATGAAACCTTTCCTCCTTCGCTAATTTCATTTGTTTCAGTGTAACGTTTTTATTACTTATTCACAACTTATGCACAGGAGGTTGTGGTTAACTTGTTAGTATTTTACTCTATTGTCATGTTGGATGACCGGCTGAAACCAGGCGTTGAGCTCAACGCCTGCATACCCCTATGAAGGGGCATGTTTCCTTTATCTCCTTTGGAAGAATTATTCAGTTAAAACCGTCCCTTTACAGGGCAACACTGATCCACCTGCTATGGCCAGGCGCAGTCCGCAGATCGCTTAACGGGCGCTTGCGCTTTTGTTCTTCATTTCAGAATTGGCGTAAAGAAGATTCTGCCTTAAACCAAATTACGTTCTCGAAAGATTTCTCGAACATATAAAACTCTTCTTCTCCCTGATCACTCTCCAAATAGCGAAGACTGATTTCCAGCTTCTTTGATTTTCTTTTATCGTCTAAATCCACTCCTGTTTCATCTGCTCCTGCCTATTTTCATCTACTTTTTAAATAAAGTTGAATGTCACGAATAGGTATAGTTGCTGTACGAAGACTGGCAATCAGCTTGACAATGGGAACTTGATCTTCTGAATACATACGATAATTGGTCTCTTCATTTCGTACTGTCTGCAGAAGATTGTTCGATAAGGTCGAGAGAAAATAGGAGACGCTTTCCAACTTGCACTTTTTAAGTTTATTATGAACTTTGGATTTCACTGCAATCTCTTAAAACAAATCTCACTAATACAAATCTTGTTTTTAACGTAAGCAAAAAGAGAGGCATCCACAATTTGTTTGCAGACTGCCTCACATTTTCTCTATTCTTCTTACCCATTACCAAACCTAGTTTTTCTGCACCCGGTGCAAATTGGCAAAAATCCCATTATGTTGCAATAATTCCTCATGTGTACCTTCTTCTTCAATTCCTTCCTTTGTCACCACCATAATACGATCCGCATTTTTAATCGTCGTTAACCGGTGGGCAATGACCAGGGTTGTCCGGTCTTTCGACAGCTCTGTCAGCGCTTTTTGAATGATCTTCTCTGTTTCCGTATCAAGTGCTGAAGTTGCCTCATCCAGTATAAGGATCGGCGGATTTTTTAAAAACATCCGGGCGATGGCAATCCGCTGCTTCTGTCCGCCTGAAAGTTTGAGTCCCCGCTCACCAACCTGTGTCTCATAGCCATCTGGCAGCTCGTTAATAAACTCCACCATATGCGCCTGCCGTGCAGCTTGCTCAATTTCCTCCTTCGTCGCATCGAGCTTTCCATAAGCAATATTTTCCCGCAGCGTACCTGTAAATAAAAACACATCCTGCTGCACAATCCCTATCTGGCTGCGAAGCGATTCCTTTGTCATACCCCGTATATCCATACCGTCTATCGTAATAGCCCCTTCATCCACATCATAAAACCGCGGGATCAATGACGATATCGTTGTCTTCCCGGCACCTGAAGGCCCGACAAATGCAACCGTTTCTCCGGCACGAAGACGAAAGCTCAAATCATTCAGTACAGGTTTTTGCGTTTTTTCATACACAAAGGTCACATCATGAAAAGCAATATTTCCTTTTAGCACATCCACTTCTTGGGCGTCCGGCAGGTTCTCTACATCCGGCTCCACATCCAAAAGTTCCGTAAATCGCTTGAATCCAGCCATTCCTTTTGGGTACATCTCCAAAAGGGCACTGATTTTTTGAATCGGACTCGTCAGCACATTCACCATCAATACGAAGAAGACCAGCTCACCCATTTGCATCTGGTCATTAAATGTAAACCAAGTTCCGACGACCAGGACGATTAATGTAATTAAACGCATTACCATATAGATACTCGAGTTCACAAGCGCCATTACCTTATAGGCGCCA
The DNA here is from genome assembly GCF_041521345.1 of Virgibacillus oceani. Taxonomy (GTDB): domain Bacteria; phylum Bacillota; class Bacilli; order Bacillales; family Amphibacillaceae; genus Virgibacillus_N; species Virgibacillus_N oceani_A. The sequence continues at coordinate 113,877 of NZ_JBGOHB010000005.1, read as the reverse complement.
ACTTTTGCTTTACGGAAACTGTAATTATCTTTGGTGAAGCGATCCATTTCAAATGCTTCATTGGTAAAAGACTGCACAACACGTACACCGGAAACTGCGTCCTCCACACGTGCATTTACCGCAGCAATATCTTCATACATCTTTTTCCATGCTTTATTCATCTTAATATTACTGAATGCGATGAGAAAAATAAGAATCGGCACAGAAAATAAAATGATCAGCGCCAGTTCCAGATTAATCGTAAACATGATCATAAATGCACCGACGAAAGTCATGATCGCAATGAAAAAATCTTCCGGCCCGTGGTGGGCAACCTCGCCGATATCAAATAAATCATTGGTAATCCGGCTCATTATATGGCCTGTTTTTGTATTATCAAAAAATCGAAACGACTGCCTCTGCACATGATGGAAGAGTTCCTGGCCCATATCTGTTTCAATATTGACCCCGAGCTTATGCCCCAAGTAAGTCACAACATATTGCAATAATGTACTTATTATATAAACAAGCAATAACAAAATACTGACCGTTACGATCAGCCCCCAGTTATCACCCGGCAATAATTCATCAATAAACCACTGTACAGCTACAGGAAAGAAAAGCTCCAATATAGCCACTATAACAGCTGCGGTAAAATCAATGATAAACAAGCGGTGATGCGGCTTGTAGTAAGAAAAAAATCGTCTTATCACCAGTTGCACTTCCTTTTCTTGAATTCACTTCTATTATGAGGGTTTCCAAAGTATGAAAGCCCAAAGAAAATTATAGACATAATTTCACGACTTGGCAATATACCAAGCCGATTATAACCAAACTTTCTTCCAGGCTAACCACTTCTTTTAAAAAGCTTGTCAAGGTTGCCTCACTTAATGCATATACATGAAATCAAGGCGGGAATAGGCAGATGCTGATCAAGCCTTAGGACAGGAGGTGGAAACGGATGAAATGGAAAATGAATTTATCCATGGAAGCATGGATTTGTTACGCGGTAGGTTATGTTTTTATTGCTTCTGCTATTTTAAAATTTTTAGATGGCAGTTTTAAAGGCATGTTCTTTCAACTCGGGCTTCCCTTCCCTGAGACGACTTTATTTCTCGTTGCAATTACCGAGCTGGGCTGTGGAATGCTAATTGCCGGCCGTATGTATTTAAGACTGGCCTTGCCTCCATTGATTCTGATCATGTTAGGGGCATTGTACGTTACAAAAATCCCCATTCTTCTTAATGAAGGGATGCTGAAATTTGCCTTTGAAGCACGGCTTGATATCGTCATGCTTATTTTATTATTGCTTATTTGGCAGCACCGGGGACGCTATGGTTCAGAAAACCATTAAATATTACCCACAGCAATTGTGAATATCTATGGAAAATGAGGTGGATAAGCTGATAACAAGTCTAAAAACAGCATACTTATCCACATTTTTACACACATATGCACAAATGTTCGTAGCTATATTGACATAGAACATAATTTCTCCACCATATATTGAATAAGTCCAGATTGCTTACCCACTATTTGTGTATAAATCACCTTTTCTTGTGGACAACCTCCCCTCGCAGTCAAAACACAGATCTAAAACCCAAAAAAGCTATTTGCACTTGTTAGCAAATAGCTTTTTATTACAACGAAAGCTCTACAATAAGCCAAACTTTCGGCCATTCCGAAATGCTGGTCTCTTACTTCCTACACCGTTACTGGCTTCCCAACTCCAACGTTGTTTGCTGTTGTTCGCCATCCCTGTAAAAGGTAATGGATACTTCTTCCCCTATTTCTTTTTCCTGATACAAAACTTGTCGCAAATCAATCATATTATGGACAGGCTCTCCGTCCATTTCCGTAATGACGTCCAATCGTTCCAGACCTGCCTGGTCAGCTGGGGATAAGCGCTCTACACTCCAAATATACACGCCGCCTTCTACTTCTTCCGGCAGATTCAGCGTTGATCTCCATTCAGATTGCGGCACTTCATCCAATGAATAAATTTCCACGCCGAGATATGGACGGATCACTTCACCGGTTGCTTCCAGTTCTTCCATAATCGGAATGGCACTATCCACAGGTATGGCAAAACCAATACCTTCAACTGCAGCCTGATTAATTTTCATGGAATTGATGCCAATCAGCTGGCCATACATATTGATCAGTGCCCCGCCGCTATTTCCAGGATTAATTGCAGCATCCGTCTGGATTACTTCAGCTTGCCAGTCGGCACGTCCGTCCTGGTTAAAATCCTGTGGAATCGTTCGTTCCGTTCCACTGATCACTCCCTGTGTCACTGAACCGGAAAACATCAATCCAAGTGGGTTTCCAATCGCGATTGCCGGCTCTCCTACTTTTATATCGGAAGAAGATCCAATGTCAATCACATGATCGACATGCGCGGCGTCAATTTCTAACACTGCCAAATCGGAAAACAAATCTCCACCGATCAATTCGGCTTCGATATGTGTTTCATCGTATAATACGATTTCGACCTCATCAGCACCTTCTATAACATGTTGATTCGTTACAACATAGGCGGTATCACCGTCAACTTTATAAATGACACCGGATCCCTCACCGGCTTGGGCACTATCTCCTTCCTGCCAGAAATCCATGCGCTGCTGAATATTAATAATACCGACGACGGCAGGGGAGACTTCCTCTACAATTTCGGTGATTTGTGTGGAAACATCCACATTGACGGATGTATTAATCGTTCCTTCCTGTTCACTTTCCTTCTCATCGCCAGCTATTTGCGGCGATTCTTCTGCATTATCCTGCGTAAAATTTCCGGACTCTAAAAAAGCAGGGACCACGAAAGTGACAAGCAGAATCCCGATAATAATACCGAGCAGTACTGGGACTAAACGCTCTTTACGTTTCTTCCGGTGCGGATTAGGCGGGTAATTCTGATCATAGTAACCCATACATATTCAACCCCTTTTTATCTCTCCGTAATTTGAGAAAATTGCTTTACTGCAAATAAGTAAAATGTACTGAAAAATAGTCTCTATAATTTAAAAAAACTTATTCCATTACAAAGTTTATCTATATCTTATTTTACCCCATTCTCTTTAGTTATTCCTTATTTTACGGCGAAATAAACAACCAAATACTAGCTTACCTCGTACAGGGGGGTCGGGTTATTCGGATCTGTATCCTTTAAATCAAGTGTAATTCCTCTTTCTTTCAAAATACTGTCCACGGACATGCGCGCCAGATCCTTCATATTGTTATCCTGGCTTAAATGCGCCAAATAAATGCGGTTCGTATTATTGCCGATTATATCCGCCAATGCCAGACCAGCGTCTTCATTGGACACATGGCCAGAATCTCCGAGAATGCGTCGCTTCACATTCCATGGATACCTGCCCATTCTGAGCATTTCCACATCATGATTGGCCTCAAAAATATAGGCATCCGCTTCTTCCACCATCTTTTTAATCCGTTCAGAAACATAACCAAGATCTGTCACAAGCGCGACCTTTTTTCCTTCATGATGAAATGTATAAAACATCGGCTCTACAGCATCATGGGAAACACCGAATGAGGTGACATCCAAGTCATTAAAAGTTTTCACTTCTTCCAATTCAAACAAAAATTTTTGATCCGTGGTGATTTTACCTATAGCATTTTCCATCGAACGCCACGTTTTCTCATTTGCATAGATTGGCAGATTATATTTCCGCGCAATGATACCCAGCCCCTTAATATGATCACTATGCTCATGGGTTACTAAAATACCCGACAGCTCTCGCGGATCGACTTCAATTTCATTAAATAACCGATCCATCTGTTTACCGCTTAAACCTGCATCCACTAAAAGTTTCGTCTGTTTTGATTCAATATAAAATGCATTTCCTGTACTGCCTGATGCCAGTACGCTAAAACGTAATGTCATTCCATGTCACTCCGATTATCTTCATTTTCCCGCATACCATTCAGATGATCCTGCATATCCTCTTTCCATTCATGATCATCATCCAACTGCTCGATGACCCTGTTAGTTAAATCCAGCATTTCCAGAATAAATTCCGCTTCTTCACTTGGAAAAGTCTGTCCTTCAATCGCATTGACAAAATAACTGCGCTCGTCATTCACCGATATATGGTAGCTTGGAGCAAAAACTTGTTCCCCATTTGCAAGCGGGATCCTTGTGTGATAGCCAAGTTCTACCGGGTTTACCACGTCATCGGGGTAGAGATGATTTCGATCGTATAGCGTCCCAAGCGCCTGTATGGGCTGTATTAATGATTTTAAATCTTCCTGTGGCTCTGGTTCACCGAGCATCGACTGTGTATAATAAACCATTTCATTCTCCTCATTCAGATAAACCATCAGCAGCGCGTAAGCATTAAAGTAAATCGGCCTGTCCCTTGTTTCCTGAAAAAACAAAAGTACGTTCATTTCTTCATTCCACTCTCCGAAACTGTAAGATTCCGGAAAAACAATATGGTTTCTAACGATATTATTGATATTTTCTGGGGTGGCTGTTTCCGGAATGGCAATTGGATCATCCACTGCTGAAACAATAAAACTGTCGTCAAAAATCACCGGCGTTTGATCACTTAAATCCGCTAATTCTTCCTTTTCAGCATCTGTAAATATGTGCTGGGAAACGGAAATATACGTATCTTCACTTACATCAACATCTACATCCTCAATTGTTATATTTTCCGATTCTAGCTGCTCTTCAAGTGGTGTATCCTGATAGTTGAGTTCGACGAAATCCTGTCTGTCCTGCTTATCTATATACTGAATCAGCAAGTAAATATTAAGCACGAGGAAACTTAGGATAAATAAAGTTTTTATTTTACTCCATTGCATTCCTAACTCCCTCCCTGAATAGGTGAGTCATCATTCGTTTTAAACTGGATCTTCTGCCAGGAATTATTATATTCCATAAACCAACTCGGCTCGAGTGTGACATAATCATTTAAATCCGGATCATGGTAAGTTAAATCATAGCCTATCCTGATATCGGTAATATCCTCCAGGTTATAATCTGATTCCTCCTCATCAAGTAAAAAGTTATATAACCCTTCGCCCGATAAGATTTCCATCTCTTCTGTTCCAATTGAATTATTCAAACGGAAAAGTGGCCGTTCATACCGGTATAAAGAACTTTGATCGCGCCATTCCTGCACAATATTGGTCATTTGAAAATTATTAAATACCGGATAACCTTCATAATACATTTGATAAGTGATTTGATTACGTGCCTGATCCATTTCCTGCAGGTTGTATTCTCCTGTCCACCCCATATGATCATTTACATGTTGTATACTGGTTCTCATTAACTGTGCCATGCCCATGCGCGGATACTCACTTGCGGCTGGATTGAAGAATTCCATTGCTGTATCTCCCGGATCAACAGTTAACTCGCGAAACCCATCTGTGAAATAAACTCCGCCGGAATTCATATTCGGAGAACCAGTCCTGCTGACAATAGATGGTCTTGAAAATAAAGCATTCACCAGCATATCAGCTGAAGTATGAATCACGGACAGCGAGTGGCGGGTCAATGGATCTATTTCCTTTGGAAAATAAACCGGATTTTCCGCTTCATTTATGACCAACAGTTCAGCCAATTCTCCCTGGGTAGTGAGGTGTGAAAATAATTCATTATAGTGATCATTATTCGTGATCACCGCCCGTGCCTCACTCCGTTCATCTATGGATGGAATTGTCACCTCCAGCACTTGGGAACTTTGATCAAACGTGACATACATCCTGTTAAACGACCAGCTTGGCATATCCTCACTATTTTCTCCGGTAGAAAAAATAAGCGTCACCATTTCCATGGGAATATCCTCAGGGAAAAGCAGTTCCACTTCATAATCCTCCGGTGTTCTGTCCGAATCCGCCTCGTCAACTTCGAAACTGTCCATCTCCCATGACTGCATTTCACTGAATAATTCATGCTGGGAGGCTGGATCTTCAAAACCATAGTATTCGTCATAGTAATGGAAAACAATCGCATTTGGCTGAACCATCGTGTTGCGTCTTTCTTCCATTCCTCCAATATTTACTTCATTTACCAGTTCATCACTATTTAGTGGTTTATTATTCGGCTGGTATGTCCAAAGCGCAAATGTTAGAAGGAGGCTGGTTCCGATCAATATAATTAAAATAAATGTCTTTACTGTTTCGAACTTCATGAAGCACCCCTCCGCTTCTGATTCATCAGCGGCAATGTAAGGTAAACCGTCGTTCCTTTGCCTTCCTTACTCTCGGCCCAAACACTTCCATGATGTGCCTCTATGAGTTCTTTGGAAATAGCAAGTCCCAGTCCGGTTCCACCAAGCTTTCGATTGCGTGCTTTATCTGCCCTGTAAAAACGCTCAAATACTTTTTCCAGCTTATCATAAGGAATCCCAAGTCCCTGATCCTGAATACTGATTAAAATATGATGTCTTTCCCGCTCTGCCTTCAAGCGGATCGTTCCCCCTTCAGGAGAATATTTAATGGCATTGGAAATAATATTATCCAGCACTTGCGTCATTTTATCTGTATCCAGCCACACGAAATATTTCCCTTTTTTTGGTATCTCGCGTTTCAGTGTAACATGCTCCGGTACATTCATATCAAAACGGTCAATAACCTCATGAAAATACGCGGTAAACTCAGTGCGTTCTTTTTGCAGTTGATATTCATTAGCATCCATTTTTGAAAGCTGCAGCAGATCATTCACCATGCGGATCATACGATCAGTTTCATTTTGCGTCACTTTCAAAAACTTCGGTGCAATTTCCTTATCCTCCCACGCGCCATCATTCAAGGCTTCTATATAACTTTTCAATGTAGTTAATGGGGTACGTAGCTCATGGGAAACATTCGATACGAATTCCCTGCGCTCCGCTTCAATCTTTTCCTGCTCCGTCACATCACTAAGCACGGTAATAAATCCAGTCACTTCCTCTTGGTCATCCAAGACGGTGGAAAAGTTGGCCCGGACAATAAAGGTCTGTGTGTCATTACTGAAATCGATGATCATCGAACCGTTTTCCTGCAAGCCGGAGATATCCACCACTTTTTCTTCCAGCTGTAATACATCCAGTAAACATTCGCCGATGAGACTTTCCGGATTTCTGCCAATTTCCTTGCCGGCTGCTTCATTCACTAAGGTAACAGCCCCACTGCTATCAGTAGCAATAACGCCATCCGACATATTGGATAATACCGAACTCAGTTTTCTCCGTTCCTCTTCAATTGTTGCATAGGAATGCTTCAGTCTGCTGTTTAAGTCATTAAACGTTTCTGCCAGCTGACCGATTTCGTCTTTTCCATACACATTTACTTTCTGTGTAAAGTCTCCTCTTGCCATCGTTTGTGCCTGTCTTTGCATTTCACTGATCGGCTTGGTGACCGTCCGGGCCACCAGTATCCCGATAAAAGCAGCTACCGTAATGGCAAGCACCGATCCATTGAAGAAGATTTCATTAATATTTTGCAGCTGTTCGTACGCGTCCTCCTGGGAAGCTTCCGCATAAACGACACCAACTACATTCTCTTCATCATTAAAAAGAGGCTGGGCAATCACATATACTGGATTTCCCGTTTCTTGGTCATACATTGTTCTCTGCTGATGGGAGTCAAAAAACAACGCCTGCTGGATCATATCCAGCGTTGTTTTTTTTCCTATATCCTCCCTGGCAGTAAAATCATTGGTTGCGATAATCCGGCTCTGATTGTTAATCACCTGGATGTTCGTCACAATATTGGAGCCAACATCCGAAATGATGCTTTGCGCTTCCTGGGATAAGGTTGGTTCATCTTCATCTTCCTCATCACGTTCTCTGTCAAAAGCCTGCTCCAGATTATAGCTGATCAGTTCCACACGGTCATTGACAGATCCTTGGAAATTATCTATCAGATCCCGTTCCAGTTCATTTGTAAAAAACGAGCCAATCACCTGGAAGGCAACCAGTAACAAAAGAATGAAGATAAGGATAAACTTCAGTTGTATAGAGCGAAAGAAGCCTACTTTTTTCATTAAACCTACTCCCGGTCAGGATTACGTAAATAATAGCCCACCCCGCGGCGGGTAACAATCCATGTAGGATTGCTTGGGTTTTCCTCAATTTTTTCCCTTAACCGTCTAACGGTAACATCCACGGTACGTACGTCCCCAAAATAATCATAGCCCCACACGGTTTCAAGCAAATGCTCCCTTGTCATGACTTGTCCCATATGACGTGCTAAATAATGCAATAGTTCAAACTCCCGGTGTGTCAGCTCAACCTGCACACCATCCCTGGAAGCAACATATGCATCCGGGTGAATAGCGAGGGATCCGATTTCTATATCCTTTGTCGTTTTCACGTTATCTTCCGGGTCCACCTGCTGTCTGCGCATATTTGCCTTCACCCTGGCAATTAATTCACGATTGCTGAACGGCTTGGTAACATAATCATCCGCCCCAAGCTCCAGCCCAAGTACTTTATCAATTTCCGAATCCTTTGCCGTCAGCATAATAATCGGCATCGTTTGTGTTTTACGGATTTCCCGGCACACTTCATTACCATCTTTGCCCGGCAGCATAATGTCCAGCAAAATGAGTTCCGGCTCTTCTTCCGCCGCCATCTCAATTGCCTTATCTCCATCATGCGCCACGACTACCTGGTATCCTTCTTTCTCAAGATTAAATTGTAAAATATCTGCAATTGGCTGTTCATCATCGACTACTAAGATTTTCTGAGCCATTACTGCCACATCCTTTTCTATAGTTACGAAGTATTTATATCATGTATGTGTAGATTTAATATAGTTATCATTCATTGTATCCACTTTAAACATATGAAGCAACAGAGTGCAAATTTCATAAAAATACACTTTGTTCTATTTTATCTTACTTTCAGGAAAATGTCTGTAGTTGACGGTAAATTGTTTGCACAAGGGGACAGGTACATCGACCCATTTCTGAACTTTGGCGATCGGATTGTAAGGTTTAACTTAAAAAAATTGGCCTTTTTCACCTCAAGGTATCTCTTGGATAGGGAGTGTGCGTAAACCAATGAAGAAATCAAAAGGGAGCACGAGCTGCGCAGGGAATGGAAATAGTATTCATTCTACCAGCACCATAGAGAAATACTTTTCGAGAAAAAGCAATTTTATGTTAAAATAAGTGTGTTAATTGTGACTTTTTTGGATACTACATAAAGCAAGTTGAACCAACGAGGGCGTATTGAGCGAACATAGAAAGGGTGGTTTTTTGCGCGAATTTGTTAGGAGCTCCTTTTTAACTTTAGTAGCTGCTTTTTTGATTTATATATTTTTCAATCACGTGGAATTTCTGTACATTCATAATGCCATTCAGCTTATCATTTATGCTCTGGCTATTGTGATTATCATATGGATGGTGAAAAAGTTGAATAAATGGATGGCATCATTTCATCTGAAGTTTCCTGTCGAATTAATCATGAGTTTACTACTCATTCTTTTCTTCGCACATGAGTTTTTCACACCGTATTTTTATACTGATAATTATTTGAAACAAGCTGGACTTGAAAAAATTGAAATCTACCAGCAACTTTCCAATACGGAACTTCGTGGCGAGGAACGTGCGGAACTTGCTGAAGAAGCCGTAGTCAAAGGTTTAGCTGAAGCTTATTCTGCAATGGAAATCTACCCAACGTTCAGTGTATTAGAACAAGTTGAAATCAAAGATGTTACTCGCAGTTTTTATCAATATAAGTTAGTTGTTGAGGGACAACACCATGATCAGGAATTAGCCAATACATTTACATTTCAAAAGGATGGCCTGGAATTTAAAATCAACGGCTTTTCAATGCGATAATGAATAGTCAGGAGGTATCTCGTCCCAAATGATGGTAAAATGCGGTCTAACTCTCTATCCGCCGCTGCGGAGATACCCCTCGCTTTTGCGCGGGTGGCTGGTGAGCCTCCCACGGAAAGCGAAGTATATTTCCGAAGCGGGTCATAATATTAATGTTGTTCGGATTTTCGTTTGCTAAAATGGTTCTGTCCCAGCCTCAACTTACATTTTTAGTGTTTACGATAGATAAGAACCCGTTAGCTTAAAAGTCCCTATTCCAGCTCCCCACTCAAATAATAAATCTAACAAAAATAGAAGCCACCTCATAACGAGGCGACTTCTATTTGTTTACGGTCCATATACACTTCTCACCACATTTGTCTGCGAACGATCCGGCCCTACAGAAAAAATCGATAATGGAATTTCAGTCAACTGAGAAATCCGCTCCAGATAATGCCGGGCATTCGCAGGCAGTTTATGCAGACTTTTGACACCGGTTATATCCTCTGTCCAGCCTGGCATTTCCTCATATACTGGCTCACATTCAGCTAATGCTTTTAAACTTGCAGGAAATTCATTGATGACTTCCCCTTTATAACGGTAAGCTACGCAGATTTTCAAAGTTTCGATTCCCGTCAATACATCAAGAGAATTTAGCGATAAATCGGTAATACCACTCACACGGCGTGCATGACGCACAACAACACTGTCAAACCAACCGACACGGCGCGGTCTTCCTGTTGTTGTACCGTATTCCTTGCCGACTTCCCGGATTTGATCCCCGATTTCATCATGCAACTCTGTCGGAAACGGACCATCGCCAACGCGGGTTGTATATGCTTTGGATACACCAACTACATGATTGATTTTGGACGGACCGACACCGGAACCAATGGTGACACCACCCGCGACCGGATTGGACGACGTCACAAACGGATACGTTCCCTGGTCAATGTCCAGCATCACGCCCTGTGCCCCTTCAAACAGAACACGACGTCCTTTATCAATTGCATCATTCAGCACAACGGATGTATCACAGACATATTTCTTCATTTGCTGACCATATTCATAATACTCCTCTAAAATATCTTCCACTTGTATTAGGTCGCACTCATAAACTTTTTCAAACAGGCGATTTTTCTCTTTTAAATTTTGCTCCAGCTTCGTGCGAAATTCCTCTTTATCCATCAAATCGGCAATCCGGATTCCAGTCCGGGCAGCCTTATCCATATAAGCAGGCCCGATACCTTTTTTTGTGGTACCAATTTTATTAATCCCTTTTTCCTCTTCCTGCAAAATATCCAGCTTTAAATGGTATGGCAAAATCACATGTGCCCTGTTGCTGATCCGCAGATTATCCGTAGAAATGTTGCGTTCATGCAAATAAGCAATCTCCTCCATAAACGCTTTCGGATCGATCACCATACCATTTCCCAAGACACAAATTTTATCATCAAAAAATATCCCCGATGGAATTAAATGTAATTTATACGTTATGTTATCAAATTTTATCGTATGTCCTGCGTTGTTTCCCCCTTGATAGCGGGCAACAACTTCGGCATTCTGTGATAGGAAATCGGTAATTTTCCCTTTTCCTTCATCTCCCCATTGCGTTCCAACAACTACTACTGAGGACATTTGCGCACCTCCACTGATTCACGTTTTATTAATTACATGAGTAAGTTTACCAATATTAATGGTAATAGTCAATGCGAAACACGAACGTTATTAAATGAAATTCGTATATCGTTCGGTTAAATGTCGGTCTATGTTTTTCAAGTTCTTTTTTAAAAGAATTTGATTATAGTATGGTTTAATCAATCTATAACTCCACTATATATTCCAAATACCAATTATTAATAAATGATTTTTACATAAAGTAATAAGGCTTTTACTGGAACAAAGGAACTCTAGGAGCTCCCTTATCTTTTATATAAAACCAACAATAATAATTCTTAACTCCATTACCCTATCTTTCTTTGAAATATTTGATTCAACAGGATAAGCCACCCAATCGTAATAATCTTACCTATCAGGAAAGCATGAATCCAATCATCATTATGACTTATTAAGATAAACGTATATGCCGGCCAATACATCGGCAAAATCATCATCACTTTTGCCAGTGGATTTGTAATTGCATAATCAATCAATGGCGCCAGCATAGACAGATTAATCACTTTGGCAAGGGCTAAACCCTCCACTTTATTAGAAGCAAGACTAGCCATCAGCATCGTAATCAGTGGTGTTTGCAGTGCTAGTAATAGTGCAATCGGAACAAACATAATGATCTGCCATTCGACCACCCCTTGAATCAGGATGACGATGAAAGATAGAAAGAATGTTATGATCATCGGTAGTAGTAACCTGCAAAAGAGATAACCAACCTTCGTTAACGGAGTTACAGCATAATAAAGTAACACGCCCTCATCTCGTTCATCTAATATGACAAATCCATATAGCATGCCAATCATCAGTGGTGTCATCAGTAACACCAAGCCAACAATTAGAGGGAAATGTTGTGTTAATTCAAAAGTTGTATGTGTATCAATCAGTTTATCGAGCTTTGGTAGACCAAATCGAACAAGTGAAGCCAATAGTAAAATTCCGAACATCGAAAAAATGAGTAACGGATCCCTGCGAATATTCTTCCAATCGCCGATCGATAGTACGACAACCTTTTTAATCATATGCTTCCCCCTAAGTAAAGCAATTATCTTTTAAAAATTGTTGAAATGATCGGTACGTCCATAGGTACACTAGACCAATCCAAACAGCTAATATAACAACAGAGTACAGGTATATTCCAATCGATACTCCTCTAAACGCACCTTCCATCAAGAGCATAATTGCCTGTGTTGGCAAAATGAAAAAAATAGGTGTATCGTAAATCCCAATATAATCGACTAATGGCAAAAAAAACACAATCACATAAAGTGGGGACGTATATAGAAACGCATTGACTGACTTTACCCGAACAGCCAAGTTAATACCTAACAACGTAAAAAACATTGAACAAAGTATGACCGCAAGTAGAAACGGTACTACATGAAACGAAAATTGATGAATTACGACAAATAAAACTATGCTAGTAACTGCTGCGAGAAGCGTTAACGACATTACTTTACTAATTAAATACTCGTGAATCTTCAATGGTGTGACGTATAATGTACTGAAAATCGATTGATCGCGCTCAAGCAGGACGAGTCCACCAACAAAGAAGAAGCCTAAAACTGATGGGTCAGTGAACACAATTAGAATTGAAGCCGTTTGTACATAGGCTTCTGGGATGAGTAAGAGTACGCCAATGTAAAAAATAGTAACAAGTGCATAAGCATAATAAAATCCATGGCGCAATTGAAATTTTACATCCATCTGGAACAATTCGACTACTCTCATATAAGCTTCCTACCTGTCGTTTGAATAAAAATATCCTCTAGGGTTGCTTCCTTTGTGTGCATCGTAATAATCTCATAAACTTTTAGAATCTCCTGGAATCTAGCATTCTCATCTAAACGTTGCAGTGAGAACACCTCATTCTTAACGGATTCTCTATCACGGTACTCAACGTTTAACTCTTTTTTCCCGTTTGCTACCTTTAAATGTTTAGGAGAATCAATTAAAGATATGTTTCCATCGACGATAAAGGCAACACGGTCACAAAGTTCCTCGGCAGTCAGCATATTGTGAGTGGTGATAATAATCGTCTTCCCCTTGTCTTTCTCTGCTTGTATAAGTTCCCTTAGCTTCTTTGCGTTCACTGGATCTAAACCTGACGTTGGCTCGTCGAGAAACATAATGTCTGGGTTATTTAGTAAGACACGACAAAAATTCAAGCGCGTCTTCATCCCTTTTGAATAATTGCCAAACTTTACATCAGCAGCTTCCTTCAAACCAACACTTTCTAACAACTGCATCAGATCCTGGGTAGCATTTTCGTATAGCCGACTAAAAAACTTTAAGTTCTCCAACCCAGAAAACTTCTGATAAAAATTCGGAAATTCAAACCCAACACCAATCCGTTCATAATAGGAAGAATCAAGTGACTTTAATTCACATCCATCAATCATCACACTTCCCTTGTACCCTTTTAAAATACCTATAAGGATTTTCTGAGTCGTACTCTTTCCGGCACCAGAAGGACCAAGGAAGCCAAAAATTTCCCCTTTGTTCACAGTAAACGATATATCTTTAATACTATCTTCCTTTTTACTTGGATAGCGATAAACAAGGTTATTCACACTAATCATCTGTCGTTTCCCTCTCTAACTAATCCCGCCGATAAACACTCGGCAAGTAAATCAACAACATCTGGGTAAACTTCCTCACCGATTTCCTGTTTGTGAAGTAGCATCATGAAAAAGCCTCGAATCGCACCTGTGATAATAGCTGGGTCCTTGTCTACTAACACATTACTCCTTTGCCATTTTATTAACAATGGAGACAGTACAAATTCATCCTTTTCAAGATGCTGCTGGATTCTTTCTGGAGGTAACTTTCTTACTAGATGTTCCATACTCTCTTCTTGAAAAAGGCTTTTAATAATTGGATGTTGATCGATCATTGAGATCCCGAATAAAAGCATGTCCTTAAAAGCCTGACGTGTCATTGGCTCTTCACCAATTTTGTCCAGCAATTTCTGCTTTATTTCCTTTTCCTCGTCCTCTAAAATGTCAAAAAACAACTCTTCCTTGGATGCGAAAAACTGATAAAACGTCCCTTGCGCAATCCCAACAGCCTTCGTAAGCTGAGAAATGCTAGTTTTCTTAAGCCCAAAAACACTAAACAATTTTTTTCCTTCTAGAATTAATTTGCTATAGATTATTTGCTTCTCATGTTTACTAAAACCTTTAACCATTTCCACACCTTCTTGAACATATGAATTATATTATTTTTTATTCACATAAGATTATAAACCTAATTACGGGAAATGTAAAAGAAAATATAAAATGCTTGTATGTATATTTACTGTTAAATGAAACAGGAGGAGATTAAGCATGAATATATAGTGGACAATTGCACTGGAAAGACTTTGAAAGGTTACAATGCTAGATACTGATTTGAATGATGGGAGAATAAACAAATATGACGTGGTACCTAGGAAACTTCGGAAAGGGAGATAGCCATGAATGAAGAAATATAATCGATGAAGTAAAGTTCTTGCAAAACAAAATCCATCATTTAATTCTATTTTCAGCTCTGGAAAAATGCCTGGTGATATTTCATCGTTTTGATCATAAACTCCTGTCTGTTTATAAGAGCCTTTTTCCAGTTTATTAACCTCCACCGTCATGTTCATCGGACCCACGATCCAATACTCTTTCACGCCTGCTTTTTCATAGCTGTTGTATTTAATCCAGCAATCATTACTCGCAGTGGAAGGAGAGAGTACTCCTATTATAAAATCCGGAGCTCCAGTTATTTTCTTTTCCGTAATTTTATCAGCATCATATACTGCAAATATATCAGGCTGAACCCAGTCCTGAATATCTTTCTCGGCTGTTTCGTTATCTGCAAACAGGCAAACATCCATCGGAGCAGAATATGACTTACAATCTTCACCATGCAAAAACATTTTTAACTCTGCTGACAATTCACCACTAACATCCTGGTGTTTCTCTGTCGGAGATGGTGACATGCTAATTATTTTGCCGCTAATCACCTCATAAATCACATTATCCTCCATAACAGTATATTCTGCATATGTATATTTCTTTTTCCCTTACGGTAGCATATGAATATCCCTCATTTCAGTTAAATGAAAGTGCTTTCCTTTACTTATTAAGTCATATTTATTTGCAATTATATTCGAATCTAACAAAAAACCACGAACCAGGACACCACCCCTGATCCGCAGTTCTACTAACTTCTACACCGGCACAGGCGGCACATCACTCTCTTGATACCTGTGATCCAAGTCTACGAACTTATTATATTCCTTCACAAATGCAAGCTCCACGGACCCAACCGGACCATTACGCTGCTTGGAAATAATAATTTCGATAATATTTTGCTTCTCCGACTCTGTGTCATAATAATCATCCCGGTATAAGAACCCGACGATATCCGCATCCTGCTCTATACTTCCCGATTCCCGTAAATCCGACATCATTGGACGCTTGTCCTGTCGGGATTCCACACCACGGGAAAGCTGGGACAAAGCAATTAACGGTACATTCAGTTCACGGGCCAAAGCTTTCAATGAACGGGAAATTTCGGAAACTTCCTGCTGCCTGTTTTCCCTGGAATTCGCACTTCCCTGAATAAGCTGCAAGTAATCTATGAGAATCATGCCCAGGCCGTGCTCCTGCTTCAGACGGCGACACTTGGAGCGGATTTCCGCAACGCGAATACCCGGAGAATCATCGATAAAAATACCTGCATTGGACAAACTTCCCATCGCCATTGTCAGCTTACTCCAGTCATCTGACTGAAGCTGTCCATTCCTTAGTCTTTGCGCGTCAATATTTCCCTCCGCACAAAGCATCCGGGAAACAAGCTGCTCAGCACCCATTTCTAAGCTGAATATCGCTACATTTTCATCCGTATTCACAGCCACATTTTGCGCCACATTCAGTGCAAATGCTGTCTTACCAACAGACGGACGCGCTGCCACAATGATTAAATCATTTCGCTGAAATCCGGAGGTTAATCGGTCTAGGTCTCGGAAGCCGCTGGCAACCCCAGTTACATCCGCACTTTGATTATGCAGCATCTCTATATCATCGTATACTTCAATTAAAACATCCTTGATTGACTTAAAAGCACCGGTATTTTGTCTGGAAGAAACCTCAAGGATGTTTTTTTCTGCTTCATTTAAAACTTCTTCCACTTCATCTTCCCGCTCAAAACCGGAAGTAACAATATCCGTAGCCGTACGAATCAATCGGCGAAGCATGCCTTTTTCTTCAACAATTTTACTGTAATAGCCAATGTTTGCAGCGGTTGGCACACTTCCTGCCACATCGGAAAGATAAGAAACCCCGCCGGCTTCATCCAGCTCTTTTCGATTGTGCAAAAAAGAAGTCACCGTAACAAGGTCAATGGGTTCCCCCTTGTCTGCAAGATGCACCATCGCATTGAAAATACGTTGGTGCCCTGCACGGAAAAAATCTTCCGGCATCAGCACCTCCGAGGCAGTTGAAAAAGATTCCGGATCCAAAAAAATAGCACCAATCACGGATTGCTCTGCTTCAATATTATGGGGCGGTATACGGTCATTCCAGGCCTCACTCATCGTTGTCTCCTGGTTACTAAAACCTACAAAAAACTATATTTTAGTTTCAATAGTATATTTTCGCCCCCGAACCAGGTAAGAGGACTTCCGCGACGATTCTAACGTCGTTTCGTCAGGAGAGGGGTTAACCTCTGTCATGAACCTGTTGTCCAAGACTCCCCGCGACACTCTATTAGAGCCAGCATGCTCACAGCAAACCATTCCTTCCACTGTTCAGTCTGCTGCAAGTGGTTTTAGTACCAGGATTACACCTCCTTCAGTTGTAATTCCTGATTTGTTATTTTTAATGTTTTGTGGACTACATTCCATAATTTCCATTGGTGGTTGTTTTTGGCAGTTAAGAAATTATAAAATTAATTTCTTAACTGCATAAGTGCAACTAAGGCATTTGCCCAAGGGCTTGGCAAATGCCAAGTTTTCTAAAATTCATCAATGTTTTTTAGATATAATCCTAGCCGTTTCCGTCTCTGCTTTCCATATTTTGATTTTTTCGGCCCAAGCATGTTAATCAAATGTGGTGTTACCAAAGTCCGAAGTTCGTCCAGCAGTTCTTTCGGAATCTTTTCTTCAAAATCCATTCCCCTTCTTGCAATAACAAACGAAGCTGCCTCATGTTCAGACATGCCATATTCTTTATTATATTTAAATCGCCTTATAACAGAAGTATAGACTGGGTTTACCTCATTTATTTGAAATCCATTCCTCAAAGCACGAGAGTTTATTGCTTTTTGAAGTTTGTTTTTTGCGAATGTTTGGGTCAACCGGTTGAAATTTTTGTTTGTATCATGGTCTTGTTTTAACGTGATATCTTCTAAAACAATTTGCTCCAGCATTCCATGAAAGCATGTAATCCATCATTTCTTTAGCCAGTTCTCCAGCAATGTTATCTCTTTTATTCGATGAAACATATTCCATTTCGTGAAAATAAAAGATTTTATGATCAAGAAGATTTCCTTGTTTACTCACAATGGAAACAGCTACCCTGTCAATGTTGACATCAATGCCAGCAACAATGTCAGAAGTGGTTTTTTCTTTGAATTTTAGTTCGCAACCGGATGTTTCCATATCATAAGTAATAGCACAAGATATTGTCCGTTTTTTCTATCTTCTTTTGAATATTTTCGATGAGTGAAGGTAACAACTCTTTTTGGCTGCTAATAATACCTTGTGCAAACAGTACAGCATCTTCGGCATATCGTTTATTCAGGTCAAAATTAACATTTACCTTTTTAATCAAGTTACTTTTTGTTTCACCTTCTAATAAGCGATTAAAAGCATACCTTATTGCTGAAGAAAACACAGCCATCAAAGTAAATTTTTGTTATCTTTCTCAATTAAAATAGGAATTCCCCTTGTTATCTTCATTCCCTCACCCTTTTCAAACCTTTGTTCTACTTAGAGTATACCCTATTCTATTTCCTATTTGAATAGATATCTGAATTTTTTTATAAGAGCTTATTTTAGTATTTTAAATTTTTAATAGTAATTTGGAGACTGTTTCAACCTCCTGCTGGAAATTACAAGGCAAATAAGACTCACCCTAAAGTGAGTCCTGTATCTCTTATCTTACTTCTGCTCCGTCACATGCACTTTCACAGAACCTGAAACCTCCGGATGGAGTTTTACCGGTACTGTAGTATATCCCAATTCCCGGATCGGCTGATCCAATTCAAGTTTTCGCTTATCAATTTTATAGCCATGCTGCTTATTTAATGCCTCTGCAATCTGCTTGTTTGTGATCGAACCGAACAGCCTGCCGCTGCCTCCGGATTTTGCCTTCATTTCTACTGTTAAATCAGCTAGTGTATCCTTCAGATTCATTGCCTCTTCCTTTTCTTCCTGCTCCATCTGTTCATTTTTCTTTTTCTTTAACTCTAAAGCCTTCAAATTTCCAGCTGTTGCTTCCTGGGCGAGATTATTTTTCAAAAGGTAATTTCGTGCATATCCGTCTGAAACATTTTTGACATCACCTTTACTCCCTTTTCCTTTCACATCTTTTAGAAAAATTACTTTCACGCTTCTTCTCTCCCTTCAAAATACTCGGTTAAAATATCTTTTAACAGCTTTTCTGCATCTGATATGGTTGTATCTTCTATTTGGGTGGCAGCGTTGGTCAAATGACCACCGCCATCCATTCTTTCCATAATCACCTGTACATTGATGTCACCTAAAGACCTTGCGCTAATACCAATTCTGCCATCTTCCCGTTCGGAGATAACGAAGGAAGCACTCACGCCGCTCATCGTCAGCAAAGTATCTGCCGCTTGAGCAATGACAACAGGACCATAGGTAATACCACTTTCCGCTGCAGAAATCGCAATGCTTTCCCGATAGATTTCTGTTCTTTCAATCAGCTTGCTTCGTTTCACATAAATATCAATGTCTTCTTTCATGAACCGCTGAACAAGCACTGTGTCTGCCCCTTTGGAACGCAAATAAGAGGCAGCATCAAATGTACGGGAGCCCGTGCGTAATGTAAAACTCTTCGTATCAACGATAATGCCAGACAATAGTGCCGTAGCTTCCAGCATTCTCAGCTTTTTCGTTTTTGGCTGATACTCTAAAAGCTCGGTAACAAGTTCAGCTGTAGAAGAGGCGTATGGTTCCATATAAACCAAGGTCGGATTCTCTACAAATTCCTCCGATCTTCTATGGTGGTCAATAACCACTTTATGGTCGGTTAACTTCAAAATACGATCCGTTGCTACCATCGATGGTTTGTGGGTATCCACAATAACTACAAGGCTTCTCGATCCTGTTTTCTCTTCAGCTTCATCCGGCGGGATAAAATGCTGCCATAATTCCTCGTCCCCTTTTATCGCTTCAACGAGCCGGTAAACCCCTGTATCAACATCATCCTCATCAAATACAATATAGCCATCCACCTTATTGGCGTGGGCAATATTCAATATCCCTATAGCTGCACCGAGCGAATCCATGTCAGGCGATTTATGGCCCATAATAATCACATTATCACTCGCTCTAACAAGATCTCTCAACGCATGGGAAATCACTCTGGCACGGACCCGCGTTCGTTTTTCCATCGGATTTGTTTTCCCGCCGTAAAATCGAACTTTTCCTTGCACATCTTTAATGGCAACCTGGTCACCACCACGACCCAACGCCAAATCAAGACTTGATTGTGCAAGTTCACCAAGTGCGGGCAGGGTCTCCTCCCCGGAGCCAACGCCAATACTCAAAGTAACCGGATTTCCCTGCTCCACATCCAAGCTGCGGACTTCATCCAAAATATCGAACTTTGATTTTTCCAGTTTCTGCAATATTTCTTCCGTGCCTACTGCTAAAAACCGTTCCTGTGACGTACGTTTTAAGTAGAGGCCATGGTTTTTTGACCATTCATTTAATTTGGCAGTAACTTGCGAGTTAAGCTGACTCTTATGTGTATCATCCATGTTCTGGGTAATTTCTTCATAATTATCCAGAAATATAATAGCTAAAACCGTCTGTTCATTACGGTACAATTCTTGTAATTCCGATTGCGCCGTCCGATCAAATACATACAGCAGACGCTCATCTTTTCTTACTACGGTCAAAAAATCATGATTCTCCATGCTGAACCATAATTCCTCTTTATTTTCCTTAATCATCGGAATAAGGTTCTTAGATAGATCATTCAACGAATTCCCAACAAGATTTTCATCCTCGCTGAACTCACTCATATATGGATTCGTCCACTCGATCTTGTATTCTTCATTATATAATATAATACCAAACGGCATTTCCAGCAGTGCTTCCTCACCGACTTTTTTAATCCGGTGGGAAAGCGTGGTAATATACCTTTCCGCTTCACTTTGTAAGTTTTTTTCCTTTCGCACACTGTAATAAAAGGATACGCCGAGTAAAACAGTCATGATAAGACCCAGCACCCATTGGAAATACCAGATAACTGCAAGCAAAATGATAGATAATAAATAAATGATCCATAAATGGCTGCTAAATCTTGATTTTTTTTGTACATCCGCCATAGCCTTCAGCTCCTACTAACGGGTATAATTACAAATCCGGCTTGACTTTGCTGTTCCCTTTTTCATAAGGCAAGAAAATCCCTGCACCAGCACGGGCTAGAAATCATTCACTATGCAGGCTGGTATTTTTAAAGTTTATTTTCACCATGCTTTTTGATGAAATCCTTTGCTTCCTAATTCTCCGACATAGCCCTTGGGTATGCCAGGGCATCATTCTTTATCAGCAAGCCTATCTCTTAAACCAAATCCTAAATCAATTATACCTATTATTCGTATCAAATAAAGAAAAATCATTGGAAAAAGTACTGTTAAAATTATACTGAAAATCGGAAGTGCTTTTGTCATTTTTTTATGATGTGCGTAGAAAAAGATAAAGGAAAAACCTTGAACGGCCATGAATAATCCGGTAAGTACAAACAAGTTTTGCACCGCAATATACAAACTGCTTTCAGGATCCGTCACTAAAAACGACAGTATAAACGCCCCGAAATAAATCCAGATCAGTGATATAGGAAATCGTAAATTTCGGAATGGCGGAAAACGGTAGTCTTTCTTCTCTATCCTGTTGATGATCTTATAACTGACCCATTGACTAATCAGTGCAAGCATTACAGCAGCACCTGCCAGAAGTACAGGAAATAAATCAAGCATAACACCAATCATATCCTGCATCATAGCCTGTGTTTCTTCCATCTGTTCCCGTACAACAAACCCTTCGAACATATTTCCCGTCATTTCCAATGATTTATTCATCATTTGTTCCAGCTGCTCCAGCAAATTAATTTGGAAAACAAATTGCATGAAAACAAATGCAAATAACAGGCCGGCAACAAAACCAAGTGTACCTCTTGCCCATGTCTCATAAACAGACAGATTTTGATGTATCGCATTCCCAATAAATATTCCACCTAATGCCATCATAACAGCTATAGGGAGGGAAGCAAAGGTTGCCAGCAGCATAGACAAAATAAAAGCTGCTACAGCCATTAAAGCTGCGGACTTCCAATCATAGCGAGCAGCAAATATAACAAACGGTACAGGTAAGAAAAATAGTGCAAAAAACGATATAATCGGCACAAAAACCGCTACCATCAGCAATACAATAAAAATTGCCGTGAGCATCGCCCCATCCGTTATTTTCTTTGATTGATTCATAGAACACCTCAAAATGCGTATGCGTGTGTATTTTTATTTGTTATATTATGATAACATGTTTTTAAACCTAACGGCGAGAATTCTCCTTACAAACCTTTATTATGCATGTTAGGTTCGGCTGAAATATTTGTCGATTGGTATAGAATAAAATATTTCCCGGGTAATAATTTGACGGATTCGTAAATTATTACTGCCAGATCGCCTTTGTACATGAAATGAACAGGAAATACATTCGTTATTTACGAAATGTCACTTTTTGTCCAACCCCAAAGCAGGAATTTATCATCTTTTTGTCTTATAATGAGATTATGCTTTTTTCTGCATTTCACTAATTGAACAGTATATACTCAAAAATTTATATACAAAGGGTTGTAATCATGATTTTCTTGCAAGCATTTATATATAGTATCAAACTTCCAAATAAGAACGCAATATTTAAATTGAACAGAAGCGGTATGGACATTACTGTTATTTATATGTTCATTCTCCTTTTATTTGTGACAGTTCCCTCTTTTATCGATCAATGGGGAGGGGCGGACAATCTGACTGCAAATATGAACTTCCTTTTTTTCATCATTTATTTTTTTATATTTTTTTATTTGCCATTAACGATGATCGTATTTTTATTTCTTTCCATCCTTGCTTATATTGCCGTGAAGATAGCCCAGCTGATGGGGAGAAAACTCAGGTTCTCGATTCTTTGGAAAATGAGTGCCTATACGACGACAATCCCTGCTGTTTTATATACAGCGATTGCACTGTTCGTACCAGTAAGCAATTTCTTTTTACTTGCAGCCATGCTTTTTATTTTTGTGATGCTGCTGGCTATTATTTCTGTTTATCCAAAACGGAAAAAACGCCAAAGAAAGTAATGATTTCATAACCTTTCAGTGATGAAGGAGCTTTTCAATGAAGTATTTAGTCATTTTAATGGTTGGCTTGGTTAGCTTAACGAGTTGCGGTAATCAATCGGAGGATGAGCTATTTCAGCCTTCCACAGAGGAAAGTGAACTCTTTATATCCGCTGCAACGAGCCTTTCTGATGTAATGAATGATATTACGGAAGCTTTTGAAGCATCCCATCCTTATATTCATATAACTGTAAATTTTGGCGGCTCCGGTACCTTATCCCAGCAAATTCAGCAAGGGGCTCCGGTTGATGTATTTCTTTCTGCCGACCAGATACAAATGGATTTTTTAGAGGAACAGGATTTAATCCTTCCCGATATGAGGACAGATTTTACCGGAAACCGGCTTGTCATGATAGGGGAAAAAGACAATGGATGGGAAGTGGATTCAATGGAGGAACTGCATTCCCTGGAGGCAGATAACATTGCCATTGCCAATCCGGACAGCGTACCGGCAGGGAATTATACCCGAGAGGCACTGATCAGCAGTAATGTATGGGAAGATTTATCCGATCAGTTTATTTTTGCAAAAGACGTTCGGCAAGCGATGACTTATGTAGAATCGGGAAACGCGGATATCGGTTTTGTTTATTACACGGACGCACTAAAATCAAGTAATACAGAAATTATTATGGAAATAGATACTTCCCTGCATGATACAATCACTTATCCGGCAGCTGTAATGACAAATAGTACAAGCAGTAGAGAAGCGGAATATTTTATTGAATTTTTAGAAAGTCATACAGCAGAAGAAATTTTTGAAGCGCATGGATTTGCGAATGAATAATTTTTACAAAGGAAGTAGGCAGGGATGAATTTCACACCATTCTTTTTATCGTTACAAATTGCCGGGATCGCTACGGTAATTGTGTTTGTCATCGGAATTGTATTAGCGCGAATCATTGCCAGGAATGAATTTCCCGGCAAACGACCGCTGGAAGCTTTAATCATGCTTCCGCTCGTTCTTCCTCCTACGGTAGTGGGTTTTGGACTATTATACTTATTTGGCAGGAACGGACCGATTGGCAGTTTTTTGCTAAATGTATTTGATTTTCAAATTGTATTTACATGGGTGGGGGCAGTGCTTGCAGCGATTGTGGTATCTTTCCCGTTAATGTACCAAAGTGCCACAGCTTCTTTTCAAAAATATGATAAAACACTGGAAAATGCGGCATTGACCATGGGTGCTTCCAAAAGGAAGGTGTTCTGGACCATTTCTTTTCCCCTGGCCTGGCCGGGGCTGCTTGCTGGTTTAGTACTAACCTTTGCCAGGGCACTCGGTGAATTTGGTGCGACATTAATGGTTGCAGGATACATACCGAATGAAACAGAAACCATTCCGCTGGCGATTTATTTTGCAGTAGAATCCGGAGACACAGAAGCGGCAATGTTTTGGACGTTAAGTATCATCATCATCGGCTTTGCTGCTATTCTTTGGCTGAATTGGTGGAGCGGGCGTAATATTTTGCGGTTTACTTCGGATAAATGATGGGTGGTATTTTTAATGCTTTCAGTGACGATGACGAAAAAACTTAAACACTTTTCCATAGATGTTTCTTTCAAAGTACATAATGAGATTGTTGTTTTATTTGGCCCGTCAGGCTCCGGAAAAACAACCATTTTAAATGCGATTTCAGGAATCACCAGCCCAGATCAAGGTGTTATTCAGTTGAATAACCGTATTCTTTTTCAAACAAAAAAAAACGCACTTCAGATTCAGAAACGCCGAATTGGATATTTGTTTCAGGATTATGCTCTTTTTCCGCATATGACGGTGAAAAAGAACATTCAGTATGGAATGAAGGATAAGACGCTGGTAAAAAGATTAGTAGATGTTGTTGGCATTCATCCTCTTCTTAACAGCTATCCGCATCAGATTTCCGGCGGGGAAAAGCAGCGGATTGCTTTGGTTCGGGCACTGGCTACAAAGCCAGAGGCACTACTGCTGGATGAGCCTTTTTCCGCCCTGGATGAAAAAACACGCATTGAATGCCAGGATGAATTGCTGCGATTGCATGCGGAATGGAATATTCCTGTTATCATGGTAACACATAATGAAAGAGAAGCTGAGAAGCTTGGTGATCTTATTTTGCATATAGAAAAAGGGAGATTGCAGTAAAAAAAACACCATGAAAGAAATAATAATTATTTCTTTCATGGTGTGTTCACATTTACTATTCACTTTTTCTGTTCTTAAATATCATGGTTGCAGTTACAAAAGATATAATAAGCAATCCACCAAACCAGGCAATGGTCAGCCACAAGTTGTTATCAATTGGTGCACCAGTCAGAAGGCCGCGCAACGTTTCAATTAATGGAGTCATTGGCTGATTATCTGCAAAGACATGAAGCCAATCAGGCATTGTATCAGTTGGAACAAAGGCACTGCTTATATAGGGCAGAAACAACATCGGAAACGTTAATGCATTCGCAGTGTCCACACTTTTAACAATCAGCCCAATGAGTACAAACAGCCAACTGATGGATAACATGAAAAGAGCTAATACCCCGATTACACCAATCCACTCTAGTGGTCCTGCATTGGGCCGAAACCCAATGAGCACTGCAACAAGGAAAGTAATTGTCGTTGCAATCCCATTGCGGGACATTCCGCCAATTACATGGCCAATCAGTAAAGATGATGGAAGAACTGGCATGCTGCGTAAACGTTCAAATAAGCCACCAGTCATGTCCTGCGTAACATCTATCGCTATCAACGAACTGCCAAAAGCAACACAGGTAATGATCACACCCGGAACAACATAATTAATATAGTCAGTTCCTGTTTGGATCGCACCTCCAAAAATATAGACAAACATTAGCATAAGCGCTACCGGTAAGACAATACTCATTAATAGTGATTCAGCATTCCGGAAAATATGTTTTAAATTGCGCCGTGTCATTGTCCATCCATCCATAATAGCCCAATACCATTTTGTTTCAGCCATACTAAGACATCTCCTTCTGTTTGCGGTTTGTTATTTCCATAAAAACATCATCAAGTGTTGGTTTCCGAAAATTAATAGCTTTAGGTTCTATTCCTTTTTCATGCAAACTGTTCAGCAATTGACGTAAGTCCCCAGTTGATTCCGCTGCAATTGAAATACTTTGTTCCGTTTTGTTTACATGCCCTTGTAAAAGCTCTTGAGCTCTTTGCAATGTATCCTCATCAGCAAATTTCAATTCCAACTTTTCATCACCGACAATATTTTTCAGCTCTTCGGCAGTACCTTCCTCTACTATTTTTCCGCTATCTATGATGGCAATTTTATCTGCAAGCTGATCTGCCTCTTCCAAATATTGCGTTGTTAAAAAGATAGTTACGCCATCGTCTGCAAGCTGTTGAATCAAGTGCCACATATTTCTGCGGCTGCGCGGATCTAGTCCGGTTGTCGGCTCATCAAGGAAAATAACATCCGGTGTAGAAAGCAGACTAATAGCAATATCAAGCCTTCTTCGCATCCCGCCGGAATAAGATTTTGCAGGTTTTTTAGCAGCTTCTACGAGATCAAATTGCTCAAGCAATTCAGTAGTTCGCTTTTTTACAGTTTTGCTATCCAAATGATTTAAACGGCCCATCATCATTAAATTTTCTTCACCTGTCAGCAATTCATCTACAGTAGCATATTGTCCAGTTAAGCTGATTAATTTTTTAACTGACGCAGCTTCAAGTTTTGTATCAAACCCTGCAATCTTCGCATCTCCGCTATCAGCATGAATTAATGTGGATAGAATACGTACTGTAGTTGTTTTCCCAGCACCATTTTCTCCCAGCAATGCAAAGATGGATCCATGTTCTACTTTAAAATTTAAACCGTCTAAAACGGTAGACTTACCATAGGATTTTTTTAAATCCTTAGCAGATATAACAATGTTATGCATAAAATCTCTCCTTTTATGATTGACTTAGTCAGTCAATAAACCTATAAAAATGTGACTGAACTTTGATTGATTTGTTCAGTCAATAATAATTTATAATAAAACCTCCCTTTTGTCAATATCTTTTTCACTTTTGATTAAGGGGAGGAAATAGTTACATTATTAATGAGTAGAAAGCATTCGTAAAAAAATATCCACTTTCCAATCCATATTTTCTTGCCAGAAATCAATGTCATCTGCCATAACTCCAGAGATTATGGTTAGGAATAGCCCTACTAAATCTTCAGGATCACCCTGGATAATTTCACCAGACTCCTGGCCCTCTTTTACTATGGGAATAAAAAAATTAATATACATCAAGCCTAGACTATCCGTAAAATCCTTTACTTCCTTAGGAATACCTTCTGATCTCTCCAGATTTTGAATGATTCGGAATATATTGCTGGAAGTTGAATCATTTACTGAAAAGGCGAACTTGGTGAATCTCTTCATTTTTTCTAATGGCGATTGTGACATCTCGTTTAATTTTTGAAGGAAATTACGTGTTTCATTTAATGCCACTGCCCACTTAAGGCTTTCATAAAGCACTTCTTCTTTGGATGTAAAATAATGGTATACCAGTCCATGACTGACGCCCGCTTCTTTCGCAATCATGCTTATCTTCGTGAGTTTAACACCGTTATCTGCAAAAACCTTAATGGCAGCACGCATTATTTGTTCCTTGCGTTCATTACGTATATTATCTAATTGGTCATCAGGTAAACGTGCCATAGGAATTAAACCTCCTCAAGCTTCTATAGTATCCATTCTATCATACTTTGTTAATGTTTTTTTTGAATTCTATCTTCCTTATGCATATCCCGTTTCAGTAATAATTTATACTAATTGCTCCTCTTTGATTGTTTTATAACAAAATAAGCATAAACCCAATAGCCATATATTTTGGTGTGCTTTCATCATTTTGGCTGCAAAAAAAAGTCCATTCCAAAACAAAAACCTCCAAACCCGGATCCTATCCGAATTTAGAGGTTTTGTCATTACTCAGTCACATATGGCAATAATGCCATTTGACGAGCACGTTTAATTGCTCTTGTCAGTTTACGCTGATACTTTGCAGATGTTCCGGTTACACGACGGGGAAGAATTTTCCCGCGTTCGGAAACGAAACGTCTTAGCAAATCTACATCTTTATAATCAATGTGTGTAATTCCGTTCGCTGTGAAGTAACACACTTTACGACGCTTTGCACGTCCGCGACGAGCTGCCATGTGTATCCCTCCTATTTAGGATTTCTCAAACTATTTTAGAATGGCAAGTCATCATCAGATATATCAATCGGATCCCCGCTTGATGAAAATGGGTTTTCCTGATTCTGGTTTTGACTTGGGTTTTGATTTTGATTTTGACTTTGGTTTTGATTTTGATTCGGCTGATATTGGTTCTGGTTTCTATTTTGCTGGAATCCTGATGGTTCTTCTCCACCCCTATTTTGGGATGAACCCTTTGATTCTAGAAACTGAATGTTTTCTGCGAGAATTTCTGTGACAAATACCGTTTTTCCTTCCTGGTTATCGTACCTCCGTGTCTGTACACGTCCATCTACACCGATCATACTGCCTTTTTTCATATAGTTGGCTAGATTTTCAGCCTGTCTGCGCCAAGTGACACAATTGACGAAATCAGTTTCACGTTCGCCTTGCTGATTCGTAAAAGGGCGATCAGAAGCTACGGTAAAATTGGCTACTGCTGTGCCATTAGCTGTGTAACGTAAATCAGGATCCCTCGTTAACCTGCCGACTAGTACGACACGATTTAACATCAGAACCACTCCTTATTATTGATCATCTTCTCGAATTGCCATATGGCGAATGATATCATCGGAGAACTTGGCTAAGCGATCAAACTCATTGATTGCTGTTTCGTCAGCCTTAAAGTTGATGATAACATAATATCCATCACGGTAGTCGTTGATTTCATACGCAAGTCGCTTCTTGCCTTTTTCATCAACTTTTTCAATCTCCGCCCCGTTATCAGTCAAAATATTGTTGAAACGCTCAATTAAACTTGTTTGCGCCTCTTCTTCAATGTCCGGGCGGATGATATACATGATTTCGTATTTTCTCATCCGGTACACCTCCTTTTGGTCTTGGCGGCCCCTATTTTCTATAGGAGCAAGGAGTAATCGATATTCCATTACTCACGATAGTTGATTATACCAAAATAGTTTTCAAATAACAAGCCTTCGAGAGATCCTTTTTTACGTTAAGCTTTTTACACATTAAATCTAAAATGAATAACATCGCCGTCTTTCACAATATATTCCTTTCCTTCCAAGCGCACTTTTCCATTTTCCTTTGCCTGAATCATAGTTCCTGCTTCTGTAAGGTCATCATAAGAAACGGTTTCCGCACGGATAAAGCCTCTTTCAAAATCTGTATGAATGATTCCTGCTGCCTCCGGTGCTTTTATCCCTTGGCGGAATGTCCATGCCCGTACTTCCTGTTCTCCAGCTGTAAAATAAGTAGCCAGCCCCAACAAGCTGTAGGAAGCTTTAATCAATTGATCCAGTCCTGATTCAGCAATCCCCAATTCTTCCAGATACATTTCTTTTTCGTTCTGATCCAGTTCTGAGATTTCTTCTTCAATCTTAGCACAAATCACAATGACTTCCGCATCTTCTTTTACGGCATAATCCTTCACCTTTTGCACATATTCATTGGCATCCGGATCAGCTACTTCATCCTCACTCACATTAGCGACATAGAGAGCTGGTTTACTGGTTAATAAATGGAGCTCTTTAACTACCTTCCACTGCTCTTCGGTAAATTCAAGTGCACGAACTGGTTTTTCAGATTCGAGTCCTTCTTTCAATACAGAGAGTACATTGAATTCTGCCAATGCTTCTTTATCCTTTTGTCTTGCCATCTTTTCCACACGCTGATTACGCTTATTCACGGTTTCTAGATCGGCAAGAATTAATTCCAGGTTTATGATCTCAATATCATCTATCGGGTCAATTTCCCCTGAAACATGGGTAATATTTTCATCCTGAAAACAACGAACAACCTGACATATGGCATCGACTTGACGAATATGTGATAAAAATTGGTTGCCGAGACCCTCCCCTTTACTTGCACCTTTTACAATACCTGCAATATCTGTAAACTCAAAAGCTGTAGGTACTGTTTTTTTCGGTTTTACTAATTCAGTTAATTTATTTAAGCGATTATCGGGTACCTCTACAATCCCCACATTTGGATCAATCGTGGCAAATGGATAATTCGCCGCTTCTGCCCCCGCCTGTGTAATTGCATTGAATAATGTAGATTTCCCTACATTCGGCAACCCAACAATTCCTGCTGTTAAAGCCATGCTACTTTCCACTCCTTAAGGATTTCCATTCATATGAACGCGTCTACCATCTAATTATAGATATTGCCTGTCCACTTGACAAGTTCGCAAAAAACAAAAACAGGCATATTAATATGCCCATTTTTGCTTTTTACCCTATTATCTTTGTAATTTCTCTTTCTCTATGGTGCTATTTTACCATTTTATCAGCAGGTTCGTCTATTTTTATCTATTTTTAAAAGAATTATTTTGTAAAATATATCTCATATAACGTAAGTTCATCGTGCACAAATTTTATTTAAGAAAACACGCATGAATATTATTTTAAGAATTCTTAATTATGGACTAAAATATATTTTTCTTGAGGAGAAAAGGTAAACTCAAAACTGAAAATTATTGACAACATTAAAAATAGAATTTATAATACATATAACTAAATAGTTATATGTATAAAAAGAGGAATGTTAATGTCTAATATTTATCGTGCATTGGGTGATATTACACGTCGCCGTATTTTGCACATGCTAAAGCAAAAAGCTATGACACAGAAGGAAATTGTAGGGGAATTTACTATCTCACAGCCAGCTGTGAAAAAGCATTTAAAGGTGCTGTTGGAGGAACAGTTGGTCAAAGAAGAGATTATGGGCAAATATCGCATCTATCATCTCGATTCAAATATGCTTTGGAAAGCTTATCAAAAAATGCTTCATGATATCGGAGACTTGATGGATGATAAACTGGACAGCTTGAAAAATTTTGTAGAAAAGGGAGAGGATAGCAATGGACGAGGTTAAAGATTCTGTGAAGTGTGAAATTATGATTCGTGCACCACTCAATAAGGTGTGGGATGCACTAACAAAACCGGAATACCTGAAACGCTGGTATGCCAAACAAGCAGATGTAGATTTTCAAATTGGTGGAAAAGGCTATATTGAGCATGGCTGGGGTGTGGTGTCATCTGGTATCTACACGGAAATATCAGAAGGAAAAAAGTTCGTGCTCGAAAGTGAAGATGGCAGCTTTAAAACAATCACAATATTAAAGCAGGAAAATGAAGGGGTACGTGTTTCTATTGAATATAAGATAACGTTTTTGGGCGAAGAAGGTGAAGCTGTCAAAGAAAATATGCTATATGGCACCTATCAGTTCCTTAAAAATCTCAAAAGTGTATATGAAATGGATAATGACTTGCGATCTGAGATGTGGAAAGGCTGGATTGGAGCCGTGCATACAACCAGCAACGGGGAAACCCAAGGCAGCAAAGTATTAAAAGTGGGGGCTAAGGGACCTGCAGATCGTGCTAGTATACAGTCTGGTGATGTAATTACTGCTCTTGATGGTGAGGCGATTTCTGGATATGAAGATCTAGAAAATGCTGTAAACAAGAATGGTGCTGGGAGTATTGTTCAGCTGAAAGTTATTCGGGATGGCAAATATTTGGATATTGCTTGTGAAATTAGCGAATATCCTGTTGCCTATTAATTGATAAGGCTGAACATATTTGTTCAGCCTAGTCTTTAATCCCCTGCTTTTACCAACACTTTTTTCATTTTCTTCGTAAACTCTCGTCTCGGTAGCATAACACTATGATCACAGCCAAGGCACTTGATTCGGATATCCATTCCCATACGGATGATTTTCCAGCGGTTTTCTCCACATGGATGTGGTTTTTTCATTTGCACAACATCGTTTAATCCAAAATCCTTATCCGCCATAGATAGTACTCCTTTTTTTCTTACCATTATACCAAATATTATTGTTCCCGCTCACGGTTTTGTTCCCGTAATTTATTTTCTTCCTCTTTAGAGTACATAACCACACGCGGTGCTGGAATTTCAATACCTGACTGATAAAGTTTATCCTGCATTTCTTTGCGGATATTTCTTTCTCCCGCCCACTGGAAACCAGGTTTTGTATCTGCAATAACTCTAATTACAAAATGGGACACTTCCAAGTTTTGAACACCAATAATTTCCGGTGTACCTACTAGAAAATCGTATTTTTCCGGCAGCGTGATCGCCACATCATTTATTATTTTTTCTGCCTCATAGACACTGCTTTCATATGGTATATTGATATCTACCAAGGCCAGCCCATTATGGACGGAGTAGTTGGTTACTTGCGTGATATCCCCATTCGGGACCACATTCATCTCCCCTGTCCAGCTTAATACCTTCGTAGTACGGAGCCCGATTTCTTCCACTGTACCTTCTATCCCGGCTACAAAAATATAGTCTCCTACAGAAAATTGATCTTCAAATATAATAAAAAATCCAGTGATTATATCACGAACCAGGTTTTGTGCACCAAAACCAATGGCAAGTCCTGCAACACCAGCACCAGCAAGCAGTGCGCCAACCTGAAATCCTAACACATTATCAAGAATCATGATAATGGCAATAAAATATACAATATAGGCCACGACGTTACTGGCTAGCTTTTTTAATGTTTTTTCTCTGCGTTCCGAGATACGAATAGGACCCCTTTGCCTATTTTGAAATATCCGGTAAATTAACTTTCTTGTTACTCGAACAACGATATAAGCCAAGATCACAATAATTAACACGCGAATTAAAGCTGCTCCTATCGTAGCCCATAACTCAGGTCCTGTTATATACTCCCAAAAATCTGTCATTTCTCTATTCACTTCTTCCATGTCGAGTCCTCCTGTCTTTGCCACATTAAACACTTTTTCGTTTATACCATAAAGGGAATAGCAACAGTCTTGTTAATACATATAAATTCAACAATCCATAGATCGGATATAAATAGTTAACCAGAGTGGAAAAACCTAATAAAGATAAAGGGATCATTGTTAGTAAAATAATGACTACCATCAACCATAATGGTCCCTTAAAATATTCTTTCATTCTTGTAACCAGTCCCAGTATCCCTGCTGCTGCTGTGGTAAATATAGCAAACCATAATAGAATTGTCATGAAAATTACCATTTCAAATGGATAGTTTCTCAAAATAGCAAACAAAGGAATTTCATACAACAGTAATTCATCTGCTATTTGTATTAAGCTATTGTTATATATATAAGATACGACACCTAAAGTAGCTCCACTGCCGATCGATGCAACTAAAATTTCCGCTGTTGATTCCACCTTATTTCCTATCGCTCCGAGCACGGCAATTAAAGGGAGTATATTCAATGCAGTAAACGGAAAAGCTGCCATCCAATTCCGCTGTTCATGCCAATGAGAAAATAACGCAAGCTCCTGATCAAATGTAAATAATAACAATACATACAACAGCCCGATAATTAATAAAGGCAGTATGAGCTGATTTATGGATAATAACCCGTTTATCCCTTTAATAAACAGGAAAATCAAGGCAAGTACAATAATAACAATTCCCAACCAGTATGAAAAGTTAAACGCCTGTCCCGTCGCACCGCTTCCGGCAATCATGACGACAGTAGTTGTAAATAAATATAGAAATATCATTACATCATAAAACTTCGTCAATTTTAACCCAACAATTTCTTGTAACACAGGCAAATAATGAGAAGATTTTTTCTGATAGCTTACATACAAAATCACGGCGCAGGAAACTGAAAAAAATAAAGTGAAAATTAAAATAGCCAGTCCACTTTCATGGCCAAAAAATTGCCACAGTTCCCTCCCTGACGCATATCCTGCCCCTATCGTTGTACCTATGATTAAAAACATCCACTTCATACCAGCTCGCAGCATCGTTTCTCCCCCAATATTTTATTATCTATGTATACATTGCTTAAAAAATCCGTATACTATAACAATATGTTTTTGGAGGATAAGCTATGAATTTAAAAAGAAATTTAGCAGCGAAAAAGAACCAATTGCGTATGCTTCATTCAAAGGCAGAGATTTCGGAAATGATGAGTAACACATTAATTTCATGGCTTCCCGAAGTCCCCCGTGAATATGTGATTGTTTGTGTAGGTACCGACCGGTCCACCGGAGATGCATTCGGCCCACTTACAGGCTATTTCCTGTCCGAATTAAAGCCCAAGCATATCCATGTTCATGGAACATTAAAAAATCCCGTTCATGCAACGAATATGGAGGATCATGTTAGTCATATTAAAAATACATACCGCCGCCCCTATGTGATTGCGGTGGATGCCTGTCTTGGCAAAGCTTCTTCTGTCGGTCATTTAATTTCCGGATTAGGGAGTATTAAACCAGGTGCGGCGCTAAATAAATCCTTACCTGAAATCGGAGATATACATATAACAGGAGTAGTAAATGTCAGCGGATTTATGGAGCATTCCGTCTTACAAAACACAAGACTTTCTGTTGTAGTGGATATGGCAAAAAAAGCAGCAGATATATTATATAATGTCGATCAAGCCTTAACATATCAAATTACCTCCCCCTCCATTGTTATGCAGCGGAAACACCATGAAAGTTCCATTTAAAAAACGGGGCTGGGGTAGTAAATGAAAATCCAAACATTCCTAAACTTGCATTTAAAAATTGCTCCGGAAATATACTACGCTTTCACCGCGGGCACAAGTGCGACATCACTTCAAACTCCCTTTGGTCGTTTTCAGCGTGTCTTCTTTGCCGCGGGCGGCTGGTGAGCCTCCTTGCTTCGACAAGGGGTATCCCGACGTTGCTCGCAAAGGGCGGTTTTAGTCGGCCTTCATTAATAATACTGCGGGATCTCACCGATGCCTTCCCTCCCGCAAATCTTTACGGTGGGGCGAGCATTTAGCGCAGCCCCAGGAGTCTACGTATATTTCCGGGACTACCATAGTAGATTGTTCGTCTTTTCAATGTTTTCTTTGGCTATATCCAGTCTCAGTCATTAAATCAAGTAATACATAAAATAGATAGGAATAACCATGAATATAGCTGGCAGTAAATTCCCTATGCGTATATGAATGATTTTTAATAAATTCAATCCAATTGCTACGATTAATAAACCGCCTACTGCTGTAATCTCAATAATCATTCCTTGTAAAATATCTGCCGGTACCCACCGATCTATTTGCGTTGCCAGCAGTGCAATGGCGCCTTGGTAAAGAACCACGGGAAATACAGAAAGAATGACGCCTAAACCGAGTGTTGTTGTTAAAACAAGCGCAACAAAGCCATCAATAAATCCTTTTGTAATCAACACTTCATGATCCCCTCTGAGCCCTCCGTCCAATGCGCCGATAATCGACATGGCACCAACAACGAATATTAAAGAAGCCGTAACAAATCCCTGGGAAATACTTATGTCATCCTTTGAATTTGTAAACTTGCTCCCGATCCAAGTGCCAAATTGATTTAACCCTTCTTCTACTTTAAAGAATTCACCAATAATTGCGCCGGATAGTAAACTTAGTAAAACAATAACTATAATCTCAGTGGATAATGCCATTTGTAATCCGATCAATGTAACCACAAGCCCAATTCCATGCATTACTGTTTCTTTATATTTTTCCGGGATTTTAGTAAAAAACAATCCAAGTATACTGCCAACAATAATTAATATTCCATTAACTAACGTACCATATAAAATCATGCTTCCAACTCCAACAATTAAATTTCCTGATATGCTTCTGCTATTTCATTAATGGCTTGCAAAAACTGATCAATTTCTTGCTCTGTATTATAATAACTTAAACTTGCTCTGATTACACCCTGGTTTGAAGTATGCAGCACCTCATGGGCAAGCGGGCTACAATGCAAACCTCCCCTTACTGCAATATTATAATGCGAATCCAGTATGGCTGCTATTTCTTGTGAATGTATATTTTTTATATTAAAAGCTACGATAGGAAGTCTGTTCGAACTTCGCGGAGGTCCATATACATTTACATCCGGCACCATTTGAAGCCCTTCCAGCAGCTTGTTTGCCAGTATTGTTTCACGTGGAACATTTTCATCTTTGCTCTTCTCATATACTTGCAGTGCAGCCAAAAGCCCAGCAATCCCTGGTGAATTCAGCGTACCACTTTCTAATCTTTCCGGTAATTGCTCCGGCTGATCAGGCAGCTCCGAATAACTCCCTGTTCCACCATGATGAATTGGATTCAAAGGAATCTCCCCTTCCACCAATAACATGGCAATTCCTTGTGGCCCAAGCACGCCTTTATGACCTGGAAAAACAAGCATATCCATTTGCTGTTCCTTCATATGCAGGTGCCTATGCCCAGCTGTTTGAGATGCATCCACCAAGGTCGTTATATCATCCTGTTTAGCGAACTTCAATATGTTTTCAATTGGAAAAACACCACCTGTTACATTGGAGGCGTGTGTCATCGCAATCAATTTAGTACGCGGATTTATTGCTTTTTCTATTTGCTCTATGACCAAACTCTCGTCCTCATCCCAATCTATATGTGTAACACGGACGCCATAATTTTTTTCCAAATATACTAATGGCCTGCGTATAGAATTATGCTCAAAAGAAGTGGAAATAATATGGTCCCCTTTTTCCCATGTTAACCCTTTGACTGCCTGATTTAATGCCACCGTGGCGTTATTAAAAAAAACTGCTTGCCTTGGATCAGCGCACCCAAATAACTGTGCAGCTTTTTCTCTTGTCTGATTAATTAATTGTGCCGCCTGCCTTGCCAGTTGATGTGATCCCCTCCCTGGATTTGCAGCAGTTTCATTAACTGCTTTAATCATTGCCTCGGCAACTTCCGGCGGCTTGGGAAAAGAGGATGCAGCCTGATCAAAATAAATCATTTTGAAGTCCCTCTCTCTTTCGATTTTTTATGCTAAAAAAGCTAACGGCATTCGCGTTAGCTTTTTGTATATTTATTTTTCCAATACATCAATGATACGTTCCAAATCATTATCATTATAAAATTCGATTTCAATTTTTCCTTTTCGTTTGCCACGCTGTATGTTTACCGCGGTACCAAGCCGATCTCTTAAAACTGATTCCTGTTCTTGTAAAAATATATCTTTCTTCGGCTTTTCTTTTTTCTTCTTATCTGTACCTTCATTTAATTTAACAATCAACTGCTCTACCT
This sequence comes from Virgibacillus oceani, assembly GCF_041521345.1. Lineage (GTDB taxonomy): Bacteria > Bacillota > Bacilli > Bacillales > Amphibacillaceae > Virgibacillus_N > Virgibacillus_N oceani_A. The sequence continues at coordinate 76,634 of NZ_JBGOHB010000005.1, read as the reverse complement.
GTCTAACATTCAATTTTTCTTTTCTAATTTTATTTACGAAAGGAACGATTTTATGCTTTTCTTTAATGCCTATTAAAGCACGTCCATGGCCCATGGATAACTCGCCGTTATTTATATAAGCTACTACCTGTTCCGGTAATGATAACAACCGAACGATATTTGCAATATGGGATCGGCTTTTTCCCAATCGTTTGGAAAGTTCTTCTTGCGTGATTTCCAACTCTTTCATTAAATTGGAATAAGCATATGCTTCCTCTATTGGTGTTAAATTTTCCCGCTGCAGGTTTTCAAGCAATGCAAGCTCCATCATGTTTGCATCCGACAGTTCTTTTTCAACTGCAGGAATGGTTTCCAGCCCAGCCTCTTTAGCAGCGCGATAACGGCGTTCTCCTACAACAATCTCATATCCTTTAATGCTTTTGCGGACAATAATCGGCTGAATGATACCATATTCCAGAATGGATTCCTTCAATTCCTCAATGGCATCCGCATGAAACGTTTTTCTCGGTTGATACGGGTTCGGTCTGCACTCTGAAATTGCAATTTCCTTAATCATATTTTCATCATGTTCTTCTATATCCGGAAAAAAAGCATTGATCCCTTTACCCAACCCTTTCGCCATTGGCCATCACTTCCTTCGCTAAGTCAAGATATACTTGTGCACCTTTTGATTTTGAATCGTACATGATGATAGGCTGTCCGTGGCTCGGTGCCTCACCCAGCCGAACATTTCTTGGTATAATAGAATTATATACCTTATCCTGAAAATACTTCTTTACTTCCTCAATAACTTGAAGCCCTAGATTGGTTCGTGCATCAAGCATCGTCAACAACACGCCTTCTATCATCAATTTCTTATTCAAATGTTTTTGCACCAGTCGGATTGTATTTAACAATTGACTAAGTCCTTCCAATGCATAGTACTCACATTGAACAGGGATAAGTATGGTGTCTGATGTGGTTAATGAATTAAGTGTAAGCAGGCCAAGTGACGGAGGACAATCAATAATAATATAATCATATTCATTTTTCAGATGTTCCAATGATTTTTTCAAGCGGACTTCCCTTGATATGGTTGGTACCAGTTCTATCTCCGCTCCAGCAAGCTGGATCGTCGCAGGAACAACATCCAAATTAGCTGTGTTTGTCGAAACTACTACATCATCAGCTGTCATTTCTTCAATAAGTACGTTATAGATACAATGTTTTACATCTGCTTTATTAATTCCTACCCCGCTTGTTGCATTCCCCTGAGGGTCTATATCTACCAGTAGTACTTTATTCCCCAAATGTGCAAGGCTGGCACTGAGATTCACGGAAGACGTGGTTTTTCCTACGCCGCCTTTTTGATTTGCAATCGAAATTATTTTACCCATTTGTGTTGACACCTTCCTAAAACTATATAACTATTATTCTATCATTAATTGAAGTAAAAAGAATAGATATTTTGTTTTTGTAAATCATTTTTAATTTAAGTAATAAAGTGAAACTTCATTCAGTGGGAGTTTTAGGCCTACAGGACGTAGGTCATGCAGACGTTGCCACAATGTTTTTCGGTGGGACGAGGAACCACTGTACCGTAGTCCCAGGACGTGGCGATTTTAGTCTGCGTTCCCCCTTCCCCCACTTAATGTTAGTACCTCAAGGGTATGACCTAAAGGCCCTTGAACGAATCGGGCCGTTACTGGCTTTTAGATCTCCCACTTAGCATTTTCATGTTTTCTACATTCTTGAAGTGGGAGTCTTACAGCCTGTTACACTGAGATAAATTTGTTCTTTTTATGAGTTAAAAATACCCACCTTTCTGGAGAGATGGGTATTTTAATTTATAATTAATAATGAAGTTATTATTTCTGTTTCGGTATTTTTATCGTTATCTGGTAGTAGTCATCCAGTTCCTTTTCATCTGATTCCACGTTCATACCGGTATCATTTACCATCGCTAATGATTGCCGAATTGTGTTCATTGCAATGCGTACGTCTTTATTAACGCCTTTCCATTGGTTACGCTTTTTCTTTTTTTCTCCTTTGGGTGCATTCAGCTTACTTATTCGCTCTTCTGTCTGTTTTACATTCAAATCGAACTCCAGAATATCTTGCAAAAGTTTTACTTGTTGTTCCGGATCACCTAACTTGATTAAAGCCCTTGCATGACGCTCCGTAATTTGTTTATTCAGTAGCGCCTCTTGAATTTCCTCAGATAACTTTAATAAACGCAGCTTATTAGCGATGGTTGATTGGTTTTTTCCAAGCCTTTGGGCTAATGCTTCCTGTGTTAAGGAATGAATCTCCAATAACTTCGCATAAGCATTTGCTTCCTCAATAACTGTTAATTCTTCCCGCTGCAGGTTTTCAATGAGAGCGACAGAGGCTATCTCCGTATCATTCATTTCTCTAACTATCACAGAAACATTTTCCCATTCCAGTTCCTGAACAGCTCTCCACCTTCGTTCACCTGCGATTAGTTCATACTTTTCTTCTTCTATTTGGCGTACGACGATCGGCTGGATCATTCCATGTGTATGAATAGTCTGTGCCAGCTCCTGAATTTTTTCCTCACTGAAAATTGTCCTGGGCTGATATCTATTTGGTTCAATAGATTGCACGGGAATTTGAACAACTTCATCCGGATGAAAGTTTTCCACTTCTCTTTCTTCACCCTTTTCACCCAAACCAAAAATTCGGTTAAAAGGTTTTACCATCTTGTTAACACCACCTTTTAAAGCAAAATGTTTCACGTGGAACATTTTGTATTATCTGTATAAGTACAAGAACCTTTAGGTCATGGCATGAAGCCGATATTCCTATCAAACAATATAAACACAACGAAGACTTTCACCGTGCTATCGGTGAAAAGTCCGTTAAATAAAATAAAGCAATATATGTAAACAGGCTATTAATCTATTATTATTCTATCATAAATGACCTGAAATGAACATTACAAAACCTGGCTCTTGTAAAGTCTTTGTAAAAGAACAAAAGCGCAAGCGCATGTTTAGCGATATACGAACTGCGCCTTAGGATGCGCTTAAACGCTCGTCCCACCGCAAAGATTTGCTATCACTGGAGCTGGCTATGGCTATTTCTATATTAAAAATTATCCCAGACCCTACGTTTTATCATTTTCCAGGCATTGAAACATGATTTTTCACTCTGCAATGCGTCAGTCCCTGCAGCATTTCGTTTGCACAAATGCAGGTGAAAACAACTTATTCGATGGGTTCTTTATTTGGTGTTCCTGCTTTCCTTGGGTATTTCTTCGGTGTTTTTCTCCTTTTATCGACAATGACTATGGAACGCTCACTTTTTTCTTCTGGGAGTAAAAAGGTATGTGTATCTTTTATGTTGCCCCCTAATACTTCAATCGCGGAATCTGCTTTTTTCAATTCCTCTATGACCTGTGCACCTTTCATTGCGAGAAAAGTGCCATTCATTCTCACCAACGGCAAACAGAGTTCTGCTAAAACAGACATGCGGGCTACAGCTCTTGCTGAAACAACATCAAATTTCTCCCTAAAATCGGCGTTTTTACCAAAAGACTCAGCACGATCATGATAAAATGCAACATCTTTTAAATCCAATGCAACGCCCAGCTGATTTAAAAAATAAATTCGCTTTTTTAACGAATCAACAATCGTCACTTTAATATGAGGAAAGCAGATCTTTAGCGGGATGCTCGGAAACCCTGCTCCTGCCCCAACATCACATACGTCCATTGGCTTTGTGAAATCATAATAAAAGGCTGCTGCAATCGAGTCAAAAAAATGTTTTTCATATACATCAGCCTCTTCGGTAAGGGCGGTAAGGTTTATTTTCTCATTCCATTCTACCAATGTTTTAAAATAAATCCGGAATTGTTCTAGCTGATGATCATTCAGTTCGATTCCCTGTTCTTTTAAACGCAGCGCAAATGTCTGTTCATTCATCTTTTACAATTCTCCTTATGTAGAAGAAGATCACCAGAAATTAGTGATCTTCCAATAAAACTTAATTTGCTACTCTCGCGATATCCCCTTGTTCAATATAGACTAATAAAATAGAAACATCAGCAGGGTTTACACCGGATATTCTGGATGCTTGACCGACGGATAATGGGCGAATACTTTTCAGTTTCTCTTTTGCTTCTGTAGCAATTCCATTTATCGCATCGTAATCAATATTCTCGGGTACTTTTTTATCTTCCATCTTTAGCATCCGGTCAACCTGATCCATCGCTTTCTTAATATAACCCTCATACTTAATTTGAATACCAACCTGCTCTTTTACTTCACCCGGCAAATCAGGGTCCGGCTGCAGGATACGTTCAATATTCTCATAGGCTATCTCCGGACGTTTCAGAAGATCATATGCTTTTACTGCTTCTTTCAACGCCCCAGCACCGGTCTCCTTCAGAAAACCATTTACTTCGTCGGTAGGTTTGATGATCAATTTATTTAATCTTTTCTTTTCCTGTTCTACCGATCGATTTTTTGCTGCATATTTTGCGTAGCGCTCCTCACAGACCGTTCCTGCTTGATAACCGATTTCTGTCAGGCGGAGATCCGCATTGTCATGGCGCAATAGTAATCGGTATTCTGCACGAGATGTGAGAAGACGGTATGGTTCATTCGTCCCTTTTGTCACCAAATCATCAATCATTACGCCGATATAGGCCTGAGAACGATCGAGGATGATCGGTTCTTTTCCTAATAATTTGGCAGCCGCATTCATCCCTGCCATCATGCCTTGTCCTGCCGCTTCTTCATAACCGGAAGTTCCGTTAATTTGTCCGGCTGTAAACAAGTTTTCGATTTTTTTCGTTTCCATTGTAGGCCAAAGTTGTGCAGGAACGACTACATCATATTCAATGGCATAGCCAGCCCGCATGATTTGTGCATTTTCCAGACCTGGAACGGTTTTTATCATTTCATGCTGTACGTATTCCGGGAGCGATGTAGATAGCCCTTGTACATACACTTCATCTGTATCTCTTCCTTCCGGCTCGAGGAAAATTTGGTGTCGTGGTTTATCATTAAAACGGACAATTTTATCCTCAATAGACGGACAGTACCTTGCTCCAGTTCCGCGTTTCACGCCAGAATACATGGCAGACATACCGAGATTATCATTAATTACCTGATGTGTGAATTCATTCGTATACGTTAACCAGCATGGCAGCTGATCAACGACCCGCTCTTCTGTTTCATAAGAAAAATACTTGGGATTCTCGTCGCCTGGCTGGATTTCCGTTTTGGAATAATCAATGGAATGACTAATCACCCGTGGTGGTGTACCTGTTTTAAAACGGGTCAGCTTAAAGCCGAGTTCCTCCAGATTATCGGAAAGCTTCAATGTGGGACGCTGATTATTCGGCCCGCTTTCATATTCCACATCTCCAATCAATACTTTCCCCCGCATAAAGGTGCCGGTGGTGATAATGACAGATGCTGAAGTGTAAACAGCCTTCGTTTCCGTCACAACCCCTTTACACATACCATCTTCCACGATCAGGGAATCTACCATCCCTTGTTGTAAAGTAAGGTTCTCTTCCATTTCCAGCAATTTTTTCGCTTCCTGCATATAAACGTTTTTATCAGCTTGTGCTCTTAGAGCCTGCACAGCAGGACCCTTTCTCGTGTTGAGCATACGCATTTGGATATATGATTTATCAATCAATTTACCCATGACACCACCCAGTGCATCCACTTCCCTGACAACAATCCCTTTGGCGGGACCGCCGATGGACGGATTACATGGCATAAATCCAATCATATCAAGGTTCAGTGTGAGCATTAATGTCTTCGCACCCATCCGGGCAGCAGCAATACTTGCTTCTATACCTGCATGGCCGGCGCCAACAACAATAACATCGTAATGGCCTGCATTATAAGTCATCATTTTCACCCTTTCTATCTATTTTTCTCGCGTTCCTTATTTTCCTAAACAAAACTGGGAGAATAGCTGATCAATCAGACTGTCGCTGGCTGTATCGCCAATAATTTCTCCTAAAAATTCCCATGTTCTCGTTACATCTATTTGTACAATATCAAGCGGCATATCAAGTTCGATCGCTTCCATCGCATCCTCGAGCGCCTGCTTTGCTTGTTTCAGTAATTGAATATGTCTTACATTGGACACATACGTTAAATCACCTGTGTCAATTTCCCCGGCAAAAAAGGTGTTTGCGATCACTGCTTCCAGTTCATCTACCCCTTTTTCCTCAATTAATGAAGTGGAAATGACAGCATTCTCCCCGGCTAATTCTTTAAGTTCTTCCATATCAAGCTTTAGTTCTAGGTCTGTCTTATTGACAATAATAATATATTCGAGTCCTTCTATCGCTTCAAACAGTTTTTTGTCTTCCGCTGTCAATTCCTCGTTATAATTCAACACAAATAAGATAAGATCAGATTCTTTCAGCACCTGTCTGGAGCGTTCCACACCAATTTTTTCGACAATATCTTCCGTTTCCCGGATGCCGGCAGTATCAACCAGTCTTAGTGGCACTCCCCTTACATTTACATATTCCTCAATAATATCCCTAGTTGTACCCGGAACTTCTGTAACAATTGCTTTATTTTCCTGAACAAGTGTATTCATTAAAGAGGATTTTCCCACGTTTGGCCTGCCTACGATCGCTGTGGCAAGGCCTTCTCGTAAAATTTTCCCCTGTTTTGCTATACCCAGTAGTTCCTCAATCTCCTGATGCACTTCCTTCGTATTCTCCCGCATCATATTATGGGACATTTCTTCTACATCATCATATTCGGGGTAATCAATATTTACTTCCACGTGGGCCACTGTTTCGAGCAGCTCCTGCCTTAATCGCTTAATCAAACCCGACAGCCGTCCGTCCATCTGTTTTAATGCCACAGACATCGCTTTATCCGTTTTCGCCCGAATTAAATCCATCACAGCTTCTGCCTGGGATAAGTCAATACGTCCATTTAAAAAGGCACGTTTTGTGAACTCTCCTGGCTCTGCAAGCCTTGCTCCCTGACTCAATACAATTTCCAATACCCTATTTACGGATACCAGTCCGCCATGACAGTTAATTTCAACAATATCCTCCCGGGTGAACGTTTTAGGGCCTCGCATGATGGAAACCATCACTTCCTCTGCAACCTCATTTGTTGCCGGATCAATAATTTTACCATAATGCATCGTATGGGATGCCACATCCAAGACATCTTTCCCTTGAAAAATAGCAGCTGCCATCTGAATCGCTTCAGGCCCGCTCAACCTGACGATAGATATAGCACCCTCACCTATTGGAGTGGATATTGCTGTAATCGTATCTGTTTCCATCTGCTGCACCTCCTTGCTTGCGCTTAAATCTATATTTAATTAGTAACTGAATTATTTTATTGTCACTAACAAAACAGAATATCACAATCTCATGCAAAAATAAAGTTATCCACAGAAATATATTATAGCAAGAAAGAGGGTCCCTATTCACATGTGAATAGACAACATGCTAATGACTAAATATTAACATGTTGATTACTTATATTGGGAAGGAGGGACAGATACATTTTACCAGCTGTCCCTCTCCCCAAATCAGTTTAAATAATATATGTTATTTTATTCAAAAGTGTATTAACTAAGATAACATTCCATAGGTGCAAAGTTAAGATGGGCTAACAGCATTGGTATAAATACCCCTTTTAAGTTTTAAAAAATATGGAACTGAAAAGAAACAGAGGTAAACTATTCCTCTGTTCCTGGTTTTTCTGCACAGAATGGTGATGTTAACTAACTTTCGTGAACTACTCGCCACTTAGCTACGTTTGAAGTGGGAGCTTCTCACTTCCACAACGAAAGCAAACTTTCTTCTCCATGAGCGTTACTTCGGAAAGTTCCTTCCCTAGATGTCCGACGATTCAGAGTTTCTTTCGTTACCTTGGATATTTTACGATGGAAGGATAGCTTGCTTTTCGCATTTAGTTTCGCCATACAACCACATATATCCAGTTATCAAAGAACACTTCATATTTTCATAGTATCTTATGTTCGGTCAATTAGCACGTCTAAAGACGTACTTGACCGAAGCTAATTCATCTCCACCTTACCGTTGGGCTATCGTGCTTTACACGCTTGAAGATGGAGACTTCTTGGCTAAAAACGTTAAAATGGTCTAACTGTAATTTCATTCACATTTACGTGATCCGGCTGTGTCACGGCATAGACGACTGCTTTTGCAATATCAGCTAATTCGAGCTTTTTCCGGCCATTTTCAAAAGGACTTGAACTAGATAAGTAAATACATCTGCTCTACCAAACTGGACATAGAACCTGTTCCGTATCCCTTTATTACCACTAAAAAATTAAATTATCAAAATCTAATCCAAAATAAAACTCGCACTAAAAAACCGTCATCCCACTGGAAATGACGATTTACTTAAGAAAATATCAGCATGTTACTTACTTTTCTGAGCTATTTCTTATTATATCTATCGTTCCATCTCTATACGCATTTTCTACCTGATCATGCGTAATAGTCAGTTCTTCCCCGTTAATATGATTTTCCGGATGATATGTTTTACCTGCAACTTTTTTTGCTTTCTCCTGGTGATCAGCATGCTCCCTGTTTTGCATTTTTCATATCTCCTTCCTGGTTCTGTCTTGCTTTTTACATTTTCCCTAAATTAAACAAAATAAAACGCCTGATAAAACATATCAGACGCCCTTTAGAAATTTATCACAGTGTAACTGGCTGGCCGACAAAAACCCCACGTCCTGGGACTAGGGACAGTAGTTCCTCGTCCCATCATAAAAAATTATGGCGATGTTGGCACTAGTACGTCCTGTGCGTCGTATGACTCCCGCTTCAAGAATGAAGGAAACATGAAAATGCTAAGTGGGAGAAACAACAGCCAATAACGGCCCGATTCGTTCAAGGACCTTTAGGCCATACCCTTGCCGTGCTTACATTCATTGGGGGAAGGGGGAACGCAGACTAAAATCGCCACGTCCTGGGACTACGGTACAGTGGTTCCTCGTCCCACCGAAATACATTGTGGCAACGTCTGCATGACCTAAGTCCTGTAAGCCTAAACCCCCACTGAATGAAGTTTCACTTTATTTAATTTGGTTTAATGACAATATGACGATGAGGCTCTGCACCATCGGAATAGGTTGTAATGTTCCCTTGATTTTGCAATACACTATGAATAATTTTACGTTCAAAGGCAGGCATTGGCTCCAGTGCTACCTTTTTATTCAACCGTACGGCTTTATCAGCCATTTTTCCGGCCAGCGACTCCAATGTTTCTTTTCTTCTTCCCCGGTAACCTTCTGCATCCAGTGTAACCGAATAATATTCCGCTGCATCCTTATTTAAAGCAAGATGCACCAAGTATTGCAAAGCATTTAATGTTTGCCCGCGTTTACCAATGAGCAGCGCAATATTTTCTCCATTCATTTCATACGTGACATGATTTTCTTCTATAGTGGTCGTAATGTCCACATCTACATTCATATTTTTTGTCATTTCATAAATGAATGTTTCTGTTTCTTCAATATGATTCTTTTTGATTTTCATTTTTACGTAAGCACGCTTGGATCCAAATACACCGAGTAATCCTTTTTTACCTTCATCAATTATTTCGATTTCCACTTGGTCCCTTGTAGTGTTTAACTGCTCTAATGCTGATTGGACCGCCTCTTCAACTGTTTGTCCACTAGCAGTTATTTCTCTCACTTTTTGACGCCTCCATTATCTGCAGATTTCGCCATCATTGGTTTACGGATAAGGATTGTTTGAGCAATCATAAAGAAGTTACCGATTACCCAGTACAATGCTAATGCTGCTGGGAAGAAAAACGCCATGACACCTATCATAATTGGCATGACCCAAAGCATGACCATCATTTGCGGGTTTTGTGATGCCGGTGAACCTGCCATCATTAATTTTTGCTGCAGCCAGGTTGTAGCTCCTGTGATGATTGGCAAAATGGGATCGGTTGTTCCCAGCTCAAACCATATAAATTTCCCTTGGCTTATTTCTTCTGTACGCATAATTGCGTGGAAAATAGCAATCAATATCGGCATTTGCACGAAGATCGGCAAACAACCTGCAAGCGGGTTTACGCCATGCTTTTGGAATAAAGCCATCGTTTCCTGCTGTAATTTCTGCTGTGTATTGGCATCTTTAGAGCTATATTTTCCCTGTAATTCTTTTAACTCCGGCTGTATATCCTGCATTGCCTTTGAGCTTTTCAATTGTTTTATGTTCAATGGCATAAGGAGCAAGCGGATAAGTATGGTAACAATAACAATAGATAGTCCGTAGTTTCCACCAAACATATCGGCAAAATACGTGATTAACCATGATAATGGATAAACAAACCAAGTATTCCAGAATCCTTCACTTTCAGATGTGATTGGTTGATCGATTTGAGTACAACCGGAAAGTATTGCTACGGTTATTAATAACCCCGCGAGCAATAGATACTTTTTACGCAAAACCTTTCCTCCTAACTATATTACAAAGCTCAAGGCTATCCCTAAGCAATAAATCAAAATGGTTGAAAAATGAAAGAATAAATCCTTTTACATTCTTCTATCTGCTATTTTAGCTTATATGTCCATAAGATTCTATACTAAGCAACAACTATTTTTTGAACAAACGTTCTTTATGTATTAAGTGAACCAGACTTTTCTTTATTTCTTCCAAATTCATATGTTTGGTTTGCTGTCTCGCTATGACGACATAATCGTATTCGTTTTTAACATTTCCATCCAATTCTTGAAAAGATGTACGCAAATAGCGCTTGATCCGGTTTCGCGTCACTGCATTTCCTATTTTTTTACCAACGGATAGTCCTACTCTGAAATGAGACTGCTCCGGTTTTTTTACATAATAGATGACAAGCTGCCGGTTTGCAAAAGATTTCCCCTTCTTGAAGACTGCCTGAAATTCTTGATTTTTTTTAATCCGAAATTCTTTTTTCATTACTTATCACCTTAGTTACGCTAACGTATATGCTTGTCCAATTTCATCTATGTACAAAAAGATTTTATTCCATCCTGAAAAAGACCACTGAGTAGTCAGTGGCCTATGCAGATAATACTTTTCTTCCTTTGCGGCGACGGCGAGCAAGTACTTTACGTCCATTTTTTGTACTCATTCTTGCCCGGAAACCATGCACCTTTTTACGTTTACGGTTATTCGGTTGAAATGTTCTTTTCATTTATGTTGCACCTCCAAAAAAAGGATGTAAAATCTTAGAAAACTTAGCTTATCGCTAAAGGAATTCTCGAAAGCGTACATTGCTTCCCTAGAAGCCCTTATGCTGTCAAGTGCAAGATCTAATGGCGAAAGCCCTAGTTGCACTTATGCAGCAAGCAAGTTTTATACTTACTTAGCTGCCAAAGTAAAAGTCATCCATAAGACAGTCTTTGTAATTATACGTAATGAATAAGGCATCTGTCAACATTGATTTTTAATATCTGGACAGGGTTGGTAATATATCGTGATTAAAACTAGTATCATACCGATTAACAACGTTTTCATATAAAAGCTACTGATAAGAATATATGAGGTGATGAAAAGGTCGTTGGAACGATCTACTATTTCACAAAGCTATTTTCTTTCATTTACACCTATTTATTCCCCTCTTCCACCTTGAATTAACTGCTTGTTTAAAATTATTTCTATATCAACATACAATTTTCACTCTTATAAATAAGATATTCACAATTAGCTGGACAATTAGCGCCTATCTAACAAAAAAAATCCTTTTTCTATAGCTAGTTTCCGCTATTAATCTACACCCTCTTTTTTTATCAACACTCCCTGTTCATCATTTTTCTCCTTTATTTTTTCATCCACAACAATTATCGACAAGAAAATCACAAAATATAGTAGTGTGCACAAACTTTGTCTACAACCTGTTGAATTTGTGGATAAGTATCTAAAAACCATTGCAGTGTCAGGTTATTTTTGATATTATAATTGTGTTTAACATGTTAAAGATGGATGAGGAAAAATAAGTTATCTACAGATTGTGGATAACTTGTGGATATTAATTCACATACCATAGTATAATGTTATCAACAGCTTTGTGGAAAACGTTTATAAGTTCTCTAACCTTTTTATTCGTCTCTATAATTCTGTCCACAGGCTTTTTTTACATCTTTTTTGGATATTTCCTTTCAAATCGATTTATTTATTAAGGATTTAGACCTTTATATGAACCCTAATAAAATAACAAGAGGTAAACCAAATATGTTTTTGGCACTATTCGACAAAATGCCTTTTTCATCTTTTTTGAGATAGAGAGAGGCTTTTTGTGTCATTTAAGCAACTATTTTCCAGAATCACAGTTTAGAAAACTTATTCGCCTCCAAGCCTCCCTAGCGGAGGTCTTAGTTGCTTAAAAAATTTGTCTTAGAAAGGAGTGAAAACATAAGTGGAGAATATAAATGATTTATGGGTAGCAACACTAGAAAAAATAGAAGAAAAGATAAGCAAACCAAGCTTCGAAACATGGCTGCAATATACAAAAGCATTGGATCTTGATGGAGACACACTGATAATATCCGCACCAAATGAATTTGCCAGAGATTGGCTGGAAAACCAATATACAAAATTTATTTCCGAGATTTTACTGGATATTACAGGAACGGAATTACACACAAAATTTATCGTTCCAGACAGCAGCCGAAAAGAAGACAAAGAAGAGAACGCTCAATCTAAAGCGAATTCGACTATGCATAGAGAAGTAAATAAAACCGTGCTGAATGATAAATATACATTCGATTCATTTGTTATTGGCGCCGGAAACCGTTTTGCCCATGCTGCCTCCCTGGCCGTTGCTGAAGCACCGGCGAAAGCCTACAATCCGCTTTTCATCTATGGTGGTGTTGGTCTGGGAAAAACCCATTTGATGCAAGCGATAGGCCATTATGTCCAGGATCACGATCCAGATGCAAGGGTCGTTTATTTGTCATCGGAAAAATTTACGAATGAGTTTATCAATGCCATTATGGATAATAAAACGACCGCTTTCCGCAATAAATACCGGAATGTCGATGTATTATTGATTGATGATATTCAATTTATCGCAGGGAAAGAATCTACGCAGGAGGAATTTTTCCATACATTTAATACTTTGCATGAAGAAAGTAAGCAGATTATTATTTCCAGTGACAGACCGCCGAAAGAAATTCCGACACTTGAAGACAGGCTTCGTTCCCGGTTCGAATGGGGGCTAATTACGGATATAACACCGCCCGACTTGGAAACAAGAATTGCCATACTGTCTAAAAAGGCAAGAGCAGAAGGCCTGGACATGCCAAATGAAGTTATGCTGTATATTGCCAATCAAATCGATACAAATATAAGGGAATTGGAAGGTGCACTCATCCGGGTTCAAGCATACTCCTCTTTGGTAAATCAGGATATTGATGCCTCACTTGCTGCAGATGCGCTAAAAGACATCATTCCAAGCAACAAACCACTCGTTATTACGATACAGCGTATTCAGGAAACTGTCGGGGAAAAATATAATGTCAAGCTGGAAGAAATGCTTGCAAAAAGACGGACGAAAGCTATTGCCTTTCCAAGACAAATTGCCATGTACCTATCAAGAGAGCTAACCGATTCTTCCCTTCCTAAAATAGGAGAAGAATTTGGTGGACGGGATCATACGACAGTGATCCATGCGCATGATAAATTAACCAGGTTAATGGAAAATGATACGCAACTGTCAAAAGATATCGAACAAATCAAAGAGCAGCTGAAAACTTTATAAACAAAGTGCCCTGTGAAAAGTGTGAAAAAGCATAGGAAATAACAAACAGTTTATCCACATGTGAATAACTGGTGTGAAATAACCGAAATGCATTTATCCACAGTAATAACAGCCCTTATTATTATTACTGTAATTAATATTAAATAAAATATATATAGTACTTCCACGAGGAGGATAATTGGATGAAATTCATTATTAAACGAAATCACTTAATGTCAGCATTACAGGATGTTACAAAAGCTATCTCATCACGAACAGTTGTACCTATCCTTACAGGGGTAAAACTAGATGCAGTACAAAGAGGTATAACATTAACCGGGAGTGACTCGGACATAACGATTAAATCTTTTATACCAGCAGAAGAAAATGATGAAATAATCGTTAAACAAATTGAAGAAGGCAGCATTGTTTTGGATGCTAAATATTTTCCCGACATCATTCGTAAATTACCAGAAGAAACTGTGGAAATAGAAATGGATGAACAATTAAAAGTAACCGTCCGTTCAGGAAAAGCTAAATTTAATTTAAATGGACAGGATCCGGATGAATATCCGCTAGTTCCAGAGCTGCAAACAGAAGACAATTTTGAAGTATCCACAAGCACATTAAAAGCTTTAATTAAACAAACGGTTTTTGCGATAGCAACGATGGAAAGCCGTCCAATTTTAACCGGGGTGCAAATAAAATTACTTGATAATAAACTGACATTTTCCGCAACAGACAGTCACCGGCTAGCCATGCAAGAAATTTCGGTTCCCGATTCACAGACTGAAATTACAAGTCTGGTTATACCTGGTAAAAGTTTGAATGAATTGAATAAAATACTAACCGATAGCGATGAACAAGTAGAAATAAGTGTAACGAATAATCAAATTCTATTCCGCACTAAAAATATTTATTTTCTTTCCCGACTGCTGGATGGTAAATATCCGGAAACTTCACGTCTTATCCCGGAGGAAAGAAAAACCGTCCTGCGAGTAAAAACGAAAGAACTTTTGCATACGATTGATCGAGCTTCTCTCCTTTCTAAAGACGATCACAATAATGTCGTGAGACTGACGACAAATGATATTAATAATGCAGAGATTACCAGTAATTCCCCGGAAGTAGGAACCGTCTCAGAGGATATTGCTGTTCAATCGATGGAAGGGGAAGACTTGAAAATCTCTTTCAGTTCAAAATATATGATGGATGCTTTAAAAGCAATTGATTTTGATGAGGTTGAAATAGAATTCACCGGCGCCATGCGTCCATTTATCATTCACCCTGTTGACGGGGAGAAAATCCTGCAGTTAATCCTGCCGATAAGAACGTATTAAGACAATCTCAGGGATCCAGAGGCCGGATGTCAACGCGGAAGAAATAAGGGGTTTCGTTAATTCGAGGATACAAAAACGATATGATTTATATTCTAAAAAATAAATACTTATTCACAACTAGGCTCATTATCCAAATCATTGATAGTGAGCTTTTTATTTTTTCGGCTGTTTTCTCATAGTTTTTCCTAGTAAGAACATAGATACCTTAACTTTAAAGTTATGTTCCAGATTCTATTTTATTTTTTTAGGTGCAGATAAATATATTTTAAATTTAAAACACTCAATAATAAATTAAATCTTCTTAAAAAATTCTCTATCGTATTTTTCATCTCCAACTTTCTACCCACTTTTAAAAACAATTTAAAGCCTAAATAAGCCTATTTGAATAAATTAAGGGGTAAACCTTTCAATAAAGCAAAAACTTTAGTAAAATAGGTTTATAAGACTTCTATAGGTAATATACTAATAAATAACAATAGAATCGGTGATGAAATGCATGAACAAGTTAACATAAGTACGGAATACATTACTTTGGGACAATTTATAAAAGTCATCAATATTCTGGAATCCGGCGGTATGGTTAAGCTTTTTCTTCAGCAGGAAGGTGTTATCGTAAATGGCGAACAGGAACACAGAAGAGGAAGAAAGCTGTACCCTAATGACTTAGTCGAGATAGAAGGCATCGGTTCCTATATCGTTACAAAAGAGGATTAACCATGCATATCAAGAAGCTGGAATTAAAAAATTACCGAAATTACGAGGAATTAGACATTTCTTTTGATGATAAAATCAACGTCATTATCGGGGAAAATGCCCAGGGGAAGACAAATCTGATGGAAGCGATCTACCTGCTTGCATTTACAAAATCTCACCGGACACCAAGAGAAAAAGAACTTATCCAATGGGAAAAAGAATATGCTAAAATAAAAGGCAGGGTAACAAAACGGAACCAGTCGTTTCCGCTGGAAATTATTATTTCACCAAAGGGAAAAAAAGCGAAATTCAATCATTTGGAACAACAGCGGTTAAGCAATTATATCGGTGCACTGAATGTCGTCATGTTTGCTCCTGAAGATTTAACGATCGTCAAAGGTTCTCCGCAAATACGCAGAAGATTCATGGATATGGAGCTGGGGCAAATCCAGCCGATCTATGTTTATCATTTGGGACAGTACCAAAAAATATTAAAACAGCGAAATGCAATATTAAAGCAGATGCAGCGGAATATTCATCAGGACAGAAGTATGCTTGAAGTATTAACAGATCAGTTAATTACGCATGCAACAACATTACTGGAAAGACGGTTTGTTTTTCTGGATTTATTGCGTAAATGGGCAAGTCCCATTCATTACGGGATAAGCCGAGAACTAGAGGAGCTTGACATTGCCTACGCACCAACGATGGAAGTTTCTGAAAATGACAGTGAGGATAAAATAGCATCTCTTTATATAAAAAAATTTCATGAAATGCAGGAAAAAGAGATAGAACGAGGCACTACGTTAATTGGCCCGCACCGGGATGATTTACTGTTTTATGTCAACGGCAAAAATGTACAAGTCTATGGTTCACAGGGACAGCAGCGAACGACGGCTTTATCTGTAAAGCTTGCTGAAATCGAACTTATTTATAACGAAGTTGGTGAATACCCTGTTTTATTGCTTGATGATGTATTAAGTGAATTGGATGATTACAGGCAATCCCATCTGTTAAGTACAATTCAAGGAAAGGTACAGACATTTGTCTCTACGACAAGTGTGGAAGGAATAAACCATGAAACGTTGAAAAAAGCGGAACTCTTTCATGTGAAAGATGGAAAAATAGATACATAATGCGAAAGGAAGATCCCATGTTTATTCATATCGGAAACGATAATGCGATCAGATCCCAGGATGTTATTGCCATTCTGGATTATAATTTAATTTCATCTTCCATCATTATGGAGGAGCTTATGGAAGGATCGGAAAAGGAAGGAAAAGTTGTCGGTCTGGAATCAGAAGCCAAATCGGTCATGGTAACAAGGGATATTATTTATTACAGTTCGCTATCTGTGACGACTTTGAAAAAAAGGGCAAGTATGATTTCAACGATCGATAAACTCGATGACTTTTCGGATGAGGTAAATGGCGTAGAAACGTAGCGCTCATCCGTTTTTAAAAAAAATAAAATGTATAAATTTGTTCTTCTGATCAGATTAAAGCGTTTGGATAAAGAAATCGCTACTGCGATGATTTTTCACAATCCGCCATCTGATCTCTGACACCTTGAAAACGAGGCGGAAGTCCGATTTTCTTATTTAGATAGAAATGGAAGTGAAACTATGTCAATGCAAGATAACGTTACAAACAATCAAGCATATGGGGCAGATCAGATTCAAGTCCTGGAAGGGCTGGAAGCTGTACGCAAACGGCCAGGGATGTATATTGGTTCCACTGCAGAAAAGGGCTTGCACCATCTCGTATGGGAAATTGTCGATAACAGTATTGATGAAGCGCTGGCAGGCTACTGTGACAAGATTGATGTCATTATTGAAAAAGATAACAGCATTACAGTGAAGGATAATGGCCGGGGTATTCCGGTTGATATCCAGAAGAAAACAGGAAGACCCGCGCTAGAAGTTATTATGACTGTGCTGCATGCCGGCGGTAAATTTGGCGGTGGGGGCTATAAAGTTTCCGGCGGTTTGCACGGTGTCGGGGCCTCAGTTGTAAATGCCCTTTCATCCATACTGGAAGTACATGTGCATCGTGATAATAAAATTCATTATTTGGAATTTAATAAAGGTATTCCTCAGGGAGAAATTGAAGTAGTCGGAGAGACGGATATTACTGGTACGGTTACCCATTTTGTTCCTGATGCGGAAATTTTTACAGAATCCATTGAGTATAACTTTGATATTTTATCTCAGCGTTTGCGTGAACTTGCCTTTTTAAATAAAGGACTTACGATCACCATAGAAGACAAACGGACGGATGAAGAAAAGATAAGCTACTACTACGAGGGTGGCATCAGTTCCTATGTAGAATTTATTAACCGTACAAGAGAAGTCCTTCATGAGCCTTTTTATGCGGAAGGAACTGACCAGGAAATCGCAGTGGAAGTAGCGATCCAATATAATGACGGATTTGCAAGCAATCTGTACTCCTATGCGAATAATATTCACACGTATGAAGGCGGAACCCATGAATTCGGTTTTAAAACTGGTTTAACCCGTGTGATCAATGATTATGCAAGAAAAAATAATTTATTTAGAGAATCTGACCCTAACTTATCAGGGGAGGATGTGCGTGAAGGTATAGCTGCAATTGTATCGATTAAGCACCCAGATCCGCAATTTGAGGGACAGACGAAAACGAAACTTGGTAACAGTGAAGTCCGGACTGTAACGGATCATGTATTCAGTGAACTGTTTTCCAAATTTTTATTTGAAAACCCGTCTGTCGCCAAGATTGTCGTTGAAAAAGGTTTAATGGCTTCCAGGGCCAGGGCGGCTGCTAAAAAGGCAAGAGAATTAACGCGAAGAAAAAGCGCTTTGGAAGTATCCAATTTACCAGGGAAATTGGCAGACTGTTCTTCAAGAGATGCGGAAATCAGTGAGCTTTACATTGTGGAGGGAGACTCTGCCGGCGGCTCTGCCAAACAGGGACGGGATCGTCATTTTCAGGCAATTCTTCCTTTGCGTGGTAAAATCTTAAATGTGGAAAAAGCCCGGCTGGACAGAATTTTATCCAATAATGAAGTGCGTTCCATGATCACTGCTTTAGGCACAGGTATCGGAGAAGATTTTGATATAACGAAAGCGCGCTATCATAAAGTGGTTATTATGACTGACGCCGATGTGGATGGTGCTCATATCCGTACTCTTTTATTAACCTTCTTTTACCGATATATGCGCCCATTGATTGAGCACGGCTATATTTATATTGCCCAGCCGCCACTCTACAAAGTACAGCAAGGAAAAGCTGCTCATTATGCTTATGATGAGAAGGAAATGGAGCGGATATTAGAAGAGCTGCCAAAATCGCCCAAACCAGGTCTGCAGCGGTATAAGGGACTTGGGGAAATGAATGCGGAACAGCTTTGGGAAACAACGATGGATCCGGAAAATCGCACTTTGCTGCAAGTGGAACTATCGGATGCGATTGATGCGGATCAGATCTTTGATATGTTAATGGGGGATAAAGTGGAGCCTCGGAGAAACTTTATTGAAGAAAATGCCCAATATGTAAAAAATCTTGATATATAAAACAGATGTAAAATGCTAGAAGTCAGAACAGATGTCAGGGGCAAGGAGTAAGAACCAGGAATGAATCCGATCTCTAACTTCTGGCCTCTGACATCTAGAAAAACGCAACAGCGTTTTCTCTATGGGAGGTAGGAAAATGGCAGAGGAACGACGGCCAAATGTTCAGGAAATAAATATTAGCAACGAAATGCGCACATCTTTTTTGGATTATGCGATGAGTGTTATTGTTTCGCGTGCTTTACCGGATGTGCGTGACGGGA
Organism: Virgibacillus oceani; assembly: GCF_041521345.1. Classification (GTDB taxonomy): domain Bacteria; phylum Bacillota; class Bacilli; order Bacillales; family Amphibacillaceae; genus Virgibacillus_N; species Virgibacillus_N oceani_A. The sequence continues at coordinate 57,073 of NZ_JBGOHB010000005.1, read as the reverse complement.
TGAAGCCTGTTCATCGCAGAATATTATATGCTATGCATGATCTCGGTATGCATGCGGATAAAGCATATAAAAAATCAGCCCGAATTGTCGGGGAAGTAATCGGTAAGTATCACCCCCACGGGGATTCTGCTGTTTATGAAGCCATGGTAAGAATGGCGCAGGATTTCAGTTTCCGTAACATGCTTGTGGATGGGCACGGAAACTTTGGTTCAGTTGATGGTGACTCGGCAGCAGCAATGCGGTATACAGAGGCCAGAATGTCCAAAATTTCTATGGAATTGTTGCGTGATATTAACAAAGACACGATAGAATATGCAGAAAACTATGATGGGACAGAGCATGAACCAGTCGTTTTTCCAGCCCGTTTCCCAAATCTGCTTGTTAATGGCGGTTCCGGAATCGCCGTTGGTATGGCGACAAATATCCCGCCGCATAATCTTGGAGAGACAATTGATGCGGTTCTTGCCGTCAGTAAAAATCCTGATATTAGCATCGATGAATTGATGGAAGACTATATTAACGGACCGGATTTTCCAACTGCAGGACAAATACTTGGCAGAAGCGGGATTCGCAAAGCCTATGAGACAGGGAAAGGCTCTGTAACGATTCGTGCAAAAGTAAATATTGAAGAAAAAGCAAACGGTAAAGCGACCATTATTGCAACAGAGCTGCCTTATCAGGTAAATAAAGCCAAATTAATTGAAAAAATTGCCGATCTTGTCCGTGAAAAACGGATTGACGGAATTACAGATTTACGGGATGAATCCGATAGAAATGGTATGCGGGTTGTAATCGAACTGCGTCGGGATGTTAACCCGAATGTGGTATTAAATAATTTATATAAACACACCGCATTTCAGACTACATTTGGTGTGAATTTGCTGGCACTTGTGGATGGGCAGCCAAAAGTGCTGACGATTAAACAATGCCTGGAGCACTATCTCGATCATCAGGTCATTATTATTAAACGCCGGACCGCATTTGAATTGCGTAAAGCAGAGGCAAGGGCGCATATTTTGGAAGGACTTCGGGTGGCGCTGGATAATCTGGATGAAGTTATCTCACTTATCCGAAGTTCCAAAACAGCTGATATTGCACGTGACGGTTTAATGAATAATTTTGATCTGTCGGAAAAACAGGCACAGGCCATCCTTGATATGCGCCTGCAGCGTCTAACTGGCTTAGAACGAGAAAAAATTGAAGACGAATATAAAGAATTGATGCAGCTGATTGATGAATTGAAGGCAATTTTAGCTGATGAGGAAAAAATACTTGAAATTATTCGTGAAGAACTAACAGAAATTAAAGAACGATACAATGATGAGCGCCGAACAGAAATTGTGATGGGTGGGGCAGGATTTTTAGAGGATGAAGATTTAATACCGGAAGAAAACATTGTCATTACCTTGACGCACAAAGGTTATATCAAACGTCTGCCATCCTCCACCTACCGTACACAAAAACGCGGTGGCCGTGGTATTCAGGGTATGGGCACAAATGATGATGATTTTGTGGAGCACCTCGTTTCTACATCAACCCATGATACGATCCTGTTCTTTACGAATAAAGGGAAGGTTTATAAAACTAAGGGGTATGAAATTCCCGAGTTTAATCGGACTGCTAAAGGGCTCCCGATCATTAATCTCTTACAGGTAGAAAAAGAGGAATGGGTTAATGCCGTTATTTCGGTTAGTGAGTACACAGAAGATGCCTTCTTATTCTTTACGACGAAATACGGGATTTCTAAACGGACGAGTCTTTCCCAATATGCAAACATTCGAAAAGGCGGATTAATTGCTGTAGGTTTAAGGGAGAATGATGAGCTTATTTCTGTACGTTTAACAGATGGCAACAAACATATGATGATTGCTACGAAAAACGGCTATTTAATCCGATTCCCGGAGGATCAGATCAGATCGATGGGAAGAACCGCAGCCGGGGTAAAAGGAATTTCACTCCGGGGTAATGACGAAGTGGTTTCCATGGAAATACTGCAAAAAGATGCCAATATCCTGCATGTAACAAATAAAGGATACGGGAAACAAACGAAAGAAACGGAATACCGAGTTACCAATCGTGGCGGCAAGGGTATCTTCACCAGTAATCTGACAGATAAAACAGGACATGTCGTTGCTGTTAAAGCAGTGGATGGAGATGAAGACCTGATGCTGATTACGATCGCAGGTGTATTAATCCGCATTCCAGTAAAGGATATATCTGAAACAGGGCGTAACACCATGGGGGTTCGCTTAATTCGCCTTCAGGAGGAAGAAGAAGTGGCAACTGTGGCCAAAGTTGATTTGGAGGAAGAAGAGCTGGAAAATGTATTAGAAGAAGAAAATGACATAGATGAGTAAACAGACGAGTAAGACAGGGAATCAGCAGGCAGCTGATTCCCTCTCATTTGCAGGATATAATTTTTTCAATGGTATGAATTTAGATATTGAAAACAGCTATTTTTGCTGATATTTACAATCCGGCTTCTGGGCTCAGGAAATACGAGGCGGCAGCCGAGTTTTTCTAATGGAGGGGGATTCTATACGGGTCAAACCGGCACAATTAATTCCTGGATGTGTTCTACTACAGTAGGTAATAGGAAAATCAAACAAACCATTAGTTCCCAAAGATACGGTTTTAACAGAAACACATATTACCTTTTTGGAGAAGTTTTTCATTTCTTCCGTGGACGTATCCTCAAAGCTTGCAGACGGGAAAACTTTTCAGCCAACAGAAATAGTTGAAGAAGAAAATAAAGTACGGCATAAAGTAAAAAAGGAACAACTGGCAAAAGAACTCCCCTTTCAAGAACATTATGATCAGGTCGTTCACATGTATAAAAAGGAATTTGAAAAATGGTAAAACGGCATGGCCATTGATATGCCTGATATAAGAAAACATGTGATTCCTTTACTCGAGCGGATGTATGACATAGAAGAAGAAGTATACATACTCCACCGCTACAGCAGGAAGGAAGAATATTTATATTACCATAGTGTTGCTGTAGCAGTGCTTTCTGCTTATTTGGGTATGAAAATGGACTTCAGCAAAGGAGAATGGCTGCAAATTGGCATTGCCGGTCTGTTAAGTGACAGCGGGATGGCAAAAATAGACTCCGATATTTTATTAAAAACACATGGTTTAACCGACATAGAATTAAACGAAATAAAGAAACACCCTACTTATTCGTATCGATTAGTGGAAAATATACCTACGATTACTCACAGCGTAAAAATAGCTGTATTGCAGCATCATGAAAGACTAGATGGAAGTGGTTATCCGTATGGGCTCAGCAAGGGTAAAATACATAGATATGCACGGATTATTGCCCTTTGTGATATGTATCATGCCATGACAAGTGCTCGTTTATATAAAGCAAGCAAGTCCCCTTTTAAAGTGATAGAAGCGTTACAAAATATAAAATTCATCAAGCTGGATCCGGAAGTTGTAAAAGCGTTTGTTGACAGCCTGGCGAGCTTTTCCATCGGTACAAAAGTAAAATTATCCAATCAGCTGACAGGAGAAATTGTATTTATTGATCATGATGATCCTGCAAAGCCGATTGTACGCCTGCCTGATGAGCAGATTGTATCCCTTCAGCAGGAAAAATCGGTTTTTATTGAAGAGATTATTAAGTGAAAGGAAACGAATTTAAAGTTAGCTTCTTTTCCAATTTATCCTCAAGCATCGCAGGAATCTTTTCCTGTGTGCATTGCAGAAACTGGAGGATAAAGGGGTAATCTATTTCTGACTTTGCGGCAAATAGATCGCCCCACCATTCTGTTTCATACCGGGAGAGCATACTCAAATTATATAATAATAAATAGTGAACGATGATTTCGGAAATGGGTAGCAGCAGATCTCTGTCTGCCGGAAAATATAAATGCTTTGTAGAAGCATGGACAAAGAAGGGTGTGTTTCGTTCTTCAATTGATTGAACCAGTTCTATCCGAATCATCTCTTTGTCGATATCAACATACTTAATTTCAGGTACAAAGTTTTTTATTTTGTTGATAAACGCTTTTTCCGTCAGATGATAGCTGTCCAGTAAGGAAACCGGGAATTCAAGCAGGGGTGAATGCTTTTTGCCTACAATAATGATCTTTTTCCTGTCTTGATATTGAAATAAAGGGAGCATTTCCGGAATGCATGCTAAAAGATCTTCCATTTTTATTTTTTCAAAAGGAATGGTTTTACTTGATAGAAGATGTGCCGCCATGTATGGAAATAGTCCTTTATGCTGAATTTTTACTTCATCCTTCATAAAAGCGTAGTTCTTTTTCTTTCGTTTTCTGGCTGTAACGCCGTGTGCGAGCAGGTTAGTGGATTCGGGATAATCCGGGCGAATCGTTAAAAGACACCCTTTTACCAGATGAACCATGCCATAGAAATATAATATTGGCTGCATGTTGGCTGATAGTTTTGCACCCTGCTCATACATTTGCATACCACGATCCAGATAATACATAAATGCACGGCAGTTTTCGTAGCTCTTCTTCTCCGCATCCACATTTTCCAGTCTTTGATAGCATTGTGCCAAATAGTTGCGTGACGTTTCTTCTGATTGTAAATACGTGAAGAACATATAATTTTCCTCTCATAGCTGGTTAAATTTTTTGAATCTATTTATTTTTTCATTTCCAATAACAGGTGGTTGAAAAAGGATTTAGGTTGGAGTAAAGTATATAAAAATACCATTACATTCCATAGTGTAAACAAAGTTATTTACTGACATACATACTAAAAATAAAGGAGGAGTAGAAATGCGGGAGGATAAATTTGCTAAAGAAGGGTTAACATTTGATGATGTGTTATTAATGCCTGCTAAATCAGAGGTGCTGCCAAAAGATGTCGAAGTGAGTACGCAGCTTACACCGGATTTAAAGTTGAATTCCCCATTTATTAGTGCAGGTATGGACACGGTAACCGAGGCGAAAATGGCGATAGCGATTGCCAGACAGGGCGGATTTGGTGTTATCCACAAAAATATGTCGATTGAAGAGCAGGCAGAACAGGTAGACCGGGTTAAACGTTCTGAAAGTGGGGTTATTACGAATCCATTTTTCCTCACGCCGGAACATCAAGTATATGATGCAGAGCATTTAATGGGTAAATTCCGTATTTCAGGTGTTCCAATTGTAAACACAATTGAAGAACAAAAATTGGTAGGTATTTTAACAAACCGCGATTTACGCTTTATTCAGGACTATTCCATCAGTATTTCAGATGTAATGACGAGTGAGAACGTAGTCACGGCACCGGTTGGTACAACACTTGATGAAGCTGAAAAACTATTGCAGCAGCATAAGATTGAAAAGCTCCCGCTTGTAGACGATAAAAATATTTTAAAGGGATTAATTACGATAAAGGATATTGAAAAAGTCATTGAATTCCCGAAAGCTGCAAAAGATTCCCTAGGCAGGCTCCTGGCAGGTGCGGCAGTGGGTGTTACAGGGGATGCTATGAAGCGGATCGAGAAACTGGTTAGCGCCGGTGTGGACGCCATTGTTATTGATACGGCACATGGCCATTCCCAAGGCGTTATTGACCAGGTAAAAGCAGTAAGGGAACAATATCCTGATCTTAGTATTATAGCCGGAAATGTGGCAACAGCTGATGCAACAAAGGAATTGATCGAGGCAGGTGCATCGGTCGTTAAAGTCGGAATAGGACCTGGTTCCATTTGTACTACCCGTGTCGTTGCAGGCGTTGGTGTGCCGCAGATTACCGCCATTCACGATTGTGCCCTTGCAGCAGCGGAATACGGGGTACCTGTTATTGCTGACGGGGGTGTAAAATATTCCGGGGATATTGTAAAAGCACTTGCTTCCGGAGCTCATGCAGTTATGATTGGAAGCATGTTTGCAGGGGTTGCGGAAAGCCCAGGAGAAACAGAGATTTTCCAGGGAAGACAATATAAAGTATACCGAGGCATGGGTTCTGTAGGTGCCATGAAAGCAGGATCCAAAGACCGTTATTTCCAGGAATCCTCCGAGACGAAAAAACTTGTACCTGAAGGCATTGAAGGCAGAGTGGCCTATAAAGGACCACTTGCTGATACGATTCATCAGCTTGTAGGCGGTTTGCGATCTGGTATGGGATATTGTGGTACAGGCACAATTACAGCCTTAAGGGAAGATGCCCGTTTTATCCGAATTACGAATGCAGGTTTGCGTGAAAGTCATCCGCATGACGTGCAAATTACGAAGGAATCACCAAATTATACCATTTCATAAATTTGTTGGAACCAACGGACAAAAAATAGAATCAGCTTTTAAAAAAAATTATAGATAGGGGCCAACCCTATCTATAATTTTGTTGTTTTATGTGGTAAAATAATTTAGGTGTATGATAAGCATATCTTTACATGAAGAACCCAAGGAAGGAAGCTTATTCCTATGGAAAATTTCCGGACTTGTTACTATAACGCTAAATTAGATTTTGGGGGTAAAGAAAGTTGAAACATAAAATAATGAAACATCTATCATTATTATTAACTGGATTAGTAGTAATGGTATTTGTACTTGTAAATCCTTTTTCAGTTGCAGCTCAAGACTTGGATGTAGAAGCTGAATCAGCTATCGTGGTGGAATATGATACCGGAAAAATCATTTATGCAAAAAATGCCGAACAAGCATTGCCACCTGCAAGTATGACAAAAATGATGACTGAATATCTGGTATGGGAAGCAATTGAAAATGGCGATATTACATGGGAAACGACAACACAGATCAGCGATTATCCCTACAGTATTTCAGCTAACAATTCATTTTCAGGGGTTGGCCTTAGACAAAATCAGGATTACACTGTGAGCGAATTATACGATGCGATGGCGATTAATTCTGATAACGCCACATCGATTGCCCTGGCAGAGCTGATTGCCGGTTCGGAAGGGGAATTTGTGAAAATGATGAATGAAAAGGGAGAAGAAATGGGTCTTCCTGAATTCAAATTTGTCAATTCCTCCGGCTTGAATAATGAATCACTCGGGGATAATTATCCGGAAGGGACAGAACCGAACGATACAAATCTTTTATCAGCAGAATCATCTGCATTGCTTGCTTATAATTTGGTCAAAGACTTCCCTGAGTCACTGGATATTTCTAGTGTGCCGGAAACAGAATTTGATGGACAGCAAATCCGCAACTGGAACTTTATGCTTGCTCATGATGCTGAATACCTGGAGCCGATGTACTATGAAGGTGTAGATGGTTTGAAAACCGGTTTTACTGAATTGGCAGGATACAGCTTTACAGGGACCGCAGAAAGAAATGGCGAACGTTATATTACAGTTGTAATGAAAACAGAAAGTGAAACCGAACGATTTGAGGAAACAGCCAAATTGCTTGATTACGGGTTTAATAATTTTTCAAAACAGGAGCTTTTCCCTGCCGGTTATCAGGTGGAAGGTGAATCAGCTATTCCTGTAGCTAAAGGAAAAGAGGACCAGGTTCAGGTGTCCATCAGTGAAGGAGTAACCCTTCCTGTGAAAGAAGAAGAGGCTGAATTATACAGTATTCAATATCATTTTGATGAAGAACATTTAAATGAAGACGGTGAATTGGTTGCTCCGATTGAAGCGGGAGATGTAGTAGGAGAAGCTGAACTCGTATATGAAGGAGAAAACGACTACGGATATATTACCAATGATGCAACAAACACCTTCCCCCTAGTCGCAGATGAATCAGTAGAAAAGTCTAATTGGTTCATGCTCACACTCGGAGCCATCGGCGGATTCTTCACCGACCTGTTCACCACCGTTTCCGACTGGGTGAAAGGATTATTCAGTTAATTGCAACACAAGGTTTTGTCACGAAAAACGGGATTGATGTTTCCGGCAAAGTACCCGAAATATCTTCCGAACCAAATATACATGAAAGAGCAATACCCAAGTTTAAATATTATAATCAAAAATTCCAACGCCTTCAATGGCTTTAAAAACAAGGGGAGAAAAGTATGACAAACACAGGGACTGAACGTGTAAAAAGAGGAATGGCAGAAATGCAAAAAGGCGGCGTCATTATGGACGTTGTCAATGCGGAACAGGCAAAAATTGCTGAAGAAGCGGGTGCGGTAGCAGTAATGGCACTGGAAAGAGTTCCATCCGATATTCGTGCGGCCGGCGGTGTAGCGCGTATGGCTGATCCAACGATTACGGAGGAAGTTATAAACGCAGTTTCCATTCCGGTCATGGCCAAAGCACGTATTGGGCATATCGTAGAAGCACGTGTATTGGAAGCAATGGGTGCTGATTATATAGACGAGAGTGAAGTTTTAACACCAGCTGATGATGTTTACCATATGAATAAATCCGACTTTACCGTTCCGTTTGTCTGCGGCTGCCGTAACTTGGGAGAAGCAACCCGCCGTATTGGTGAAGGTGCATCCATGCTGCGGACAAAAGGGGAGCCGGGAACAGGAAACATTGTAGAGGCCGTTCGTCATATGCGCGAGGTACAATCGGAAATCCGCAAATTGAGCGGTATGTCCAGAGATGAAGTAATGACATTCGCAAAAGAAATTGGCGCACCATTTGAATTGCTGCTCGGGATCCGTGAAGAAGGCCGATTGCCTGTAGTAAATTTTGCAGCAGGTGGAATTGCTACACCGAGTGATGCTGCACTGATGATGGAACTGGGCGCTGATGGCGTATTTGTCGGCTCCGGCATTTTCAAATCAGACAATCCGGAGAAATTTGCAAAATCAATTGTAGAAGCAACTACCCACTATCAAGATTATAAACTGATTGCAGAATTGTCCAAGGGTCTTGGCACAGCAATGAAAGGGCTCGAAATGAGCACGATAGAAGCTGGCGACCGCATGCAGGATCGCAGTGAGTGAAACAGAAAGAAGGAATCATGATGACAACAATTGGGGTATTGGCACTGCAGGGAGCAGTGCGTGAACATATACGGTCCATAGAGGCATGCGGTGCCAAAGCAATGGAAATCAAGCATAAAGAACAACTTTCTGAAATAGAAGGGTTAATTCTCCCTGGCGGAGAAAGTACAACTATGCGGCGGTTAATTGACAGCTATGGATTTTTTAATGCGATTAGGCAGTTTGGAAAACAAGGGAAGCCAGTTTTCGGAACATGTGCAGGGTTGATTTTAATGGCTAGTGAAATAGAAGGACAAGAAGAGCCGCATCTTGGCTTAATAGATATGAAAGTTGCGCGTAATGCCTTTGGGCGCCAGGTGGCAAGTTTTGAGGCAGCACTTGATATTCAGCATGCAGGAGATGATTTTAAAGCTGTGTTTATTCGGGCGCCGTACATTACTGATGTGGGCCCGGAGCTTGAAGTCCTGGCCACCTGGCAGGACAAAATTGTCGCAGCAAAACAGGACAATTATCTCTGTACTGCATTTCATCCCGAACTGACTGATGATAACAGAATTATCGACTACTTTATCTCTATGGTGAAACAGCGGGAGGGTTCTCCTGTTGGAGCAGAGGTATAAATATATAACTCTCATCCCTAAATAGATAGGGATGGGAGTTTTTTCAATTCAATATGGATAATTGGAAATAAAATTCCACAAGCTGGCAGCTCCATCAATATCCGGGATTTAAACAGAGCAATACACAGAAACATGTAATGTACTTTTGGATATGGTAAAATGATGTTAAGTATAAGTTGAAGGGAATGATTTGATGGCCATTCCGAACGAAAAAAGAAAAAACGTATATGCTGATTATCTCACATGGGATGAAGGAGAGAGAGTGGAATTAATAGACGGGGAAATTTTCAATATGTCACCTGCTCCTTCACGCAAACATCAACATGTTCTCAGAGAATTATCTGCAGCCTTTACGGATTTCCTGCGAGATAAAGAATGTGAAGTATATTTTGCCCCTTTTGATGTACGATTGTTAACAGAAAACAAACAGGTTGATGAAATAGATAATGTCGTACAGCCCGATTTGTCAATTGTGTACGATAAAGAAAAACTGGATGATAAAGGCTGTAATGGGTCACCGGATTTGATCATTGAAGTAATATCTCCTTCCTCTGTGAAATTGGATCGCTGGAAGAAATATCAGCTTTATGAAAAAGCTGGTGTAAAAGAGTACTGGCTTGTAGATCCAGTTAATGATTCTGTGGAAAAACATGTTTTAATTGACGGTCATTATGAATTTCAAGGAGTCTTAACAAAAAATGACTCTGTTTCCACTCATGTTTTAAGTGGATTGGAATTAGATCTGGAGCAAATATTTGGGATGTAACGTGTCAGATCAGAAACAAATCAAATCCGAAAAACAGTTGCATTAAGCTTTTAAATCAGATATGATATATTTTAAATTAACAGCAAAGTTACGATAGGAAACAGTAGCAGTATCACTTTCTAAAGAGAGTCGATGGCGGGTGAGAATCGACGTAAGTATATTGTGAATCCATCCTTGAACTGGTTTATGAAAAATGGAGATACTTTTCATATTTAAATAAACTCGGCTGGTGACCGTTAATAACCATGAGCCGGAAGATATTTTTCTTCAACAAGGGTGGCAACGCGGGAAATATAACTCTCGTCCCTATATTAGATTTAGGGATGGGAGTTTTTTTAATGCATAAAATTTATATAAGGAGGAAAAACCATGCTGGACATGAAGTACCTGAGAAATAATTTAGAAGAAGTAAAAGAAAAGCTTTCCAAAAGAGGAGAGAATTTATCCGAGCTGAATAGATTTGAGGAATACGATGAAAAGCGGAGAAACCTCATTTCTGAAACAGAAACACTGAAGGCAAAACGTAATGAGGCTTCCAAACAGATTTCCATACTGAAAAAGGAGAAAAAAGATGCTGAGCCAGCCATCCAGGAAATGCGTGCTGTTGGAGACAAAATTTCCGCCCTGGACAAGGAATTAAAGGAAGTAGAAGATAAACTGGATTATATGATGCTCTCCATCCCAAATATACCACATGAAAGTGTGCCAGTTGGTGAAGATGAAGATGATAATGTGGTGGAAAGAGAATGGGGAGAAGCTCCTGAATTCTCATTTGAAGCACAGCCTCATTGGGATGTAGCCACTAACCTGGATATTGTGGATTTTGAACGGGCAGGAAAAGTAACAGGAAGCCGGTTTGTATTTTATAAAGGCCTTGGTGCCAGACTTGAACGTGCCTTAATTAATTTTATGATGGACTTTCATTCTGATCATCACGGATATACAGAAATGCTGCCGCCGCAAATGGTAAACAGACAAAGTATGACAGGAACAGGACAGCTTCCGAAATTTGAAGAGGATGCATTTCTGATCAAGGATATGGATTATTTCCTTATTCCCACTTCAGAAGTGCCTGTTACCAACTATCATCGTGATGAAATTTTAATGGATTTACCGAAAAAATATGTAGCCTATAGTGCGAATTTCCGTTCTGAAGCAGGTTCTGCCGGAAGGGACACCCGCGGGTTGATCCGTCAGCATCAATTCAATAAAGTGGAGCTGGTGCATTTTGTGAAGCCGGAGGAATCCTATAATACGTTGGAAACATTGACCGGCCATGCGGAAAAAATGATGCAGCTACTCAATCTGCCGTACCGGGTTATGCGTATGTGCACAGGAGATTTAGGTTTCACCGCCGCAAAAAAATATGATATTGAAGTATGGATCCCGGCACAAAATACGTACAGGGAAATTTCTTCCTGCTCTAACTTTGAAGACTTCCAGGCAAGACGGGCAGGCATCCGTTTCCGCAGAGAAGCAAAAGGAAAACCTGAATTTGTACACACACTGAATGGCTCAGGGCTTGCCATTGGCCGTACGGTTGCTGCTATTTTGGAAAACTACCAGCAGGAAGACGGCACTGTCAAAGTACCGGAAGCATTACAGCCATATATGGGTAGCGTGGAAGTGATTAAATAAGTGTAATGCCCAGCGGGAAAAGATGATATTTCCCGCTGGTGAATACGCTTCTGTATAATTAAAATTTACCATGAGTTTCATTCTTGACATGAAAAATCATGCATGGTATATTATATCTTGTCGTCACGGAGGTATACCCAAGTCTGGCTGAAGGGATCGGTCTTGAAAACCGACAGGGGTGTCAAAGCCCGCGGGGGTTCGAATCCCTCTACCTCCTCCATTTATTAATTTAGCGCATAAAATTTGGAGATAAAAAACCGTTACATTTGTAGCGGTTTTTTCATTTAAAATGAAAATAGACTTGACATTTATCTAAGTAAAGCATATATTACATACAATAAAACAATTTAAATAAATACGATGATCAGGCCAGTAGTACAATAGTTGACCGAAAGAGAGTGGAATTCACCGGCTGAAAGATTCCATAGGCACCAGCATGTGCGAACCCTACCTGGGAGTTGTTAGTTAAAAACTAACCACAGCATACTGTGTTATCAATATAAAGCAGGGCATTTTTATGCCAACTTAGGTGGTACCGCGGAAACTCATTTCGTCCTTCTATGAAGGATTGGAATGGGTTTTTTTAGTGCAGTAAAAACCTAAAAGAGGAGGTTTTCCAGATGAATAAAAAAGTGGCATTTATTGGGGCAGGATCCATGGCAGAAGCAATTATTTCAGGTGTGATCTATAAAGATATATTGAAAAGTGATCAAATTACAGTGACGAATAAAAACAACCAGGAACGAATAAAAAGGTTGGAAGATAAATATCAGATTCAACGGATGGAAAATAAGCAAGTGCAAATTAAAGAAGCGGATATCATCGTTCTTTCTACAAAGCCATATGATTTGAAAGAAGCGCTTGATGTAGTAATAGATTATATAAAAGCCGATCAATTGATCATCTCCGTAATAGCTGGGGTATCGACAGCTGATATATCAGCACTGATTGGAAAAGACAATCCTGTAATTCGGGCGATGCCAAACACTTCCGCATCGATTGGTTTTTCTGCAACGGCAATTTCAGCAGGAAAATATGCATCAGATGAACAAGTAACAGAAGCCGAGAAATTATTTGCAGCCATTGGGACAACCGCTATCGTGGACGAGGAGGATATGCATATTGTCACAGGAATCAGCGGCAGCGGACCTGCTTATTTCTATTACATGGTTGAAGCGATGGAACAGGCAGCGATAGACTCGGGTTTAAATAAAGAAACAGCCAAGTTATTAATTACACAAACGATTATTGGAGCGGGAGAAATGCTAAAAAAATCGGATGAACCTGCTAATATGCTGAGGAAGAAAATAATGAGCCCAGCCGGTACGACAGAAGCAGGAATTAACACGCTGGAGAAAAATAATTTTCAACAAATCGTTATGGAGTGTGTAAGAAGTGCAAGAAATCGTTCTATTAAACTGGGGAGAGAATAAATAATTGTGTACAGTTTATGAGGATTTTTGTATGCAAGGGAGTAAATTTTTACCGGCTCCCTTTTCAATTGAACAGCTTTTTTGTATAATATAAATTGCTGAACAAAAAAATGCCCCCGTAGCTCAGGGGATAGAGCAATGGCCTCCTAAGCCATGTGCCGCAGGTTCGATTCCTGCCGGGGGCGTATCCAGGTCTTTTTTGGTCACGATATGACATTTGGATTTTACGCTTGAATGTTGATATATCAACGTTTAGGCGTATTTTATTCTTTTATAAGAACCCTACAGAAAACGATATAATTTGAAACCATTTTACACAAATTTTACACAAATTTTACACAAGCGCTTCTAACATCTTTTCTTCATCTTCTCTGCGTAGCTCTTTTACGATGTGCGCATAGTCCCTTATTGTCGTTTCAATATCACCGTGCCCAAGGAATTCTGAAACATAATATATGGATACACCCCTGTACAGCATGACACTGGCTTTTGTGTGTCTAAGTCCATGCATTGTTATCTCTCTAATCTTTAACTGTTTACATAATGAATTTAATTGCTTGTTTGCTGATGCGTTGCTTAACACTTTATATTTTGATTGCTGGCTAAAGAAAACGAGTCTATGTATATTGTCAGGCATCGTATCAAACAATTCAATAAACTCTCTCATTAAATCTGAATTCATTTTAATTTTCCGTACAGATTGTGGATTTTTTGTGGGTCCGAATCCTTTATGCATTTTTTTAGTGTGCCCCAGGTCTTATTGATGTTTATCGTATTGTTTACAAAGTCAAAGTCCTTACGAGTTAAACCGACAATCTCCCCGTACCACATACCGGATGTTAGACCGAGGAGTATCAGGTATAGTGTTAGTGTTTTATTAGGGTTGTCCATCAATGCATCGAGCAGCTTCTCACTTTCTCCATAATCAAGATGCTTTTCTTCTTTTGGTTTCCCTTCTCTCCCCGGGAACTTAGCATCTCTGGTAAAGTCTACACGGATAATACCCTCATCTATGGCATCCCGTGCGCAAGCTCTTATATGTGTATTTATTTTTTTAAGGGTAGCTTTAGCTTTATCTCCATCTTTTGCATAATCATTTAAAAAAGATTGATAAGCGGTCTTTGTAATTTGTTGTATCGGTTTGCTGCCGAAGTATTTTTTTACGTTATTTATCGAATCTTTATATCGAGCCATAGTGTTTTCTCCTACGTCGGAGCGGAATACCTTCACCCATGATTCGAAGTATTCGTCAAAAGGTATCGGATCCATTTGAGGTACAATACCTTTACGTAATTCAGATTCTATTTCAGCGGCAGCTGCTTCCGCTTCCTTTTTTGTGTGGAAACCCCCCTTACGAATAGGTTTTGACTTGCCATTTACCATACGGCTAATAACGTATTGCCATGATGGTTTTTTCTTTGTTCCACGGTTTGTAAAACTCGCCATAAATATCAACCCCACTAATAGTTTTAGCTAAGTATATCATACCAGATAATGCTTATATGAAATTTGATTTTGAAAATGGTCGTCCGCAAAAATCTGCCATTTTAACAACAAGTTCGATTGATATGGCAAAACAGTATTACCATGCGATAAAAGAGATGACGAAGGATCCAGAATGGTTAAAGAATGTGTTTGCTAATCAACCAATTCGAAAAGGAAGAACAATGGAAGATCCAGGTTTTCCGCGAATTGCAATCACATATTCTTTGGAAGAAAATGATGAAAAGGCAGCAGCAAATCAAGATGAAATGAAAGGGATTATAAAAGAATACAACGATTATTACGATACTGCATGGTCGCTCGAGAGTATCGATCGCTACAATGGTGATATTAATAATCGCTTGGCACGTAAGAGGGCAGAGTTTAAAGAGTTTGGAAAACAAGTGGATCTTGTTATTGTCGTTGAGCGTTTATTAACTGGTTTTGATGCACCAACTGCTCAGACTTTGTTTGTAGATCGTAATTTGGAATATGCCAATTTGATTCAAGCTTTTTCGCGAACGAACCGAACCTATCCTGGTAAAGAAAAGGGATTAATCGTGACTTTCCGAAAGCCAGCTACGATGGAATACAATGTCCAAGAGGCGACGAAAGTGTATTCTAATGAAGATGAAGCATCGACACTCATTTATCCAACGTATGAGGAATCAAAGAAACGTTTCAAAAAGGCGCATAAAAAGTTACAAAGTGTTGCGCCAAATATTGAAGAAATCGATGAGCATACACCAATTGAAACGCGAGTAGAATTTGTAAAAGCATTCCAAGAGTTAAATAATGCGTATGAAGCACTCGCTACTTATAACGAATACAATGATGATGTGGTATCTTCCAAATCGCTGCAAGGTCAAGTGAAGATTATTGAAGACTCTGTTGGTGTTTATAATACGGTGAAAGGTTCATTGATAGAGGAAGATGACCAGGGAGAAGAGGAAGTAGATTTCTCTGATATTGAATTTTACGGGGAAAATGCCGTTAAAATTTATGATGTGGACTCAAGCTATATTGATAAGTTACTAGAAACCTACTCAGCAAATAATAAAAATATTCGTGATGATATTGAGAATGCCTTGCAAAAATTAGAGAAGAAAGAAATCGTCAAAGAAGTGTACCGTGCGATTTTAAATGCGATTGATAATGAGGAAGTAGATGCAGATGAAGATATTTTCATTGTCAAACGTGCTTACTTCACAGATGCACAAAATAAAGCGATTGTAGAATTTTCGAATACATGGTTTGTTGACAAAGAAACACTTCATTTATCAAAGTTCAATATCTCGTTGGTATGGATCCAATACCAAATATTAGTGACATTATTAACAGTAGAGATTTTGAGAAGTATAAAGCTGAAAATCCGGACGCAAAACCATTAAAATACGGACCAGAGATGAAGCGTCGGTGGAGAAGGAAATTGGATGATGCAATTATTCCTTTGAGAGATGAGTTGAGATAACATGATTTTAAACTTAGGAAAGTTTGAATTTTAGCTTATTCCGGAAAGTGAATGGAAGAAGAGTATTAATGATATTTTTGAATCCAAAAAAACCATTTATATATTTTTTTATAAATGGAGGGTTAATCATATAAGCAATTTAAGGGGGAAGAATCCCCCTTTTTTCAATCATATAATATTTTTAGGTATTAATAATCCATCTTATAGTTAATCAGGTGTTGATTAAAAACAAAGTTGCAGTGATTGTAAAATAGATGCGATGATTATAAATGGCAAAAATAACATAATGTTATTCTTTTAATAGAGACAAATAATGGAATAACTCCAGGAAAAACGGAATAAGCATACTTAATTGTTAGAACATTTTTTGAAGTATGAGCCTTTTCACTATTCCCCCACTAGTAAAAAAATGGTACAATATAACTATAGATAATTTAGGGGGGAATGTTATTTTGAGTAAAACGTATAATCTTTTTATTAGTCACTCTTGGACTTATAGTGATAGCTATGGCAAATTAGTCTCGCTACTTGATAAGGGGTCTTATTTCAAGTATAAAAATTTCTCAGTGCCGAAGAACGATCCTATCCACAATGCCAGTAACGATAGGGAGTTATATGATGCAATTAGGCGGAAGGTAAACTCATGTCATGTTGTTATCATACTTGCCGGTGTTTATTCTTCTTATAGCAAATGGATAAAAAAAGAGATATTAATTGCAAACAAAGAATTCCTGGTTCCCAAGCCTATAATAGCTATAGAGCCTTTTGCTTCCGAAAGAACTTCAAAAATAGTAAAAGATGATGCAGATAGGATTGTTAAATGGAATTCTAGTTCGTTAATTAGTGCAATTAGAGAATTAGGGTGATTGCAAATGCGATTAAGAAAAGCGCTAGTCGTTGGTTTAAATGATTATGAAGCTGCTCCACTAGAAGGTTGTGTCAACGATGCAGTAAAAATGGAGACCATCTTAACTAAAAACGGTGACGGTTCACCTAACTTCCATGTAAAGCACATACTTGGCTCATCAAAAAGAAAGGAACTACGCCAAGCGATTGAGGAGCTTTTCGAAGGAGAAAATGATGTTGCATTGTTTTACTTTTCTGGTCACGGTCTAGTTAAAAGTACAGGTGGATATATTGTCACAACTGACGCCGAAAGCTATGACGAAGGTGTATCTATGGAAGAGATAATAAAATATGCCAATAAATCTAGGACCAGAGATAAAATTATTATATTGGATTGTTGTCACTCAGGGAATATGGCAGTCACAAACACAGAGCAAGATCAAGCAATATCACAGCTGTCAGACAATTTGACAGTCCTAACCTCCAGTCGAGGTCATGAATTTTCGATGGAGGAAGATGGTTCTGGTGTGTTTACTTCACTGTTATTAGATGCCCTTGAAGGTGGTGCAGCTGATTTAAGAGGTAATGTTACTCCTGGCAGTGTATACTCGTATATCGATGAGGCTCTTGGTGCATGGGAGCAAAGGCCAGTTTTTAAAACTAATGTGTCACGATTTACATCACTAAGACAGGTTACTCCGCTCATTCCTTTAGAGACTTTAATGAATATTACAAAATACTTCGAAGATCCGACTCAGGAAATAGCACTTGACCCATCATTTGAAGACACCGAACCTGGACATAATCCCGATAACGTTAAAATATTCAAGGATTTACAGAAATTCGTTTCTAAAGGTTTAGTAGTGCCGGTAGGGGAGGAACATATGTATTATGCTGCTATGAATTCCACCTCCTGTAAACTTACTGCGCTAGGATATCAATATTGGCGTTTAGTAAACGAAAATAAATTATATTGAGGTTAAATAGATTTGGATGCGCTCTTCTCATTTTTCATTCTAGGTATACCCGGGTTTTTGACTTACTTACTTTATAAGTACATAGGGGATTCTTCAACCAGTAATCGGTCTAATGTAGAACTGCTTGCAGTAACCTCTTTGCTGTGGGTTCCAACCGTGTTGATATCGATAATCATCTTTAATATTGCTATAAAAGTGACAGAATCGGCATTAATAGTTATGGATATAGGATATTTTAGAAAGAACAACATAGTGCCTATCTCCAACCTCAATGACTTAATAGATAATATTGAAGCGTTTGTATTTATAGGTTGGTTCGCGATAATATTGGTGTTTAGTAGTTTTATAGTATCTACTGCTATTCCTATACTGTCTGAATATGTAACTGATTTCATTAACGCTGTAAGAGTAAAGAAAGGTAATGCCAAACTTACATCGGGTGCTTCAGTGTGGCAATTATTTTTTGTAGCGAATAACGATACCCGGCAACAAATTAATGGAGAATCGCCAATGATTGTTGAAATTAGCTACTTAGATGATCCAGGTCATGTAATTTACGGCTCTTTGAAATATTATTCAGCAGATGGAAACCATAAAAAATTCTTCTATTTAGCAGCAGAAGAAGAATGGACAGCTTTTTTTGAAGAATTTAAGGATAGTAAAGGTAAGTCGATCCCTTATACGGGGACGTTCTTTGATGGGGATACAAAAGTAACAATAAGAGAAATAAATCAGGCTGAGCTATTTAGTATGATGGAGGAGGATACGAATGAGTGATAAGAAAAGAGTACAAAAAATTAAGAATACCGAAATAAAAAAGAGTTATGGCGAAGCCTTAGCGCGCCCGGTAATTAAGCCTCCCAAGAAAGCTATAGATAGAACAAAGAATAAATAGCAGCAGTATTTTTAATCTAGTCACATAAAGAATAGGATAAAGATAATTGTTCATGTTTTGTTCATGTTCATGTTTAATATTGGTCTTTTTTATGTTTGGTGAAAACAAAAAAACGCTGATTCAACAGGGTTTTAAGAGCTTGTTTGTTCATGTTTATATGGTTAATGTATGGGCGGCATGATGTAATAGTGTGATGCAGGTAGTATAAAAAGTGGATATTAGATTCCTAACTGTATATAAACCACCTTAAAGATACCTAGAAATAATACCATTATTTTATAACCCATCAAAATTTGTATAAGTGTATATGTATGATTTCCGGTGCTGGCAATTGGAAATGAAAATTACAAAATTCGTTTCAGGCTGCTGGATTTTCTACTAAAGACGGTCTGTAGGTCACAGGGGGAAGAAGAAGGAATAGCAGGTAATGGAGCGATTATCCGGCGGGAATTGGACACGTTCGCTCGAGCTGTTTTGGATAATCACGGGATTGTTCCTGGGTCTAGGTGTGGACTTTTGGCACGTGGGATTAATAAGACACTCAAATTCTTATAATGAATTAAGCAGAAATCCAGAAACAAAATTTAATAAATAGGTTTCCAGTATATAGCCTGCCAGCGTATGTATTTTAAATACCTTTTTGAATACCCTTTGCGGAAAATCAGTTAAAATCCCATGAAATACAAACAGGGAAAAATGTTGATTTAAAGCAGTTTATGAACTTCCATATAATATGGAAGAAAGCCGTCTGTGAAAGAGCGTAAGAAATACGGTCTTAAAAACGCACGTCGTTCACCACAGTTCTCGAAGCGTTAAAATCCCCTTCATACCAAGGGTTACGCCCTCTTTGCTCTCATAAAGTGGAGAGGGTTTTTTGTCCAAGTTTGGAATTTAATACCCCGAGCTAAAATGTCATAGTTCTGGAACAACTCCGCTGTTTTCTCCTTTGCTTCATCGGTCACATGTGTGTAAATATCCATCGTGGTTTGAATATCGGTATGACCAAGCCGAACTTGTACATCTTAGAAGTGCCGGCTGCAAACAATAAACTGGCATGTGTATGCCGGAAGGCGTGAACATTTATTTGTGGCAGCTCCGGGTTCTTATGATAAATCTGCTTCAGCTTTTCATTTAAGTAACTAAAAATCCCCATATTCAAATGGGCAAAAAAATTGCAGATGCATAACAATAACGAAAAAGCAAACAGAAATGCTAGTTTTAGTACACAAATTATACTGCCATTTTTACGTATCATGTAATACAACAGTATTCAGGATCTTTTATCATATTCCATATAACCTATGAAAATGGGAAGTTCAGGAACATGGTGGTATAATATATAAGAATACTTATATTGGAGTGGGATTTAATTCTATGACGTTAAAGTACGAGCAAATATTTAATTACTTTGAAAAAAAGATACCGGTTTATTACAAATCAGATTCGATAAGAACGTCTCAGGTACAAATGGCGATGGACATTGCGGATTTCGTCCAGAAAGACAATTCGGACGAAATCATGATTATAGAGGCACCGGTGGGAACAGGGAAATCCCTTGGGGCTATGGTTCCCGTATTAAACGAACTGAAAAATGACACATTTAATTCACGTTCGTTGCTTTATGCGACGGCGACGATAAATTTGCAAGGTCAGCTTATGGGCAGTGAGGTCCCGCTGCTTAATCATCTTTCCTTAGTGGAGAATTCGGTTGTGGCTAAGGGTAAGGCTCATTATTATTGTCATAAAAGATTCCTGCAAAATAAGGAAGGAGCTTTCTCCCCCAGAGAGAGAACCAGCCTTCAAGAGTTTTTTGAAAGGTCCAATACAGGTCAGAGGAGTGAATTGGAGGACGAGTATGGAGTAGAGTTATCTGATAATCAGTGGCGGAAAGTGGAATTGGAAGCCACTAAGGGTGAATGCGATCAATGTGAGTTGAATAAGGTCTGTACAACTATAAGTCACAGAAAAGGCTTTTTCTCTCCATCCAATGATTTAATGATTACGAATCATGACCAGCTGATTCAGTCGTACCTAAATATCAACAATGACCGAACTCCCATAATCCCTGTTACGCAGGGAGTCATTGTGATTGATGAAGCCCATCATTTCCTAGAGAATTTCCTTGGGCGATTGGAAAAATCTTTTTCACTAAGAAGGTTTCGTGGGATAGCAAAATCTCTGCAGACCAAATATAAATTAAAATTCAAAAAATTAATGGATTTGATCCAGCGGGATTTCCAGAGAGTTTCTGGTGAATTAAAGGGGTTTTCACAGGGGCGGTATAAAATCCCTGAATCTACCATTAGGGCATTTAAATCCGTCTATGATCTATTAAATGAATCCATTAATGATTACGAATCGGGTATAGGAAATTCGCAGCAAGCAATGGAATTGGACGAATGGACGGAAACCTTAGAATCGTTCATACATGAAGGGTATGTGACATGGGTGGACTATGAAAACAGTAAATTCAGCGCCATCTCTGATACCTTTCCGACGGACTTTAGGTGGATGATGGAATACTTGAGCCGGAGAAACAAAATCATCATCATGTCGGGAACGCTGACCGTAGGTGGTGATTTCGATAGTCTGATTGAGCAGTGGAGGTTAAAGGGGAGGAAGGTTGTCACCAAGCAATTCACTACACCCTTTGACTTCAAAAATCAATCAAAGATTTACGTGCCGACAGACATACCTCTACCCAGGGAAGAATCGTTTGTAAACGGTGTATTTGACACCATTGAAAGGTTAATTCGTCTTACAGAAGGGAAAACGCTCCTTCTTAACACCTCGAAAGAACATATGGACGTTTTCCATGAAAGATTAAAGCTGGTGACTGATGATTTAAGCGTGACCCTTTTCAAACAGGGGCAATACGGAGTTGAAAAGTTGACGAAGAATTTCCGTGAAGATGTAGACAGTGTACTAGTCGGAAGTGGAAGTTACTTTTCTGGTTTTTCAATCCCCGGTGTTTCTCTTACATCCGTTATATTGAATAAATTACCTTTTCCAGTGAACGATGACCCGTTCCTAGAGTTGATCGGTCAAGGATATGAAGGGGACGATTTTTTCGATTACATCAGGTTCCCGCACATGGTGAACAAACTCAACCAAGCCATCGGTCGGTTGATTCGTGGCATAAAAGATTTTGGGATTGTGACGATTTTGGACAAGCGCGTATTCACATCGAAACAATACGGACAATCTGTCCAACAAATTCTCGCTGACCAGGGTTACACCCTTACCAGGGATTGGTCTGAGGTTGAAGCGTTTTACGCGAGAAAAGTCGAGAGGGGTTCAGAGGCTGACTACTCAGCGTATTCGGATGAGCTGATCACGGTACCTCCAGCGCTTAATCGTCCTGTGAAATCATCCAAAGCAGCGGATCAGAAGACAACGAACGAAAAAGCCGAAGAAAAGAAGCCGAAACTCAATGGCGTGACTAAGAGGCAAAGGGAGTTTGTCAAAAAGGTTTGTGAGGAAGAAGGTATTCCAAAAATTAAGGGTAGGTATGTGGAGGACTTATATATAGAGTTTGTGTCTGCGCTTTATTTTGAATGGAAAGACATACAACCCATCAAAGATGACTTCCCGTTTAGGGATGAAAAAGAAAAGGCACTTTTGACGGCTTTTGTGCCGACAAAACGGAGAACGTTTTTACCGAAATGTACAAAGTTCGGGTGTAATGGAAATTGCAGCAGTAAAATAAAGGATGAAATAGTCCAATACTTCGAAGAAAAATATGACGCAGATCAAATATCATTTTCAGAATCTCCGAATCACTGCTGGGTGAATGTCACTCCTTTAACAATTCTATACAATGGTGAATTTAAACCGTCTAAATAAATTTGAATCGAAAAAACTGGAAATCTATTATGATTCTCAGTTTTTATTTTTCAGGAAAATTGAAATAAACAGGATTGAAGTAGGATGTTAAGCATAGTGAATCTAAAGCATAACAGACTATAAATCTCAGTCTTCAACAAACGGGACTATTGCGGACAAGACCGTATTAAATGTCTTAGTAACGATGCTTCCTTAATCTGACCTTTTCGACTGACTACTGTAAGTTATCAGAATAACAATATTATCAGCTTTATAGTACTTGCAGCCTGGACACTTTAGAGAAAGATAAGTATATTGCTGATCAGGGTGTAATGATCCACGACTCATAACATTATATTGCTCATATATTATGTATTCTAGCTGAATTGGGAACTGACTACTATGGTTCTTAGGGATGACCTTAATGGCTTGATTAATGGCTAAATAATTCAATTCTGATTTGATTTGTACTTTTTAGTTATTGTTCTCACCTATGTATAAGGACTTATTTTGCCGAAGACCATCAAGATAGTAATTTAAACGATCAGAGTACTAATTATGTAAAAGATTCTTTTTTCATGATATCACCTCACTTAATTAAATGAGGAGAGAGCAGAAAATATGCAGGTAATTGCTTCGCATTACGACGATGATTATACGTAACAAGTCAAGGTTTCAGAAGTTCAACAATACGATAGGGTGCAAGTCTGGAATAAAAGGCAGCCTCAAATTGCCATTGTTGGGCCATAATGGAAAAGTTATTTACGGGGAGATTTTATAAAGAGAGTTCTGGTATAGGCTTGTGCTGTTTTTTTCTTTTTACAACTTTATCAGCTTGCCATAAAGAATATATAGAATGGGTATATTTAAAAGTGGCCGTTATGGGGGACTAACCATAATATATGTTATAACCATATATCCTTGTAAACTTTTTTTAACCCCCTTTTCAATTAAAAGGTATGAAATGTGTTAACATATAAAAATTTAATGAAAGCAATGAATTTATGCACTGCGACAGCTAAAAAAACTGAATCTTTAAAGGTCAACATAATGAAATAAAATAAATGAAATCTTAATCTTACTATTGTAAGGGAATTACTGTTGACATTACGGGATTGTCAACAGTGAAATTGATTATCAATTAAATTATATCCAATGAAATGTACCAACCTTTTGCAAGTTTTTACCACAATAAAAGTAGCATCGCATCATGGAAGTTGGGTGCCGAGGTAGCAGACCGTGTTTTTCCTTAAGCATCACCCAGCATCTTTATTACTTCGGAAAGATCTGTAATCCAGAGTTTGGTGATCACGGGTAAGTCATCATTTACGGGTGTGGGAATACCACCAGAATAATGTTTTTGAAGCAGATTCATTACAAAATTCTGGTATGCATCGTGTGGAACAAAAACTGGTTTCAATATAAACACCTTAAATCATGGTAGTAAGGAAAAATATCCAACTACGATTATTCGGGGCTTAAGAAGTCAAGGGGTTTTGAGTGATTTTATGACAATTCTTTAACAATTTATCCGGTTTGAAAAATTGATTACAAAAGTGGGAGGAAATGAAAGTGATGGGGGTGGGAAATCCTTCACCCCAAATGGCTCGGTAAATACTGAGAGTCTTTATAATACGAGGGAGTGATATTAATGCAAAATTACTTCAATGAAACTAAAATAAGTTGGGGTTACTTAAGCATTACTGCTGAGCAGATTCATCATTACCCTTTTCATATAAATAAAAACCTCAGACTTATATACGTTTTTGAAGGTTCTATCAAAATAATTAACGTTTCTGGCAGTTCTATTTTGAATGAAAATGACCTTGAATTTATCAATTTAAACGAACCTTCTGAAATAATTGCAATTACTTCTGATAATACCGTATTGATAATGGAGATTGACCACAATTATCTATTCAGAATAAATCTCAATATCGATAAAATAATTCTGAATGTAGCGTCAACTCAGTTTTTCATTGCTTCTGAGCGCCATACTACACAAGAAAATAATAGAAAAAAGGAATTACTTAAAAGTATGTTTTTGGATCTACTACAGGATTTTACAACAAGTTATAACTCCAAAATTATCAAGCATAATTTGCAGTTTTTTTGCAATTTTATTTTAGAACACTTCGATGATATAAAAAAACACCTAAGTTATTTACCTCAGTTTAACAATAGTGTACTCCAGCGATTTCAACGGATTGATTATTATATTCAAGATCACCTCTCTGAAAAAATTGTATTGAACAACCTAGTTGACCTTGAATTTCTTTCACCTCAATATATTTCTGCCGAAATTAAAAAGAGGTACAAACGGACTTTCACGAGTATTATAGAATACTACCGTATCACAAATGCTGTTAGGTTTATTATAAATGATCACTCAATTAAATCTTATGAAATTGTGCAACGGAGCGGTTTTTCCAATAGTAAAAATTTTTATAGGGCTTTTAAAAGACATATGGGTTGCACACCTGCAGTCTTTAAAAAAAAGCTTGCTAGCGATGGAAACTTCACTACCAAGTTTTTGAATATCCAATCACATTACGTTGCCAAGCATCTAATAGAAGCAAGAAGAAAACCTCTTAAAGAAAACAACTTATCTACTAGCCTATCCCTACTTCAGGAGAGATATAATTGGTCGGAAGTACAGCCTGGTTATTGTGTCAGCTCTGTTGAATTAATAAATTTCCTAAATCAATATTATTCAATTTTTATGACCAGATTTAGATCAGTAGTAGAAATAACTCAAGATGAGATATGGTTTTATCATAGTGGAAACTCTTTAGAAATTTATGTTAAAAATCCATCCAATGTCGTTGAAAACAAACATATTGTTTTAGCAAATGAGAATGAAGGATCTAAAACCCATTTTATTTCTTTTTCTAAAGGAGATGTAATTTACGTTACTTCTGAAAAGGAAGAAGGTTTTACATTAATTAGCAGATTATTCCTTCCAAAAGAAAATAACGTTAATTAACTCAATGATGCTAAAAAAGTCTTTAAGATGATAAAGATGACCATTAAATGATTAAAAAAATACCTGTAAATATTAAAGAGGAATTGTTATCTTAAAAAATAAGTGATTATTTAAAATTCACTTAATTCTTATGGAGGTGAAGAAGATGGACATGAAAAACTATCCATTTACTACTAAAGGGTCTAGGATGATGGGAAATTCTTTTGTAGGAATTCCCTCATTTTTAATGAGCCCCTTATGCCTGGACCTAGACAATTTGGATGCGGATGTGGCGATAATTGGCATGCCCTATGATATGGGTACTGCAGTAAGAGGAGGGGCTAGGTACGGTCCAAGAGGGGTGAGAGAGGCATCAACATACTGGGCTTACGCACATGAAGGTTGGTATGACCC
Organism: Virgibacillus oceani; assembly: GCF_041521345.1. GTDB lineage: Bacteria > Bacillota > Bacilli > Bacillales > Amphibacillaceae > Virgibacillus_N > Virgibacillus_N oceani_A. The sequence continues at coordinate 30,903 of NZ_JBGOHB010000005.1, read as the reverse complement.
GGTACGAGAGGAAGAATTTCTTGGCAAGCAATGGAATATTGTTGATTGTGGAGATGTTGATGTTCTCCACACCCTATATGAACCTTCCTTCAAAAACTGCGAAGGGGCTGTGCGGAAAATTCTCTCTAAAGGTGCCATACCTTTCGTCATTGGTGGTGACCACGCTATCACTACTCCAATACTACGGGCTTTTGACAACTTTGAGGATATATGTGTCATTCAGTTCGATGCCCATATGGATTTTTCTTTTGCCCCCTTTGGAATTAGAGAGGGACAAGGAAGTCCCATGAGAAGAGCTTCGGAAATGGATCATATTGGTAAAATGGCACAAATAGGAATTCGTGGTATCGGTAGTTCTCAACTTTCTGATATTGAAGATGCAAAAAGGTATGGTAGCACAATTGTTACATCTAAGGAAGTCCGTTTGAATGGTGTTGAAAGTGTTATTGAGAAAATACCAGAGGCAAAAAAGTACTACATTACCTTTGATATTGACTGTTTAGACCCCACTTTAGCAAATGGTTGTGGAAGTCCACAAGCTTTTGGTCTTTATTATGAGGAGGTTATTCCCATTATAGAATCCATCACTAAGAAAGGAGAGGTGGTAGGATTAGATATGGTAGAAGTGTCACCACCGTATGATTCCACTCAGTTGATTGCTCAATATGCTGCTCAGATTATGCTGGATGCTTTGTCCTTTGTTTTAAAAAATAAAGAGATTAATGATTAGCGAAATTAAGGCCGTGTTTGAGGAGAGTAAGAAAATTTAATTTCCCCCATATTTATATATTATTGCTTATAATCATCTTTTTTGCTGGAGTACTAACATATATTATACCTGCTGGTAGCTTTGATACAATAACACTAGAAGATGGTCGAGAAGTTGTTGATCCAGATTCTTATACAAGTGTCGAACAAACTCCTGTTGGTCTAATGGATTTTTTGTCTGCAGTTCCGTTGGGTCTTGAAGATGCCGCTTCAATAATATTCTTTATTTTGATTATTGGTGGAAGTTTTAACGTACTTCAAGAAACAGGGGCATTGCAAGCAGGGTTAGGGCGTCTTACTCGGTTAGGTGGCGGTAAATCACCTTGGATCATTCCGATCTTGATGTTCGCTTTTGCTTTAGGTGGTGCTACTATTGGTATGGCAGAGGAGACATTGATTTTTATACCAATTATGATTAGCCTAGCTTTGGCTATGGGATATGACTCAGTTACTGGCCTCGCTATTGTATTTATAGGAGGGATGTCTGGTTTTGCTGCCTCCCTTGTTAACCCTTTTAACCTAGGAGTCGGTCAAGCAATTGCCGGGCTTACTCTATTTTCAGGAATGGGACTTAGGGTCGCATTGTTTAGTGTAACAGTATTGGTTTCCATCATTTTTGTTATGCGTTATGCAAAAAAGGTAAAAGCAAATCCAGAAAAAAGTGTAACTTATGAGATAGATCAAACTCGTAGTAATGACTTCGACCTAGAAAGTATGCCTAAATTTGGCCTGTGTGAAAAGGGGATATTTATAGTTGCCTTAGGTACCTTGATTCTTTTAATGATTGGTGTATTCCGTTATGATTGGTTTTTGACAGAGATTTCCGCCTTGTTTATAGGTATGTCGATGTTAATGGCGCCGCCTTGATTGTTGGTTTTGCAAGGGGAATTCTTATTATTCTGGAAAATGGAAACATCATGGATACTATCTTAAAATATGCTACTATGGGCCTGGAAAGTCTTCCGGGAGTACTTGCGGCACAGGCAATGTATGGAATCTTTTCCCTTATAAGTTTTATTATTCCTTCAGGGACTGGACAGGCCGCTGTATCTATTCCAATCATGACTCCGATTGCTGATATGGTTGGTGTTACAAGGCAAACTATGGTATTTGCATTCCAGTATGCGGATGGCGTCTCTGAGATTCTGACTCCTACATCTGGTTGGTTTATGGCTGGGTTAGCTCTAGCAAAAATTCCATATACAAAGTGGGTCAAGTGGGCTATTCCGATTCTTCTCATTTGGTATGCAATTGGAGCTATTTTTGTAATGATTGCACATATGATATCTTACGGCCCGTTTTAAAGTAGTGGTGGGGATTATTAGTTGCTTTACTATATATAAAGCGAATAAGCACTTAGTTTGAATATAACTATAACTATTAAGCTTGTAGAGAAGATAGGTATTTTTTCTCTACAAGCTTTTAGGGATATAAAGATAGATCTACCGAATAAATACCTATATTGTCGAGTTTTCGGTAAGTAAAAGGGATAGAGCATTGAACTTAAAAAATAGGTTGATGACAACAATTTGTAGTATTAATTTGCAAGCTAAATAAAAAACCGAGCAACATCCGAACTATATTGATTTATTAAAGCTCTAAGTTTTTCTTTTGGAAATCTTTGGCTAAATGAATGAGTTTTTTAATTTCTGGGGGTGTATTATATGTATCCCAAATAACAGATGTTTCAATCCTAGAAGTCTTTTTAATTTCTTTAAATGATATCTTTTTATTGTTAGAAAATAAATGTTGAATAGAAGATGGTAACAATGATATACCTAGACCAGCTGTGATTAATGCAATTATAGCTGTTGAACTATAAGCAGTAATTGTTTTAGTAGGATAAAAATTATTAATATTAAAGACTGAAAATGCAGCGTCATAATATGCTGGACTGACATTTCTTGGTGAAATAATAAATGTTTCATTTTTTAATTCGTTAATTGATATAGGTGAATTATAATTTGAAAGATAATGTTCTTTTGGTAAGACGATATTATAAGGATGTTTATTTAATACTAATGTATTATAGCGCCCTTGTGATATTGGTGTACATACAAAACCTATATCTATAAAATTATTTTCTATTGAAGATAGTTGGTTTGGTGAGCTGAGTCTATGCAATGTGATGTCAATATTATCAGATTTTTTTTTGAATGGTCTAACAATTGATATTAAATCTTCAAGAACAGTTTCAGAAAATCCGATTGATATCTCTTTTTTTTCATTTTTTTTAATTGTTTTCAAGTATTGCTTAGTGTCTTCTATCTCTTTTATAATTTTATACGATTTGAATAGAAAAGCTACTCCGACTTCAGTTAATTCTACTTTTTTATTATTTCTTATGAATAACTTTTGACCTAAAGAACCTTCTAAATCTTTTATTTGTTTACTCAATGGAGGTTGACTTATATTAAGTTTTTTTGCAGCTTTAGAAAAGCTTAATTCTTCTGCAACGGCTATAAAATACTTCAAATGTCTTATCTCCATATTATCATCATTCCCCTTTAAAAATCTATACGATATTTTATAAATATAATAACATGATATAGTAAGTATTGTACAATTTGATTATTATAAAGTATTGTAATTATTAAATAATAAAAAATAAACTTATCTTTTTAGAATATTTCTTTGTTTTGAAATGATAGGATTTAGGAAAAAGAGGTGATAAATAATGGGGTTTGGGAAATACTTACTTAGAAGAATTTTACAAATGGTACCTGTAATGCTTTTTGTAGTTATATTCAATTTTCTAATCATTAACTTTGCCCCTGGTGATCCTGTAGTTGTTTTGGCTGGAGAAAATGCTACTCAAGAATATATGGATGAGCTTCGAGAATCGTTTGGTTTAAATGAACCGCTTCACACTAGATTTGTAATATATTTTTCCAACTTATTACAAGGAGATTTGGGAGAATCTTATACATATAATGCGCCTGTGTCAGAAGTAATACAAGAAAAATTAAAAGTAACATTAATGTTGGTTATATTAAGTGAAACAATCACTATTATTGTTGGCACTATATTGGGAGCGCTTGCAGCAAAATATCGTGGAAGATTAATAGATAGTTCAATATCAAATATAACTATGGTTTTATATTGTTTGCCTGCATTTTGGATAGGGATGATTTTAATTTTAATTTTTGCTGTAAATTTACAACTACTTCCTAGCTCAGGTATGCAGAGTTTTGGTGGTGAATATACAGGTTTTGTAGACTTACTAAGGCATATAATTTTACCAGCTACCACTTTGTTTTTAGTTCAACTTCCTATATACGTTAAGATTACACGTTCTTCTGTTATAGAAGTAGCCCAAGAAGATTTTATTAAAACTGCACGAGCAATTGGATATAGTGAGAATGTTGTTTATAGAAAGTTTGCATTAAGAAATGCATTGCTGCCTACAGTTACTATAGCTGGATTGTCTTTAAGTACATTGTTTACAGGATCCCTACTTGTGGAGACAGTATTTTCATGGCCTGGTATGGGGAGAATGATATTTGATGCGATATCAGCAAGGGACTACCCCTTAATAATGGGTGGATTTATAGTTACAACATTTTTAGTTATTATTGGAACTTTAATAACTGATTTAATTTATACATACCTAGATCCTAGGGTGGTGAACTCATGAAACGATTTAAACAGTTATTTAAGGATAAATTTGCTGTAATAGGTTTTTCTGTTCTTGCATTATTATTTATGGTTGCTGTTTTTGCCCCTATTATTAGCCCAGGAAACCCACTTCATTCTGTAGGGGCCCCTATCCAACAGCCGTCTGGAGAACATTTTTTTGGGACAGATGAAATGGGAAGAGATGTATGGGATATGGTTATTTGGGGCAGTAGAGTATCGATGCAATTCGCTCTCGGTGCTGCAGGTTTATCTTTAATTATTGGTATAGTACTTGGAGCTTTATCAGGATATATTGGTGGTCTTTTTGATGATTTATTATCACGTACTTTTGAAATATTTTATGTAATACCAGTCACATTTTTAATTATACTCATGGTTGCTATATTTGGTTCTAACGTATCGTTAATGATTGCTGTAGTTGGTCTAACCATATGGCCTACTAATGCCAGAATTATGAGAGCACAGGTGTTAACTCTTAAAAACAGGTCGTTCGTCCATGCTGCAGATGTTGCAGGTAGTGGTAAGTTAAAAATTTTATTTAAACATATTGTTCCTAATGGTATGGGGCCAATTCTAACGAATTCAATGCTACAAATGGCACAAGCTGTTTTAATAGAAGCTAGTCTATCATTTTTAGGGCTAGGTGACCCTTCAGTTGCTTCATGGGGGAAAATACTTCAATCTGGTCAAGGTCATATTTCATCAGCACCATGGTTAGTTTTAATCCCAGGGTTTGCAATTGCTATGATGCTTTTATCTTTTAATCTATTTGGAACAGCTTTAGAAAGAAATCTTGATGTTAAACAAGGAATCCATGATTAAGAGGTAACAAAAAAAGTGAAATGTGAGGTGCCAAAATGGTTATTGATGTACAGAATTTATCAGTGGAATATAAAATAGGAGATAATTATTTAAAAGCAGTACAAAATGTTAATTTTTCCTTAAATAAAAAAGAAAGTTTAGGTTTTGTAGGAGAATCTGGTTGTGGAAAAAGTACACTTGCATATGCTTTATTAAATTTATTAGAAAAAAATGGTCGTATAAGTGATGGAAAAATAAATATAAACAATAAAGATTTAGTGAAATCTACTGATAAAGAGATTCGTTCCATTAGATGGAAGGAAATTGCAATGATATTTCAAAATGCTATGACAGCTTTAAATCCTGTTCAAAAAATAGGTGTTCAAATTATTAATGCGTTGATGGAACATGAAAAAGTGTCTAAAAAACACGCTACAGAAAGAGCAAAAGAGATTTTTAATAAAGTTGGTATCCCTCCATCAAGATTAATGGAATACCCTCATGAATTCTCTGGTGGAATGAAACAAAGAGCAGTAATAGCATTAGCATTAATATGTTATCCCAATATATTACTAGCAGATGAACCTACAACAGCATTAGATGTAGTCGCTCAGAGACAAGTTTTAGAATTATTATTAGAACTTCAAGAAGAATTTGATCTGACATTGATAATGATATCGCACGACATCTCGGTAGTAGATGAAGTTTGTGAAAAGGTCGCAGTAATGTATGGGGGAGAGATTATGGAAATTGGCAAAACTGATGATGTTTTTAAAAAAAGTAATCACCCTTATACTAAATTGTTAATAAATTCTTTTCCATCTTTATATCAAGAAGTAGCAGAGTTGGAACAAATTCCAGGCTATCCTCCAAGTTTGGAAGATTTACCTAAAGGGTGTCCATTTGCACCAAGGTGTTCTTATGCCAAGGATGTCTGTTTTTCGGAGAAACCTTCAATGCGTAATGTAAATGATAAAAAGTTAGTAAAATGTCATTTTGCACAGGAATTAGATTTTAATAAAGGAGGTGATTCTTTATTAGTGAAGTAGTGTTTGATAATGTAACCAAAAATTATACTTTAAAAACCAGTTTTTTAAAGCAATTGTTTGGGGAAAAAAATGTTGTTAGTGCCGTTAACAAAGTATCATTCGATATAAAACAAGGAGAAATTATAGGGTTAGTAGGAGAATCCGGCTGTGGAAAAACAACATTAGGTAAAATGGTAATGAAAATTGAAGATATTACAGAAGGAAATATTTTAATAAATAATGAAGGAATTTCTAAACTTAATAAAAAAAATCGTAAAAAGTTTCGCAAAAACGTACAAATGATTTTTCAAGATCCATTTGATTCACTTAATCCTAAAATGACAATTTATGACATTGTTGCAGAACCACTTAGAAGTTTGGGGTTAATGGAAAATGAAAAAGAAGTTAAAAGAGAAGTATTAGATATATTGCAACAAGTTAATTTGTCTCCAGCTGAACAATATTTATCTAGACACCCACATAGACTTTCAGGCGGTCAACGTCAACGTGTAGCAATTGCAAGAGCTTTAATAGTAGATCCAGACTTTATTGTAGCAGATGAACCAGTTTCAATGTTAGATGTTTCTATAAGAGCAGGAATACTAAATTTATTGAAAAGAATTAATAAAGAAAAAGGAGTTAGTATTTTATTCATAACTCATGATTTAGCAACTGCTCGATTTTTATGTGATCGAATAACAGTTATGTATTTAGGAGAAATAAAAGAAATATTACCTGCAAGAAAGCTAATAAATAATAATTTACATCCATATACCAAATTATTACTATCATCAGTACCAGATTTATTTGAACCAAAGAAAAACCGACTAAAACTAAAAGGTGAAGCTACTAGTGCAGTAGTTCCACCAAAAGGTTGCAGGTTTGCACCGAGATGCCCATTTGCTGAAAATAGATGCACCGAAGAGGAACAGATATTAGAATCTTATGAAGAAGACCATATGGTTGCATGTTGGAAAGCTGAGAAAATCAAAGAAGGAACAAATTTAAATGAGGAGGAGAAGTATTGGTTAAATTACAATTAAGTGAATTAGAAGAAGAAAGAGTAGATAAAATAATAGGTGAATCAATTTTTATAGATGGGTTATGCGGAAATTTAATTAATCCCGAGCCTCCCGTTAGAGATGGAAAAACATATATAGATCGTCTACTTGAATCTGGAATTACAATTCAAAGTATTACAATAGCATCCCCTGCTGCTAGCTTTGATTCGATTTTAAAAGAAATATATAGTTATTATAATTTATTTGATTTCTATCCTGATAAAGTGATGCAAATTACGTCTATAAAGGATATAGAAACAGCAAAAAAGGAAAATAAAATAGGGGTGATATTTAATCTACAGAATGCGTCAGCAATTGGTAGCGACTTTCATAAATGGAGTATTTTAAATAAGTTGGGATTAAGGATATGTCAACTTACTTATAATGAACCAAATATTTTTGGTTCAGGGTGTATGGCAGAAAGAGATAATGGGTTAACCTTTTATGGGAAACAAGCAGTTCGAGAAATGAATCGACAAGGAATAATAATCGATTTATCTCATGTTGGTGAACAAACAAGTCTAGAGGCAATCGAATTAAGTGAAAAACCATGTATATTTAGTCATTCAAATGCAAGGGAGGTTACGCCAACTACAAAAAGAAATTTAACAGATGAAATGATTAAAAGTGTTGCCAAAAAAGGAGGTGTAATTGGTTTAAGTTCACACGCATTTTTATCCCATCACACAGAAGGGATTCAACCAACCTTAAGTGATTATATGGAACATTTTAAATATTTACTGGATATAGTTGGTCCAGATCACATTTCAATAGGAACAGATATATATGAATATTACACTAAATTTTACTGGGAAACAAAAACAAAGTTACTTTACGATAGTCCATGGTACTTTGAAACTGTTTTCAACAGAGATTTAAAAAGGGTTGATCAGTACAAAAATGTTATAAGAGGGCTTATTCAATTGGATTTATCAGATGATGATATCCAGAAAATTTTAGGATTAAATTTAATGCGAGTAATGGAAGAGCATTGGAATGAAAAACTATAATATAATATTTAAAAAGGAATGGTGAATATGAAAAAACGATGGATGTTATGGAGTACATTATTATTCGTTTTTATAATGTTAGCTGCTTGTACAGATTCAGCTTCAGAGTCAGGTTCAGAATCAGATTCAGATACTGCTGAACAAGAGGATAATTTAATTATAGCAACTAAACTAGAACCAAGTAGTTATGTGATTAACTACACTTGGGATGGAGCAATTCCGTATATTAATAGAAATATATTTTCAAAACTAGTGGCTTATGATGACTCCAGTGGAGAATTATTCGGAGATTTAGCGGAAGATTGGGACCAATCAGAGGACTTAAAAACATATACTTTTAATTTACGGGAAGATGTAAATTGGCATGATGGAGAGCCATTCACATCAGCGGATGTAAAGTGGACTATTGAAAGTATAGTTGAAATGGGTGATGCTGCTAGTGGATATCCATTAGTTAGCAATGTTGATGATATTGAAACACCTGATGACCATACTGTTATAATCCATTTAAACGAGGAATCAGGTGTGTTTGTCCAAAAATTAGCTGACTATCAAGGTTTTGATATTTTACCTAAACATCTCTATGAAGATACAGATATAGCGGATAATCCATATAATACAGATCCTATTGGTACAGGACCTTTTATGTTTGAAGAACATAACTTAGGAAGTCATGTTATTCTTACAGCGAATCCAGATTATTATGGTGATGGTCCATATGTAGACGAGGTTATTTTTCAATTTATCCCTTCGGAAGAAACAGCTCTTACATCTATTGAATCTGGAGATGCAGATGCAATGACTGCTTCCCCTGCTTTTGCGGAAATTCCTCGTTTAGAAGAGCTTGATGGAGTAGGATTGGATGCTGATCCACAAGACATTGTTCAGTGGATATCCTTTAATATGGATGGAACAAGAGAACATATTTCTGATCCAGTAGTAAGGGAAGCAATTGTTACGGCTCTAGACAATGAAGAAATAGCTGAAACACTTTATATGGGTCTTGTTACACCTTCAGAAAGTTGGTATTTATCTACTATTGAATGGTCCGATAATACTTCTGTAAGACAGCCTGAAACTGATGTCGATCACGCAAACCAATTATTAGATGATGCTGGTTATGAAATACAAGATGATGGGTATCGTTTTACAATAAGATACCGTGCATTTGAAACCTCAATCTTCGGTACAACTGACATACCTACTTTTGTGCAACAACAATTAGATGCAATAGGAATTAACGTAGATTACGAAAGATATGAGTGGGCTCTTCGTACAGAAATGTTAGATGAAAGAAGAGACTGGGACTTAGCTGCTGGCGGTGGTAATAGAGGACCAGACCCATTGTTTTTTGCAAGTTTCCTAACAACAGGAAGTGCAACAAACAAGATGTTGTACGAAAACCCAAGAATTGATGAGTTATTTGAAGAAGGTGAAAGGGCTGGTACTGAGGAAGAACGGGCAGAATATTATCATGAAATTCAAGAAATTATTGCTGAAGATATTCCATTATATAACGTTGTAGAATATTATATTCCAAGAGTTTTTGATCCTGAATATACAGGTTTTCATTGGCAAGAAGATACAGTGAATTCTACTAATCATATGTACAATAGTGTAAAGAAAAAATAACTTCAAAAAAGAGGAGGAGTAAAATGTGTTTATTTTATAATTTTGGATTAGTTGATGTTAATAATAAACAATATCTCAAAGATAGTTATATGATTATAGAAGGAAAACATATTAAAAAAATAGGTAATCAAAATGAAATATCTGAAGATTATCTTAAAAAAGGAATTGATTTAAAAGGAAAAACTGTAATGCCAAGTTTGTTTAATTTGCATATACATGCCTTAGCAACACCTATTGCTAGGCCTCCTATCTTGAATGTGGAAGATCAATCAAAATTCGCTATTCGTGGCTCAGTACATTTACAACAGTATTTGAAGTCAGGAGTAACTTTCGTTAGAGATATGAATGGAAGAAAAAAAGCGGAAACAGGATTACGAGAAGCCATAGAAGACAATATTGTTCCAGGTCCTGAATATTATATTTGCGGACAAGCTTTGACAATGACAGGAGGTCATGGTAGTAATACAGGCAGAGAGTGTGATGGACCTGATGAATGTAGAAAAGCTGCTAGAGAGCAACTTAAACGAGGGGTAGACTTCATAAAACTAATTGCTACTGGTGGAGTTATGTCACCAGGAAATAATGCACATGAAACACAATTAGATGAAGACGAAATGGCCGCTGCAATTGCAGAAGCACATAAAGTAGGAAAGAAAACGGCTGCTCATGCACATGGTGCTGAAGGTATTAAAAATGCGGTACGAGCAGGAATCGATTCAATCGAACATGGAAGTTATTTAGATGATGAAGGTATTGATTTAATGCTGGAAAACAATACAGCATTGGTTCCTACTCTTTCAGTAGATTACTTTTTATTTAAATATGGTAAAGAAAATGTACCACAATATGCAATAGATAAAGCAAAAAGAGCAAAAGAAGCTCGAATAAAAGGTTTCTTAAATGCATGGGATGCAGGTGTTATGATAGGTATTGGCACAGACGCTGGAACGCCTCTCAATCCTCATTATGGTACTCATAGAGAATTTATCTCTATGGTTGAGTTGGGATTAAAGGAAATCGATGTTTTGTCGGCTGGAACTATTAATTCTGCCAAAATTGCAGGTGTAGATAAAGAACACGGAAGTTTAGAAAAAGGTAAACTTGCTAATTTTATTGTATTAGATAAAAACCCCACCCAAAATATTAATGCATTAAAGGATGTTAATGAAGTTTATCAGAATGGAGAATTAGTAGAGATTGGGGAGGTTGAATATTTACCCCATCTAGATTAATAAAATGAATAAGGATAGAATATCAACTGTGCAAGTAATAAATATCTGTATTATTTCTTGCACAGTTCTTGTTCTGGACTGTTTATATATGAAAATAAAAAAGTACATAGTAACCAGGCTACCATCGCTCTCGAATTGTAGAAAAGGAACATCAACTGTATAAAGAGGATTATTCTGTTTTTTAACCGTTGAAATTAAGTCAATTTGAATTTTTAAAGGCTAAAGGAGAATTAAAATGCATCTACAAAGAAGTATACCTGAAATTCAAGGGGTTCCGTCGAAGTCGATAATATCTTTTTTAGATTCTATAAAAAGAGAAAAAATAGAGTTACATAGTTTAATGCTTGTAAGAAACGGAAATATCATTGCTGAAGGAGCATGGTCACCCTATGATTTAAATAAGAAACATGAAATGTTTTCCATTACCAAAAGCATTACCTCAACTGCTGTTGGTTTTGCTATTGAAGAAAATATTCTTTCATTAGATGATAAAGTTGTGTCGTTCTTTCCCGAATATAGCGATCTTGACATGGATGAAAAAATGAGTACGATGACTGTACGTCACCTACTAACTATGACGTCTGGATATATCGAAAACATTCCTGGCAGTACAGAACTTAGTCAAATAGAAGGCAGCTGGGTCAAAGAATTTTTAGAATTGCCGTTAACATATGAGCCTGGCACAAAATTTGTTTATAATAGTGCCTCAAGCCACATCTTATCAGCAATCGTATCTAAAGTGACAAAACAGAATCTTTCTGAGTACTTAGAACCACGTTTATTTGGTCCTCTTAACATTAAAGGTTACACTTGGGATACCGACCTTGAAGGAAACAACACAGGAGGCTGGGGAATGCGCCTGAAAACAGAAGATGTGGCTAAGTTTGGACAATTTTATTTACAAAAGGGAATTTGGGAAGGTAAACAACTGCTTTCTCAGGATTACATTGAACAAGCATCCTCTTTTCAAGTTTCAAGTACTCACCATTCGGATGATGTCGATACGCAACAAGGTTATGGCTTTCAGTTTTGGAGGAGTCGTTATGGTGCTTATCGAGCAGTAGGTATGTTTGGACAAATTTGTATCGTTCTCCCACAGCAAAACGCTGTTTTTGTTGTCACTTCAGGTACAGAAAGAAAACAAGAGATATTGGATATATTTTGGAAAACTGTATATCCGAATTTTATATCGGGAAAACTAACAGAAAGCACCCAAGAAAAAAAATATTTAGAGATGCGTCTCAATAATTTAACTCTCTTTCCAAAACAACCACATTCAAGTTCTCCTAAAGAAAATAAAGTTTCAGGAAAACAGTACAGAATGAAAGCGAACGCTGATAATGTACATTTTGTAGAATTTAACTTTTCTTATAATTCATGCCTTTTTAAGTTAGTCGACAACACTGGCGAGCACCAAATAGAGTGTGGGCTTGAGAGTTGGATTGAACAAAAGACTACAATGCCAGGAGCTACCTTACACCTTTTACAACAACCTGCTGATTTGCCAGTGAAGGCGAGAGGATTTTGGAAAGATGAAACAACTTTTGTCATGACGTGGACATTTTTCCAGATGTCATTTACTGATACAATTACATGTTGTTTTGAAGGGCACCAACTTATTTTAATGCGGTCAGTTAACGATCATGGGCCCTACCCAGCAGAGCGACCAACTATAATTGGAAAGATTAATTAAAATAGTAAGGCAATCCACCCGAGACTCCTAATATTATTATTATGACAGTAATATTCCGCAACATTAACACTACATTTGGTTTTGAAAAAAACATGATATATAACACTTGATGGATGTTGGTAACACTTGAGTATACTATATACACTTCAATGGTAAGGATAAGGTCGGAGTAAGGAAAATGGAGGAGGGTTTATACATTAAACTCTCTTTCCACACAAAATGCTAATAAGCCTATAAAATTAACGTTGATTTTTATATACCGACCACCAGTTTAATATCTTTAATAATGAATTTGAATGTACAATTTGATTAAAGTACAAAAATCACATAACAAAAAAAGAAGTGTAAACACACACTTACCTACATACGCCTGTAGTTTTGTTTAAATTTTAATAGCCCCAAAACTGCCCCAATCTCGCCCCAAATTAATACTTTTTAATGCATTCTATTACATTTATAGAATCAGAATGTGTTTGTATATTTTTATAGAACTTTAATTTATAAATCGATTTCTAATATAATCGGACAGTGGTCGCTGCCCATGATATCAGGGTTTGTAGTTGAATCCTGTACTTTTCCAATCAGTCGTTCAGACACAATAAAGTAGTCAATGCGCCAGCCAATATTCCGCTCTCGCACCGTCTTCATATAAGACCACCGTGTAGAGAAAAACATTTTGTATAACTAACAGTTGACTCCTAAATTCTTTTTTACACGAATTTTACACAAAAAGATCAGTAAATGTTGATATGTCAGCACTTTGCCCCTTATAATATACGTCTGCCGGGGGCGTTAGTTTTTTCTTTAATCGCTAGGGTTACATGTTTTTCTAAGCAATCTTTTCAATTAGAATGACAGTTCTATTTCCAAATCATCACCAATTGTTTCAAAATCTTCATCATGTGCTCCATTTATTATCAGTTTTACCTTTTCTATTTCTTCAGCAGGTGTGTCCAGCATGAATAAAACATTTCCTTCCTGGTTTGTAGGACCATAAAATTCACCGCCAACAGAATCAGAAAAGAAAAGATCTGCGTCTACTTGATCACCAGCATTTGTCGTCAATACTGCTTGATCCGGGTACCAGGAAAGAGTATCTTCACTTGTATTCTCAGCTTTCATATCTACTGAAATCATGGTAACTTCATCTTTGTCATCAAACATATCTTTAAATTCATCACTTACAACTAGATTTCCGGATTGAATCGAATGAATCGTAAGCTCCATTGGCCCGCTGTCATACGTTTCGTTCAAATCCATATTTTGATTTACCATTGTAAAGGATCCAAGTTCATTCTCTGTTGTCTCTCCTTCCGAGCTGTCACCGTTATCCTTTTCACCTTCTTCAGATTCAGTTCCTTCTGTATTTTCTTCATTTGTCGTCTCTTCTATGTTATCTTCAGTTGTTGTATTATCTTCCGAAGATCCATCAGCTTCATCTCCACATGCTGCAAGAATAGTTGCTATCATGACTGTCAGAAACAACATAAATAATTTCTTCATCACTAATTTCCCCTTTTCTAATTATTTTTCAACAACTTATAGTTTAGCAAATTAGATATACATTTTTTTGTATGCCTTTTATTCAATTTTAAAGAAATTATCAATAAATCCCTTTGCTAAAAAATTTAAACTTTTTTCTTTAAAATTGTCACAAAATGTTCTAAAATAAGAATCACGTACAAATCATGTGAAAAATTTTATTACAGCATGGCAGATCAATCGCCTTTCTTACATCTGATTAACATCATGGGAAGGCTATAGGAAAAAGATTTGCACCTTTGGAAACGATTTCAACTAAAAGATGAGGTGATTAGATGGAGACAAAAAGAATACCGGCAAGAGCAGGGAATCATAATCTGAAAGACTATGAAAAAATGCGGGAAACTTTTTCATGGGATGATGTGAAGAAGCATTTTTCCTGGAATGAGACAGGGAAAGTAAACATGGCCCATGAAGCAGTCGACCGGCATGCTGAGGATCCGAACAAAGTGGCATTACTGTATTCTTCTCCGGACAGGGAAGAGGAAGTAACATTCAGCGAGCTTCGGGACAGGAGCAATCAGTTCGCCAATGTACTCAAGAAATATGATATCAAAAAGGGTGACCGTGTCTTTTTGTTTATGCCGAGGAGCCCAGAGTTTTACGCAGCTTTTTTTGGCATTTTAAAAACCGGTGCCATTGCAGGGCCATTATTTGAAGCATTTATGGAACAGGCTGTACGTGATCGTCTGGAAGATAGTGAAGCAAAAATGCTTATTACTACGCCTGATTTATTATATCGTGTTCCACAGGCTGACCTGCCTCACTTGGAGAAAGTTGTCCTTATAGGGGAAAGTAAGGAAAGCGGAGATCAATATATTGATTTTCAAAAAGAAATGGAAGCAGCTTCTACGGATTTTTCCATCGAGTGGGTGGATCTGGAGGATGGGATGCTGATTCACTATACATCCGGCTCCACCGGGAAGCCAAAAGGGATTTATCATGTGCATAACGCTATGATTCAGCAGTATGCGACCGGCGAATGGGTGCTTGATTTAAAAGAAGATGATGTTTATTGGTGTACAGCTGATCCTGGCTGGGTAACCGGCACCAGCTACGGCATTTTCGCCCCGTGGCTGCATGGGGTAACCAATGTGGTACGCGGAGGGCGTTTTACGCCGGATGACTGGTATGGAACATTGGCAAATTACAATGTTACCGTCTGGTACACAGCGCCCACAGCATTGCGTAAGCTGGTTAGTGCCGGGGAGGAAGCGGTGAAACGACATGACTTGTCTTCTTTACGTCATATTTTAAGTGTGGGAGAGCCATTGAATCCGGAAGTTATCACATGGGGACTGGAGGCATTCGGCCTGCGTATTCACGATACATGGTGGATGACAGAAACTGGTGCACATTTGGTTGTAAACTTTCCGTCTATGGAAATCCGCTCCGGATCGATGGGTAAACCAATTCCGGGTGTGGAAGCTTCCATCGTGGATCAGGAAGGAAATGAGCTTGGCCCCAATCAGATGGGGAATCTGGCGATCAAAGAAGGCTGGCCGGCGATGATGCGTGCCGTTTGGAATAACCAGAGCAAATTTGAAAGCTATTTTGTTAATGGCTGGTATGTATCCGGGGACAGCGCGTATAAGGATGAAGATGGCTATTTCTGGTTCCAGGGACGCCTGGATGATGTGATTAATACTTCCGGGGAACGTGTCGGTCCGTTTGAAGTGGAAAGTAAACTAATTGAACATCCGGCTGTAGCAGAAGCAGGTGTTATCGGAAAACCGCATCCTGAACGCGGAGAAATTGTAAAAGCGTTTATCACGCTAAATGAGGGATATGAGAAGTCAGAGGAGCTGCTTGAAGAAGTCCGGCAATTTGTAAAAACCGGATTGAGTGCCCATGCGGCACCAAGAGAGCTGGAAGTGAAGGATTCCATTCCGAAAACTAGGAGCGGCAAGATCATGCGCCGCCTGTTAAAGTCATGGGAGCTTGGGCTGCCGACTGGGGATACTTCTACTTTGGAAGAATGATAAGTCTATTTATAATAAAACTTCCACCTTACAATGTGAGGGTGGAAGTTTTTAGTTAACTTTAATAAATCTTTCTGTTACTTTCTTTTATGTTCATCTTGTTTTTCAAGCACAAACAAGGCAGGATTCACACCCTTCAAACTCAAAGGATAAGATTCCAGACAAAAAAAGCCAAATCGTTTTGCCTCCCAAATCAATTGATTGACACTCTCAGACAAAATAACAGCTCTTCCGTTCGGTTTTAAGACTCTACATAATTCAATCATCATATGGCGATTGAACAATTCTAAATCCTCGTCAGGGGAAATTTGTCTTCCAAATGGAAGGTTAGTTACAATTTTATCGACACAACTATTAGAAAAAGGCAATTTCCGTGCATCCCAAACATTAATTTGTACATTTAAATCATCAAGATTACTCTTAGCAACCTTTGTGACTGCTTCAGATAAATCTCCACCAACTATCTGATTTGCAGGGTATGTGGCTCTTTCAGACAAAATGGTGCCTGAACCGCAACAAGGGTCTACGAAAATATCTGTCGGTTCAGGGTCTGACAACCACACCATCGCATGAGCCACAGTAGGAAGCAATGATGCACGGGAGAACCGTCGTGTCTGATTACGAAACCGAAAAGTCGCATCGGTAAGCCGGAGTGAAAAAATTACATGATGATGTTCAATGTCGAGTCGGAATTCTATCTCGTGATTTTGAGGCGTTCCCATGTTCCAATCAGGGTAACGCTTATTTATACCCTCCATTGCTTTTTCTGCTGCTTCAAAACGACTATAGGTTTGTTTTCCTTTACGGCTTGCATTTACCCAGAATAAATCTTTATGATCAATAAAACCCAAATCCAATTGGGATATTCGCTCACTTACTTGAGGTAAGCGCTTTTTATGTGGACCAATTTGAAATTGATCAATTACTTGAAACAAGTTATCTGCCGACCTTAAAGAACTTAAGCATGTAAAAGACTCAGCTGTGGTAAAGAAAACCTTCCCTCTATTTATTTGAATTATTTCAGAATCACTCACCTTGTTGTTAATTTCATTTGATAAAACGTATTCTAATCCAGGCAATACGCTCGCAAAATAAAGAGTCATACTAACGCCTCCAATTTTTTGAACGCCGTTTTAGGAACACAAAAAAGCCGTGAATGAACCACCCTAAGATTCATCACGACTTTCTGTAAACTTTATTTATAAACTGTTTTTACACGTGAATGCAGACAGTATATTTAACGGCATTATGATGATTTAGTTCATTGACTTCTGATACTCGAAAAGTGCACAACAAATTGACCCCGTTTATCAAGGGATTTCTTCAAGTATCATGGTTATTCAATTTGTGATTATCGAATAACTGTCAAGAACACTGCCATCATCATGATTAGAATACCTCCACTCATTTAATATTACTATAATTCTAAAACATCGGATTAAAAAAATCAATAATTTATCGTCTTAATTTTTCTTTCCAATAACGTAAGCTGCTTTTATAATTTATAGTATGAACTGCTGTAAGTTCACTCCCGGATTAAACCAACAATCTTTTAATTAAAAGGATAGGGCTGTTCAGTTCTTTTTATTTTTACCTATTGACCTTTACGCAACGTAAAGGTATATGATAGCAAATGTCAGGAGGTAACCATATGGAATATACCGTTCAAAAACTGGCCCGGCTTTCAGGGGTAAGCGGCCGCACACTCCGTTATTATGATCAAATTGATCTGTTAAAGCCGGCAAGAATTAATTCCTCCGGTTATCGGATTTACGGGCAAGAGGAAGTAGATAAGCTGCAGCAAATATTATTTTTCCGTGAATTGGAAGTGAGTCTGGAAGAAATCAGGAGAATTATCAGCGACCCGGCGTATAACGAAGCAGAAGCATTGCAGCTGCACTATAAAAAACTTGCGGAAAAGCGTGACCGGCTGGACAGATTGATGAAGACAGTGGAAAAAACTATTACAAGCAAAAAAGGAGGAAATTCCATGCAGGATAAAGAAAAATTTGAAGGCTTCAAGGATCAACTTATTGATGAAAATGAACAAAAGTATGGAAAGGAAATCCGGGATAAATATGGGGACGAAACCATTGATGCCAGCAATGCCAAACTGCGGGGCATGACGGAAAAAGATTTTGACAGGATGAAAGAACTGGGAAGTGAAATTCTCGAATCGCTGAAAGAGCTGGTTAAGACAGGTGATCCAGCGTCTGAAGCAGCACAGGAAATGGCGGTCAAACATAAAGAATGGCTCATGTATTACTGGAATGACTATTCCAAAGAAGCCCATGCAGGTTTGGCTGAAATGTATGTTGCCGATGAGCGTTTTGCCGCTTATTATGATAAAGCTGCAAATGGTGCGGCAAAATTTTTACGGGATGCCATTTTGGTTTATACCGATAACAAATAAAATTAATCTGGAATGCTCTACGGATAATCAAAAAAAGGGTGACAGGAATGAAAATAATAATTGAAGACACAATGGAACAATATGAAAAATTGTTTTCCATGGAAGAAGATAGAGAAGATTTCTATCGGTATTCCATGATGAAGCCTTTCGAAAAGATGTGGAATACAATTAATGTACCGTTAAAGGCTAAGCAGCCCAACGGTTATGACGTACTAATGGCAACAAATATGCTTGGCTATCTTCATTTATCGGATACTAAAACTGGAAGAAAAGCCTTAGAGAAGTTGAAAGAAATTCAGGCTCTTCAAACTGCAAATAGCACCTTGAATGATTGTGTTGATTTTATTGATAAAAATAATCTAAATATAAATGCTGATGAATTGATATTTGGTATGTATATAGCTGATCCGAAAAAGCTCGAGTTACAAAAAGGTTATTGTGGCTTTGGAGGTATACCAGGATTTATTCAAGTATCTATTTACCCCAACTCCTATAATACTCCAAGACTTCCTACTGTAATTGCACATGAATTTCATCATAATATTCGTTTTTCCTATTTCGATTGGGATCATGGAGACGTTACTGTGGGGGATTACTTGGTTATAGAGGGTTTGGCAGAGTCATTTACAAAAGAGCTTTATGGAGACAACCTTTTAGGACCTTGGGTTACTTCTTTTGATACAGGGGACTTAGAATACTCAAAGGAAGTAATAAAAGATTCATTAGATGTGAGAGGCTTTGCTGAGGTTAGCAGTTACATGTTTGGTGACACTATTGCAAAAGAACAAGGTTATCAACCTGTTGGATTATCACCATTTGCAGGATATGCGGTCGGATACCAAGCAGTACAATCCTTTATGAAAATCAATAATGTAGGGATAGAGGAAGCTACCTTACTTGGTACAGATGAAATACTAAGTAATAGTGGAGTTTTTTAAAAATAACACTATTAAATGGATTGCTATCAATCAATATATGAGAAAATTTCGGTGATTACTGTTCCACATTGTTAAAGCGGTGAAATGGATTTTAACTCACCCTCAAACTATTATCTGGATTACTATGTTTTACACATGTCCAAATAGGAAATACAAATATTGTAACCCAAAAGAAAGGAGCCGATATGCAATGGCTAAAAAAATAGCAACCGTAATTACAGATATGTTTGAAGACGTAGAATATACAGATCCGGCGAAAGCATTTCAAGATGCAGGACATGAAGTAATTACCATTGAAAAAGAAAAAGGTAATAAAGTAACCGGAAAAAATAATGAAGCAGAAGTAAACATTGATGAAGGTATTGACAATGTAGATCCGAACGATTTCGATGCCTTATTTATTCCAGGAGGTTTCTCTCCGGATATGCTGCGCGCAGATGACCGTTTCGTGACATTTGCAAAGCATTTTATGGATGAGAAAAAACCGGTAGTAACCCTTTGTCATGGCCCGCAGCTTTTAATTACCGCGAAGGCACTGGAAGGCAGAACAGCTACAGGCTTTAAATCCATCTTGGTGGATATGGAATATGCCGGGGCAGATGTAAAAGATGAAGAAGTAGTTGTTTGCCAGAATCAATTAGTTACAAGCCGTGATCCGAACGATCTCCCGGCATTTAACAAAGAAGCATTAAATGTTTTAAATCAATAGTAGAAAAAAAGCCTGGGACAGAACCTGAGGAAACACTGAAAAGACGAACAATCTACTATGGCAGCTCCGGAAATATACGTAGACTCCGGCGGGAGAAAAGGCATCGGTGAGACCCCGGAGTGCTTTAATAATGAAGGCTGACTAAAACCGCCCTTTGCGGGCAACGTCGGCATACCCCTTGTCGGGGCAAGGAGGATCACCAGCCGCCCGCGGCAAAGAAGACACACTGAAAGCGAGCGTCCAAAGGGAGTTTGAAGTGATGTCGCACTTGTGCAGTGGTGAAAGCGTAGTATATTTCCGGAGCGGTTTTTAAGTGCCATTTTAGTGATATTCGGATTTTTGTTTACTTCAATTGTTCTGTCCCGGCCTTTTCTTTATTCCAATTTTGTTATTTCAAAATTATCCTCGAGCAGAAGCCAATTCTGCGGAAAAGCCAAACCCAATTTCCAATACGCAATTCCCAGTAAATCCAATTCCTTAATCAAATCAAATTTCGCTTGGATGGATCTTGCATCTTCAAACCAAACCTCGTGCTCGTTCCCCGCGTCATCCGTATATACGAAAAATGGTGCCTGTGCTGTCTCGTCATATTGAATCTGAGCATTATTTTCCCTGGCAATCGTAATTGCTTGCTGTGGACTAATTGCACGCGCAGCCTCGCCTCCTTCTACAAAAGGAAGTGTCCAATCATAGCCATATAAATTTTGCCCTAATATGATCTTTTCAGCAGGCATTTCCGTTAATGCATATTCCACCACTTGTCTCACTTGGTCGATCGGAGAAACAGCCATTGGCGGACCGTAGCTATACCCCCATTCATAGGTCATCAATACAACAAAATCGGCAATTTCCCCATGTGCAGCATAATCATGTGCTTCATACCACTGTCCGGTCTGTTCAGCACTTGTTTTCGGTGCAACTGCAGTGGACATGAGTAATCCTGCTTGGGATAGTCGATCTTTCGCATTTTGTAAAAATTGATTATATGCTTCCCTGTCCGCTGCCGGCAAAAATTCAAAATCGAAATGCACATCTCTATACCCTATTTCCTGGGCAATGTTTATAATTTGATCAAGCAATGTATTCTGGACAGCCTGCACAGTTAATATGATATGCCCCAGCTCCGCACTAAACTGCCCCTCTTCCAGATTGGTGACAACGAGCATTAATGCTGTATCGTTTGCATTTGCTGTCTCCACCAGACCATTTAGGGGCGGCGGTGTTAATGTGCCATCCCGATTGACCTGGTAGCTGAATATAGCAAGAAACGTAAGGTATGGGGTGGCTTTCGCAGCCGCATTTTCCAGTGTTTCCGAGACAGTTTCGCCAATTGGTTCAATGTACGCATTCGATTGAATCGCACGCTTTTCCTGGGGTGGTATATATAACCGGAGACCGATAGGAAGTATATTATTTACAGGAATCGCATTAATCTGGGCAAGTTCCTGATAAGACATACTGAATGCTTGAGCAATGGAATATAAACTGTCCCCCGGCTGTACAAAATAATATTGGCCGGTAATCGGTATAACGAGCGTTTGACCGACTACTAATTGATCAGGTGTCTCCAATTCATTTGCATCTGTAATTGCTTGGATGGATATATCGTATGTATTGGCAATTTGAAACAACGTCTCCCCTTGTTGTATAACATGAATTTGCAAAAAAATCCCTCCTTCATAAAAGAATTGCTGCTTACATTTTATGAGGAGGGAGCCTTGGATATGTCACAAATTAAAATGGATCGATGTTTGCTTTCATCACGGAGTTCATTAAATACAGGGCATATTCGTTATTCTCTTTTTCCTCGGATGCCATACAATTTTTTGGTATATGCATATCATACTGGTACATATAAGCGTCCTTTGCGGTAAACAAAATACAAATATCCCCGGCAATACCTCCTATCATGAGGTTTGTCCGATTCAGCTCAATCAGAAGGGATTGAAGTGGTGTCTGAAAAAACGCAGAATGCTGCGGTTTGATAAAAAAGTAATCTTTATCATCCGGTTTCAGCGCGTCAATTACTTCTTCACTTCTCTCATTTTTACAATGATCGATAATTTTTTGAAAGTCTGCTTGCCACAGGCCATAATGGTCATTAATATATATGATAGGCAGATGATTTTCCTTTGCAAATTTTCGCAGTTTAATCAGGTTTGGCAGGATTTCTTTCGTATGCTTTTGCAGGTGTTCTCCACCTTTAAAATCGAAATCATTAATAATATCTACGAAAAGAACAGCCGTATTTGCGAATGAATTTTCCATAATTGCCTCCTTGGTACGTTTAGTGAGGAAAAAAACGTTATAATAGGTTGTTCAAAAAGTCCGGTAAAAATGACACGTCGAATTTCTTCGTTGGCTTGTTTTTGCGCTACTCATGTATCTAAATACATACATTCCGTTGCTCAAAACTGCCCCGCCTCGAACTTCTCGGTCCTTTTTATCCTCCTTTTTGAACACGCACTATAATATATACGTTATCCTTTTTGTCTTTTTTTAAAACTTTATCATAAAGTGATGTGATCATAATGACAGATGAAAAATATATGCAAATAGCGATAGAACAGGCAAAAGAGGCTTTGAAATATGACGAGGTGCCGATTGGGGCAATTATTGTTTATGAGGATAATATCATTGGGACAGGTTATAATTTACGGGAAACTTCCCAAACCACGTTGTCCCATGCAGAGCTGATTGCCATCCAGATGGCAAATGAAAAGATAGGAAGCTGGCGTCTGGAGGATTGCATCCTCTATGTTACTTTAGAGCCTTGTCCGATGTGTGCAGGGGCTATTTTGCAGTCTCGTATAAAGCGGGTGGTGTATGGTGCTCCGGATCCAAAGGCGGGAAGTGTCCATTCGTTAATGAACTTGCTTGAAGATAAGCGTTTTAATCATCAGGCTGAGGTGACTTCTGGTGTTTTGGACAAGGAATGCGGGGAGCTGCTGAAGGATTTTTTTAAGGAGTTGCGGGAGAGGAGAAGGAAAGGATAAATAACAAACAAAAAAAGCTCAGATTTGATTTCGAGCTTTTTAAAATGCTGTGAATTTACTATTTTATTCAGGAATCTTTTATTTAACTGATCATTTCCTCGACATCAATTCCTGTTTTCAGAATTTGATCAACAATACCCAAGCGTTCGTCATATTCTTTTCCGGTGAATGCGATTGGTGCCAAATCCAGATCAAACTCCTGGGCTTGAATAAGTAAGTAAGTTGTTCCTTCTACCCTTAATACATTCTCGAAGTATTCGGAAAATATTGCCAAATCTATATCGCTATCTTCATGGTATGTACCGTTAGCAAACGAGCCAAATAGAACTGCTTTTTTTACAGGAATATCTGCGGAAATTTTAGATAAAAAAAGCCTAATGGATTCTATAACTTTCGGAGGGATTCCAGCCATGTAAACACCTCCCGGGATTTTTTCAAAACTTCCTCAGCCTTTTCTTTCCTTATCGTATGAGACAGTTTCTCACGGTAAGAAGGATATCGATCCGATATATAGTATGCTAAAAGCTCTGCAAAAAAAGGTGCATATTCGTTTTCTTTCTTTATAAACGCCTCGTCTTTTTGTTCAGAATCAAATGCTTTTTTAAAAACGGAATAAATATTATGTGTTCTGGGTGCTTCTTCTCCTTGTTTTAAAACATGAATACCTTTGGTGAGTTTTCAATCGCTTGTTGACACATGAACACCACATAAAGATAACGACCAGTCTGATACATGGCTTCCGCAGTATCTAAATCATACTTCGCTATGTCCTTCCAATGTTCAAATTTTTCGGTATCGTTCACGCTTTTCCCACCTTTTAACATCATTTTTTTAATTATAGCATTAAAT
Source organism: Virgibacillus oceani (assembly GCF_041521345.1). GTDB lineage: Bacteria > Bacillota > Bacilli > Bacillales > Amphibacillaceae > Virgibacillus_N > Virgibacillus_N oceani_A. The sequence continues at coordinate 6,610 of NZ_JBGOHB010000005.1, read as the reverse complement.
GGGTAAGGAATAAATTCTTTCATAAAAACCTCAATAAAGTTATAACCATAGGAGATTGGTGAAATTTCATTGTTTGTCGCTTATAGGCAGATGGATGGACAAGGAACAATTTACAGTATACTTAGGATGAGGACCATTTATAAGAAGGTCCTCTAACTGGAAGTGATATTTTCACCAGTCTTATAGAGATAAAATTTAAATGCCGATAGTGTACCTGGGTATTCCTATTGTTTTCTGATTTCCAAAAAATCCCTTATTGCATTTTCAGTGAGACATGTTATAATGAAGAATGCCGTGCTAAGCGGGGAGGTAGCGGTGCCCTGTACTCGCAATCCGCTATAGCGAGGTCGAATTCCCATCTGAGGTGAGGCAGCTTTATGGTCTGCCTTAACGGATTGGTGTTGACGATCAGGTCCTGCGCAACAGAAACCCATGAATTCTGTCAGGTCCGGAAGGAAGCAGCAGTAAGTGGTTATTTCTGTGTGCCGCAGGGTTACCTGATCCGAGCCATGAAATTAAGTAACGCACAGGGCTGTCACATCGATGATGGGTGCACGGCTTACATATCTCTATTATCCCTTTACCAAAAGTTCAATTGGTAGAGGGATTTTTAGTTATCCAGAAATGATAAAATGTCATAATTATTTAGTTTAATCCCTCTCTTACACCATTTTGCTCACCATTCTTGTCTAATTTTATATTCTTTTGACTTTGATTGTCGAATGTATTGATTTTTTATGTGAAATAGGGATAATTACTCATGGCTGTGTTTTTCTGGCTACTATAGATAGAAAGGAAAAGGAAATATGGATCAAGGGGTAGTACGAGAAGTACCGAGTGACTTTCATGTGCCAGATAAAATTACAATAAAGAAAAAAGAGATGATTGAACTCGGTGAAAAGTATGGATTACAGGATGAACGAACCATTAAATGCAGTCAGCAGCTCGATCAGCTGCTGAATAAATATATAAATTTGCATTTAAAAAGCGAATTCGTTCTTAAATAAATTTCGCTTAATCCTTTTCATGAACAAAGGCGGAAGCGCCCGGTTATCGACGTACAGACTGGACTGAGCCGTAGGAGATAAAGGAAACATGCCCCCGCATCGGGGGTATGCCGACGTTGACCGGCAAGGTCGTAGTTAGTCGGCCTTCCTTTACCCGTAAGGAGCCGATGTTGACTTATCGCACGGAGGTGAAGGAAGTCTGATAGTCGCTGGGCGTTGGAGCTGGACGTGACTAATCCGATACTAAAAGTATCGGTAGGTTATAATTTTTATAATCTCCTAAGCATCTAAGAAAAAGAGAAATCGGCTGCATGCTGATTTCTCTTTGGCAGCCCCCGCCACTGGTATCTCTTCTCTAAAAATAAACCTCCGAGGTTCACAATCACCCCTTAAATAGAGTATAATAGAAGAAGCTAAAAGAGGGGATTTGGATTATGAGCTATCAGGCGTTATATCGCGTTTGGCGACCAAGACAATTTCAGGATGTAGTTGGACAAACTCATATTACAAGAACGCTGCAAAATGCGATTGTTCAGGAAAAATTTTCTCATGCCTATGTATTTTCCGGTCCTAGGGGGACGGGGAAAACGAGTGCTGCAAAGATTTTTGCGAAAACAATTAATTGTGAGCATTCCCCGGTGAAAGAACCATGTAATGAGTGTACCGCATGCCGCGGTATTCAGGATGGTTCCATTTCTGATGTTATTGAAATTGATGCTGCCTCAAATACGAGTGTAGAAGATATCCGGGAAATTCGTGATAAAGTAAAATATGCTTCCAGTTCTGTTCCATATAAAGTGTATATTATTGATGAAGTGCACATGATCTCCGTAAATGCCTTTAATGCATTGTTGAAAACATTGGAGGAGCCACCACAGCACGTGGTGTTCATTTTAGCCACAACAGAACCGCATAAAATCCCGCTAACGATTCTTTCCAGGTGTCAGCGGTTTGATTTTAAGCCAATCTCCAATCAGACTATTGTAGACCGGATGAAAACGATCCATGATACAGAAAATATAACCGTTTCCCAAGAAGCACTGGAGACAGTTGCTTTAGCAGCGGAAGGCGGCATGCGTGATGCCTTAAGTATTTTGGATCAGGCGATTTCCTACAGTGAAGATACAGTAGAACTGGATGACGTGCTTGCCGTGACAGGCGGTGTTTCCCAGCAAATCCTGACAGATATTGTAAAAGTAATGCATGAAAAAGATGTACAACAAGCATTAACCTTACTGGATGAGCTGATTGCAGGCGGAAAAGACCCTGCCCGCTTCGTCTATGATCTGATCTATTTTATGCGGGATTTGCTGCTGTATAAAAGTGCGCCAAGCCTAGGAGGCCTGCTGGAACGTGCGAGAGTAGATGAAAGCTTTAAAGCACTCACGGAACAAGTTTCCAACGAATGGATTCAGGAATCGATCATGGAGTTAAATCGATGTCAGCAGGAAATAAAATGGACGAATAGTCCAAAGGTATTTATTGAAATTGCTGTTATCACGATTACAAACCGTTATCAAAAACAAGAAACCACCACTCCTGCCACAGATTCTGATACGGTGATCAAGCTGACTTCCAAATTGGATCAGCTCGAAAAAGAAATAGCCGGATTAAAACAGCAATCAGCAGGTAACACACAGCCTGTGCCAAGAAGAGAACCACAAAGAATGCAGTCAAGATCATCGAGGAATAGTTTTAAAGTATCTTATGAAAAAATTCGCAATGTCGTTCAACAGGCAGAAAAGAATTTAAGAAAAGAAATTCAAGGCAAATGGGCTGACTTTTTATCCCAGTTAAAATCGACAAATGCGCCTGCACATGCTACCATTCAGGATAGTAATCCTGTAGCAGCGTCAGATGAAGCAGTTGTCGTAGCTTTCAAATATGAAATTCACTGTTCGCTATTTCTTGATAACCGGCAAACAGTAGAATCGGTATTGGGCAGTGTGATGGGAAAATCATTAACCATTATTCCGATACCTGATGAAGCATGGCAGGAAATGCGCACAGAATATATAAATAAGCAGGAAAAAACAGAAACCAAAGATGAAGGACAAAAAACGGATTCCATTGTAGAGCAAGCCAGAGAGCTTGTCGGAGAGGATTTATTGGAAATCCATGATTAGAGGTTTCGGATTCCTTAGTAGCAATGTAAAATATGAAATGTGTAAATAATAAACGAAAAGGAGTTGTTTCCATGAAGGGTATGGGAAATATGAATAATATGATGAAGCAGATGCAGAAAATGCAAAAGAAAATGGTGAAAGCACAGGATGAGCTTTATGAAATGACGTTTGAAGCCTCTGCCGGTGGTGGAATGGTTACAGTAACTGCCAACGGTAAAAAAGAAATTACCGATGTACAAATTAAGGAAGAGGTTGTAGATCCAGACGATGTTGAAATGCTTCAAGATCTTGTTCTTGCAGCCACCAATGACGTCATTAAACAAGTAGATGATAAAACAAATGAGACAATGGGAGAATTTACAAAAGGAATGAATATGCCGCCGGGAATGATGTAAGTTGGCATATATAAATGATTGATTGGGCTTCATCAGTTCATTCCGGTGATAAGTCTTATTTATCAGTGGCCTTTTATATGCAGTCTGCTCATGTTGCAGATTGCATCGTTGTTCTAGGAGGAACATCATATGTATTATCCAGAACCAATATCCAAATTAATTGACAGCTTTACGAAATTGCCGGGGATCGGGCCAAAAACAGCAGTCCGTCTGGCATTTTTTGTTTTAAATATGAAAGAAGACGATGTGTTAAATTTTGCAAATGCATTAGTTAATGCAAAGCGGCAACTGACACATTGTTCTGTCTGCGGACATATTACAGACGAGGATCCATGTCCGATATGTAAGGATACAACACGCGATTCATCGATTATTTGTGTTGTACAGGATCCAAAAGATGTCATTGCGATGGAAAAAATGAAAGACTACCAAGGAAAATATCATGTCCTGCACGGGTCCATCTCCCCCATGGACGGGATTGGGCCGGAAGATATTAATGTACCTGGGCTGATCAATCGGTTGAAGGATGAGGAAGTGGAAGAGCTAATCCTTGCCACCAACCCGAATATTGAAGGGGAAGCTACGGCAATGTATATCTCCCGACTTGTAAAACCATCAGGAATCCGGACGACAAGAATTGCCCACGGATTACCTGTCGGCGGGGATTTGGAGTATGCAGATGAAGTAACATTATCCAAAGCACTTGAAGGAAGAAGAGATTTGTAGGGTCGGGTGACATGCATGGCTAGAAAAATAAAGAAGAAAGATATGGATGCAGAATTATTAGATGCTATTTTTTCATTGCAATCGGAGTGGAGACGGGTTCAATCCATCATAGACCAAAGTATGGAACCAACAACGAATGGATATCATCAGGCAAAAGTCCTGCAGGCGAATTATTTATTTTTGCTGCGTGAAGCTCGGCACCGTGGTGTAAGTGCGATGAAGATGAAATGATAGATTAGTATATTTATGGCCTGTAATATTTTTCACTATTTATTCCTTTTTGTTAAAAATAAATGGCTTACCGAATATCGATAAGCCATTTCCATACATATTGTTTTATTGAGATAATGCGATTTTTATATGGGCTAAGTGATGCTCTTCATGCCAGGATAGCTTTGCCATTTTTGTTGCCACTGCTATTTCACCGTTTACCTCATGTGTAAAAACTCGATTTAACTGCGCTTCTGTTAAACTATGTCCTAACGAGACGATGCGCTCATTGATACCTTCTAACATGTTGATAGAACTCTCCACCGGAAGCTTTGTATCCGGTTGAATCGCCCACTTATCCTGGTCAAAAGGTGGTACTGTTGGATTCTCATCTGTTAAAGCCAGCTTCAGACGCTGATACATGTTTAACTGAGAGTCAGCGATATGATGAACAAGCTCGCGAACTGTCCAGCTGCCTTCACGATACGTTTTATTTAATTCCTTATCTTTTAAGTCATCAACAGTTTCTCTTAATCGAATCGTGTAAGTGTCAATTTCCTTCAACCATGCTTGAATATGGTCCAATGTTACTTTCTCAGGAACTTGTAATTGTCCAATTGGAAATTTCACGTCCATTTTGAATCCCCCTTGTTCTTATTCATACCCTTTTTATATTTTAACATAGATATCTGATTACCTCATTTAGTGTAGATTACACTGGTTTTATATAGTATCATTTCATCGTTAAGGAATGTAACAGTTAGCGAGGGATTTGTCTGTTGATGATTTACTATCTATTTCTTTATAGTCAGCTTTTGTTACTAAAATTCCTTTAAATATATCAAACAGAAAATCTATTTGCGACTTTTCAAAAAAATAAGCAGCTCTTGCCAGAGTTACCGGTTTATTCACAAAAAGACCAAGTGCTAATGAAGCCTTTGCTTTAGTATCCAGATTCGATCCTTCTAATCCATCAAATAATGGGTAAACCCCTTTAGGTACATTGATTTGAAAAGCGTCGGCTGTATAAAATGGTACCCCCTAAAATTTATTGTAACCAACCTCTTTCAAAGACCTCCTTATTAAAAGCTCTTGTGGACTTGTTCCATTTTATTGTTATTCACTTTTTTCTGCGCTCGCCAAGTATTAATCATACTAGGAACACCGGCTAACATACTTATCATAAAACTCCATCCAACATAGCGCCAATCTCCTGTGAAGATCGACACTCCTATAAAAAAAATTAGCTGCCCAACCAGTGCAAACCACGAAGCTACCCAAGCAAATTTTAAGTTTTCTTTCATGCTTTCACTCCTCATATATCTGAAAAAAATGTAAACCTAATTGACCAATATCAAACCGCTCTTTATTCTCCTGTTTTCATCATTTATTTTATAATACACATTAATAAATGATAAATTATCACTTTGTTTATAATAACAGAAATCAAGCTGATTTCATGCCTTTTCCTGTTCTTTTTTCATGCGCTAACGCATATGTACTATAAAGGGGACAAGGAAAGGAATGGTATATCGTGAGTTCTACAGTCGTTATTACAATCATGGTAGCATTAATTATTTTATTATTAATTGTCGGGGCTCCAGTCAAACCGATGCGTTTTATTGGCCATACAACGATTAAGCTTGGGATAGGCATATTATTTTTGTTTTTCGTAAATGTATTCGGGGGAGCGATTGGTTTACATATCCCAATAAACTTATTCACGGTTGTTGTTTCCGGTTTTCTAGGTTTATTTGGCGTAGGTTCACTGGCAGCCATCCATTTATTTATTATTCCTTGATTAATAACATTAAAGTTTTTTAGTTTCCCTGCATAAAATACGTTAGATTGGGAGATACTAGATTCTAACGGAGGTGGGGACATGGAAAAAATAAATCAACGCTGCGGTATTTGTGAAGAAGAGAAGGCAAGAGGAATTCATTTATATACCATGTTTATCTGTACGGACTGTGAGTATAATATGATTCATACCGAGCCAAGAGAAGAGAAATACAATTACTATCTGCGTAAATTAAAAAATGCAACAAAACCAAAACTATATTCATAGAAATTAAAGTCTTTGTCCGCAAAGGCTTTTTTTGTTGGTGTAAAAATGTCTTGCATATTCATAAATCCTAAAAAAACA
>NZ_JBGOHB010000049.1:0-25197 GCF_041521345.1 Virgibacillus oceani | reverse complement strand
TACCGCGCTTCCCATTCTATTCTTTTGTCTTTTAGAGTCATCGCATAACCTCCTGAATTCATTTCTAAGAAGATTATCGCATGGATGACTTTCTGATTCTATGTGTGTTTTATTTGACGCTTACGTTTTTAAGTGCAAGTTTAGAGATGTTCGTATTTTTTTACTACAATTGTTTTATCCCAGCCTCGATGCTCAATCCTATACATATTATCGAGTGGAAAAGTCCATAATAACAAGGAATAAAATAAATGGAGGATACATTTATGGTTCCACAGCATTTACATCAAATATTGCAGCAGGCCAGTAAAAGTATAAAAGAAGCACAGGAGACTGCCTTTGAAGCTCAAGGCTCAAATGAAGAAATGTTGGACCAGGCCGTTCAATTATTATTGCAGGGTGAGCAAGAATTGGAATATGCACGGATGCAGGCAGGAACGGAGGCAACGGAAAACCCGCAATTCCAGCAGGCATACGAACAACTGCATGATACCCGCCAGCAATTACAGGAAGCACAACAAAACAATAATGATGTATTATAGCATTTGGCTGTAAAATCCTTATCATGGTTGAACACAATTCACCTTCCTAAATAATTCAAAAGAAAATAAATCAGTGGTTAGAAAAATTATACCGTAAAAAGCCGTGAACGTTTTATAACGTTCACGGCTTTTTTTCGAAATCCTGTATTAATAAGCAGAGTATATCCATATTTTCCCGTATAAAATTCATCATGATTGTCAACCCTAGAGTTATATTGATTGTTGGAGGTAAAGTCTATGAAAAAGAGTGTAGTAATGGTCAGCATAATATTTACTTTACTGCTCGGTATGAATATCCCTGCTTTTGCAGAAGAGGAGGAAGATAACGAACAGGATCAATTAAATTTGGCATCCGAAGCGGAAACGGCAATCTTAATGGAAAGAGATACAGGAGAAATACTTTTTGATAAAAATGCAAATGAAAAGCTTCCGCCGGCAAGTATGACAAAAGTCATGACACTTCTGCTCATTATGGAAGAATTGGAAAATGGAAATCTGTCCTATGATGAAACGATCCGGATAAGCGAAAGAGCTGCTTCCATGGGTGGTTCCCAGATCTTTCTCGAAGAAGGGGAAGAGATGACCGTGAAAGATCTGCTTAAAGGAGTAGCGGTTGCATCAGGAAATGATGCAAGTGTTGCCTTAGCTGAAAGAATTGCCGGCAGTGAGGATGCTTTTGTCAAAAGAATGAATGAAAAAGTGGAGAAATTAGACTTACAAAATACCAAATTTCAAAATTCTACCGGATTGCCAGCTGAGGATCACTATAGCACCTCTTATGATATGGCAATGATTGCCAAGGAATTATTGAAATATGAAACAATAACAGATTATACATCAATCTATGAAGATTATTTGCGCCAGGGGGAGGACAACGAATTTTGGCTCGTAAACACGAATAAATTAGTAAGGTTTTACCCTGGAGTAGATGGGCTGAAAACAGGTTTTACAAACGAAGCGAAATATTGCTTGACGGCTACCGCAGAAAAAAATGATATGCGAGTCATTACGGTTGTAATGGGTGCCGAAACAACAAAAGAAAGAAATGCAGCAGTATCCCAAATGCTCGATTATGCTTTTAACCATTTCGAAACAGAAAAACTTTTTGATAAAGGGCAAACGATAACAAATTTACAGCTGTTAAAGGCTGAAGATAAAAACATAGAAATAGTGGCATCCGAATCAATCAGCACCCTTCATACTAAAGGAGAATCGACGAAAGATATAACAACTGAAGTTGAATTCCATCCTGATATTACCGCTCCATTACAAAAGGGCGATGAAATCGGCACGCTGTATGTCAAAAAAGGACAGGATATCCTGTCTGAAAGTGGTTTGACGGTTGATCATGATATCAAAAAAGCATCTTATTACACCTTATTTAAAAGATCTATGCAAAAATTGTTGAAAGCTGAATAATTTATACTAAATTACAGGAATTACTTCTTCTTTTGTCATGTAGCAGGAATTGACTCAGTGAATATAGAAAGAGACTTATGAGTAATTAATAAGGGAGGAAAAAGCAATGGGGCTTAATTCGTCATTTATTATGAAAGAAGATGTACTCGTTGTCAGGCTGTCAGGGGAATTAGATCACCATGAGACAGAAGGCTTGCGAAATGAATGGAAAGAAATGATGGAAACGAATGCAATGAAACATGTCCTTTTAAATCTTGAAGCTGTAACTTTTATGGATAGCTCCGGCCTGGGCGTTATTTTAGGCAGGTATAAAGAAGTGTTGCAGTTTGGCGGTGAAATGGTTGTCTGTTCCATTTCACCGCCAATCAAACGTTTGTTTGAAATGTCGGGGATGTTTAAAATCATTCGGCTCGAGGAGAATGAACTGTTTGCACTGGAATCATTGGGGGTGGCATCATGAAAAATGAAATGCAGATAGAGTTTTTAAGTGTAAGTGAAAATGAAGCTTTTGCCAGGGTTACAGTGGGAGCATTTATTTCACAACTGGATCCGACGATGGAGGAATTGACAGAAATAAAAACAGTAGTATCGGAGGCTGTAACAAATTCTATTATTCACGGCTATAATAATGAAGGTCATCATAAAATTTTTATAGCTTGTACGCTGCACGAAGGAGAAATTGAGCTGATCATTAAAGATAAAGGGATAGGTATTCAAAATATAGATGAAGCACGCCAGCCCTTATATACTTCCAAGCCGGAGTTGGAAAGATCCGGTATGGGATTTACCATTATTGAGAACTTTATGGATACAGTTGAGGTTATTTCCAATTCCGAAAACGGAACCATTGTTCATATGACTAAGCAGCTGATAAACAGCAGAACTGTTTATAATTAGGGATGCCTATGAATGTAAATGTAAAAAATAACAGTAAACGGAATGAAACCTTAACTGATGCACAAATAAAAGAACTGATCCATCAGAGTCAAGAAGGGGACAAGAAGGCAAGGGATACACTGGTAGAAAATAATGTCAGGCTTGTCTGGTCAGTTGTTCAGCGATTTATAAACAGAGGATACGATCCTGATGACTTATTTCAAATCGGTAGTATAGGATTAATTAAGTCCATAGATAAATTTGATCTTTCCTATGAAGTCCGCTTTTCAACGTATGCTGTTCCAATGATCATAGGGGAAATCCAGCGGTTTATTAGAGACGATGGAAGTTTAAAGGTCAGCAGATCCCTGAAGGAAATAGGAAATAAAATACGCAGGAAAAAGGATGAATTAACGAAAGAATTGGGAAGATCACCTACTGTAAATGAAATTGCAGATGCTTTGGACATTTCTCCTGAAGAAGTAGTTCATGCCCAGGAAGCGGCTAAATCACCGCATTCCATACATGAAACGGTTTTTGAAAATGATGGGGATCCTATCACCCTACTGGATCAAATTGCTGATACCGATTCAAAATGGTTTGATAAAATGACATTGCAGGATGCTATCCGAAACCTGGATGAACGAGAGAGAGTCATCGTTTATTTAAGATACTATAAAGATCAGACACAATCCGAGGTTGCCGAAAGATTAGGGATATCCCAGGTGCAAGTCTCGAGACTGGAAAAAAAGATATTAAAAGAAATGAAAATAAATATGGATGTATAAATAATGCTGTCCCGGCAAAGAATAACAGTGGTTTTTATCGGATGAATCTATTAAAACTTCTGTTATATGCCAAGGGCAGTCTTCTTATTTCTGCTGTTTGCTATGCTTTCTACTAAAAAATACATAAACATCTTTTTACTTCATGAATTTCCATCGTAATAAATAATCCATTATTGACAAATACTATTTTCAGATCAATATCAATTAGGAAAAGGGTGCTTTTTAAGTGACCGATATTGTATATCTGAAAATGAAAAAGAAACTGGAGTTGTCTGAAAGGATAGACATTCAGCTGAAACATATTGCCTATATATCAACCAATGGATGGCAAAAAAGAAAGCTTGAAAACACACCTATATACCGAATTACCAAAAAGGATATAAATACAGTGATCATCGACAGCTTTCTCGTTATTGATCATTTAAATAAAATGTATGAAAACATAGAATTTCAGCTAATTGGGCCTGAACAAACAATTATAAGTATACAACCAAAACGTAAATCTCCATCCATCGTATTAACAGCCTGTATATGGGTTCTTTTATTTATTGGTACAGCCATGACAATTATGAATTTTCATTACGATGTAAGTATGCAGGAAGTACAGCAGAAACTGCATTTTATCATTACAGGAGAAGAAAGTGAATTTCCTTTATGGATTCAGATCCCATACTCTTTCGGATTGGGACTTGGGATGATTTTATTTTTTAATCACTGGTTTAATAAACGCATTAATGAAGAGCCAAGCCCCCTTGAAGTGGAGATTTTTAATTACCAGCAGGATCTCGATCATTATTTGAGGCATAACGAAAACAAATTAAAATGATACAATCATTGATTAGTAATTTCATCCAGTTGATTATTGGTATTAGCGGGGGTCTTGCTGTAGGTGCTGGTTTTGTCGCATTTCTTACAGTACTTGGTATTATCCCAAGATTAATCCAATTAAGTAAAACAGAAAAATATATTAATGTCTATATCTCCTGCGTAATTATAGGGTCGCTCGTCGGGACATTTTTCTCATTTACATCCATTACATGGAGTCAGCCAGTTTTTCTTCTCTTGTTCTGGGGTTTATTACATGGTATTTTCAATGGGATGCTGGCTGCAGCATTAACCGAAATTCTCAACGTTTTTCCGATTATTTATAAACGTCTCGGCGTGGACCGGCATTTGATGTGGTTATTTATGGCAGTAGTCCTGGGTAAAATCGCCGGTTCATTATTTCAATGGATGTATTTTGTGAAGTAACGCTTTTGTATTTGGAGTGATTTTTTTGGCAAATAAAGGAGATAATAAAATACCTGTTTCAAGTAAAATAGCTGAAAACGAAGCATATATGAAAGAAAAATTAGGCCTTGGTGTCTCCTATGACCTCGGATTCCGTGAGCTTATTATATTGAAAAATAAGGTGCAAGTTTATTATTTAACCGGGCTCTGTGATTCATCGATTGTGCAGGAAATTTTAAAAGTACTGATCGCTATTAATGATTACGAAAGCAACAAGAAAAAGTTGCCGGAAATTATTGAAAATCGCCTGGTTCATCAGCAGCTTGAGCCAACAGAAACGATGGATGAGTCAATTGATCAATTACTGTCGGGTTTAATTGTTGTTTTTGTAGAGGGACATAAATATGCCTTTGTAGTAGATGTTCGTAACTATCCGGGAAGGTCACCGGAAGAGCCTGATACAGAGCGTGTTGTCAGAGGTTCAAGGGACGGTTACACCGAAAATATTGTGGAGAATACGGCATTAAACAGAAGAAGGATACGAGATGCCAGGCTTCGTCATGAAATGCTGCAGGTTGGAGAAAGATCCAAAACGGATGTTTGTTTAAGCTATATTGAGGACGTAGCTGATGAAGGGCTTATTCAATTAATAAAGAAGCGTATCAGTGACATAGAAATAGATGGTATATCCATGGCAGATAAAGCTTTGGAAGAATTCGTCATTGACCGGGGATGGAATCCATACCCACTTGTCAGATATACAGAAAGACCTGATGTTGCTGCCAACCATTTATTGGAAGGACACGTTATTATTATTGTAGATACATCACCAAGTGCGATTATTTTGCCAACAACTTTTTTTCATCATTTGCAGCATGCAGAGGAATACCGGCAGACGCCGGCACTGGGTACGTTTGTAAGATGGGTAAGATTTCTTGCAGTTTTTCTTTCTATTTATCTTTTGCCATTTTGGCTCTTAGTTGTGGAAAATCCTGCACTGCTGCCAGCTGAATTATCCTATATTGGACCGACTGAAACCGGAAATATATCAATCATGATGCAAATTTTACTTGCAGCCATAGGAATCGAATTTTTAAGAATGGCGGCCATTCATACACCCACTCCTTTATCAACTGCGCTTGGTCTGATTGCTGCTGTGTTAATTGGCGAGATTGCCATTGATGTAGGGATGTTTGTGCCTGAAGTAATATTATATGTAGCGATTTCAGCTACTGGTGGTTATGTAACTCCAAGCCATGAGCTGAGTGTTGCCAATAAAGTTATCAGTTTAGCACTGATTACTTTCACCGGATTTTTTGGGTTGACCGGTTTTTCCGTGGGGATCGTATTACACATCCTGTTTTTAGCGCATGTGAGATCATTAAGAACGCCTTATTTATGGCCATTCATTCCTTTCAATCCGCATGCAATACTGCACACACTGTTCCGTATCCCTACACCATATACGAATAGCAGACCAAGCATTGTACATCCAAAAAATAATTATCGGCAGCCTGATAAAAAGAACTAAAGACATAATTAGTTCTTTTTTTTTTCATGGTAATGTGTTAAAGTTTTACATTATATCGTATGCAGACAACTTGATAATTGGAGGAATCTTATATGTTGATGGATAATCATCCTTTTTTAGTAAATGAAAAAGGACATTTAGAAGTAGATGGTGTCGATTCAATGGATTTGGCAAAGAAATATGGAACGCCTTTATATGTGTATGACGTCTCTATCATTCGGAATAATTGCCGAGCATTCATTAACACATTTCAAAAAATGGGAATAAAAGCAAAAGTTTCCTATGCAAGCAAAGCTTTTTCTGCGATATCCATGTTGCAGGTAATGAAACAGGAAGGAATGCATTTGGATGTAGTCTCCGGAGGGGAATTATACACTGCGCTGGAAGCTGATTTTCCAACAGACCGGATTCATTTGCATGGGAACAACAAAAGCCTGCAGGAACTTTCGATGGCTATAGAACATGATATCGGCTGTATTGTCGTGGATAATTTTTATGACATACAATTAATAGAAGAGCTGTTAAACAAAGCGAATAAAAAGATGGATATCCTGCTACGGGTAACACCTGGAGTGGAATCCGAAACACATCAATATATTATGACCGGCAATGAAGACTCTAAATTTGGCTTCAATTTAAGTAATGGTCAAGCAGAAGAAGCATTCAAATTAGTGCATAACCATCCTTCTATCAATTTTAGGGGACTGCACTGCCATATCGGATCACAAATATTTGAAACGGATCGCTTTGTAACTGCTGCTGAAAGACTATTTGAGGAACTGGCAAAATGGAAAGAAGTTTATGGATATACACCTGAAGTATTAAATTTGGGGGGGGGCTTCGGTATTAGATATACAGCCGACGATTCTCCTTTATCCTACAATGTTTACGTTGAATCTCTTGTAGAACATGTGAAAAAACAAGCAGATGAACTAAATATGCCGCTTCCTGAAATCTGGCTGGAACCGGGAAGAGCAATTGCCGGGAATGCCGGTATTACTTTATATTCCATTGGTTCCAAAAAGGACATCCCAGGTGTACGTAATTATGTATCGGTAGATGGAGGAATGACAGATAACCTTAGACCTGCACTATACAATGCCGAATATGAAGCAGTAATAGCAAACAAGGCACAAAAGCCGCCGATAAATGAAGTATCGGTTGCAGGCAAATGCTGTGAGTCAGGAGACATGCTTATTTGGGATTTGCCACTTCCTGAAATTGATGACGGAGATATACTTGCAGTCTTTTCTACTGGGGCATATGGTTATTCTATGGCAAATCATTATAACCGCATCCCGAAAGCTGCAGTTGTTTTTGTTGAGAATGGGCAGGACAAGCTGGTTGTCAAGAGGGAGACATACGAAGATATTGTTTCCAATGATTTAAGTTATCTTTAATAATACACCATATCATTGCCTTTAAAATGTAATAGGTGGTACAATATAATAGGCTTTTACTCATAGAGGATGTTTAAAAAGTCTGGTGAAAATGACAAGTGGATAGGGGATCTTCGTGCGATTACTCGCTATTGAACCTCCTTTTTTAACACTTACTTATAGCAGGGAGATGATCACATGACAAAAAAAGGATACTTTTTACTGGAGAATGGAAATAAAATCGAATTTGAACTTTTTCCAAATGAGGCTCCAAATACGGCAGCTAATTTTGAAAAACTTGCGAATGATAAATTTTATGATGGATTGACATTTCACCGTGTGATCGATGGATTTGTCAGTCAAGGTGGCTGTCCTGCAGGAAATGGCACAGGTAATGCGGGCTACACTATTAAATGTGAAACGGAAGGTAATCCTCATAAACATGTGAAAGGGTCTTTATCGATGGCACATGCAGGGAAAGATACTGGAAGCAGTCAATTTTTTATCGTACATGAGCCGCAACCTCATTTAGATGGCGTTCATACTGTATTTGGACAGGTTACTTCAGGTGTGGAACATGCTAAAGCAATGTCAAATGGAGACATAATGAATGAAGTTCGTGTATTTTCCGAGTAAAGACAAATGAAAATGCTAGCTAGTACAAGGACTAAAGTATGAATATTTATTTAATATTATATCTTTTGTTCGTTGTCGGTCCATTTAGTACAATCGTTCACGAGGCAGGTCATGCTTTTGCAGCCCGCACTGCAAAAGCAGATCATATCCAATTAACTATCGGGTGCGGAAAAAAAATATATGAAAAATCTTTTCAAATTTTCCAGCTTTCCATTCACCGTTTTTTCTTTTTAGGCGGATTTGCTACCAGTTCCAGAAATAGGCAGTTTAAGCCGTCAGAAAAAATATGGATCACTATTATGGGGCCATTAACTAGTGCTATGCTGGCGTTTATATTTTACTTTTTATATTATCTTTTTCCGAATAATTATGTCCTTTTATTTTGTCTGTTTAATGTATGGTTAACCATTGTTAATTTGCTTCCCTTAAATTTAAAGGGCAAACAATCGGATGGGTATAAAATACTTCAATTAATGAAGCAATAGTATATAATTTTCCATCACAAATTACCTGGAATGATGAATTCCGGAAACCCATGATAACGCCGGGAGTAAGCGGCACCCAACGGTTATTAATTTGACAAAACGCTGTATTAATGCATAAATATATATACAAACTTGTAGCGGCATTATAATTATACATGCTACTAAGTTAGGATATGTTAAGAGGGGTATTTATGTTAATTCGTTATAAAAAAAACATGGAAAAAATTGCTATGGGGTTATTGTCTTTTATGCCCAACGGTAAAGATGTGAAAAAATTGCAGGAAACAATCAAAGAGTATGAGACAAATTCAGATTGGCATCTTTATTTATGGAAGGAAGAATCCGTTATAGGTGCAATCGGGGTGAAAATTGAAAATGATATAAATGCTGTTATTCAACACGTTTCAGTAAATCCTTCACATCGTAATCAGGGAATAGGGAAAGCAATGGTGAATGAAATAAAAAGGCTCTATGATGAAAAATATGCCGTCTGTGCAAATGAAGACGTTCAAAAGTTCTATACTAAAAGTCTGGAAAATAATACCCACAAATGATATGTAATAAAAGGCTGTTCCTATTAACCTGATTTAATATTAGAAATCAGACTTTAGCGGAACAGCTATTTTAATCTCTGCTGAATCGTTCTTCTGTATATATTAACTACAATTTAAAACCAGGATGCACCAACAATAATCAACAGAATGAACAATACAACAATTAATGCAAATCCTCCGCCGTAACCGCTCATATTAATACCTCCCTTAATTTTAGCTGTTCACATTATTTACTATATGCAATACAAAAAACATGTGTATAGGCGCTGATGGTAACTTAAGATAATTATTAGTTCTGTTGAAAGGAAGTATTAAGATGAGCCAGTCTTATCAAGTAAAATTAGAAGCCTTTGAAGGACCGCTAGATTTATTGCTTCACCTCATAAACAAATATGAAATTGATATTTATGATATTCCCGTAGCACAGATTACCGAGCAGTATATGGAATACATACACACCATGCAAAAACTGGAATTGAACATTGCAAGTGAATACCTTGTAATGGCAGCTACATTAATATCCATAAAAAGCAAGATGCTTGTTCCCACCCAGCAAGTAGACGAAGAAAATGAGGAATATATGGAGGACCCAAGAGAGGAACTCTTGGAGAGACTTTTAGAATATAGAAAATATAAGGAAGCTGCTTTAACATTACAGGAAAGAGAACGATCGGATAACCAGCTGTTCACCAGAGATCCGGCGGTATTTGAAAATATTGATGATCGTGCTCCGTCTCCCCCTGTGCGGGGAGATATATCCATCTATGATATGCTTCAAGCTTTGGGGGGATTGTTTGAAAGAAAAAAATGGAATGAACCGCTGGATACAAAAATTCAAAAAGCTGAAATTCCAATTGAACAAAGAATGAACGATATTTTAACACGGATTACGAAGGATGGAGATGGCGTCCCATTTGATCACTTATTTGACTATCCTTCCCGTTCACATATTGTAATCACATTTATGGCTTTACTAGAATTAATGAAATCAAATTCCGTATACTGTAAGCAAAAAAAGCAATTTGACGCAATTCATATTTACCCGATGGAGGAATCATAGTGGAATTTTCTAAATTAAAGGCTGTTACAGAAGGCTTGCTATTTGTGAGTGGTGATGAGGGGGTAGATGTGAAGCAATTATCCAAAATACTTGAGGTTACGGAGACAACAGTAGAACATCTGCTGGAAGAATTACAATTTGATTATGAAAATACAGACCGAGGAATGATGCTAATTAAATCAAACCAATCATTCCAGTTAACAACAAAACCCGAACACAACCCTTATTATAAAAAATTCTTGGAAACACCTCAGACATCCAGAATGAGCCAGGCCTCATTGGAGACATTGGCGATCATTGCCTATAAACAGCCGATTACAAGAATGGAAATTGAGGAAATAAGAGGAGTGAAAAGCGACCGGCCTGTACAGACACTGCTTTCCAAGCTTTTAATTGAAGAAGTTGGAAGAAAAGAAGGAGTTGGCCGACCGATTTTGTTTGCTACAAGTAAAGAATTTCTAACTTACTTCGGGTTAACGTCATTGGAGGAATTGCCGCCACTGCCGGAAGATATCAACGAAGAAGATTTGCAAAAAGAAGCAGAACTTTTCTTTCTTGATAAAGAGGTATAACAAAAAGGGATTGCCAATTAGGTTTATGTTGGGCAGTCTCTTTCTACTTTTAATAAATGCCCTAGATAATAATATTATCCAAAAAAATATACAATCACGCTTACACAAATTCATACCCATGGGCATATGCTACATCGGGGTGATGACATGGAAAAAAGTAAAGAAGCATATATGGAAAAACTTTTAAAATGGGGGGACGATTTAAAAGTATCTTTAAAAAGCACGCAATTATCCGAGCATGAAATGAATGATTGGCTAAAACAAATTGACGAATGGCAGCAGAAAATCACAGGTTATTTACATGAAAATATATCATTGAATCATGATCATGTAGCATCCATTCAAAACGAAGGACAAAGGCTGTTATCAGATATAACGAAAAATAAAAAGGAAGATCATCATATTGGTTATGGCAAGCACGTATTACCGCCATTACCCTATGATTATAATGCATTGGAGCCATATATAAGTGCAGAAATTATGAGGCTGCATCACCAAAAACATCATCAAACCTATGTAGATGGATTAAATGAGGCGGAAACAGCGCTTTATAAAAGGCAAACAGATGATAAACTAAAGTACTGGCTGAGAAACCAAGCTTTTCATGGTTCGGGTCATCATTTGCATTCTATTTTCTGGAAAAATATGACCCCAAATTCACAAAAGCAGCCTTCGGGAGAAATCTTGAAACGTTTGAGAAAAGATTTTGGTTCATGGAAAAAATTTAAGGAACTATTTTCAAATACAGCAGCTTCTGTAGAAGGAAATGGATGGGCTGTTTTACTATGGAATCCAATGAACGGAAGACTTGCCGTACAATCTTTTGAAAAACACCAATTGTTTCAACTTGCAAATACCATTCCTTTATTAGTATTGGATGTGTGGGAACATGCATATTACTTACAATATCAGACAGATAAAGAAGCTTATATAGATAACTGGTGGAATGTGGTGAATTGGGACAACGTAAATGAGCGATATATGAACGCTCGTAAATTAAGTAAATAAAATACAGCAGCTAGAGAGCAGGAGGAAAACGCCACCTCCTGCTTCTTTTACGTTAGATGGCCCCTTATTATGCCACCTCTGTTTATTTCAATATAATGATCGGTAAACATTCACTCAAAAGATCTTTTATTCATAACACGGCATATGACGCATAAAATGTACAGACTCACTATCTGGCAGGAGGAAAACCAATATGCGAGCTATGCTATGTATGATTATACTATTATTTGTCGGATTATTTTATCCGATTTCTGGACATGCATCGGTCAATGTGTCAGGAAATAACGCTGTTTTATTGGAACAGACAACAGGACGCGTATTATTTGAAAAAAATGCCCATGAAAAAGCTTCTATTGCAAGTATAACGAAAATAATGACCGCCATCATAGCGATTGAATCGGGAAAAATGGATGAAAAGGCTACTGCTTCCAGAAAAGCTATTTATACAGAAGGGTCTTCTATTTATCTGGAACAGGGTGAGAAAATGACAATTGAAGATCTTGTTTATGGATTGATGCTGAGATCCGGTAATGATGCAGCAGTTGCCATCAGCGAATATATTGGCGGCAGTGAAGAAGGTTTTGTTTATTTAATGAATGAAAAAGCAAAATGGCTTGGAATGACCAATACAAATTTCGAGAACCCACATGGTTTGGACGCTGACCGGCATTATTCTACTGCATATGACATGGCAATCTTAATGCAATATGCCATGCAAAATGAGGAATTCGCCAAAATATCCGGTACAACTGATTACATAGCCGAGAGCAGAACGTACAGCTGGCAAAATAAAAATAAATTATTAACACAATTTTATGAGTACTGTACCGGGGGGAAAACCGGTTATACAAGACACACAGGAAGGACACTGGTTACTTCTGCCGAAAAAGAAAATATGCAGTTAATAGCAGTTACATTGGACGCACCAGATGACTGGCAGGATCATATGAGTATGTTTGAATGGGGTTTCGAAGCGTTTGATATGCATCCATTGATTGAAAAAGGCGAATTCCTATATCAATTTAGTGGTCTGGAGGATATTTCAACTGGTTATTTAAACAGGGATGTTATTTATCCGCTGACAGATGAAGAAAAAACGAATATAAAATATGAAAACTTTATCTTACAGGATACATCTGTAAAGGAAGGGGAGATGATAGGAAAATCGGTATTTTATTTAGATGACCAACTTATAGCCGAAGCACCTATTATGCCATCCCCATCTATGAACGAGGGAACAATTGAAGTATTTTATGAAATGTACAAAAAGCTAACGGGAGCCCACTAACATGGTTAATATAATATGGGCTGCTATGGCCATTATCGGCATTTTATATGCAATGTTCAATGGCACAATGGATCAGGTGAATGAGGCTGTATTTGAAAGTGCAAATGAAGCTGTAACTTTATCGATAGGATTAATAAGTGTACTTGTATTCTGGCTTGGTATTATGAGGGTTGCTGAAAAAGCAGGGATTTTAAAGATGTTGGCTGCATTTTTCCGCCCCGTTATTACACGCTTATTTCCGGAAATTCCAAAAGACCATCCGGCAATGGGGTATATTCTTTCCAATATAACTGCCAATTTATTCGGATTGGGAAATGCCGCTACGCCGATGGGAATTAAAGCAATGGAACAAATGAAAGCGTTAAGCGGAACGGATACTGCCTCGAGGTCAATGATCACCTTTCTAGCTTTAAACACTTCAAGTTTAACAATTGTACCTACAACCGTTATTGCTATTCGAATGCAATATGGCTCAGTTTCTCCCACGGAGATAGTCGGAACTACTATTATTGCTACTGCATTATCAACAACTTCTGCTATTTTAATCGATCGCTTTTTTCAATATAAACGGACCCGGAGGAGCTAAAAATGGGACTTGTTACTACAATAAGCGTATGGATCATACCATGTTTTTTGTTAATCGTACTTTTAACGGCAACATGGAAAAAGGTGCCCACATACGAAATATTTGTAGAGGGTGGAAAAGAAGGCGTCAAAATGGCCTTTAATTTGCTGCCCTTTCTGGTAGGTATGATTGTCTCCATTTCCATTCTGCGAAGCTCAGGGGCGCTGGAAGCTTTTATCGGTCTCATCTCACCTATTCTGGCCTTTGCAGGAATACCCGCAGACATTGTACCGCTTGCATTGGTAAGACCTATTTCCGGAACAGCTGCATTGGGAATGACGACGGAATTAATTGATACACATGGGCCGGATTCTTTTATTGGAAGACTTGCTTCTACTATGCAGGGCAGTACAGATACCACGCTATACATTCTGACTGTATATTTCGGAGCGGTAGGCATTAGAAAAATGGGGGATGCGTTAAAGGTTGGACTGTTAGCGGACCTAGCTGGTATAATAGCATCAATTATAATCGTTTCCATTATATTTGGATAAGACTTTAAAGTAGCGTTAACCTAAGGTTAACGCTATTATAATGAATGAATAAAATTTAAAAGGTGATGACAATGTCGAACCATCAGGAAAGACTGCAGAAGGTAATAGCACAAAGCGGAGTAACTTCCCGGAGAAAAGCCGAAAAGCTAATTACAGGCGGATTGGTAAAGGTTAATGATAAATTAGTCACAGAGCTGGGGACGAAAGTTTCCCCAATGGACAAAGTCGAAGTAGATGGTGTTCCGCTTGAAAAAGAAGCGCCTGTTTATTATTTGCTCTATAAGCCACGGGGTGTGATTTCCAGCGTGGAGGATGACAAAGGAAGAAAAGTGGTAACCGATTTTTTAACGGAAATATCGGAAAGGGTTTTTCCAATAGGAAGGTTGGACTTTGACTCATCAGGTATAATACTATTGACTAATGATGGCGAATTTGCCAACCTGCTTATGCATCCAAAATATGAAGTGGATAAAGTGTATGTTGCCAAAATCAGTGGATTACCAATGGCGCACGAGCTACAACAATTAAAGAAAGGCATACAATCGGAAAATGAATTGTTAAAAGCAGTCCATTATAAAATTTTGTCCACAGATCGTAAAAATAAATCCATGATTATTGAATTAACTTTAAGAGAAGGAAAGAACCGCCATATTAGAAGAATGATGAAAGAAATGGGCTATCCGGTAAAAAAATTAAAACGAGAAAAATATGGTATGCTTACGTTAAAAGGACTTCAACCAGGGGAATACCGCAGTTTAACCCCAAAAGAAGTAAAACAGATAAGAAACATGGCTATAGAAAATTGTTAAATTATAGTCACAATTAATCGTGGGATACGATGGTATAATGTACCTGGGAGAGTGAGGCCGATGAGTTTAGATGAAATAAAGAAGAACAAAAGAAATAAAAAGCGTAATCGATTAATCTTCAGATCAGCCATTCTTGCCGTATTATTAGGTGCAGTTATTTTTGCATTGGTAAATAACCTGCAGCAGGATAATACCATATATCGTGCAGGTGACCAGGCACCGGACTTTAAACTGAAGCAAATTAGTGAGAATAACGATTTGGAAAGCATTCAGCTGAGTGAATTACAAGGAAAAGGCGTTATGCTGAACTTTTGGGGAACCTGGTGTGAACCTTGTAAAGATGAAATGCCGTATATGGAAGAATTATACCCTAAATATCAAGACGAAATTGAAATTGTTGCCGTAAGTCTCGATGCAACAGAATTGGTAGTTCACCGGTTTATTGACAGCTTTGGTTTGACTTTTCCTATACCTTACGATGCTACAGGTGAGGTAGAGGATTTATATAAAATCGGGCCCATTCCGAGTACTTTTTTCATAGATCCGGAAGGTGAAATAGTAGAAGTAGTAGAAGGGGCTTTATCCTTGGAAAGTCTGGAAGCACACTTACAGGAAATTCGTCCAACGTCTTAATGAAGTCTTTTTTAAATTTTTGTCTATAATATTGAATGAAAGGCTTTTACTATAAATTATGTACAATAGACAGAAAACGTCGGAAGCTTTGCTGTCTCTACTGTTGTTAATAGGAATTATATTACGCTTAACCGAAGTAAAACAGGGTATGGGGTATAAGATTTATATGCAAGCAGCTTATTGAATGAGGAGATTTATCATGAATAAAATAAAATGTGAATGCGGGCATGTGAACCCGGAAGGTACCGTTCTTTGTGAAGCATGCGGTAAACCGATAGAAGGCAACCAGCATATTGACGGGAATGATCAGAAAAAACTTTTAAACATGCGCTATGAAGGCAGTGCCAGAAGATCACAGACTTATAATAAGTCAATTGTCGATAAAACCTGGAGCTTCTTTTCTTCGGTAAAAGTTGGTGTTTGGTTAATTGTTCTGGCATTGCTTGCTTCAGCACTTGGATCGATATTTCCACAGGAAATGTACATACCTGCAGATGCACCATCAAGAGATCCTGCTATTTTTTATGAAGATCAGTATGGTATTCCGGGACTGATATTTTACCAGCTCGGTTTTCATAATTTATACAGTTCCTGGTGGTATATGCTGCTAATCGCTTTAATTGGTGTTTCACTTGTCATATGCAGCATCGACCGATTTGTTCCTTTGTATAAAGCGTTGAAAAGACAAAAAGCAAAAAGACATGCTACCTTTTTAAAAAGACAAAGATTGTTCAGTGAAACTGCATCAATTAATGAAAATGATTTTGAAACAGTTAAAGAACGGTTAAAAAAGCAGCGTTATAAAGTAAGAGATGAAGATGGACATATACTAGCGGAAAAAGGCCGATTTTCAAGGTGGGGACCTTATGTAAATCATATTGGGCTAATCATCATTCTTCTGGCTGCCATTCTCCGGATGACACCTTGGTTGTATCTGGATGAATATATATGGATCAGAGAAGGCGAGCAGCTGGTAATCCCCGGGACGGATCGGCAATACTATCTGGAAAATAAGCAATTCCATTTAGAGACCCATGATCCGGAAGATGAAGTGTTTGGTGCAGCCATTGAATTAGAAGGTGGTATGGTTCCAAGTAATTACCAGACAGATGTTGTTATATATGAAGCGATATCTGACGTTGCCGGTGCAGATCCGGAGCTGGAGGTAATTGTCGAAGATGAGATAAGAATGAATCATCCGGTCAAATTTGACCGATATACATTATACCAGGCAGGATACCAATTAAATGAGTTTTCCAATATGTCGTTTAACATTTATGAAACAGATGATACAGATGAGGAAACATTAAGTACATTTACTGTCGATCTAACTTCTCCTGAGCCATCGTATGAACTCGAGAATGGTTTCCATGTAGAGGTAAGCCAATATTTTCCTGATTTTTATATGGATGAAGACGGAACTCCGGCATCGGAAACCAATTTTCCGCGAAATCCGGCATTTGTATTTTTAGTACACCCTCCTGAAAGTGACACTGCGGAAGTCAGCTTTATTGGTGTAGGAGCAAATATAGATGCTGCCGAAGATAATGATTACAGGATTGGTATTAATGACTTTGATATGCATGCAGCCAGCGGTATAACGGTTCGTGTAGACTACACACTGCCTTTTTTCATTATCGGAGCGGCTATTTTCATGATAGGAGTTATCCAGGGTATGTACTGGCATCACCGCAGAATCTGGCTTCGTCCAACTGACAATGGAGCTATGATCGCTGCACATACAAATAAAAATTGGTACGGGGTGCAAAAGGATATTGAAAAAGCTATTGATGGAACAGCATTAAATATGGTGGAAGATCAACAGGAACTGGATGAAGACTAGCTTTAATTTAAGAGGAGGAGCTTTATGAGTGCGTCGATGTTACTTGATATAAGCAGTTCGATGCTTTTCACAGCATTTATTCTTTATCTTGTAGCCACTATTTTTTTTGGGGCTACAATAAGGGACAAGCGGTCTAAAAATAAAAAAGGAATAGCTGGTAAAATCGGAATAACCATTACAATTATTGGGTTTACAGCTCAGCTCACTTATTTTATAACCAGATGGATGGCGAGTGGAAATGCCCCTGTGGGTAACCTTTTTGAGTTTATGACATTCCTGGGAATGAGTATTGTCCTTGCTTTCATTATCATCTATTTTATTTACAAATTGGGGGTGCTGGGTTTATTTGCCCTGCCGGTTACGATGATAATTATTGCCTATGCAAGTATGTTTCCGACAGAAGTTTCGCCTTTGATGCCTTCCCTGCAAAGTTACTGGCTGCCAATACATGTAATTACAGTATCTCTTGCACAAGGTATACTTGCTATTAGTTTTGTTGCCGGGTTAATATATTTGATCAGACAAATCGATCAAACTAAAAGAAGCAAACGGACAACCTGGCTGGAAATAGTATTATTCACGATATTTTTATTTGTAGGAT
The DNA here is from genome assembly GCF_041521345.1 of Virgibacillus oceani. GTDB lineage: Bacteria > Bacillota > Bacilli > Bacillales > Amphibacillaceae > Virgibacillus_N > Virgibacillus_N oceani_A. Next base: position 6,827 of record NZ_JBGOHB010000049.1, on the reverse strand, counting down.
TTATCATTTCGACTTCCACATTTAACTTGATGGATTATGAAGCAACCTTTGAATATACGGAGCAAAATAATGTGACGACAACGGAATATCATTTGCCGCCTATTGCCGCTCCGGGTAGTGGAGAATTATTGACGGAAGGCGTTATGCAGCCGTGGTTTGAAACACCTGGTTGGATGCGAGGTGAAGATGCAGGAAGAAAATTCAATACAGTTATTTGGTCATTTATTACAGGCAGCATTATTTATCTTGTAACAAGGCTAATATTGAGAAAACGTGTTGGAAAGGCAATACAGCCGGTATTAACAAATGTAAAACCAGATTTGCTCGATGAAATAAATTATCGTGCAGTTGCCATTGGCTTTCCTGTATTTACGCTGGGGGGACTTATATTTGCATCTATTTGGGCACAAATTGCGTGGGATCGATTTTGGGGATGGGATCCGAAAGAGGTTTGGGCATTAGTAACCTGGTTTTTCTATGCAGCATTTTTACATCTGAGACTTTCCCGTGGCTGGCATGGTGAAAAATCAGCATGGCTTGCAGTTGTAGGTTTCGCCATCATCATGTTTAATTTAATTGTTGTGAATCTCGTACTTGCTGGCTTACATTCTTACGCGTAATTTATAGAACGGGGGGTTATTCAGACGAATTGGATAATCTCTCGTTTTTCTTTATACTTTTCTCAAATATTGGTTTATACTCATTATATAAGGAATTAGTGATAGTGGATCTAAGGAGGAACATTTTTATGGAATCAACTGTAAACGTTCTTGTTGTTGATGATGAAGAAAGAATTCGCCGTTTGCTGCGTATGTACCTTGAAAGGGAGGATTACAATATAGAAGAAGCTGAAAATGGTACAGAGGCGTTGGATTTAGGTTTAAATAATGATTATGATGTCATTTTACTTGATATAATGATGCCGGAAATGGACGGAATTGAAGTATGTAAAGAATTAAGAAAAGAAAAGAATACACCTGTTATCATGCTGACTGCCAAAGGTGAAGAAGCAAACCGTGTACAGGGTCTAGAAATAGGCGCTGATGATTATATTGTGAAACCTTTCAGTCCCAGAGAAGTTGTTTTGCGTGTGAAAGCGATTTTAAGAAGATCAACTTCTGTTAATATACAAAATGATAATGCTACAGCAAAAAATATGATGGTTTTTCCTCATCTAACTATTGACCATGATGCACACCGGGTTACGGCTGACGGGGAGGAGGTAAGTCTCACGCCGAAAGAATATGAACTGCTTTGCTTTTTGGCAAAATCTCCGGACAAAGTGTTTAATCGTGAAGAGTTGCTGAAAGAAGTTTGGCAATATGAATTTTTTGGTGATTTGAGAACCGTGGATACCCATGTTAAACGTTTACGGGAAAAGCTGAATAATGTTTCCAAACTGGCTGCAAAAATGATTGTAACTGTTTGGGGGGTAGGATATAAATTCGAGGTTGATGATCAGTGAAATTTTGGCGCAGTGTAGTTGTCAAATTAGCATTAACGATCATGCTGCTCGTTGCTTTCGTATTGTTTATTTTAACCATACTACTCCTTGAGTTTTTTGAAAACTTCCATATACAGGAAGCAGAAAGTGATATGCTGCAGACAGCGAACAAGGTATATGTGTTGCTCTCGCAGCAGGAATCTGAATCATTAACTACGGGCACAGTTGAGACGGTTAAAAACCCTGAAAGCCGGGTAGCTATCGTTTTTGATGATGAGCGTATATGGGTTTCCAACAGCAGTAACGCTGATCTTTTAAGATTGGAGGAGGAGTGGTTCAACCAGGACGAAGACATTGCAGCAGTTTTAGAGGGGAACACGGATGTAAGAAAACAAATGAATCTGCCGAATAGTGAGATTGAGGTAATGCTTGTTGGTATCCCCTTTGCAGATAACGGGGCAATTTTCGTATATCAGTCACTGGATGTCATTGAACAGACAAAAGCGGAAACGACGAGAATTATATTTTTGGCAGCTGGAATAGCTATTATATTAACAACGTTCTTTGCTTTCTTTCTTTCAACCAGAATTACTTCTCCTTTAATCAAAATGCGTGAAGCAGCCTTTGACCTCACCAGAGGGGAATTTAATACAAAAGTTCCGATTTTAACTCATGACGAAATTGGAGAATTGGCCCTGGCCTTTAACCGTATGGGAAGACAGCTGAAGTTTCATATTAATGCATTGCGTCAGGAAAAGGAACAGCTTTCAAGTATCGTTAATTCCATGGCTGATGGCGTGATAACGATGAATCGTAATGGAGATATGATTGTTACCAACGGACCTGCTGATAAATTTATTGATGAATGGAATTTTGAACATAACCTGGATCCCGGTGATACGAACCGAAAATTACCAAGTGATCTAAACGATATTTTACAAGAGGTCATTACAAGTGAGAAAGAAGTATTGTATGAAATGAATGTTCAGGGAAAAGATTTAGTTATGTTAATGACGCCATTATATGACCAATCATTTATCCGAGGTGCTGTTGCGGTCATCCGTGACATGACAGAGGAAAGACGGCTGGATAAATTCCGGAAAGATTTTATTGCGAATGTCTCTCATGAGCTGCGCACGCCAATTTCCATGCTGCAGGGATACAGTGAGGCTATTGTAGATGATATTGCAGAAAGCAAAGAAGAGAAAAACGAACTTGCGGGTATCATTTATGAAGAATCACTGCGGATGAATCGTCTGGTAAATGAATTATTGGAAATTGCCAGAATGGAAGCCGGACACTTTGAATTAAATATGAGCACAGTCGACTTGGCGCCTTTTGTTGAAAAAATCCATAAAAAATTCAGCGGACTGGCGGATGAAAATAATATTAACCTGTCACTAACGAAAAAGATAGAAGTATCAGATGCTGAATTTGACCCGGACAGAATTGAACAGGTGTTTACCAATTTAATTGATAACGCTATCCGTCACACGGAAGAACAATCAAATGTGAAAATTATTGTAACGAATAATATAGATGAATTCCATGTAGAAATTATCGATAGCGGCAGTGGAATACCGGAAGAAGATTTACCGTTTATTTTTGAAAGGTTTTATAAAGCAGACAAGTCAAGAACCAGAAACACACAGAAGAAAGGTACTGGCTTAGGACTGGCTATCGCAAAAAATATCATGGAAGCACATAACGGTACCATTTCAGTAAAAAGTAAATTAAACGAAGGTACAACATTTAGTTTCCAAATACCAAAAAACGAGAATAATTAAAGATTTTACCAGTAAATTTTAATATGGTATGATTGAAAAATAATTAAACTAAATACGAGAAATTGGTGTACTTGCTTTAAAGGGAATCCGGTAATAGCTGGAACTGTCCTCGCAACTGTAAAAGATGAGGAAATAAGCATATCCACTAGATGTATGACATATGGGAAGGGCTCAAAGTAGGAAAAATCATGAGTCAGTAGACCTGCCAATTTTTGATGACTCTAGGCTTCGGGGATATAAGCTATTGGACAATCAAAACACAAAAACTCCAACTGTTTATTGTTTTATTGTCTAAAAAAAGCTGATCTCCAACCGGAGTCAGCTTTTTTGCTGCTTAGAAAATTATAAAATTAGGGTCATTGGATAATCTTTATATAGAATTAGCCTCGCCAAGCTCCAGCACTTTTGTTCCTGTTAAAATGAAATGTATTTCTTAATATTGTATTTACTTAATTACAAATCAAACAGAAAAAATCAGAAGAAGGGATGATAAGTATCATGAATGAATGGATGCTTCGAATAGGAGTTATATTGGCTGCAATTTTATTATTAGCCGGCTGTGGTACGGATGATAATAGTGAAGAGGGTGGAGTTTCCACGAATGATACAGCCGAACAGACTGAAGGGAATGAAGCAAATGAACAAAATGAAGATACTGTATTAATTACAGTATCGATTGACGATGGGAGCGAATACGTCGATGAAAAAGAAATCCCGGTAGAAGAAGGGGATATCTTATTGGATGTAATGAAGCAGAATTTTTATGTAGAAGAAGAGGGTGGATTTATCACCTCCATTGAAAGAGTATCTGCTGAAGAAAATGAAGATAAAGGTTGGATATTCTTTATAAATGGTGAAACGGCCATGGTTGGAGCTGAAGAATATGAACTAAGTCCGGGTGAAGAAATAATCTTTGATTTTCAAGACTGGAAATGATGTGAGTGAATACGTATAAACTAACCCTGCTGGCACTTTTGGCAGCTTTAGCAGTGGTAGGCAGACTGGCTTTTTCTTTTATGCCCAGCATCCAGCCAATAACTTCGATTATTATTATTTGCGGTATCGTCCTTGGGCCGATTGCCGCAATATTTCTAAGCTTGCTGACTACTTTTTTGTCAAATATGCTGCTGGGAATGGGAATTTGGACAATTTGGCAAGTGGTCTCCTGGTCCATTATTGGGTTGCTAAGCGGGCTGCTGGGAAAAGCCAGATTTAAAATATCCATACCTATTCTTGTGACTTACGCCATTTTCTGTGGTTATTTTTATGGATTTATAATTTCGTTAACAACCTATCAGATTACTGGGGAATTTCTTCCATACTATTTAATGGGATTGCCGTTTGACACTTATCACGCCATTGGCAATGCCGTTTTTATGCTATTTCTTTATCCGATCATCCCTTATTTCTTTAAAAAGTATTCCAACGGCAGATTTACAATTCAAAATACCAGCTGATGAGGTTGGTATTTTTTCTGTTTTCATTTATATTGTTAGTATGCAGATATATGTAACGTTTTTGATGCAAATAACGTCTGTATGAGTGGAGGATCTTTATGAAAGCCGTTTTTAATAAGATTTACGATGAATTCCACCAGGATTTATTTCAATTTATATTCTATATGGTGAAAGACAAGCATTTGACAGAGGATCTTCTGCAAGAAGTTTATATAAAAGTATTAAAATCATATAAAAATTTTAAAGGCGACAGCAGTTTAAAAACTTGGTTATTTTCAATCGCACGCCATGTAACCATTGATCATTTCCGTGCACAGGAAAGAAAGAGAAAGCGACTACTGGAATTTTTTGACTGGCATGAAAAAGGACAGAATATTAAAGACGATCACCCGCTTCCAGAGGAAATTACAGTCCAAAGTGAAGAAATAAAGCAAATTTATAAATACTTGGATAAGTGTACGCGGGATCAAAAAAGTGTGTTAATTTTGCGTTACATACAGTCTTTTTCCATCAAGGAAACGGCTGATATTTTAAACGTTAGCGTAAGTAAGGTAAAAACAACACAGCATAGGGGATTGAAGGTACTAAGAAAGCATATAGAGGAAAATCAGTCGAGAGGAGGAGATTCCGATGAACAATAATAAAGAGAAAAAACATCAGGAAGTGATTGATAAATTAGAAGAAATACCCAAGGTTCAAGATGCAAGGGATAAAGAAGAAATTTACAATCAGATCTCCTCCCGATTAAATAAAAATGCTGAACAGCATGGCAAAACCAAGAAATTTATGCCATTTGCAGCTGCGATGGCAGCAGCCTTACTATTCATTATTCTCCTACCTGTCTTTCTCAACACGGATATGCAGCAAACAAGTGAAGAAGATACGATGAATATGGCGAGTGATTTAGAAATGGGAGAATCAAATGAAGATAGTACAATTCAATATAATCAAGAGAGCAGTGAAGGTGGAACAAACGAAGAAAGTAGCCAGGCGGAACAGGAAACAAGCTTAATGGAAACAGAGAATGAAAGCCTGGTTGTTCAGGATGTTAATCAAAATGAAAATATATATTTTGCCGGTTTATCGGATATCCGGGGACAGTATGTCATTCCGCTCGCTTATATTGCTTCAGGAGAACGGGATCTTCAAGCCTTTTATAATAATATGGAAGAATACGTAAGTGAGTGGAAAGAGACTACCGGAAAGTATCTGTTTAAAAATGTGGAATTTCAAATTACGCAATCAGACAATGAAGTAGTACTTGAATTACCGGATGACTTTTCACTAGCAGGAGGTTCAGCAAGGGCAAATATGTTTGAAAAAATCCTTGCCACCATGTTTCGTCCGTATGGAACTGAAAAAGTAACGATTCAAACGGCTGAGGGTAAACCTGCAGACCTTGATCCTTTTGGGGAAATAAATGAAATGTCTCTTCAGCAGGTGAGCCCTTCAAGCTATAAACTTTATGAAATAGAAGATATTAAAATGCTAATCCCGATTCCAAATGATGAACAAACAGGAATTGAAGAAGCTATAATGGAACTGAAAGAAGATGAGGTAGGCTACCACGTATATAAGACTGTACCTGAGGATATTCAATTTACGATAGAACCTGACAATAAGCATTTAAACTTCGTGTTATCCGATGATGCCAATCTTAGAGATGACCAGGATTCGCTGGAAATGATTGAGGCTGTATTAATGACTGCAAAAAGCTACGGCTATGAACAGGTGAGCTTTGAAAATACCGATCAGGAACATATTGGACCTTATAATTTAACAGAGCCAGTACCCGTACCCGAAGCTGTTAATCCTATTTATTTGGATGATTAAAATCAAAACGAATAACGAGGGTACGGTCGGGTGGCCCCCTGCCTTCAGTCTTAGAGAAATTCTCCTCCAATTCATATATATACAAATTAATAGAACAAAAGCGCAAGTGCCCGTTTAGCTACGTACTGACTTCGCCTGGCCATGCCAGGTGGATCAGTGTTGCCGCGTAAAGCGGCGGTTTTAACTGATCATTCCTTCCGCAGTCAACCATGTATCACAAAAAAGCTATACACCACGGAGAATGAAAATAGTTATTGGTTGGCGATACTGATGCTACGGCTGGATGAGGAAGGTCGAAACTCCTTG
>NZ_JBGOHB010000048.1:0-25211 GCF_041521345.1 Virgibacillus oceani | reverse complement strand
CACCGTATAAAGTGGTGGGATTTCTTTTTCAAAATAAAAAATAGACTTCTGAACCAAAGAAAATACTTTTTTTATGGATTGGGATTGTAAATTAAAATAAAAACCTTAGTTTTTGGGTGCTAACCTTGATTATAGTTTAATGTATATATTAACAATATTTCGATATCTGTTTCATTATCCTTATTAGCATAATGTTCTAGGATTTTTTATACATTTAGTATAAAATTAAACGAAATAACTGGGTGTTTATCATTTGTAAAATAAATGTTTAAAATGAAAAACAATAATAAACAAATCACCTAACTTTAAACTTAACTGAAACCATCTTCTCTTCCAAATAATCATTCAGCCCATGGTGCCCGCCTTCTCTTCCCATTCCACTTTCTTTCACTCCTCCAAATGGAGCCTGAACGGTAAACGGCAATGGGTCGTTCACCCCAATCATTCCGTATTCCATTGCTTCTGTAATACGGATGATTCGTGACATATCATTGGTATAAGCATAAGATGCCAATCCATATTGCTCGTGATTTACTTTTTCTAATAAGGCTTCCTCCGATTCGAAAGAGATAATCGGTGCTACTGGCCCAAATGTTTCATCTGTATAAATCTGCATCCCCTCCTTGACCTCGTTCAGAACAGTTGGCATGAAGAAATTGCCGTTATCATATCCACTACCTATAAGTCGTTCCCCGCCGACAAGCACATTAGCACCTTTTTTCTTTGCATCGTTCACTTGGCTCTCCACTTTTTCGATTGCCTGTTCATCAACTAACGGACCAACGGTAGCATCTTCATCAAATCCATTCCCGGCCTTTAATCCGGAAACTCGTTTTGCCAGTTTTTGTGAAAACGAATCTACAATAGATGATTGCACATAAATACGGTTTGTTGAAGTACACATTTGTCCTGAGCAACGGAATTTCGTACGCAACAAACCATCAATAGCACCCTCAATATCCGCATCATCAAAAACGATGAATGGGGCATGTCCTCCCAGTTCCATGGAAACTCTTTTTACCGTTTTAGCTGACCCTTCAATAAGTCGTTTCCCTACAGGCGTAGAACCGGTAAATGTAATCTTTCTAACCTTAGGACTGTTCATAAACGTTTCAGACACGACCGAAGCTTTTGCTATAACTAAGTTCAATACACCAGCAGGCACACCGGCCTCCTCAAATAACTTAAATAATTCGATGGCACATTGCGGTGTCTGAGATGCAGGTTTTACCACCACGGTACAGCCTACCGCAAGCGCCGGGCCAAGCTTTCTCGCAAGCATCGAGATTGGGAAATTCCATGGAGTAATTGCACCTACTACGCCAATTGGCTGTTTTATTACCATGATACGTTTTTCCATACTGCTTGATGGAATCGTTTCTCCATAAACTCGCTTTGCTTCCTCACTATACCACCTGAAATAATCGATAGATTGCTGGACTTCACCAAGAGAATCCCCAATCGGTTTTCCCATTTCCCTTGTGATCATAGAAGCTAAATCTTCCTTTTTCTCCGTCATTTTTTCTGCTATGGAAAATAAAATATTCGAACGTTCCTGTGCAACCAATTTTGACCATACCGGAAAGTTTTCATCTGCCGCATCAATTGCCTTCTGGACATGGGATGCATCTCCCAGCGGAACTTCAGTAACAATTTCATGCGTTGCCGGACTCTTTACTTTCAGTGTTTTATCTGTTTTGATCCATTTTCCGTTAATGTACAATTGTTCTCTCTCCTCTGCTGCTATTGGTTAAGTGTTGCTTCAACTGCGCTAACTGCTTCATCAAAAATGGTAATTATTTTTTCCACTTCTTCTTTAGTTATGGTTAAAGGCGGAGCAATTGCGATAATATCTGTACCTTCATAGGTTACAGGGCGAACGATCAATTTTCTTTTCAGGCATTCCTGAACTACCTTGCCCGCTATTCCCTGTGATGCATCAAAACGCATATTTTTTTCAGGATCTGCTAGTAATTCAAATGCGCCTAACAAGCCTACATTTCGTACCCTGCCGACAGACCAATGTTTTTCTTCCAGACTTTTCAATCCTTTAGTCAATTCTTTGCCCATTTCATCTGCGTTTTCTACGAGCTTTTCTTGTTCGATCAGTTCAATATTTTTAAGTCCTACGGCACATCCAACCGGATGACCACTGTAGGTAAAGCCATGGAAAAGGGTACCTTCCGAATATTTAACAAGCTCTTCATGAATGTGATCATTGATCATCACTGCTCCCAAAGGGACATAGCCGCTAGAAATCCCTTTTGCCAGAGTCATGACATCCGGTACAACATTCCAATTTTCCAGTCCAAACATTTTACCTGTTCTTCCAAAACCAGTGATCACTTCGTCTGCAATGAAAATAACACCATATTCATCACAAATTTTACGGATCTCCTGGAAATATTCTTTGGGTGGAACAATAATCCCACCTGCTCCTTGAATCGGTTCTGCCATAAAAGCAGCGATGGTGTTAGGTCCTTCCGCTTCAATCATATTACGCACTTCCTGTGCAGATGCCATAAGATCTTCATTCGTAAAAGGTCCTTTTGCTATATAAGGTGCAGGTGCATAAAGAAAATCCGGTGCCAGGGATGTCGTCATCGCATGGAATTCAGGTATTCCTGTGGCACTGGTAGAACCCATAGACACCCCATGATAACCTCGTTTACGGGTGATAACTTTCTTTCTCTCAGGATAGCCTTTTACCTTCCAGTAATGCCGTATAAGCTTAATAGCGGAATCATTCGCTTCCGATCCCCCTGAAGTAAAAAAGCTGACATTTAAACTTTCAGGAGCAAGATCGGCTAGTTTTTTGGAAAGACGAATGGCAGGTTCATTGGAAAAACCGGAAAAAGTAGAGCTGAATGCAAGCTTGCTCATTTGTTCGCTTGCAGCGTTTGATAATTCCTTTCTGCCATGTCCAATATTCACATTCCATAGAGAGGACATTCCATCAATATAAGTTTCCCCGTCCATGTCTTTCAAATAAATACCTTCACCTTCTGTAAAAACCAAGCCAGCACCGTTTTGCTGTTGTGCTTGTATGGATGAAGTTGGGTGTAAAAAATGTTTTTTATCTAACTCTACCAATTCTGCTTTTTTATTATGTGTTGTTTCCATTTGATCTCTCCTTTTCCTTAGTACTTATAAACCACTTTTACTTCAATTGTAATATGAAGTTTTGATACATTCTTTATTATCTATAGGTTTCTTCCTAACGTAGTTATCAAAATAACTTCTTCCCTCTCAACAATTTGATGTCATCTCTTACCACATGCATATGTGCAATTATAACTTCTTTCGCTTCATGTTCATCTTTCTCTTCAATGGATTGAATTATTTTCAAATGCTGGCTCTGGGCTTGTTCTATTGTCTCCGGTGTCATTCTTGTAAGTGCGAATAAAACGCGATCTGTCATTTCAACAAAGGAATTGAGGAGGATAACAAACAATTGATTATCTGTTGCCCGGGCAAGGGTTACATGAAATTGAATATCAAATTTAATGAAAAGGTTCACGTCATTTTGATGTTTATCCATTAAATTATAAAGTGAATAAAGCTTACGTATATGATTGGGTTCAGCTGCTTTCACTGCTTTTCCAATAATCGACAGTTCCAGTTCTTCACGAACCTCCAAAACATCCTCGATCGTAGTATCGTAGTTTTGAAGGATTCGCTCCATGGTTGAAGTAATCATTAAGGGATCCGGCTTCGTTACATATGCTCCTCTGCCGGGATGCACTTCGATCAAGCCTTTCTCCCGTAGAATATTGATTCCTTCACGGATGACATTTCTGCTTACTTGAAACTGAGCTGCCAACTCTCGCTCGGAAGGAATTTTATCCCCTTCTTTCAGTGTCTGATTTTTAATATTTCCTTCAACATAATTTACAATTGCGGAGTGCAAATAGTTGTTCACTTTCTAGTTCACCTGCTTCATGTACTTTCATTACCCAGTACCTTTACAACAACATCTCGAATTAATATTGGCAATTTCTCAAATGAGTAGGGCTTATAAACTCTTTCCGTAAATTTATGCGCGTCTTTCCCGTAGACTCCCATTGTAATAGCCGGAATATCCAGTTTTCTGATTTTATCAACAGGTACCGGATATAATTTCTCCATACCTGGGAAATTAGCAATTAGCTGTTCTATTTCTTCCTTCGTATCATCTAGTGCCAAATAACTGCTGTCCGATAGAAAAGGAAAAAAGTTTAATATTTTGATGTTGCCATCCTGAGAAGTTATATCATTTAAAATCCCCAATAACTTTTTCTCGTTATCATTTTTTCCTTTTACGTAATTTCTCGGAACATACGGTGTACAAAAGAATATTACAACGACAGGATCTTTACTACTGCTGCTGTTCAACACTTCCTGTACCATCCGGCGGGTTACCTCCCGCGGGTCTTCTTTTCCTGCATAAGTTTCAAGAATTTCCTGCAATCGTTCAGTCAACTCTGGACCTTGCCTGCGTAATTCCTGCGCGTATAACTCCGAAAAGGTAGTGACGTTCGGTTTCCAAGGAAGCGGTGTGTATGCCATGTTGTTTTTCTTACAGTACTTCCTATAAGCATTATTCGCTTCGTATACTACTTTTTCAAAAGATGCCTCAGCAATAGATCGCAATTGATCCATCACTTTGTCTGGAGAATTCCCATGAACAAAGTAGTTGAAATAAAGGAATGATTCTATTGGTGTTTGCACGTTGTATGTAGGTTTTAAATCCCTCATTTTCAATGCTGTTGGCGGAGGTGTTAATTCTCCTGCATGATAATCTGATAGATTTGGGTTAAGTTGAATATTCCTGAACAATTCACTGGCAATATGATTCGGATCCAACCCTTCAAATGGCTGGCCAACATGCGTTTCTTTTCCTCTGATTAGGAAAGCTGGAAGTAATTTTCCTACAGATCCCAAATAGAAATAGTTACTTTTATCACCTTGGTATAGCGGGCCTGTGAAGTCTGTATTAATAGCGTTTACAAAATGCAGATGCAATTCTTCCTGTATTCGCTCCAGCTCGGGAACCGCTTCTATCACCCCGCCATGCGTTGTTTCTTCAATCGGATTAATCATGAACAATACATTCCCTGCAAATTCCTCAACCCGTTCAGATAAATACTTTAAAACCCAGAAATGAGCCGCAATACCGCTTTTCATATCCACACTGCCCCGGCCGAATAACCAATCTCCCGAATGCAAATCTTCTTTAACTTCATCCGGTAAATCCAACTGATCTAAACTTTTCATCAACTTCGATGGGTTATATGCGCCTTCCTCTAATGCTCCAAAATCTTCCACCGTCACCGTGTCACAATGGGCATGTAAAATTACTGTTTTTTGCGATGCTTCTTTTTGACCTTTCACAAGGGCAAATAGATTTTTTCTATTTAAGTAATCGTTTTCAAACTTCTGTGTCCAAACAAGATCAGGCTTGTTTTGAAAATATGCCAGCTTCTTCAATCTGTCTTCAAGGTGATGAATGATTTCCACTTCGCCGTCAGTTCCATTGATACTTGGAATGCCCATAAGTTCAACAGTTAAATTTTCTACAAAAGTTTCATGCGTCTCTGTCGTTAAGCTAGAATCCTTCATATTTCCCGTCCTTTTTGCGTTTAATATCCTCTTATTAAATCAATTTGGTTGTTTAATGGCTTATTATTGAAGTAGTTTACTATATTGATTTTAAATTTTTCGATACACCTATCCAGAAACTTAACTGATTTAGCAGCGACATGTGGGGTTATTAACACATTTTCAAGATCCCACAAAGCGCTGTCTTCAGGCAATGGATCTTCGACAAACACATCCAGCGCCGCACCTCTGATTTGTTTTGATTTCATCGCCGAAATGAATTCGCTTTCATTTATCAGCGCACCTCGTCCGATATTAATCAAACATGCATCCTTTTTCATTACAGCCAATTCTTGTTCCCCTATGAAGTTCTCCGTTTGTTTAGTTAAAGGTAATATCAATATCACATAGTCACATTGTTGTAAAAGATCTATTTTTTCTTCATGAGTAAACATTTTTTCGAAGTGCGGCTTTATGTCTCCACTCGTATTTAATCCGTATACTTTCATGCCCAGGAAATCAAGTCTTTTAGCTACTTCCTGACCTATTGTTCCAGCTCCGAAAATACCTGCTACTTTCCCATGTGCTTCACCAACCAGTTCTTCCCGGTCCCAAAGATGCTTTCTTTGATTTTCCATATATTTAGGAAAGTCCCTCGTAAAGTGCAGGATCATGCTGATTGTATATTCCGACATCGGTATACCATGAATTCCAAGTATATTTGTCAGCACAATATTTCTTTTTTGCAGTTCCTCAATTGGAAAAAGCTCCACCCCCGATTGGAAAGCCTGAACCCATTTCAAATTGGGACATCTGTCAAGAAACGCAGCATTGACATCATTACCATAAGAAATCAGGATTTCAACTTCTTCCCAATTACAAGCATCTTCATCATTTAAGTTTTCTATAACCTCGACCTTTCCACCATAAATATTGATTAATTTTTCTATTTGTTCCTGACTGAAATCAGGTATGTTGGTTATGATCATGAAGTTTTAGCGCCCCCCTTTCCTTGTAGGTCATCTGGTTCAACTGGTACTACCAGTATTATTTGTATAATAGCAGAATTATTTCGATATTACAATAAGAAAGAATATTTTTTTGGGTAAAATTACTCAGGAATATGAATAAACCATCACAAATAAAGGTTAAATTCCTCCTCTATCTTAAAAATAGCAGTGGATCTGGAGGATTTGTGCCGTTCTCGTGCGGAGTAGTTAACTGTTTTTTTATGAGTTGATGAAAAAATCACAACACCCCTTGTGCAGTTTATCTTCCTGCAACAAGGGGTATATTTTTAGGTTATACTTGAACTTCTATTGCCATTTCTTAATTAAAGAATCAGCGTCAGCCATAAGAATGTTATACGCCTTCTCTGAAATCAACTCTTTCTGATGATCAAGCAACACTTTAAAGCTTTCCATGTGTCTAACTACTTTCTCCGCTTGTCCATTTTCTTCGTAAAGACTCACAGCGGTCAAATGCATAGTTATCGAACGGGCAACTTGATCGCTCTCGAACTCCCCTTCCTCTATGAAACGCTCAGCACGTGCTTTCGTCCCGGAAACAGTTGTTAGAATTGTTGCTTCCCCAGGGTAAATAGCATTCGAAAGTAATCTAAATAGATATTCTGGATGGGCTCTAAATCCAGCTTCTAACCCCAATAATGTGACTTCATTGTTGTGTCCTTTAATTATAGTTGGCTGTCCTTGTGCTGTCTCAGGGTTTTTCCAAAAGCCAGCTCTAAAAAAGTTTTGGTTTGCATAAGATGCTATAACTCTATCATCTTCAATATCTGTGTACCATACTGGATTGTAAACAAAACCTACATCATCCTCATCATACCCAGAAGTTAAAGTGGTGTCTTTATAATTAACACTGACAATGCCGTTATCGTGTCGACCACCAGTATTTACTGTAGTATCGGCTAATTCCAGCTGTACAGCTACGTTGGAAGCGTTAGCACCGATTGCAATATATTTACCTCCGTTAGAAATAAATTCTTGGATGTTCTGTTTATATGTGTCACTGTTATGGTTCCCAGAACCGTTAGCAACCAATACATCATAGTTATCTAACCCGTTTTCTGCTATTTCTTGAGGAGCGATTTCGGTTACTTGGAATCCGAGTTGTTTAAGCGCTGTCCGAACACCATGTTGACCCCCATCTTCTAATATTGCAACATTGACTTCCTCCAGGACTTTAGCGTTTTCAGGTAATCGCACAGTTTCTAAAGTGATTCCAGACTGTTGTACTGCGTTTTGCAATGCATCTCCACCGTTCTGTTCTACATAAAAATGTCCATTATCTCCTTTATAAACTGGGATATTGTTTTGGATAAGCTGATTCACCAGGTTAACAGCCCCAACTGAACTGTTTGTAATTTCATAAGGACCATCACCTATTAATTGCCCTTCAATATCTAACTCTTGAACCTCTTTTACAGGGATATCAATAGAGGAACTAGTAGCGATTACATCAAAATCCCATAATTCGGGTAGACTCCAAGCAGATATATCATACATCCCATCTACTTCATCGCTAATATCCTCCCCATCCGAAAGCAAGTTATTAGCCAGACCAGCCTTCGCTTGGTTCATTTTCACAATATACGTCCCCGCGTCATATTGGTTCTCGTCAACTGTAAACGACTCTTCAGCTTCTTTGACTTCAATACCATTTTTGATGAGATGGTTCACTGCCCTCACCGTAATGGATGAGTCCGCTTGGTCTGCAGGAATTACATATGCTTTTGGAAGAAACCCAGGTTCGTGATGAGGACTGTCAAACTCAACACCACGCCTGTAAACTTCAATTTGCCCTTTAAGCATTTCAACTTTATTTTCTGTTGCGTATTTAAGCGCCCCCATAGTTGCATCATAGTGCCACCTGACTCCATCCAAACTGTTATTTGGTGCTTCTAGTGTATATCCGTATGCACCATGAGCTTGAGCATACATTGGTGTGAAAATTGGCGGGTAGCCATCCCATCCGAATTCCTGGTCACGAGCCGGAATATGGGTTCCTTGCATATTTCTATACATATCAGTCTCGTAATTATCCCTGTTAGCAACGAGTTCTTCTTCCATCGCTTCGCTTAGCTCCATGCCCCATTCAAGATATATATCCGGTTCATTATTTGCATTGTATGGAGGAGTCCCCGGTCCGAGAAGTCCTGGCGTATCTGTAGATCGTATAATATATCCGTGTAAATCCAGAAAGACCATAGGGTGCCAATCTAAAATTAAATTGACGTTTGCATTTGATTCCGGTTGTGATAAAGTCACGTGCTCCCGGTTCAAATCAAACCCTTCCGCATTCGCTCTCGTCCCTAAAATGCGGCCATCCGGATTGTTCACAACATTAAAAACAAGAATGTTATTTTCAAGAATATTTTCCGTTGTTTCATCATTTTCGTAAGCAAATCGGTCAATGAGATCTAATACAGCATCTGTCCCGACATATTCGTTGCCGTGTATAGATCCATTAACCATAAATGGAACTTTTACATCGGGGTTTTCGTCAACATAATCAAGCGCTTCTCTTGGATTTTCAATCATTAATTCCCTTAGTATTTCAGACTTCTCAAGTCCTTCTTCGTCTTGTTGATCAGAAATAACAACAGCGTAAAGGTCGTTACCTAACGTAGATTGTCCAATAACTTCTACCGACACGCGGTCACTTTCTTGTTCATATTGTTCCAGTATGGATCCTATGTCCTCGTATGGAACTGGGTTATAGGGTGTTTGCGCCTGAACCATTTTGTAATTCATCGAGAAAACGGTTACAAACAACATAAACACGATGAAAAAGGTGGCAAATGTTTTTTTCATCAAAGACTTCCTCTCCCTTATCAATAATATTTTTATACTGACCTCAACCGGTCACTATTTAAATGAAACTTTCATACATACCTCCACATGATAGAATTGTAATTTTTCTATTGATGATACTTGTGTATGTGTTTTCTCACAGTTAGTGAAAAGAAAATTCCTGCCATACCCGGTATTACCTTTGTACTCTCTATACTTCCAGCTCTCCACGATCTGTTTGTGTTGCTGTAAATGTCCATTCGGGGTTAAGTGCATCTCCCTAGAATTGATTTTGATCTTCGCCATTATCCAAAAAATTAAACTGAACAACTAAGTCATCATAATCATCCACTGGTAACCCTTCACCAAGAATTGGATCAAATACATGCTCTCCAACTACTTCCGGTGTCATATCCTGTAGTTCAGCAAGTGTAGTTTGATATATAACCTCATGCAGCTTGTCCGCGTTATAGAGAAATTCCACCTCGATATGTTCACCGAAATCTTCGGTATTATTTCCTTCTGCATCATCAACGGTATACTTTGTATCCTGGTAGACTCGTTCCATATCAAGTGATCCGTTGTTATGAAATTCAAACGTACGAATCATGGAATCTCCCAGTTTGATATTATCACATTAATAATTTCCGTCGGCTCCG
This sequence comes from Virgibacillus oceani, assembly GCF_041521345.1. GTDB lineage: Bacteria > Bacillota > Bacilli > Bacillales > Amphibacillaceae > Virgibacillus_N > Virgibacillus_N oceani_A. Next base: position 15,160 of record NZ_JBGOHB010000048.1, on the reverse strand, counting down.
CTGCCAGATCCAATGTACCTGCAGCAAACGTATTTTCTGTTATTACCGAGTCACTGAAATAGATGTGCCACCGCCAATTAATGATATTCCTAAAGCTACCGACATAATCCCCATACTTAATTGCTTTTTTTAATGTTCATTCGTAATTTCTCCCTTCGACATTCTAAAAATCTAATCGGGATATACTTCTTTCTTGTCCACCAACCGATTCACATGTTTACACCTGCCTTTTTATGATTTTTTTAGGGTCAAAAAATGTCATTTTTCTCTGATGCTTTCTACTAAAATTGACATTAACAGATATATTAAAAAATATCCACATATAATTTGGATTTTTCCCAAAACAATGATAAAGGACTATATTTTTTAAAAGAGAATAGTATTAAAGAAACATCAATATAACAGATTTAGGGATATATTACTCAAATAAAAGTAGTGAATTAATTGGAGAGCTTTTCGGTGATGACTGTAATTTTTTATGAAAAAGGAGATACAATGGTTGGTTTTAGCCAGCTGCTGTGCCTCCTTCTAATACTATGTATTTTTTGGATCCAAGGACTTAATCATTGTGTATAATTTTGGAATCACTATCATTTCCTCCAACAAAAATAAACATGAGGGCAACATACTCCCTCATGCTTCTATAATATTATGAAAGGACTTTATTAATTTTTTCAATTGCCCAGTCTATTTCCTCTTTACTGATAACCAATGGAGGGGCAAAACGGATGGTGCTCTCATGTGTTTCTTTACACAATACACCCTCTTCTTTCAGTTCTTCGCAATACTCACGAACCGGATGATTAAATTCCACACCAATGAACATGCCGCGTGCACGAATTTCCTTCAATTCAGGATTATCAATTTTGCGTAATTCTTTTACGAAGTACTCACCCATTTCCAGTGATTTTTGCACCAAATTTTCCTCTTCGATGACGTCAAGAGCAGCCAAAGAAACGGCGCATGCCAATGGATTCCCACCAAAAGTTGAACCGTGGGAACCAGGAGTGAAAACATCCATGATATCCTTATCAGCGGCTATGGCAGAGACCGGGAACACACCACCGCCTAGAGCTTTCCCCATAACATAAATATCCGGATCAACATCTTCCCATTCACAAGCAAACATTTTTCCTGTCCGTCCCAAGCCAGTTTGTACTTCGTCCGCAATGAATAATACATTGTTATCATCACAAATTTGGCGAATTTCCTTTAAGTAACCTTCTGGCGGAATAATTATCCCTGCTTCACCTTGAATTGGTTCCACGATGACAGCCGCCGTGTTAGGTGAAATTGCTTCCCGTATCGCTTCAATATTGCCAAATTCCACCTTGTTAATATTCGGCACAAATGGACCGTAGTCCTTCGTTGCACCCGGGTCATTGGACAAAGAAATCGCATTTAATGTTCTTCCATGGAAGTTCCCTTTGGCAGCAATGACCTCTGCTTTATTATCTTCCACACCCTTCACTTGGTAGGCCCAGCGGCGCGCTGCTTTTATTGCTGTTTCTACAGCCTCCACTCCTGTATTCATTGGCAATACTTTATCTTTACTGGTTAATTCTGCAACTTTTTTCGTCCATGGACCAAGAACTTTGTTATGGAAAGCACGTGAAGTAAGTGTTACCTTGCCTGCCTGATCTTCCAATGCAGCAATTATTTTCGGGTGACGATGCCCCTGATTCACCGCAGAATAGGCGCTAAGCATGTCCATATATTTATTGCCTTCAGGGTCACTTACCCAAACCCCATCAGCTTCTTCCACTACAATTGGCAGCGGATGATAGTTATACGCACCATATTGCTCTGTTTGTTCAATAACTTGTTGTGATGATAAGTTTATCATTTTCTGACCTCCTAATTTTTTATCATTGGCAGGGATTTCCCCTGCCATAGATTCTTTTAGCCTTTTCTCAATTTAATATGTTTCAGAAATAGTTTTCGCCTGCATATGCAATACTAAATAATCCGGACCCCCGGCTTTTGAATCGGTTCCTGACATTTTGAAGCCGCCAAATGGCTGATATCCAACAATGGCACCTGTACAATTACGGTTGAAATAAAGGTTGCCAACGTGGAATCCCATCGTTGCTTTTTCAATATGTGCACGGTTATTCGTAATGACTGCCCCCGTTAATCCATATTCCGAGTTATTAGCCATCTCCAATGCACGGTCAAAGTCTTTTGCTTTTGCAAAAGCAACCACTGGGCCGAAAATTTCCTCTTGCATTATTCTTGCTTCTATATCTACATCCGCAATTACTGTTGGTTTGATGAAGAAGCCTTTGGAGTTATCTCCTTTTCCACCAGCAACAAGCCGACCTTCCTGTTTACCAATTTCAATATATTCCATAATTTTTTGGTATGCAGCCTGATCAATAACAGGCCCCATGTAAACATCTTTTGTTTTTGGCTCATCTAGTGTTAATTCATTCGTACGCATAATCACTTTATCCAATACTTCATCATATACATCTTCATGTACAACTGCTCGTGAGCCGGCAGAACATTTTTGTCCAGAGAATCCAAATGCAGAAGTAACAATCGCATCAACCGCAACATCTATATCTGCATCCTTATCTACAACAACTGTATCCTTTCCGCCCATTTCAACAATTACGCGTTTCAGGTGGTTTTGTTCCCGTTGGACAACAGCAGCACGCTCATACAATCTCGTACCAACTTCACGTGAACCAGTAAATGTGATTAATGATGTTTTTGGATGATCAACAAGATAATCACCAACTTCTACACCACTCCCTGGAACAAAGTTAATAACGCCTTTAGGGAATCCTGCTTCCTGCAGAACTTCCACAAATTTCGCTGCAACAACTGGAGTTGCACTAGCCGGTTTTAGTAAAACGGTATTTCCTGTTACAAGCGGAGCAACTGTTGTTCCAACCATAATCGCAAATGCAAAATTCCATGGTGGAATAGTTACAGCTACGCCAGTTGGCGTATATATATAGCGATTTAATTCACCAGATTTGGAATGAATTTGTTTTCCATTTTTCAATTCAATCATTTGTCGTGCATAATACTCCATAAAGTCAATACCTTCTGCAGTATCAGCATCCGCTTCTTTCCATGGCTTCCCTGCTTCTTTAATAAGCAATGCAGAAAATTCATGTTTTCTGCGTCGAACGATATTAGCTGCTCTCATTAAAATATTTGCACGTTCTTCAGGATCGGTATATCCCCATGTTTGAAACGCTTGATCAGCGGCTTGAACTGCTTTTTCGACAATTTCCTTATTTGCTTTGGATACCGTCCCAATTACTTCTTCTTTATTTGCCGGATTAACCGATACAATTTTTTTCTCTGTTGAAATTTTTTCGCCGCCAACAAGAAGATCGTGATAGCTCCCTAATTTACCCTCTATTTTATTTAGAGCGTTTTCCATTGCTTTACGATTTTCCTCTACAGTAAAATCTGTAAAAGGCTCATGTTTATACGTTGTAAGCATTAAATTCCCTCCTATAATATATTCCACCAATCTATATGCAAATTCCATGCCAATACCCAAAGCCGTTGTATGAACACATTCTTATCAACCCTATGCAAATATTTTTTGCATATATGTAATTTAATATAAGAAATAGCGCAAATTTATTTTGCACCCATTCTAATTTTGTATTAAAATAGAAGTATATAAGCATAAAGGAGTATCACCATGGCTGAAAACTATGAGCAAATGTTCAACCATATGGATCAAATATATAAAACACTGCTTGATGAAGTTGAAGTTGGTATTCATGTTATTAATCAAGAAGGAAAATCCATTGTGTATAATAAAAAAATGATGGAAATCGAAGAAATGGAAAGTGCGGACGTACTGGATAAAAATTTGTTGGATGTATTTTCATTTAATGATAACCAGCATAGCACCTTGGTCCAGGCTTTAAATACAGGAAAAGTCACCAAACATGTTCGGCAAGCGTATTTTAATAACCGCGGACAAGAGATTACAACCATTAACGACACTTTTCCCATTATAGAAGAGGGAGAAATTATCGCTGCTGTTGAGCTTGCAAAAGATGTCACACAACTAGAACATGTAATTAAAGAAAACGTACTACGGAAGTCAAATACAAATTTCACTTTTGATCAAATTATTGGAAATAGCGAAGCAATAAAAGAGGTCATTGAAGAAGCGAAACGAGCAACAAGAACACCATCTTCGGTTCTTATCCTTGGTGAAACAGGTACTGGTAAAGAATTATTTGCGCAAAGCATTCATAATGGCAGTATTCGTTCCAGTTCCCCGTTTATTGCCCAAAACTGTGCTGCGATTCCCGATAGCTTAATGGATAGTATCCTTTTCGGTACAAAAAAAGGAGCTTTTACTGGAGCAATAGATAAACCGGGTCTATTTGAACAAGCAGATGGGGGAACATTGATGTTGGATGAGATTAACTCCCTGGATATTAGCCTACAAGCAAAACTATTACGTGTTATCCAGGAAAAAACAATCCGGCGAATTGGCGATACGAAAGACAAGAAGGTGGATGTTCGTATTATTGCTACAATGAATGAAGATCCAATTGAAGCTATTGAAAATAATCGTCTCAGAAAAGACCTATACTACCGTTTAAGCGTAGTTACGCTATTCATTCCTCCACTCCGCAAACGAGAAGGAGACCTTTGGTTATTAGCCCAGCATTTTATTCAAAAATACAATAAACTTTTTCAATTACATGTAAAAGAAATAGATAAACAGGCAACATTCATTCTAAATCAACATGATTGGCCCGGCAATGTTCGAGAATTAGAGCATACGATAGAAGGAGCAATGAATTTAATGATGGATGAATATGTCATGCATACACACCATCTCCCTGTTAGATTCCGTAAGAAATATCAGTACGATAGCCAGTCACCTGAACATTTATCTTCAGACAACGCAAAAACAAAAACACTTCAACAAAAAATGGAGGAAATCGAAAAACTTTATATCAAACAGGTATTGGCAGAAAACTATAATAATATTTCACAAGCTGCAAAAAATCTTGGCATTAGCAGACAAAGCTTACAATATCGCTTAAAGAAATTTGAAATGAAGAGGAATTGACGACTTGGGAAAACGTTTTGAACATACGGGATTATGGGAAATTTTACCCTTCTGGATAATTAAAAAATTACCAGAAAGAATATTTTTAGATGGAAGAAGAAAATCAGCACAAACTTCGTTTCATTCGTTTTTCTTAATATAATGCTTAAGTTTTGCCCCAAATAGGGGGACTATATTCCTCTTGTTACTCTTCTGTTTGAAACCAATTTCACTATTTGCATTAAAATGGGCTTCGTCAATAGTAGAATTGTTAATGATAACTTATTGTTCATTTTCTAACATTTTTGTTTCTTGCTCCTTATGGTGAAATGGAAAAATTATGGTTTGAGAGGAAAATAGCAAAAAATACAATAGACCCACATTTCACCTTGAAATATTCTCCCAAAATAAAAACGAAATCCATAGGATATAATGGACTTCGTCTTAGTATTTTATACATTGAAGGAGTGTGCTGCTTCTCTTTACTTTTTACAACTCTATTTAACCATATACGATTTTTCAAACATACTTTCCAATACTTTTTTAAGAATAAATGGCGTTTGCACAAAAGCACTAGTTTTATGCAACCTTTCCGTTAATTTATGTGCATCTTTTCCAAAAGGCCCAATATTCAAAACTGGTGCCTGCAATATCTGCATTTGTTCAAATGGGATTGTATACAAATAGTTCCACACTGGAGTGTTATTTTGATATGCTTTCCAGTCATCATCATGTTTATCATAGTTCACATAGCTCAAATCAGAGATTCCATTAAAAAAATGCACTTGTTTTGCTGTCACGCCAAATTCATCCTGTAGTACTTGCTTAGTCATGTCGATTGTTTCCTGCACAAGTGGATCTTCTGTCGAATTAATTGCTGGATAATATGGCGGTGCATAGAATAATATTGTCGCTGGAGCAAGCTCCTGGCATTGCGCCATCATCTGATCACAAATTTCAAACGAAACTTCCCGTTCATCTAAATCTGTCCGGGAAATTGCTTTCTGTTTAATCTCCTCAACCTTTTCCTTCCCCAACTTATTTTGGGCATAAGAAAATAGCTCTTGGTAATCCAGAACTTTTAATTTAAAATTCAGTTCAATATTTTCCCGTTCGCAGATTGCCTCATACTCGCTTTGACATTCCGACATGGCATCAAGTGCTACTTTGCGAAAAGTAGTCATAATGTCTGTTGCATTTTGCTTCATTAAAAATACATTAAACAAAGCAGCGACATGATTGGACGTTTGCGTGGAATAATCAGATTTTAAATCATAATTTTTCAATGTAATTGGAAGCGGTGTGCGTTCTCCGTACACTTCTTCCACAAATTCTGAATTATACTCCATCTTTTTCGTTAAAAAGCTTGCCATGTAATGTGCGTTCATACCGTTTAGCGGCTCGCCGGCATGAGTTTCCCGTCCATAAAATAAGGCTGATGGCATGATTTTTCCGATGGTTCCAGAATAAATATAATATTGCTCATCCTGTGGGTGCATAGAGAAGCTCGGCTCACTGTTTAAAAATAGGGAATATTCCAGGTCAAACTGTTCGCGAATGTCAACAAGACCATTAACCGCTGCAAGCATTCCGCTCGAACCAACCTCCTCATCTGGTACAGTGAGCAAAATTAAATTGATCGGCCAGTCGTCTTTGCTGGCAAGTTCAAGCAAATGCATGTGCAGCACAAGTCCCATCTTCATATCCATAGTCCCGCGGCCGAATAAATATTCATCCGATGCCACGTCCGCTCGTGCACTTTCTGGTAAAGTATCAATCATTTCTTTAAATCGTTTGGTCAAATGCTGAGGCCAAAATGCCAAATTACCAAGTGCCCCGAATTCCTCTGTATGCACCGTGTCAAAATGACTGATTAATACGACGGTCTTTTTTACATTTTCCTTTTTATATAATGCTGTTACTGCATTTCGGCCTTTTCCCGCATTATGAAACTGAATATGGTCTTGATGCTTTTGAAAATAGTCCAATTCCAGTAGTTTATCTTTTATATTAGCAGAAAATGCGATTTCACCATCTGTCCCGGTACGACTGTTCCAGCTGACAATCTCACATAATAAATCCTCTAATTGCTGTTTGTTTTGCCACTTCATGTTATATTCCTCCCTGTCACTCAACTTTATTCTCGTAATAACTCAAGAAGCGTTTCTCGACATTATGCATGTGAATAATCATTTTATCTCTGGCCAGAATGACATCCTGTCTTTCTAGTGCATTCAGAATTTCCAGGTGCTCGTTGTATGCCTCTTTTGCACTTTTTGGAACTGTACTCGACAAAATAATAAACGCCCTGTTAACACCCGTGTTCATCCGGTGGATGATTTTTTTCAGCTCACTATTCTGATTATAGGATGCTAAAACCAAATGAAATTCCCGGTCATATTCGATAAACTCATTATACTTATTGTCGTTAATAGCTGCTAATTGATGCTCCAAATTGGTGCGTAGGTCCTTCAATAATGTATCATTAACTTTTGCGATAATTTTCTCAATATTATATACTTCCAATAGGCTACGAAGTTCCATATATTCCAATGAATTTTCTTTTGTAAAACTTGCTACAATTGCAGGAGCACCTTTTTGCTGGATAATCAATCCTTCCGACGCCAAGCGGCCCAAAGCATCCCGCAGTGGTGTGCGGCTTATACCTAAATTATTTGCCAATTTTTCTTCCGGCAAGGTTTCTCTATCTTTTAAATCTCCATTTGTAATGGCTTTTTTTATGGTACGATAAGCCTGATCTGCCAACGTTTCGCTTTGAACAATTTTCTTCATTCCCATCCACCTTCTCCGATACCTGTATACTGTATACAGATATTATAAAGTATGTTGTATAGTTTGTAAACACTTACATGTAATGTGGATTGCTATGATGAGTTTATCCTGTTAAACAATTAAACGTAGACCTTGATTGAGCCATAGAAATAATCAAAAAAGTGATTGAAAAATTAATGGAATTCCCCATACTTCAATGTGCAAGGGGGAGTTCTCTATTGGCAGTAAAAAAGTGACTAGCTCAAGGCGAAACAGAGTTGGCCTTTAGCTGCATAAATATCACTAAAGGTCAGCTTTCCTGATTTACTGAAGAAAACGTTCCATTCTATCCAAACCTTCCTGTAAATTTTCCATGGAATTAGCGTAGGAAATTCGAATAAAACCTTCTCCAGATCTAAACGCACTCCCCGGTACGACGGCTACATGCTCTTCCTCCAATAGTTTAGTGGCAAATTCCCACGATGTTAATCCCGCTGACAGTATAGATGGAAAAATATAAAAAGCACCAGTAGGCTTCTGCATTTGCAGCCCCATTTCCTTTAAACGTCCATAAACATAATTTCTTCGCTTTATATATACTGTATTCATTTGACCCGGGAAATTACGTGAATTTGTTAATGCCTCAATCGCAGCATATTGACTTGGCAGAGAAGCGCAGATGGAATTATTCAGATGTACTTTTAATACGTGTTCCATCAAGTTTTTACTTCCAAGCACATAGCCAATTCGCCAGCCAGTCATGGAATGGGATTTAGATAGACCATGCACTAAAAATAGTTGCTCTCTTATTTCCGGAAAAGAGGCAAAAGAACTATGTTTGCCGTTGAATGTATTTTCACTGTAAATTTCATCTGATATAATAAATATTTCATGCTGTTTCAGAATAGATACGATTTTTCCCATTTGCTCCCGATCTATCGTGACACCAGTGGGATTTGTCGGGTAATTCAATATGATTGCTTTTGTATTATCGGTGATTGCGTTCTCCAAACGGCTCGGATCCAGAACAAGTCCCGTATCTGTTGTTTCGATGGTAATAATTTTTGCCCCATTTAAATGAATAATGGATTCGTAACCTGAATAAATGGGAGTCGGTAAAATAATTTCATCGCCTTTTTCCAAAATGGTTCTTAAAATCGAATCAATACCTTCACTTGCCCCATTTGTGATGACAATTTCATTTTCTGAATCATAATGAAAATTATATTTATCATGAAAAAATGCGGATACCGCCGCGCGCAGTGGCAATAGTCCTGCGTTATGTGAATACCCGATCATATTATCCGCAATCGCCTTTATTCCAGCTTGCTTCACATTATACGGTGTTGCAAAATCCGGTTGCCCAATGGTGAAATTAATACCGTCCTTATATTGCTTCACTTTATTGGCAAACACGCGGAGACCAGGTACCGAAATATCTTTTACTTTTGGATTTATTTTATTAAGCATCAATAGAGCCCCTTTCCTGACCTTCGGAAAACACCATTGTTTTCCGTATACAGTATACTCATAAAATAATCATAAGGCATATCAGCTGAATTGTAAAATGACATTTTTAAGATGATTTCAAATAAATGCGTACATATCAAGGGTTTAATGGAAGATAATTGATTGACAATTCCTTTTTTTCCTTGTCTTTTGATTATCGTTGACATTTATTTTTATCTGTTGTAGTATACTGTATACGATTACAAGTTAGAAAATTTAGCTTATCGTTACCAAATCAAAGGGGGGGTAAAAAATGTACAAAAAATTAACGTTCAGCTTAATCACCGGTCTATTAATCGGAATTTTAGCAGCTTGTGGAAGTGGAGAATCTGGCGATAATGGTGATGATAATTCTGTCACCTTGCAATTGGGACATGCTTTGTCGGAAGGTACGCCAGCCTCTGATTTGATTGAGGAAATGGCGACAGAAGTTGAACAACAAACAGACGGCCGTGTTGCTTTTGATATTTATCCGGATAGTCAGCTTGGCTCAGAAACTGAAATGCTGGAGCAAGTGCAGCTAGGTTCGATGGAATCTGCGGCAATTATGATAGGTTCCATGCAGTCATTGGATATGCGAATGGCTATTGAAGATTTGCCATATATGTGGAATGACATTGAGGATGCACGTGCTGCATATCAGGGAGAATTTGGTGATGCTTTAGCCGATATTATGGCTGAACAAGGGATGACCCAGATTGGTTATTTAGAATGGGGCTTCCGTCATATTACGAATAACGAAGGACCAATTGTTGAACCGGAAGATGTGGAAGGATTGAATATTCGAGTTGCTGAAACAGCTTTGCGTGTAGATGCTTTTGAACAATTAGGTGCACTGCCGACAGTAATGGCATTTAGTGAAGTTTATGGGGCACTGCAACAAGGTGCGCTGGATGCCCAGGAAAATCCGTTAGCCAACACAGTAGCACCAAGATTTTATGAGGTACAAGACTATTTATCACTAACTGGACATTTTTATAATACAATTATGCTGGTAGTTGAAACGGATACTTGGGATCAAATATCAGAAGAGGATCAGGAAATTATACTAGCGGAAACGGACCGTATACAAGAAGAAGTAACAGAAAGAAATGACGCCCAGGAAGATGAGTATTTACAAACATTGGAAGATAATGGAATGGAGATTAATGATAATGTGAATACCGACGCATTCCGTGAAGCAATGTTGCCAGTATATGAAGAATGGGAAGAAGAAGTATTTGGTGAGGAGCTCATGGATATTTACCGCGAGTCCTCTGGCTGGTAACCCTAAGCGGGAGGGAGAGCGTTCTCCTTCTCGTCCTAATGCGTAACATGGAAATAAAGGGGAAGATGAACCCATGAAATTTAAGGATATTATTGCCAAAATTTTAACATATTTATGTATCATTGTCATAACTGGTTTAACGGTCATCGTTTTTGTGCAAGTAATTTCAAGGTTAATTCAGTTTTCATTTCCGGGTGGGGAAGAATTAGCCCGCTTATTGATTGTTTGGCTCACCTTTTTAGGTTCAAGCCTGGCAATTCATGAAAAAATGCACTTAGCAGTTAACTTTTTTGTTAAAAGAGCAAAAGAGAAGAGCCAGAAAGTCATTTATTTTACGGTTAATGTTTTAATGATTATTTTCTTTGGAATCATAGTAATTTACGGTTTTTCATTAACCATGGGTGCGATGTCAACCACATCATCTACATTGCAGATGCCGATGGGCTTGTTTTATTTGCCGATTCCGCTCTCTGGTCTGTTTTCAATCTACTTTATTATGACTAGTATGTTTAGCACTCCAGCAGAGGAGGAGACGGCAGTATGATAATGATTGTGATTTTGGGAATCTTTTTTGGTCTTTTATTTTTAGGGATGCCTATAGCATTTATTCTTGGTATTGTTAGTGCAGCCATGCTTATATTTGGTGATGTTTCACTCGAAGTTATGGTGCAAAGGATGTTTGCAGGCGTCAATAATTTCTCTTATCTGGCGTTGCCACTATTTATTTTAGCAGGAAATATTATGGGTAAAGGTGGATTGACGAGAAGGTTGATGGAATTTGCCAATGCCTTTGTTGGACGTTTGACAGGTGGATTGGGCATGACAACGGTGGTGACAAGTGGGTTGTTTGGGGCTGTTTCAGGCTCGACCGTTGCGACAACATATGCCGTTGGTTCTGTTCTGGTTCCGCAGTTGAAGAAAGAGAAATATAGTAATTCTTTCATTGCGAGTATTATTGGGCCAGCTGGCGTATTAGGGCTGATTATTCCTCCTAGTATCACAATGGTTATACTAGGTATAACAGCAAACATTTCCATTGGGGATTTATTTATTGCAGGTGTAATACCGGGAATAGTTTTAATATCAGCAATGTGTATGTACGTAGCTTTCATGTCAAGAAAAAAAGGCTTTGGTGCAAAAAAGACTGAGCCTGTAAAGGGAAAAGAATTTTTGAAAACTAGCATTCGGGCATTTTTCCCGTTGTTAACACCAATTTTTATCTTGGGTAGTATTTTCAGTGGATTTGCAACGGCTACAGAAGCAGCAGTAATTGCTGTTGTGTATGGTTTTATTCTATCTATGTTTTATAGAGAATTAACATTTAAAACCTTTAAAGACATTATGGTCTCTTCTGCAATGACTTCTGCAACCATTTTAATTATTATTTCCGCTGCAAATGCATTTACGTATGTCTTGACTGCAAATCAAATTCCGGCAATGATTTCGGATTTCTTCTTGCAGTTTGCCAGTACACCATTGCAATTTCTTTTACTGGTATCTGTTATTTTATTAATTCTTGGAATGCTTACAGAAGTAACGTCGTTGATTATTTTGTTAAGTCCTATATTCATGCCAATAGCAATGCAATATGGTATCGACCCGATTCATTTCGGTATGGTATTAATTATGAATTTTGCGCTTGCTAACATTACGCCACCAGTAGGATTATCAGCGATAGCCGGTGCCAGCATTACGGATAGAAACATGGGAATTGAGGATACACTCCCATACATTTTACATGTATTGGCGATTGTGGCAGTAGTTGTTCTATTAATTATATTTGTGCCAGGATTATCTACTTTCTTGCCAAATCTTGTTAACTAAAGGATGATTGTATGATTAAAATTTCACAATCAGGAGAGACGCTTGAGGGTTTACATGGAGGCCGTGGATCTGTTGATATTAACAGGAAGTTAACAAAAGAAGACTGCGTAGAAGGTTTGGACATGTTTGCGGAAGTAACGTTGCCTGTCGGTGGATCCATTGGGTATCATCTTCATGAAACAGACGCAGAAGCTTATTATATAATAAAAGGAGAAGGGATTTTTCTTGATGATGGTAAGGAAGAGAAGCCTGTCCGGAGCGGGGACCTTTGTCTGATTACACAAGGACAGGGACACGGGTTGAAAAACACAGGAAAGATACCACTTAAAATAATTGCAATAGTATGGAGTTAAGGATAAGAGTTCTTATTATGTCTATTATTTAATCCCTGATTACAGCCAGTAAAATGTACCATCAGTGAATAGTTCATTTCTTAAATATATAGCCTTTTGATTTATTAAAAGCAGAATTCCCTAGACTTATCGCTGAACTAATGTACGTTACTTTTAATAAGGTGGCTATGTCTTACTATAGGAAGAAAAATGCTGATGAATATATGTAGAGGTCGATGGCTAAGGGTGATTAAATATAATAAAAATCAAGTATAGCGGATACGGTAATGTAGTCAGAGACCGTCTAATTATGTAGTTAGCAAAGTTAGACGGTTTTTTGAATGTAATTGGGGTTGTCGGGTTTGTCAAATAAAGTGTGTAAGTCAAAAACACACTCAGTTATATTTGAGAACCCTATCCTTTAGTCGTTCATCTATTTGGTATGTCAACACTAAATCGGACAAATATTTAAAGGTTTACTAACTTGTATTCAGTCGGTGTTAAATAATCTAAAGAGCCATGAATTCTAACATTATTGAACCAGTGAATATAATCAAAAAGTTCAAGGTCAAGTTCGTGTTGGCTAGTAAAAAACGCACCACGAACATACTCAGTTTTAATTGTCTTGAATGTGGATTCTGCAACAGCGTTCATACGACGTTCCTTTACCACTCAATGCCGAATGTTCTAATGCCTGATCGATAAGTTTGTTCTTAATCGACCTCCTGCTAAAGCAGGTGGATTTAGGTCGCTGCTCAGGCTGAAGTCCTGCTCAGTGGCCATGGCCCTAGGCCGCTTACCGCTGAGGAAGAGGTCAATGCCAACGCCCTTACCCGTCTGCAGATGGTATATAGCGGGCGGCAATGACAACAGAAAAAAGGGACTTGTTTCAAAACTCTCTCTGACCTTTTCCAATTTCTTATTCAAACCAAGCCCTCCCTCTATATAATTAAAATTTCTTCAAAATGCTCTTGTTTTCTTAGAATTTCATAATCATCCATATTGGGATGTAATGGAGCTAATACTTCACAACCCGAAATACAGAATATTCTAATGAGGTTGTATCCATCCTAACAGCCAAATTGTGAACATTTGGTGCTTACTTGGTATGATCATGCTTCATTCTCCACACTCCTTATGGTCGCTTACCCTCCCATATATCACGGGATGTTGATCCATACATTCCTCCTTTTATTCAATCCCATTCTTGTAATATACTTATAAATTTCATTTTCCGGGTGTTCAACCAGTCTCCTGGAACTATAGGGTACTTCCTCCATCAACACTTAGAACAGTACCCGTTACAAAGTCACTTGCCGGAGATGCTAAATACAATGCTGCGCCTTTTAACATGTTTTCATCTCCAATTTTCTTTAGCGGGATGGTTCCCAGCACACTATCTTCCTTTTCAGTAAGGGTTCCTTTAGTCATTTTCGTTCGAAACATGCCTGGAGCAATTGCATTTACATAAATATTATGTCTGGCCCATTTCATCGCTAAATCTTTAGTGAAATGGATGACTGCAGCCTTACTTGTGGTGTAGCCTATCGTGTTAGTGACTTCCGGCGGTCTTACCTTGAGTCCAGCTGCCGATGCAACATTAATGATTTTTCCATAATGTCGATGAATCATATGTTTTCCGACTGTTTTGCTCAGCAGAAATGTTCCGGTTACATTTACATTCATTACTTTATTCCATGCCTCTAGTGGCATTTCTTCCACCGGGGCACCCCATGTGGCTCCACTGTTATTTACCAGGATATCTATTTGGCCAAAGTCTCCCAACACCTTATTCACAGTGTTTTCCACTTCTTTTTCACTGCTCACATTCAGCTCGTAGCCTTTTGCCTTTATACCGTACCTATTCAAAAGCGCTTCAGCAGTTTGGTCACAGTTCGCTTTTTTTCTTGAACAGAGGGCAAGATCACATCCCATTTCTGCATAAACTTCTGCCATTTGAGCTCCCAGGCCCCGTCCACCGCCGGTAATAAGCGCCACTTTTCCCTCCAGACCAAATAACTCTTTTACCTTCATCAGCTATTCATTCCTTTACAAGTATAATAAATCTCTCTTCTTCCATTCGGTTATTTCCATCTATTCCTCAAGTATACTGCTTGTCCATCAAGTAATTTCCAAGTCTTAAATTTAATTTTTCCGGAATGGCAATTGAATGTTGCTCATGATAATCAAAACAGACTACCACCCCGGGATGATTCTGCCACCTTTTCCCCGGTATCATCATTTGTCAGCACATGTTTTAATGTAAAACTTTTATTTCCAATCACTAGCGTTGCATAAATATTGATTTAATTTTCTGTTTTTATCACTTTCTGGATTAGAGCCAAAAAAGTAAATACCCAATCAAAGGTGGCTCCATCCATTTGGGATTTATTTACAATTAGACTA
>NZ_JBGOHB010000047.1:0-28286 GCF_041521345.1 Virgibacillus oceani | reverse complement strand
GATTTTTGAATATCTTTTTTGCCTGGTCTGAACATGGGATAACCTCCAACAAGTTATTCTATACCTATTATAACGAATTGTTCAGTCTAGTTGGTGGGATTTTTGACCTTTTTGGGTGAGAACCTTATTATCAAAATGAGATTGTATTCTTATTATTTCTTTAGGTATAACATAAACATAATCTAAAATTATTCTTGTGAATCTAATCATGTCATTTATTATTTGAGTATCAAAATTCACGTCAACGTCATGTGCGGCAGAGTTACCTATAGTTCTTATTAAATGTGAAGCTTCATCTAATACTTTTGGAATTACACCTCTTTCAGATAATCTATTCAACTTTTGCTGCAGTGATCCTTCTTTTTCACCTTGATCATAACATAGAATTTCTAAGGTTCTTCTTAAGCCAATAGCACATATAACACTATCAATATTCCTAGTTTTTAAAGCTGACTCATAGGCACTTCTTATTTCGGATGGAAAAGAAGACAATTCACCAGTTTGAACTGGGTATAAAGTATTTTTATAATCGTAAGGTTTTCCATCTGGGCCGATTTCTATATCACTAGCTTCTAATGATTTTAAAGTAACTTTATTACATACTGGACACTTATACAACGTATATGTTGTATAAAATGTGGCTACTAAAAATTCCCGACCATAATCATCAGCATCAATTTCATACTCTTCATCTTTAACTACACTTTTTATTTCTAGAATAGTTTCATTACCGCAATGCAAACATAACTGTGCTATATTTGAATAATTCTTCTCAGCCATGGTATCCCCCTTTTTAGTTACCAATATCAAAAATTTAAAAATATAGGCTACTCTTATTATCTCACATTTTACCATTTTAGTTAAAAGTCTCTTCATTAATATCAAATGATAATATCAAATGATAATATCAAATGATAATATCAAATGATGTTTAACACGTTAACATCGTACCTATAAACGTACAATTATCGCTATATTATATTGTATGCTTATAAATATGGAATACATTTTATATTGAAAGGAAGTGGTTAAATGGAAAGGGAAGCAGCAGTAAGGAAGCAATTCTTAAATGAAATCCGATATGAAAGGCAAGCTAGTTCAGTCGATCTCCCACTTGATCGATGATGAAATGTATGCAAAGAACCAAACACAGTTAGAGTATATTTACCGATTAAAAAATAATCAAAGATTTTATCCACACGATTTGTGTGTTTTTGTAAAAAACAATTTAGTTTGTGATATATTTTGGGCAGAAACAAAAATACCACTAAAATGCCAAGAAAAATTCTACTCGAACAGGCTAAGACAATAACAGAAAGGAGTGATCCTATGACCACACAAACCGCACAAAAAGAGTTATTAGTGAACAAGTTATACAGGAAATTGGCTCTGGTGGAAATGGAAAGGAAGCTCATCAAGGTTTCCTGTAATTTGATGGAGGACGAAGTATATACGGTGGATGATGCAGCTCATGAATTAATGGAAATCATAAGTTTAATTGAGATGGAACGGCAGGGAATTATCAGTGATATTGGGTAATTATTTTTCAGTTTTTGCTAATGGGTGATTTGCTAATATAAAGGATTGGTAATTTCGCCGTGAAGGGTCAGATTTTTTCAGTGAATGGTGTTTTTCCCCATTCTTTGATTAAATACCATCCAGCTAACAGGAAAGATTGGGGGCAACAAGCCCCCTGTAAGTATGTCTTGAGTTATTATTGTCATTCTGGTCTTAAAACTTCTACTGTTGCTCCCCCACCGGATGAAACGGATTCAACAACAAAAGCATCTCCAATCCACTCATCTCAGGCAGCCGTTTGATGAAATCTTTCATTTCTCTCTTTGTATCGAACTTGAATGCAGCCAAGTCCTGAATGGGGTAGAAGGATTCTTCATCCTGCGCCAATTCCAATAGCCGTGCAATAAACATCCCGTCATGTTCCTCCGAGAGTACGGCAACTCCTAGTTCCGGGTGTTCTGGTGAAAAAATGCTTGTTTCCACTTCCATGTGATCCAGCGTACCATCGGCAAAACGCACTTTCTTTTCCGAACTCATCGCATATCCCCTTTATTTTTTTATGATTGCTTGACGCTAATTCTTGGGTGCTCTATAACCGGCATTCACGGCTTCATCCGTGGAACAGAACCACTGGACGACATTGGTTGTCCGGTCATAATAGGTGCTCCCCGGCACATGATATATTCCACTTTCACTGCCTTTAATATCGCAAGCTGCATCCTCGGTTTCATTGCTGTCATCGTCGCTGGAAGCACTGACTTCCGTGCTGCTATTTGATGAAGTGTCATTGCCAGCGTCGCTTTCCGAAGTGGTGGAATTATCATCACTGCTTGAAGCGCTTGTCCCACTGTCGCTTGACGTGGTAGTAGAAGATGCCACTTGATTTTCTGCTTGTTCTAATTCTACCACAAGATCTTCATAATTGTCTGTTAATTGTTTGTTTTCTTCCACTAATTCGCTATATGATTCTTCGAGAACATCATACTCTTCTGTTATCGATTCATAAGCTTCTGCTACTTCGCCGTCCTTCTGTTCAGCCTCTTCCAATTGGGATAACAGATCCGCATTCGCAGTTTCCAGGTCGGCAATTTCCGCTAATAATTCCTCATTCTCTGTTTCCGCGTCTGATAATTTCTGTGTTGTTTCAGCTGCAGGGGAGAGGTTTACGGCTGTGATGAGAAATATAATGAAAGCTGAAAAGGTAATAAGGATCTTTTTCCAAAGCTTTGTTTCTTTTCGATATTTCCAAATGAACACGAGACCGGCAATAAATAAACATAATAGGATGACTAAAGCCATTTTTTCACCTCCTGTCGGGTCGAGATGCAATAGAGGTTCATAAGCTTCTGGGGTGTATATTTTGAAGTGGTATGCTGTGGTGTAAACGGTATAGGAAGGATCTGTGGGTAACCGAAATATAGGCGTACTGCCTGCCGGTTAACACAGTGACCGGCATACAAGAAGGTCTACTGCACCGGGAAGGAAGATCATCTCTTCCTCCGGTGCATTACTTTTTCATATTGATCCGGAAAATTATTTGTATGTGTTTTTTTCCAAGGGTTTCTCGGGCAGTAACAGTTGTAAATAAGAAAAGACGGTAGAGCTTTCCCTTTCCTTGGAAGTGGTGATATTGGTGCTGCTGGCTGTTTAACGATAAATCCCCTTCACTTCAATCATGCAGGACAGTGTTCGCTCATACTGCTTTTTGAATATGTAATGGGACAATGGCAGTGGCAGCTGTTTGTTATTTTTAAAAGTGATCACTGTTTGATTCTGTTGTTTGTGAATGTGTGCAATATGATGGAAAAAGATCCAGTGGCAATCAAAATCCGAGGTGGCGTGGGTTGGGAATGTGAAGATGTTCTTTTCTAAGTTGATGGGAATAGGAACTTTTTTTCTGAATTTCGTATGGTGGATGACCGCCTGACGTTTTCCTTCATAGGTGGACCAGTTGGCTATGCATGCCTCCTTGATCAGCTGCATCGGTGTTTTTCGCACCCGGTATGTCGCTGCTTGTTCCAGTACGATCGTGTCATGATCCATTTCTTTCGCGGGGCAAAGAGCGATGGTTTGTTCAGTGATTTGGTAAGTTTCTCGTATCATTTGTCTTTGTCTCCTTTGTTGGACAGTGATATGACGAAACGAAAGAGGTGGAGTGAGGATTGGTGTGGAAGCGGGATGAAGCTGATAGATTTGTGTGAGGTGTGTGTCAAATGCTGAATAGCGATGAAGTGGACTGCCTTCAATCTTCTTCTTCCCATTCTGCTTTCATTTGTTTGAACTCTTGCAAGTATTCAACTGAGCTGAAGTTTAATTCTATTTGGAGCAGAGCCAGTATGTAAGAGCCTACTTCCTTATGTCCGAGTTCGATATCATTGAGGTGTTTTGCATCGATGCCAATATCCCAGGCCAGTTTTTCCATGGTATGCCCCTTGAAAGTTCTTCTTTTACGTATGACTCTCCCGACGGCTAGTTGAAATATTTTTTTGTCTCTGTTCCTCATTCTCTTTCTCTCGTCCATCGTTACCCATCCTTTTCTACATTATCTAAGGCAACGAGGACAGCGTACACAGTCTGTAGACGGTATATTTCCATTAAATGTAAAATAAGTGAAAAATATTTTAGTAGATTTGTAAATAGAAGGGTTTTGCTTATGTAAATGGAAAGTGCGCTAACTTCAAAAGGTGGTATGAAAATGGAATTTTGCCAAGAAAAATGAGTGGTTTTTCAATTTTAGGTGTGGAAACAGGTAAGTTAGCGGCGGGCTAAATGAAAATAGTATGTAGGAATATTTCTCCGGAGCGCATTATTATGTGGGGTGTGTAGTTGCGGAGTGGGAGGGTGCGTCGCGGTGTCCGCCGAAGTGCCCGTCGAAGCACCTCGTCGAAGTACCTGGGACTGCGCTAAAATGCTCGTCCCATCGAAAAGAGGTGTCACTTCCCGGTTTTTGTCATATTATGTCGAACAGTGAATCTATGAAAAGGGAGGGGAAATGGAGATGAATCAGGATGAGGGAATGAGCTTTGAGGAGGTTTTTAAGCAGAATGAGAAAAGAATCTACTTCCATATGCAACGCTTGGGTATTTATGATACCCATCGTGAGTTTTATCTGGAAGGGCTGTATGCTATGTGGATGGCCTACAAGAAATACGAGCCTGATAAAGGACCGCTTTCTACATATTTCAACTACAGCATCCGCAATCAATTAATCGATATGCTACGCAAGAAAGCAAGAGATCAGTATAAAGACCAAATGTTTATAGACAATGAAAAGCTTCGTATGGATCGCGGCAACCGGTCCGGTCTCAGAAAAATGCCGGTGTTCGATAGTTCAGGTATCGAGTTGAAGGATACAAAGATATGGGAAGAAGTAAAGGCAGCGCTTACAGAAAATCAGTGGAACTGGGTGTATTACTACATCATTGTTGGGATGCCGCTGAAGGAAATCGCAGCTTTAAAAGGTGTATCGGTCGATGCGGTAAAAAGCTGGGGGAGAGAAGCAAGGAGGAAGCTGCGCGCTGAGCCAACTTTTTCCGCGGTCACGCAATTACTGGAATTGTAGGGGAGTGGGGAGTGCCTTGGGCTGTGCTAAATGCTCGCCCCACCGTAAAGATTTGTCGCTCCCCGAATTTTTGTCGATTGTACGGAAACGCGCTTACTCAATAAGAAGGGATGAAAAGAATGAATTATATCAAAGAAATTAATGCATTTTACGATCATATGGAAAGAAATCCACTGTCAGCTTCCGCGGTCACATTATGGCATACATTAATGCACATTAATAATAAAGCAAGGTGGGTTAAAACTTTTACGGTGGCTGCCCCGGTTATTCGGATGAAGTCGGGATTGAAGGATAGTTCCTTTAAGAGGGCCAGGACGGAGCTGAAGGAGAAGGGATATATTGATTTTCAATCACGGAGCAGGAATCAGGCGCCGGTTTATCGGATGGTGAGGTTGAGTGAGGAGGAGCAAGGGCTTGTTACTTCCGAAAATTTGTCGGATGGAGTAGGAGACAAGGTGGGAGCTGGCCGGTTAACTAACCAGGTTGAGGACGAGGGTATGGACCACCTTGCAGACCGGGATGCGGGCGCATTAATTAAACGAAAAGAAAAGAATAAGAAACAAGACAATACAATTGCAGCAGAAAACGCGATCGCATTTTTTCAGGATAATTTTGACGTTGCTGCTCCTTATGTAAGGAATGAACTCCTTCATTGGGTAAATCATTCCGGTGAGCAGCTGGTTTTGAATGCAATGAAACGGGCGTTGGATCGTGGGAAGACGAGCTGGGGATATGTGAGGGCTATTTTGGAGAATTGGAGGAAGAAGGGGATTTGTGGTGTGGGCGAGGCAAGGGGAGAGGAAGTGCGGTTTCGGGACAGAAATATGTCTCGAAAGGCATTGAGTTCGTATGGTGCTAGGCAGATGAACGAGGAGGTAGTGCCGGAATGGTTTTGGGAGCGGAAGCGGGATGAAAAATTGAAGCGAAAACAAAAGAAAGATTACCATCATCATACGGAGCAAGAGACAGAAGAAATACAGAGAATGCTTGCAAAAATGGGATAGGCATTTCCGGTGAAAATGCACTGTCATTTCGAATCCATTGAATTAATGACTATTGTTAGATACTTGAACCGGCCACGGTTAATTTGGCTTTGGATATCCATTATTTGTCGTTGGGGTACTATCGAAAGCATCTCTGAAACTTGAATAATTCACACTAATTCAAAAATGTATCTTGAATTCCTGTAGTGACTAAGGTAATATTATTACAATATATTAAAATAATTATAATAAAGTATAAAAGGTGATTTGATGGAAGAAGTGTTTAAAAAAATAAAAGAACTTCGTATTAAAAATGATTTAACGCTGGTTCAGCTTTCCAAAAAGACAGGGCTATCCGTAAGTTTTCTATCCCAAATTGAGAGAGGCACTACAAATCTTGCCATAACGTCCTTAAAAAAGATTGCTGATGCATTTGATTTAAATATGACTTATTTTTTTGGTAAGGAAGAGAGCAGTAGTTACCTGGTAGCTGATAAACAACAGAAAAAGTTGAGAATTGAAGGTATAGAGGAAGAATTGACCAGACTAAACGGATCTTTTAATGGGAGAGAATTGGAACCTTTTCATGTCAAGGTATTACCGAAGACTGTTTCTACACATAAATTTACTCATCAGGGAGAAGAATTTTATTACGTGCTTACAGGTGAAATTACTTTTATGGTTGACGACCAATTTTATATTGTAAAGCAGGGGGAAAGTATTCACTTCCCCTCTTATTTGCCGCACAACTTTGAAAATAAAACAGAAGAAACTATTGAAATGATCATAGTTGTTATACCAAGGTTATTATAAATTACAGAAAAAGGATGATACAAATGAGAATTGCGACTGATATTGGAGGGACATTTACTGATTTGGTAGGTGTTACGGATGATGGAGAAATTATCACTGCTAAAAGCCATACAACCACACCTAACTTTGAGAAAGGTGTACTGGATGTGATTAAGAATACAGCCTTAAATCCAAATGATGTGGATATGTTTATTCATGGTTCTACCATAGTAATTAATGCTTTAACAGAAAGAAAAGGGGCAAAAACGGGGTTAATTACCACAAAGGGATTCAGAGATGTACTCGAAATTGCCCGTGGAAACAGACCAGACCTCTTTAATTTACGTTATAAAAAACCTGTTCCTTTTGTTGAAAGATATTTACGGCAGGAAGTGGAAGAAAGACTAAATTATAAAGGAGAGATCACTACTGCTCTGAATATGAAGGGAGTTAAACAAGCTGCTGAATATTTTAAAAAAGAAGGCGTTGAAGCAATTGCCATTGCTTATCTTTACGCTTATTTAAACCCGGTGCATGAAATTAGAACAAAAGAAATGATACGTGAGCTTCTTCCGGATGTTTCTATTACGGCATCCCATGAGGTTACAAAGGAATGGCGTGAATATGA
This sequence comes from Virgibacillus oceani, assembly GCF_041521345.1. GTDB lineage: Bacteria > Bacillota > Bacilli > Bacillales > Amphibacillaceae > Virgibacillus_N > Virgibacillus_N oceani_A. The sequence goes on along the minus strand of NZ_JBGOHB010000047.1, from coordinate 20,803 downwards.
GCGGACTAATACTGCAGTTTTGAACTCTTATGTAAAACCAGTAGTATCCAACTATTTAACTAAGTTGGCCGATGGGCTGAGAGAGACTTCTATTAACGGACATAAATATGTAATGCAATCTAATGGTGGGACAACTACATTTGAACAAATGAATAAAACACCTATTAACATGGTTGAGTCCGGTCCGGTTGCCGGCATTTATGGTGCTTCTATCTTAGGTGAACTAATTGGTGAAGAAAATCTCATCGCGTTTGATATCGGGGGGACTACTGCAAAGTGTTCTTTGATCGATAAAGGTGAAATGAAAGTAGATACGAACTATTATATTGAAAAGAACGATAAAAATGCAGGATATCCTATTAGAGTTCCGGTTGTCGATATTATAGAAATAGGGAATGGTGGGGGTTCGATTGCAAGAATTGATAAAGCGGGTTCATTAAGGGTTGGACCTGAATCGGCCGGAGCAAATCCCGGTCCAGTGGCATATGGAAACGGCGGGGAATTGCCGACAACTACGGATGCAAATCTTTTAACAGGCCGTCTGTCAATTAAAAACTTCGATAGTGATACTGAGATGGATGAAGTAACACAGGCAATCAGTGATAAGATTGGTCAGCCTTTTTCTATTTCTGCTGAAGATGCAGCACTTGGTATTATTCGTATTGCTAATTCCAATATGCTGCAGGCACTCAAATTAATTTCAGTCAGAAAAGGATATGATCCGAGAGATTTTACACTTGTAGCTTATGGCGGAGGTGGCGCGATGCATGCACCCGCGCTGGCAAAAGAGCTAGGAATCAAAAAAGTAATCATTCCAAATGCTTCCGCTGTGTTTTCATCATGGGGGATGCTTATGACTGATTTGCGCCATGATTACATTCAGACTTTTATCATGCAGGTGAATAAAATTATACCGGATGAAATGGATGATAAATGGGCGGAATTACAGGAAGAGGCTGTTAAACAATTCCAAGAAGAAGGAATGCCGGAAGACAAAGTTACCTTTTTCAAATTTGTTGACATGAGATATAAAGGACAGGAACATACTGTAAAGGTTCCTTATCCGGCTGGCGATTGGCGTCATGACTTACAAGAGCAGTTGGAAAGTTCATTTCATGAATTGCATGAAAAAAACTATACCTACAGATTGAACGACACTGAAATGGAAATTGTTAATCTTCATTTAACAGCTCTCGGGAAAGTAAAAAAACCAGAAATCAAAAAATATCAGAAAAGCGGGTATACAAGGGAAAATGCCGTCAAGGAAAAAAGGCAGGTATTGTATGAGGATATTGGTTGGATAGAGGTAGAAGTATATGACAGGGAAAAGTTAGCTTCCGATTATGAGATTGAAGGACCGGCCATTATTGAAGAAACCTCTTCAACTACCGTCCTCTATTCCGATCAGAAATTGCATGTAGACGACTATGGAAACCTGATAATTATAATTGGAGATGAGATAAATGAGCAAAACAGATGGCTTTGATATTTTCACATTGGAAATTGTAAAAGATTCTCTTCTTGCAGCAGGAGATGAAATGTTTGAGACATTGGCAAGAACGTCAATGAGTCCTATTATTTATGAAGTCCTTGATTATGCCAGTGGGATCACGGACAGTAAAGGAAATTTATTAACACAGGGAAATGGGGTTGCGGGATTCATCGGCATGCTTTCCCATATGGTGCAATACACAATTGAAAAATATCCGGAAAAAGATGACTTGAAGCCGGGAGATGTCATTATCATTAATGATCCTTATGTTGGCGGGGGATCTCATTTATCAGACGTGGGATTGGTTTTGCCTATTTTTTATCAAGGGGAACTCATTGCTTTTTCTGCCAATAAAGCGCATTGGACAGAAGTTGGCGGGAAGGATCCGGGGTCTTTCAGTAATGATGCTACAGAAGTTTTTCAGGAAGGCTTGCAATTTCCTTGTGTTAAGTTAATGAACGAGGGAGTGATGAATGAAGCTTTACTCGAGATGATAAAGGTGAATGTGCGGCTCCCCGAACTTTCGACAGGTGACCTATGGGCACAGATAGCTGCTTTAAGAACCGGAGAGAGGCGGATCACAAGCTTATGTAATAAGTATGGAGAGGATACATTATTAGAATCGATGGATCTGCTGCTTGATCAGGGGGAAATACTTGCCAAAGAAGAGATGAAAAAACTCCCCACAGGTACCTATACTGCAGTTGACTATATTGATGACGATGGATTTGGAAACGAACCTTTTAAAGTACAGGTAAAGGTGACTATCACTGATGATAAATTTACCTGTGATTTCAGGGGAAGTCATCCACAGGTTCCAGGACCAATTAACAGTTCTTATTCTGCATTAGTTACAGCTGTACGAGTGGTTTTCCTAAGTATTACAAATGTTGGCGATGTTGTAAATGACGGAGTGTTTCGGCCGCTTGAGGTAATCAGTGATGAAGGGGCAGTGTTTTCAGCTGCTCGACCTGCGCCAACTTCTATTTATTGGGAAAGTGATGGGTTTGGCGGAGACCTTGTATGGAAGGCTTTAGCTCCTCATATGACAGATAGACTTGGGTCAGGTCATTTTCTTTCTGTTTGTTCTGTTACTTTATCTGGAGAAGACCCTGACACGGGTGAGGATTTTTTGATTGTGGAACCATCTGTAGGAGGTTGGGGAGCAGCAGAAGAACAAGATGGTGCAAGAGGGCAGTTTTGTATCGGTGATGGAGAAACATACAATGTTCCTGTTGAAGTTGCTGAAACCAGGTATGGCGTAGAGATAGAGGAATATGCGCTTAGAAATGATGGCGCCGGTGCAGGTGCGTATATTGGCGGTTCTGGTGTTATTCGTTCCTATAGAGCATTATCAGATAATCAAATGGTCTCCGTAACATTTGGAAGAAATAAGTTTCTTCCATGGGGTATTCTGGGAGGAAATGAAGGATCCGCAAATGAATTTTACGTAATCAAGGCTAATGGTGAGAAAAAAGGGCCTTTCAGCATTTATGCAAGATATCCATTGAATAAAGGGGACGTTGTTCAGCTGATCACAGGAACAGGAGGTGGTTATGGGGATCCTTATAAGCGGAAAAAAGAACAGATTATTGAAGATGTGAGAAATGGGTATATCAGTTTGAATCAAGCAAAAGAAATGTATGGGGTTGAATTGGATCCTGATCATCTTACAGTTCTTAATGAAGCATCTGAAAGGGAGAGTACAAAATAATGGGGGAGTGAAAAAAATGGAGAAAGTCAATAAGGATGTAATGAATACCAACACGGTAGAGCGGGATGAAGCCATCGATAAAGTACCTGATGGGCAACGGGGACACTGGATAGGACCTGCCTCCATTAATGCAGGGCTGGAATTTACTATCCCTGTATTAACGACTGGAGCTATCTTGGCCGGTAGTTTTAGTTTATGGACCACGTTCTGGATTATTCTAGTTGCATTAGCTATTACATGGGTGGGGAATGCATTAAATGGCTACATGGGTGCCAAAACAGGGAGGCCTTCCACTGTTATAGCGAGGACATCATTTGGAAGGATTCAAGCACGAATCGTCATTGGTATAAATATTATGATTGTCTGTTTGTTTTGGTGGGCTCTACAGACTCATGTGGCCGGTGATGCCATTGCAGCAATGTTCGGGATCTCGAAAGAAACGGATTTGGGTATATGGATCATTATTGTTCTCCTTGCAGGTATTACTTTTGCGATTCCATCCATTCTTGGATACGAATCCATGAAATGGACGGATTATATTGCGGTTCCTGCTGGTTTAATTTTAATCGTATTTGGTATTTATTTAGCAGTCGACAATATTGGATGGAGTGGTATTACGGCATGGAATCCCACTTCAACCATGTCAGTGATTGCAGCAATTTCCCTAGTGATCAGTGTAAACATTTCACAGTGGGTTGGTTCCGCAGACTATACTCGTTATGCAAAGCCAGTAGTAAAAGATAATATGCTGATACCATTAGGAATTGTTGGGGTAGGTTTTCCTTTGTTTATGGTAGGTGCAATTATGTCAGTGGGTGTTGGCGAAGCTGATATTGTTGCCATTATGCTAAGTTTGAATTTTCCAGTGTGGGGTTTTATCATTCTTTACTTGGCGACCTGGACAAGTCAGCTTGTAAATAATTACAGTATGGGACTGGCTTTATCCAATATGTTTAACGTGAATTCCGGTAAAGGAAGAGCAGTGCTGACACTTGTTGGAACTGCTGTCGGACTGGCACTTGCGATGACTGATATTATGACGCAGTTTGAAAACTTTCTTTACATCATAGGGTTGACTACTCCGCCAGTAGCAGCAATCATGATGACTGACTTTTTTATAATTCGAAAGCAACAATTTAAGGATATTGAAGGATGGAACTGGGTAGCTACCGTCACCATGATAATCGGTTTTGGATTCGGCTATCTTACGCAGTATGTTTATGTCATCGGTATGCCGCTTCTTCAATCGTTCTTATTAACTTCACTGCTTTATTATGTAGGAATGAAGATGAAAGGGAAGATGAAACCGGATCAGTTTACGGCTAGCTGACATATGTTTTGGGGTCAACACTTTCACCATACAATCAAGAATAGAGTACTTTTCAAAAAAACAAAAAGTTTGGCAAATGAACTTCCCGGGAAATTCGGGGAGTTTTTTTATTCATAAGCTGTATGCTCAGGTGCCAAGTTAGAAAGAAGCTTGGTTTTGGGCACCTGTACTTACCGAATTTTGTCGGAAAAACCAAATATGCCAGAAAGGTTATGAACTCATAGGAATGGTATTAACTGAGGTATCAAATAAATGGTCATAGGAACTGGGGTTAAAAAAATCAACTTTGTAGCCCTCATCTGTAACTAACTTCTTTAATTTTACCATAGTTACATTCTGATTGCTGCTGAATTTTTTTAGTAATACCAAACAGTTTAATATTAATTTTAGGGGCTACACAAAACGAAAAGATACACTTTATTGATTGGATTGATTATAATAATGAGGAGGACAATATGAACAGAGCGGAATTACAAAAACTAGCCGAAACTCGTTTAAAAGAAGCTGAAGTTTTATTTGAAGCCAAGCGCTATGATGGAGCATATTATTTAGCGGGATATGTTATAGAATGCGCACTTAAAGCATGGATTGCAAAAAGTACCAGAAAGTATGATTTTCCTGATAAAAAAATCGTAAATAAAATATATACCCATGATTTAGAGAAATTAATTGGGATAATTGGTGTAAAGATACCCAGGGAATTAGAAATCAAGTGGAATATCATTAAGGATTGGTCTGAAAATGATCGCTATAGAAACCATACAATGTCAGAGGCAAAGCATATCATTGAAGTGGTAAATGATTCAAATAAGTGGGTATTCAGGTGGATAAAAGAACACTGGTAGAAAAGGATTATAAAGATGGTGCCATGCTTGTTACGGAGTTGGATAAAGCTGCATTTCATGTTCAAGCAGCATTGTAGTTATATGATACAGATAGAGATAACTGGAGGCTGATGATCGCTTCTAAAGACTATGACAAAACAGGTCCAGCAAACACGTATGAGCATATTAATGAAGTTTTGACACAAATTGTACAAAAACATAGTGATTACGGTATTGCGTTGAATAATATTTCAGTTGTAAGTACGAATTATAAGCTAATAAGACTGCTGGGAACTGCAATTCATACAGAGCCGGATGATGTCTCTGGGATCAGATTTACAAGAAACGCCATCGATAATCATTATATTGAAGACGCTTATATTTATCGAATAGCTTAGACTTTTAAACAAAAGCGTCATATATGTGGAATTACTTTCGATCGTTTGAAGCAATTCTCGGACAAAATTTAGGGTGCTTGCCACTTCCTGAATTTTTTTCGAATGTTTATGGATAAGATGAAGGTAGAGATAAACTGAAATGGCATCGTTTGAATAAGCTTAAACCGTTTGATAACTTTACATTTGTCAAAGCGGAAATAACTGATAAAAATATCATCAATAATATAGTTGAAGACTACAAGCCTAATGTCGTGGTAAATTTAGCCGCCCAAGCTGGTGTACGTTACTCTATAGAAAATCCAGATGTATACTTCGGGAGCAATGTCATTGGTTTTTACAATATTCTTGAAGCCTGCAGACACCATCCAGTAGATCACTTGGTATATGCATCTTCAAGTTCTGTATATGGAGCGAATAAGAAAGTACCATTTGAAGAAACTGATTTTGTAGATAACCCTGTATCCCTATATGCATCAACGAAAAAGTCCAATGAGTTAATGGCACATACGTATAGCCACTTGTATCATATTCCAGCAACAGGACTTCGCTTCTTTACTGTCTATGGTCCCATGGGTCGCCCAGATATGGCATATTACGGTTTTATAGATAAGTATTTTGCCGGAGAAACGATTAAGATTTTCAACAACGGTGATTTCAAGAATGACCTTTACCGTGATTTCACCTATATAGATGATATTGTAATTGGAATCGAAAGGTTAATAGGAGCCGTTTCTACTGATCCAGTACCACATAGAGTCTTTAATATCGGGAGCAACAACCCAGAGAAACTGATGGTATTTATAGGAGCACTGGAAAAAGCTCTAAGTAATGCAACTGGTAGAGAAGTTGAATTCAAAAAAGAATTTGAACCAATCAAGCCAGGGGATGTTCCAGCTACATATGCTTCAACAGATCGCCTACATGAAGCTGTAGGGTTTAAGCCAGAGACTTCTATTGAAAAAGGATTGCAGAAGTTTGCGGATTGGTATGTGGGGTATCATGGGGTGGAGTAAGACCTGGGACCGTAAGGTCCCTTCCCTATATTGATAGAAACTAGATAAGCGTTTAAAGGACTGATTTAGCTTCGATATATTGTCGAATAGCGTTGAACTATTGGAGTAGATTGGTATATAATAGCTTCTTCGCTCTTTAGTGTGGGAATCGAAGTTAGAATAGGAGGTTTTATATGGAGCAGCGGGCATGATAGCATTGAATGCGTGAGCCAACATTCCTTAATGCTTGGCGGCTTGGCTCGTGATTCATGCTCGCAGAGACTCCATGTCAAATCGACTTTTATTCTACCTTTTAACAGTACACTCAACACTAAATAGCGGAGAGCCAAAAAGTTGAACTTTGCAGAATGCACTACTTGAACTCAGAGTTTGTAGAATTGGAAATAAGATGCGAGATTTCTGTAACTTTGAAATGAAATTTAAAAGAAGGCATAACTGGTGATATTATTATAAGTTATGCCTTTTAATTTTCTACGATAATTCAGTGAATTCCGGTAATTCTTCAATGAAAGAAATGAATGTTTCGGTAACGTGTGATTTTTCTGAGTTTTTACGAACTAGAGCAATCTCCAAATACTCATTACAATTAGCAATTTCTTTAAAAACAACACGGTCATTATTTAAATTAGTTAAAGATATTGGAACAACAGCAATCCCTAATTCTTCAGCAACTAATGAAATAACAGATGTAGAAACATTTGCGAGTAAATAATCTTTTGGAGAAAAGTGATTACTCCTAAATATCTTTTTTATTGAGTCAGAATAGGCAAAACCGGAATCTTGAGGTACTAGTATAAATACATCTTTCACTAGTTCTTTAAGGTGTATTGGATTTGTTGTATTAGCTAACGGGTGATTTATAGGTAATGCCAGAACAAACTTTTGCTTATTCACAACAGAAATAGATAAATCATCTTTGAAAATGGGTGGGCATAGAAACCCTATACTAATACGCCCGTCTTCGAATGCAAGTAATTGCTGAGGAGTATTAAGTTCTATGAGTCTTATTCTAATAGATGGATATTTAAGCTTAAATTGCTTTAAAAATGGGATTATAAAAAAAGTAATAGACCCTGTTAAACCAATACTTAGTTGACCATACTCACCCTTATGTGCATTGATAGTATCTTGAGTTGCTTTTTCTGTTAAACTTAAAATTTTGTAGGCTTTTTCAAGTAAAACTTTACCAGCATCTGTTAATTCTACCCCCTTGTTTGATCTATTAAATAAAATTACACCTAGACTTTCTTCGAGGATTCTAATATGTCTGCTTAACGGAGGTTGACTGATATTTAATCGGTATGCAGCTCTAGTAAAATTTAATTCCTCAGCCACAGCAACAAAATATTCCAATTGATTCATCATGACTATCTAGCCCCCTTTATCATACCCATATTATATCATCATTATTTTATTTTTGTATTATATAAATTAATAAAATTATGCTATTATAAAGAAACGAAATAATTTTCAATAAATTAAAGGGAGAGGATTTGGAGATGAAAGTTTTAAACCCGGTAATAGATGGATGTATTTTTATGGATGCTGATTTTGAAGGAATTTCTAAAGGAATTATGAAATCAAAAGTAGACACATTTTTTCTAACTATGAATTCTTTTGCTGGATATGGTGAGACTGTCAAATCAATTACCAAAATCTATAAGTTTGTGGAAGATGAGCCTAATATTAGGGTAGCAAGAACCTATAATGAGATTATTGAAAACTCAGATCAAGGTAAAAAATCTCTGATACTCACTTTTCAAGAGCCATATCCAATTGGAAACTCACTTAACAATTTAAGAACTTTTTATGAAATGGGTGTGAGGGTAGTCCAGTTAACTTATAATAAGTCCAATTATATTGGTAGCGGGTGTACTGAAACGAATGGAGGGGGGTTAACAGACTTTGGAAGTGAAGTTGTTTTAGAGATGAATAAACTAGGGATGCTGGTTGACCTGTCACATTGTAATGAGTTAACGGCTAGAGAAGCAATAAAAACTAGTGAAAAACCGGTAGTCTTCTCGCACGGGAATGCGAGTAGCGTTACAGAAAATCCCCGTAATAAGAGTGATGAACTTATTGAATTAGTTGCCAAAACTGGGGGAGTAATCGGGCTTACACCATGGGCTCCGTTATGTTGGAATAAGAATGAAATTAAACAACCTGCTTTAGATGATTATTTAAATCATGTAGAGTATGTTATTAACTTAGTAGGAATTGATCATGTTGGATTTGGTAGTGATGTCAAAATTTTAGACACTCCAAGTATAGAAGGTGCTCAAACGCAAGCTACATTTTATCCAGAAGTCGTGGGGGGGTATTATGGAAAAGTAGGTATGGACAGGGAGATATCTCACGCCAAAGATTTTAAGGGAGCAAAAGAGATTGATAATGTAATCGAAAGTCTTCTAAAAAGAGGTTACAGTGAAACAGATGTCAATAAGTTTCTAGGTGGTAATTTCTTAAGAGTACTAGAAAATGTTATTGGAAAATAAATGAGGAGGAAGGGATTAATATGAGTAAAGGAAAATTCATGAATATTGTCTTAACAGATAAAGTCGATACGATGGAAAATCAGGTGAGCTGGTTAAACACTGACTCAAGTGTATCAAGAACAGAGGAGTATAGAAATATTGAAAATAAAATTGAGAAAGATAAATTTAGCGCAGATTTAAGAGTGGAGAAGGGATTAGAACTTTGTAAGTCCATGTTGTTTAAAGAGGCAATTGATGCATATTCAGAAGCTATTAGCCTTGATCCATTTCACGCTCTTGCATATCGTCATAGAGGTCATCGTTATTTATCTATACGTATGTATAATGAAGCCGCAGCAGATTTTGAACTATCTTCAAGGTTGGACCCTACTAATTGGGACACCTGGTACCATCTAGGTCTATCATATTATTTATTACGAGAATTCGATCGCGCTGAATGGGTATATAAAATATGCCATGACATGACAAATACTGATGAACTATTTGTTGCAATTGCAGATTGGTATTGGATGACTTTAATGCAAAATGGCAAAACTGAAACAGCTGAAAAGCTATTGTCGAATGTAAGCACTGAAATGGATGCTGGTCCTAATACCTCCTACTATAGAAGGTTGCTTATGTACAAAAGTTTAATAGATCCAGAAGAGTTAATTCAATATGATGGAGCAAAACTACCGGATTTAGAACTTGCAACACAAGGGTATGGTCTTGGTTTTTACTATTTGGTTCAAGGTGATAGTAAAAAGGGAAAAGAGACTTTCCAGAATATCATCGAAAAGTCATCTTTATGGTCAGCGTTTGGATATTTAGCAGCGGAAGAAGAATTAAAACATTTGTAATTTTAAAACGAGGAGGATATCTATGAAAAATAAATACCTTTTTTTTATCCTTTTATTAATTCTCATGTTAGGACTAGTTGGTTGTGGCTCAGAAGAAGGAGAAGCCGTTGATGATGATCGCGATAGTAAATTAATCTTTGCACCGAATACGGATGTTCAATCGCTTGACCCTGCATTTGCAAATGATTTTACTTCCATGCAAGTAAATGAAATGATCTATGGCACTCTGCTAGCATTTGATGAGGATATGAATATTGTTGGGGATCTGGCAGAAGCGTGGGAAGTCTCAGAAAATGGATTGATATGGACTTTCAAGCTAAGAGAAGGAGTTTCATTTCATGATGGTGCAGAATTTAATGCTGAGGCGGTTAAAAAAAGCTTTGATCGACTATTGAATATGGATTATGGATTAGTTCATTCCTCTAGTTTTCAGTATATTACTAATGTGGAAGTGCTTGATACCTATGAAATTACTTTTGAAACAGAAGAACCATATGGATTATTTGAAGAGCAAATGGCAGCTAATGCAACAGCGATTATAAGTCCAGATGTTATCGATGAACATGGAAAAGATGTTGGGGAAATAGTGGAATCTGCTGTTGGTACTGGACCATATAAAATAACAGATTGGGAAAAAGATGAAATGATGGTATTAGAAAGAAATGATGACTATTACGGTGAATTAGGTGTAACTCAAGTTATTGAATACAGACCAATCCAAGAGGATGCTACTAGGGTTATGGCTTTAGAAGCAGGTGATGTGGATATTACTCATCAGATTCCAGCACAGGATCTAGAAAGGCTTGAAGGAACGGAAGGAATAGAAATTATTAAACAACCGGGGCATGGACAACGTAAATTTAGATTTGATTTTACTGATGAAGCATTACAAAATGTGGAAGTACGTCAAGCTATACTACATGCTATTGATAGAGAGATGATTTTAAATCAGGTTGTTCCAGGGATTGGATTTTTGTCTACGAGTGCAATGCCTCCAGTTATGCCTGATTATGTAGACCTTGGGGAAATTCCATACGATCCAGAAAAATCTAAAAGACTTCTAGCTGAAGCAGGCTATCCAGATGGATTCGAAACGAAAATTACAACTACTGACCGTTATATACAAGGGGTAGAATTAGCTGAGATAATCAGTGATCAATTAAGTCAAGTTGGAATTAAAGCAGAAATTAATGTTATGGAATGGGGAGATATTTCTTCCGAATGGGGTGGATTGACAGCGGATGAGTTTGACCAAGGTATTTTCATTATGGGTACAGGCGGAACTGACTCTGATAGACAATTGCGTCCTATCTACCAAACTGCTGAAACAAACGAAAGAAACTATGGATTTTATTCGAATGAAGAATTTGACAAAGTTATAACGGAAGCATTAACAGAAGTGGATACGGAAAAAAGGAAAGAATTATATGCCAGAGCACAAGAAATTGTTTATTTAGAAGATCCAGCATCGTTCTTTTTGTATGATCAATATACCATAATTGCGCAAAGAGAAGGTGTTAAAGATGTAAGTATTAGCCCATTCTCAATGATAACGTTTGAAAAGGCGTATATCGAAGAATAGATAAGGGGTTAGGGGAGACTCCCTAACCTTCTTTTACAAATTTATCATAAAAGAATACCTGCTATTTAATGTATTGAGGTTGGAATAATATATTATTTATCAGTTTCTGAAATTTGAAAACATTAACACGTACAAGGGGGGGGTATTGTATGGGTCGATTCATTTTTCAAAGGGTTTTACAAGTTATACCGGTTTTAATTGGAGTAGCTATCTTAGTATTTAGTATGTTGCATTTGATACCTGGTGATCCTGCTAGACTGGTTGTCGGTATTGAAGCAACTAAAGAGACAATTGAAATTGCAAGAGAAAATTTAGGGTTAAATAAGCCTTTATATGAACAGTTTTTCAGCTTTATTGGAAATGCACTGATAGGTGATTTAGGCACTTCCGTCCAATCGGGAGCTCCTGTAACAGAAGAGCTGGCAAAGAGAATTCCAATAACTGCAACAATAGCTTTAGGAGCAACCCTTTTTGCGGCCTTTTTTGGAATGCTAGGGGGAATAATAGCAGCAATTAGACAAAATAAATTTACAGATAATGCAATTATGGTTATAGCACTTCTTGCTGTTTCTACACCCTCTTATTTTCTTGGATTACTCTTATTAATTATCTTTTCCTTACATCTTGGTTGGTTTCCGGTATTTGGGGTTGATACTCCAATGCATTATGTATTGCCAATTGTAACCCTTGGTGCACAGTCAATGGGTTTAATCGCCAGAATGACCCGATCCAGCATGCTGGATGTTATAAGACAGGATTATATACGGACAGCTAGGGCAAAAGGTTTACCAGAACGGGTTATCATATACCTTCATGGCTTAAAAAATGCATTAATACCGGTCGTTACCATAATTGGTCTCCGTTTTGGAGGTTTACTTGCTGGGACAGTATTAGCGGAGATCGTCTTCTCTGTTCCGGGAGTTGGAAGGTATTTAGTTGATGCTATACTTGCAAGGGATTATCCAGTTGTTCAAGGAACTATATTATTAGTTGCCTGTATTTTTGTATTAATTAATATTATTGTAGATGTTACCTATAAGTTAGTTGATCCAAGGATTCGTTATGAATAGATGGAAAGGAGAAAAATATGGGGAGTCAATCACAATCATTAAATAATAGGATAAAAAAAAGTAGTACGAAAAAGAAAAGTGTCTTATTGTTTTGGAAAAGGTTTTCAAAAAGAAAAGTTTCTGTATTTGGGTTAGTAACCATTCTATTGTTTATACTTTTGTCTACTATAGGTCCTTTACTTACTCCTTACGATCCAGTTGATCAAAACCTAATCAATAACTTTCAATCGCCGAGTATGGGGCACTGGCTTGGAACAGATAATCTAGGGAGAGATCTGTTAACCCGTGTTATTTATGGAGCTAGAATTTCCTTTCAAATTAGTATCGTTAGCGTTGGGCTAGGGTTACTTGGTGGATTAATTTTAGGAGGTATATCTGGTTACTATGGAAAGAAAATTGATACTATTATTATGCGTTTTATTGATATTATGTTAGCATTTCCAGGTATTTTACTAGCAATAGCAATTGTCGCTGTTTTAGGTAACGGTGTTTTAAACACAATGATAGCCGTTGCTATATTTACAATACCTGAATTTGCAAGGATATTTAGGGGTTCTGTTATTAGTATAAAAGAACAGGAATATATTGAAGCATCAAAAGCTATCGGATTTTCAGATTTTAAAATCATATTCAGACATATTACGCCTAACGCTTTATCTCCTTTAATAGTTCAAGCAACTCAATTAATGGGGACCTCTATATTGATAGCATCTGGCCTATCTTTTATAGGTCTAGGGGTTCAGCCTCCAAATCCAGAGTGGGGTGCGATGTTAAGTGGTGCAAGGGAATATCTCAGCACTTATTCGATGTTAGCAATTGCACCTGGAGTAGCGATAACATTAGTGGTATTAAGCTTTAGTCTTGTCGGTGATGGATTACGGGACGTTCTTGATCCACAATTAAAAAATAAGTAAGGTATGTCAGTTTCTTCTAAATAAAAAGTCAATAGTTAGCGAACTTTTTCAAAATAGTGGTTGATGAGAGGTGAAAAAATGGATAAAGACTTATTAAAAGTAAGTGATTTACAAACCCATTTTCATACTGAAGAAGGTGTAATAAAGGCTGTAGATGGCGTGAACTTTACAATGCAAAAAGGAGAAACACTTGGAATTGTTGGGGAATCAGGATCTGGTAAAAGCATTTTATCTATGTCTATTATGGGGTTAGTGTCTACACCGCCTGGTGAGATTAAAGGAAAAATTGAGTTTAAAGGTCGTGATTTATTAGCCCTATCAAATGCAGAGTACAGGAAATTAAGAGGGCGCAATCTAGCAATGATTTTTCAAGAACCGATGACTTCATTGAACCCGGTTTTTACCATTGGAAGGCAGATTGAGGAAGTATATAAATACCATGAACATTCCTCAAAAAAAGTGGCAAAACAAAAAGCCATTGAAATGTTGCGGTTAGTAGGTATTCCAAAACCAGAAGATCGTTATTATGACTACCCACACCAATTGAGTGGGGGTATGCGTCAAAGGGTAATGATTGCTATAGCACTTGCTTGTAACCCAGAATTATTAATTGCAGATGAACCTACTACTGCACTGGATGTTACCATTCAAGCGCAAATTTTACAGTTAATGAATGATTTAAAGTTGAAATTCAATACTTCTTTAATCATAATCAGTCATGATTTCGGTGTTGTATCTAAAGTTGCTGATCGAATGTTAATAATGTACGCAGGGAAAATAGTAGAATATGGAACAAAAGAAGAAATATTTAATAATCCAAAACACCCTTATACAGAAGGGTTATTGAGTTCAATACCAAATATTGATACCCCAGTGGACCGATTAACAACGATTCCGGGAACAGTACCTTCTCCGAATGACTTTCCACAAGGGTGTGCTTTTCATCCTAGATGTAAGGATGCTATGCCAAAATGTTTGGCTAAACAGCCGAATTTAATAGACACTTTAAATCATTCGCAGGTAAGATGTTTTAAGTATGAGAAAGGTGATGTAAATGATGCAAAGTTTGTTAACAGTTAAAGATTTAAAAAAGCACTTTTCACTACCTAAAAAACCTTTTTCTAAAGATTCGAAGTCAATTAAGGCCGTAGATGGTATCAGTTTTAAAGTAAAAGAAGGAGAAACCTTTGGTATAGTTGGTGAAAGTGGTTGCGGTAAATCCACTACAGGAAGAATGATTTTAAGAATTTTAGAACCAACGTGGGGTCAAATAACTTACCAAGGTAAAAACTTACTCAGTTTATCTAAAAATGAAATGAAAAAAATGAAAAAAGAAATTCAAATTATTTTTCAGGATCCCTATTCTTCCTTAAACCCTAGATTCAAGGTAAAAGATATCATTCGTGAGGTTTTATTGCTTCATAATATTGTTCCAAAAGACAAAGTTGATTATAGAATTGTAGAGTTACTAGAATCAGTTGGGCTTGGTAGACAACATATGGATAGATATCCGCATGAATTTTCAGGGGGGCAAAGACAGCGTATTGGCATAGCAAGGGCATTGGCCCTGGAACCTAAGCTAATTATTTGTGATGAGCCTGTATCTGCGTTGGATGTTTCTATTCAAGCACAAATAATTAATTTAATGAAAGATTTACAAAAAGAACGGGATCTAACATATATATTCATCTCCCATGATTTGAGTGTTGTTCATCATTTATGTGACCGAATAGCGGTTATGTATTTGGGTAAAATAGTAGAGGTAGCTAACAAAGAGGAGATTTTTAATAACCCACAACACCCCTATACAAAAGCCTTATTAAACGCAGTACCTAGTGTAAATTCTCCTAGCTTGGAGGATATGGGTTTGTTAAAAGGTGATATGCCAAGTCCAGCAGATCCACCAAAAGGTTGTTCTTTTCACACCAGATGCCCATTTGCTATGGATATTTGTAAAGAAGTAGAACCAATTCTTGAAGAAAACGAGAATCAACATCAAGTCGCATGTCATCTTGTCACAACACTAAGCGAGAATAGTAATGAAAAAACTAATAAAGATAAGGTGGTTAACTAAAGATGACTAATAGTATTAGAGATCGGATGGATGTACCGATAGAAGAAACATGGGATTTAGGTGATATATTTAAATCGGATGAAGATTTATTTATTGCTATTGAAGAATTTAAGAGTATAGTTAGTCAATTCCATAGTGATTATAGGGGCAAAATTCAATGTTCAAATGATGTATTAAAGGCAGTAAGTGTCTATGAAGAAATTGAGAATAGAAGAACATTAATTAGACATTATGTTGATTTAAATTTAAAAATTGATCAAAAAAATAAAGAGTTTCAGAAAAAAGTTGATATAGTAGATATTGCCTTTTCTGAATTAGATAGTAAACTTTCATTCTTCCAAAGTGATATAGCTGGACTACCCGAGGAAGTGATTGAAAAAGTATGTTCAGAAAAACCAGAAATAAAGCCATTCATTAGAAAGATAGTTGCTAAGAAGAATTATTTATTAGATGCTGAAACTGAAAGAGTATTATCTAATTTTTCTTCAGTATTTGAATCACCGCGTAGGATTTATAATACAGCAAAGTTGGTGGATATGAAATTTGATGATTTTGAAGTAGGTTCAAAAAAATACCCAATGAGTTACAACTTATTTGAAAATAAATGGGAAATTGAATCCGATACAAATATTAGAAGAGCAGCATTCGATAGCTTTTCCCGTAAATTAGGACAATATAAACATACAACGGGTCGGGCTTATGATATGAAGCTTAGAATTGATAAGGTAAATTCTGACCTTCGAGGTTACGATACTATTTTTGATTATTTATTATTTGAGCAAGAGGTTGATAAGAAAATATTTTTCAGACAAATAGATTATGCTTTTAAATTTCTTGCTCCACATATGAGAAAATACGCAAATATGCTCAAAAAGATAAATAAACTTGATAAAATGACTTTTGCTGATTTGAAAATACCATTTGATCCAAATTATGAACCAACCATAACTTTTGAGGAATCAAAAGAATTTATTTATGATGCTCTTGAAATATTAGGGCCAGAATATATGGACATTGTAAAAAGTGCTTATGAAAATCGATGGATTGATTATGCTCAAAGTGCCGGGAAATTTACGGGAGCTTTTTGCTATACACCATATGGAGTGCATCCGTATGTATTAATTTCCTGGACTGGAAGTATGCGTGATGTATTTGTTCTTGCTCACGAATTTGGTCATGGTGGACACTTTCATTTGTTCAATCGAAATCAAAATATCTTAAACACAATCCCATCTATTTACTTTTTTGAGGCACCCTCAACTATGAATGAAATGATTTTGGGACGTTATTTAATGAAGAAATCAAAAGATTTAAGGTTCAAAAGGTGGATCATTTCTTCGCTTGTATCGAGAACATATTTCCATAATTTTGTAACCCACTTATTAGAAGCAGCTTATCAGCGCGAAGTGTATAAATTAGTTGATGAGGGTGAAACAGTTACAGCTAATGTTCTTTCTGATATCAAGAAAAAGGTGTTAGAGGACTTTTGGGGAGAGGAAGTTGAGATTAATAAAGGTGCCGAGTTAACATGGATGAGACAGCCACATTATTATTCTGGATTATATCCTTATGTATATAGTACCGGATTAACAATTGCTACTGAGGTTTCACGAGGGTTCTCCGATAAGGGTGAAGGTAAAGAATTGGTTAGGAATTGGTTAGAGGTATTAAAAGCAGGTGGTTCTAAAAGCCCAGCTGAACTAGCCAAAATGGTAAATGTTAACATAAATGAAGATATTGCATTATTAAATACTATTACCTACATTGGAGAGTTAATTGATGAGTTGGATGTGATTTCAAAAGAGCTCGGTGATCTCTGATAAATGATGAGCTTTACCTTGATAAATAAAAGTGAGACTGCACTAGCGATAGCGCGTTGCTAGTAGATCGATTCAGTATGAGTAAAATGTTTAAGGGAGAGAGACAGAAACTTGGATATTTTGATAGTGGGATTCAACTTTTACCGATTCTGTTTTTCGGAATGAAACCGTAGCAATATGTATATAAATATAACTAAAGATATGTATACTGATGACTATATAATTGCTATCCCCTTTGTGGCATTTTCATGGAATATAGTTAGTAATCAAGACTATGATTTTTTTCGACTTGTGCAATAGCACTTTGAAGTGATAAGTGCATTAATTAGATCATGAAGCCCATGAGAAAGGAACCGTATGGTTAGTACGCCACCGTTCTTGTTCGTTCTTTAAATGAATGATGTGACGGTAAACAAGCGCAACAGAGCCGTCTTGAACCAACTCATTCCGTTATGCTTTTGACGGTCAGCTACGGACAGGTCGTTCTCCCTTTCGCCCTTGTTACTGGAATTTCTCAAGCCCAACTGTTTACAATAAACAATTATAAGGTTTGTCCATGTTCAAAATCCTTGATCTTACGCTCTAAATACCTAAGTCCCTCTTCTTGACTATATATTTGGCCATTTTGACGTTCCTGCCGCACAGCAGAGATTTGCGGTGTGTTACAATAATGTGCAAAAAGGTGGTGCGTCAGATGAGAGTAGACCGTGAAAAGCTAAAGCGTATGATTGAACAAATGAATGAAGAAGAGCGAATTTATTAGGATTTCTTTTCACGTTTATGTTTTATGTCTATTCTTACAGCGAAACAAATAAAATCCGGATTCTTGGAAGGATACTGTACAAGACTTGGTCTATACCAGGTTAATTTAGTATCTGAAGTTGATGAGCAGGGTTCTATTGATTGGGTTGATGGTATTAAACATAAAAGGGACAACAATTGTGAAATGTATAAATAACACGACTGTGGGCCAAATTAATGGCCTTGTTTCTTTTCTTAACAATCCATTCGTGTGGCATTGGGGTCAGACCCCCACCACACTGTAGTAATTATACAAAATGATATTAGTAATGAGTTTTCACCTACAACTATTGTAGCTGTTATTACATCGCGAATTCAAAAGCCTAAATTACCCACTCATGTTGAAATGGATGCAAAAAAATATAATTTTGTCCGTAATTCTGTAATATTATTAGAACAAATTAGAACTATTGTATTTGGCAAGTAAAAAATGTATGAAATGGCATTTAAAAATGTATGCCACTTACCAACTCAAATTATTGCTGTAATAATGATTCCTTATAACGGAAACTTTCACCGTTAAAAAGGAGTAAATGTGAATTATGAATAAGTCGATCAATGACTGCCTCTGTTAGTTTTTTGAAATCAAAAGATCAGAATGAGAAAGGAGCAAAAATATATGAAATTTGGAGTGAGAAAACCCAGTTTAAAAAGAGTGTTAAAGCACGGACAACTGGAAAAATGAAAAGGAAAGCAAAATCTGCTGTTAACCCGATGTATGGCAAGAAAGGCGCAGGATGGGTGAGAAATCCCAAGAAAGCGGCTCATAATAAGGTTTACAAGAAGACATCATTTAGTATATTTGACTTGTTTAAAAAGTAAGCCTCAAATAAAGAGCGAGGGGTTTTTTATTGATCAATTCCGCTAATTCATACCATCCGTAGCGAAAAAATGGGGGGACAAATAGCCCCCTCATTATGTATATCTTGCTACTAAACCACTGTGAAAAATCAGGTTAAATATATTCCAGATTGCTGTTTCTCTTACGTATTACTGCTGTACTTTTCCCTCCGTCACACGCGGCATCGGATTCAACAACAAAAGCATCTCCAATCCAGTCAGTTCAGGCAGCCGTTCGACGAAAGCGTTCAGCTCTCTTTTTGTACCGAAACTGAAAGCAGCTAAATCCTGGATGGGAAAGAAAGCGTCTTCATCCTGTGCCAATTCGAATACCCGCACAATAAACATGCTGTCCTTTTCCTCCGAGAGCACGGCAAATCCCAATTGCGGGTGTTCTGCTGAAAAAATGGTTGATTCTACGTTCATGTGTTCCAGCATACTATCGTCGAAACGTACTTTCTTTTCCGAATGCATTACATCTCCCCTTCCATTTTCTCATGATTGCTTGACGCTAATTCCTTGGAGCCCGATAACCGGCATTCTCGGCTTCTTCCGCGGAACAGAACCACTGGACGACATTGGTTGTCCGGTCATAATAGGTGCTCCCAGGCACATGATAGATTCCACTTTCACTGCCTTTAATATCGCAAGCTGCATCCTCGGTTTTATTGCTGTCATTTTCGCTTGAAGCACTGACTTCCGTGCTGCTATTTGAAGAGGAGTCGTTACCAGCGTCGCTTTCTGAAGTGGTGGAATTATCATCACTGCTTGAAGTGCTTGTCCCACTGTCGCTTGACGTGGTAGTAGAAGATGCCACTTGCTTTTCTGCCTGTTCTAATTCTACCACAATATCTTCATAATCGTCTGTTAATTGTTTATTTTCATCCTCCAATTCGCTATATGATTCTTCGAGAACGTCATACTCCTCTGTTATCGATTCATAAGCTTCTGCTAGTTCGCCGTCCTCCTGTTCCGCCTCTTCCAATTGAGATAGAAGGTTCGTATTCAGAGCTTCCAGTTCGGAAATCTCCGCTACTAATTCCTCATTCTCTGTTTTCGCCGTCTGATAATTTCTGTGTTGTTTCAGCTGAAATTGGATGTATTTTTATATCCAATTACAAGTTCTACTTAAATTTTAGTAACTATGAGTCTTTTGAAAAATAATCTAATACTAATTCTAAGAAGCTTTGCAAAGCCCATGCTCCTTATATTGAAAACTCATTGCCAATTAATGATCCTAGTTCGCATCTTTAAATCATATATGACTATATTAGTATGTCATAACTGATGAAGTGCTACTAACTACCATGTCAATTTTAATTATTTTGTTAAAAGAGTTGCTGGGAATGTTAATTTTTGTTAATCAAATATAAATACATGCGGTATTTGAAATAAAAGTCAGTATCCTAAGGGGATTCTATGTTTATAAAGATTGTTTTCCGAGATTCGCATTCTTTTATCGATGTTATTTCACTAGCGTTGCATAAATATTGATTTAATTTTCTGTTTTTATCACTTTCTGGATTAGAGCCAAAAAAGTAAATACCCAATCAAAGGTGGCTCCATCCATTTGGGATTTATTTACAATTAGACTAAA
>NZ_JBGOHB010000046.1:0-29364 GCF_041521345.1 Virgibacillus oceani | reverse complement strand
TTAGTGGATTTGGACGGGTTACCACCTGACTATATCCATTATAAAGGACTTTTTCTTTGGATAACAGTAAATTAACGAAAATTTTGCCCATTCCTAATTTTTAGTTTTAATTAATGCAATGCTAGTGGGTTAAACCATTGAATAATTTTGTTAACAAAGAGAGTTGATTTCGTGGGAGAAGGAAAAACGGAAATTGTTCAACATCATACGAAGGCTATAGCGTTTGTCCGATCTTTAGATACCATAAGAGAAGATCAATGGAGAACGGAAATAGGAAAAGGTAAGTGGACTGTAGCAGAAGTAATTGGCCACTTGATTCCATGGGATGAATTTGTCTTACATAAGCGAATTCCTTACTTATTTACAGACGGCAAACTGCCAAAAGGTCCTGATGCAAATACAATAAATGCAAAATCTGCCTTAAAAGCCAGAGAGCAAGACAAGAAAGTTATGATAGATGAATTTATATTGGTAAGAAGTGCTCTCCTTAGTGCAATTGATGAGATACCAAATAGTCGCTGGGAAGAAGCGTTAGTTATTGGAGAAACAAGATTAAATTTGTTTGAATACTTTAACGGTCTGGTCAAGCATGACATTCATCACTTTGAACAAGTGAAAGGCGTTCTTCAAGAGTAGGGGCATGTTATTGGAAAATCGAGGGAAACATATGCAGTTTCCACGAGTTTGGTTTCATTCTAGTTGTTGAACATTACGATGATTGTGTTACATTTTATCGAGATGTATTAAGATTGCCAGTAAGAAATGAAATAGAGTCATTGGTTACATTTGAACTTCCCAATGGTTATTTAATGGTTGATCAGGGAGGCGCGTGGTCAAGGCAAGAAAAATCCAGCAGTCAAAATCCCACTGTCCTTCGTTTTGATGTCGAATCGTTAGTTACTGTTGTGAAAAAACTGGAAGAACGTGGTGTTCATTTTTAAAACGCAGTTTAACTTTTAATTGGGGTACCATTGCCGTTTTTAATGATCCCGATGGTAATCGTATTGAATTGGGAGAAATCAACATTTCAAGTGGATCATACACCGACTATTAAATTAAAATAAAGTCTTACACAATGGTCTCTATTAAGGTCAAATTCGATGGTTGAAAAAGAGCAGAACATGCTGCACTGTGAATAAAAAGTTGGGAGTAAGCAAATGGACTTATATAAAAAATCAATAGACATGTTAGCGTTATATATGAAAAACCCGAAAGTAGAAGCTATTATTTTGGCAGGTTCTGTTTCAAGGAACCTGCAGGATGAGCATTCAGATATAGAATTACATATTTTGTGGTCATCTTCCCCGACAGATAAGGATCGCCAAGGGCCCATTGAAGAAATTAAGGGGACCATCCTGTCGTATCATCCTTATGAAGAAGAAGAGTGGTCTGAAGCTTATTTGGACCAGGATGGCATTAAATTTGAGATAAGCAGCTTTTTGTCTGCAACAGTTGATCGTTTTATTTCCGATGTGCTTGATGAATACGAAACTGATTTCGACAAACAGTGTATTGTAGCATCTATTGATAATGGTATTACCCTTTTTAGAGAAGAAAAAGTTAATGCGTTAAAAAATAGGGTTGCCAATTATCCAACAGAATTGTCCAAACAAATGATTACTGAAAATCTTTGGCTGAGTAATCGATGGAATAACCGACATGCCCTATTAAAAAGGCAAGACTGGCTAATGCTTTATGATGTTATCTGCGGAGTACAAAAGCAACTGTTTGGTGTTTTGTTTGGTTTAAATCATATGTACGTCCATCACCCTGATTTTAAGTGGATGCGGTTCAATATTGAACTAATGCAGGTTAAACCGAAAAAGCTTCATGACAGAATGACAAATATATTGATAGGCGATCCGCAGCATGCTGTACAAGAATTGGAAGTATTGATTGGAGAGGTAATTACATTAGTTGAGAAGTATCATCCTGGACTGAATATTAGTGAGCAGAAGAAAAATATTGGGTATGCGAAATAGCATAATATGTTTTAATAGATAATTTGAGGTATTAACGAGAGCTTTAACGGAATATAGAGGGAGGACTAATCTTGTCAAAAGGTTTACTTCACCATATTGAGATATATGTTTCTGATTTAAAAAGGTCAATTGATTTTTGGGGTTGGTTTCTTGAAGAATTAGGATACAGTCCTTTTCAAAAATGGGAAAGCGGACAAAGTTGGAAAATAGGAGATACTTACATCGTTTTTGTTCAAACAGAAGAGCGGTTTCTGGACGTTCCTTATCATCGAAGTCGTGTCGGTCTAAATCATTTAGCATTTCACGCACATTCACGCCATCATGTTGATGATATGACCAAAAAATTAAAAAACAAAGGGACTACCATACTTTATAAAAAGCAGCATCCATTCGCTGGAGGAGAAGACCATTACGCTGTTTACTTTGAAGATCCGGACAGAATTAAAGTGGAACTTGTAGCTCCTTACAATTAGACGGGGGTGAAACTTTGATTAAGGCTGTCATATTTGATTTAGATGGAACGTTGCTGAATCGAGATGAGTCAGTAGCAATATTTATAGACAAGCAGTACGAACGATTAAATAAATGGGTTAACCATGTGCCAAAAGATAAATACATAACGAGATTTATAGAACTTGATCAACGAGGATACGTATGGAAGGATAAAGTGTATCAACAGTTAATTGATGATTTTGACAGTAAAGGATTGACTTGGGAAGAAATGCTTCAAGATTATATGGGGAATTTTAAGAATAGTTGTGTGCCGTTCCCTAATCTTATTAAGGTGTTAGAAGAGTTGAAGAATAATGGCCTTGTCCTTGGTATGATTACAAATGGCAAAGGACAATTTCAAATGGATAATATCAAGACTTTGGGTATTCAAAGTTATTTCGAAACAATACTTATATCCGAATGGGAAGGAATGAAAAAACCTGATCCACAACTATTCAAAAAGGCCTCAGATGAGCTATACGTTTTACCTGATGAATGTGTATTTGTTGGCGACCACCCAGAAAAAGATATAAAGGCTGCTCAAAGTGTCGGGATGAAAGGGATCTGGAAAAGAGATTATCAATGGGATGATGTGGAAGCCGATTATGTAGTTGAGGATTTGGAGGAAATACCTTTAATTATTGGTGAGTTAAATAGGTTTAACTTATAAACAACAGCTTTTACCTATCTAGTCAATAATACACCTAATATAATTGATTCTTGTAGGAGGTTGAATATTGAACAGTCCTGAAAATAAAATGAACCTTATCATTCCAAAAGGATGCGACAATGCTCCAAGGAAACAAATAATCATTGATTTTACAGTAGCTATATTAAAGCAGCAAAATGAGATCATCACGGAATATGCAGATGAATCTATAATATGGTATCAATTAAAAGATAATAAAAAAATTGAAGGCCAACGTTCATTTATTACTACTTTGCAGGTTGAAAATAAAAACGATATTGATTGCCTTGAGATTTACCAAGTGATAACTCATGGGAAATTCGCTTCAATAAATGGTGTGATTTCATTAGCAGATGGTAGAAAAGTTGATTTCTGCGATGTATATACGTTTAGTAATACTGCAAAGTCTGGAAAGGTAAAGGAAATAAAATCATATAGACTATAGCTTCGGATCGAAAGGAAGTATGAACATGAGGCAAGTGATTGCTCTTGGGGGCGGGGGATTCTCTATGGAACCAGACAACCCTTTGTTAGATTTATATGTACTAAATCAATCAGTTAAAGTGAGCCCCAAAATTTGTTTTATTTCTACTGCAAGTGGAGATTCAGATAACTACATATCAAGGTTTTATAACTTCTTTGAAAAGCAAATTTGTCAGGCATCACATCTATCATTATTTAAACCCCCGACCAGGGACTTAGAGGGTTTTCTATTAGATAAAGATATAATTTATGTTGGTGGCGGTAATACCAGGAATTTATTGGTTTTATGGAAAGAGTGGGGACTGGATGCGATGTTAAAAAAGGCTTGGGAACAAGGGATAATATTAGCTGGAATCAGTGCAGGTTCAATATGCTGGTTTGAAGAAGGAGTTACTGATTCGTATGGAGATGATCTTGAACCGATAAAGTGTTTAGGGTTCCTGAAAGGCAGTCATTGCCCTCATTATGATGGGGAAGTAAATAGAAGACCATCTTATCAGGAACTTGTAACTAAAGGAAAAATACAATCTGGCATTGCTGCAGACGACGGTGTTGCCCTTCATTATATTGATCAGGAATTAAGTGAAATCGTTCGTTCAAGACCAAAAGCCAAGGCTTATAAAGTTTATTTGGATAAGACAGTAAAAGAGATTGAATTAGAGACAAAATATTTAGGGGGTTTTTATGATGACATTCTTATTGAATAGAAACCCTTTAAATACAAAAGAAACATGGAAAAATTTCAACATAGCCTAACTAAATTAGTCCATCCTTCTTCTTTATTCAGATCTTGTATTCTATTTTTTTGATGATGTTATGGCATTCTTTCAACTATTTAGCCGGTTTTTGTTACGAAAAATAATAAATCCACATTACAAGGAGCATTCCTATGACAACAAAAGAAATGGTTTTATCATTATTTCATTTTCGATTTAAACAAGAGGTTGGATTTGTACCTCTGATGGATGCTATCAAAGAATTAACTGCCGAACAGGCATCTTGGCAGCCATCGAAAGAAGGACATTCCATCTGGCAAATTGTTAACCACTTGGTTTATTGGAATACTCGTATGCTTGATCAGCTTGAGGGGAGAAATCGAAATCAAGCGATTATAGAAAATAACGATACATTTGGTAATCCTGGCGATAGGAAAGATGAAGCTGGTTGGCAAAGTACAATGGAACAAACCTATAAGCTTTTTGAGAAAATGCAGGAAGAAGTTTCTAAATTAGATGATTCTCAGTTTGATAAAGTCGTTGATGATGATGGAACGACGTTAAAGGTTGTTCTTGGAGACATGGCAATGCATGATTCTTATCATATTGGACAAATCCTTTACATACGCAAGCTTCAGGGGGTTACGAGGTAGCGGGGCAGTAACTTACGGAATACTACAACTTTTCTTTCTCATGAATACTAAACCTATAAAAATATTAAAAGTTAATTAAACAACGGCTAAAACAACACCTAAAAACTGCAACCGAAACTTCACCAAATTAAACCGCAAAAAACCGGAAGCGTCTTTTAATTCGACATTGTTATACTGCATGTAGAAACGAGGTGACTGCATGCACAATGCATCAATTGGATTATTTCAAGGTATTGCTTTATATATTGCAGCCGTTTTAGGATCAGGTGTACTTTTTTTATCCGGTGTTACTGCAGATATAGCCGGTTCGGCGTCTATATTATCTTGGATGATCGTGATCATTATTAGCTTTCCACTGGCTTATTCGTTTGCTTGCTTAGCAAGAGAATACCCGGACGCTGGAGGGGCTGCCACTTTTGTAAGGTATTCATTTGGGGAACATGCAGGAAATATTATTGGTTGGTTCTATTTTATCACAGCAGCAGTTGGACAGACGATCGTTGCCTTAACAGGAGCTTACTATTTAGGGAATGCCTTCGATTTTTCCCAGATTCAAATAACGTTTTCTGCCATAATGATATTGGTTATTGCCGGGATCACGAACTATTATGGCATTCGAGTAAGTGGTAAAATAGCATTACTGTTAAGTGGATGTTTATTCCTTCTGTTAGTAACAACGATTGTGTTGGCTATTCCCAGTATAAGCTTGGATGAATTTATCCCTTTTCTTCCTACAGAAAGTGGTTCAATCGGGTCAGCAGTAACCGTTATTTTTTGGGCTTTTTTTGGCTGGGAGGCAATTAGCAATCTTGCAAACAATTTTAAGCATCCAAGTAAAAACATCGTTAGAAGTACCATTATTAGTGCCATCATTATCGGCGTGCTTTTTCTTGCCCTTAGTTTTATAACCATTGGAACAGGGACGTACGGTAATGAGGAGAGTAATTTATCGCCCATCGCGGTTATTATGAATGATACGCTTGGCTTGAATGCGCAATTGGTTACCGGTATTCTTGCTTTTATCATTTGTACAGGAACAGCAAACGCATTTGTTGCAAGTTTGACTCAGCTTGGCTATTCACTGAGCAGAGACGGGGCGTTTCCTTCTTATTTTTCAAAGTTACACCCAAACACTCAAATATCAAGACGCATGGTTTTGTTTGTTGTTGTGTTCGCAGGGGCGGGCGTTTTCATTACAGATGCTCTTTCTCTAACGTTTAATGATATTTTATTTATTCCAACGTCCTTAGGAGTTATTGTTTATGCTCTTTCGATGGCTGCCGGTGTTAAACTGTTTAGAAAAGGAACCTTGCCCTGGATGTGTTCATTGATTGCTTTTATTCTATGTACACTTGTGCTTCCATTTTTTCGATCATACATCATTGTTCCATTGGTAGCCATTTCTATATATGCAGTTTATATGTTCTTTTTAAATAAAAGGAGTTGAACGGGATGGTTGTTCATGAAAATTTTTCTTTCAACGAAATGGTCAAAATTGCAAATAGCAGTAACTATTCATATGATGGCCTGTTTTTCTATGCGGTGAAAACAACCGGAATTTTTTGCCGTCCTTCTTGCAAGTCAAGAAATCCCAACATAGAAAATATCACCTTTTTCCAAACAGCAGAGGATGCGAAACGAGCAGGCTTTCGTCCCTGTAAAAGATGCCAGCCGGATAGGCTTAATTTTGATCCGAAAATGGATCTTATTAATGATACAAAATCATATATTCAGGAGCATTATAAGGAAAAGCTTACATTGCAGCAATTAGCGCAAAACATCGGTATAAGCCCCTTTTATTTAGGACGACTTTTTAAAGAACAAACATCAGGAACACCGCGTTCCTATTTAGAGAATATACGTGTGCGTAAGGCCGTTCATCTATTGAAAACCACTGACCTGCCAATTATTGATATTTGTTATGAAGTAGGCTTTCAAAGCGTCTCAAGTTTTTATCATGCTTTTCAAAAACAAACGCAGCATACTCCTCGTTACTATAGAAAGGAATTAAGTTATGATCTATGATGAATGTCAAACAGATATTGGGCGTTTAAGATTTGTTCTAAGGGCTCGTACGTAGCTTTTTAACCGATGATCATTGGTTATCTTTTGTTGAAGGTAACGCTGTTAAGAAGAGTACTGAGCTAGGGAAACCTATTCGAAAGCATTTTCAAGCGTATTTTAGTGGAGAATGAAAGATTTCCATGATTCCATTCGAAAGATAAAAAAGCAAATGGATATGTTGTCCAGTTCAGTGGAATAATTAGGGATTCTTTTATTGGAATTCTTTTATCACAAACCAGCTCCTGCAAATATTCCTCTAAGTTGCATGACGGGTAATGCAACTTAGGACGGTTCTCCTGGTGCAAAAAAGTTCACTTACAAGTTCATCACACACCGTAAATAAAACGCCTCCGAATCAATATTCTTTTGATATACCAATTCGAAGGTGTTTTTATTTTCTCCTTTTACAAGGTTACTCTATTTTCCTAAAGTTCTCCAATCAGGCTTTCTTTCTGCCAAAGTAAAATAAGCCAGTGAACAAACCAATGATACACATAATAACCGAGAAAATCAGAAATGGTATAGCACCGAATTGGAAAATGAGCGGGACAGACAAAGCAGTGACGAGCCCGCCTCCCAAAAATGGCTCATATGCCAACTGTTTATAGCCAAATGCCTCAAAAGCAGGGGATTTATTATCCGGATCGGCGGCACGCATCAATAAAAGCCCGGTTGCCGTCACACCCATGGATTGACCGAAGTCACCGATGCCTCGTTCAAACCAGTAAGATGGAATGAAACGTGGCGCAAGTATGAGAAAGCCTAGGATATTCCAGATAATGCCGACCGCTGCCAGCAATAAGAATGGAAAAAGGTTGTCGCCGATCACATCAACGGAAACTGTTCCAATCGCACTGAGGATCAAAATATCGAGTGCCAAGCCCTGGATCCGGTTCATCATTTTCCGGTCAAGAATCTCTTGTTTATCGACCTTACTGAAAACTAATTGTAAAATAATCCCGCCGATCATGGCAAGCGGGAAAAGCGGTATATATGTCATAAAATCAGAATCAGCAGTCAGTACGCCCTCAAGCCAAATTAATGCTTCCAAAATGACAAAACCGATGAGAATGGCAATCCCAACGATCGCAAAATGAAATGAAAGCGGCTCAATCGATTCAGGCCGTACGGTCATTTTCGCAGCCGGCTCACGATTTTCAAACTCAACAATGCCTTGTTTGCGGATGGAGCTGAAGCTTTTCGTATCCTGGATGACTTTCGTTTTTCCTCGTCTTACGGCCCAGTTGATCAAAATAATACCGGTAATCACACCGCTTAAAATGCCGACCGTTGCTAAACCAATGGAAAGGTCATAACCTTCCGGGAAGCCCATTTCTTCAAAGGTGCCTTGCAGTCCTGCAGCCGTTCCATGGCCGCCTTCAAAGGCTATTTCAATCAATGCCCCGGCAACCGGCGGCATGTTAAATAATGGACCCAGCACCAGGATAGCCAATACAATACCGATCACGTATTGACCCCAGCCAATCGTCCAGCCAAACGCGAACTGCGGTCCGCCGACATTCCATAAACGTTTGAGTCCCGGAATGGCAACCCCTAAAAATAAAGTTGCAAAAACAATGTTAATCATCAATCCTGGCAACTCCGCCCAGACATTCATGGTTGGCTCGGGTATGAGGCCATTTGTCCAAAAGGAATCCTCGCCAACAAATTGACCTAATAGGTGGCCCAAAACTTGCGGACCGAGAAATAAGGCTATAAATCCAGCGATGACCGACGAAGGAATAAATAAGGATTGCAGCCATTTTACACGGATGCGAATCCATTTACTGATGATTAAAAAAAGCCCTAAGTATAAAAATGCAAAACCAATTTGATCAGCCGTCATGATATTTCCCTTCCTTTTTATACAGTTGCTAGCTAACTAAACTGTTCCCTTGATTTTTTTGCTTCAAACTAAGCGGAGTTATATTGGATGATTCTACTGATGAAGAAGGAATGTTTGTTTTCGCATTTATCTGGACTTCGCTTCGTTCTGTGCTAGAATAGCTGTAAGTTTCGTATTAAAGGAGGAAAAAACTTGCCTAAACAGTTGAAAACCCTTTGGCTGTTATTGGTATTAGGAGCAATAGCCGGTGTAACTGGTGAGCCAATATCCAGATTTCTGCATCATTTATTCGACGGTGGATTTATCTTCTTTGTAAATATGATGGTCATCATATGTGTCTCTCTATTTGTGATTGCCCTTGGATTAGGTCTTTACTATGTAAATCGAGAGATGATCAACGAAATACAATTTGCCATCTTCTTTGTTGCCAGTTTCATCCTGGGCGGCATGATCCTATTCTGGGTTGTATTTGTCTTGCTTTAATTATATTTATATCTTCAGTGACGGTGTTTCCAGTAAATTGACAAGCAGAATACAGCGCGCTTAAGAGAACTTGTTTCCAGCCTGTCTCTATTTCTGAGTCTTTTTTTCTATCAAAAAAGTTCTAACCTTGTCCCTCCCTTCAT
Source organism: Virgibacillus oceani (assembly GCF_041521345.1). Classification (GTDB taxonomy): domain Bacteria; phylum Bacillota; class Bacilli; order Bacillales; family Amphibacillaceae; genus Virgibacillus_N; species Virgibacillus_N oceani_A. The sequence goes on along the minus strand of NZ_JBGOHB010000046.1, from coordinate 19,814 downwards.
AAAGTAATAATGATAAGGAGGGCTTTTGTATGAATTATTATGAGAATCGTGAAAGTATAAATCGTGTGCAAACAGATCATTATGTGAAAATCAACAATCGAAAAAACCTTGAAATCAGCGGAGTAAAAGAAGTAGACAGCTTCGATAATGAAGAATTCCTGCTGGAAACCGTGATGGGTTATTTAATTGTCAGAGGACATAATTTGCAGTTGAAAAATCTGGATGTTGGCGAAGGAAATGTAGTTATTAAAGGGAAAATTTATGAGCTTTCCTATGTGGATGAACATCAGCAGGAGAAAGCTAAAGGGTTCTTTAGCAAGCTATTCAGATGACGCTGAGTACGCAGTTCATCACGATGCTTGCCATGACTGGCGGGGGTTTTTATTTAGGCATTATACTGGATACTTTCCGCCGTTTTGCCAACAGCTGGAAAAGCAGAATGTTTCTATCCTATATTATGGAGACAAGCTTTTGGCTGACCCAGACACTTATTTTATTTTACGTTCTTTACCGGGTTAATGGGGGAGAATTAAGATTATATATTTTTTTGGCATGTTTGTTAGGATTTTCCATCTATCAAGTTTTTGCAGCCAAATTATATAAAAGCCTGCTGGAGAGAATTATTTTTATTATAAAAGCGATATACAAACTTTTGGAGCGGGTTATTATCGTATTGATCATTAACCCGGTAAAATGGCTCCTCATACTGTTTGTTTCTATTATTACAGGGCTTTTCAAAGTCATTATTTCGGTTCTTCAATTTCTTTTTCGTATTATTGCTGCTCCCTTAACATGGATATTTCAGGGCTTCTACAACCTTCTTCCTAAACGTTTTCAAAAATTTTTACACAAAATTGCAGGATTTTATAGTACAATGAAGAATATATGTAATAAGATATGGGAATATGTTAAGTCAGGAAGGAGGTAGGAGCTGTGTCTGAAAGGAAAAAAACGGTTACGAGACTTGATTCAAATTACATGCAACAGTATGATGCACACGTGGAGCGGCAGAAACGAAAAAAGCAACGGCTGATTCGTCGTCTTGTTTTATTTTCTATTATTGCAGTGATTGCAATTGGAAGTATGGCTTCATACCACATGAATCAGCGTGCATTACATACGGAGAAGCAAGAAGAGTATGAACAGCTTCAGGACGAGCTGGCAGTACTGCAAAAAGAAGGGGAAGACATGAAAGAAGAAATTAGTTTGCTGGAGAATGAAGATTATGTGCTGGAGATTGCAAGAACTAATTATTTTTTCTCCAAAGAGGGTGAATTAATTTTCCAACTTCCTGACGAGGAACCGTCATATTGACACACTTTTGATTACTTAGCTATAATATAATAGAAATGTATTTAAACTTTAAGGAGGAGCATTTTTTTTATGTCAATCGAAGTAGGCAGCAAGCTGCAGGGAAAGGTAACAGGAATCACTAATTTTGGAGCATTTGTAGAGCTGGAGAAAGGGAAGACAGGTCTGGTCCATATTAGTGAAGTTGCCGACAACTATGTGAAGGACATTAATGACCACCTGACTGTTGGGGATGAAGTGACGGTAAAGGTAATTAATGTCGAAAAAGATGGTAAAATCGGATTGTCCATTAAAAAAGCAAAGGATAGACCGAAGCGACAAAGAGATCATCGTGGGCGTACAGAAACATTTGAATCGAAAATGAATCAGTTCCTCAAAGATTCTGATGAACGCTTAGCCTCTTTGAAAAAGCATACGGAATCCAAACGTGGAGGTCGAGGTGCTAATAGAGGATAGCAGTTTGCTGTCTATAGATAATGCTCTGTGTAATATAAACTAAAAAAGCAGAACCCCATATCATCTTGGTATGAATGGGATCTGCTTTTTTGTATTTACGTTAGTTAAGACACGATTGGGAAAAAGAAATAGTAAAACGGAATTTTTAATAAGGCATGTATCTGGCAAAGAAAATGGCAGCTGTACGTCGTAAGACCTTTAATCATGAGGGTATTTAGTTTCATTTTAATTTTTATGATTGAGTTGTATTGGCCGGGGATCAGTTTTATTGGGAAACCGATTAAATTCTTTATAGATCTTTTCTTATGGGGAAGTTTTTCCCGGGATTAGTTACTTATAAGGGAATGAATAACCTTACCAGGAAACAAAAAATAGGAAAATATATTTTATACACCACATATATGGTGCGCTGTTATTTATACTCATCCGGTTTTTGATAATGGTATAGTCGCAGTAAAAAAGAAGAAACCCGGTGTGAGGGTTTCAACGCAAGGAGCTAAGGCCTGGATTACTTTTATAATAGCGGCGGAGGGGATCGAACCCCCGACCTTACGGGTATGAACCGTACGCTCTCGCCAGCTGAGCTACACCGCCATGAAATAAATGTGCTATGCAACAGGTTAACCGTCACCCTTTTACACACAAGAAATATCATACAACAGAGACTGATTTGTGTCAATATGAAAAACCTGGCTTCTGCTTCGTATTTTAAAGGGAAGAGAAGCCGAGTTCATTGGTTATTAATCCGTTGCTCCTTTCCGTCCCCTAAACTTATTACTGGAGATAGGATAGTGTCCTTTTACCATATCTTCTTCCTCTTTTTCCGGTGGTCTGACCCGCTTGATAAAGAAAGATAGCACAAAGGCCAGGACAGCAAGTAAAGTGGATACCAAAAATGCGTCATTAATGCCTTCGATGGTTGCCAGGTTCTCAATGATGGCCAGCTGCTCATTTGATACATTCCCATTTGATGGCATAAACTCCGCGGTATACTTCGCTGCCTGGGCACTCATTACGGTTACTAAAAAGGCAGTACCAATGGAGCCGGACATTTGCCTTAACGTATTGGCCATGGCGGTACCATGGGAATATAGACTTTTGGGCAGCTGATTTAACCCCGCTGTCATAATCGGCATCATGATCATTGATATTCCAATCATTCGTAAACTATAAGCGACCATCATGTAGTAATAACCGGTGTCATCTGTCAAGACAGCAAACATATACGTCGTAATAGCTGTCAGGCCAAGTCCAACAAGTGCAAGTGGACGGGCACCGATGCGGTCAAACAGTCTTCCGGTTATAGGTGACATAAGCGCAGATAAAACGGCTCCCGGCAGTAAAAGTAAACCGGATTCCAGCGGGGAGAACCCACGAACATTTTGCAGATAGATTGGAATTAAGATCATCGCAGCAAACATGGACATAGTCACTACCACACTAATGATCGTAGTTAATGTGAACATGTTGTACTTGAATACCCGAAATTCCAGCATCGGTGTCTGCATTCGCAACTGGCGGGTCACAAAGAAAATCATCACGAGTGCCCCAACTCCAAGTGGAACGAGCACTAGGGGCGAACTCCAGCCCATTTCCCCTGCGCCGCTGAATCCATACAACAATCCGCCGAATGCAAATGTAGAAAGGACAATAGATAGTCTACTTTCGGTTTGGATAGTCTCGTTACATTCCGCAGTAGAAAATAGGCAAGAATAATATCTATAATCACGATTGGCAAGATAATGAAAAACAGCACCCGCCATGAAAAAGATTGAACAATGATCCCTGAAAGCGTTGGACCAATGGCAGGGGCAAACATCATCGCCAGTCCGATCCATCCCATTGCAGTACCCCGTTTTTCAATCGGAAACAAACTTAATATAACGTTCATTAGTAATGGCATCATAATTCCCGCGCCTGCTGCTTGCACAACCCTTCCAGCAAGGAGTAAAGGGAAAGAAAAAGAAATTCCGCAAATAAGCGTCCCTAAGGCAAACAGGGACATAGCTGTTAAAAACAGTTGCCTCGTTGTAAATTTTTCCATTAAAAAAGCGGTTATTGGGATTAAAATACCATTAACCAGCATAAAAATTGTTGTTAATGATTGTGCAGTATTCGCCGACATATCCAAGTCTACTATCATTACGGGCAAGGCTATATTTAATAAGGTTTGGTTCAATATTGCAACAAAAGCCCCCATAACCATAACAAATATGATAGGTATTTTTGGTATGTCTGCTGTATCGACAATCGCACTTCTATCTTTCAATTTCGTCATCTCCATCAAATGAAATCTTTTCGGCTATCTGGTCATGAAGATGAAGCAATTGCTGAACATCTTCCTTACTTAATTCATGGAGCCGCTCGATACGCTCATGAAATAAAGCAAGTCCTTCCTTTTCTTTTTCCTTACCCAATGTAGTGAGCTGAAGTATAACAGCTCTTCTGTCCGTTTTTGATTTCTCCCTTTTTACAAGCCCCGCTCTCACCAACCGATCGACTACACTGCTGGCAGTGCTTTTACTCATTTCCATTTTATCTGTAAGCTCGAGCAGACTGATATCCGGGAAGTCTGATATGGATTTAAGACATCTCAGTTGGACGACAGTAACGCCTAATTCATTGGCATGATGCCACATTTGCTTATAAAAATATTTATTAACTTTGCGAAAGGAACTTAGAATTTTACTTATTTTTTCACTTTGATCCATGCTTTATTCTCCTTAACTTATAAATGGTTCGTACACGAACAGTTCGGCAACAGAAATAAATTATAAAGGATGATCAGGGAATTGGCAAGTGTTTGATTTTGGAAAATCCAGCTTATCACCAGACCATCATACATATGCCTCATATAAAATTTTTATTAGAAAATTTCCAGCGTGTTTCGGCAGAACAGCATGTTATTCGGCAAACGATCTGTCAAATTAAAAAAAGGCCAGCAGGGTAGCTGTGGGCAGTCTGATATTTTCAGTGCATGTGTTCGTGTTGAATTGTGCTGTTCGTTTAGAAAGCCGTCGAACGATTTTTTGGATTAGCTCTGTTGTTTTGACAAAAAAAGAAGGCAACCTATGATTTAATGTTACCCACATGGAGGAGGAAAAAGATATGTTGAATTCAATCACACGAGTAGAACCAGGGACACTCAGAAAGGGTGGGACAAGCTATATAGGAAGGCTTCATACCAAATTAACCGCTAAAATGAAAGCGGTATTATTGGAGAAGGGGGTCTTATTTTATGCTGTAGGCTTTTTGTTAGGCAGGGCGGTCATTTTGGAGGAGGTTTCCCCATTTGCCGTTGCTTTTTTGGCTACCATGTGGTTTTTACATAGGGAAAAAGCAGCGCTGTCGACGCTCGCTGTATTGGCGGGAGCTTTAACCTTTTCCGTAACACATAGTATTTTTATTTTCATGGCGATGCTTTTATTTATCTTTTTGGCAGGTATATTTAAACAGATGAAAAATCAGGAGATTCTCATTCCTGTATTTGTCTTTCTATCAACTGTTGTGCCACGTATATTTATGTTTTCCATCTATGGTCAGTTATCCTCCTATGAATGGATGCTCCTCCTCGTTGAAGGAGTGCTCGGAACAGTGCTCTTACTAATCTTTATGCAAAGTGTTCCGCTAATAGCACCAAAAAGATTTAAACCTTCACTAAAAAATGAAGAAATTGTCTGTATGATCATTCTCATTGCCTCTATTTTAACCGGAATGATCGGCTGGCAAATTTATGATGCTTCCGTGGAACAGGTATTTTCACGTTACTTTGTATTAGTACTTTCTTTTGTAGGGGGAGCAGCCATTGGTTCAACCGTTGGGGTTGTTGCCGGATTAATACTTTCATTGGCAAATGTTGCCAACCTGTATCAAATGAGCCTTTTGGCATTTTCCGGATTGCTGGGAGGACTACTGAAAGAAGGGAAAAAGCCCGGGGTTGCGATAGGTTTATTGGCAGGCACATTTTTAATCGGTATATATGGAAACGCGCAAGGGATTTTTCCTTCCATGCTGGAATCCCTGATTGCTATTGCTTTATTTATACTGACACCGGCCGGCTGGTTTAAAAAACTGTCCCGTTATATACCGGGAACAGAAGAATACACAAATGAACAAAATCAATACTTGCAGAAGGTGAGGAATGTAACCGCTAAAAGGGTTGAGCAATTTTCCGACGTTTTTTTGGCACTGTCAAAAAGCTTCTCTTCAGAGGATGGTTCTTCTGTTGATGAGCAGGAGACGAGAAGGGAGACGGATTATTTTTTAAGCCAGGTGACAGAGCGAAGTTGCCAGAGCTGCTTTATGAAGGAACGATGCTGGCAAAAGGAGTTTGATAAAACATATACGCTAATGGAGGAAATGAAAACGGATTTGAATGACGGAAAAAAAATAAACCGAAAAACAGCCAGGGAATTTGAAAATTATTGTGTAAAACCAAAAAAAGTAATGGAAGCAATGAAAGAGGAAATGACGATATTTGAAGCAAACCGCAAACTGAAAAATCAGGTGATGGAGAGTAAACGGCTTGTAGCAGAGCAATTGAACGGCATTTCGGAGGTGATGGACGATTTCGCGAGGGAGATTTTAAAGGAAAGGCAGCATCATGAAAAGCAGGAAATGGAAATTATGCATGCATTGAAAAATCTTGGCTTGGATTTGGAAAAGCTGGATATTTACAGTTTGGAAAAAGGCAATGTGGATATTGAAATGACGATTTCGGTCTATGCTTATCACGGAGAAGGGCCGAAGCTAATTGCTCCGGTTCTGTCGGATATTTTACAGGAAATGGTGGCCGTCAAGCAGGAGGAGGTATCACCGTTTCCGAACGGTTTCAGTTACTTGGCATTTGGTTCGGCCAAAGAGTTTGTCGTGGAAAGTGGCGCGGCCAATGCTGCCAAAGGAGGCGGGTTAATTTCCGGAGATAGCTATACGACCATTGAGCTTGGTGCAGGTAAGTATGCCGTGGCAATTAGTGACGGCATGGGCAATGGAAAAAGAGCGAAGGAGGAGAGTGTGGAAACGCTAAGGCTATTGCAGCAGATCCTGCAGACAGGGATTCCGGAAAAAGTGGCGATCAAATCAATCAATTCTATTCTTGCATTGCGGACGACAGATGAAATGTTTGCGACACTTGATCTCGCTGTCGTTGATTTAAACAATGCTTTTGTGCGGTTTTTGAAGATTGGGTCAACACCAAGTTTTATTAAAAGGGGAAATCAGCTGCTTCCTATCGAAGCAAGCAATCTGCCGATGGGGATTATTCAGGAGTTCGATGTAGACATTGTCAGTGAACAGCTTATGTCAGAAGATGTGTTAATTATGATGAGTGATGGGATTTTTGACGGGCCAAAGCATGTGGAAAATACCGATATTTGGCTCAAAAGGAAAATACGGGAGATGGAAACGAATGATCCGCAGGAAATAGCAGACCTACTGCTTGAAGAGGTTATCCGTACACGCTCAGGGGAAATTGAAGACGATATGACTGTAGTCGTTACAAAAATAAAGAAAAATACACCGGAGTGGGCACCTATTCCAATGTATCAGGAGCAGGCGCAGTAGAATGGAGGGGGCAGGAGTGTCCCTGGAAGCGAGTTATATAGTCAAGTGTGTATTAGAGAATGTACCTTAGACAAGGAGGGAGTGTCTCAGCTACATGGATGAGTAAAATTGGCCTGAGCGTGTATCAGAGAGAGCGTCTCAGATACATGGAAGAGCAAAAAGAGTTCCGAGCGTGTATCAGAGAGAGCGTCTCAGCTACATGGAAGAGTAAAAAGAGTTCCGAGCGTGTATCAGAGAGAGCGTCTCAGCTACATGGAAGAGCAAAAAGAGTTCCGAGCGTGTATCAGAGAGAGCGTCTCAGCTACACGGAAGAGGGAAAAGAGTTCCGAGCGTGTATCAGAGAGAGCATCTCAGCTACATGGAAGAGCAAAAAGATACCTGAGCATGTATTAGAGGGAGTTTCTCAGATACACGGATGAGTAAAAAAGGCCTAAGCGTGTATCAGAGAGGGCGTCTCAGATACACGGAAGAGGGAAAAGAGTTCCGAGCGTGTATCAGAGAGAGCATCTCAGCTACATGGAAGAGCAAAAAGTGTTCCGAGCGTGTATCAGAGAGGGCATCTCAGCTACACGGAAGAGCAAAAAGAATTCCGAGTGTGTATCAGAGAGAGCGCCTCAGCTACATGGAAGAGCAAAAAGAGTTCCGAGCGTGTATCAGAGAGAGCGTCTCAGCTACATGGAAGAGCAAAAAGAATTCCGAGCGTGTATCAGAGAGAGCGTCTCAGATACATGGAAGAGCAAAAAGAGTTCCGAGCGTGTATCAGAGAGAGCGTCTCAGCTACACGGAAGAGGGAAAAGAGTTCCGAGCGTGTATCAGAGAGAGCGTCTCAGCTACACGGAAGAGCAAAAAGAGTTCCGAGCGTGTATCAGAGAGGGCATCTCAGCTACACGGAAGAGGGAAAAGAGTTCCGAGCGTGTATCAGAGAGAGCGTCTCAGATACACGGAAGAGCAAAAAGAATTCCGAGCGTGTACCAGAGAGAGCGTCTCAGCTACATGGAAGAGCAAAAAGAATTCTGAGCGTGTATCAGAGAGAGCGTCTCAGCTACATGGAAGAGCAAAAAGAGTTCCGAGCGTGTATCAGAGAGAACGCCTCAGCTACATGGAAGAGCAAAAAGAATTCCGAGCGTGTATCAGAGAGAACGCCTCAGCTACATGGAAGAGCAAAAAGAATTCCGAGCGTGTATCAGAGAGAGCGTCTCTCAACCAAATCTAATTATGTTGTCCCCAGCCTGCCTTCATGTATACATCTATCTATTTTCGGTGATGCTGTTAGTAAAAATCCAGAAGGAGGCAGATTGGGTTGAAGAAAGGCACTTTAAAGCAAATATTGCTGATTACAGATGGATGCTCCAATAAAGGGGAAGATCCTTCTGCCACAGCCGCATTGGCGTATGAACAAGGGATTACGGTCAATGTAATTGGCATACTAGAGGATGACGTATCACGACAGCCGGAGGGGCTGCAGGAAGTGGAAGATATTGCATTATCCGGCGGGGGCGTAAGCCAGCTCGTATATAAAAAATCCCTTTCCCAAACCGTCCAGATGGTTACGAAGCAGGCCATGACCCAGACACTGCAAGGGTTTGTAAACAAAGAATTGAAACAAATTTTAGGGTCAGAGCAGTCATTGGAAGAACTCGAGCCGGAAAAACGCGGTGAAATTATGGAAGTAGTTGAAGATATGGGAGAAACCTGTGATTTGGAAGTGCTTGTACTGATCGATACGAGTGCTAGTATGACAGATAAACTTCCTACCGTGAAAGAGGCATTAATCGATTTATCGATCAGTTTAAATGCACGGATTGGCAGAAACCGTTTTTCCATCTTTCGTTTTCCCGGGAAACAGCAGGATATGGAAAAAGTGTTTGATTGGTCCCCGAAGCTAGATGAAGTTTCCACGATCTTTCCGGGACTTACGAGCGGAGGTATTACGCCAACAGGTCCGGCGATCCGTGAAGCTATCTATCAATTTGGCAAGAAGCGCTTAATGAGGAGCTTGAGGGATGAACATGAACGAGGCATGGAAGAAAAAGCATAATGCAGAAATCAAGCCAGGCATTAATTTAATAGGAAAATGGCATAAAAATAGCTATTTAATTAAGAAAAAGCTGGGAGAAGGGGCAATAGGCAGTGTTTATTTATGTGAGGTCAACGGTAAGGAAAAAGCACTGAAGATCAGTGATAATCGTACCTCCATGACGGTGGAGGTAAATGTATTAAAGTCAATCGGCAAGGTCCAGGGTAATCGTCTTGGACCTTCTTTATTGGATGTGGATGACTGGGTTTCCCCATTTGGCACGACTTACACCTTTTACGTCATGGAATATTTACAGGGAGAGTCATTGTCATCCTATATCCAGCGTAATGGCAGCCAATGGTTAGGTGTTTTTATGCTGCAGCTCTTGGATGACCTGGAGCGTTTACATGCCTCAGGCTGGGTATTCGGGGATTTAAAAACGGAAAACCTGCTCGTGCTGCATGCGCCGCCAAGGGTGCGCTGGATAGATGTGGGCGGCACTACCCAAATCGGGAGGGCGATAAAGGAATACACAGAATTTTACGATCGCGGCTACTGGAAAATGGGTTCCAGAAAGGCAGAGCCAAGCTATGATTTGTTTGCTTTTGTGATGATTTTTTTGAATATCTATTATCCGAAACGATTTGACAAAGGATTAGAACCGGAAAAAACATTGTTAAAGAAGCTGCATGACGTAAAGCCTTTGCGGCCGTATAGCGTGCCATTTAAAAAAGCCCTGCTCGGGAAATATGATGCAAGTGCAGAAATGAAAAAAGATTTGATGATTATTTTTAATCAAGCCCAAAAGCATTCCGGACGAAGAAAAAATCGCAGGAAAGAATCACTGCTCCACTTTTTTTTAGAAGCTTCCGGTATTACGCTAATTGCACTCTGTTACTACTTGTTTTCCCTTCTTTTGTAGCGTCACATCTGATAATATGGTAGAAGAAAATAATATTGGGGCTGGCAGCACGATGAAAAGTAAGCTAATGGCATTTATAAAAAAACATCAATTACTTAAGAATAATAGTACCATTTTGGTAGGTGTCTCCGGTGGACCCGACTCGCTTGTCTTGCTTCATTTTTTGAAGTCCATCAGGGATGAGTGGAAACTTCGGATTATTGCTCTGACCATAGATCATTGCCTGAGACAGGAAGGATCAAAGGAAGACGTGCTCTTCGTAGAGAAAAAATGTAATGATTGGGATATCCCATGTGTTAGCAGATCCTTAAATGTGCCGGCGTATAAAGAGAAAAATAAGCTCGGCACCCAAATCGCCGCCAGAGAACTCCGCTATCAATTTTTTCAGGAACAGATGAAAGTATATAACGCGGATTATTTAGCACTTGGCCACCATGCGGATGACCAAGTGGAAACGATGCTGATGGAAATGATGCGTGCGGCAGATTCCACTGCATTAAAAGGAATCCCCGTTAAACGAGCATTTGCTGAAGGGTTTATTATTCGCCCGCTACTTGCGTTTTCCAAAGACGAAATTTTGGCGTACTGCAAAAAAAAGAATATTACACCGCGGTTTGATCCTTCAAATGAAGAGACAGTTTATACGAGAAATTATATTAGAAAACATATCATTCCATTAATAAAAGAAAAAAATCCTAATATACATACTACAGTACAGCATTTGAGCAGTACCCTTCAGGCAGATGAAGATTACTTGCAAAATGAAGCGGCTAAAATAACAGAAAAAATCGTAAACTACCATCCGGAAAAGAGAATAGCTTCATTTTCTGTAAATGCATTTAAAACATATCCAATTGCTTTACAAAGAAGAGTCTTTCATCTAGTATTAAACTATCTGTATGTACAATTGCCAAAGGATTTGTCTTACACACATGAGGAGTATTTTTTCATGCTATTGTACAGTGATAAAAGCAGTATCAAGATTGATTTTCCCGCAAAATTAAAGTTGGAAAAATCTTATGATGAGCTTCAATTGTACTTCTCGCATTCTTTTCCCCAAGATGCATCTTATCAGCAAACATTGAAAATCCCAGGCACTATTTCTTTGCCGGATGGGGCTTTCATTCAAACTGAAATGGTGGATGAGTATGAGGAGATAAAGGAGAATATCTTCTATTGTTCTGCTGCCGGGATTAAAATGCCATTACATATCCGTACGCGCAAATCTGGAGATAAGATGACCTGGAAGGGACTCAAAGGGAGTAAAAAGCTGAAGGATATATTTATCGATGCAAAAATTCCGTTAAAAGACCGGGACGCCTGGCCGATTATAACAGATAATAATGGGGAAGTTATATGGCTTGTGGGCTTAAAAAAAGGACAAACCGTTAACGGAACAGATAAAGCTCCTTATATTAAAATACATTATGAAAAAGGATGAGGCAGGAGGATTAACATGCAAAATGATATTATGGAAATATTAATATCAGAAGCGGAAATTGCAAATAAATGCAAAGAGCTTGGAGAGCAGCTGACGATAGAATATGATGGCAGGTTCCCGCTGGCTATTGGTGTATTAAAAGGTGCCATGCCCTTTATGTCAGATATACTGCGCTATACGGAGATCCCGCTGGAAATGGATTTTATGGATGTCTCAAGCTATGGGGATAGTACCCGTTCTTCAGGGGAAGTTAAAATAGTAAAGGACCTGGATACAAAAGTAGAGGGTCGTGATCTGCTGATCATTGAAGATATTATCGACAGCGGGCTGACGTTAAGCTATCTCGTTGATCTATTCAAATATCGAAAAGCGAATTCAATTAAGATTGTTACATTACTGGATAAGCCATCAGGCAGAACGGCTGCAATTAAGGCAGATGTTATTGGATTTGAAGTGCCAAATGAATTTGTTGTCGGCTACGGTTTGGATTACCAGGAGAAATACCGGAATCTTCCATTCATTGGGGTGCTGAAGCCGGAAATTTACAGTGACTGATATAATGAAAGTAGAGTTTTAGATAAGCTTATTCTTATTGCAACAGATATTTTTATAAAAGCTTACTTTACTTTTATAGAAACCTTTATATTTTGGCGTGCCATCGTACCATCCTTAAGGCGTGTGCTTCGTTTAAAGAAGAATTTATTTTCTTCTTTAATGGTCGCCCCGCAGCGGACTTGTGCAGGTCAAAAAGTGACGCTGTTTTAAGTGGATGCCCGATTGGATTATGTATTGAAGCAACTGGAAAATATGACCTGTTTTAAAGGTGTAAATAGTTGTATTCTAACTTTTTCATGTGATACGATATTATTTAGTTTTTCCCCAGCTTGGGAGGAGGTAAGCAATGAGCCGGATATTTCGGAATGTGTTATTCTGGGTACTCATATTTTTAGTCATCATTGGCGTTATAGGAGTATTTAGTGGACAGAATGAACAACAGGAACAGTTCAATGTACAAGAATTTATGAATGAATTAAATGCAGGCAACATCGAGGAAATGACGATGCAACCGGCAAATAGTATTATGCGTTATACTGGTACCTTGACAGACGGTCAGCAATTTGTGGCCCAGATTCCGGATAATACAGATATTATTTCAGCAATTACAGAACAGGCAAATGAACAAAGCGTGTTATTTGTAGAGGAAGAGGAACAGCCAAGTGCATGGGTTACCTTCTTAACTACGATGATTCCGTTTTTAATAATTGCTCTTTTCTTCCTGTTCATACTTAGTCAGGCCCAAGGTGGCGGCGGCGGTGGCCGTGTCATGAACTTTGGTAAAAGTAAAGCTAAAATGTACAGTGAAGATAAGAAGAAAGTGCGTTTTAATGATGTGGCGGGTGCAGATGAAGAGAAGCAGGAGCTTGTTGAAGTTGTTGACTTTTTGAAAGACCCGCGTAAATTCTCCGAAGTGGGAGCACGTATTCCTAAAGGGGTACTCTTAGTAGGTCCTCCAGGAACAGGTAAAACATTACTTGCCCGTGCTGTTGCAGGAGAAGCAGGTACACCATTCTTCACCATCAGTGGTTCTGATTTCGTGGAAATGTTCGTTGGGGTTGGTGCTTCACGGGTGAGAGACCTGTTTGAAAATGCGAAAAAGAATGCGCCTTGTATTATATTTATAGATGAGATTGATGCGGTAGGCAGACAGCGTGGTGCCGGATTAGGCGGCGGCCACGACGAACGGGAACAGACATTGAACCAGCTTCTCGTTGAAATGGATGGTTTCGGTGTGAATGAAGGAATTATCATTATTGCCGCGACAAACCGTGCAGATATTCTTGACCCTGCGTTACTACGTCCAGGACGTTTTGACCGTCAGATCATGGTGGATCGACCGGACGTGAAAGGTCGTCAGGAAGTATTGAAGGTTCACGCGAGAAATAAGCCGCTTGATGACAGTGTTGAATTAAAAGTTATTGCAATGCGGACACCGGGCTTTTCCGGTGCTGATTTGGAAAACCTGTTAAATGAAGCAGCACTTGTAGCTGCCAGGTCGGATCGGACTTCGATAAAGATGACGGATGTGGACGAAGCCATTGACCGTGTGATTGCAGGTCCCTCTAAGAAAAGCAGGGTTATTTCCGAAAAAGAACGCAACATTGTGGCATATCATGAGAGTGGGCATACTGTAATTGGGCTTGTCTTGGATGACGCTGATATGGTACATAAGGTAACCATTGTACCAAGGGGTCAGGCTGGCGGTTATGCTGTAATGCTTCCACGGGAAGACCGCTACTTTATGACCAAGCCGGAGTTATTTGCTAAGATTATCGGGCTGCTCGGGGGTCGTGTTGCGGAAGAAATTATATTTGGCGAAGTAAGCACTGGTGCGCATAACGACTTCCAGCGCGCAACTAGTATTGCACGTAAGATGATTACCGAATATGGTATGAGTGAAAAGATCGGTCCGCTTCAATTTACAAGCGGCGGTGGCGGTGACGTGTTCCTTGGCCGGGATCTCGGTAATGAACAGAATTATAGTGATGCGATCGCTCATGATATCGATCAGGAAATGCAAAACTTCATCAATTATTGTTACGACCGGGCAAAAACGATTCTCATGGAAAATAAAGACAAACTTGAGCTTATTGCTAAGACATTGCTTGAAGTGGAAACACTGGATGCAAAACAGCTTAAAGGATTGTATGAAGATGGCGTACTGCCAGAACCCGAAGAGGATGCTACCGATGGTGAGGATGTGAAAGTAAATATCCAGTCAAAGGATGAGGCAGATCCTGAATCATACGAAGAAGCCAAAGAAAAAGAAGAAGAAAAACGAACAAAAGAAACGGATTCCGAGGATATTTCCGAGGACATAAAGAAATCGAAAGAAGATGCAATTATGACAGACAACAAACCTTCAGAAGACGAAGAAGATAATAAAAAAGATTAATTGTTGTTTTCCGAGGTCATCCCAGAATCTTCTGCTTTATCAAGTTCTAAAATGTAATAAAGTAATCTTAGCACCTCAAGGGTGTGCACCTAAAGGTATGACCGAAAAGTGTCCTCCTTTAAAGGTCCTTGCACTTACCCAGTAAGAAAGTTTTTATATTTTCTTACCTGCAAAAAAAGGTCGATACCTATTAGTCAAAACTATAGGTATCGACCTTTAATTGTTGCAGCTTAACAGAAGTTAATCTCAGAGTAAAAACACATAAAGAGGTTATCTATTACATTAAATAGTTTTTACGGTTTTAAACCCATATTTTTATACTCAGTTACCTAACCAATATTTGCAGATTTTGAAAACATAATATAGTTTTTTCAGGATTCCCTCAGCTGCTCCTTTTCTTTAGTAATCAGTTTTACAGATATCTGTTGGACAACAAAGAAGATGAAAAGCGCCACTCCTGCAAATACACCGCCTATCCAACCTATATGAGTAATTGACCCAATATTAATAACTAGCCCACCGACAAATCCAGCTAATGCAATACCAAGGTACATCGTTGAAGTGCTAAAGGACATAATCATAGAAGCTTGGTATGGTTTTAATGAGATCAAATAGGTATTTAAGGCAGGATTAAATGCCCAGCCCGCAAACCCCCACAATATACAAGCAATGGCTGCAAATATAGTAGTCAACCAGCTGCCTTCAAGTAACATTAATAAAGAGAAACCCACCAATAGAACTGCAAATGTTGATAAAGCTCCGGTTAACGTTTTGTTTGCTCCCCATCTATCTGTGCTGTATCCGCCAATCAAGTTGCCAATAATACTTCCGATGCCGAGAAGCACAAGGAACCAGCCTATCATCGCAGCATCCACATTAGTAATATGCTGTAATATAGGAGATATATACGTATATACCATGAAGCCGCCGGCACCGCCGAATACACTTATACACATAGTTAAAATTACACGGGAATCTAAAGCTGATAAACGTTCTTTCAAGGGGACGTCAGGTGTATTTTCGATCTTCGGCAGTATCCATGCTACTCCAATAAAAGTGATCAATCCCACAGTAGCAACCATTAAAAATGTCATACGCCACCCCAGTAATGTTCCAATCCATGTACCAATTGGCACACCCAGGACAATTCCTACAGTTAGCCCGGCTGTAATGAACGATAAGGCTTTACCTCGTGTTGAAGGTGAGGCAAGGTTCGATGCAACAGCCATGGCCACCGGAGTAAACAAAGCTGCAGCCAGGGCAGCGATAATGCGTGTCACAAACAACCATCCGTATGATGGAACAATGACAGATAAGGCATTGGCAATGGAGAAAATGAGTATAGAAACCAAGAGCAGCTTTTTTCTGGGCAGATTGTTGGTCAACGTACCCAACACAGGCGCACCGAGGGCATAAGCCAGGGAAAAAGCGGTTACCAATTGTCCGGCAGCCGCTACACTAACGTTTAAATCGTTGGCGATAGCGGGCAATATACCTGCAATAACAAAATCATCTGTCCCGATAACAAAGGTCCCTAAAGCTAATATTAAAATACGGTAATTCACGAAACCATCACTTCACTTTCGTCTTATTTGCTGCCCCCTTCCAAAAAGAAAGGAGACGCTTCAATTCTGACTCAACTTCCTTTAGTCGCTTAATTTGTTGTTGTGTGTCCTTTAGTTTATTTTCATATAAGAAGATGGCTTCGGGAGCACATTTTACGGCTTCAGCAGTTGGTATTTCCGAACAGGATGGATTAATTTCATCTGTATTAAATCCAACGTCAAGAAGCAACTGAATGGTATTCACTCGCTCAATATCTGAGAAACTATACTGCCGATAGCCATTTTCAAGGCGTTGTGGATTAACCAGTCCTTTTTCCTCGTAATAACGAAGCGAACGAATGCTTACCCCTGTTTTAGCGGAAAGTTCACTAATGCGCATTAAGAAAACCTCCATCCAATATTGGATTGAATCATATTCTAAAGTATAACATGGTGTCAGGGTCAACAGTTTTATGTTAAAAGATTTATTTAATGCCTATATCCATTCACATCTTAAAAAACCAGCAAAAAAAATTGATTGACCTTTTAATACGATCTTTCGAATTGAAAAATGTTTATCCTATAATCCTCATCCCATTTTTCCTTAATCAAGGAAAGGTAAATTCAGGTAAAAACAGCGTGAAACCATGTCATACGGCAAGTATCATGAAAACATACGGTAATGCAATGTTTCTAATCTTTCTCATCTCCTTGAAAGTGTGGTATATTAAAAAAATAAAAGCTGATTTATAAAAATTGACAGTGATCATATTGAGTACAGCTCAGCCAATAAAGAGATATACCGGCAAGGAAAGGTGCGTTACAACATATGTTATTTGTTTTGGATGTGGGGAATACTAATACTGTTCTGGGTGTGTTTGAAAATGAAAAATTAAAATATGACTGGCGTATTAAAACAGATCGTCATAAAACGGAAGATGAATTTGGGATACTGATTAAATCGCTGTTTGAACACAATGGTATTTTTCTATCTGATATAACTGGTGTCATTATTTCCTCTGTTGTTCCTCCTATTATGTTTTCTTTGGAAAAGATGAGCAGGGATTACTTTCATGTTGAGCCGATGATCGTTGGACATGAATCCGTTCATTCAGCGTTAAAGATGAGGTACCCCAACCCGAGGGAAATCGGGGCAGATCGCATTGTAAACGCCATCGGGGCAATTCATGAGTATCCAGCACCACTTATCATTATTGATTTTGGTACGGCAACAACTTATTGTTATATTAATGAAGAGAAAGAATATGTTGGCGGCGTTATTTCCCCGGGGGTTTCTATATCCATGGAGGCTTTGTACAGCAAGGCATCCAAGCTGCCAAAAATTGAAATTCAGGCACCTGATCATGTCGTTGGCTCCTCAACTGTAGGTGCTATGCAATCAGGAGTTTTTTATGGTTATGTAGCACAGGTGGACGGAATTGTAACACGAATTCAGCAATCGATCAATAAAACAGCAACGGTTATTGCAACCGGTGGATTAGCACCATTAATTGCAGACGAGTCAACAACAATACAACATGTTGACGCTGATTTAACATTGAAAGGATTGCATCTGATATACCAAAAAAATAAAAAAGCAAATTGAAAAACCGGCTTATACCGCTGAGACATACAACATAAAGGAGCGATCTCATTGAAGGATTATCTGGTTAAAGCTACGAGTTATAATGGAAAGGTGCGGTCTTATGCTATTTCTTCAACCGAAATGGTGAAAGAAGCACAGCGCCGGCACGATACATGGGCAACCGCTTCTGCTGCACTCGGAAGAACGATGACGATAACGACAATGATGGGCGCCATGCTGAAAGGCGACGATTCCATCACTGTAAAAGTCGAAGGAAACGGGCCGATTGGTGCCATTATTGCTGATGGCAATGCAAAAGGGGAAGCCCGAGGTTATGTAAAAAATCCGCATGTTGATTTTGATTTAAACAATAAAGGGAAATTGGATGTGACGCGAGCGGTAGGAGATGAAGGGAGTTTAAGTGTTACGAAGGATGTCGGATTAAAGGATTTTTTCACCGGAGAAGTTCCGATTATTTCCGGGGAAATTAGCGAAGATTTTACGTATTACTTTGCAAACTCTGAACAGATTCCTTCCGCAGTAGCGGCAGGTGTTTTAGTTAACCCGGATCACTCTATCCTTGCAGCAGGCGGTTTTATTGTACAAGTAATGCCTGGGTCAGGGGAAGATATAATTAAACAGCTGGAAGAGCGGATTCAGTCTTTTCCTGCCATATCCACTTTGATTCAGGAAGGAAAGACGCCACAGCAAATCCTGGATATTTTGTTTGGAGACCAGGAGGTAAAGATTCTGGAAACATTACCTGTTGAATTCCGCTGTAAATGTTCCAAAGAACGCATCGAGCGAGCCATTGTCGGACTGGGAAATGAAGAGATCCAGCAGATGATTGATGATGACCATGGTGCAGAAGCAACCTGTCACTTCTGTAATGAGGTATATCATTTGACTGAAGGTGAGCTCAAATTACTGAAACAACAATAGAAACTGAAAATGGCATCAATCTACAGGGGGAACATGAACAATGTCCAAAAAACTGCTGCTGGGAATCATCATTGTACTGGTAATAACAAATATTGCTTCATTGTTTTTCTGGAACAGCGGCGAAAGGGAAACAGTTGATTCTGATGATGGTAACCAGACATTAAAAACAGAAGATGTAATAGCCTCTGTAAATGGGGATGAAATACCTTATGAAGAATGGATGGCTACATTAAGAGATAAACACGGGGAAAGTGAATTAAGATCAATGATTGACAGGGAAGTTGTCAGGAAGCTGGCAGAAGAGAAAGATATTGAAATAGATGAAAAAATTATTGACCGGGAAATTTCCATGATTGCAGCGATGCAGGGAGTTATGTCTGAAGAAGCGTTTGAAAGAGAAAAAGAAAGCTGGCGGGAGGACATTATATACCGTTATCAGCTGGAGTTCCTATTGACAGAGGATGCAAATATATCTGAGGAAGATGTAGAGCAGCATTACAATGTTTATCAGAATCAGTATGATTTTACCTCTTCTCTGCAGCTTTCCCATATTGTTGTGGAAGATACTGACACAGCAGACAAAGTAATTGAGGAACTTGACCAAGGGGCATCCTTTGATTTACTTGCACAGGAATACTCCATTGATGAGGAAACAAATTCAGATGGCGGCTATCTCGGCTTTATTTATACAACAAGCCAATTTATGCCGGATGGGTATGAGGGGGTTGCCGCTGAAATGGAAGAAAATTCCTACAGCGAACCTTTTGCTGCCGGGCAAGGGATAGCAATTATTTATCTTCACCGGGCACTTCCATCCATTGAATTTTCTTATGAAGAAATGAAGCCTTATGTGGAAAGTGAACTTGGGTTGCATGAATTGGACAAATCGCTCTCTGCTGATACTTTATGGGATGAAATGGAAATAGATTGGGTATACGAATAATAAGGAAATTAATCTTAAATTGCAATAGTAAATGCAACACCCCCTGTGAAACCGCTATATAAGGTTTTTCTGTAATTTGTTGGTGTTGGGGCCTAGGCCCCAACACCAACAAATTTTGCGAACGCTTCGGCTGGGGTT
>NZ_JBGOHB010000045.1:0-29672 GCF_041521345.1 Virgibacillus oceani | reverse complement strand
ATTACATGTGAAGTATCAATTTTATTTTCTCAAAAAATCAAATTTGAGAGAGCTGCTTTCCTGTTGTCTTTTTAGAGCAATTTTCATAAGTGTTTTCATACAAATGTTAGCACCGCAAGGGTATGACGTAAAGGCCCTTGAACGAACCGGGCCGTTACTGGCTGTTAGATCTCCCACTTAGCATTTTCATGTTTCCTTCATTCTTGAAGTGGGAGTCTTACGACGCACACGACGTGGCGTTTTTGTCGGCCAGCCAGTTACACTGCGATACAATGAATGTAAGACGTGTAGTACTAAAGCCTACTTACTATCCTTTTCATGATTAATTTATACCAACCTTTCATTTATTCTGTAATTTTCATTCAATATTACCATAGATTTGTCGTAATGAAAAGTCACAAAATGAAGAAAACTGCATATTATTTTATATGTTTTCATTCCTTTTAAAGATACGATTGCTGCTGGTCGCACGTCATTTTTACTGGGTTTTTGGATAGATGAACGGCAAGATAATAAAACTTGTATGCTATGTATTTATACTATTTTGAAAAGTAATAGTATTAATTTTAGTATTTAATTATTTATATTATACGACGTTTTGACATTAATAGCTAGCAATTTTTGAAATCTTATTTCGATTTTGTCGAATGATAGTGTTTGAAAAACTGTCGTTGCCGAGGTCATTTACTATTATGCAACAAAAGAACCGTCCCTGTGTTTCATCCCCATTAAAAAAACAGTTGGACGACATATCCACCTGTTTTTTTACATGAATTATAATTTTTTTACTTATGAAAGCTCTGCTATAAATTTTTGCGGTTGATAATCTACTTGTACAAAAGGCTCGAGCTTTTTCCCATTTTCATCTACACGTTCAATATCCGCTCCAAGGGATGCAAGCTTGCCTGTAATGTTCACATAACCGCGGTCAAGATGCTTTAATTCTGTTACTCGAGTAATGCCATCTGATTTTAATCCGGCCAAAATAAGCGCTGCTGCTGCACGTAAATCCGTTGCTGCAACTTCTGCACCCTGCAGGTCACTCGGTCCTTCCATAATGACACTGCGCCCTTCAATTTTTAACTTGGCGTTCATGCGGCGGAATTCCTCTACATGCATGAAGCGATTTTCAAATACGGTTTCTGTAATCACACTGGTGCCATAAGCACTTAACATTAACGCCATCATCTGGGGCTGCATATCGGTTGGAAACCCGGGATGCGGCAATGTTTTGATGTCTGTTGCTTTTAAATCCTTTGGTCCAATAACTCGAACACCATGTTTTTCTTCCGTGATGATAACACCCATTTCTTCCAGCTTGGAAATAACAGAACGTAAATGTTCAGTTTCTGCATTTTCAATTAAAATATTCCCACCGGTAATAGCTGCTGCTACCATAAATGTTCCGGCTTCCACACGATCGGGAATAATAGCGTGATCGGTGCCTGTAAGCTTTTCAACACCTTCAATACGAATGGTTTCTGTTCCTGCTCCTACTACTTTGCCACCCATTTTATTTAAATAATTTGCTAAATCAACAATTTCCGGCTCTTTGGCACAATTTTCCAAAATTGTTTTTCCTTCAGCCAAGGCTGCTGCCATCATAATATTTTCCGTCGCTCCAACACTCGGCATATCAAGATAAATTTTTGCACCTTGAAGACGCCCATTTACATGGACTTCCACAAATCCGTTCCCAACATGTACTTGCGCTCCCATTGCTTCAAAACCTTTCAGGTGTAAATCAATAGGCCTGGAACCAATGGCACATCCTCCTGGCATGGCTACTTTTGCATGGCCGTATCTTGATAAAAGTGGACCTAATACCAATACCGACGCACGCATTTTTCTTACGTATTCAAAAGGTGCTTCTGTTTTCAGTTTTGCTGAAGCATCCACAGAGACTGTATTATCGCTAAAGCTAACCTTTGCATTCATATTGCTTAATACTTGATTAATTGTATAAACATCAGCTAATTCAGGTACATCGGTAATAATACTTTTTCCTTCGCTTGCAAGCAGACTTGCTGCAATTACAGGAAGAACTGCATTTTTTGCACCCTCCACTTTGACGGTACCTTTCAGTTGTTGTCCGCCTTTGACGATGATTTTTTCCATTTTTTTCAATTCTCCTTCAGATCCAGTTTCACATTATATTAATATTCATTTATCAGGATAGGTGTTCCAATCATGTATGTAAGTCTTTTATTCGATTTTTAAGCTGCATCGATTTGGTTACTTACAGATAGATTAATCGGATTGTTCCTGCGCTTCCTTAGTGATATATACCCGGTTACAACTTTTTTATACATGTAAATGTCAATATTGTCGAATTATGTTTGTTCATTTTTCATATCAAAACATATACTATCCTATTTTAAAACAACCAACATATATTATACCATTATATTTAGTTGTCAGACAAGCACATTTTTCAGGTATACGATAAAACTTAGATGGTGTTATTGTTTAATTGTTCTGTTCAATAACGTTTCTTATTGATTAAGTACAAGACAAGTTGAAAGGGGATATTATAACAATATAGTATTCGTTTGTTTTTTTGGTTTTTCGACTATCTTTGTATATATCTTATCGCAATTTCACTTTTAGTGACAGTCTAATGTACGCTTTTTATTCATTGTCACAGAATTGTCGTCTTATTGCCTATTAATGGTTAACTTATTCTGTGATTTACTTTAGGAGGGTATGTTGTGAAGATATTAAAAAAACCGGTTATGATAACCGATTTCAGTCTAAAATAAATATATGAGGTCTCTGGACCATTGGAGTATTTCCAACACAAATCTGCTGACACCTGTACCAATCACAATGGCAATAAACAGGAAGAAAATCCGTGCTTCTGTTGTACGTCCCTTACGAATGACTGGATCAAAATTAATTCCCAACATGACTTTCCATGTTATGTAGATGAAAAGCAGATGAGATATCATACTAATGATTGCTAGTTGTCCAATTGGAAACATAAAAAGCCACCTTTATTATTTGCTAATAGCAACTTTGCCATGTATCAGGCTGGAAGTCAACTGATTTTATCAATGTAAGCATTACCAAATTCAACAAATAATTTATGCGATCTTTTAAAATAGGTCATGAATTTTCATTTCCCGGGAAATATCGACAGTTATTTTTTTACTGGTAAATATTTGAAATAGATTGTTATTTATATTCCCCTAGAGGTATATGTTGTTTCCTCGGCTTATTGAATGCTATAATGACGCTTACTCACGTCAATATCCTATTAATTTGCCAATAGGAGATCGGCCTCCCCGATGATAGTTCGGCGAATCGATTCCTGAACCATTTTCCAGCCTTCATAAATCAATTTTGCAACAAAAGAATCGTCCCCTTGTTGCAAAAAAATTCTCTTACAACGTTTCAGTTATAAGAGAATTTTCGTTACTGTCCTACATTCAGGCGATTCATTGCTCGTTTGAGTGCTAGTTCGGCCCGTTTGAAGTCGATATCGTCTTGTTGGGACTGCAGCCGGCGTTCGGCACGTTTTTTTGCTTCTTGTGCACGCTCGACATCAATATCCACCGGTTTTTCTGCAGACTGGGCAAGAATGGTTACTTTATCAGGTTGAACCTCCATAAAACCGCCATTGACAGCTAAATGATTCTCAGCATTTTCCCGTTTTAAACGAACGGAACTGATCGATAAAGGAGCAACAAGTGGAATATGTCCCGGTAATATACCAAGCTCTCCACTTTCTGCTTTACAGCTAACCATATCAAACGTATCTTCCAATACAGGGCCATCAGGAGTAACAACACTCACCGTTAGTGTTTTCATGTAACCCCTCCTCAGGCATGAAGGTGGTCACAGTGCGTAACCACCATTTTATTGTTTACACTGATATTATTCCATACCTTTTGCTTTTTCAACTACTTCTTCAATGCGGCCGACAAGACGGAATGCATCTTCCGGCAGGTCATCATACTTACCGTCAAGGATTTCCCTGAATCCGGCTACCGTTTCTGCAATAGGCACATAAGAACCTTTTTGACCGGTAAACTGCTCAGCTACGTGGAAGTTTTGCGACAGGAAGAACTGGATACGACGCGCACGTGCTACGACAAGTTTATCTTCATCCCCAAGCTCATCCATACCAAGAATGGCAATAATATCCTGAAGCTCTCTGTAACGCTGCAATGTTTGCTGTACTTCCACCGCAACCTCGTAATGTTCTTTATCCACTACTTCCGGGTCTAACGCACGGGATGTAGAGGCCAGTGGATCCACTGCCGGGTAAATACCTTGCTCTGATAATCCGCGATCAAGGTTGGTTGTTGCATCCAAGTGTGCGAAAGTAGTTGCCGGTGCCGGGTCTGTATAGTCATCCGCTGGCACATAAATAGCCTGGATGGATGTTACAGAACCTTTATCCGTTGAAGTGATTCGCTCTTGTAATTGTCCCATTTCCGTTGCAAGTGTCGGCTGGTAACCAACCGCAGAAGGCATACGTCCAAGCAGTGCAGATACCTCTTGACCAGCTTGCGTAAAACGGAAAATATTATCGATAAATAATAGTACGTCTGCACCTTTTTCATCACGGAAATACTCAGCCATAGTCAAACCGGTTAAGGCTACACGCATACGTGCTCCCGGCGGCTCGTTCATTTGGCCGAAAACCATTGCTGTTTTTTCAATAACGCCGGAGTCTTTCATTTCATAGTAAAGGTCATTTCCTTCTCGGGTACGTTCACCTACACCCGCAAATACGGAAATACCACCATGCTCTTGGGCGATGTTATTGATTAATTCCTGGATCAAAACGGTTTTACCAACACCGGCTCCACCGAAAAGTCCAATTTTTCCACCTTTAATATATGGGGCCAATAAGTCAACAACTTTAATTCCTGTCTCTAAAATTTCAGTCTCGGTAGACAGGTTTTCAAAATCGGGTGTTGCACGATGAATTGGATCTCTGCGCGTATCATCCGGCAGTTTCTCATCAAGGTCAATATTCTCACCCAGAATATTAAACACTCTTCCTAAGGTCACATCACCAACAGGGACAGAGATCGGGTTGCCCTGGTCTTGAACAGAACTGCCACGCTGTACGCCTTCAGTTCCAGACATTGCAATCGTACGTACACTATTATCTCCTAGATGAAGTGCTACTTCCAGAGCAAGCTCCGTCGTGCCTCCATCTGATTCAACTTGGACAGTTAAAGCATTATAAATTTCCGGGAGCTGGCCGTCTTCGAATTTCACGTCGACAACCGGTCCCATTACTTGTGTAACTTGTCCTTTGCTCATGGCTTTCCCTCCTAACTAGCTATTCTTGGCAGGAGTTATTCTAATGCTGCTACACCGCCGCTGATTTCTGTGATTTCCTGTGTAATTGCCGCTTGACGTGCACGGTTATAAGTTAAGGTCAAATCATCAATCAGTTCACCGGCATTATCTGTAGCACTGCGCATTGCCGTCATACTCGCTGCGTGTTCACTTGCTTTTCCGTTGAGTAATGCCCCGTAAATTAAGCTTTCGGCATACTGTGGTAAAAGCACTTCTAAAATTTGCTGTTCGTTTGGTTCATACTCATATTCGCTTTCTTTTGCATCTTCCTGCATGTTTTCTATTGGCAAGAGCTGTGTGGATGTTACCTGCTGTGAAATAGCACTTACATAGTGATTGTAAATAATATGCAATTCATCTATTTCTTCATTGGTATACATTTGCACCGTTTCTGCTGCAAGATCTTTTATATCGGAAAATTCGGGTTGATCTGCAAGTCCAAGAATACTTTTAGCAATTGGCAGTTCTTGCTTTTTGCAGTATTCATATCCATTACGTCCAGCCACAATTACCGTATACTGATCTGTTGAAGTATGACGTTCATTAATTGTTTGCTGAAGTCGTCTCAGAATATTACTGTTATATGCTCCTACAAGCCCGCGGTCGGTTGTGATAACAAGGTAACCCGTCTTTTTCACTTCCCGCTTTTCAAGCATTGGGTGGCTGATATCTGAAGATCCACCTGCAATATCGGCAACAACTTCCCTCATTTTTTTACTGTATGGAACATAGTTCTTTGCATTTTGCTCTGCCTTTGCCATTTTAGAAGCAGATACCATTTCCATGGCGGAAGTGATTTTTCTCGTTTTCTTTGTCGAGTCAATTCTTCCTTTAATATCTCTTAGTGATGCCAAGCTTTTCACCGCCCTCTCTTATTAAAAGGTTGCGTTATGTTATTTCATTTATTTATTTTCGCCAGGCAGGAATGTTTTCTTAAATGATTCAATTGCATCATTCATATCATTTTCTTCCGGAAGCTGACCTGTTTCTTTAATCTGGTTCAGTAGCTCTTTCCGGTTATTATCCAGCCAAATATACATTTCATCTTCGAACCGAGTAACATCTTCTACGGCTACATCATCCAGGAATCCCTTTGTCAAGGCGTAGAAAATCATTACCTGTTTTTCAACGTCCAATGGTTTATTAAGTCCTTGCTTCAGTGTTTCCACGGTCCGCTGCCCGCGATTCAGTTTAGCCTGGGTCGATTTATCCAGATCTGAACCGAATTGAGCAAATGATTCCAGCTCACGGAAGGATGCCAAGTCAAGACGCAATGTACCCGCAACTTTCTTCATTGCTTTGATTTGCGCCGAGCCCCCAACACGTGATACGGAAAGACCTGCGTTGATCGCCGGTCGGACACCGGAGAAGAATAGATCTGATTGCAGGAAAATCTGACCATCGGTAATGGAAATAACGTTTGTTGGAATATAGGCTGCGATATCACCTGCTTGCGTCTCAACGAAAGGCAGGGCAGTTAATGATCCGCCACCTAAATCATCATTTAACTTTGCTGCACGCTCGAGTAAACGGGAGTGGATATAGAATACATCCCCTGGGAATGCTTCACGTCCCGGCGGGCGGCGCAGTAGCAAGGATAGCTCACGATATGCCACTGCCTGCTTGGACAAGTCATCATATACGACGGTTACATGTTTGCCGTTATACATGAATTCTTCACCCATAGCTACACCAGCATATGGTGCTAAATATAATAATGGTGCAGGGTCTGATGCTCCTGCAGATACAACGATTGTATAATCAAGTGCTCCGTGCTTACGGAACGTTTCTACCGTACTTCTTACTGTTGATTCTTTTTGTCCAATGGCAACATAGATACAAATCATATCCTGGTCTTTCTGGTTCAAAATTGTATCAACGGCAACGGTTGTTTTACCTGTTTGACGGTCTCCAATTATTAGCTCACGCTGTCCACGCCCGATTGGCACTAAAGCATCAATCGCTTTAATTCCGGTTTGCAGTGGCTCATGAACGGATTTACGTGCCATAACTCCCGGTGCCTGTGCTTCAATAGGTCGTGCTTTTGTTGCTTCCAGCGATCCTCTTCCATCAATCGGCTGACCAAGCGGGTTTACCACACGGCCCAATAATTCTTCACCAACCGGCACTTCCATGATCCGGCCTGTACGACGAACTTCATCGCCTTCTTTTATTTCCAAATATGGACCAAGAATAACAATACCAACGTTGCTTTCCTCCAGGTTTTGTGCCAGACCCATGGTACCGTTTGAGAATTCTACCAGCTCCCCGGACATGACATTATCCAGTCCGTGAGCTCGTGCGATCCCGTCACCGATTTCAATAACCGTACCGACATCGCTAACTTCAATATCCGCATCGAATGATTCAATTTGCTGTTTTATCAGCTTGCTTATTTCTTCAGCTTTAATGCTCATCGCCGTTCACCCCTATCGTCATTTGTTTACAGTCAAAATATTCCGTTCTATTCTTTGCAGCTTTCCACTGACAGACCCATCATAAATGGTATTGCCAAGACGTATTTTAATCCCGCCCAACATGGATGGATCCACTTCATTTTCAAAATGAAGCGCATTTTTATCAAAGCGTTTCGCAAAAGAACTTTCCAGCTCTGATTTCTCTGCGTCATCGAGCTTACGAACGGAATAAACAGTCGCGACTGCAATTCCTTTTGCATCATTTACTAATTGGATAAAATGATCAATAATGGATGGTATCATCTCGCTCCGATGCCGCTCTGCAAGTAATTTTATCGTATTCACGACATCCGCTGACAGACTTTGAAACACTTCGTCAAGAAATTGTTTCTTTTTCGCATTATGAACACGAGGATGCTTCAGGAATGTGATTAAATTAGTATTTGTTTCAAAAATTTCTCGTACGGTGCGGAACTCTGCTACAAATTGTTCCAGTACCGCTTTTTCATTTCCCAGTTGAAAAAGAGCGTCTGCATATCGTTTAGCAACTACTGCTTCACTCATAGCTCTTCTCCTACCTCTTTAATGTATTCATTAATCAGTTTCTCTTGATCCTGTGCACTGATTTCTTTTTCAATTACTTTGCTTGCAATAAGTACAGAAAGTGATGCCACTTGATCTTGAAGTGCTTGAAGGGCTTTTTCTTTTTCGTTTTGAATATCAGACTGCGCTGCTTCTTTCAAGCGATCAGCTTCCGCTCGGGCAGCTGCGATAATTTTTTCTTCCTGCGATACTGCAGCACTTTTTGCATCTTCAATCATCTTCTGTGCTTCCTGTTTTGTCTGGTTTAATTGCTCCGTCGCTTTTTTGGATGCTTCTTCTGCTTCCAGGCGGCTTTGTTCTGCCTGTTCTATTTCACTTGCAACGTAATTTTCTCGTTTTTCCATGATGTTCAATACTGGACCCCAGGCTACTTTTTTGAGCAAGTACAGTAATAGTATAAAGAAGAATAACTGTACAAGCATGTCTCCTACCTGAAACCCGCCGACAGTCGCACCGATTGCCAGAAAATCAATGTATTGGTGCACAGCTTTCACTCCTTTCACACTTGGATAGCATTCTCTATTTCAATCATGTTTTATTTTTCTTTCATATGGTTATAGATACATATGCGAAATAATTTACTCATTGCTACACTACATAAAGGAATGGCGAAGATTTCATACGAATGAACTTCGCCACCTTGTGATTTTAAGGATCCTTTTTACATTACCATAAATGCGATAACTACTGCGAAAATCGGAATCGCCTCAACAAGCGCTACCCCGATAAACATGGTAGTTTGAAGTGCGCCGCGGAGTTCCGGCTGGCGTGCAATCCCTTCTACCGTTCTGCTTACGATCATTCCGTTACCAAGACCCGCACCTAATGCGGCTAAACCTATTGCTATTGCAGCTGCTAATGCTCCCATTTCTAAATTTCCTCCTTTTATAGTAAACCTTTTAATTTTATATTTTAACAGATATGAAAGCATAAAGCTTTCCTATCTGCATAAATGCAAGGGCCTTTAGGTTATACCCTTGTGGTGCTGAAGCTTTCTCCATAAATCCTTGGCCTCCAAAACATAAGTGATGCTAAGAAAGCAAAGTACGCTTTCAAGAATCTCTTTAGAGAAATGCCAAGTTTTATAAAATTAATGGTCTGCGTTCACTTTATGTGACATGTAAACCATTGTTAACATAACAAAAATAAATGCTTGGATTGTACCGATAAATAGTTTGAAAGCCATCCAGGCCATCATTGGTAATGCAGATACGAGGAATCCTCCAACTCCTGCCATTGCCAAACCGACTAGAAGTGTCAGCAAGATTTCTCCGGCAAACATATTCCCGAATAAACGTAGACCCAATGTAAGGGTGTTGGTAAATTCTTCGATGATTTTTAATGGGAATAAAAAGGGTACCGGCCTGAAATAATCTTTCCCGTATTCTTTAAAACCTCTCATTTTTATACCATAAAAATGGGTTAATAATACTACCATTCCAGAGAGGGTTAAAGTGATTGTTGCGTCTGCAGTTGGGGATTTCCACCATAGATCGTGGTCATGTGCTACCATCGTAGCTACACCGGATATGTTTCCCACAAATATATAAAGGATTAAGGTCAAACCAAGCGGAAGGAATATTTTCCCCGTCTTCCAATCCATCGTATTGCCGATGACTCCTTTAATAAAATCAACGAGCCATTCAACGGCATTTTGCATACCGGTCGGCTTCATTTGCAGGTTTCTCGTTGCCCATGTTACAAAGATAAAAACGATCGTGGAAACGATGATAATCATCATGACGTTGGATAAATTAAAACTGAGCCATGGTATCCCAAAAACATTCTCAACTATTGGTGCTGTGTGGTCCAAATTCTTCACCCCTTTTCAACAACAACCTTTTGCATAGATGTGACACTTTATTAGTGTAAGTGTACGAAGGTTTCGCCATGAGACCCGGCGATAAAGGCCATAATTCTAATGAAAAACCATCATTTCTTGCTTTCGCTGTCGGCGTTCATGTCTTCTTTCAGTGTAAAAAGGAGATAATCCAGCATAATAATTATATAGGAAGTCCCCAGCCCAACAACTACAGCAATCATATGAAAGTGTTCTTCAAATCGAAGTGCAATTAACACAGCTAATGCGGCGGCAGCCAATCTGGAAAACGTACCGATACCCAGTACGGAACCCTGTTCTGCGGCAGCAATCGCAAATTTCTTCGTTTTTCGCTGTAGTAGCCATAAATTATAGAAACTTACGGCGCTCCCTAAAAGGAGTCCAAAAAAAGCTCGCGGATATGGTGTGAAGCCGGCTCCAAGCACCAATATCGAAAGAAGGTACAACATCCATTTTCGCTGACGTATCGTCATCTTTTCGTATTGTGACATCTTGCCCACTACTCTCATCAATTTTCACAAATAGCTGCATACAGGTAATAATTATTGCATTTTTAGTAGATTCAGGTGATTTTTCATTGACCCTCATCTGGTTACCACTTCAGCAAGCCTCAAGAATAAGCTGATTTGTCAGCTTTTTTCCTTTATTACGCTTTAATTTTCAGCTATTTGTTTTGCAATGACTATGAATAACTTCCTATTTAAAATTATGCATAATCACTATTTGCATCATGATAACGGTGCTATATGTATAAACGTATTTCCGCTAGCTTATATAGCCCTTTCATTCGAAGCCTTTACCATTCCACACTAAGATAGTTTACAATAGCCAGATGGTGTTGTCAATTACTATAAAGTATGTTTTCACTTTCCTTTTCCGGCTTTTTTTAAAGCCCTGTTATTACAGGATTTTTCGTATCTTTGAACCTTTGTTCATATATCTATTAAGGGCACTATTTTAAGCAAGTCCCAACTACCCATTTTACTTGATATTCCACAGAAATTTAAGTGACAATTTTATGAACATGCGGGAATGTAATTACTTCCTTTTAAATAGATGTTTTTCCCTTTCGTCTCGTTATAAGAAAATGGCAGCCGTATTCTCTCAAACAGAGTAATACGGCCTCTGTCTCTTCACCGTTCATCCAGGTTTCACAGTGCTATTATTCCGGTTCAATATAAAGCTCCATCTGATAGCTTTCATAGGTTCCATCTTCCAGCGATACAGTGATAATCGCTGCGTACTGTCCCGGATCTCCTATTTCCGACTTTTCCAGCTGTCCATCATTATTTCCAACCTGCACGCCTTCTATATCCAATAAGTTGCGTTCAAACATGAGCGTATCGGGATCATATAAATCCACCCTCACGCGCTTCGCTGGATCGGTAATATACAGTTTATAGGAGAATGTTTTCTCGGAAAACGGTTTTAATGCAAACTCAAATCCCATTACTTTTGGATTATCTGCTTCCTGATTTACAAAAAGATACGGCAGGTAATAGCTTTCTTCTGCTTGTTTTAGTGTGAGCCAACCTTGATGGACACCTTCATTCAATTGGGAAGCGGTTATTTTTATGCTTACGGGAATGTTTCTTTTTTCATTTGCTTCCAATGTAAACTGCTGCGGAATTTCCCAGGTAATTCCCTGTTGTTTATGCGGATAGGAAAAATGATACGTCTTTTCCTCCTCCGTTGTATTTTCAATGGTAAGCTCAATAGATAGCGTCTCTGTTTGTTCTTCTATTTTCCCAAAAGATAGTAAGGGATCGTAAATGATTGTATTGGTATTGATGGCGGCTTCCGGGTTTATCTCTCCCATTCCTTGCATGGTCGGTTCAAGGGGTGTTTGCTCTTCCGTCTCCATTCTAAGCGCCGTTGTTTTTAATGCCCCTTGGATTTGATCATTTGTCCAGTCAGGCTGCGCTTCTTTAAGTAATGCGATCGCCCCTGTGACATGCGGTGCTGCCATGCTCGTCCCCTGCAGCGCCTGATATCCCCCCGGAACCGTACTGACAATATTCGTCCCTGGTGCTAAAATGTCCGGTTTGATATTCCAGTTCACTGTTACTGGTCCGCGCGAGCTGAATTCTGCAACACCGCTGGCCACCGTTTTAGAATCCGTTTCGAGATATGTCGGTGCTTCTTTTTGTATTTCTTCCAGCCATTCACCGTCTTCAAGGGAAATCGCCGCTACCGGAATTTCAATGGGATGCTGATCATGTTGAATCATACCCTGGAACATGCCTTCTTCATTATTATAAATAATTGCTGCTATTGCGCCATTTTCTTCCGCCTTTTTTGCTTTTTCAAATAAGGAGAGGTCCCCGCGCGCAATTAAAGCAATTTTTCCGGCATAGTCATCTGCTTTGGTTGTAATTGAATATGCTTTATCTATATCCCAGGGGATGGAGCCAACCATTGGGGCGAAATTTATTTCTTTTTCGTTTTGCGGTTCATATAAAAACGGAACCTCCATTTCCGGACTGTAAGCACCAATCGAGAGTGCACTGGATGCGGTTGCCGGTGAGCCCACCGTCCAATCATCCGGCCCGCTGTTTCCATTGGCAGTGACAACGGAAATACCGAGTTTGGCGGCACGATTTACAGCAACACTTGTCGGATAATCCGGCCCATTTACATTGTTGCCAAGCGATAAATTGATGACATCCACTCCTTCTTCAGCTGCCTTTTCCATGGCAGCTATCACTTGGACGGACGATCCTGACCCTCCCGGGCCGAGTGCCCTGTATGCGTAAATTTCAGCATCCGGGGCCACCCCTTGCAGTTCGCCATTTGCAGCAATAATGCCTGCTACATGGGAACCATGGTTTGTCGGAATGCCTTCTTTAGGTGTGGTTTCCATTGGATCTTCATCCAGATCTACCAGGTCATAGCCGCCGCGGTAATTAGGCGTAAGGTCTGGATGGGTATAGTCAATTCCCGTATCGATTACCGCTATTTTGACACCTTTTCCAGTATATGCTGTCGTATTTATATGAGATGGAAAAACAATGTTTTCACCCATTTCGCTTACCTCTGGGTAGGTTTCGGGCATTGTTTTATAGTCTTGAGCAGAATGAATGCTTTTAATAAACTCCAATGATTCCATTCGCTCCAATTTATCCGGTGACCCTTGTAAAGCCAGTCCATTCAGGAGTGTCTCATATGTAGCCACGACTTCGATAAAAGGATGGTATGTTTCGATGTATCTCTTGTGCTCTTCTGGATCTCCTTCGACCTCAATGATGACCGATTGGATATCCTTTGTTTCTGCCTGTACAGCCAGGGGGGAGATGACGGCAAGTAAAATAATTACAGTGAGCGGCCAAAATCGCATGGGGGGTGATCCTCCTTTTTCATCTAGTTTTTGGAAAAAGCAGGATGTTATACATCGGTGGTGGTTTTATGGGTGATTGGAGCCGGGTTAGCTTTTTGGCGTGAAAATTCAAGCGTTGTATCTTTATCTGTCCCTTCATTTATATAATATACATCCGCTCCGAGGCCGCCTTCATTAATCATATCTTGGATCTCATTTATTTCTTTCGCCTTTACCTGCCTTTTTTCCTTTTTCGTCATGAGCCATCCCCCTTTGGAATTTATTTTTATTATATTCACTATTGGGAGTGCCTGTGCTTTATTTACAGACGATTTTTGGGATAAAAAAGAGACACCAAATATGTTATTTGGTGCCGTATAGGCGATCTCCTGCATCTCCAAGGCCAGGGACAATATATCCTTTTTCATCCAATCCTTCATCCAATGCACCCAGGTAAATATCAACGTCCGGATGGTCATTTTTTAACACTTCCACGCCTTCCGGAGCTGCAACTAAGCACATAAGCCGAATATTTTGCGCACCGCGTTTTTTCAAGGAGTGAATAGCATCATTTGCAGATCCGCCTGTGGCAAGCATCGGATCAATGACGATCAATTCGCGTTCATGAATATCTGTTGGCAATTTGAGATAATATTCAACTGGCTGTAATGTTTCCGGGTCCCGGTACAATCCAACATGTCCGACTTTGGCAGCTGGGATCAGATTCAATATCCCGTCAACCATTCCCAGTCCTGCACGAAGTATAGGAACCAGTCCAATTTTCTTGCCAGCCAGCACCTTTGCATTTGCTTTCTTTACAGGTGTTTCGACTGTTTGATCCTGTAATGGTAAATTTCTTGTAATTTCAAATGCCATTAGCGCGGCAACTTCATCAACTAATTCACGGAATTCTTTGGTGCCCGTATTTTTATCACGTATGTAGGTCAATTTATGCTGAATTAACGGATGATCCAGTACAAACACGTTTCCCATTGCGCGATCACTCCTTTTATAAAAGTTACATCCTTCAAATTGTACTCAAAATAAACTATGCTTTCAAGTGTAAGACAAAATGTTATTGGGATAATTTTATGAACACGGTGTGCTGGTTGTTAGCATGGACATTTCGACCGTAGTTTTATTTATGCAGCGTTTTACCTTGATAGATCGGCGTTACCTCATCGCTTAACAACAAAAATAGGGTTGCTTGCTGATAGTAGTGTGTATCAGCGGTTTTCTGTTTTTATCAGCGATAATTCGTTTTTATCAGCGATGCCCCCCTTTTAACAGCGAACCGACCATTTCCCGCCGCTGGAAAAAGGTAAAACTGAAACAGGAGAAACATTCCGCTGTTTCATCATACCCATACAAAAGGATGCTCTTACAATAGAGCATCCTCTTTAAAATTTATGCATATAATGGCCGGCTGTTTGTTAGCGCAAGTACGCGTTCTTTTGCTTCTGCCAGTTTTGCTTCATCTTCGTGATTTTTTAGGGTAAGGGATATGATTGCAGCGATTTCTTTCATGTCGGACTCGCCAAAACCGCGAGTGGTTACAGCTGCTGTTCCCATACGTACACCACTTGTAACAAATGGGCTTTCTTTATCAAAAGGAATCGTATTTTTATTTGTAGTAATTCCAATATCATCAAGTACCTGCTCTGCTACCTTCCCGGTTAATTCCAATGGCGTAACATCAACGAGCAATAAGTGATTGTCTGTTCCGCCTGAAACGACTCGTACACCTTCGCTTTCAAGGGCTCCACTTAAAGCTTGGGCATTTTTGATAATTTGTTTGCAGTATGCTTTAAAGTCACTGGATAATGCTTCTTTAAATGCAACTGCTTTTGCAGCGATAATATGCATAAGCGGGCCGCCCTGCATTCCTGGGAATACAGATTTGTCTATTTTTTTCGCATATGCTTCTTTACAAAGAATCATTCCACCGCGAGGGCCGCGCAATGTTTTATGCGTTGTCGTTGTTACAAAATCAGCGTAAGGAACCGGATTTTGATGTAATCCAGCCGCGACAAGTCCGGCAATATGGGCCATATCAACCAGTAAATAGGCATCAACCTCGTCTGCAATCTCACGGAATTTCTTAAAATCAATCGGACGTGAATAAGCACTTGCACCTGCCACTATCAATTTCGGCTTTACTTCTTTTGCTTTTTCCATTATGGCATCGTAGTTGAGCTCTTCAGAACCTTCCTCTACACCGTAATCCACAAAATTATAAAGTTTTCCGCTGAAATTTACCGGGCTTCCATGTGTTAAATGCCCGCCATGATTTAAATTCATGCCTAACACCGTATCCCCTTGATCCAACACGGTGAAATATACAGCCATATTAGCCTGCGCACCAGAGTGGGGCTGGACATTTGCATGGTCCGCTCCGAAAAGTTCTTTGGCACGATCACGAGCCAGATTTTCTACAACATCGACATGTTCACAGCCTCCGTAATATCTTTTACCCGGATAGCCCTCCGCATATTTGTTGGTTAGAACGGAACCCATTGCCTCCATTACTGCTTCTGTGACAAAGTTTTCTGATGCAATTAATTCGATTTTTTCCTGCTGCCGCTTTTTCTCCGCCTGGATTGCCTCAAACACTTCATTATCCGCTTGCTTTATGTATTCCATTCTGATATTGACCTCCTATATTTTTTGTTGCACTTGCTAATGGTAAATTTCTTTGGAGCTTGGTGTTTGTCCATTTTTAGATCATCAGTAAAGATCTGCGTTTTTCTCCGTGTAATGCGTATTGGTTTACAAAAGAAATCTTTCATTTAAACGCTAATGCTATATATAATATATTATACTATTCATTCTTTAGGGACAAGATGTTTTTTATAGACAATAAAGAAAATATGACGAAAATCGTTCGGATTTTGACGTTTCCATTTGCTTATTTAAGCTGTTTTCACTACTTGCAGCTATTATTTGCGATTGTTTCCTTGTATTGAGCTCTTTGCCCGCCGATTAATTTAGGACGCGTTTTGGCAGCGGTTAACCTGGCATTTCCGATCCAGTTTTTCCCTAGGCGTACAGGGACCGCAACATGCTTCAGATGCATTCCAATCATGGTCTCTCCAATATCCATGCCGGCATGAGCTTGGATTTTCTCCACGAGAACAGGATTTTGCATGTTTTTATATACAAAGGAAGCCATGGAACCCCCCGCTTCCGGGACAGGTACTGCGGCGACTTCCGTTAGCTGATATTGCTTCATCGATTCTCTTTCTACTACAAGCGACCGGTTCAAATGTTCACAGCATTGAAACGCAAGCTGGATGCCTGTCTTTTCCTGCAGCTGTTTCAATTCACTATAGACGGCAGCGGCTATTTCTTCACTTCCCGAAGTCCCTATTTTTTCTCCAGCCATTTCACTAGTGGAACAGCCGATGACGAATACTTCCCCTTTTTGCAGATTTCCAGATGCCAGCCATTCCGCAGAAACAGCTTTTATATCTTCACGTATTTTTTGCTGTAAATCTGTCATGCATCATCACCCCTGATATTATTTGAAAATCTGTCTTTTTACGCAGTCGTTTAGAAAGGCTGTTTTCGCATAGTTTGTTGTTACCAACCCGCAGTCCGAATACACTTCGCATTTCCGCGGGCGGCTGGTGAGCCTCCTTGCCCCGACAAGGGGTATGCCGACGTTGCCCGCAAAGGGCGGTTTTAGTCGGCCTTCATTTGTCGCACTGCGGGGTCTCGCCGATGCCGATGCAAGCACAGGATGTGCGGGTGTCGGCGTTGGTCACAGGACGTGACCGAACTTAGCCGACCTCCCGCAGGAGTCTACGTGTATTCGGACTGGGACTGCGCTAAATGCTCGTCCCATCAAAAGTACTTGCTAGTACGGTAATATTTGCACTAATTTTGTTAAAAACAACAATCCTTTAGAAAAAAGCCTGAAATGCTTATACTATTCACCTGCCAAAAGAGACACCAGCTCGGATGTCTCTTGAACACAGCAATTATTTATTTTCGTACGCATCTACTTTACCAAGACGGTTTGCGTGGCGGCCGCCCTCGAATTCGGTGTCAAGAAACACTGTTGCTACTTCACGTGCCAGCCCAGGGCCGACGACGCGTTCACCCATTGCAAGTATATTAGCATCATTGTGCTTTCGAGTCATTTTTGCACTAAAAGTATCATGGGTCAGGGCACAGCGAATTCCTTTCACTTTATTTGCAGCGATGGACATGCCGATGCCGGTTCCGCAAATCAAAATACCCCGGTCAAATTCTCCGCTTGCTACCCGTTCAGCAGCCGGGAGGGCATAATCCGGATAATCTACAGACGTTTCACAGCTGCAGCCTGTATCCTCATACTCAATCCCTTTTTCCTCCAGTAATTCTTTCACCGCATTTCTTACAGTCATTCCTGCATGATCTCCGGTCACAATAACCTTCATCTTATTTACTCCCTTCCTGTTCGTTTTTTTAGAAAACTTGGTTGTCACCAATCCTTTAGGTGGCAACCTTAGTTGCACTTATGCAGATCATTATGGTGGGGCGAGGAGCCGCTGCACCGCAGTCCCAAATCTCTACGGTGAGGCGAGTAATCGCAGCCCCAGTAAGAATGTTTTTATACTTTCTTAATTGCCTATGAAGAAACTTTAAATTGATTTATTTGGTTGTTTAGCACTTTCGCCTGATCTTCCAGTTCATATGCTAGCTCATCCACTTTGTCTATGGTAGCAGCCTGTTCATGAATCGCTGCGTTTACTTCCTCGGCACCTGCTGAAGTTTCTTCGGCAATTGCTGC
Organism: Virgibacillus oceani; assembly: GCF_041521345.1. Taxonomy (GTDB): domain Bacteria; phylum Bacillota; class Bacilli; order Bacillales; family Amphibacillaceae; genus Virgibacillus_N; species Virgibacillus_N oceani_A. Next base: position 11,397 of record NZ_JBGOHB010000045.1, on the reverse strand, counting down.
AACCTCTTGGGACTGCCTTACCGTATCTTGGATGGATTCCAGCTGTTTGTCCACCAGACTGGAAATGGCATCAATTTCTGTAGCAGTATCCGTAATAGAGTTGGCCATTTTTTCAATGGTAGTATTTGTTTTTGCCCCGTTTTCGGCTTCTGCCTTTGCAAAACCGACTGTGTTCTTCATTTTTGCCGCTACCCGCTCTACGTCATCCTGAATGGTTGTCAGTAATTCAGAGATTTGCTGCACTGCCTGGGCACTTTGGTCTGCCAACTTCCGGATTTCTTCTGCGACGACAGCAAAACCTCTTCCATGCTCTCCCGCCCTTGCAGCTTCAATGGATGCATTTAATGCCAGCAAATTAGTCTGCTCGGCAATCTCACCAACTATAGAAATAATCGATTCAACCTGGCGGGCATTTTGGTTTAATTCCTCTACATCTGCAAGCGAAACCTCCTGATCACTCGCAAGATGCTGTATTCCCTCTACTAGTTTGTTTACCACATCTTTACTATTTGATAACGTATCCAGCATCATGCCAGACTTCTCTTTGGATTGTGCTGCTTTGTTTTGTACTTTTTTTGCAAGCGCTGTTGCCATTTCAATTGCTTCTGCCGTATACTGAATCGACTCCGAGGAGCTTTCCGCCCCCTTTGAAATATCATCGATCGATGTACTGATGAGCGTGGAATGCTGCGATGCCTGATCCGATACTTTTTTCATATGAATAACCGATTCATTTGTATTATCAAAATGTTTGTCAATATTATGCACCATGCTAGTCAGGTTTTTCAGCATCGTATCAAATGATAAACTCAAGGCGCGGATTTCATCATCTGATTTAGGTATCTCCACTTCTTGATTCAAATTCCCGTCCGCTGCCATGGATGCTGCTTCATTTAATTTTTCCAGCGGCTTTGTAATGACTCGTGCTGCAAAAAAGGCCAGCAGTCCCGACCAAATAACGCCAAGGGATAAAGTAATGATCGTAAACACTTCTTCTGATATTTGCCAGTAAGCCTGCACGTAATCAAAGATCACATAAAGAAATAAAGCACTTGTCGTATAGGTAATAATGGCTAAACCTGTTGCGAATAATACTAATTTTAACCTTAAACTAAAGCGGTGTTTTCTTTTCCCCATATCGCGTTTCTCCTACCTATTTGTTTATTTTTTCCTTTAACAGATCGATATAATGGGATAACTCCTGCAATGTTTTTTCATAGGTTTCCTGGGCACCGCCAAATGGGTCGGATATATCGTAATTAAGTAAGCTTGCTTCCAGCGTCTTAATATGTTCGATATCTTCTGCCAAGTGGGATTCCAGCTCCCTGTTCAGATGATTATTATCGAGTTTTTGCCCGTTATCTTTGATGAACATTGCCCTTTTTTCCTCATAATCTGCATATTTCTGTTTTAATTCATCCCATATTTTTTTATCGGCATCGGAAACGTATTCCTTTAGGGTGAAATATTTATCCTGAAAATTGGGAAACTCCATGATTAATGATTGCTTGTGCTGTGTTGTCATGGTTAATACAATATCCGCCCAGTTCAACAATGCATCAGTAACAGGCTGGGACTTGTGTTCCAGTTCTATATCATAATTTTTTAAAGCTACAATCGTTTTTTGACTTGCACGCTGATTATGCCCTGCAAAAATCCCCGCGGACTCCACCTCTGCTTCCGGAACCCTTCGCTTTACTAACGCCGCCGCCATCGGACTCCGGCACGTATTTCCTGTACACACAAACAGTATTTTCATTATGAACCTCCACTTTTATTCTCTAAATTAAATATATCATATAAGCTAAAAGTGAAACAGCGGGACGGTTCTTCTGCTGTTTCACTTTTTCAACATATTAAATTAAATAAACCGCACAATCCTGTACGGTTCGTTTCTATCTATCAAAGTATACTGAGGCCTGCTCATTTCAAAGTATTATTTCTGATCAATTTCTCTATGATCGACCATTCTATATAAATAGAGAAAATGGGGTGCTCAGATCACCAATCGGAATTTCCGTGCAGAAGAAAACTGTATTAAGATGTCTTGCAATTTTCCTGACTATTATAAATACCTATTCCTGACTATGATAAATACCTATAGTAAAAGATGAAACTACGGTACTTCACTCCCCTTGATCATCCGCAAATGTCCAGGCAACACGGTTATCTTATCAGGAGTAGTTCCGGCTATTTCCCCGTCCATGTCTATTTCTTTATCTATAGAAGTTGATATTTTTAATTCCTTCGTCTGGAAATACTCAAGTTCCGTAAATTGTTCCTCATCCGTATTTGGGTTATTCATGGACAATAGCTCAATGAACGATGTCAACGTCGAATTCTTTATAATTAATACATCGAGTTTCCCATCATTCGCTTGAATCGAAGGAATCGGTAATTCTCTTGTTCCGATAAATTTTCCATTCAACACAATGATTAATATCGCATCGCCGCTGTATTCATCTTCATCGGTAATGATTTCATACTGAAAAGCCTCTGCCTGATTCACGGTACGAATGGTACTTATAAAATAACTCAGTACTCCCCAGTTTTTTTTCTGTTCGCCATCTATATTCTGTGAGGTTTCAGCAACCAGGCCAATTCCCCAGAAATTAAGGAAGTATCTATTGTCCGTCTTGCTAATATCCACATGAACTACATCACCTTTTACAATAGCTTGTACTGCCTCATGAAGGTTTTGAGATATTTGCAGCGTACGGCTGAAATCATTGGCTGTACCGGCGGGTAAAATACCGATAACCGGCCGGTTCTTTAACGGGGCAATCGCGTTTATACAGGCATGTACCGTTCCGTCTCCGCCAAGGATAATAAGCAAATCTATTTTCGGGGAAAATACCACACATGTTTCTTGGGCCTCTTCAATGGTCTCCGTTTGAATAACCGTCATTTTTTTCACGTGCTGTGACAATATTGGGAGGGTCTGGGTAAGTTTTTCTTCTATATCTTCGCTTCCGGCATTTCCATTATATAAAAATAATGCGCTATCGTATTCAGGCATTTCCATTTCTCCTTTATAACTGTGTAGCCTATTATTGCGGTTTAGAAACTTTACAATATGATTAAATTATTTTCGGGGACAGCTCTGAATGTTAAAATATCAAATTTAGACCGAAACCGATGAGTATACTCCCTCCAAGTATTTCACTGTAAACACCGAGAAAGCCCTGCATTTTACGGCCTGCAAGCATTCCTAACCATGAAAGGAGTGTGCTGATGGCGCCAAATAATAGTAATGCCATTGCTGTTTGAACACCGGATATTCCCAGGCTCAGTCCAACCGGGAAGCTGTCGATGCTTACCCCAAAAGCCAATAATATTAGACCGGTACCAATGGGCTGCATGATTTTTTTTGCTTCATGATTGAATGCCGAAAAGAACATTTGTACACCAATTGCAACCAACAGCATTCCGCCAACCAATGCAGTCAGTTCATTTATCTGGGTTGAGATAACTTTTCCGAGCACGATACCCAAAAACGGCATGAAAATGTGAAATAATCCGATGATCAATCCGATGAAAGCTACCCGTTTAAGCCGCATTCGCTGCATCCCGAGACCGAGACTGACAGAAAAAGCGTCCATCCCTAGTGCAAACGCCAAAAAAATATATGAAACCATTTCTCCCATATAACCCGACATCAGGCTTCCCCCTTGGACATACTGATAAAATATATGCATGTCCAAAACGGAATATGTCCAGTATCGACGGTACGGAGACGCAGACACTTGTTATGTCAGGCATCTTGTTGCCGCTTTTTTCAACCTGTTCATGATGGCTTGTCCGATGCCTTTTTCGGGTAATGTTTCACATACAATGAGATCGACATCCCCTTGTTTAAAAGTTCTTAGTGCGTCATATAAGTTAGCTGCTATTTCTTCTGGATATGTTCCCAAGTCAAAAATCTGGTCTGCTTGAAGTTGATGTACAACCGTTGTTCTCACCATCACGCCTACCTTTTTTGATTTATTTTGTTCCTTGTCTATTATTTCCTGCATTCGATCCGGCGTCCCGTCTATTAACCATAAATCTACTTCCGGAGCGTAATGCTTATATTTCATCCCGGGGGATTTTGGTTTTTTTTCCTTGCTATCCCAGCCAGCTTCAAGCAATACTTTTCCAACCACTTTTTCCAAATGTTCCGCAGTCACTCCACCAGGCCGCAAAATAACTGGAATTTCCCCTGTACAGTCTAAAACAGTTGATTCCAGACCGACACCTGTGGCTCCTCCATCAAGTATACCGGCAATTTTTCCGTTCAAATCCGCCCATACATGTGCTGCTGTGGTCGGACTCGGTTTTCCTGAAGCATTGGCGCTTGGGCCCGCTAGTGGAATATTACATGTTTTCAATAAGTGCAGTGCTACTGGGTGGTCCGGAATTCTAACTGCAATGGTGGATAAGCCGGCAGTTACATTTTCTGCACATCTTCCATTATGCGGCAGAATAAAGGTGAGCGGGCCTGGGGTAAATTGATCAATTAACTTATCCACGTAGGCGGGCAGAGAATCCACGAGGTCGATTAATTGCTGCTTTGTTGCCACATGTGCAATTAAAGGATTATCCTGTGGCCGGCCTTTTGCTTCAAAAATTTTACTTACCGCTGCTTCGTTTGTAGCATCAGCTCCGAGCCCATAAACTGTTTCCGTCGGGAAAGCAACCGTTTCCCCGTTGTATAAAATATGAGCCACTTCCTCGATTATCTTTTCTGTATATAATGTATCGTCATTTATTTTCCAAAGCTTTGTCTCCATTGCTGCAACCTCATTTCCTGCTATTATTTTAATGCAAAGAGGAAGAATTCGCAAAAAATGAGGGCAGAACTAGCATGTTGTGGATAATTTGATTGTTGGTCATTTTCTTTTCTCTCCATGGGCTTAAATTACATTACTTCACATTTGCTTATCCACAGACTTTTCAGACATTTATTTACTCATTATACTGTGGAAAGGAACAAATAAAAAAACACCTATATTGCGCTTTTAAAATACTGTTTAATCGGCGCTATATAAGTGTTTCTCATCATATTAAAAAAAGTTAGCCAAGTTCCATAAATGCTGCTTCAGTTATGCACAAAAATACAGCTTTACACACAAACCTTCCACAGTTTATCCACAGCCTTTTGTGAATAGTCACCACTGCTATTAAGATACTTGATAAGACCACCAGTTTCCTTCCTGTTTTTCGTACTTATCCACAAATGAACTACCTTTTTGCGGATGAAATTGCAATGCATCCAAAATTATATCAACAACAGGCTGATGACTGTGTACATATACTGTTTTTGCATGCTGCTCTTTCGCCAGTACTAATATGGATTCCAATAATACCGGCAATCTCGCTGCTTGCGTTTTCGTTATGTACAGCTGCTTCAGCCAATACATTTCATTGTCCATTTCTTCCAGTACAAAACATCCTTCAATTTTACCGTTCAATTCTACTACATAGCCATGCTTCATTAATCCATCTTTTTTTACGTTTTCATTGTGCATCAGAAATTCTTCCATTTTTTCTACAGACACTTGATTTGCTCGGATTAGATTCATTGTTTGTAGCACAGAATATAAATCTGTGCTTTCCTCCTTTCCCTGTCACATCAGGTTTGCTGCTGGAAGTTTAACTGCCTACTCTATGCTTTTCCCGATGATAGTATTGGCAGCTTTTCTTTATTCTATGCAAATGAAGAAGATTTATGACCAGCCGAACCATTCAAATAAGAAAAATTTCACTTCCGCTTCTTCAACATCTTCCGGTTCTTCTGTCTCCTCGCTGGCAGCACTGGCCTCATTGGAAAAATCGAGAAAACATAATGGTGGAAACAGTACACACCACCAATTGGCTCCATTGCCTTTGCCGAGCGTAATCAATACAGCTTCATACTCACCTGCCGGATAAACATATGGCCCGTATTGTCTGATTGGAAAGTCCACGTTTTTTCCGTAGTCTACGCTGTATTCTCTATTTTTTCCTTCTGCCGCTAAAACTTGATCTACTATATCTTCAATTTCCGATGTACGGGACTCTATTAAATTTCTCGCTTGATCTATATCTGCTATATCCTTCACCCATTCTGTTATTTCCTCATTCACACGGTCCCGCACTGTATATTTGATTTCTTGATCCTTCTCACTGTCACTGTTGGCAAGAATACGAAGCCTAATCGCTTCATCAGGAATAACCTGATATTCATCAACCCCGTTTGCCTTATGGCTTGCGGTTTGGGAAGGAAAGGTTAAAAATAATATAAAAAATATAAATACGAATAAGAGATGTTTCTTCATGACCTCTGCTCCTTTGTTTTCTGATTTAACATCAGTATGGGCAGGGCAAGAATATTTTAAACTAGTAATCTCTTCTTTTTTTAAAAAGAAAAAAAGACCGGATTATTCGGCAGCTAGTTTAGCCGAGACAATCCGATCTTTTCCGTTGATATCTTTGATTATGTTGACGGTACTTTGTGGATAAGCATGTTTAACCAGCTGTTTTACAACCTCTCCTTGTTCATGGCCAATTTCGAATACAAGAAGACCATTTTCCTTTATGATATGTTTTGCTTGTTCCATTATTATTTTATATGCGAAAAGGCCGTTTTCATCTGCAAACAAGGCGATTTCCGGATCAAAGTCTTTGACCGTATCCGCAAGCAGCGGTTTTTCTTTTCTGGCAATATAGGGGGGGTTGGAAACAATTACATCAGCTTTTATATTCTGTTTGATGCATGGGTCTAAAAAATTACCTTGCAGAAAACGGACATCTGCATTCAGCTGCTGTGCGTTTTGTTTTGCTATTTGTAATGCTTTAGTTGAAATATCTGTTGCAAAAACCACGGCATCCTCCAGCTCCAGTTTTAATGAGATAGCTATTACTCCGCTTCCTGTGCCAACATCTACAACCTTGAGAGGGGTGCTTGTTTTTTTCAAATCAGTAGATTGAATAATATTCACTTCACCGATCACATGCTGAACAAGCTCCTCCGTCTCCATCCTTGGTATCAGTACGTTTTCATTTACAAGAAAGCTTCGGCCGTAAAATGCTGCTGTTCCTGTTAAATGTTGTAACGGTACACCAGTTTCGGCATGTTTTTTAATATCCGCTTCTAATCGTTTTATCATGGTTTCCGGCACCGGTTCTTGCATCATAGAATAAAATGCAGCGCGTGACACTTGTAAATGATGCTGCAGCAGTATTTCAGCAACTTTGGGCTCCCGATTATACTTTTCTAAAAAAAGAGAAGCCCGGTGGAGGACTTCATATTGTTTCGTCATCTTATTCACCTATTTGTTCCAATTTTTTCGCCTGCTCTTCCATTAAGAGGGCATCAATAAATTCATCCAGCTTCCCCTGTATAATCTGATCAAGCTTTTGAATCGTTAAACCAATACGATGATCTGTCACTCGGTTTTGTGGAAAATTATACGTACGAATCCGCTCCGAACGATCCCCGGTGCCTACCGCGGATTTCCTGTTTTCATCATATTCCGCCTGTGCTTCCTGTTGAAACTTGTCATAAATCCGGGCACGAAGCACCTTCATGGCTTTTTCTTTATTTTTAATCTGTGATTTTTCATCCTGAATGGAAACAATAATCCCAGTCGGTTCGTGTGTCAGACGTACCGCAGACATTGTTGTATTAACACTCTGGCCCCCGGGACCGCTGGATGCGAAGGTGTCCACACGGATATCTTTTTCACTAATATTGACTTCCACTTCTTCGGCTTCCGGCAAAATAGCTACTGTTGCCGTTGACGTATGGATCCTGCCGCCGGATTCCGTCTCGGGCACACGCTGTACACGATGGGCGCCATTCTCGTATTTTAATCGTGAATAGGCCCCGTTACCGCTAATCATGAAAATAATTTCCTTATAGCCGCCTACACCAGTTGAGCTTGCTTCCATCACTTCAATTTTCCAGCCATAGTTCTCTGCATAGCGGGAATACATACGGTAAAGATCACCTGCAAATAATGCAGCCTCATCTCCGCCGGCAGCCCCGCGAATTTCCATAAATACGTTTTTATCATCATTTGGATCTTTTGGCAGGAGCAGAATTTTCATTCTATCTTCCAGCGCTTCTATGGTTTGTGTGAGCTCTGAAATCTCCGTTTTCACCATTTCTTCCATTTCATCATCCAGGTCATCTTCCTGCATTTCTTTTGCATCTTTTAATTGGTTATCTGCATCTCTATACTCGCGGTATGCCTGCACCACTTCCTCCAGGCCGGATTGTTCCTTCGAATATTCTCGCAGTTTGTCTGTATCATTTATTACATCTGGATCACTCAGCAATTCATTCAATTTGTTGTAGCGTTCTTCCAATGATTGTAAACGATCTAACATCACGGTCACCTCTTTCAGACTAACAGTATAATTATATTATACTCAGGTGGTGAGGTCAAAATTATTTGGGAGATGCTGGTCAAAATATACAGGTACAGGCGACGGTTAGGGAGATTAGGAAGGTTATGGGTGAATAGCAGCTTTTATTTTAGTTTATCAGCGGAGAGTAGTGGATTATCAGCGACATTTTATTTTTATCAGCGAACCCACAATTCAAGCTTATACTGACGTGCTTTTTTATTACCAATCTGCTCATAACTTTCATTCTGCATTAATCTTTTTGCAGCATGTGGTGATCCGATTTGCAATAAGTCTCTTACCTCGTGATTTGAAATATGGTCATCAAACAATAGCTTTTAATCATTTAGTGTTTCTTTATGAGCGTCATCTGATTTTTGTCCACAGAAAGAACAACACCATTTTCCGTGTATACGTTTCATTGGTGGTATACAACAGCCGGGACAAATAACGCCCTTTATTAGCTGCTCTTTATTCATTTTATATTTTTCCAGCAGGTTCCTATTTGACGGAGTATGTGCTTTAATGAGTTTTTTTGATAATGTCCTAAGCTCATCTTTTGTTACCTTAATTGTTTCATGTGATTTATCTAACGTATTGATTTTAAAAATAACTGATGATTGTGAATCACTTTTTCGGGAACAGGATAATTTAGAGATACTGATTGAAGGATGGTATTTGGAAAGCTAGTTGCAACGAAATAATAAATATTTACATTTTCTATTCCTTGTAAGCGAAGCCATTTTTGAAGGCCGTAAACTTGGAGTTTTGCTTGGGGGATGGGGTTATTAAACCCTTCTTCTGTTCCGTCATCTCCTATACGGATTACTTGGCCATCTCGATCAAATAGGATTGTACCATACCAATTTTTAACTTCGAGAATAAGAAAGAACTTTTCATGGAGCAGCAATGTATCGGTTTGAAAAAAAACATTTTCATCTATTAATCTTAGATTGTGCAGTATGAGGAATTTCTCTTTATTTAGAAAACCCAGCGGGTAATCAACTTCTTTCTCTCCCTTCACTTCGGCTCTTTTTATACGAAGATCCTTTTCCACTCGCCCTTTCATTGGATGATGAATCGCAGGCCTCCTGTCAAGAGCTTCCAATTTTAATACATCCAATTCTTTACCATGCTTTTTAAAATCATAGAATGTATCACTACCTTTCTCTACTATATATATTTAATTCTACGTCATGATCAAAAATCCTCTTTTTATGGAATTTGCTTTCGTATTGGAGGTATTTCAGCGAACTGGAAGGAGGTATCAGCGGTTTATCTATTTTACCAGCGAATCACAGTGATTTATCAGCGACCTCCGCAAACCTGACACGCAGAGACAAAAATAGAGCACCCCAGGCACTCTATTTTGCTAAATCCATTATATTCTGCTTTGCTTTATTCGGCACTTCATGATGATGGCGGCACCTTGGCTCATAGGATTCAGATGCGCCGACCAGGATAACCGGGTCATGGTAAGATGCCGGCTTGCCGTTGATCAGGCGCTGGGTTCGGCTGGCTGGGGAGCCACATACGGGGCATATGGCGTTTAGCTTGGTTACGGCTTCGCTTAGTGCCATTAACTTTGGCATTTCCCCGAATAGTTCGCCCCGAAAATCGGTGTCCAGTCCGGCAACAATGACACGGATCCCCTGATTTGCCAAGGTTTCCACGGTCTCCACGATGTTTTCATCAAAAAATTGCGCTTCGTCAATACCGATGATATCAACGGACCGATCCGCATGATGCTGCAGGATTTCCTCTGAAGATGCTACAGGAAGGGCTACGATAGAATTTCCGTTGTGCGATACGACAGCCTCTTCACTGTATCGGTCGTCAATAAATGGTTTAAATACACGTACAGTTAAGTTAGCATAGGTTGCTCTTTTGACACGGCGGATTAATTCCTCTGATTTTCCGGAAAACATACTGCCGCAAATGACTTCAACCCAGCCGCTTTGCTTCATGACGTACATGGTCAAGGTACTCCCTTCCATTATTCCTATTATACTAATACCTCTATTCCCATAATTGTTAACCTATTATTTTTATGTATAAAGTGAAACTTCATTCAGTGGGTGTTTTAGGCCTACAGGACGTAGCTCATGCAGACGTTGCCACAATGTATTTCGGTGGGACGAGGAACCACTGTACCGTAGTCCCAGGACGTGGCGATTTTAGTCTGCGTTCCCCCTCCCCCACTGAATGTTAGTGGAACGAATCGGGCCGTTACTGGCTGTTAGATCTCCGACTTAGCATTTTCATGTTTCCTTCATTCTTGAAGTGGGAGTCTTACGACGCACAGGACGCGCTAGTGCCGACAATGCCACAAGAAGTGGCGTTTTTGTCGGCCAGCCAGTTACACTGCGATAAAAGCAAAAAAACAGGCAAAATATAGACGTTTTGCCTGTTTTCATCAGACTTCGGAAAGTCTTTTATGCATTTGACTAAAGCTTTTAGAAGCAGCTGTATCCGTCCGCTTCCTTACAGTCGCTTCAGCCTTTTATTTCATATTATATTTTTTCTTGAATCGGTCTACACGGCCGCCGACTTTATCTGCTCTTTGTGTTCCAGTGTAAAATGGATGTGAATCCGAGCTGATCTCTACACGGATTAATGGGTACGTGTTACCGTCTTCCCACTCAATCGTTTCTTCAGAATTCTGAGTTGAACCACTTATGAACTTAAAGTCTGAGCTCGTATCAAGAAATACAACTTTTCTGTATTCCGGATGAATATCCTTTTTCATGTCTTCCACTCCTTTTTGCCCTGATTCATTTTGAAACAGAGTTATTGTAAGAGCCGTCACAGGTGTAATACCTTATCAAAACTCACATAAAAAGATTATAACAGTCTGGCGTTTTGATTGCAATAGAAGAAATATAAATTATAAACTAGGTTCATTGTAAAATGAAATGCAACAGCTAAATAAATAGAAAGCCATCGTGAAACCACGTATAATTAAGGTTGACAAAAACACAAACCATACGGAGGTAATTCACGATGACTCAAAACCATTCTAAC
>NZ_JBGOHB010000044.1:0-31116 GCF_041521345.1 Virgibacillus oceani | reverse complement strand
TGGTCGTATTGTTATTAACTATATCTCCATATTTTTCTAAATGAATACTTCTATTTCGTTTAGAAATTCATTTTCATGGTAGTTGGTGGCGATGCGTAGCATAGCCATGGTTGTTTCAGTGGGGGATAAAAAGAAAACCCCCATTGAATGAAGTTTCACTTTATGCTTTAAGAAAAAATGATTGAAATCAAGGGGATGGGAAAGCCTAAAAATAGATCTTATTTTTAGGAGGTATATATAAACAATGGTAGTACCTTTCAAACATGAACCGTTCACAGATTTCTCCATAGAAGAAAACAAAAATGCCATGATTGAAGCATTGGATAAAGTTGGAAAGGAACTTGGAAAAGAATATCCACTGATCATTGGTGGCGAGCGGATAATGACAGAAGAAAAAATCGTATCCGTCAATCCGGCTAATAAAGAAGAAATCATCGGAAAAGTTTCCAAAGCAAACAAAGAACTTGCGGAAAAGGCTATGCATGTGGCGGATTCCACTTTTGAAACATGGAGAAAATCCGATCCAAAATTCCGGGCTGATATTCTCTTTCGTGCATCGGCAATCGTTCGTCGCCGTAAACACGAATTTACTGCGCACTTAGTTAAAGAAGGCGGGAAGCCGTGGAAGGAAGCGGATGCTGATACGGCTGAGGCCATTGACTTTATGGAATATTACGGCAGGCAAATGCTTGAAATGATGAATGGGAAAAAGGTGGAAAGCCGTCCTATTGAATATAACCAGTACCATTACATCCCGCTTGGTGTCGGTGTAGTCATATCCCCATGGAATTTTCTGTTCGCGATCATGGCCGGAACAGCGGTTTCTGCCATGGTGACAGGAAATACTGTACTGTTAAAGCCAGCCAGTCCAACGCCAGTCATTGCCTATAAATTGATGGAAGTTTTGGAGGAAGCGGGACTTCCGGATGGCGTGATAAACTATATCCCTGGACCAGGAGGCGAAGTTGGCGATTACTTAGTTGATCATCCGCGTACGCGTTTTGTAAGCTTCACAGGTTCCCGAGATGTTGGCACACGGATTTTTGAACGAGCTGCGAAAATCCAGGATGGCCAGAAATGGCTGAAGCGTACGATCATCGAAATGGGTGGTAAAGATACCATTATTGTTGATAATAATGCTGATCTGGAACTTGCAGCTCAGTCCATTGTACAATCTGCATTTGGCTTTTCCGGACAAAAATGTTCCGCCTGTTCCCGGGCTGTAATTCATGAAGAGGTTTATGATGAAGTGGCCAATCGGATAGTAGGATTGACAAAAGAAAAGTCTGCCGGTGACCCGCATGACAATTCCTATTATATGGGTCCGGTTATTAATCAGAAAGCTTACGATAAAATCATGGGTTATATTGACATTGGTAAAAAGGAAGGAAAACTGCTCACAGGCGGAACCGGGGATGACAGTAAAGGCTGGTTTATCGAGCCAACCGTATTTGGCGAGGTCGATCCGCAGGCAAGAATTATGCAGGAAGAAATTTTTGGTCCGGTTGTTGGATTGACAAAAGCAAAAGATTTCAGTGAAGCCATTGAGATCGCTAACAACACAGCGTATGGTTTGACTGGCGCGCTGATCACAAATAATCGGGAGCACTTGGAACAGGCAAGAGAAGACTTTCATGTTGGAAACCTATACTTCAACCGCGGCTGTACAGCAGCCATTGTCGGTTACCAGCCGTTTGGCGGTTTTAACATGTCAGGTACCGATTCCAAAGCTGGAGGGCCGGATTACCTAGGTCAACTCATGCAGCCCAAAACGACATCGGAAATGTTTTAATGTCATGAGTAATTAGTCACAATATGTCGATCAGCCCTTTTTAGGTAAAAAGTTGCCTAAAAAAGGGCTTATTTTCCTTGTACAGGAAAATCGGAAACTTTCAAGGGCAATTATCGCTGTATTTACCCTATGAATTTCCCAATATGAATTATCAGAAAGTATGTTATAATATCAATATACAGAGTCATATAATTCTAGTAAAGGTTAGGGTGGGTATATTGATAGAGGTAGGGTCTCTTATAAAATTGCAACGGACCAAACAGAACATGACCCAGGGCGATCTTGCCAAAGGAATTGTTTCTTTATCGTATTTATCCAAGATTGAGAATCTAAAGACAGAGGCGAGCCCAGAAATTATTCAAGCATTGTGTACCCGGCTTGGTATTCAAATTGATAATTCCCTCAATTCCACGATCCAGGAAAAATGCAAAGAATGGTATGGCATGTTATTTGCGGTAAATGATAAAGAAGAGATTATTGCCAAGTACAAAGAAATACAGGAACTAATGGATGAAAATCTCACTGAAAATTTACTAATGTTTGAAATACATAAAGTAAGATATTATCTAGTAGTCGGTGAATTAGAAAAGGCAGAGGCAAAAATCAAACTTTTGAATGACATATCCGGTACTTTTGACAACCAACATTTGTTTTACTGGTATAAATTTAAAGGGAATTACAATTCTGTAATTGGTGAATTTAATTCAGCCATGCAACTTTATAAGGCGGCTGAAGAAAAAATTAATAAAATAGAATTAGAAGAAAAAGAACAAGCCGATCTTTTATATGCCATTGCAGTAACACACAGCAATCTACGAAAGACGTTAGAAGCTATTGATTATGCAAAAAAAGCATTAGAAGTATTTATGAAAGAATATAATTTTAGTCGTTGTGCGCAATGCCATATTGTACTTGGAATATCATATAGAAGAATTAAGCTGTATGCTAATGCAATCAAAAACTATAACTTAGCCTTGCATTTAGGAAAATTAAATAAAGATAAGCATTTAATTTTATTAACACACCAAAATCTCGGTCATTTATACACTACTACACGAGAGTCTAAAGAAGCAATCAAGCATTTTCAGGCAGTTTTGGAAGATGAAGGAGCTCATCCGGTTGATCACTTATACACGATAGCATCCTTAGTAAGTTTGTATTATAGTGTTGAAAATTTTGAAGAGACTAGAAAGACTGTAAACTATGGCTTGAAACTATTGGAGGAATTCGGGAAATACGAAGAATACAAACTTTATTATTATATTATTATTGCGTATGACCACTTATTAAAAGAAGAGTACAAAGACTTCGAGAAATTGATGATTGATGGTTTCTTACCATCTTTGGAAAAACAGAAGGATTATGGAAATATTGCCATATACGCAGAATTATTGGCTGCTCATTTTGAAAAATTTCATAAATATAAAGATGCAACAAAGTATTATAAAGAGGCTAATTTTGCCTATGAGCAAATTACCAATATATAATTTAATTTTATTTGAGGGGGGAGAAAATGAAAAAAATGATTTCAGTTGTTGCAATTGGTGCTTTACTTGTAACTGGTTTTCTTTTAGCGCAACCGCAGGAAGACGTTACGATTAGTGACAGAAACCCTAGTGTCCTTTCAGTACCACAACCTACACACTTCTTTTAATCTGCAAAAGAAGTAATTACATCAGTAACTTTTTTATCCTATTAACTATATGATAGATTGGCCTGAAACGGCGTGGAACCTGTTTCAGGTGTTTTTTTGTTTAAAAAGACTTTTTCTTCACTATACTTCTAAAAGGTGTAAATAAAATCACAGGAAAGAAGAGAGCAAAAGTTGCTTACAACAGGCACATTCTGCTATCATCAATAGTGTTATACTTGATTACCGTGTAAAATAATGTAACTATATAAAATGTTGCCTGTCAGGAGGGTTATCGATGACAAATATTTCGAAGGAACAAGTGAAACATGTCGCAGAACTGGCTCGACTTGAAGTCACTGAAGAAGAGGCAGATATGCTGACAGATCAGTTGAGTGAAATTATTACTGCTGCTGAATTACTGAATGAATTGGATACAACTAATGTGGAGCCAATTACACATGCATCAGATCTGAAAAACGTATTACGCAAGGATGAGCCGAAAGTGTGGATTACAAAAGAGGAAGCACTGAAAAATGCCCCTGATCAAAAAGATGGTCATTTTCGTGTGCCATCCATATTGGCAGATTAAAAAGTATAAAACTTTTTAATCTGCATAAGCGCAACTTAGGCTTTCGCCATTAAGGGCGATAAGCCAAGTTTTCTAAGAATAGGGAGGGAAATCAATGGCTTTATTTGATCACACGATTAAAGAACTGGAAGAGAAACTACATAATAATGAAATTAAAGTAGCTGACTTAGTGGATGCATCTTACCAGCGTATTCATGAAGTGGATGACCAAGTGCGCGCTTTTCTAACGCTGAATGAGGAAAATGCACGGGCAGCTGCGAAAGAACTTGACAAATCAGAGGATAAATCCGGCAGCTTGTTTGGCATGCCTACAGGTATTAAAGACAATATTGTAACAAAGGGACTGCGTACGACAAGTGCCAGTAAAATACTGGATAACTTTTATGATCCATTATATGACGCAACCGTGATGAACAAACTATATGAACAAAGCGCGATTACAATCGGAAAGCTGAATATGGACGAGTTTGCCATGGGTTCCTCCAATGAAAACTCCGGTTACTTCATTACAAGAAACCCGTGGAATACGGATTACGTACCAGGAGGTTCGAGCGGCGGCTCTGCTGCAGCAGTAGCAGCCGGAGAAGTTTTATTTGCCCTTGGCTCGGATACGGGTGGTTCTATTCGGGAACCGGCAGCTTATTGCGGTGTTGTTGGTTTAAAACCAACCTATGGACGGGTTTCCCGTTTTGGGCTTGTGGCATTCGCATCCTCCCTGGATCAAATTGGACCAATTACAAGATCGGTGGAAGATAATGCAAGAGTGCTTGAAGTACTGGCAGGACAGGACCCGATGGACTCTACATCTGCTCACCTGGCAGTGCCTAAGTATACAGATGCCCTGACAAAAGATGTAAAGGATTTAAAAATTGCTGTTCCAAGTGAATACTTGGGAGAAGGGGTTTCTTCAGAAGTACAGGAGGCTGTAAAAAAGGCACTCAAAGTATACGAATCACTTGGAGCAACCTGGGAGGAAGTTTCTCTCCCCCACTCCAAATATGCGATGGCTACATATTATATTATCGCTTCTTCAGAGGCATCAGCCAATCTGGCTCGCTTTGACGGGGTTCGCTATGGTGTTCGTGCTGAAGCAGATAATATGATGGACATGTTTAAAAAGTCCCGGAGCCAGGGCTTCGGTGAAGAAGTGAAGCGTCGTATTATGCTTGGAACCTTCGCACTCAGCTCAGGCTACTATGATGCATATTACAAAAAGGCTCAAAAAGTGCGAACCCTTATGAAGGGTGATTTTGATAAAATATTTGCAGACTACGATGTGGTTATCGGTCCAACATCTCCGACTCCGGCATTTAAAATTGGCGAGAAGACGGATGATCCATTAACCATGTATGCCAATGATATTTTAACCATTCCGGTGAACTTGGCAGGTGTTCCGGGGATTTCTGTCCCATGCGGATTTTCGGAAGATGGTCTTCCAATCGGTCTGCAAATTATTGGAAAACATTTTGATGAAAGTACCGTATACCGTGCAGCACATGCATATGAACAAGCAACAGATCATCATAAGAAACGACCTCAAATTGGAGGTGCCAACGAATGAACTTTGAAACGATCATTGGACTTGAAGTCCATGTGGAGCTAAAAACAAAGTCAAAAATCTTCAGTCCCAGTATAAATGCTTTTGGAACAGATCCGAATACGAACGTGAACCCGATTGATCTTGCATATCCGGGTGTCTTGCCGGTGCTGAACGAAGAAGCGGTTAACTTTGCAATGAAAGCAGCTATGGCATTGAATTGTGATATTGCCACTCATACAAAATTTGACCGTAAAAATTATTTTTATCCGGACAACTCGAAGGCTTATCAGATTTCCCAATTTGATCAGCCGATTGGTGAAAATGGCTGGATTGATATTGAAGTAAACGGAAAGAAGAAGCGGATTGGAATTACTCGTCTTCATATGGAGGAAGATGCAGGTAAATTAACGCACGGCGATGATGGTTATTCCTTAGTGGACTTTAATCGCCAGGGAACGCCGCTCGTGGAAATTGTTTCCGAGCCGGATATCCGTACACCGGAGGAAGCTTATGCATATTTGGAAAAGCTGAAAAATATTATTCAGTATACAGGTGTATCCGATGTGAAAATGCAGGAAGGTTCTTTGCGTTGTGATGCAAATATTTCTCTGAGACCAACTGGCCAGGAGGAATTTGGTACAAAAGCAGAACTGAAAAACCTGAATTCCTTTAACTATGTCCAAAAAGGGCTGGAATTTGAAGAAAAACGTCAGGAAAAAGTGCTTCTATCCGGAGGGGAAATTTTACAGGAAACCCGCCGGTATGACGAGAAAACGAAAGAGACCATATTAATGCGTGTCAAAGAAGGGTCGGATGACTACCGTTATTTTCCGGAGCCGGATCTTTTGCCGCTATATATTGATGAGGAATGGAAAGAGCGGATCCGCAGGGAAATTCCAGAACTGCCGGATGCCCGCAAGAAGCGTTATACTGAAAAACTGGAGTTATCAGCATATGATGCAGAAGTGCTCACCAGTTCAAAGGAAATGGCTGACTTTTTTGAAGAAGCGCTTGAACACGACGCAGATAAAAAGCAGGTTTCCAATTGGCTTATGGGTGAGGTTTCTGCTTATATGAATAAGCACTATAAGGAACTTCAGGAGCTTGCGATTACACCAAAAGCTTTAGCAAAAATGATTCATTTAATTGAAGATGGAACTATTTCATCCAAAATGGCAAAAAAAGTATTTACTGAACTGGCGGAAAACGGCGGGGATCCGGAAAAAGTTGTGACAGAAAAAGGACTCGTCCAAATTTCCGATGAAGGTCAGTTGAAAGAAATTATCGGAAAAGTACTGGAAGAAAATGAACAGTCCATTATTGATTATAAAAATGGAAAAGCTAAAGCTCAGAAATATCTGGTTGGCCAGGTGATGAAAGCAACGAAAGGGCAAGCAAATCCACCGATGGTTAATAAAATACTTAAAGAAGAATTGGATAAAAAGTAATGGCTTAGAACCAGACTGCTATCTTTCAGGGTAGTAGTCTGGGGTTACTTTACGCAAGAAGATAAGAATAACAATAAAACCAGAACCCATGTGACAAATTGTAATTCAACAAGAGAATACCTCATCATCGCATAGTTAACGATTAGCATAAATTTATTAAAGCTTATTGCAATATTAAGGTAAGCTTATCAACTGGTGAAAGATGATAATGGGGGAAGAGCAATGAAAAAAGCAAGAATTATTTATAACCCAACATCAGGACGAGAATCATTTAAAAAAGAATTGTCTCATGTTCTGGAACGGTTGGAAGTTGCGGGATACGAAACATCGGCCCATGCCACGACAAGTGAAGGTGATGCCACGGAAGCAGCTGAAACAGCGGTGAAAAGAGAGTTTGATCTGATTGTGGCAGCTGGTGGTGATGGGACGATCAATGAAATTATTAATGGAATGGCAGAACAGGAGCATCGTCCTAAGCTTGGGATTATTCCGACAGGTACGACCAATGACTTTGCCAGGGCTTTGCGTATACCAAAAGACATAGAAAAAGCTGTGGATGTCATTGTAGATGGTTCTTCCAAAATGCTGGATATTGGAAAAGTGAATAACCAGTATTTTATGAATATCGCCGGTGGAGGAAAGCTGACTGAGCTGACGTATGAAGTGCCAAGCAAATTAAAGACGATGATCGGTCATTTGGCGTATTATGTAAAAGGAATCGAAATGCTTCCGTCCCTTAAACCGACCCCTGCAAAAATCGTTTGCGACGGGGAAGTGATGATTGATGAAGATGTTATGCTGTTTTTAATTGCAAACACAAATTCTGTCGGGGGCTTTGAAAAATTGGCGCCTGATGCAGCAATGGATGATGGTAATTTTGATGTGATTATTTTACGAAAGACAAATCTGGCTGACTTTATCCGACTGGTAACATTGGCGTTACGCGGTACCCATTTGGAAGATGACCTGATTATTTACAGGCATGCAAAACATATCGAGGTAACTACTGATGAAAAAATGCAATTAAATATTGATGGGGAGTATGGCGGAATGTTGCCGGGAAAATTTGAAAACCTGCAGCAGCACATTGAATTTTATCTCCCGGAGGAATTTTAAAATGCAAGGATTACTTGAAGGTAGTCCTTTTTTGGTTTGTAAGTGAATCTCCAGGGAAAGCTATGATAAAATGGATGAAGCATATTCGCATATAAAGGAAGATAAGTATGGCAAAGACAAAAGCACCAGTAAAGAAAAATGAAACCCTTACGCTGAAATTTGAAGATCTGACCCATGAGGGGAATGGGGTAGGAAAAATAGATGGTTATCCATTATTTGTACCATATGGATTGCCGGGTGAGGAAGCTGTTGTCAAGGTAGTTAAGGTGAATAAAAACTTCGGCTTTGGAAAATTACTGGAGAAGAAGAAGAAAAGTGATGAGAGGGTAGAGCCTCCTTGTAATGTTTTTTATCAATGCGGCGGGTGCCAGTTGCAGCATATGAGCTATGATTTACAGTTGAAGATGAAGCAAAACCAGGTGGAAAATGTGATGAGAAAGATAGCCAAACTTGAACATGTTCCGGTTCATCCCACCATTGGCATGAAAGATCCTTGGCGTTATCGAAATAAAGTGCAAATGCCTGTGGGAGAAAGAGACGGGGAGTTAATCACCGGATTTTACCGCAAACGCAGTCATGAAATTATTGATGATATGGAAACCTGTGTTATTCAGGATGAATTAAACGACAGGTCGATACACGCTGTCCGCCGTATTGCCAACCAATTGGGCATCCGTTCCTATGTTGAAGAAACAGATCGTGGCGTGCTGCGCCATATTATGGTGCGGACGGGTAAGGAAACCAAAGAAACAATGATCGTCCTCATTACTCGTACAAATGATTTGCCGCATAAAAATGCGCTTATTCGTGAAATTACGGAGACATTTCCCCATGTAAAGTCGATTGTGCATAATATCAATGATAAACGCACCAATGTGATTATGGGGGATAAGACAGAGGTTATTTGGGGAGAAAAATATATTTACGATACGATAGGCGATATTCGATTTGCCATCTCGGCAAAATCATTTTACCAAGTAAATCCCGAACAGACGAAAGTGTTATATGATAAGGCGAAGGAATATGCACAGATCGGCAGTGAAGACACTGTGGTGGATGCTTATTGCGGAATTGGCACGATATCTTTATTTTTGGCACAGGAAGCAAAGAAGGTTTATGGGATTGAAGTGGTGCCGGAAGCCATTAGTGACGCGAAAATGAATGCCCGAATCAACCAAATGGATAATGCTGAGTTTTTTGTAGGGAAAGCGGAAGAAGTCATGCCCTGGTGGAAAGCACAAGGGTTGAACCCGGATGTTATTGTAGTGGATCCGCCACGTAAAGGTTGTGAAGTGGATTTTCTGCAGGCTATGATTGATATGGAACCAAAGAGGATTGTGTATGTTTCTTGTAATCCGTCTACATTAGCGAGGGATTTACGTGTGTTGGAGGATGGCGGGTATGAGACGAAGGAAGTACAGCCGGTCGATAATTTCCCGCAGACAAACCATGTTGAGGCTGTAGCGCTGATACAACATAGTTAGAAAGAAGAATTAAATTTGGTTTGTAATTTTTAACCCATAATATGGGAATGGGAGATATGAGGAAGGATTAAAGAAACAATACTTAACTTGAAAATAATCATGAAATGGTATTCAGAATATACGGTAAAATGAAAATAGGTTATAAAGGTGTGAATAGTGTTCTTAAAGGGTTTGTCAAATAAAGTGTGTAAGTCATAACTACTCAAGATATTTACGACCCTGTCTTTGAAATGATCATGTACAAGAAGCTGGTTCATAACCATAGCCCAGTTCCGAAGATATCCGCCATCCCATTTGTCTTCCAGTTCCCGAATTCGTAAAAAACAATAGTTTTAACAGGGCATTCTCGTTGAACTGCCCCCTGTCAAGTAGACAGTGGAAATAATAAAAATGATTTAAGCGGCTTTAGCTCTATATTCTTTTTTCTACTGTATCTCCCAGATACTTTCATCTCCCAACGTAAACTTTGTTCTTCCCTGATGGAACACGGTTGGTATCCTAACGGTAAAGGGGCGTGAAGAAATCAGTGGAGAATCTGGTTTATTCCGATGGTTTTTTAATTATCATTCAATAGGTTTTTATAATCCTAAATCAATACAAATTCGGGCTGGATCAATAATGGTTCAGTCTTTTTCTTTTAGTCCAATAATCCTTCAATCCCTGTCCAATATGGGTTCATTTATTTTTTTATCTCTCCAATTCCAACCTGTTCGTTCTCCTGTTTAATCTCTCCGTTATGGCGTTAGAATGAAGGCAGATTGGGGTAGGGGGAAATTAATAAGGTTAGATATAGGATCTGAGGTTCGAAATACAAAAATTTACTAGCCGTTTTACATAAAGTGAACCATATATTAGAAAAAATGAAACAATGATTGCTAAAGGAATACTTAAAGATACTGGGAGATCAATTCCCGGCCAAATGCTCATTTTTATTTGTTCAAAACCGAGTGTTCGTAGTATACCTGCAAGCATGGAAATTATCGTACTAACAATTAACCCTACGTATAGGATGAAAAGAACAGGGATTGTAAGCAGGTAAAAAAAAGGGTAAATTATTTTTTTAATGTTCATTATTTTTCACTCCTTATGATTTGCTGGACTTTGGCATTTGGAGAGATTGTATAATTTTCTTTATAATAAAGTGTTTGGATATTGCAATTTTTACCGATTACCACCGTGTCCCCTTCAACAACTTCCGTATCTGTATGGGAAATATGAAGTTTATTTCCTTTTATATACTTGCATTTAAGTTTTTTCTTTAATAATGAAAAAGTCATCTTTTCCTTCTCTACATTGATTTCATCGGAGATAAGACATTCAATAACACTTTCACCTGATAATTTTAAGTGAAATTGTTTTGAATTTATTTCTTTAGCATGAACAATGCCGATTAAATCAACCTTTTCCGAGTAAACAATATCTTCTACAGCTAGCTTTCCAGAACTGTTTATCCTTGTTGTTTGCCCTTTTTTAAGTTTTAAATAACCTGTGTTTACAATATCTTTAATATCGCCATTGCTTTTTAAAACACAAGATCCTGAGTTTTTTAAAACATCTGCTATAACATCATACTGAAAAGAGCTATGCCCATGAGTTGTGATTTCTTTAGTACATATATCCTGATGGAAAGAAACAGAGCCACGAATTTTTAATAGCTCATATTCTGATGACAAATCTTTAAAACTACCACTTGTAAGGGTTATGCTGCTTAACTTTTTATTTTTCTTAATTTTCATCTTATACACCACCATGTTTTAATTGATATATATTTTAGTTATTAAAATATATATCAATTAAAACATGGTTAAAGTGATTTTGGCAAGAAAAAAATATATCGTAAGGGGGATTTAAGTATGTCATTTATATATTTACACAGTAAAAAAGGATTTCACGATGTTGAAATCCTTAAAAAATCTTACTCATTAACTTATTGATATCCATTAGTATCTTAGCAATATTGGTTAATTTTTCTTCTGGGAATTTCAGAAATATTTCATGAACCTTATCCTCACCAATATTTGTTAAAACCATCTTTACAGCTCTACGATCTTCACTTTCTCTTATCCGTTTTATTAAATTGAGTTTTTCCAATTTATCGCACATTGATGTAATAGCTCCAGGAGTCACATTGAAAAAATCAGCAATTTCAGTTGCTTTCATTCCACCATTGATTTCTAGCTGAATAAGAAGGATAAGCTGGTTTTGGGAGAATGATTCTCCTTCAGTCAGTAAATTTACAAACCTCTTAGACGTTTGTTGTATTTCAAGCATTTCACTCATAATTATTTTTACCTTATTCATTTGATCGTTTTCTAACACATTATCACAGCCTACATAATATTTATTAATTAAAATATATAGTAAGTATATAATTAATCTCTACGAGTGCCAACAATTTTACACTATTTCTTTTTAATGTAAATCAATATAAATTTGGGCTGGGTCAAATAGTGATCCAGTCTTTTTGTTTTGTTCAATATCCCTCAATCTCTTGTCAATATATTGGCTTCAGGTGGTGCCCAATCTCTTTTTAGTTGTTATCCCCACCACATAAATCCGTAGGACTTTCTTCATCTTTCTTCGCCTTCTTTTTGCGTCCATTATGTCTCAAAAAATGCTACCATTTCAATCGTTTCTACTAATACGTTCACCAGAACGTATAAATGCTACTCTAAGAATGTACAAAAATCATTGTTTAAAACTGTACACTTTGGATGAATAACTACATAATATGGCTCTCCGCTATCTAGTGTTGAAATTACAAATTGTTCGTGTTAAATTTATGCAATTAATTTAAATGATTCCATGGTGTATCTACTATTAACGATGATACGATCAAAGCAACACCGGACAAGGGGATGAGTTCAGTTGCTCGCTCAACATTTTCCACCTGTTACTCAAATAATCATCCGCACTATTGAGACTAAGCAATATGTCCGGTTAAACACTATATAGCGAGGAACCCATAATATTTCTGAGGTGAATATGGTGTACATCCAAGTAAAAATAAACACAGATATAGAAATTAATAGTCTTAAAGATTAGCCAAAATTAAAAATGGTAATGGAGAGTTCAAAAATGAAAATCAATAAAAGTAAGTTAGCTCGAGATATGGGGGTCGATCGGAGGGGTGTTTTTTATGGAAAAATATAGTGAAGAATTTAAAATGAAGCTTGTCACCTTGTATTTAGATGGCATCATAGGATATGGATCATTGGCAAAAAAATATAATATGGGTAGCCAAACATATACGTGAATGGGTAAACGCCTATGAGTCTCAAGGAATGAATGGGTTAAAACGAAGGAAGGCGAAGAGGGAGTATTCAGTTCAATCTAAATTAGATACGATACAATTTATGTTAAACACAGGTGCTTCTTATTTAGATACTGCTGTTCACTTTAATTTGAACAACCCTTCCTTAATCACACGCTGGATGAAAGAGTTTCATGAACAAGGAGTAGAAGGCCTGCATCCAAAACCAAAGGGGCGACCTTCTATGTCTAAGAAACCCAATAAACAAAAGAAAAAGGAAGAAAGAAAGATAACACGTGAAGAAGAGTTGGAACGTGAGAATGAACTACTAAGGCTAGAAAATGCGTACCTAAAAAAGTTGAGAGCTTTTCGGGAAAATCCGGATGCCTTCCACGAAAAGCACAAGCAAAGGTGGCATTTGAACTCAAAGAAGAAGGATTCCGATTAAAGGATATTTTTCTTGTTGTAGGTATTCTTGAAGCAACCTATCACTATCATGTGAAAAACTTTGGAAAAGAAGATCCGTACACAGAGCTAAAAGAACTCATTACCGACCTATTTAAGCAGTTTCATGAACGCTATGGTTACGCATCACGAAGGAATTAAAGAAATTAGGACATCATGTTAATCATAAAAAAGTGTATCGACTTATGCGAGAACTGGGATTGAAATGTGTAAAATTTATGCGGAAATCCCGTAAAAACAATTCTTATAAGGGGAAAGTTGGGAAGGTAGCAAAAAAACGTTTATCCTGCCGTTTTAGCACACCTACTCCTCTTCAAAAACTAGTAACCGACATTACAGAATTCAAATGTCTAGGGGATGAGAAGTTATATTTAAATCCAATTCTTGATCTTTATAACGGAGAAATTATTGCTTTTGAAATCAAGAAACGTCCTACGTTAGATCTAGTTATGCAACCTTTAAGAGAAACGATAGAGATAATAAATATTCACGCAACTTACCGCACCACCATCCATTCTGATCAAGGATGGCATTACCAGCACAACCAATGGGTGCAAACATTGAAGAAAAATAAAGTATTCCAAAGTATGTCACGAAAAGCAACCTGCGCAGACAATGCGTCGATGGAGAATTTCTTTGGTATTTTAAAGCAAGAAATGTATTATGGGGAAGAATTAGTACGCTATGAAGAATTAAAAAGACGGATTGAAGAATATATCTACTGGTACTTCTACTTTTATTCATAAATTGGATCCATTAACTAACCGGCATGAACTTCATTTTCATCCATTTATTTCAAATGTTTTGCGAAGAAAAAAGCACCACATTGGTACTTTTACTATTTTTCTGGATTTAATCTTTTCTAATTCACCGATAAATCTGCTCAATTTTTTAGGATTATCTAAGCCTAGTTGAACAGGATAAAATAAAGTAAAAGTATTTTCATTTCTTTTAGGGTTAGGTTGTGAATGAGTTACATAACTGTTTATGGTAACAGTTATTTTCCCCAACGTATATCTGGTTATTGATTTCACTGTATTAGGTAACAAATTTCTTTTAAAAGTCGATTAATATGATCAAGCATCATCCTATTTCTCTTTGTTTTTTCTTTGGTAATGATTGAAATACCAAAGAGTATGATTTATCTATTAGTTGATAAATTAATTCTCTAGGTACATCTTCATTATAATAAATCGAATTCCAATGATTTTTATTTAAATAATATCCTGGATTTATTGCCTCATGTTCATTTCGCAATTCCTCTGAAATTTCTGGTTCACATTTTAAAGAAATTATATGTTTTTTATATTTGTCTTTACCTATGATAGCAAACATCTTTCCACCAACCGTATAGTTATATGCACCCCAATCTTCAATAAATTTTTCAATACTTCCCACTTTAGATTTACACAATTCTCTTAATGCTTTTTCCAATATAATAATCCTCCTTCTAACAGTATGCTATTTTAAGTTTACCTTAAAATTTCAAAGGGCTATTGTAAAAATCGGACATATTTCAAGAAAAATGTAATGGGGTAATGCGACTGTTTTTTTAAGGCGCGAATCATATGAGGTTCACCATCATACCCCGCCTCATATGTAAGTGCTGTTAAAGAGATAAATTATTTTTTTAAAATTAATTTATCGTGTTATTAAAACGAACTATTTTAGAAAACCGTTTCATACTTCATCCAATATCTTGGTTATATAAACGTCGAATTGTAACTGCTAAACAAAAGTGGACAGTTTCTGCTCGATAGAATTGAACACTTTCTGCCAAAATAACTAAACCGAACTAATTGGAATGTAATGTGCCATGATAAATAAATGAAGTGACCCCTTACACCGTTGCGAATATTATTTTACTTTTGTTGAATGGAGATCCCTTTTAGTAGATGTTTTAACTCTGTAACAAACTTTTCCAATTCAGATATCCCTTCAAGATTATTAAGCATTCCTTGAATAACTGGCTCTCTAGGTATCTCCCTTTCCAACTCCTCTCCAACTACTTCTAGGGAAACTAAATAGTTGTTGTTATTTGGGAGTTTTTCTATTTCTTCCTTCAGGAGATGTAAAAGTTCATTGATTTTTGAATTATTGCTTTCTAATGAAAAGCCAGTTAAATCTGCTATGTGAATCATTTCTTTCTCCGTTAAAATAGGGGCATCTTTACTGCGAACTAGCCCGTTTACTATATCATCCATACGATTGATGAGGAATTCAGCAAGCATATGAATATTTAAATCTTTTTCATCCATGAGAAAAACACGAATATATGCTTGAAACATCCCTTCCAGCATAATAGCCAAATCCCATACGTAATCAGTGATCTGT
This sequence comes from Virgibacillus oceani, assembly GCF_041521345.1. Taxonomy (GTDB): domain Bacteria; phylum Bacillota; class Bacilli; order Bacillales; family Amphibacillaceae; genus Virgibacillus_N; species Virgibacillus_N oceani_A. Next base: position 15,462 of record NZ_JBGOHB010000044.1, on the reverse strand, counting down.
TTACCATAAACAGCAAGTAATCCTTCACGATAAAACTGTCTCGTTCGATTTTGCTTCCGAAAAAGTGCTTTTTTTAAGGAATCATTTAGTGGAATTGCTTGTTCATAAGCCAAAGTAACAAAAAATTCCTTATGCTCAAATACTCCCTCAAAAAAGTAGGCAAGTTCCTTTATTCGCAGAGATTACGCCATATGAAATACAAAGTGATATTTACAAAACAAGCAGAATCTGATTTAAGGGGAACCCGGGTTATGTATGGAGGGCGGGACATTAGTGAACAGTTAAAGAAAAATAATTAATAATATATGCCAATTATATATCTGGTACCTGCCTTCCTCTATTAGGGAATGATCAACTTAACCTGGAAAGGCTTCTTCTCCCTCTTTTAGGTATTTTTAAATCCCCCCTTCATTGTTAGCAAGCATTTGTTTTAACCATCTTTTGTTATTCCAACTATTTTTACCCTAAAAAGCCCACGTAATCCCACCATTAAAATAAGAAATGCAGCAAGTAAAATCATTTTAGGAATAAGCGACAGTAATGCTACAAATTCCCCGATTGTGTTTCCAAACAATGGTTCATTATTCTCCGCGATAAGTGTATCAATGTAATATTTTGAATCAAGGGCGGAGATACAAATGAATAGATTCATGAATAATCAATAGCAGAAAAAATTAAACTCTTGCCTTAAATGAATGCATTTTACTATACCATAGCCTCATTACTAAAAGGACTAATAGTATAATAGAAATGATAATCCCAGTAATTCCAGCCATATTTCCTATCAATACTTTCCCGACCTCTTCACTATTTAACACTCCTGTATCTTCAAAATAGCTCCTTACAGAGATATTAGCATAATATTCAAGGAATTCAAACAAAACTTTTAAAATATTTCGTTCTATATATATTGAATTATATGTTCTATTATATTAGAATGTAATTAGGAGGCGATATAAATGAAAATATTAGATACTACATATCAACCATCATTTCCGGAAATGAAAATGAAGCAATCTATTTTACATGAAGCTGCTTTAGGGATTGCAGCAGTGACTAATAAGCCAATTCACGAAACGCTTGATGATGCAAATATATACTGGGAAAATCATCGTCCTTTTTCTAAAAAGCTGGAGAAGGAACTTGATGGAGCGGAGAAAAATAATACATGGAAAGTTGTATTGGATCTGCTTCAAGAACAGGATTTCGAGGAGATTGAGGCGTTTCAAAAATATATCGACACACTATCGGAAGCTGAATTCCGCATGCGCGCATTGCCATATCTGGGCCCCTCCTTAGAAAATATTAGCAAGCGGGCAGCAGCGGGCGATAAACAGGCAATTGAATTAATGAAGGAATCAATCAATGAACATGCATTTTTTTCTTCTTTAGTTATTTATGTGTGTGTAACTCCAATAGATGTATTGCGCGATCACATTATTAACTTGATTACTTTATGGTACGAAGAAATAATCATACCAAATAAACAAGCACTGACCGAAGTTTTGAGTCGGGATATACAAGCAAAACAAAATATGAAACAACAGCTCTCTCCAACAGCTTTTATTCAATGGGTCTTAGACTATAATGAATATGAAGCGGAACCTGGTGTTACGGAGATCATACTGATCCCTCAGGTCACTTATCGTCCATGGGTAATATTTTCAGAAAGGAAAAATCGGAAAATATTCTATTATCCTGTAGATGATGAAAGTTTACACGAAAGAATAGACCCTTACAGGCCGCACTTCAAAATGATTCAAAGATACAAAGCATTGGGGGATGAAAATCGTCTGAAGATGCTAAAACTTTTATCCGAAAAAGATAGAACGCTTAAAGAGCTGACAGAAGCAATTGGTATGGGTAAAACAACCGTACATCACCATGTCACTTTATTGCGATCTGCAAGACTTGTTAGGGTTGAAGGATCTAAATACAGCCTTCAAAGGCATTTGCTTGGTGTGGAATCGAAGCAGTTGCTGAACTATTTAAACATAGAGGAAATGGAATAGATGCGATTTGGGATAGATTTCACTCGACTCTACAGCAGCATGTGTACCTCCGCTTTTGCTCATACTTTTGGCACGTTTATCATATCGTGGTTTGTTTATGATCTGACCGGGTCGGAACTTGCTATGGGAAGCTTGTGGATTATTAATATAGGGACACAAATTTTTGTTCAGTTTTCCATTGGTCCTTACATAGATCGTTTTCAAAGAAAGTCTGTCATGATGGTTTCTGAATCTGTGCGCATTTTAGCATATATTTTATTACTGATTATTTCCTTTACTGGACATTTAAATGCAGGAATACTCTATTCCGTTGCATTTTTAACCGCAGTTGTTGTATATGATCCTCCAGCAAATGCCCTTGTGCCCAACTTGGTTAAAAAAGATCAGCTTGTTAAAGCAAATGCGCATATTGCAGGAACAGTTCAATTTATGCGGCTGATTGCTTTGCCAATTGCAGGATTGGTTGTAGCATCATTCAGTATTTATTTGGCAGTTTTTATGGTTGTTTTTCTGTTTTTGATATCCATACTATTTGTTTCATTGATACAGGAACACAGACAGTCGAATAAAATGGTGGGCAACAATTGGTGGAGTCAGTTTAAAAAAGGCTTAGCTGTCTACCGTAAGCAAAAGATACTGATTTTTCTTGGATTCTTTATAGCTGTTGTTAATTTTAGTGTATTTGCAACGCAAGTCATGTATATTCCATACGTATTGGAAGTGTTAGATGGTACTTCATTTAGCTATGGATTATTTGCGGCTTCCTTTCCGCTTGGGTATATCATTGGTTCATTTATTGTAGGTAAGTTAAGTGAACCGTCACAGAGATTAATGTACATACTGATGATTGGCGCATTATTTATCGGAGGATTAACGCATGTTGGCCTTGGGCTTACCACTTTATTGTGGGCTGCAATCATGATTGAAGTGATTGCAGGCATCATTATGCCGGTCTGGAATATATACTGTAACACACTTTTTCAAAAGCTTGTTCCAGATGACATACGAGGCCAGGTTTTTACAGTGCGATTTATTTTTTCTAAAATAGCGACACCGCTAGGTATTATTTATGGCACATTTTGGGCGATAAGTTTTACCTTGCCTACATTATTTTTATCTGTTGGAATATTGACTTGTGTACTGACAGCAGTTGGTGTGATGAGTTTGGGATTGTATTATCTAAAGCGCCCTGAGACTGAAGAAAAGATTAGTTAAAAATAGTCTAGATGATTGGTCCATTGCTTATGATAGTTTTCAGAACCATCCATATGATTTATATAAAGTAGTACAAAAAAATGCAGTGTATAAGCATAATAAAAGAGGCAATCCTCGGTGACTATTGGACCCCTTTGTTTACTACCATCCACACTTTCTGTAGAAGAATTTATTTGGAATAAAATTTGAGAGAATTATATATATGGAAAGCTAAGTATCCAAAGGGACCACCTAATTTAATTCAGATCCGGTTGAATGTTTATAAAGCGGACTTTCTACCATGTCATCGAAATGCCTCATGAATATAACTGGCAGTCCGCTGGCTTTAAAATCTTTAATAATAATCTCCCTAAGTGTAAGTACCTGTTTAAAGTCTCCAAAATTAACAATCCCGTTTTGTACATCAATTACTAATAGTACTTTCAAAATTCTCTCTCTTGAATGCAAATCATTTTTCCATTTTTTTCGTCTGCGATAATTTTTATTATGTTAGAATGATATTTAAAGGGAATGCACCATTGGACTGACCACCTTTTTTTGTACAAAACGGTTTTGCAGCAGGTTATCGTTGTTTTTGATACTACTTATTATTTAGCTATACCTTGAACGCACAGCATATATTCAAATAATCTAAATTAACTTTTACATAAATCTACACAAATATAGTTTAGAAAAGGTGATAATTAATTATGCAATTCAATGATTTTACAGCTGCACAGGTCAGAATAGCTAGACCCACAGATAAATTTGAAGCGGTTATTGATTTTTATAAAAATGGTCTGGGATTAACTGAAATTCAACAATTTAAAGGGAATCGAGGATACGAAGGAATTATTTTTGGGTTACCGGATACTGACTATCATTTGGAATTTACTCGGCATATTGACGGTAGTCCTTGTCCTGCTCCATCCAAAGATAATCTATTAGTCTTCTATATCACAGATGAAAAAGAAGTCAAAAAAGTATCCGACCGGCTACAAAAGATGGGATATGAGGAAGTTAGACCTGAGAATGGTTACTGGAAAGAACAAGGTGTGACCATAGAAGACCCGGATGGATGGCGAGTAGTTTTAATGAATAGGTCATATACGTGATTACATAGTGATTGATTCTAACGAACCAGCCAAGAAAAGTGTTTAGGCGGATAAAATCTTTTATAATAACGCATGAGTGGTCAAATAAATAGAGAGTAGATGTGATCAACGCAGCATTTGGTACTCACTTTTTCAAAAAAGGAGAATAACTAATGGAGAGAAGAATAGGGAAGTTTTATACGCATGGTGCAACTATTGAATATTCCATAGTTGGAAAGGGGGAACCTATACTGGTTTTCCATGGCGGTCATTCAAATTGTAAGGAAGAATTTGGATATGAAGCCTTAATTAAAAATGATTTTTCGATTATCACCCCATCAAGAGCAGGTTATGGAGGTACATCAAAGGAAATAGGAGAAAATCTTGATGTGGCATGCGAAAATTACCATAGCCTATTAAACTATTTAAATATTGATAAGGTTGACCTGCTTGGTATATCTGCAGGAGGCCCAAGCGGTATATATTTTGCTTCCAAATACCCGAAAAAAGTACGTTCTCTTACATTACAATCTGCTGTTACAAAAAAATGGCTCACCCCAAAGGATAAAGAATACAAAGCTGCCAGCGTGTTATTTCATCCAAAGACTGAGAAATACACATGGAAGTTAGTTTCTGGTATGAGTAATATGTTTCCAGGCTTTATTTTCAGACAAATGTTCCCATCATTTAGCATGCTGACTTATAAGGAAGCAAAGCCTAAAATAAGTGCAGATGATGTGGAAGAGATTAGAAAAATGAACAATCGCCAACGGTCGGGACACGGTTTTTTAATAGATTTGGAACAGGTAAATGAGATCACGGTGGAAAATTTGCAAGATGTATCTTGTCCAACCCTCATTATGCATAGTAAGTACGATAGTTCGGTTCCCGTCGAACATGCATATTTCGCTCATAAAAATATTCCGCATTCAGCGTTAAGCCTATTGGATACTTGGGGACATTTAATTTGGCTTGGTGTTGATTCTGATAAAACCGATCATAGGCTGATTAGTTTCCTGGAAAGTATGGACAGAAAAGCGTTTATTGACTCTAAATAACGGAAGGAGACAAAGGAATGAACCCATCAATTAAAGAACTTCAAACGCAAAAAGAAATTCTTAAGGCATTTCCTATTATGCGTCAATTACGCACGCATCTTGATGAGAATACATATCTTGGTTTAGTCACTGAGGCACGCGAGAAAGATAGATATAAAATGTTAGCTTTGATAGATGAGGGAGAAATGGTTGCGGTAATTGGATTTAAATCAATGATCACACTCTATTATGGTAGATTCGTCTGGGTTTGTGATTTGGTTACAGATGCGAGCCGCCGTTCCAAAGGATATGGAGAACAACTGCTTTCATATGTTCATAAGTGGGCAAAGGAACATAACTATGAAAGTGTTGCTTTATCTTCAGGTTTGCAGCGAGAAGATGCTCACCGATTTTATGAAGAAAAAATGAATTATCACAAAGCAAGTTATGTATTTAAAAATCCATTAAACTAATATAGGAGAGAAATATGGAGAAGTGGAAAACGTTAAATTCAACGTACGTACATAAAAGCCCGTTTGGGAATATCCGGAAAGACTGCTGTGAACTTTCAAATGGAATAGTGATTGAGGATTATTTCGTCAACGAGTATGCTGATTGGGTGAATGCAGTGGTGGTCACGAAAGAAAATCAGGTGGTGCTGGTTGAACAATATCGGCATGCCGGGGGAGAATATTTCATAGAAGTTCCTGCTGGGAAAAGAGAAGGGGATGAAACGGACGAAGAAGGATTAATTAGGGAAGTAAAGGAAGAAACGGGGTATATCTCTCAAAAGAAACCTGTATTTCTCGGAGAATTCATGGTGAATCCGGCAATCCAAAACAATAAAGTGAAAACTTTCCTAATACTGAATGCATACAAAGCGTCTGAACAGGATTTGGATAGTACGGAAGATATAAAGGTGAGGTTATTTGATTTCGAACGGTTCGGAAAACTGATGCTGGAAAGAAAAATTAATACCCAGTTGTTCACCTCGAATGCTTATTTACTGGCAAAAAACTATATAATTAAAAACTTGTAATAAAACAGCTCATTATGAAGATCGTCAATTTGGACGGTCTTTTTTAGATTTCAAATTACTTGTCACTCCCCGACCTAGAAACCTTTCGACAAAATTCGGGTGAATTCGAGGAGTGACAGGTATCCCTGTCGGCACCCCCGTTATTTCTCAGAGGCACATATACAGCCTGTCCACAATATAGTGTAGATTCAGCACTTACACATAGAATAATTTCCTTTTGCATACATATTATTTATTGGAGATTTAAATATCACGGAAAGTAAAGGTGATGACGTGGATAAAGATAAGGATAGACATAAAAAGCCATTTAAAGGCAATGAGAAAGACGAACAGTTAGAACAGAACCGCAGGAAAAATACTGGTCCCGGAAAGAAGATGACAGATGACAATGGCGTCAGAGTATCAAATGACCAGACTTCATTAAGGGCAGGAAAGCGCGGTCCGCTGCTGTTTCAGGATTTTCATTTTTATAAAAAACAATCCCATTTCAGCCGGGAACGGATTCCTGAAAAGGTGGTTCATGCCAGGGGCTTTGGGTTATATGGTGAATTCGAAGCTTACAAATCTCTTAGCCATTTGACCAGTGCCCATTTCTTGGGAGAGGCGGGACGTAAAACACCTGTATTTTGCCGTTTTTCAAATTTTGTAGGAAATAAAGGGTCAAAGGATACTGCTGTAGATATCCGTGGGTTTGCAGTTAAGTTTTATACACAGGAAGGTAATTATGATTCACTATCTCTTCAATTCCCTATTTTTATTCTTGCAGATGCGATGAAATTTATGGATGTTACCCATGCTGCGAAACAAAACCCGATTACGGATATCCCGCAGGCTACAACAGCGCATGATAACTTTTGGGATTATGTAGCCAATAACCAGGAATCGGCCCATATGGTGATGTGGCTCATGTCCATGCGTGGTCGTCCGAGGAGCTGGCGGATGATGGCAGGCTGGCCGATTAACACATTCCGTTTTGTGAATGCGCAGGGAAAATCCATCTTTGTCCGGTTTAAATGGGAGCCTAAGCTTGGCGTTCATTCCCTGTTGCTTGATGAAGCAAATATTATTGGCGGGGTAGATCCGGACTTTCACCGACGGGATATTATTGAGGCAGTCAATAAGGGAGCTTATCCGGAATATGATCTTGGTATCCAGCTGATCCCTGAAGAAGACCAATTCAAATACGACTTTGATGTATTGGATGATACAAAACTTTGGCCAGAGGAACAAATTCCAGTTCAAATTGTCGGGAAAATGACGTTGAATAAACTGGTTGATAATTTCTTTACCGAGGAGGAACAGTCCGTATTTGATCCTGGCAGTGTAGTTCCGGGAATAGGCTTTACCAATGATCCAGTTTTACAAGGAAGGGCATTTGCTTATAGAGATACAGAGTTATACAGGCAAAGTTCAGCAAATATCGAGGATCTCCCGGTAAACAAACCAATCGTTGAAAGGAACTTTAACTTGCGTGATGGCTATCAGCACCACCGGATTGATGTGGATTCCGTACATTATCATAATAATTCGCTGGCGGGCAATACACCTGCAGAAGCATCAGCTGAAGAAGGCGGATACGTCCATTATCCCGAAAAAGTGGAGGGGGATGTTACCAGGGAAGTCCCGAGTAATTCGTTTTATGATTTCTTTTCCCAGGCTAGGTTATTTTGGAACAGCTTGTCCACGGTGGAAAAACAGGATCTGATTGAATCATTCAGTTATCATTTGGGATACGTAAAAAGTAAGTCTGTCAGGCAGCAGAATGTGGAAATGTGGGGTAGGGTGGATACGGAGTTTGCAACTATTCTTGCTGACAATATCGGTGTGACCCGTCCGAAGACCACTCATGTTGCCGAAAACAGAACTTCTCCAGCTATTAGCCAGGCAAATACCACATTTTCTGCTTACACACAAAAAGTAGGGATTTTAATTGGCGATGGATTCAATGGGGATGAGGTAAGAAGTACAATAAATTACCTGCAGCAGAACGGCGTATTTTATGATGTCATCAGTGATAATCTCCATCCGGTTGTTGGTTCGGATGGGACAAAAATCGAAGTTAATGAGACATTCACCACGAAGTATCCTGTTCTGTATGATTCGCTTTATGTTGTTGGAGGAAAAGCCAAAAATCAAGGGAAATTCAACCGGGAAATAATGAATTTCATGAATGAAGCATATCAGCACTACAAACCAATTGGCATTGCCACCACCGCACAAAATTATATTAAAACCTCGGACAAAAATAACCTGGCAGGCGTCATTTTTGCCACGAACAATCCAAATTTCGGTAGTGATTTTGTCTCCGCAATTGCTAAACAGCGTTTTTGGAACCGGACTTGAATAAGTTCAGTATTTATATAAGCTATACAGAAGCTGGTTGTGACAGGGATTCTGACAATCAGCTTTTTTGTATGTGTTTAACATTGGTGATTATCGGTATATTTCTATATGGATATGATATAATTATGCAAAATTAATGTATTAGGAGATTTTCGATATGAAAATAAAAATAAGAATTTTACTCTTATTTTTAATGCTGCTGGTTGCAGTTAGTTGTTCAAATAACACTTCTGATAAAACTACGGCAGTAACCATTCAATTGGATGATACCGAAGAAAATTTCAGCTACATAATAGAAATCATTCCTGAGGAACAGCCTCAGTATATCGATTTCGATGCATCGTATCCAAGTGCCAATGCCTTTGTATACAATAATGATGGATTAAACTTGGAATTAGAGACTGACCTTGAATACGCTATAAATATCTATCACTCAGAAACCGAAATACCACCAGATTATGCTGGAGATTTGGCTGAGTACATGGATGAGAATGTATCAACAGTTTACAATGCTTTTAACGAAGAGAACAATGAATTAATCATAGATTTATAACATTTTTTTACGCTCGGAGGGGAACATTATGAATTTTTCCGTGGAGGATTATTCTGTAACGCTGGAAGACAATCAAGTTACGTTACTGAGAAAAGAATTTTTCTTATTGAGATTTTTATATGAAAATAACGGAAGTGTTTTTTCACGGAACGAGTTGCTGGATGCTGTCTGGCCATTAGAGGAGCCAACGGATCGCACGGTAGATGATCATATTTACCGGCTGAGGAAAAAATTATTCCCTTTCCGTAACATATTATCGATTAAAACTGTGAAAGGATTAGGCTATGCTTTGAAACTGGAAGAACACACTCATGTACCGACTGTACCAGTACCGGAAGAAATATCCCGCCAGGCAAATGAATTATTTGATACATATTATAAATATGGCCAAGGGAAAGCATTAAAGGAATTAATGACAAATAAAGCACTAGGTTTTCCGATTGATGAAAAGCAGGAAACCGTACTTTGTTGGCTTCGAAGCGATTTTGATTCATTGCTCAAAAAGCGGGACGGAACGGATCATATTTTTGTTCCTTTATTGCTGTATGGATTTGTAGAAAAGAATACGGAAAAAGTAATAGATGTGCATGAACAAGTACTTAAGAAGAAAATCTTAAAAGAGAAAGAACGAATGGATATAAGCTGTTTCAGCTTGGCAATGTGGTATTTGAAAGTAAATAAACCAGCGTATTCCATGCAACTTGTACAAAAAGAGTTGGATGCGATCAGTTCTCCTGAACACGGATTTCTGCCTTTTTTGCATATCATGAAAACAATCATTCTGTTTTATGATAATAAAATGGCAGAGGTGGAAATAGGGCTTAACGAAGCAGAAAATGTGCTTATACATTTTCCTTTTTTAAGAGAACAAGCTGCGCTCAAGATGATGCAAGGAATGTTTTTCATTAAAAAAGGTGAAAAAAAAGAAGGGAAGAACATGATTGATGAAGGGATCCGGATAATTCACCAATCAGGTCATACTTATTATTTTTTATTGATATATCAAATGCTGGATCTAATCCTTCCTAAAGCGAGTATGAAGGAAGAGCTGATCCATCATTATAAAAAAGAAGCTGATGAATATTACAAACTCACAAACCTGTTCAAGTTAAAGGCTGAGATTGAAAAGCAAGTTTTTTCCGTTCTCTGATATTCCTCTGATATTGATCTCTTATCCTTTTATACAGGAAGGTGATCAAATGGAAAATCAGGCAGCCGGAAAAATGTCTATATGGAAAAACCGTACGTATGTCATGTTATTCAGTTCGTATACCATCTCTACGTTCGGTCGATTTTTTGATGTGCTTGCAGTCATGCTGATATTCAGCTACGTCTGGCAATCAGAACCTTGGGTGATTGCGCTTATCCCTGTTGTTTACGCACTCCCTCAAGCTTTATTCAGTCAATTTGCAGGCGTTTGGATCGACAGAGGTAAAAAGGTTAGAATTATGCTTCTGGCAGATTTACTGACAGCAGTTTTTACCATTACACTTATTTTTATATCCAATCCATGGGTTATGCTAGGAATTATTCTTGTACGCTCCGGCATAACCGTCGTTCATTTTCCTGCCCAGCAGGCGCTTGTCAGGCAGGTGGTTCATCCTGATTTGATAATAAAAGCTGTTACTTTAAATGGCACCGTAAATCAATTATCAAAAATAATTGGTCCTTTCCTTGGTGCTTCCATTGCTGCAGCATTTTCACCAAGGTTGAGTTTTGCAGTTTACGCTTTTGCTCTTTTGGTTTCTGTTTGCATTCTGCTATTTGTACGCCACGTGGATGCGGACGAATCTGCAGTTACACTTGAAGGAGGAATGGTGGAGAACGATTCTTTTTGGAAAACATGGGGAAATGGCTGGGGTATTATTTTGCGTTCTAAAGTGTTGTTGGCAAGCTTTTCTTTTTCTTTAATTGCTTTTACGTCCATCCAATTGGTAGATGCGCAATTCGTTGTATTAACACGGGAGCTTTTTCCCGACAATCCTTCTCTGTTAGGCTGGCTTATGTCTGCAGTAGGTTTAGGAGCGGTAGGGATCATTCTATTTATAAATAGGTTGAAAGGAATAAGAAGGTATGGCTGGTTTTTGGGAAGTTCAATATTTTTAATCGGGGCAGGTCTTCTTGCCATGGGCATGTTATCGCCTGGTGAAAATATTTGGTGTATCATCGGTCCCGCACTTGTGATAGGGATAGGCACAGGTATATTTAGTGTTGTTTTCAGCTATATACTTCAAATGGAAAGCCCGGACGGAAAGGTAGGGCAGATGTCGGGAATGTATAATTCCCTGACAGGTATTTTTTTAGTGCTTGCACCTATTGCCGGAGGTTTCTTGGTGCAATGGTTTGGGGTGTTTCATATTTTTCAGGTGATTGGGTTGGTCACTTTGATTATTGGGTTTATTGGTATTGTTATGCAGAGAGTGTTATGGGGGAAAGCAGCCGGATTAAAAGATAATGTTAAAAAAGCAGATAAGGGAGAGGCTGGTTGATCTCGGAAACCAGTCCTTTTTCTCGGGATGCAGGGACAGTGTAATGTCCCTGTTGCTAGTAGTTTTATAGGAACATGACATGTGCACTTCAAGCCTATTTTTTCTTTCAACTAAAATTCTATAATTTCAGGATTCTTAGTGTGCAATTTGAGTGATAATGTCCATAACTAGTAAAGAAACATCCATTTACCTAATGAATTGTACAAGGAGCGTGTAAAAATGGACGGAGAGAATTCCGTTTTTTAGTTTTCTATTCCAAGAAAAGGGAAATTTACATTGGTGTACCAAGTAACACGAACACATTCTCTCGTTATTAATTTTTACAACGGATTATTATTTTAACAACTCGCCCCGCTTACTGTTGTCCTTCAAATGAAAAATAACCATACCCCTCATCCGCTTCCCCCGCTCAATTACTATCGTCCTTTATTATTCCATGATAAGATAGATATTATTACTGTAATTTTATATTTTTACCTGTTTCTGGAGGACATAATATGAAGCACGAGGATAAGTCTGAGCAAAATGCTGGTCAAAGCAAAAAATCGACACTCTTTAGCGATATCAAATCACTTTTTAAAGCAACCGTTTTAATTGCGAATGTGCTGCCTGTTATTTCCGGTTTTTGGCTTGCACTTTATTTTACGGATAATGCTTTTGCGGATTATTGGGTGATTTTTTTACTCACTGTGATTGGAAGTACGCTGGTGATGGCCGGGGCTTTGGTTTTAAACAACTGGTATGACGTGGATATTGATACGATTATGCAGCGGACGAAGAATAGGCCAACCGTTACAGGAAATATATCTATGAAAGTTGTTTTGGCAATCGGAATAGGCACCAGTATTCTTGGACTGATTATTTTATTATTTACAACGCTCGAAGCAACCATTTATGCCTTTATTGGCTGGTTTTTGTATGTTGTGCCTTACACGATGTGGACAAAACGGAAATATACATTCAATACTGTCATCGGCAGTTTGGCAGGAGCGGTTACACCGTTAATTGGGTGGGCGGTAATTGATTCCGCTTTTCATATTGTTCCTATTGTCCTATTTCTTATCTTGTTCATATGGCAGATGCCGCATACATTTGCCATTGCGATTAGAAAATATGATGAGTATGAAGCAGCCGGTGTAGCGATGTTGCCGGTGGTGCATGGATTCGAAGTAACGAAGCGGCAAATGGTCGTTTACATTGCTTGTTTGCTTCCATTGCCATTTTACTTGGCGCAGCTTGGCACAGCATTTATCATTATAGCGACCCTATTGAACCTTGGCTGGCTTGCCATCGGGATCAGCGGTTTCTTTGTAAAAGATGTGGTGAAATGGGCGCGATGGAACTTTCTCTATTCAGTAAATTATTTATTGCTCATTTTCTTAATGGTGATTGCAGTAACATTGCCGATGTTTCAAGGATAGATTATTTTTTTGGCTGTGTGTAAATAATAAAGTATGATAAGAAGAGAATAAGAATTATATTTGTTAGGAGGATGAGTCATGGAGGAAATTAAAAAAGGGGATAATAAATTTTACGTTGGTGAGGATGAGGAGAACCCGCTGGCGGAAATTACTTTTGATACATCCGATGAAAATAACCTCGTCATTGATCACACCTATGTGTCCAATGAATTAAGAGGGCAGGGAATAGCGGGTCAATTAGTGGATAGAGCCGCGAAACATGCCCGTGAAGAAGATAGTAAAATTGTTGCTTTATGTCCTTATGCAAAAAGCAAAATAGAAAATACACCGGAGCATAAAGATATATTGGTGGATTAAGGTACAAATATAACAGGGCGGCTTAGAAGCTTGCTCTGTTATTTTTTGCAGCAGGGTTTTAGGTGAACCGTAGTTTTTTATTTATCCGATGATCCAGTTCCTTGCATAATAATATATGATGACCAAGGTGAAAAGCGGAGCTGAATTTTCCCGCTGCAGGAAAGCATATGGTTTTATCAAGGTGTATTTATATAGAAAGAGAATTATTCTAAATACCCGGAAAAAAACACATCGGTCAACACAGGCTTAAAAAATAAGCAGAAGCAAGATTTTCCAAAAATAGAGGAGCATTTCATATGGCTAAAGGTCATCAATCCAATAATAAGAAGCAAACAAATACAATTCAATATAATGTTAAGAAGCAGATGGAATTATTACCGTTCTTGTTAGAAGTGATGTCCAACCGCAGCCGTAACTCGGTGAAATCAATACTTACCCGGGGGCAGGTTACGGTGGATGATCATATAGAGACAAAACATAATTACCCGCTTTATCCAGGACACGTCGTTACGATTCTGAAAAATAAAGCTGCTGTACAGGAAAGTGCATTGATTGGTATGTCCATTTTATATGAGGATAAAGACATTATTGTAATTAACAAGGAAGCTGGTCTTCTTTCCATTGCAACGCATAAGGAAAAAAAACAAACAGCGCATCATCAATTAATGGAATATGTTCGCATGGAAGACCCGCAAAATAGAATTTTTGTCATACATCGTTTGGATAAAGATACTTCAGGTGTGATGATGTTTGCTAAAAGCGAACAGGTAAAGCGGAAACTGCAGGATACGTGGAAAGATAGTGTAAAAGAACGAAGCTATGTGGCACTTGTTGAGGGGAAGGTAATGAAGGAAAAAGGATATATTTCATCATGGCTAAAGGAAAGCCGTACCCATCTGATGTATTCCAGCCCTGTAAAAAATGATGGACAGCATGCAATCACCCATTATAAAGTAATAAAATCCAATGAAAACTTTTCGTTATTGCAAGTGGAACTGGAAACGGGGCGCAAAAACCAGATACGTGTGCATATGCAGGATCTAGGTCACCCAGTTGTTGGGGATAAGAAATATGGATCCAAACAAAATGTGATCAGACGTCTTGGACTCCATGCAAAGGTACTGTCATTTAAGCATCCAACTACAGGTCAGGAATTAGTATTTAAAGCAGATGTGCCTAAGTCGTTTTTGGATAAATTTTAAAATGAAAGGAGTAGTAAATGAAGAAATACATTTTTTTTACGGTTTTTTTCATCGCTGCTTACTTTATTTTACAAATTGGAACAGGAATGATATTAACTGTTCTTTATATACCAAGTGACCCATGGGAAAGCAGTATGGCCGCAGCTTCTCAAGTTGAAATAGGCCGTACGGCAGCATGGCTTCCATCCCTGCTTTATATTCTACTTTCCATTGTGATTGCTTATGGAGGAATGAAATTAGTTGATAAGCGTATGATAAGAAAGGATTAGCAGTCAATTACAGTTGCTAATCCTTTTATAATTGCTTATCGTACTATAAAATTTTTGATCTGTGGATAATCTTCTATATAAGAATAGCCACGTCTAGCTCCAGCGCCCAGCGATAGCGGGTCTTTACGGTGGGACGAGGAACGACTGTACCGCAGTCCCGGACTTCCTTCACCTCGGGCCTACAGGATGTAGGTCAGTTCGGTGTTGCGACAGGATGTCGCGTTCTTAACCGAACATCCTTTCATAAGTCAACATCGGCTCCTTACGGGTAAAGGAAGGCCGACTAACTACGACCTTGCCGGTCAACGTCGGCATACCCCCGATGCGGGAGCATGTTTCCTTTATCTCCTACCATGAAAATAAAGTTCTAAAATAAGGAATAAATGTCAATACTAAAGTAGACGCAGCTCATTCATTTTTTTAAAAGGAGTGCGCCATCACTCAAAATCTAT